>JBBRXB010000029.1:0-1848 GCA_038248915.1 Candidatus Limnocylindrales bacterium | reverse complement strand
GCGAGGTGACGTCGACGGAGGTGATCGAGGCCCACCTGGCCCGCATCGCGGAGGTCAACCCGGATGTCAACGCGGTCACCGTGACCCTGGCCGACGAGGCCCGCGCTGCTGCGGCCAGCATCGACCGCGCGGTCGCTGCAGGCAAGCCGCTCGGGCCGCTCGCCGGCGTCCCGTTCACGGCCAAGGAGAACATCGACGTGGCCGGCTCTGCCACGACCTGGGGCGTTGCCGCACTCGCGGGGCAGATCGCCTCGACGGACGCGCCGATGGTCGCCCGGCTGCGCGAGGCTGGCGCCATTCCGCTGGCTCGCACGAACCTGCCGGACTTCGCGTTCCGCTGGCACACCGAGAGCGGCCGGGCCGGCCACACCCGCAACCCGTGGGACCCGACCCGCACGCCGGGCGGCTCGTCCGGCGGCGAGGCCGTCGCCCTGGCGACCGGGATGACGCCGCTCGGGCTCGGCAACGACCTCGGCGGCTCGCTGCGGATCCCGGCGCAGATGTGCGGGATCAGCGCACTCAAGCCGTCGCGCGGACGCGTCGCCGAGGGTGCCGTCACGGAACCCGCGGTCCAGCCGATCTCGATCCAGATGACGATGGTCGCGGGCCCTATGGCCCGTCGCGTGGCGGACCTCCGCCTCGCGCTCGGGATCCTGAGCGCCCCGGATGTCCGCGACCCGCGCTGGGTACCGGCGCCCCTCGAGGGCCCGGCCCTGCACGGTCGGATCCGGGTGGCGGTCGCCCGTGACCCGCTCGGCGCCGGGATCGACCCGCACGTGCGGGCCGGGATCGACCGCGCCGCCGGCTGGCTTGCCGACGCCGGCTACGACGTCGTCGACGCCGAGCCGCCGCACATCGGCGAGGCGACCGCTGCGTGGGTCCAAGCGATCTACGCCGACGTCGACACGATCTGGCCAGGCATGGAGCCGGTCGCCGGCGACGGCGTCCGCGCCTTCATCGACGCCTGCCGAGCGACGGGCGTGTTCAAGCCCGTCGACCAGGCAGCGCAGCTCGCGGCGTGGATGGCAGTCTATCAACTCGGCGCTGCCTGGGGCCAGTTCCTCGACCAGCACCCGATCGTGCTGTCCCCCGTCTCGTGCGAGCGACCGTGGCTCGTCGGCGACGACATCTCGCGTGTCGGGGAGATCGCGAACTCGATGCGGATGGTCCTGCCGGTGAACATCCTCGGGCTGCCTGGGTGCGCGGTGCCGGTCGGCGCCGACGAGGATCTGCCCCAGGGTGTCCAGCTGATCGGCGCCCGCTTCCGGGAGGACCTCCTCCTGGATGCGGCACAGGCGATCGAGGACCGGGCTCCGGTCCTGACGCCCATCCAGCCACGGGTCGCGGTTCCCGCGTAGGCCCAGGTTCGTCGAACCGCCGGCCTACGGTCGGTCTGGTCGCTCCGCGGGCTCGCGGCTTCGAGCCCAACCAGCAAGAGTCAGGAGGACTACCGCCATGACAGATTCACCGATCAAGGTCGGGGTCATCGCCGAGCAGACCGGTCCACTCTCATTCATGGGTATCGCCGATGCGAACGTGGCCCGGATGGTCATCGACGACATCAACGCCAACGGCGGCCTGTTGGGGCGGCGGGTCGATCTCTACCTCGAGGACGGCGAGACGACCGACGCGGTCGCCGAGGCGAAAGCGGCAAAGCTCGTCGAGGAGGATCACGTCGATGTGATCTTCGGCGGCATCTTCAGCTCGACGCGGCAGGCGATCACCCGCTCGGCCGTCACGAAGGGCAAGAAGCTCTATCTGTACCCGGAGCAGTACGAGGGCCAGGAGCATGACCCATTGATCTTCTGCACGGGCCCGGTTCCCGCGCAGCAGGTCGAGCCACTGATC
>JBBRXB010000028.1:0-3168 GCA_038248915.1 Candidatus Limnocylindrales bacterium | reverse complement strand
GCGATGATTCGCGTCACGGTCGCCGAGAACGCGGCCCCGATCGTGGCACCGGCAGCATCCGATCCGGCTGCTTCCCCGTCGCCTGGCCTGGCGCCCGCCGCTTCCCCGGGCCCGTCCGCAGCGGCGGCCGCGCCCGCGAGCAACTAGGCCCGCTCCGCCAGCGCCTCTGCGCGCAGCTTCGCGAGATACGCCGAGGCTCCCTTGTAGCTCGGCCACGTCACATCGTGCTCGTAAACGCTCTGCGTCTCGTGGAGGCCGTGCCCTTCGTCGAACGTGATCGCCCGGGGTCCGGCAGCGGCGGCCAGCTGACGATCGAAGGTGGCTAGGTCGGCCCGCAACGATTCCGCCGTCGCGAGGTAGAGCGCATCGTACGCAGAGAGTCCGAGGCGCTCGACGCGGTCGATCACGAGCATCAGGGTCCCGCGGTCGGGGTTTACGGTCCGCAGGCCGAAACGCTCGGCTTGGTAGACCGCGTCAAGGATCTCCTCGCCCGTGAACCCATGTCGTCGTCCGAGACCGTTCACGAGCTCGTACCAGAATTGGCTTGGCACGATCCGTTCACGACGCGCCTGGGACCAGGCCCGGATCGACCGTAGCGCATTGTCCGCCCGCGGCTCGCGGCGGGCGATCGCGATCGCGATCGATGCGTCGATCACGACGGGGCGCTGGGTCAATTGTCAGGCTCCGACGCATCGTCGTGGGCCGCCTCGGCCGAGGCCGTCGGAAAGCTACGCTCCCACTTTTCCTCGTCGCGGTGATCGCGATCCCAGCGGACGGTCTCCTCCGCCGTCATCTCACCGGGCTGGTGCGGATGCGCCTCTCTCCATCGATCGCCGATCGCGATGAGGGCATCGAGGGCCGCCAGCTCTCGCTCGACCTCCTCGTCCCGCGCCTCAAGGGTCCGTGCGTCCTCGACCGACACGAGGTACGCGAGGGGCCGGTGATCCCGTTCGATGAGGATCTTTTCGCCGGCCGATGCGGCATCCAGGATCTCGCCCAGCTTTTGGCGTAGTTCGGTGGCGGTGATGGTCCTCATGGCTATCCATCATAGTCAACCATCATGGTGTGTCAAGGCGTACGATGCGGCCGAGATGACGGAATCCAACGCCGTGCCCGGGTTCCTCCCCAGCGTGAACGGCCTGCATTTCGCGAACAGCTGGGAGCCTGGGCCGACGCTTCGGCTCGGTCTCATCGACCCGCGGCTGGTCGGTGTCGGCGACGCGAGGTCGGGACTGTGTGGCGGCATGACCTGGCTCGTGCGCGAGCGGTTCGGGGCCAGCCGCCCGATCCCGGCCGACGTGACCGCCCCGGCCAACGGCTCGCCCTTGTTCCGGGCCATCGTCCGCCGGCAGGTCCAGTCGCTCGACTGGATGCGCGTGCCCCTCGCCTTCTGGCTGGCGGCCGTGATGAACTCCGCGACGCTCGTGCGACGCACGCTCGAAGTCGCATGGCCGCGCATCCGCGCCGAGATCGATGCCGGACGGCCCGCGATGGTCGGCCTGGTTCGGCACCATGGCTGGAACCCGATGCTGCTCGATCGCGACCACCAGGTCCTCGCCTTTGCGTACGAGACCGACGGCCCGACCGGCCCGACCGGCCCGATCTCGATCCGGCTCTACGACCCGAACTGGCCGGACCGCGACGACATCACGATCAACCTCTCGACCGCCGGATTCCGGCAGTCGACCGGCGAGCCGCTACTCGGCGTGATCTCCTACGGCTGATGGGTTGACCGGCGTCCTCCACCGACCTATCGTGAAGTCATCATACGACTGACGATTTGAGGGTTGGACGCCGCGGATGTATTCGATCGGTTGCGATGTCGGCTCGCAGAGCCTGAAGGGCATCCTCCTCGACCCCGGTGGCGCCGTCATCGCCCAGGCCGCGGCCGCCTACCCGGTCGACTACCCGCATCCCGGCTGGGCGCAGCAGGACGCGCTCGACTGGCGTCGGGCTCTCGCCGCCGTCGTCGGGGAGTTGCGAGCCGATGCCGGGATCGAAGCCTCGGAGATCGGGGTGCTCGGGCTCGCGACGCAGGTCGATGGCCTCGTCGCCGTCGATGCCGATGCTGAACCGCTCGGTCCCGCGATCATCTGGCTCGACCGCCGCGCGACGTCGCAGGCCCGCACCCTGGCCGATGCCATCGACCGCGACGAGGTGCGGCGGCTGACCGGCATCAACCTCGACGCGTCCCACGTGGCTCTCAAGATGCTCTGGCTTCTTGACGCCCAGCCCACCATCTATGAGCGCGCTGCCGGACTCCTCCTCCCCGGCAGCGCGCTCCTCTCCTGGTTGACCGGCGAGCGCGTGCTCGACCACGCGAATGCCTCGTCCACGCTCCTCTACGACGTCACCACGCGCGGCTGGTCGGCCCGGATGCTCGAGGCGACCGGGCTGGACGCGTCGAGGCTGGGGACGATCGCTCCGGCGGCCGATGTCGCCGGGCCGCTCCGGCCCGCGGCGGCGGAGACGCTCGGGCTTACGACGGCCACCCGGGTCGTCGTCGGGACCGGGGACGAGCATGGCGCCTCCCTGGGAGCGGGCGGGATCCACCCGGGCATCGTCATCGACATCACCGGCACGGCCGAGCCCGTCTGCGTTGCCGCCACGACCCCGCTCATCGACGAGACCGGCCTCGTCGAGACCCACGGCCACGCCGATCCGCGGGTCTGGCTCGTCGAGAACCCGGGGTTCGTGTCGGGCGGCAGCGTCAGCTGGTTCGTCGAGACGATGGGCGGTGGCACGAGCGTGGCGCAACTGGATGCCGAGGCGGCCACCGCCACGGGACCTGGCGCCGATGGCGTGACATTTCTGCCGACGCTGTCAGGTGCGACGGCGCCGCGCTGGAACGACCGAGCCCGTGGCGTGTACGCCGGTCTGTCCCTCAACCACGGCCGTGCCCACTTGTTCCGGGCGCTGCTCGAAGGCTGCACGTTCGCCCTGCGCGACATCGTCGATCGGCTCGACGAGATGGGCCTGGCCGGGGACGAGATCCGGGTTGTCGGAGGCGGCGCCCGAAGCCCGCTCTGGCTCCAGATGAAGGCCGACGTGACGGGCCGCGCGGTTCGGGTCATGGCCTCGGACGAGTCGACGGCCCTGGGCGCGGCCATGCTGGCTGGGGTCGGCGCCGGGACCTTCGCGGGCCTCGACGAGGCAGTCGAGCGACTC
>JBBRXB010000027.1:0-11371 GCA_038248915.1 Candidatus Limnocylindrales bacterium | reverse complement strand
GGGCAGGGTCAGCTCCATGGTCCGGACCCCGCCACCGGCCTCATCCGCGGCCTCGTAGACGCGGACGGAGCGCCCGGCCCGGGCCAGCGTGATGGCCGCCGCCAGGCCGTTCGGGCCGGCGCCGACGACGATGGCGTCGACGCTGCCGTCGCCGCCGGCGTCGCTCACCTCGATGGAGGCCTCATTCCAATGTGCGCATCCGCGAGGCTGCGATCATCGCGTTCGACCGCCGGACCGGATCCAGATGGTGGCGCTCCGAGGCCCGATCGACTCGACCACCGTCGCCACCAATGCACGCCGCGTCGCTTCCAGATCCAGCTCATCGCGCATGCGCTCGGAAAACGCGTCGGTCGTGCGTTCGCCGTCGTAGCGGGCACGATGGAAGCGATGGTCGACCGAGTTCTGCACCCGGCTCCGAGCGGGGTTGAACAGGGCGGCCGCCAACAAGGTCGAGACCGCCACGGCCAACGTGTCGCCGTTCGTGAAGTTGCTCAGCCCGCTCTGGAGCGTCAGGTTGACGATGGCGAAGACCCCGAACAGCACGATCGAGATGATGGCGTAGGCGAGCGTGTTGCTGACGATCCGATCGATGTCGTACAGGCGGTAGCGCAGGATCGCGATACCGGCCGAGATCGGCATGCCCAGGAACGCGATGATGGTCAGGAGCTCGAAGGCCTTGTTGGCCTTGTCGATGGGGCCAAGCCCGGCAAAGACGAGGCCGGCGAACACCGCTGCGCTGGCGAACCATTTGAGCTGCTCCCGCTCCACCCCGCGCGAGCGGCGGAACCGGGCGACCATCGATGCGGCGGACAGGAGCACCCCCAGGATCAGCGCCACGAAGCCGATCCCGCCAACGACACCGACGAAATCGCTCAGTGCGGTCATCCCGAGGGGGTTGTCCAGGAACTCTGCGCTGTTGATCGGCCCCGGCTGGAGGCTCAGCGCGATCGAGGCCAGCACGATCGCCGCCACCGATAGCCAGGCGACCGGACGCCAGCGCTCGGACAGGAGCGCGCCATCCGGGAACAGCAGCAGCAGGAAGATCACCGCGCTGCCGGCGATGGGTACCCAGTCCCATGTCTCGATCCAGGCGACCGGGAGGACCCAAGGGAGCGAGCCGGGGGCGACGAGACCGCCGTAGATGACATAGCCGGTGACGAATTCCTGGAGCGCCGAAGCGAGAGCGATGGCCGCGAACAACCAGCCGATGCGATTGCCCGGCACGCGCACATTGATAAGGAGCCCGACGGTACCGAACGTGATCGCCAACACGACACCGAAGCCCGGAAAGCCCCAGGTGGTGCCCTCTTGGGTCGACAGACCGAGCAACACGAGCACTACGGCGCCGCCGGCGACGGCGAGTGCTGCGACCCACACGCCGATCGCGATCGCACGGGATCGGCCAGCGCTCGCCGTCAAGGTCGTCACGCGGTCAGCGCCGGGCGACCTTCCGAAACGGCGCGGTCAGGGTCCGTCGAGCGGACCGGATCGTGGCGCTGTTGCGGATGTTCCGCCAGTGTCGCCATTGACGGTTCCGGTCGATGCAGGCGATCTGGACGTCGACGACCGGAACCACAACGCCGACGGTCGTGGCGAGGTTGTGCAAGGTCGCCTGCCAGAACCGGTTGTTCTGGCCGTTGCCACCGAGCATGTAGGCCAGCTCGTCGAATGGGTCCGACGGTCGCTCCAGCGCCTGCGCCTGGGCGATCGTCACGTCGCCGTCGCGTCGTGCCGAGAAGGTGATCCATGCCGACAGGGTATGGCCTTCGGGCGTCATGAACGTGAACGATTCGTCGTCGGCATAGAGGACGAGGACCCCGGTCGACAAATTGACTGGCGCGCCCGGCAACGGGGCGATCTCGAGCAGGGCGACCTCACCGGGTGCGATCCCCGACAGCGGCGCGTAGAAGTGCTGGCCCTTTGGCCAGAACTCCGGGAAGCGCGCCTTCCACGTCGCGACAACGGCCTCCGGGCTGATCTCGACACCCTCGAGTCGGACGGTGAATGTCTTCTGCCACAGCTGGCCGAAGCCCTGGAGCGGGCCCGACACGCGCCGGCCGGTGACGGCGTCGTCCTTGGCTCCGGCGACCCCGGCCGCCGACAGCCGATCGACCGGCTTCGCCCAGTTGCCTGCGTCGCGATCGAGGCGGTCCTCGTGGTCTGGTTCGACGGTCGGGACGGTCATCTCGGTCTCCTCGTCAAGCGCTGGCGGCCGACACGGCCGCTGCTTCGTCGTCCTTGATCTCGATCGCCTCGTCGAGACGGGTCAGGCTGAAGATCTGGCGATAGTGCTCGGACAGACCGGTCGCGACGAGCCGGCCGCCGCCGCGCTGGGCTCGGACGAGCAGCGTCACCAGCAGACCGATGCCACCACTGTTCATGTAGGCGAGCTTGCTGAAGTCGAGGACCACCACAGATGACCCGTTGGCCGCTGCGAGGCCGTAGGCGGCCATCAGGTCGGCTTCGCTGCTGGATGTCACGTCGCCCGCGATTCGCAGGATCGACGCCGGCCCGCGCTGGTCGAGCTCGATGACGGTGGCGCTCATACAGCATCTCCTTCGACGATTTCCATGAAATCCGACAGCCGGGTGATCCGAAAGATCTCCCGGTAGTGGTCGGTCAGACCCAGGGCACGGACCTTTCGGCCGTCGCGCCGTGCGTCGGCCAGCAGCCGGACGACAAGGGCAATGCCGGTGCTGTTGATGTAGCCGACGCGCTCGAAGTCGAGGCTGAGCCGGTGCGGGCCAAGCGCCGCCACGCGGGAATACGCGTTCGCGAGTGTCTCGTCTGCGCGCCCGTTGAGATCGCCGGTCAATCGGACGCGGACCTCTTCGGGGACCTCCGTGATCTCCGCATTGAACGTTCGGTCATCCATCGATCCGCTCCTCGCGTGCCATCGTGAGGGCCACCGTCTGGGTCGACCCGTCACCCGTCACGTCCATCGAATCCACCATGTTCCGGATCAGGAAGAGGCCCCAGCCACGGGGCTTCTGCTCGCCGGCGAGCTTGCGCTCGAGGTCCGGGGCTTCGGCGTCGGCCGGCAGCGGCCCGGACAGCGCCCGGTCGGTGATGCGCACGACGACGGCGTCGGCGGTGGTCTGGACCACGATCTCGACGGGAACCTCCGGTCGGCCCTGGCTGCCGTACTCGATGGCGTTCATAGCGGCCTCACTCACCGCGGTCTTGAGGCGCTCGAGGCGGGCTGGTGTGAGGCCCAGGCCTTCGACGGCGGCTGCCACGCGGTCCATCGCCAGCCGTTCGTTGCCCTCCTCGCCGGGGATGGAGAAGGCGGTGAGGATCGGCGAGCCGGCCATCGCGGCGGCCTGGTCGGCGGGCGTGTCCGGCCAGCCCGGCTCGTCGGCCACCCCCGACGCACGCCGGAGGGTGACCAGGGTGATGTCGTCCTCCTGCTCCCAATCGGGTCCGGTGAAGCGGTGGAGCTCGTCGAGCAGTCGGTCGAGCAGCTCGCTCCCGGCGTCGTCGACCGTCATGGCCTCGCGCAGGCGCGGGAAGCCGTACATCTGTTGGGCCGGATCGTGCGCCTCGACCAAACCGTCCGAATACAGCAGGACGTTGCTGCCCGGGGCGATCACGCCGGCGGTCTCCTCGTAGCGGATGCCGGGCATGAGCCCCAGTGGCATCCCCGTCGCGCGCAGCTCGATCACGCCGTCGTCGGTCCGAATGTAGGGCAGGTTGTGGCCGGCATTGGCCATCACGATGCGGCCGGTCGCCGGTTCCAGGATGGCGAACAGGCAGGTCACGAACATGCGGGTCGGCATCTCGGGCACGAGCAGCTCGTTGGCCCGGGCCAGGATCTCGCCGGGCGAATCGCTGCGCGAGGCCTCAGCCCGCAGGACGCTGTGCGTGCGGGCCATGACCAGCGCCGCCGGAACGCCCTTGTCGGTGACGTCCCCGACCGCGATCCCGATCCGCCCGTCGGGCATCTCGATGAAGTCGTAGAAGTCGCCGCCCACCGCACGGGCCGGGCCGTAGTACGCGGCGATCTGCCATTGCGGCAGGTCCGGCAGGTGGCGCGGCAGGAACTGCTGCTGGATGAGCGTTGCGACGCGCATCTCCTGCTCGAGTCGTTCGCGCTCGGCGGCTTCATGGGCCTGCTCGCGAACAAGCTGGGCGACCCGGATCGCCGGCGCGGCCTGCGCGGCCAGGGTGGTCAGCAGGCGGCGGTCGTCGGAGGAATAGTCCTGTTCCGACAGCCGCGGCCCGAGGTTGAGCGTGCCGATCAGCTCGCCCTGCGAGACCAGCGGGACCACGAGCACGACCCCGGCGTCGCGCAACGCCCGGGCGGCCGGTGAATCCAGTTCGAGTCGGGCGAGGTCCACCGGACCGGACGCTGCCTGAAGATAGGCCAGCAGCGGATCGGATTCCGGGATGTCGATCGCCACAGACGTGTCGGCGGGTGCCGGCGGGCGGTCAATGCTGGTCGCGCGTGGGCTCTCGGTCGGCTCGGTGGTGGCCTCGCGGCGGCCGAGGAGGCGGCGGATCGGGCGAGTCAGTGCGGTCATGTCGAGGTCACCGTAGCGCTGGGATGTTCCGGAATCGTTACGGCGATGGCTCGGCCGCCGATTTCGTTGCGCCGCAGCCAGATCGTCAACGTCGTCGGGGCGAGTGCGGCTGCGGCGGTCCGGGCCAGATCGGTGGTGACCCGCTCAATATCCACCTCGTTGCGAAGACGCTGCGAGTACGCGGCAACCATTCGCTCGGCGTCGTAGCGGGCGCGATCGAAGCGCCGGTCGACCGCTCGCCGGACCCGGCGCAGCACCGGCTGGAAGAGCGCGAAGACGGCCAGCGTCGAGGCCGCCACCGCGATCGTCTGGCCGTGGGTGAACTGCGCCATGACCGCCTGCAGCAGCACGATGATTCCGACGAAGACCACGAACAGGATCGCGGTCACGGCCGCATAGGCGATCGTCCGGCTGATGATCCGGTCGATCTCGTACAGGCGATAGCGCAGGATCGCGATACCGATGGCGATGGGCAGGGCCGTCAGGGTCAGACTGCCCAGAATGAAGAAGATGCCGTTGATGGTCGGGTCCGGTGTGATGAAGGAGATCGGGAATGCGATGGCCGCCACGGCGCTGACCACGAGCAGCCATTTGAGTTGCTGACGCTCGATCGGTCCGCCGCGCCGATAGCGGACCCAGACGGCAACCGCGGCTCCACCAAAGCCCACGATCGACGTCAACGACGAGAAACCGCCCAGGATGGGCAGGACCCCCGCCAGGGCGGGGACAGCGAGCGGGTTCGGCAAGCCGTCTGGTCCGACCGGCCCGGGCGCCAGCGCGACCGACATGGTCTGAGCGGTCATCGCCACGACGACGAACCACACGAACCAGCGCCACCTGGGCGAGATCAGATGGCCGTCCGGAAAGACGAGCGGGATGCCGGTCAGGACGATGACGACCGGGTAGATGAAGATCGCGTCGCTCACCACCCATGCCAGCGCGGTGGTCGGCCATGGTGGCGTGGACGTGCCTGCGACGATGGCGTAGGCCGTCAGCGCATAGACGGCCGCGAAGATCGCTCCTGACAGCAACAGCAGCGCCCCGACGCGATTGCCGGGTACGCGGGCGATCAGGATGAGTCCGACCACCGTGAATGACGTCGTCGCGGCACCGAACAACAGCGCGTATGAACTGTCGGCGCCCGGTACCACGATCGGGACGGCGACGAAGACACCGATCGAGGCGATGGCAAGGATCCAGATCGCAAGTCGTCCGATCATCGTCCGGTCGCCCGCAGCCAGGGCGCCTGGGTGCTCGGTGGCATGGCGTCCCGGACCGCCTGCTCGAGGTCCGGCGCGACGGTCTCGATGTCAAGGCGGTCCCGCAGGCGCTCCGAGAAGGGCGCACTCGTACACTCGGCGTCGATGCGGGTGCGATCGAAACGTCGGTCGACCGCCCGTTGGATGCGGTGCCGGAGCGGCTGGAAGGCGAGGAGGACCACGACGCCGGCGAACGCGAGGCGCCACCGTCGACCCGGAAGCCGACCGTCCGGGAATAGGATCCCGACACCCGGGAAGAGCAGGGGCGCTCGAAACGGGCACGCCGACGGCGAGCATGAGGGCGTCGAGCAAGACGATCCGCCGCGCCAGCGAGGGCCGCGGCGCCGCGCACGCCATCGCCGTCCTAAGCGATGCCAGAGCCCTGGTTGGACATCCATCGGCACATCCTCGACCCCGACCGTCCGGAAAGCGTTACGAGACTCACGCATCGCGCGGTACCGTTACGCGATGTCGCGCTCCGATCCACCCCTCCAGATCCGGTTGCTTGGGCCCCTCGGGGTCATCGTCGCAGGCCGACCGGTCGTCGTCGATACCCGCAAGGCGCTCGCGATCGTCGCGTTGGTCGCGGCCGAAGGCCGTCCGTTTGCGCGCGACGAGCTGGCGGCGATGTTCTGGCCCGAGGCCGACGACGAGGCGGCGCGAGGCGCGCTGCGCCGGACCCTCTCCGCGCTCCGGACCGCGGTCGATGGGACGGGGATCCACATCGAGCGGACGCTGGTCACGATCGATCCGGTCGTGCCGGTCGACCTCGTCACGCTCCAGCGACTCGCGGCTTCGCCCGATCGCGCGGACCTGGAGGCCGCCGCGGCGATCGCACGCGGCCCATTCCTGACCGGCTTCACCGTCCGCGACAGCCCGGCCTTCGACGATTGGCAGGCAGCCTGGGCGACCCGCGTCGAGCGAATGGTCGGCCAGCTGCTCGACGACCTTGCCGCGGCTCGGACGGCCGACGGCGACCTGCTCGGCGCCATCGAGGCTGGCCGGCGGAGGGTCGCCCTCGACCCACTCGACGAAGGTGGGCAGCGCCGGCTCATCGAACGACTCGCCAGGTCCGGCGATCGGGCCGCCGCGATCGCGCAATACCGAGCGCTCGTGGGGCTGTTCGATCACGAGTTGGGTGTCTCACCGCTGGGCGAAACGACGGAGCTCTACGACGCCATCCGCGAGGGATCGCTCGATCCGGGCTCGCCGGTCCCGGTTATCGTCCCGACGACCACGCCCCGTGCCAGGCCGGCACCCGTTCCCGGGCGTCTCGATGGTCCCCTCGCCGTGCCGCTGGTCGGACGTGAGGCGGACCTTGTGACGCTGCTGGAGGCGTGGCGGGTCGCGACCCCCGATGGACGAGTAGCGATCCTCGAGGGCGAAGCCGGGATCGGCAAAACCCGGCTCGCCGAGACCGTTGTCGCGGCCGTCAAGGCTCGCGGCGGCCGCGTCCTTACGGCCCGCGGTTACCCGGGTGAATCGGCGATCGCGTACGTGCCCATCGCCGAGGTCCTCCGGGCCGGACTCTCGCTGCCGGGCGGGGCAGCACGGTTGGCCGCGCTCGACGAGATCGCCAGGGGGGAGATCGGTCGTCTTGTCGACCTGCCGCTGTCGTCGCGATCGGCGGGTCGGCCGGCGCCCGACGGCGCCGGCGCGCGGGTCCGTCTCCTTGACGCGATCGCGCGTGCGATCACCGCTCTCGCGACAGGCCCCGTCCCCGGTCTCGTTTGGATCGACGACCTCCACCTCCTCGATGGATCGTCCCGCGAAGCGGCCGCCTACCTCGCCCGTCGCTTGACCGGTCGCTCGTTCATGCTCCTGCTGGCGTGGCGCCGTGAGGACCTCCCGGCGGATGGCTTGGCTGTCGCCGATGAACTCGTGCGCATCGACGGCGCCCCTGTCGTCGCGCTCGGCCGGTTCGACCGTACGGCGGTCGCTCGCTTGATCGGGGCGGTCCGCCCGGCGGCGATGGCCGATGGCAGTCTCGATGCGCTCGTCGATGCCCTTCTCGAGGACTCGGAGGGGCTGCCCCTTTATGTTGTGGAAGCCTTGGGGCCTGACGGCTCACCTGGTTCCGCCATACCCCGTGGCTTCCAGGCGATGCTGCGCCAGCGGATCGCGAGCGTCGGCGAAACCGCGGGTCAGGTCCTTGCAGCGGCTGCGGTCATCGGTCGATCGTTCGATCTCGCGACGGTTCGCCAGGCGAGTGGCCGGACAGAGGAAGAAGCGATCGGCGCGCTCGAGGAGCTGATGCACCGTGGCATCGTCCGCGAGACGGAAGGATCGATCGGTCGGCCGATCCGCTATGACTTCAGCCATGGCCGGATGCGCGAGGTCGCCTATGCGTCCATCAGCCTCGCTCGCCGCCGTCTCCTGCATCAGCGCACGGCAGCGGCGCTGCGGCTCGATCTCGGCCGGTTCGGTCGCGACGATATCTCCAGGTTCGCGCTCATTGGGGCCCACGAACGCGAGGCAGGCCGGCCCGCCGAAGCCGCGCACGCCTATCGCGAGGCGGCCGACCGCGCGGAAGCGATGTACGCAAGCCGCGAGGCGATCGAGCAGTTGGTGGCCGTGCTCGCCCTCGGAGCATCGGATCCGGCCGCTGTCCATGTGCGGATCGGCGAGCTTCGGTCACGGCTTGGCGAGTACCCGGCCGCGGTCTCGGCGCTGGAGACGGCCGCCGCCCTGGCTGACAGCGACGGCCTCCCGGCGATCGAGGTCGCGCTGGGACGCGTCCACCGCCGAAGAGGCGATCTCGCCACGGCCGCCAGTCATCTGGCGTCCGCCCTGGCCTCGCCGGGGCTGACCGAGGCATGGCGAGCGCGCTCGCTCGTCGAACGTAGTCTCGTCGCGCTCAGGGTCGGCGACCTGGAGCTCGCCGCCTCGGCGGCAGACGAAGCCACCCTGGTCGCAGCCCGTCTCGGCGACGTGCACACCACCGGCGTGGCCGAACGGCTCACGGGTCTGGTGGCCCAGGCAAGGGGAGACGGATCGGCCGCGCGGGAATCCCTCGAGCGAAGTCTCGCCATCGCCGTCGACGACCCGGATCCGACCGCGGCCATCGCCGCATCGATCGGGCTCGCGATCACGTTAGCGGCCGAGGGCTCCGTCGACGACGCGATCGCCACCGCGATGTCGGCGGTCGAGGCGTGCCAGCGAATCGGCGATCGCCACCTCGAAGCGGCGGTCGAGAACCATCTCGCTGACATCTGTCATCACGCCGGACGGGAGGACGACGCGATGTTCCACCTGAAACGCGCCGTCACCCTGTTCGCAGAGGTGGGCGAAGGCGGGCCTGAACCCGACCCCGGTGTCTGGGCGCTCGCCGCCTGGTAGTTCGTTCAGCCCACCTTGCGGTCGGCGACCCTGGTGCGTCGCGCCAGCGGGAACCTGGCCGCGCCGGGTGGCGTCTTCGAGGCGATGGCGAAACGTGCGCGTCGGTTGGTGGCACTCGTGGCATTCGCGGCGGTCGTCACGCTGGCCGGCTGCGCGGGATCGAGCCCGGCAACTGGAACCCCTCTGGACCTCGCGACCGTCACGGAAGCCCTTCAAGCTTCCGGCATTCCCATCGTCAACGTGGCCGACGGCCTCGATACTCGAGGCGGTGCGTGGAAGTGCCTGCCCGGTACCTTCCGCCTTGCCCGAGTGTCCCAGCAGGCGCCCGCGGCGATCGCTCACCCTGGAGACCGACCCCCCCTTGATGTCCTCCTGTTCGCTAGCGAGGCGCAGAGGGTCGCGGCGCAAGCAACCATCGGACCGGATGGCCAGGTTACCGCCGGGGGCTGCGCCGTGATGGTTGACTGGGTTGCGACGCCCCACCTTGTAGGCGCTCGGAATGTCCTGCTCTTCGTTGCGACCGACGATGTGGCGACGGTGGACCGCCTGCGAGCAGCTGCGGCTCGCCTGGGCGCCTGACCTAACCGGCATCTCCGACGCCGTTATCGGCGGGGCTACGATCGGTCCGTCGCGGAGCCGTCGACTGCGATGTTGGCTTCGCGAGGGCGGCCGTCTTGACGTCGGACCATCTGGCCGTGGAGGTGGGCGGTCGCCGTGACTCAAGAGCCGCTGATTGGGTATCCAAATGGGTAGCATTACGGATGGCATCGTCGCCTGGTGGCGACATCCTCCTTCCATTCGACCATTACCGCCGGCATGGTGCGGGCGATGGAGGACCGTTGGATGCGCTTGCTCTTTACCACCCTCCCGGGCTCCGGGCATTTCCACCCACTGGTGCCCACGGCGCGCGCCCTGCAGGGTCGCGGTCACGATGTCGCGTTCGCCGCGTCGCCGATGTTCGCCCCAACCATCGAGGCCGCGGGCTTCGAGGCCCGACCGGCGGGACCCGCCTGGCTCGAGAATCTCAGCGACCCGGTCATGCAGAAGATCATGGCCGGCGAGTTCTTCGTCGACCTGATCCGGATGGGGATGGTCGAAGGGGTCGTCCGAGCCGCCAAGGCGACCGGGGTCGATGCCATCGTCCGCGGCAGCGGCGAGCTCGGGGGTCTGGTCGCGGGTGCCATCCTCGAGCTACCAGTAGCTTCCGCGGCTCCCGCCGCCGCCAAGTTCTACGAGCCCATGATCCGGCCCGGCGTCGCCCGCGCCGCCGCGGAGCATGGCTTGGATGGCGAGCGCGTGACGGCGCCCGACTTCGAGATCCTCAGGATCGATCGCACTCCACCCAGCCTGGAGACGCCCGGCTATGTCCACGCAGCGAACGAGGCCAACGTTCGGCCTGAGCCGTACGACGGCGGCGGCGAGCTACCCGGCTGGTTCGATGAGCCGGGAGAGCGGCCCCTGGTCTATGTGACGTTGGGGACCGTCATGAACGGCAACGTCCCACTCTTCCGACTGATCGCTGACGCTCTCGCGGACCAGTTGTTCGATGTTGTGATCGCGCTGGGGCACGGGATCCCGCGAGAAATCCTTGGCGAGGTCGCCGGCAATATCCGGGTCGGGGGCTATCTGCCTCAGAACCGGGTCCTCGAGCGCGCCAGCGCCGTCGTCAGCCACGGTGGCTACAACACGGTGTCGGCCGCGCTCGGGGCCGGGATACCGCTGTTCCTTCTGCCCATGGGCGCCGACCAGCCCTACAACACCGAGCGCTGCATCACGGCCGGCGCCGCCCTCGGGGTCATCCAGGAGCAGCCGCCCGGACCGCCGACCGCGGCGCCGCCGCCGTTCACGCCGCCAGACCCGGCGGTCATCCGCGACGGGACACGGCGTCTGCTTGATGAGCCGGCGTTCGCCGAGGCGGCCCGTGGCATCGCCGCCGAGATCGCCGCCATGCCGTCGGCCGATTACGCCGCCGAGCGCCTGGAAGCGGCCGTCCTCGAGCGCCAGATGTCGCGGCCCCACGGCTCCGGCGCGCCCGTCACGGTGTAGGGCCTGCTCCGGTGGCTCGTGTCCGGATGAACCAGGCAGCCACCTGGGCCCGGTTATCCAGTCCCAGTTTGTTCATCACGTTGAGGACGTGATTCTCGGCGGTCCGAACGGACAGGCGTAGTCGGGTCGCCACCTCCTTGTTGGTCAGGCCATCAGCCACCAGCGACGCGACCTCGAGCTCGCGAGCGGTCAGGGGACTTCGCC
>JBBRXB010000026.1:0-12061 GCA_038248915.1 Candidatus Limnocylindrales bacterium | reverse complement strand
TCGCGGTGGCCTCGACCGGTGACGTGAGGTGGATCGTCATCGTGCCGTCCTGGAGGGTCAGCGGCTCGCGGCTAGGCCCAAGGATCTGGCCGGCCAGCAGCCCGGCACCGACCACCGAGACAGCGATCGCGCCATGACGGAGCCGCGAGTCGACTCCTCGGGCGAGCCTGCTTCATGGTGCGCCCGATCGATGATGAGGCAAGCGTCTCCGGTTCACCTCCCCCTGCTACCATCGTTGCGATGGAGATCATGGGCGTCCAGATCAGGACCATCGTCAAGGACAACGTGGCGTCGCGCTGCGACGGCTGCCACGAGGTCATCCATGGCACGCCGTGGCGGATCAATCTGCTGGACATCGTCGCTGCCGAATCGCCGGTCGATTGGACGGCCCGCCCGACGATCAACCCAGGCCCGTTCCAGTTCCACAGCGACCCCGCCCATGTCCGGAACTGGATGGCCGCCAGGGGTTTCCTGTTCTGCCGGCGAGGTGAAGTGCGCGAGATCATGCGCCCCATCCCGATCCCGACGGACCCGCCGCAATGGGGCCTGTGCGATGGGATCCACCGTGACGACCACGAGTTCGTCCCGGCCTGACGTCGGCTCGCGCACCGAGGGTTTGACAGCGCCCGACGACGGCATCTATCCTGCCGCCGCCTGAGCGATTCGCTCGTACCGAGATTCACCCAGGTTCCGGCGAATCCATCCGCGTTCGAACGAGGGCCCGCGTGTCCGACGTCGCTTCATCCGCACCCCGTTGGTTGTCGCTCGGACCCGCCAGCCGGCTGGTCGGCGTCGACCCCGACACGCTGCGCCGCTGGGCCGACGATGGTCGGATCGAGGCGTACCTGACGCCGGGCGGCCACCGCCGCTTCGAACGGCGCTCCATCGAACGGCTGGTCGCGACCCGACGGCCCGGCAGCCGTCCGCTGGCCAGTCTCGGAGCGGGTCCGGACCGACTCGCAATGGCCTACCGCCGGACCTATGCCGCGGATGCGGCCGCCGCCGGCCAGCTGCCGACCGATGACCCGGCCGAGCGCGACCGCTATCGACGCGATGGGCGGCGGCTGGTCGAGGCCCTCGTCGCGCATCTCGACGCCGAGCCCGGTGATGCGACCGGCCGCGGCCGCGCGGAGGCCGATGCGACCGCGCTGGTGGACGATCTGGCGCGCCGGCTGGCGGCCGCCGGAACGAGCCTGACCGAGGCGGTCGGGCTGTTCGTCGCGGCCCGGCGGCCGTTCCTCGATGCGCTGACCGGGCTCGGCCGGCGACGGGCCCTCGACGCGGCCCGGCTCGCCGCGCTCTACGAGGACGCCTCCGGCCTGCTCGACCGACTGCTGCTCCGGCTGATCGCGACCTTCCAGGACACGGTGCGCTGACGATGAACCTGTCTGTCGTCCTCCCGGCGCTGACCTCGATCCTGGCCCTCGTCTTCGCGCTCGCCCTGTTCGACCAGTGGCGCGAGCGACGCGGCGGGTTCCAGATCATCTGGACGCTCGGGATGGTGTTCTACGGGGTCGGGGCCGGGTGCGAAGCGATCGCCGCGGCAAGTTGTTGGAACGAGGCGCTGTATCGCACGTGGTACCTGACCGGCGCCGTCTGGACGGCCGGCTGGCTGGGGCTCGGGACGGCGTACCTCCTCGGCCGGACGCGGTTCGGCTACAGCTTCGCGCTGTGCCTGTTCCTGGCCGGCCTGTTCACGTTCCTCGTCCGCAACAAGCCCGAGTACGCCGGCGCCGGCACGCTGCCCCTCCTGTACTTCATCGCGGCCGGCCTGCTCGCGCTGGCCGTCGCGGTCGAGACGTACTTCGCCAACGACCGCTGGCCGATCCTCGCCGCCGGAGCGGTCATCGGGGCCACCGTCCTGAGCCTCGTCCTGATGGCCACGACCACGCTGGCGGCCCCGGGCTACGCGGTCGACCCGACGACAGGCGCACCGATCGCGACCCTGTTCCCGCCTCAACTCCGCCTGCTGACGCCATTCCTCAACATCACCGGCGCGTTCGCCCTCATCCTCGGCGCCATCTTCTCGACCTATGTGTTCATGCCCAAGCGCCGGGTGCTGGCGTACTCGCTCGACCCGAACCAGCCCGGCGACGAGTTCCTGTTCAACCTGCTCATCGCGCCGGTGGCGATCATCGTCAACCTCGTCGCGTCACTGCCGGGCACCGCCCAGGCGCTGCTGGCCGGCCGGCTCCACAGCCGCGTCCCGGCCACGATCCTCATCGCCATCGGGGCGTTCGTGGCGACCCTCGGTGACACGCTCAGCCGGTTCGGCATGACCGAATGGTTCCAGCTGGGCAAGTTCCTGGGCGTCCTGTTCCTGTTCGCCGGGTTCCTCGTCTCGATCGAGGTCTTCCATGAGATCCGGGTGCCGTTCACTTCGATCCGGATCGGGCGGATGCGGTCTGAGCCGGCCGGCGCGGACCAGCTGGCGGCCGCGTCCGAAACGGCCGGCGAACGCCCCGCTCCGGAGCACGCCCCGAGCTGAGCCGAAGGAGGCGTGGCGGCCCTACCATGGACGGCCATGCCTGCCCCCTCGGCCGTGCCCGATCGTCCGCCCGTCGCCGGGTTCGTGGTCGTTCTCGTGGCGGCGTCGTTGTTCGGGACGCTTGGGCCACTCTCGCGCTTCGCCTACGACGCCGGGATGCAGCCACTCCCGTTCGTCGCCTGGCGCGGCGCGATCGGCTTCGTCGCCACCGCGATCTTCGTGGCCTGGCGGATCACCTCCGGGCGGGAATCGCTGACGCGGCTCGGTGACCTCGACCGTCGGGCGCGAGTGAGCCTGGGCGTGGCCGCGCTGGCCGGCTTCTTCCTGAACCTCGCGATGTTCATCGCCTTCGACCTGGTGACGGTGGCGCTGGCATTGCTCGCGTTCTACACGTACCCGGTCATCGTGGCGGTCGTCAATGTGGCGTCGGGGCGCGAGACGCTCGATCGTGCCCGCATGGTCGCGCTGGTCCTCGCCGTCGCTGGGATGGTCGGGGTCGTCGCGTCGCAGCTCGATCCCTCCGCCGGGATCCGCCTGGATGCGGTCGGGGTCGGGTTAGCGCTGGCGGCCGCGGGCTGCCAGGCGATCTTCGTCCTCATCAGCCGGACCGGCTACCGGCAGGTGCCGGCGTCGCAGGCGATGGGCGTGGTCCTCGCGACGACCGTCGTTTGCAGCCTCTCGATCGCCGTCCTGACCGGCGCGGGCGAGGCGCTGGTCTACCCGCTCCGCGACCCGTCGGTGCTGCCGCTCCTCGCTTTCACCGGGCTGTTCGCGGCGGCCATCCCGTCGATCCTGTTCCTGACCGGGATCCGGCTGGTGGGCGGGACGCGGGCCGGGATCCTGATGCTGTTCGAGCCGGTCGTCGGGGTGGCCCTGGCGGCCTCGCTGCTCGACGAAGGTCTAGCGCCGATCCAGGTCCTGGGCGGCGTCGCGATCCTGGCGGCCGCGCTCATCCTGCAGCGTTCCACGACGCCGGGCGGTCGGACGGTTGTGGCGCCGGCGGTCGAGGCGGACGATGTGGAGCCGCGGGCCGCGACCGCGACGGGCGGGCGCTAGCGTGCCGCGGGCCGCGACGGGCGGGCGCTAGCGTGCCGCGGGCCGCGACCGCGCCGTCGTGAGCGCCGTCGTTGGGCCGCCGGACGCAGCCCCCATCGTCTTCGTCCACGGCACGCGCCTGACCGGCGCGATGTGGACGGGCCAGCAGGCGGCCCTCGCGGGCGAGTTCCGGACGATCGTGATGGACCTGCCGGCGCATGGGACACGGGCCGGGGAGGCGTTCACGCTGGACGCCGCCGCAGATGCCGTGTCGGCGACGATCCAGGAACTCGGCGGCGGCCGCGCGATCGTCGTCGGCCTGTCGCTGGGCGGGTATGTCGCCATGGCGCTCGCCGCGCGTGAGCCCGAGCGTGTGCGCGGGCTGGTCCTGTCAGGTGCCACCGCCGAACCGATCGGTGCGCGGATGCTGCCGTACCTGGCGCTTGCCCGCGCGCTGGACGGATTCGACCGGGGCCGGCTCGATCGTTTCAACGCCTGGTATTTCCGGCGCCGCTATCCGGCCGCCATCGCCGAGCCGATCGTGGCAGGTGGATTCTGGCAACGCGGTGGCGCCGAGGCGCTGCGAACCCTCGTGGGGCAGCGGTTCCTGCCGCGTCTGGCAGCCTATCCCGGGCCGACGCTGCTCATCAACGGCGAGCTGGACCTCCCGTTCCGCCTCTTCGCACCGACCTTCGCGCGGACAGCCCAGGATGCCCGTCGTGTCCGCCTGGCCGGCGCCAGCCACCTCGCCAACCTCGACCGCCCGGCGGCCTTCAGCGAGGCCGTCCGTCGGTTCGCGCGCATGGTCGAAACCGACTGATCGCCTGCGAACCGGAGGCCCACGAGACCCTTGAGCCCGTCGAGCGCACAACGACGGCCCGATTCCGTTATGCCACTCGAGGGCATCGGGTCTGAGCCCCGCCGGGCATCGGCGAGCATCTCGCCATGGCTTGATGCCACTCGAGGGCATCACGTCGAACGTCCGCCGGGCGCGATCCCCTTGGGCTGACGGAGGCTGTCATGCGCTCGCTCGACCGGGCGATGTGATGCTCTCGAATGGCATACGGGTGGCAGGGGGCCCGCGCTGGAACGTTGCACGGCGTCGCGCTGGAACGTGCCAGGCGGGCTCGGCACAAACCGGGCGCCGATGGACGATGATGCCCACGCCGACGCTCAGGGCCGTGATGACGGCTGCGCGGGGAGACCCGGGACACCCCGGTTATACTGGCTCGACCGCCCAAACCCGATCGTCCAGAGGTTCGATGCGCGTTCGCAAAGCTGTCTTCCCCGCCGCGGGCTGGGGCACCCGCTTTCTCCCGGCGACCAAGGCCCAGCCCAAGGAGATGCTGCCGCTCGTCGACAAGCCGATCATCCAGTACGCGGTCGAGGAAGCCGTCGCGGCCGGCATCGAGCAGGTCATCATCGTCACCTCGAGCCAGAAACGGGCGATCGAGGACCACTTCGACCTGTCCTACGAGCTCGAACACCTGCTCGAGGAGAAGGGCGATATCGAGATGCTCCGCCAGGTGCGGGCGATCAGTGATCTCGCGCAGGTCGCCTACATCCGCCAGAAGGAACAGCTGGGCCTCGGGCACGCCGTCCTGATGGCCAAGGACCTCATCGGGCATGAGCCGTTCGCGGTCATCCTGCCGGACGACGTGGTCGTCGCGGACCGGCCGTGCATCGGGCAGCTGATCCACGCGTATCACCAGACCCACGCCTCGGTCGTGGCGGTGATGGAGGTCCCGCCGGAGGAGATCAGCCGGTACGGGGTCATCGCCTCGGAGCCGACCGACGACCCACTCGACCACGGCCGCCTGCATCGGATCACGGAGCTCGTCGAGAAGCCGGAACCGGGCCGGGCACCGTCCAACCTGGCGGTCATCGGCCGCTACGTGCTGACCCCCAAGATCTTCGACAAGCTCGAACAGACCCAGAGCGGTGCCGGCGGGGAGATCCAGCTGACCGACGCGATCTCGGCGCTGATGGAGGAGCAGCAGGTCTTCGGCTACGAGTTCGAAGGCACCCGCTACGACGCCGGGACGACGATGGGCTGGCTCAAGGCTTCGGTCGAGATCGCCCTCGCGCGGGCCGACCTTGGCACCGAATTCCGGGCCTACCTCCACGGGCTCCAACTCTGACCGACCGGTGCGTGCGGTACGATGCCGCCGGCGACGCGCCGGCCCGGCGGGGCGAAGCGGACGAAGCTGAGGGGACGATTTGGCGGAGATCGGGCAGGTGCTGGGCGGTCGCTACCGCCTGATCGAGCTGCTGGGCAGCGGCGGGATGGCGACGATCTATCGGGCGACCGACACGGGGCTCGGTCGCGATGTCGCCCTCAAGCTCCTGCGCCCCGAATACCTGCGCGACCCTGACTTCTCGGCCCGCTTCCGGCAGGAGGCCCAGGCGGCCGCGTCCCTGAGTCACCCGAACGTCGTCACGGTGTACGACTACGGGGAGGACCCGAGTGGCCCGTTCATCGTCATGGAGCTGGTCGACGGCGAGGACCTCGCCACGATCCTGCGCCGGAGCGGCACGCTGCCCCCGCGCCAGGTCGCCCGGATCGGTGCCGGCGTCGCCCGGGCGCTCGCGGCGGCCCATGCGCGCGGGCTGATCCATCGCGACGTCAAGCCCGGCAACGTGCTGATCGGAAGCGACGGACGGGTCAAGGTCGTCGACTTCGGCATCGCCCGCGCCCTGTCCGAGGCACAGGTCACCCTGCCCGGGACGACACTGGGCTCGGTCCACTACTTCAGCCCGGAGCAGGCGCGCGGCGAGCCGGCGACAGCTGCCTCCGATATCTACAGCCTGGGCATCGTCCTGTACGAGATGGAGACCGGCTCGCGACCGTGGGAGGGCGACAGCGCCGCGTCGGTCGCCCTGGCGCGTCTGACCGGTCCGATCCCCGACCCGCAGGCCGTCCGGCCGTCGGTGCCGGCCGATCTCTCCGCGATCACACGCCGGGCACTCGCGCTCGACCCGGCCGACCGTTGGGCATCGGCTGGGGTCATGGCCGATGCGCTCGAAGGCACGCTCGCGCCGGGTGGCGGTGCTGCCGCTGCGGGAGTCGCAGCCGGTGCCGTCGCGGGCGCCACGGTCGTGTCCGCGACCGCGCGCCCCAACCCGAACGCCATCCCCTACAGCCCGGACGCGTACGTCGGCTCCGACACGCCGCCCGGCCCGCCAGTCGCACCGCGGCCCACGACCTCCACCGCCGCCGCGGCCGTCGAGGACGACCGCGACCGCACCAGCCCGCTGGTCTGGGTCGCCGGGATCATCGCCATCCTGTTGCTGGCGGCCATCGCGTTCCTCGTCTTCCGGCTCGCATCCGGCGGTGGCACGACCCCCGTCGCGCAGGTCACCGTGCCGAACTTCGTCGGCCTGACCTCCGACGTCGCCGGCCAGCAGGCCCAGACCCTCGGCATCACGCTGACCCCGACGGGCGTCATCTCGTCTGCCGCGCCGGAGGGCACGATCCTGACCCAGGATCCCCCAGCCGGGACCAGGATCGACACGGGCAGCGCGGTGAAGATCACGGTCGCCACCGGACCGGGCACGGTGCCGGTCCCTGACCTCAAGTTCAAGGACGACTCGGGGGCGCTCCAGGCGATCTCGGATGCCGGCCTGCGGGTCGGGCTGCGCAGCGAGGCCTTCGACCCGATCGTGCCGGTCGGGCAGGTCGCCAGCCAGAACCCGACAGCCGGGATCGTGGTGGCCAAGGGCACGGCCGTGGACTACGTGGTCTCGAAGGGCCCCGAGCCGACGGCCTCGCCCAGCCCGACACCGACGCCCTCGCCCAGCCCGACGCCGACGCCGGTCCCGACGCCCGAACCGACCGTGAAGCCGACCCCGCTCCCGACCCCGGTCCCGACGCCGGTCCCGACGCCGCCGCCGACTCCGACGCCGACGCCGACACCCGTCCCTTCGTAGGCCGCGACGCCCGTCGCCCAGTTCTGACCCTGACGACCTAGGTGCGGCGCTCGACATCCGAGCGCTGGCGGTGGATCTCGACACCCGCGTAGTCGAGCGGACCACCGAGCTTGACCGCCGGCTTGCGGAGCCGGACGGTGACCTCGCCGACGTTGAAGTCGGCCAGCAATTCGTGGCCGATCGCCTCGGCCAGCGCCTCGAGCAGCCGGTACGAGGTCGATTCGACGATCTGGCGGACGGCCGCGTAGACCTTGCCGTAGTCGACCGAGCGCTCGAGGTCGTCCTCGACTCCTGCTGGCTGGAGGTCCAGGACGAGCTCGACATCGACCTCGAACGGCTGGCTGGTCAGTTGTTCGTAGTCGTAGTAGCCGTGCCGGCCCTGGAACTGCATGTTCGAAAGGACGATCCGGTCGGTCAGCGTGGGCCTCCTTCGGTGGTCGCGGGCCGGGCCGGGCTCTCGCGCCGCGGGTAGCCACGGACGATCGCGTCGCTCATCCGTGCGACCCGGACATTGGCCCGGACGTCGTGCACCCGAACGATATCCGCACCGCGTCCGATCCCGAGTGCCGTCGTCGCGAGGGTCGCTTCGAGCCGGTCGTCGGCGGGCAGGTCCAGCACCCGGCCCAGGGTCGACTTGCGGCTGGTGCCGAGCAGGATCGGCCGCTCGAGGATGCGCAGGCGATCGAGCTCGCGAAGGAGCTCGAGGTTGTGCTCAGGCGTCTTCCCGAACCCGAACCCGGGATCGACGATGAGATCCGTCCAGCGGACGCCGAGCCGGATGGCGCGTTCGATGGCACGTTGCAGATCGGCGATGACCTCCGCCATGAACGTCGTGTAGGTGAGCCCGGCGCGGTTGTGCATGATCACGAGCGGGACCCCGTGATCGGCCGCGAGACGAGGCAGCGCATCGTCGTCACCGACTCCCCACACGTCGTTGATGAGATCAGCCCCGGCAGCCAGCGCCGCCTCGGCGACGGCCGGCTTGGTGGTGTCGATGCTGAGCGGTGTCTCGGGCAGGGCTGCCCGGATCGCCGCGATGAGGGGGACCACTCGACCCCGTTCCTCGTCGGTGCCGACCCACACGTGCCCAGGCCGGGTCGATTCGCCACCGATGTCGAGGATATCCGCGCCCTCGGCGACCATCCGGCGGGCGGTGGCCACGGCGGCCTCGACCGGGTCGGTCGCGTCGGCATCGTCGGCCTCGCCGTCTCCGGCCGTGCTCGGGAGGAGCAGGCCGTCACCCGAGAACGAGTCGGGGGTCGCGTTGAGGATGCCCATCACGAACGTGCGCTCGCCCCAGGTGAAGGTGGCCGGCCCGATGCGCGTGGAACCTGGGTCGCTCATGCGTCCTCGTGGGGGTCACGCAGCGCGGGATCGTCGACCAGGTGGCCACGCGCCGCGCCGACAAGATAGAGGGAACCGGCGACGAGCACCGGCCCGGGTCTACCAAGGGCTGCCTCGACGGCGGCGATCGGGTCCGACTCCACGGTCGTCGGGCCCGGGCGGTGCGTCCGCCAGCGTGTCGCCAACTGCTCGGCCGGCATGGCCCGCAGCACGTCCAGGGTCGTGCAGACGACCATCGCATCCACGAGTGACGAGGCTCGCGCGAGCGCCGCGATGACCCCGTCGACATCCTTGTCCGCCATCGACGCGGTCACGAGCGTGAGTGGACCCGGTTCGAGGAACGGGCGAAGGTCGTCGATGGCGATCGCAAGGGCCGCCGCCCCGGCCGGGTTGTGGGCGCCGTCGAGGAGGACGTCGTGGTCGCCGACCCGGAGCAGCTCCAGGCGGCCCGGCCAGACCGCGTTGGTGTAACCGGCCCGCCGCGCATCGGCCGGCACGGTGGCGATCCCGGCCGCCTGGAGCGCGTCGAGTGTGGCATCGGCGATCGCGACATTGGCCGCCTGGTGACGTCCGCGCAGGCCGACCCGGGTCCGGCCCAGGCGCGGCAGCTCGACTTCGATGGCGTCGCGGTCCCAGCCGAGCAGCGGGGCCGGAAGGACCTCGGTCAGGGGCACGGCCAGGCGCCGCGCGCGTCGGCGGATGACCGCCAACCCGTCACCGCGCGCGCCCGTGACGGCCAGATCGCCACGCTCGATGATGGCCGCCTTCTCCCGGGCGATCTTCGTGACCGTGTCACCGAGCCGGTCCATGTGATCGAGATCGACATTGGTGACGACGGCCACGCCGCCGTCCCACGCGTGGGTGGCGTCCAGCCGACCGCCGAGGCCGACCTCGACCAGTGCGACATCCGGGCGGACCTCGGCGAAGCGCGCGAACACGACGGCTGTCAGCAGCTCGAACTCGGTCGGCTCGCCGTGGCGTCGTGCGACCCGGTCCGCGACGTCGATGACGCGATCGACCAGCCGGGCGAAGTCGTCGGCGGCGATCGGCTGGCCGTCGATCTGGATGCGCTCCCGGTACGTGACGAGATGCGGTTTGGGCGTGGACCCCACCCGGTAACCGGCCGCCCGGAGCGCCGACTCTGCGAGAGCCAGGACACTGCCCTTGCCGTTGGTCCCCGCGATCAGCGCGCCACGGACCGTTCGCTCGGGGTGGTCGAGCTCGCGCAGCAGGGCGCGCGTCCGCCCGAGCCCGAGCCGGATGCCG
The DNA here is from genome assembly GCA_038248915.1 of Candidatus Limnocylindrales bacterium. Taxonomy (GTDB): domain Bacteria; phylum Chloroflexota; class Limnocylindria; order Limnocylindrales; family CSP1-4; genus SPCO01. The sequence goes on along the minus strand of JBBRXB010000026.1, from coordinate 1,998 downwards.
AAGCGGCCGCGATCCGCGAGCGCGCTGAGGGCCTGCTCGTAGGTGAGACCGGGCGCCGGCTCGGTCATCGCTCGCCCGTCACTCGCGAGTCAGCTCATCCTCGTAGAAGACGCACTGGTTGAAGCGGGGCGTGAGGCATACATCGTTGACGTAGCCCTGCTCCATGTGGACCCCACCGCGGAGCTGGCAGCGCGAGGTGTTGGTGTCCTGTCGGATGAGGGCCTTCAGCAGATGCGGCGCCTGGATCGGGATCGCGCCGCGGCTGCCGGTCATATAGAAGTGCGGGCACACGTTGCGACGCAGGTTCGGCAGCCCGAAGCCGTTCCGAAGAGACATCGGCGACGTGGAGGAGCCGAAGCCGGTCGGCGGGGCAGCCGGATCGGCTCTCGGCAACGGCGTCACCCGGGCGATCGGGCCCACCCCGAACTCCGGCCGCCCTGTCGAGCCAGACGCTCGCCGTCCGGCTCGCGGATCGCGAGCCTGCACTCCATCCCTCATGGTTTCGAGGCGAGCGCGACGAGAGTCGCCACGCGCACGACCGCGCCAGAGTACAACGCACCGCACCTTCGCGACATGCCGGAGGCCAAGCCCGGTGCATGTGGGAACCGCCCGCTCGCTGCCGTTCGGTGGCGGCCATGCGACAATCGCGAGCGATGACGACCCGGCGCGACCACCGACAGACGCATGTTCGGCCCCGCCCGCCGTCCAGCGGCCGGTCCGCCCCGGCCAAGGTCAAGCCCCGCTCACCCGGTCCGGACCGGCTCGCCAGCCACCGGCCGATCCAGCGCGACAAGGGCCTGCCGTTCATCTTCAAGCTCGCCCTGGCCGCCGCGGTCGTCGTCCTCGGGATCGGCGTCCTGTACGTCGCCGTCGGCGGCATCGGAAAGGTCGCCGGCGGCATCGGGTCGACCCTCAGCGGGTTCGTGGCCGACGTCACTTCCACCCCATCGCCGGCGCCGCTGGACCTCATCCCGGCCGATGCGCCGACGCTCGAGCAACCGGCCGAGCCATACACCAGCGAGGCGACCGCCGACCTCGTCGTCACCGTGCCGGCGGCCATCCGCGGCGATTCCGCCTACAAGATCCTCGTCTTCCTGACCCTGCCGGACCAGCAGCCGACCGCGATCCAGGACGCGCCCGTCGCGGACGCACCGAAGACGATCATCCCGGTCGAGCTGGCCAACGGCATCAACGACTTCACCGTCAGGATCTCCGGGCCGGGCGGCGACTCGGACTCGTCGGCGGCCGCACGCTACGTCTTCGACGCGTCGCCACCGAAGCTGACCATCACCTCGCCCAAGAAGAATGCTGTGGTCAACGGCAACGCCGTGACGATCAAGGGCAAGACCCAGGCTCGGACGACGCTACTGGCCCGGAACGACGCCAACGGATCGTCGATCGCCGGCACGGCGGCCGCCGATGGCACGTTCACGCTCAGCCTGGCCCTCAGCGGCGGCACCAACAAGATCACCATCGCCGCCACCGACCCGGCCGGCAACCAGGCGTCGACGACGATCACCGTCCGGCGGGGCACCGGCAAGCTGACCGTGCAGCTGTCGTCATCGATCTACCGGATCAAGCGCTCGCAACTGCCCGAACCAGTCACCCTGAGCGCGACGGTGACCGACCCCGATGGCAAGGCGCTCGCCGGAGCCTCCGTGACTTTCACCCTCAGCATGCCGGGCATCCCGACCGTGTCGATCGACACGAAGACATCAACCAGCGGCAAGGCGACCTTCCGAACGACCGTCCCCAAGGGCGCCGACGTCGGGCAGGGCAGCGCGACCGTGCTGATCACGAGCGACACGTTCGGGTCCACGCAGGACTACACGGTCATCACGATCACCAAGTAGGGCTGCGGCCTGGGTCGGGAGCCAGCGCCTGGGTCGGGAGCCAGCGCCTGGGTCGGGAGCCAGCGCCTGGGTCGGGAGCCAGCGCCTGGGTCGGGAGCCAGCGCCTGGGTCGGGAGCCAGCGCCTGGGTCGGGAGCCAGCGCCTG
>JBBRXB010000025.1:0-16958 GCA_038248915.1 Candidatus Limnocylindrales bacterium | reverse complement strand
GGGCCCGGGACCGATCGCTCGAGATGTATTGGTGGGCAGGGAGGGAATCGAACCCCCACAGCCGAAGGCGGCTGGTCTACAGCCAGCGGAGCTCACCACCTGCTCAACCTACCCACTGTGGCGACGGCACCGCATCGAGACTGCGGTCTCTGGTTCGCCGTCACCGGATCATGTTCGCTAGCGGAGCCGACGACGGGACTCGAACCCGGAACCTGCGGTTTACAAAACCGCTGCTCTACCAATTGAGCTACGTCGGCACGACGGGCAGGGCCATACCGCAGATGACCCTTTCGGCGCCGGGGAATGATAGGGCCGCTCGGGCGGATGGGTCAAGCGCGTGTACTCGTCCAGTACGTCCGTTACACATCGATGCCGATGGAGGCCAGATACTCGGCCGGAGTGAGGTCGCCTAGGGCCTGGTGGGGCCGGATCGTGTTGTACACCGTCTCCCACGCCCGCAGCCCGGCCTGGAAGGCCTCGAGCTCCGGCTCGGCATCGGTCACTTCGTAGAACTCCTCGGTGTGGGTCCGATTGGCACCGACGAGGCCGCTGCGACAAGGATCGCCGCACGGCAGTCGATCCGTTGACTTGGGCGATACTCGAAGAACGTCGCGATTCGTCGACCGTTGGAAAGCAGTTCGTGTCCGCTCGATTGAACCGGGTCGTGACCCCCCTACGCGAGTTGCTCTCAAGCGGAGTCGTCAAACCAGACCGCTAGAACGCTCGAATCGATCGATCCAATGAAACCTTTCGGGCACCCTTGGTCTCGGAGAGATAGGCCGGCGTTGGATCGCTGTCCGAAGGAACGACCCGGATGCGCGATCGTCAGGAGCCACGTTGGTGACGGGCTGGGCATGTCTGCGCAGGCTGCTCCATCATGGGATCGAGCCGATAGGCGATGCCCCACTTGGGCGCCGATTTCAGCCGGGAGGTCGATCATCGATCCAGCCGCTGGTTTGGATCAAGCGGGCGACCGTACGGAGCGTTCGGTCGTGGATGCCGTCCTTCGCGGCGATCGCGATGCCTATCGATCTCTGGTCGAGAGCGAATCGGCCGGCGTCCTCCGCGCCGCGCACCGGATCCTCGGTGATCTCCACGAGGCTGAGGACGTGGCCCAGGAGGCGTTCGTGATCGCCTATCGCTCCCTTGCCAGTTGGCGAGGCGACGGATCATTTGGGGCCTGGTTGACCCGGATCGCGGTGCGAATCGCCCTTCGGCGGGTTAGCCGAAGGCGTCCGGTCGTCCGGCTGGATCAGGTCGTCCCGTCGCAGTCCGCGATCGGAGAAACGGCGGCCCTTACGGGCGCGATGGCCCTGTCGGCTGGGCCGGGTTCGGATCCGGCGGCATCCGCCATCCGCTCCGAACGGGCCCGCGCCCTGCGCTCGGCTGTGACCGAACTCCCGGAGCCGTACCGAGAGGTCGTCATCCTCCGGTTCTTCGGTGGGTTGAGTCTCGATGAGATCGCCCGGCAGACAAAACAGCCACTCGGAACGGTCAAAACGCACCTGCGCCGAGGCCTCCTTCGATTGCGCGCTGATGTCGAGCCGCGGAGCGACACGTGAGCCGTCCGTTGCGCTCATTCGATCCGTCCGAACTGGGTTCTCCCGACGCAGACGTGTCTGCCGCCGATCTTGCCCAAGCCGCGGCCATAGCACGCGACCTCGAGATCCTGGGCACCGACCCAGGGGTTCGGCCGCCCGACGACTTCGAAGATCGGGTCATGGCCGCCGTCGCGCTCGAGGCAGCCCCTCGCCTGGTCGCCCGAGCGGGCGGATCGGTCCGCGGTGGGCGGGCCGGTGCCTTCCTGCTGACGATCCGCGACGCGTGGGCCGTGGGCTCCAGCAGCGGGTACCCTCTAACGGTCCGCGGTCAGGCGCTGGCCTTGGTCCTGCTTGCCGTGCTGGCCGCTGGCGCCCTGACCGGCCTGACCGGCCTGACGGTGGGTGGCCTGTTTGTGCGCGACACGAGCCCGAACCCGTCACTCGAGACCCCCTCGATCGAGCCTTCGCCGACCCCATCCCCGACCCCATCGCCGTCGCCGACGGAGATCCTCGCGCCAAGCGACGCGCCCCGGTCGAGCGAATCGGCCGAGCCGGAGAAGTCACGCGAAACATCGGAGTCGGGCGAGCCTTCAGGAAGCCCCCAGGGTGTCGACGACGCTACCGGCGGTGGAGGCACGCCGGCGACCCGGACACCCGTCCCGCGCCGTCTGACGGTGAGCGCCAGAACCCGGCGATGACGAAGGCGGCGCCGCAGCCGGGGCGGGCGGAGCCGCACCTCTGAGTGCATCCACGAAACCTTTTCGGTGCGGGTCGACTCAGTGAAGTACGGCTCGACACGATGGATGTCGGCCCGATACGAGTTCGGGGGTCCCGCTTTGACCATCGACCACGCCGTGGAACCAACAGCCGTTGCTGACCGTGTTCGGGCGACCGGCCCGGAGAGGGCCCAGGTGGCGGCCACCCGATCCCGATCGTCGTTCCGGTTGTCCGGTCGGGCGACCCTGATCCTCGCCGCGATCGTCACACTGATCGTGATCTACGCGACCGACCAGATTGCGCCAGCGACCTCAGAGCGGCAGGCACAGGTCCGGATCTGGCTCGCGGCACGGGCCACGGGGATCGTGACGCTGCTCCTCCTTACCTTTCAGATCGGTGTCGGACTCGTCCTGTCCCATCCGACGAACAAGTCCACTTGGCGATTCTCAAAGACCATCTTCCCGTGGCACAACCACATCTGGGTCTTCGTCATCGCCTTCCTTGCCGTCCACATCGTCAGCATCATCCTCGACCCGTATGCCGGCGTCGGAGCGGCTGGTTCGTTCATCCCCGGATTGTCGGAATATCGGTCGATACCGGTGGCACTCGGCACGCTCGCCCTGTACGCGTTCCTGATCACGGCCATCACTGCGCGCTACACGCGGCTTTTTCCTGCCGGCGTCTGGCTGTCGATCCACCGCCTGTCGATCGTCATCTTCGCCCTCGCCTGGGTCCACGGGATCCTTTCGGGGACCGACTCGGATGCGCTCCGAGCTCTCTACATCGCCACCGGCGTGGCCGTCGTCATCGCCGGTGCCTACCGCTATTGGGCATCACGTCAGGGTCGTCCAACATTTGAGACGGCTCGCTCCACATCCCCCACGGAGGTTCATTCTCGATGAATATCAACTCGCTCCCCATCCGGCGGATCCTGACCTTTGGTGGCACGGTCACAGCCCTCGTCCTCGGTTTCGCGGTCATCCAGTCCGCAGCCGCGTGGGTCGTCGACGCCGCGCCCTTGACCACGGCGCCGGTCTCGGCGACATCGATCGAGAACAAGCTGGTCGATGAGCAGGCGCGTTCCGCGGATCTGCAGAACCACCTCTCGGGGCTCACGACCAACGCCGACCAACTATCCTCCGCGCTCGCTGCCGCGCAGGCCCAGATCGTCTCCGATGCCGATAACGCGGCGGCGCTCCAGCAAGACCTACGGCACGCGAAGGCGAGACTGGCCGCGCTGATGAAGTCGATTCGACAGGCGAAGGGGACCACGGTCGTCACCAAGACCGTTCGAACCGTGGCGGGCGCCACGTCAACGCCGCTTCGCCACGATGGTGGAGACGACGATCATGAGCGTGGTCATGACTGACCGACGGTTCCCGCTCCACCTGGCGGTCTTTTTCGGAACGTCGGCGGCAGTCTATGCGGTGAGCCTCGCCGGGATCACGGGGCTGCAGTCGGGCGCCGACCGGGCGGTCATGGATCAACTGGCCCCCTCGGAAGGGGCCGCGGAGCGAATCAGGGCCGGCCATGACAAGTTGCAGTCCGAGCTTGATCGGTCAACCCGCGCGTTCAACTCCGTCGCCGCACGCTACGAGGCCGTCGTGAACGACCTTTCGACACTCGACGAGGCCCTTGCCAGTCACACGGCCCAGATGGGCAAGGTCACCAGCGCGGTGCGAGCGTTGCCGAAGCGCGTGTCGCTTCCTCCCGTGACCCGCGTCGTCGTGACGACGGTTGCGAAGCCGCGCGTGCGTGGGTCGACGGGCGCATCGGGCGGCTGATCGCGACCCGATGACGATCGAACCAACGCTCGATCGATCAGGACCGATCGAGTCAACGGCCTTCGAGGCGCGGGCGATGGGCTCGCCGTTGCGACTGACGTTCGGCCGTCCGGGCGAGCAGCGCCCGCGCCTCAGATCGAGGGCATGGGCATCCGTTGTCCGATCATTCGAGATCTCGGAGCAGGCGATGTCGCGATTCCGGGAGTCGGGCGAGCTGACTGCCCTGAATCGCCTCGCCGGGTCGGGCGCGGTGCGGCAAGTCTCCGATCGCCTGCGGCGGGCACTCGTGGCGGCCGATCGGGCGCACCGACTCAGTGGGGGCCGGTTCGACCCATGGATCCTTGGCGATCTTGATCGCCTGGGCTATCGCGGGGCTGACCTCCCTCAGGTCGATGGTCGCTGGCGACCAGCGACGGCGTTCCACCCCGATATCCATCGGGTTGTTGAGCGCATCGGACGGGATGGCGTATGTCTCGCCCGGCCAGTCGACCTCGGAGGGATCGGCAAGGGCCTTGCGCTCCGCTGGTCGGCGGCGGAACTTGTCGCGAACGCCACGCCGGCGTTTCTCCTCGAGGCCGGTGGTGATCTCGTGGTGCGCGGTCGTGATCCCTCCGGCGGGCCGTGGCTTATCGGCGTGGAGGATCCGACCGACAAGACGGACCACCTCGCCGTCATCGAAGCGGAGGACGGCGCGATCGCCACATCGTCCGTGCGGCTCCATCAGTGGACGCTCGAAGGTCGGATGGTCCATCACCTCATCGACCCGTTGACCGGCGAGCCCGCCCACGGAGGCCTGCTCGCGGTGACGGTTGCCGAACCGGATCCGGCCTGGGCCGAGGTCTTGTCGAAGGTACTTTTCCTGGGCGGTCTCGCCGCTATTGCCGGGGAAGCGCGCGCCCGGGGACTGGCAGCCTGGTGGGTCACCGATGACGGGTCGCTCGAGATGACTGCCCACGCCCGGGCGCACACAGTCTGGGTCGCCGCCGAAGACGCCGGCTTCGCGGCGAATGATCCACGGAAGATGAGGGTCGCGCCCGCGAGGCAGTGATCGCTCGAGGTTGGCGTCGCTGGCCTGCCTCGACCCGCGCTCGCCACAAGCGGCCCCGACCGTTCGGCCAGTCGCTGATGACCGTGCTTGTCAACATCGTGTCCGGAATCAGACCTAGCGCTCGCTGGGGTACGACTCGCGCTCAGTCGTCGGGGGACGGGGCTCGCTCTGCGCCGGCAACCGCGTAGGCGCGCAGGCGGTGGATCGTCTCCGGTAGATCCGGACGATCGACCACGAACCCCTCGGACCGGCCGATCGGCAGCACCTGCCGGCCGGCGTCGTCAATCGCCCGGCGGACGGCGCGAATTCAATGGCACCGACAGGTCGAACTCGAACAGCGGGTTCGCCGGGTCGCCGCTCGAGTCTTCGGTCGACAGCCCCGCGATGCAGGTCTGGGCCGCGAGCGCCACGTTGGCGGCCATATCGTCGGGTACGACGGCGAACCCTCTTCGAAGTCGGCGTTGATCGGCGTCCACGGCGGCTGCCACCGCGCGGAAATGGACCAGCGCCGACTGTCGGTCCCGTTCGATCAGTGAGCGAGCCGCTGATCGAGGATCTGAGTGTCGAGCTCGAGGTGATCGTGCCTGTATTGCCTGCGATCTCGACCGTCTCGGGAGCGTCGTCCACGGTGCCGAGCGAGGGTCGTGGGCCAAGTCGTCGAGCATGGAGATCAGCGTCGCGAAGACCAGCCAGGAGTTGAACCCCCGGTTCCGGCGCGAATGGGTCCAGCCCTGCGTCCTGACCAGTCAGAGCCTCCGCCGTGGCGCCGGCGCGCACCCTGGTCAGGACGTGAGCGGTCGACGCGTCCATCGCGGCGGCGAGTCCGATGGCGCCCGGGCCGATGTCTGCGAGCCCCGCCTGCTCGCGGTCTTCGAGGTGCGTCGCTGCCTCGGCCGTCGAGATCGAGCCGGCCGGGTCGACCAGGTCGATGACGGGAGCCCCTGGCGAGGTGACCGTCGATGGAACCGACGTCGCGGCGAACATCACCCCGGATAGGCGGTCGCGTTCCCGTGCGGCGTTTGTCGCTCAACCCTCGTCATGCTCTGACGACCCGATCGCTGGTGGTGGTCCACCGGGCAGGAGGTCGGATGCGGTCGGGGCCTTGGGCCTGCGGGCCGCCTTGGTCCCGGCCGTCTTCGCGGGAGGCTTCGACACGGCGGGCGAGACGATCGCTTCGGAGGCGACGGCCGACGGTTCGTCCGGCGCGGGTTCGCGTTGGGCGACGGCCTCGAACAGGAGGACCGAACCGGCAACGGCCGCATTGAGGGAGCCGATCGCGCCGCGCATCGGGATCCGCATCAGGACGTCGCAGCGGCGGCGGACCGTGGGGCCCAAACCGTGGCCCTCGCTGCCGACGACGATGACCAGTGGTCCCCGCAGATCCGCCTGTCGGGCGGTCAATGGCGCCTCGGCCTCGGCACCGGCGATCCGCAGCCCGTGGGCGCGCAGGTCGGCCAAGGCACCCGGCAGGTCATCGACGGGGCAGAGAAGGAGATGTTCGGTGGCGCCCGCCGACGCCTTGATCGCGGCCGGTGACAGGGGTGCCTGTCGACGGGTCGGGAACAGCACGCCATGGACGCCGGCCGCCTCGGCACTGCGCAGCAGCGTCCCGAGGTTCTGTGGGTCCTCCAGTGAATCGAGCACGAGGACGAACGGTGGTTCGGAGCGAGCCTCGCTGCGGGCCAGCACGTCGTCGATCGTCGCGAAGGTCCGCGGCCCGACGACGAGTGCCACGCCCTGGTGCCCGTCGAATCCAGCGATGGCGGTCAATGACCCGCCCTCGACCTCGATGATCGGGATCCGGAGCCGGGTCGCGTGCAGCACGAGCTGCTCGAGAGCATGCCGTCGTTGCGGGACGACCAGAAGTCGATGGACCATCCGACCCGCGGCGAAGACCTCTTCGACTGGCCGTCGGCCGGCGATGAGCGACTCATCCGGTCCGAGGAGATCGGGCGGCGACAGTGCCGAATGCGGGCGCTGCCACGGCGGGGCGCCGGGTCCATAGCGGGGCGGATATGGCGGTGTTGGCCGCCGGTCTGGTCGTTGCTTCGGCCATGGCGTCGGCCGGCCGAACGTGGCGGCTGGATGGGGCGGACCGGGCGGATGCGGCGGACCGGGCGGATGCGGCGGACCGGGCGGCCGGGGCCGGTCATCCGGCCGGAAGGATCGTTTCGGTCCCGATGGGTTCGCTCGCCAGCGATCCCGCTCGGGTGGGCGACGCGGATCTCCGGCGGGGCCCGGTCGATCGTTGGAACGCCTTTGCCCATCAGGGATCCATGGACCGCGCGTAGGCGGACGGTGATCCGCCGGTCCCCCAGGCCCCACCGGTCGCTTGCCGCCCGGCCGATGTCCCGGCTTGGCGTTCTTGTGATGTCGGCGCGAGTCGCGGTCAGGACCATCCGCTCGGTCAGGCAAGGTCGGGTTCCTCGATCCGGCGCCAGCGCTGACCGTCCCGGCTGTCCTCGACCAGGATCCCGCGCGCCGCCAGGGCATCGCGAAGCCGATCCGACCGGGCATAGTCGCGGGCGGCACGAGCCGCCTGACGCTCGACCAGCAGAGCTTCCAGATCGGGCGCCAGACCGGCTGTCCGAGCCGGCAGGACGCCGAGCACCTGGTCGAGGTCTTCGAGCGCGTCGAGCGCGCGCAGCGTGTCCGCCGCCGACAGCGATCGCCGTTCGATGCGTCGGTTGAGATCGCGAACGAGATCGAACACGGCCGCCAACGCGGCCGAGATGTTCAGGTCATCATCGAGCGCATCGATGAACGTGGTCCTCGCCTCGGCCAACCGTTCCGGCAACGTCGGATCGTCCGGGCCATCGGGCCGGGCATAGGCCTCCAATGCCACGACCATAGTGTCCAGCCGATCGAGCGCGGCGCCGGCGGCGGCCAGCGACTCGTCGGAATGGTTCAGCGGAGCGCGGTAGTGGACCGACATGAGGGCCAGGCGGAGGGCTCGGGGTGAGACGCCGAGAGCGACCAGGTCCGCGATGCGCGTGATGTTGCCGGTCGACCTGGCCATCTTGGCGCCGGCCATCCGCAGATGGGCGCTGTGCAACCACGTCCCGACGAAGGTCTGCCCGGTGGCGGCCTCGCTCTGGGCGATCTCATCCTCGTGATGAGGAAAGATGAGGTCCACGCCACCGGTGTGGATATCGAATGACGGACCGAGGTGGGCCATGCTCATCGCCGAGCATTCTATGTGCCAGCCGGGCCGACCCGGGCCGATGGCGGTCTCCCAGAAGGGTTCTCCCGGCTTGGCGGCCTTCCAGAGCGCGAAGTCACGGACGTCGTCCTTGCCATACTCATCGGACTCGACGCGCTCGCCGACCCTGAGCCCGTCGGGGTCGAGTCGGGACAGCCGACCGTATTCCGGCCACGACTCGATCCGGAAGAAGATCGACCCGTCGTCGGTGCGGTACGCGAACCCTCGCTCCAGGAGCGTGGTGATGAGGGCGACGATCTCGTCGATGTGCCGGGTCGCCCTCGGCAGTACATCGGGCGCCGTCATGCGCAGGGTCGCAGCGTCGGCCAGGAACGTCGCGATGTAGCGTTCGGCGAGGATTTCGATGGTCTCGTCGGTCGCCGCCGCGCCGCGGATGATCTTGTCGTCGATGTCGGTGATATTCATGACCCAGGTGACCGACAGGCCGCGCCAGCGCAGGTAGCGGACCAGCAGATCGGCCGTCAGGAACGTCCGGAAATTCCCGATGTGCGCAGGCCCGTAGACCGTCGGACCACAGGAATAGATCCCGACCCGGCCGGCTTCGAGCGGGACCAGCGGGCGGGTCCGCCCGGACAGTGTGTCGTGCAGCTGGATCATGGCTCGATCGCCTCGATGGTCGCGAGCGCCAGGGCCGAAACCGATCGACCGGCTCCCTCGGGGCCATCGAGGTTCCCGGTCGACGCCTTGACGTTGACGGCGCCGGGGTCCAGGCCAAGCATCGACCCGATCGATGCCCGCATCAGGTCGAGATATCGCTCGAGACGCGGTCGGGCCGCGATCACGGTCAGGTCGACGCCAGTCGCTCGCCAGCCGTGTTCAGCGAGCCGGCGGACCACCTCCTCGATCAGGCTGGCACCGGCGATGCCGCGCGGCGTTCGCTCGTCGGCCGGGAACAGTCGACCGAGGTCACCGAGCCCGGCAGCACCCAGCAACGCGTCGGCCACCGCGTGCAGGACGGCGTCGCCATCGGAATGACCAAGAAGACGCGGGGCGCCGGGGATCTCGACGCCGCCGAGGATGAGCGGCTCACCCGGCCCGAATGGGTGACTGTCATGGCCGATCCCCGACCGCCGGCGTCCGCTGCCAGTCAGCATCGCGGCAACGCCCGCCAGGTCCCCGGGTCGGGTGACCTTGAGATTCGAGGCGTCCCCAGCGACTACCCGGACCGGGCGGTCACAGGCCTCGAGCAGGGCCGCCTCATCGGTGAAGGTCCGTGGACCGTCCGCGGCGTAGCGAGCCCATGCCGCGCGGAAGATGTCCCGACGGACGCCCTGCGGCGTCTGCGCGGCGCCCAGTCCGTTGCGCTCGACGGTCGTCCCCACGAGGTCGCCGTCGATCCGTTTCAGAGTCTCGACTACGGGAACGACCGGGATCGCCGCGCCGTACTCGGCTGTCGCCGAAGCGACGGCGTCGATCAGCGACGGGTCGACGAGCGGTCGTGCGGCGTCATGGACGAGGACGACTCCCTGCTCGTCCGACAGCAAGCGGTCGAATGCGACGAAGCCGGCATGGACGGACTCCTGGCGTCGGTCGCCACCGGCCACCACGTCGACGACCTTGCCCGGCAACCAGGCCATCGCGCTGATGGTCGCGACACGGTCGGCGGCGGCGACGATCACGATCCGCTCGACTGACCGAGCCTCGGCGACCGCACGCAACGTCCACGCCAGTAACGGCCGACCGGCGACCTCCGTCGCCAGTTTGTCCATACCGTCCATCCGGGTCGACTGCCCGGCGGCGACGACGACCATGTCCGCGCTCAGCGCGCCCGCGTGACTCACTCGAGCCGTGGCTGGGCGAAGATCATGCGGCCGGCCACGGTCTGGAGGACACGCGTGACCGACACGTCCAGCTCCTTGTCGATATGGCGGGCGCCGCCCTCGATGACGATCATCGTTCCGTCGTCGAGGAAGCCGACGCCCTGCCCGGCCTCCTTGCCCTCCTGGATGACCCGGACCCGAAGCTCCTCGCCGGGCAGGACCGCCGGCTTGACCGCGTTGGCGAGCGAGTTGATGTTCATCACTCGCACGCCCTGGAGCTCGGCGACCCGGTTGAGGTTGAAGTCATTGGTCAGGATGACGCGGCTCCGGGCGAGGGCGAGGGCGACCAGCTTGGCGTCGACCTCGACGACGTCGGGGATGTCGTCCTCGACGATCTCGACCGGCGTGCCGGGCTCCTTCTGCATCCGGTTGAGGATGTCCAGGCCGCGCCGGCCGCGGTTGCGTCGCAGCGCGTCCGAGCTGTCGGCGATGTGCTGCAGCTCGTCGAGCACGAAGCGCGGGATGACGAGCGTCCCGTAGATGAACCCGGATTCGACGATCTCGGCGATCCGGCCATCGATGATGGCGCTGGTGTCGACGACGATCCGGGGCTCGCCCCGGGACGACCCGACGGCGCGCTCGGCAGCCGGGGGTCGGAAGATCCCGACCGCCTCGGCCGCGATGAGCAGATCCTTCCGCTTGGCGACCGTCAGGCCCAGCATCCCGAGGCCCAGGAAGATCGACACGCCGAGCGGCAGCAGCGTGGCCCACGGCTGGGGCAGGCTGGACAGCGGGAACCCGAGGAGGAGGCCCATCAACAGCCCGAGCAGGAGACCGATGACCGCGGCCACGAATTCGGCGGTGGACAGCTCCTCGACCCGGCGGACCAGCCAGATGGCGGGGACGACCGTGAGGTACGGCAGGATCGCGAACCCGACGACGACCCACGCGATGACCCAGGCGGCCAGGAGTGCGCCTTCATATTCCCGGCCATCGAACAGCCCGCCGCCCGATCCGGCAAGGACCAGCCCGATGGCGCCTCCGAGGGCAGCCCCAAGTGCTCGGATGTAGCGGATCAAGCTGTTCCCTTCGGCAGAGCCGGCGTCCCGTGGTCGCAAGCGACTGGCCGGACGGTCAGCCTAGCATCGCCGGGACCGCATCGCCACGAGTCGGTGGGCGGTCCGTCAGGGCGGTCTCGATGGCGTCCCGCAGGCTCGTGGCGAAGACGATGGCCATGCCGTCCACGCGGATCGCCAGGGCCCCTGCCGACCCTCCCGGGACGATCGCCCGATCGAACCCCAGGCGGGCAGCCTCGCGCAGCCGTCGCTCCAGCCCGACGACGCTCCGCAGCTCCCCGAGCAGACCGACCTCGCCGATCGCCACGGTCCCGGGTGCGATGGCCCGGTCGCGGGCGGATGAGGCGAGGGCGAGGACCAGGGGCAGGTCCAGCGCGGGCTCGGCGACGGACAGCCCACCCGCCAGATTGGCGTAGACGTCGTGGCTGCCGAGGGCGATCCCGGCCCGGCGGCTGAGCACCGCGATGAGCAGGCTGAGGCGGTTGCCGTCGATGCCGCTGGCCCGGCGGGTCGGCGTGCCATAACCGGTCGGATCGACCAGGGCCTGGACCTCGACGAGCAGTGGCCGGCTGCCCTCGAGCGTCGGGGCGACGACGCTCCCCGGCGCCGAGCCGCCGTGGTCGGCCAGGAACGCGCGCGCCGGATCGGCGACCTCGAGCAGGCCGGTCTCGGCCATCTCGAACACGCCGACCTCGTCGGTCGAGCCGAACCGGTTCTTGGTGGCGCGCAGGAGGCGGAGCACGGCGTAGCGCTCACCTTCGAGGCTGACGACCGCGTCCACGAGGTGCTCGAGGGTCTTCGGTCCGGCGATCGAGCCGTCCTTGGTCACGTGCCCGACGAGGATGACGGCGATCCCGTCGCCCTTGGCGAGGTCCATCAGCCGGAGGGTAGATTCTCGGACCTGACCGACGCTGCCGGCGGCGCCGTCGAGATCGTCGATGGTGGCGGTCTGGATCGAATCGACGATGACCAGCCCGGGCCGCTCGGCGCGGGCATGCTCCACGATCCGCCCGATGTCGTGCTCGGCCAGGACGCGGATGGCACCGGCCGAGGGTCCGGCCAGGAGCCCCAGGCGCGCGGCGCGCAGGCGGACCTGCCCGGGCGACTCCTCACCCGTCGCATACAGGACCGGGACGGCGCCAGCCGGGTTCCGGGTCATGCCGGCGGCCGCCTGGAGCAGCAACGTCGACTTGCCGATCCCCGGTTCGCCGCCGACCAGCACCAGCGAGCCCGGGACGAGCCCGCCACCCAGGACGCGATCGAGCTCGGCGATCCCGAACGGCAGGCGTGGCAGGTCGGCGTCGGCGATGGCCGCCAGCCCGGCCGGTGCCGCGGACCCGACGGATGCCCCGCGCGCGACGGCACGCTCGGAGCGGGTGGGTTCGCGAACGACCGTCTCGACCAGCGTGTTCCACTGGCCACACGCGGGGCACTGGCCTTCCCAGCGGAGGAACGATTCCGCACAGGACTGGCAGATGAAGCGGCTCTTCGGCCGCGCCATCGCTAGGCCGCCGGTCGGACCGCGCGGGTCACCGCGCCTCGACCGGGGTACGCGGTTCCGCGAGGTGGATGTCCAGGCCCGCCTCGGGATCCTTGTCCACGACGATGGTGGACCCGGGCTCGTACTTGCCGAGCAGGAGGTGTTCGGCGAGGACGTCCTCGATCATGTTCTGGATGACCCGTCGCAGCGGTCGCGCGCCGTAGGCGACGTCGTAGCCGAGCTTGATGATGTGCTCCTTGGCCGCCTCTGTGACCTCGAGCTGCATCTGCTGGGCTCGGAGTTGGTCGCGCACGCGGGCGAGCATCAGGTCGACGATCTGGGCGATCTCCTCGACCGTCAGCGACCGGAACACGACCGTCGCATCGATCCGGTTGAGGAACTCCGGCCGGAAGTTCTGCTTCAGCTCGGCAGCGACCTTCTCCTTCATCAGCTCGTGGGAGCTCTCGGCGCGGTTGGCGTCGGTCGAGCCCATCGCCCGGAAGCCCAGGCTGGAGTTCGTCTGGAGCTGCTTGGCGCCGAGGTTGGAGGTCATGATGATGATCGCGTTGCGGAAGTCGACCCGGCGGCCCTTGGCGTCCGACAGGTGCCCGTCCTCCAGGATCTGGAGGAGGATGTTGAAGACCTCCGGGTGGGCCTTCTCGACCTCGTCGAGCAGGATGACGCAGTAGTTCTTGCGGCGGACCGCCTCGGTCAGCTGCCCGCCCTCGTCGAACCCGACGTAACCGGGAGGCGCCCCGACCAGGCGGCTGACGTTGTGGCGTTCCATGAATTCGCTCATGTCGATCTTGATGAGCGCGTCCTCGCTGCCGAACATGAACTCCGCGAGCGCCTTGGCGAGCTCGGTCTTCCCGACTCCGGTCGGTCCCAGGAAGATGAACGAGCCGATCGGCCGCTTCGGGTCCTTGAGGCCGGCGCGTGCGCGACGGACGGCCTTCGAGACGATCCCGATGGCCTCCTCCTGGCCGATGACGCGAGCGTGCAGCGACTCCTCCATCTTGAGCAGGCGCTCCGATTCCTCCTGGGCGATGCGGGTGACGGGGATTCCCGTCCACATCGCCACGACCTGGGCGATCTCCTCTTCGCCGACGGTCGGCTGGTCGCCCGACACCTGCGACTGCCACTCGGCGCGCTGGGCGTCGACGCTCTCGCGGGCGGTCGCCTCAGCCTCCCGGAGAGTGGCCGCTTCCTCGTACTCCTGGTTGTTGATCGCCGCGTCCTTCTCCTTGGTGATGCGATCAAGTTCCTTCTGCGCCTCGCGCAGGGCCGGCGGCGCCGAAGCGTGGCGGAGGCGAACGCGCGATGCGGCCTCGTCGATCAGATCGATGGCCTTGTCCGGCAGATGCCGGTCGACGATGTACCGGATCGACAGGTCGACTGCGGCCTTGACCGCCGCATCGGTGATCGTGACCTTGTGGTGCTGCTCGTAGCGCTCGCGGATGCCCATCAGGATGTCGATCGATTGCTCCAGCGTCGGCTCCTCGACCATGACCGGCTGGAAGCGGCGTTCAAGCGCGGCGTCGCGCTCGATGTACTTGCGGTATTCGTCGAGCGTCGTGGCGCCGATGCACTGGAGCTCGCCGCGGGCGAGCGGCGGCTTCAGGATGTTGGCCGCGTCGATCGCGCCCTCCGCCGCGCCGGCGCCGACGAGCGTGTGGAGCTCGTCGATGAACAGGACCGCGTCGTTGGTGTTGCGCAGCTCCTCGATGATCTTCTTGAGCCGCTCCTCGAACTCGCCGCGGTACTTCGTGCCGGCCACCAGCGACCCGATGTCGAGGGTCAGGACGCGCTTGTTGAGCAGGGTCTCCGGCACGTCGCCGGCCACGATCCGATGCGCCAGCCCCTCCGCGATGGCGGTCTTGCCGACGCCCGGCTCACCGATCAGAGCGGGATTGTTCTTGGTGCGTCTCGAGAGGATCTGGATGACCCGCTCGATCTCCTTCTCTCTGCCGATGACGGGATCCAGCTTTCCTGCACGGGCCGCGTCGGTGAGATTGATGCCGAGCTGGTCGACGGTCGGCGTCTTGCTGGCGCGCTTCGTCTCCGGTGTCGGGCCGGCGGACGAGCTCTGCGACAGGACCCGGATGACCTCGTGGCGGACCTTGTCGAGGTTGACCCCGAGTGACTCGAGGACACCGGCGGCGATCCCCTCGCCCTCGCGGACGAGGCCGAGGAGCAGGTGCTCCGTGCCGATGTAGTTGTGGCCCAGGCGACGCGCTTCGTCGATGGCCAGCTCGATGACCCGCTTGGCTCGCGGCGTGAGGCCCACCTCGCCGACGACTGGCCGGTCGCCACGTCCGATGATGAATTCGACCGCCGTCCGGACCTTGGGCAGCTCGACGTTCATGTTCTCGAGGACGCGCGCCGCGACACCCTCGCCCTCGCGGACGAGGCCGAGCAGCAGATGCTCGGTGCCGATGTAGTTGTGGTTGAACCGCTGCGCCTCGTCCTGCGCCAGGGTCAGGACTTTGCGCGCCCGGTCCGTGAATTTGTCGAAGCGATCCATCGAGTCGAACGCCTGTTCCCTTCCCGAGCGTCAACGGGGTGACGCTCCGGCCATGCTAGCACGACGTCCACCCCATGCACGCCGGGACACACGTACCTCCTGCCTACCCATACCAACGTCGGAACCGGGCGTCCGGATGCATCCCGCCAGGCTAAGGAATCGAAACGACCCGCCGGGGTCCGGCGGGTCGTCGGTGGCCGCGGAGGCGGGTCAGCCCTCGGTGTTGGCCTCCATCGTCCTTTCGGCGATCGTCTCGATCGTCTCCTCGGCAGCCGTCTCCTCGGCAGCCTCGTCCGCGGCGACGGTGTCGACCACGGTCTCGACGGTCTCGGCAGCGATGGCGTCCTCGGCGGCTTCATCCTCGGCCACGGTCTCGACGACGCCTTCGATCTTGTCGGCCGCGAAGGCCTCCTCGATGGCCTCATCCTCAGCGACGTTGCCGGCGATCGTCTCGACGGTCTCGGCGGCGGCGGTCTCCTCGGCCTCGTGGTCCTCGGCGACGTCCTTGAGGATCGTCTCGATCTGCGCCGCGGCGGCCTCCTCCTCGGCGTCCTCGAGGACGCCGACGGTCTCGATGACGTCGGCCGCGTCGGCATCGGCAGCCGGGGCGTTGGCCTCGTTGGCCGCGGCCGCATCGGCCAGGCGGTCGACCTCGGCTGCGGCGGCCGTCTCGAGCGACGCCTCGTCGGCGGCGACCGTCTCGATGATGGCGTCGACCTTCTGAGCCGCGAACGCGTCCTCGATGGCCTCGTCCTCGGCGACGGTCTCGACGATCGTCTCGATCGACTCGGCCGCGGCCTCCTCCTCAACCGACTCGTCCTCGGCGACCGTCTCGACGACGCCTTCGATCTTGTCCGCGGCGAAGGCCTCCTCGATGGCCTCGTCCTCGGCGACCGTCTCGACGACCTCATCGATCTTGTCGGCGGCGAAGGCCTCCTCGATGGCCTCGTCCTCGGCGACGGTCTCGACGACCTCATCGACCTCGGCCGCAGCCAGCTGCTGGCGGACCTGGGCGAACGCGGACGCGAGGGTGTTGTCGATGCCACCTTCGGGTTCCTGGACGGCGTCGGACATCGAGTAGCTGCGCTCCGGGCGCGGTCGACGCTCGGCGCGCGGAGCGCCGGGTGCACTCGGGACACCCGGAGCACCGGCCTCGACGGCCGGCCGAGCCGGCGGCTCCTCGGCCTGCTTCAGGCTGAGGCCGAGGCGATGGCGCTCGGAGTCGAGCGAGATGATCTTGAGCTTGAGCTGCTGTCCCTCGTGGACGACATCGCCCGGGTGGGCGACGCGCTGGTGGGACAGCTCGCTGATGTGGATCAGACCCTCGAGCCCGTCACGGACGCGGACGAAGGCACCGAAGTTGACGAGCTTGGTGACCGTCCCGTCGATGATGTCGCCGACCTTGAAGTCCGCGACGGTGGAATGCCACGGGTCGGGCTGCAGGCGGCGGATCGACAGGCTGATCCGGCCACGCTCGTGGTTGATATCGATGACCTCGGCCTCGACCTCCTCGCCGACGTGGTAGCCGGACTCGGGGTTGTTGACCTTGTTCCACGACAGCTCGCTCTTGTGGACCAGGCCATCGATGCCGCCGAGATCGATGAACACGCCGAACGGCGCGATCGAACGTGAGCTGAAGCGCCGGGTCGTGTTAGAGCCGGGCTTGCGGTTCTCGCCGGCCCGAATCTGGGACGCTGCTCGAATGACCGTGCGCCTCCAGGCCAGAGTGCTGGCCGGCCGCCCCTCGGTGCGGGCCCGGGAAGGCCGCGTGGATGCGACGGTTTGACCATTGCCGCCCGAGCTTC
>JBBRXB010000024.1:0-17131 GCA_038248915.1 Candidatus Limnocylindrales bacterium | reverse complement strand
TCCCAGCCGCCCGAAAGGCGACGGTCGAACCATCGGGCACCGAGCGCAGGAACGTCGCCAGCGGCGCCGACGCGTCACTCGCCCCGGTCGCGTCGATCGACGACGGCACAGTCACCGTGCCGGTCGTGACGGGGGTAATGGTCGGAGCAGGGGTGGCGGTCGGCCTTGGCGTGGGCGTTGCGGTCGCGGCGGCCGTGGGAACCGCGGTGGGAGCGGCCGTGGGAGCGGCGGTCGCGGTAGTAGTCGGCGACGGCGTCGTCGTCGAGCCGGCGGTGGTGAAGCTATGGTCGCCCGAGACCAGGGCCTGGCCGCCCGCGGTCGTCGATCGAACGCGGTAGTGGTATGCGGTCCCCGGCGTCAGGCTGCTGATGGTCTGGACGTGGGAGCTGTAGTCGAGGGTCTTCTCGGCGACCGACTGCTGACCGTATGACGTCGTGGTGCCGAAATCGATCTGGCCAGTGGCGACCTCACTGACGGTCCAGCTGATCGTGACGCCGTCGGTGGTCATCCCGGCTGCGGTCACGTTGGTGATCGTGGCCGTCGTTGCGCTGGCCGACGGGGTCGCCGTCGGGGCTGCGGTCGGAGCGGTGATCGGGGCCGCGGTAGGATCGGCGGTGGGGGTGGGGCTGGCGGCCGCGGAGGGAGCCGCGGTGGACACAGGGCCTGGGGTCGGGCTCGGCTTCAGCGGTCGCGGGCGGGCGCCCTTGACCAGCGCCGCGTCGGTCGTCGTGGCGCGGCCACGGATGACCAGCTGATCGATCGCCACCGTGGGATGGCCGGCCGTCCCGACGACGGCGATCGTGATCGTGTGATGGCCGGTCTTGGAGAACGCCGCCTTGAACAGGACGTTGGTCGGGTCATATCGCTTGGCGTAGGTGTCAACCGTTTTCGCGAGCTTGCCGTCGATATAGACCTTGGCCCTGCCGCGGGTCGGTCCGACCGGCCCCAGCCAGGCGATGCCGGTCCCGTCGAACGACATCTTGGCGGTGGCGCCAGTCTTGGTGGCGGCGAGGCCGCGGCCCCCGGCGTAGCTCGGGTACCGGACGCCGACCCAGGTGCCCTTGTAGTGGATCCGCGCCGCCGATTCCTGGACGGCCGTGGCTGCATACCCGGCCACGAACGGCTTGATCATGGTCGGGAGCTGGCCGGCGCTTGCCGACCCGCCGAACACGGGGAGGATCAGGGCGATGAGGGCGAAACCCATGGTCCCGGTGGCGACCCAGTCACGGAGCCTGCGGTGGCTGGGCTTGGGAGCGGGGGGAGGAGCGGCCCGCTCATCGATCCAGCGCGATCCATTCCAAAACATTCGATCGGTGCTCCTTCGGCAACCCGGCTGACTGGCTTCCAGTCCCGTGGCTTTGCGGCCCCGCCTCGCGACGGGTGTGCGGTTTCGTGGCCCCTCGATCTACGAATCTCGCGGACTTGCCAGGATTGTGCCCCGAGGCACCATCTCGGGGATATGGGGCGATGGTCCCTGCGCGCGCCCCACGTCCTAGCCCAAACGGACTGCCTAGGTCTGCAGCCGCCGGATAGGTCCAAGGGGGTCTGGTTCGGCTGGCTGCAAAAGGGGAGGGGGACCCACGTGCCGAGCGGCGGCCGAGAACGGTGCGTGGACGCACCCGCCGGTGCGCGAATACACATGACGGTGCGGGTGGACAACCCGCGGTCGGCCCGGTCTTGAGGAGGCGCGCCGACGACCGGGTCAGCCCGTTCGGCGGCCCGATCGGGGCGTCAGTCGACCGGCGACGGACCCCACCGCCAGACCGACCGCGAGACCGAGCGCGAGGCCTGTCAGGTCATCGATGACGTCGCCGCTCTGGCAGCCCCGGCCAAGGATGGGGACGAGGTATTGGACGGTCTCGATGAGGAACGGCGCCGCCACGGCCACGACGGCGACCGCGAGCCTGCCGCGTGAAGCCGGAAGCCAGGCGATGGCAACCCCGAGCGGGATGAACAGCGCGATGTTCAGGCTATGTCATTGATGCCTGTGAGGTCGCTTGGCGAGGCGAACCACCGGCGGGACAGGTCGCACGCTCGAGCGATCGACGGGTCGATCGCGAGGCGGGAATGGATGGGCGTGAGCGTCGCGGCGACGATGACGCCGGTCGATATCAGGAGCAGCCCGGCGAGCCACGGGGTCGTCCTCAAGGCCCGCGCGACCGGGCCCGTCAACAGGGCCGCGACCGGGATGGCCACGATGACCCCCGGCCAGAACCAGATCACGCCATTCATCGGAGGATCGCGACCGTACGTCGCTCCGGGCGGGCCGCAGCCCGCGCGGGTGTCATGCCAGGACGGACTTCCGGGTACGGAACCCCTCCGCGAGACCGCTCCTCGCGCGGCACTCGACGCCACGGACGCGAGCCAGCCCGAGGAACGTCTCCGGACTGAACCAGTGCCGGTCGCGCTGTGACGGATACGAAGCGACGAGCAGGTCCGCCTTGGCGCGCGCCGCCCAGTCCGGCACGTCCACGTACAGGTTCGGCCGGCCGAGGTCGCCGTCGAACTTCGGGACCTCGAACTCCATGATCAGATGGTCGCGAAACGTCTGCCACGCGAGCTCGCCCACGAGTCGGTGATCCTGGTGCAGGTCGTCGCGGTCGTGCGTCAGGATGATGTCCGGCGCGACCGACGCCTTGACCGTCTCGAAGTACTCCTTGAGTGGCGCTCCGGCGTGCGGAAAGTAGCCATCGCGGAAGGCTTCGACTCGGATATCGACGTCGGAGACCTCGCCGAGGAAGGCGGCCGCGGCCGTCCTGGCCTCGTTGGCGCGCTCGGCCGAGCCACTCAGGACGACCCACGTCGCTTTCGCGATGCGGCCCTCGCGCGCCCAGTGCAGGACGGTCGCGCCACAGCCGATCTCGATATCGTCGGCATGGGCCCCGATGAGCAACAGCTCCAGCGGCTGCCCGTCGGCCCAGGGGCTCAGCCGACGCATCGACTGCCGAAGCCCATCAGGTCTTCACGCCGGCCGACCGCCACAGGACCCAGGGCGGCTCACCACCCTGGTACAGCTCCTCGAGCGTCTGCATGTCCTTGAGTGTGTCCATCGGCGCCCAGAACCCCTCGTGGCGATAGGTCATCAGGCGGTCGGCGGCGATGAGGCGCTCGAACGGGCGCTCGACAAGCTCGTCGCCGGGCTCCATATAGTCGAAGATCGTCGGCCGCAGGATGAAGTGGCCGCCGTTGATCCAAAGCTCGGACTCATCGACGTTGTGGATCCCCGACACGCGGCCGTCGATGTCGCTGTCGACCACGTGGAACGTGTAGCGGGGCCGGACCGAGAGGAAGCCGGCCACCTGGTCCCGCTCCCGGAAGTCGGCGACGAGCTCGTCCATGCGGGCATCAGTCAGCACATCGGCGTAGTTCGCCAGGAACAGCTCCTCGTCCTGCAGGTGGTGCCGGACGGCGCGCAGGCGCTCCCCCACCGACGCGGCGAGCCCAGTGTCAACGAACGTGATCCGCCAGTCCTGGATGTCGGTCTGCATCAGCTCGACCGAGCGCCCGCCTTCGGACAGCACGAAGTCGTTGGACAATGCCTCGTTATAGCGCAGGAAGTAGTCCTTGATCGCGTCGGCCTTGTAGCCCAGGCACAGCAGGAAGTCGTTGTACCCGAAGTGCGCGTAGTACCGCATGATGTGCCACAAGATCGGGCGTGGTCCGATGGGCACCATCGGCTTCGGCAGGGTGTCGGCGTAATCCCGCAGGCGAAGCCCCTTGCCGCCGCAGAACAGGACGACTTTCACGACCCGACGACCGTCGACGGGGCGTGCTCGGCCGGCCGTCCGGGCTCCAGCAGATGCGGCTCCGGGATGGCCACGAACAGGCGACCGCCCCACGCCGCGATGTGCGCGAGCTGCTCGGCGATCTCGCGCTCGAGGTTCCACGGCAGGATCCAGACGATGTCGGGCCGGACCTCGTCGATGAGCTCGGGTGGGTGGATCGGGATGCGCATCCCGGGGGTGAATCGGCCGTGCTTATACGGGTTGCGGTCGACGGTGAAGGCGAGGAGGTACGGGCCGATCCCGCAGTAGTTGAGCAGGGTGTTGGCCTTGCCCGGCGCGCCGTAGCCGACGACCGTCTTGCCGGCCGATCGCCAAGCGATGAGCTGCGCCAGGATATCGCGCTTCAGACCGGCGACTCGCTCCCCGAAGCCGGCATAGGTGGCCACGTCCTCGAGACCGGCGTCGTGCTCGCGGGCGATGAGCGCCGGGACGGCCGGCCGGACCGAGGCGGCGTCGGCGTGGCGGACATGGACGCGCAGGGAGCCACCATGGCTGGCCAGCTCGTCGACATCGACCACGCTCAGACCGTGGGCGGCCATGATCCGCTGCAGGGTGGCCAGCGAGAAGTAGGAGAAATGCTCGTGGTAGATGGTGTCGAATTGGTTGTCCTCGAGCAGGCGAAGGAGGTGCGGGACCTCGATGGTGATGAGCCCGTCGGATGCCAGCAGCTCGGCCATGCCCGCCACGACATCGTTGAGGTCGGGCATCTGGGCCAGGGTGTTGTTGCAGGCGATGAGATCTGCCTGGCGCCCGGCGGCACGGAGCTCCCGCGCCAGCGCGTGCGTGAAGAATCGGGGCAGGGTCGCGACACCGGCGGCTTCGGCGATCCGAGCGACGTTCTGAGCCGGTTCGATGCCGAGGACAGGGATGCCGGCCTCGACGAAGTTCCGCAACAAGTAGCCGTCGTTGCTGCCCAGCTCGACGACGAGGTTCGACGGACCGAGGCCGAGCTCTCGCTGCATCCGCTCCGCGTAGCGTCGCGCATGCTCCAGCCAGGAGTCCGAGAAGGACGAGAAGTAGGCGTACTCGGTGAAGATCACATCCGGCGTGACGTAGGCGGGCAGCTGGACCAGGAAGCAGCGGTCACAGACCATCGCCCGCAACGGGTAGAAGGGCTCCATCCGGTCGAGGTCGTCGGCCAGCAGGACGCTCTCGCACAACGGGCTCACCCCGAGGTCGACCACCAGGTGATCCAGCGGGGCGGCGCAGAAGCGGCAGGTATGCGGCATGGTCCCTCAGTCAGGCGGGCACGGATCGTTGGCGCATACCAGCCATCCCCGGCACGCGGTCTCGGTCCTGGCCGCCAACATACCAGCCCACCGAACGACTGAGGCGCGCTAGGGGCTCTTGATCGCCGGCCGGAGGTGCAACTCAGTCATTTCCGCGGTGCGCGGGAGCGCCAGGGCGGCGACCACGGCCGAGGCGACATCGGCGGGTTGCAGGAGCAGCTCCGGTCGCCAGGTCTTGCCCTCGGTCTCGAAGATGGCCGCCTGCATCGGCGTCGCGGTTCGTCCCGGGAAGACCGACAGGACACGGATGCCGTCGGCATTGACCTCCGCCCGAAGACTGTCCGCGAAGGCCCGCAGGCCCGCCTTGCTGGCGGCGTAGGCCGCGGTCGACGCGGGTGCCGTCCGAGCCGCCGACGAGTTCATGAACACGATGTCGCCCCGTGCTGCCAGCAGCAGCGGCAGGGCCAGCCGGGTGAGCTCGAACGGTGCACGGAGGTTGATTCGCAGGATCGCGTCGAGCTCCGCCGGTGTCGTTCGCCCGACCGGCGCCGTCAGGTTCCGGGCCGCGCAATGGACGAGGATGTCGAGCCGTCCGACACCGATCACTCCGGCCGAGCCGATCAGCGCGGCGATGGCCACATCGTCGGCCAGGTCCGTGGCGATCACCTCAGCACGGCCGTCGGCCGTCTCGACGGCGGACGCGGTGAGCTGCAGCTCGTCCTGCCGCCGCCCGACAACGATGACTGTCGTGACCACGTCGGCGAGGGCTACGGCCACGGCCCGCCCGATGCCGCTCCCGGCGCCGGTCACGAGCACGGTCCGCCGTGTCGTCACAGGACCCTCAGGGCCGGCATCGCCACCACGAACCGGCTGCCCCGGTTGCGAGCGTTGACGAGTTGCTGCTGGATCTCATCCGCGAGCGGCCATGGCAGGACGAGGATATCGTCCGGCCGTCGCGCATCGAGCTTGGACACCGGATAGATGGGGATACGGCTGCCGGGCATGGCCCGGCCGTGCTTCGCGGGATCGCGGTCGACGGTGAAGGGCAGGAGCGTCTGATCGACCCTGGCAAGGTTCAGCAGCACGGTCCCGCGCGCCGGCGCACCGTAGCCGCCGACCCGCCGATCCTCTTCCCGGGCATGCTCGAGGAACGCGATGAGATCGCTGCAGGCCCGCGTGACCTGGTCCGTGATCGCAGCGTAGCCGGCCGGTTCGGCGACCCGCGCCGATGTCTCCGCGCGACGGATGGCATCGAGCAGCAGGTCGGTCGACGCAGACGCGGCGTCGGCTCGCCGGGCCACGACCCGAACGCTGCCACCGAAGGCGTCGACCTGCTCCGCCGCGTCGATGACCAAGCCGTGGCGCGCCAGCAGTCGCTCCAGGGCGTGGACCGACAGGTAGCTCCGGTGGGCGTGGCTGAGGACGTCGAACTGGCCCTCGATGAGCCCGAGGACGTGGTGGAACTCGATGGCGACGATGCCGTCCGGAGCCAGGATGCGGGCGATCAAGCGGACAAGGGCCTCGGGGTCGTCCGCGTGCGGGAGTGCATGGCTGGCGATCACCACCCCCGCCAGACCACCGCGAGCCGCCAGAGCGTCGGCCGCGTCCTCGTCGAACGGTCGGTCTTCGATCCACGGGTCGGCCGGGCCATGCAGGCCGGACTGGCGGGTGAACCCGTGGACCGTCACCCCGTCCGCTGCGAAGGCCCGCCCGGTCCGAGCGTCGGCAACGTCCACGTCGACGACGATCCGGTCACGACCGAGACCGGGGCGGAACCGGGCGTACGGCCATGGGCCGGACTCGGCCGATCCCCCGGCGTAGTGGCCGTGGCGCGGGTACGGCCCGGCCGGCCGCGCGCCGACGAGTTGGACGAGCCCGCAGGCCCCACACAACCACAGGTCGATCGGGGCGGTCGGGGCGTCCGCCTCGTCATCCGGATCGAGGAGCCGGTCGGGATCCGGCTGCGGTCCTAGGTCGATGAGCCGATCGTGGAGGGCGCGACCGCACGAGCGACATCGCGCAGCTGCGACATTCCCGTCGATCGCGGTCATCCGTCCTCCTCCTACAATCGGCCGATGCCGACCTGTCCGTCTCCTGGTCCCCGCGCCGCGATCCTCGCCCGTGGATGACGCGATCCGGTCCAGCTTCGCCGGCCGGTCCGTCTTCCTGACCGGTCACACCGGGTTCAAGGGCTCGTGGCTCTCGCTCTGGCTGGATGCCCTCGGGGCGCACGTCACAGGGTACGCGCTAGACCCCCCCACGAGCCCCAGCAACTTCGAGCTGGCCGAGGTCGCTCGCGTTCTTGCCGCGGATCATCGTGCCGACCTGCGGGACCGGGCATCGCTCGAGGCCGCGCTCCGGGCGAGCCGTCCGGACGTCATCTTTCACCTGGCCGCCCAAAGTGTCGTTCTCGAGAGCTACGCCGAACCAAGCGAGACCTTCTCGGTCAATGTCATGGGCACGGCCGTGCTGCTCGACGCGATCCGGGCGATCGGCAGGCCCGTCGCGGTCGTGGTCGTCACGAGCGACAAGTGCTACGACAACGACGGCTCGGGCCGGCCGTTCGAAGAGGGTGACCCGCTGGGCGGGCACGACCCCTACAGCGCCAGCAAGGCCGGCACGGAGCTCGTCACCGCGTCGTATCGGGCCTCGTTCTTCCCGCCTGACGCGCTGGCCCGCCATGGCGTCGCGCTCGCCACGGCGCGTGCCGGGAACGTCATCGGCGGCGGCGACTGGACCGCGGACGGTCTCATCGCCGATGCCGTCCGCGCCCTCGGGACGGGTCGGCCCATCCGGCTACGTCACCCGACGGCCGTCCGCCCATGGCAGCATGTGCTCGAACCGCTGGACGGCTATCTGACGCTGGCGTCACGACTGCTAGGCCCGGATGCGGCTGCGACGTCCGGAGCCTGGAACTTCGGGCCGGACCCGCGCGACGACGCCACGGTGCAGACCGTCGTCGAGCGCTTTCTGGCCGGCCAGGGCGACGGGACCTGGATCGATGCCAGCCTGCCGGACGACCCGCCCGAGGCGGCGGTGCTGCGCCTATCGATCGCCAAGGCGCAGGAGGCCCTCGGCTGGCGGCCGACGTGGCGCCTGGACGAGGCGATCGACCGGACCGTCGCCTGGTACCGGGATGTGGGCCGTGGGGCGCGCTCGGCGCGCGCGGCCTGCCTGGCCGACGTCGATGCCTACGTCGCCGCTTCGGTCACCTGGGACGACCGGGCTGGCTGACGACCGGGACGCCTCAGCCCAGGCGCAGACGGATCCGCCGGATGGTCGCCGCGAACCCCAGCCGTTCCAGGCGATGGATGAGCCAGCCTGCCGGCAGCGTCGCCAGCCACAGTGTCCTGGCTGCCGGGTTGGACATGACCTGCCATTGCTCCCGGACTCCGACGCCCGAATGGAGGGCCGAGCGCGAGTATTTGATCGCGGCGATCGTGAAGGCCTTCGGTGCGACCGAGAAGAACCCGACGTCGTTGGCCACGATCGATCCCGCCTCGAGCATGGAGCCGTAGGCGTCGTCCGACCAGCCGGTCGGGTGCGACAACCTGACCTGCTGGTCCTGCCAATAGACATGCAGGCCTTCGTTGACGTATCGCGTCTTGTACGAGCGTGCGATCTCGGACCACATCAGCGAAAAGGGAATCAGGCCGCGATAGCCGGGCACGTCCGGAAGGGGATGCGCGCGCAGCACGGCCGTCCGATGGAAGCCCCACTTCTCGCCGGTGACGTGGTAGCGGTAACGGATCTCGCGCGAATCGGAGTCGGTCGGGTCGTTCGGGAATCGGCTGCCGACCAGCGAGCCGTGCTCGTCGTTGCACAGGACAGTCACGCCGGTGAAGGCCTCGCGCTCGGCGGGCGGGATGGAATCCCAGTGGTACTTGAAGCGCTCGAGCGCATCTGGGACGCAGCCATCGTCTGAATCGAGGGTCAGGAAGAACTCCCCGTCGGCCAGCTTCACGGCCCGGTTCATCGAACCCTGCTTGCCAGCATCCTCCTGCCAAAAGTAGCGGATCGGGAAATCGGCCTCGGCCTTGAACCGTTCGACGGTCTCGGCCGTCCCATCGGTCGACTCGTTGTCGACGATCAACCACTCGAAGTCGCGGAACGTCTGGGCCATCAGGCTGCGGAAGGGCCGGTCAAGCGTGTGCGCACGGTTGCGGGTCGAGGTAAAGACCGTGAATGTGTGGCCGGGCTGCGGATCTGAGGTGGGCACTGTCGTCCTTCGGGTCATCGGTCACGAACGCGCGAGGTGCTGGGCACGCACCTCGGAACGTGACCGTCTCATAGTCTCACGCCTATCCTCTACCGGACGAATGGCTGGTCAGGCGATGGGACCGAATACCCACTGACGTACCTTGAGCGACCGGCCGTCAAGGTCGGTCGCGTGACACGAACATGTCGGTCAGGGCACCCAGGTCGTCGATGACCACGTCCGGCCGGTGGGTGTCATCGACCGGCGCGAGGGTGTGGCGAAGCTGGCCCGGGTGGCTCAGCCGGATGGTCATCCAACCCAATCGACGGGGCCCCACGAAGTCCTTCTCTGGATTGTCGGCGACATAGACCAGTTCGGATCCGGCCAGCGCCCACGCCTCGGCGATCGAGGCAAAGCCAGCCGTCCCGGGTTTGGCGAAGGTCGGGTCGGCGCTGCCGGTCAACAGGATCGGATCGAACCAGCGTTCGAGCCCGAGGGCGGCCACCTTGGCCGACTGGCTCGCGACCGGTCCGTCGGTCAGGATGCCGAGCCGCAGGCCGTGCGCATGAAGCCGGTCGAGCGTCGCTTCGACCGTGGCCGCCAATCGGACACCTGGCACGTGGGTTCGGTAGACCTCGACCAATGCTCCGCTGGAGATCCGCAGGGCGAGATCGGGGAAGGCAGCCCGCAACCGGTCGAACGTGTCGCCGCGGATGCCCGCCTCGAACGCTGCCCAGAGCCAGTCGGCGAATCGCCGCGTCTCCTCGTCCGACCGACCGGCCGCGCATGCCACGGCGGCGAAGCCGCTCCGGACGTAGTCCCGCTCGTCGTACAACGTGTCGTCCATGTCGAAGACGACGCCACGGATCACCATTTCGGTCGACGGACGAATCGCTCCCTGTTGGCGCGGGTCATGTACAGCCCGCTCTCGTATGAACCCAGCCGGGCCGGGACCGGCACGCCACCGACCATATCGAGCAGCCACGCCGGGTACGCTCCGCCAGCCGCATTCGCCAGCGGGAAGCCCCCGCCGAACCGGGCGTTGATCTCGGACAGGACCGGCCCGTCGGCGGTGAGGAACGCCTGGAGGGTCAGCGGTCCGCGGGCGCCCATCTCCGATGAGCGGTCCAGGACCGCCTCGATCCACGTCTCGAACGCCGGGTCGTGATCGAGCGTCACGCCCTGGATGGACTCACCACCTAGCGTCCGGATACGCCGGCGCGGGACGTAATGGATCGGCCGGCCGTCGAGGTCGAGCAGGGCATCGATGGTGATCTCCGGGCCGACCAGCAGCTCCTGGACGATCGGATCGGTGACCAGTCGGAGGACCCCGTCAAGCTCGCCTCGGTTCACCTGGAAGGTATCCTGGCTGGCGCTCCCGGCACGCGGCTTGACGAAGAGCTGCATCGGCAACTCGATCAGGGCCGGCAGCGGCGGGATCCAGGATCGCGGGACCCGGACTCCGTGCGCTGCGAAGGTCGTGCCGGTCCGATGCTTGTCCATGGTCGTCTCGATGAACGACGCCTGGGACACGGCGACGACACAGCCGACCGAGCCGAACGCCAGCTCGTGACGGGCGAGGATCGGCAGGTCCGTATCGATCGTCGGGACGAGGAGCCGGATGTGGTGACGCCGGACGATGTCCAGCAGGTCGTCGATGTACCCGTCGCCGTCGGAGCGCTGGATCCTGACCGCCTCGTCGGCCAGATACAGGGCCGGTGCGAGTCCGTCGACGTCGGCGGCCAGCACTCGCGCGTCCCGGTCGTGGGCCGCCGTCACGAACGCCGCCACGAGGCCGGTCCGGCGGCCGGCGGCCATGACCAGCACGTTGGCCGGGCCTTCAGGCAGGGTCGTCAGTGGATGGCGGCTCATGGGTCGAAGCGTCTCCAGGGTGATCCGAACCACGATAGTGCGCCGGGCGACTGGTACGACCGGGTCGCCACCCTGCACACGGGCTCCGCTTAGGATAGGCGGCCCGGACCGGCTCGCCGTCGGCGACCGACCGGGCTCACTGGAGACGAGGGCCGATGACGGCACGCCGTCGGGAACGGGCCTGGAAGCGCGCGGTGGACGTGGTCGGCGCCGCGACCGGACTCGTGGTCCTGTCGCCATGGTTGGCGGTCGTCGCCCTAGCGCTGCTCGCCGTCCAGGGCCGCCCGATCCTGTTCCGCCAGCAACGGCCGGGTCTGCACGGCGCGCCGTTCCGGATCGCCAAGTTCCGGACGATGCGTCAGCCGCTCGGCGACGAAGTGGCGTACCTGACCGACGAGCAGCGGGTGACCCGGCTGGGCGCCTTCCTTCGTGCGACGAGCATCGATGAGCTGCCCGAGCTGTGGAACGTGCTGCGGGGCGAGATGAGCCTCGTCGGCCCGAGGCCGCTGCTGATGGAGTACCTGGACGCCTACACGGAACACCAGCGGCATCGCCATGACGTCCGTCCGGGCGTGACGAGCTGGGCCGCGGTCAATGGACGGCACGTCCTGCGGTTCGACGAGCGAATCGAGCTCGACGTCTGGTACGTCGAGCATTGGACGCCCAGCCTCGACCTGCGGATCATCGGGATGACCCTTGGGCAGGTCCTGTCGAGGACCCACGTCGCCACGACCCAGGATCCCGAGGCGATCGGCTTCCCGCTGCCAAAGCCGCCGGCGGCCGCACCGCCGAACGACTAGACGAGCCGATCGACGCTCAGCGGGCCCGAGCGGGCCGCTGGCTGTGGCTGCCACCCCGCGCTTGCGACCTGGAGCGATGCCACGCGACCCACAACAGCACCGCCATCAGCAGGACCAGTGCCCACACGTGCTGCGTGATGAGCAGCGTGTCCCAGATCGGGCCCGTGGAAAGCCAGCCTGGCAGCACCTCCCGCTGCTGGAGGTCGTGCAGGGCCGTCTGGAACGGGAACAGGAAGTCAGCGCACAAGACCAGGATCGCGATGGCCGGGCCCGGTTCGGTCCGAAGGGCGAGGATCGCCCATGCGATCGGGATGACGAGCAGGACCGCGTCGTAGTAGCGGTGGTACGTGACGAGCAGGGTCAGCACGGCCACGCCGGACAGGACCAGCAGCTCGCCATCAGGCTCGCGGCCACGGACAAGGACAACGAGCACGATAGCGACGGTCGCGACCGCCGCCAGGGCGAAGATGTCGGCCGCCGGGCCGCTGAGGCCGAACGTGCCCAGCAGGTACTGCAGGTTGACGAGCGAATAGCGCTCCAGGTTCGACGGCCCCGAGTCGTTGATGCCGCCCGGTCCGGACAGCAGCCCGAGGTTGGCCATCCATGAGCGATACCAGTCCACCCCGGCCAGCTGCATGCGAGCGACCGACAGGAGCGTCGCCGCGATGGGCACGACCAACGCGACGGCCGCGCTGACCCACCGCCGGCGCCATACGAGGTAGACGAGAAAGGGCAGACCGATCTGGATCTTGAAGACGATCGCGAGCCCGTAGCCGACGCCCGCCCAGGCTGGCCTGCCGGCCCGCTCGAGGAGCATCGCCGCCACGATGAACGCCGTCGTGATGACCGCGGCCTGGCCGATGGCGATCGTCGTATGCAGCGGCGCGAGGGCCAGCACGAAAGCGACGAGCCCCCACGCCCGCGGCTCGGATCGCCGCCAGCCGAGCAGCCGAACCAGCCCCCAGGCGATGAACAGCGTCGCTGCCAGGTTCAGGACGATGACCGTGATCCGCGCCTGAGACCACGATAGCGCTGCAAGCGGCGCGAAGGTCGGCAGCGTCGTGGGGAAATAGACATTCCGCAGGGTCTCGAGCTGGCCGGTCGTCGATGGGTCGGCGCCACCGGCTCGCAGCCGCTCCTCGAGGGTGGCCACGGCATATGGGTCTGCCCCTTGGATCCAGGCAGCCCCCGCGCCATAGCCGACGGCCAGGTCGCCGGACTGGGCCACACCACGCAGGACGCCCCACCAGAGGAGGTACATGACGGCGGCCACGACCGCGAGCCAGCCGAGCCATCGAGCGGCGCGTCGCGGGCTGAGCTCCACCTTCACCCCTCGTGGTCGGATCGTTCTGGGCTGCCGGTATGATGGCGACAATGCGATCCGCCAGCAGCACCCTGCCGCGCATCGATCGTACAGACCTCGGGATCATCGGCCTGACCCTCCTCGTCAAGCTCGGGGTGCTGGTGCTTGGCGTGCTGGCAGTCGCCATCCTCGGTGGTCTGATCGCCCCCGAGCCGGACGGCGCGTCCGCCGACCCGCGCTGGCTGTTCGGACCATGGATCCGCTGGGACGCCCGCCACTATCTCGACCTGGCGGTGTTCGGCTACCGGGCGACCGTCGCGGGCGACCTCATCGGCCCTGACGGCTACCGATCGCTGCACCCCGAAACCCTGCCGTTCGACATCGCGTTCTTCCCGCTCTTCCCGTGGACGACGGCGGTGGTGATGGTCGCCTTGCACGACCCGAGCCTGGCCTCGTTCATCGTGAGCGGGGTCGCCCTGGGCGTCGCTGCGCCGCTGCTGTTCCGGCTGGCCAGCCTTGACCAGGGGCGCTCGATCGGGCTCCGCGCCGTGTGGTTCCTGCTGATCTTCCCGACCGCTTATGCCCTCCAGATCGGTTACACCGAGAGCCTCTTCCTCGCACTCGTGCTGGGGAGCTTCCTGGCGGCTCGCACCGATCGCTGGTGGCTGGCGGGCATCCTCGGCGCGCTCGCGACGCTGACCCGCATCAACGGCCTCATCCTCATCCCGGCACTGATCGCCGAGGCCGCCGTGATCTGGTGGCCCCACCGTGGACCCTTCGACCGGCGCTGGCTGTTCATCGGCCTCATCCCGTTGGGCCCGCTGATCTACCTCGCTCTGAACCAGGCGGTCTACGAGGATCCGTTCGCGTTCCTGGCGATCCAGTCGGAGCACTGGCACAAGGCCCTGAGCGCGCCGTGGGTCGGCATCGGCGATCTGCTCCACTCGTCGCTGCCGCGCGCCTGGATCCCCGAGCTCGCGTTCGTGGTGCTGGGGGTCGTCGCGACGGTCGTCTGCGCGGTCCGCTTTCGCCTGTCGTGGACGGTCTGGATGGTCGGCAACCTCCTGCTGTTCACGAGCACCTCCACGATCCTGAGCGTGCCCCGCTACGACCTGATCCTGTTCCCGATGTTCGTCTGGTTCGCGCAGCTGGCGGACACCCGGCCGAAGCTCGTGCTGATGAGCGCCGTGTCCATCGCCGGGT
Organism: Candidatus Limnocylindrales bacterium; assembly: GCA_038248915.1. Taxonomy (GTDB): domain Bacteria; phylum Chloroflexota; class Limnocylindria; order Limnocylindrales; family CSP1-4; genus SPCO01. The sequence goes on along the minus strand of JBBRXB010000024.1, from coordinate 2,741 downwards.
TCATCTTCTTCGCCACGCGGTTCGCGCTCGGGCTGTGGGCGTTCTGAGCGGATACCGGCGCCACTGATCGATTTGCGTGGCGCGCGCGCACCATCCTGGTGCGAAACGGGTAGGAGAAACCGCACAAAGGCTGGTCTGGTGCGGTCCGAGGACGTAGGATGCGCGGATGTGTGGGGGCATCTCGCCGTCGACCGCGGGGGTCGACACCGCGACAGGTGCTCCCGAGGGATGGGCATCGTGAAGCAGCGAACACCGGAGGCGCGCGGGTGGCTCGCGTTCCTCGGCTCGATCATCGTCGTGGCGTCGCTATGGACGACGGGCAGCGTCACGCCAGTCGCGGCCGCGGATCCGACCGCCCCGGGCAAGTTCATGGCCGAACAGGGGCCGGACGGCTCGGGCGGGACCCAGCCTCCGACCCGCGCCCCGCTGATCGTCACCCCGAGCGGGTTCCAGGATACGGTCGTCTGGAACGGCCTGACCAATCCGATGAGCGTGCGGTTCGCCTCCGACGGGCGCATCTTCGTGGCCGAGAAGTCCGGCCTGATCAAGGTCTTCGCCGATCTGACCAGTACGACCCCGACGATCTTCGCGGACCTTCGCGACCGGGTGGACGACTACTGGGATCGCGGCATGATGGGGATGACGCTCGATCCCAACTTCCCGGCCAGCCCGTACGTCTACGTGCTCTATGCGCTGGACGGCACGGATGGTGGGACCATCCCGCGCTGGAACGACGCCTGCCCCTCGCCACCCGGTCCGACCACCGACGGTTGTGTCATCAGTGGCCGCCTGTCCCGGCTGACGGCCACCGGAAACGTCTCGAACGGGACCGAGACGATCCTCATCAAGGATTGGTGTCAGCAGTTCCCGAGCCACTCGCTGGGCGACCTGCGCTTCGGGGCGGACGGCGCGCTGTACGTCTCGGCCGGCGAGGGTGCCAGCTTCACCAACGTGGACTACGGCCAGTTCGGGGGGACCACCGGGGTCATCCCCAAGAACCCGTGCGGTGATCCGCCGACGGGGATCGGCGGCACGCAGACGACCCCCACGGCCCGCGGTGGCTCATTGCGCAGCCAGAGCCTTCGCCGGCCGGCGGGCGACCCGGTCGACCTCAACGGCGCCATCCTCCGCGTCGACCCGGCGACCGGAGCCGGCCTGCCGACCAATCCGATGGCTGGCAGCGCCAATCTCAACGCCCGGCGCATCGTCGGGTTCGGGACACGCAACCCGTTCCGGTTCACGATCCGGCCTGGGACCAACGAGATCTGGTTGGGGGATGTGGGCTGGAACGATTACGAGGAGATCGATCGCATCGCCGACCCGACCAACTCCCCGGTCGCCAACCTCGGCTGGCCGTGCTTCGAGGGAAATGGTCAGCAATCGGCCTTCGCCGCAGCCGGCCTTGACGCCTGCACCAGCCTGTATGGCAACCCCACGGGGCTCGTCCAGCCCTATCTCTCGTACTCCCATTCCGCCTCGGTCGTACCGGGCGAATCGTGTCCGATCGGCAGCTCGGCGATCGCCGGCATGGCCTTCTACCAGACCGGTCCGTATCCCTCGACCTACGACGGGGCGCTATTCTTCGCGGATCACGCGCGCAATTGCATCTGGGCGATGCTCAAGGGCTCGAACGGTCTGCCCGATCCGGCCCAGGTCCAGACGTTCGTGGCCGGCGCCGCCAACCCGGTCGATCTCGAGACGGGCCCGAACGGCGACCTGTTCTACGTCGACTTCGACGGCGGGACCATCCATCGCATCGTGTTCGGCGGCGCCAACCTGGCGCCCACTGCGGTCATCACGGCCACGCCGTCGTCCGGCCCCTCGCCCCTGACCGTCGCCCTCGATGGCAGCGGCTCGAGCGACCCCGAGGGCCGGGCGCTCACCTATTCCTGGGACCTCGACAACAACGGGACGTTCGGCGACTCGACCATCGTGGATCCGACCGTCACATTCCCGACCTCCGGCACGCACACCGTCAAGCTCAAGGTCAGCGATCCGTCACTGGCCACGGGGACGGCCTCGTTCGATGTGCTGGTCGACGATTCCCTGCCCCACCCCGTCATCGACAGCCCCGCCTCCTCGCTGACCTGGCAGGTCGGCCAGTCGATCTCGTTCAGCGGGCATGCCACCGACGGCCAGGGTGCGGCCATCCCGGCCAGCGGCCTGTCATGGACGCTGATCCTCCATCACTGCCCGTCGAACTGCCATACCCACACGATCCAGTCGTTCAACGGCGTCGCGAGCGGCTCGTTTGCCGCCCCGGATCATGACTTCCCGTCCTATCTCGAGCTGAGCCTGACGGCGACCGACGCTGGCGGGCGCAAGACGACCGTCAGCGTCCGGCTGGATCCGCGAACCGTCGACCTCACCTTCCGGACCGCCCCTAACGGCCTCGCGGTCGCGGTCGGGACGTCATCGGAGACGGTCACGCCGTTCGTCAGGCGGGTCATCGTCAACTCGTCGCTCGGACTGACGGCACCGACGCCGCAATCGGTCGGGAGCACGCCCTACGCGTTCTCGTCATGGTCCGACGGCGGCAGCGACCCGCACACGATCCTCGCGCCCGCGGCGGCCACGACCTATACCGCCACCTTCGCTGCCGGTGGCACGACCGCCTACCTGTCGGATCTGGCCTACACCGTGACCGCCAATGGCTGGGGTCCGGTCGAGAAGGACCGCAGCAACGGCGAGCAGGCGGCCGGCGACGGCCTGCCGCTGACCCTGGCCGGGGTCGTCTACCC
>JBBRXB010000023.1:0-28582 GCA_038248915.1 Candidatus Limnocylindrales bacterium | reverse complement strand
GGGCAGGGTCAGCTCCATGGTCCGGACCCCGCCACCGGCCTCATCCGCGGCCTCGTAGACGCGGACGGAGCGCCCGGCCCGGGCCAGCGTGATGGCCGCCGCCAGGCCGTTCGGGCCGGCGCCGACGACGATGGCGTCGACCTGGCCATCGTGCATGGCCCCATGCTATGCCTCGGCCGGCAGCGACGGGCATCGCCGGACCGTGGCACGACAGCGCCGCGCCCCGGACCGGTGGCACGACAGCGCCGCGCCGCGGCCCTGCGCCGCGCCATACTCCGACCCTGGACCAGCACGGAGGGTGAGACGGTGGATACGATCGGGGCGGCGATCTGGGGCACGGGCCGTGGTGGCCGGGTCATCGTCCAGGCCGGGCTGACCCGGCCGTGGCTCACGTTCCGGGGCGGGATCGTCTACTCCGACGCCAAGGAAGGCATGGACCTCGGCGAGGCGTGCGGGCTCGACGTGCGGCTCGATGCCCCGGTCTCGACTGATATCGACGCCGTTCTGGGGCGCCCCGACATCGATGTCGTGTTCTACGCGGGGATCGGCACGCCGGCCGAGGTCGCGGCCGCCTGCCTGCGCGCCAACCGGGCCGGCAAGGATGCGATCACGATCTCGGGGCTCCTGCACCCCGCCTCGATCCTGGGGGCCGAGAGCGCGGCCGCCCTCGATGTCGCGGCCCGCGAGGCCGGGCGGCGGATCGTCGGGACCGGGCTGTGGGACTACCTGACGATCACGCTGCCGCTGGCCTCGATCTCGAACGTCCTGACCTTCGACGAGGTCCGGCTCGAGCGTGTCGCCGACACGTCGCTGTGGGGGCACGGCATCCTGCGCGATGAGGGTGTCGGCGGGCCGATCGAGACCGCCGGTCCCGGGTTCATGATGCGGAACTTCCTCGTCGAGGCGCTGATGCTGCTCGCGGAGTCGGCCGGCCTCGACATCGACGAGCCGGTCTTCCAGAGCGTGCCTCTCCTCGCCCAGGAACGGCGTGAGCGGGCGGGCTACGTCGTCGAGCCTGGGACGATCTGCGGCCATGACCGCAGCGTGACGGCCAACGTCAAGGGCGGCGGCCGCCTCGTCTCGTTGTGGCGCGGCCGGTTCGACCTCCAGCCAGAGCGCGACGGGATGGAGGGCTCGGCACGGGTCGTGGTCGAGGGCGATCCGCCATTCGAGACGATCGTGCGGGGCGACATCTTCCTCGACACGTATCCGCCGACCGGTGCCCGCGCGATGGCGGCCGTCCGCCCGCTCCGTGCCCTGGCGCCGGGCCTCCACACGATCGACGAGCTGGGGCAGCGGCCGGTCTATCGCTAGCGGGGCGTCTCGCGTTCGTCCACCTGGAGGCCGCGGATGGCAAGTGCCTCGATGAACGGCCGGGGCTGGAACGCCGCCTCCGGCGGGTTGACGCCGAGCGGCGCCCCGCCGTGCGCCACGATGTCCGCCGCGATGGCGGCCACGGTCCCGGTGATGGTCGACGACGCGGACCGGCCGATCGTCTCGACCGCGAAGTCGTAGGTCAGGCGGACCGGGCTGCCGGCCTGCGTGCCGTCGACTCGGACGTGCTTGACGTTGGCGCTGCGGTCGTCGGGCCCGATGCCGCGACGCCCGATGTAGGCGGCGGCGAACCGGCGCGGTGAGATCGCGGCGCCATCGAGCTGGAACGGCTCGTCCCTGTCGAGTCCGAGCTCGAGGAGCACCCGGATCCGGCGCTCCTCCTCGGCCGGGTAGCCGACCTTGAACACGACGTTCCGGACGTCGATCCAGCGCGGCAGCGTGACCGGCTCCGGATGGGGCACGAGGTGGACATCGCGCTCGCCGTACGGCTCGGGAAACGGGAACCGCTCCTCGTCGGAGAACGACGGTCGCTCGACAAGCCTTCCATCCGCCCAGACCACGGACGTGCCGGTACTCGCGTCGAACCGCGTGACGACGATGCCGGGCGACGTCCAGAGCGGATGGCTGATGAACGAGTACAGGCCGATCGTCTCGACGGTGTCCAGCCGATCCGCGCCCAGCCGGGCCAGGATATTGGTCAGACCCGGGGCGACGCCGCAGCCTGGCACCATCCGGCAGCCCGCTGCGACTGCCGCGTCATGGCGCTCGAGTTGCTGGACCGTCTCCGGGTAGTACGAGCCGAGGTCGACCAGGTGGACCCCGGCCGCGATCGCGGCATCGGTGACCGGCACGTTGTGGCGCATGTAGGTCGCGTTGAGGACCACCTCTGTGTCTGCCAGGGCCGCCTGGAGCGAGCCTGGGTCGTCGACGTCGACCCGGACCACACGTTCCGGTGCGCCCAGCCTTCGCAGCAGCGCGACTGCAGCATCCGGCCGGATGTCGCCGATCGTGACCTCGTGATCGGTCCGCTCGACGAGGTCGGCGACGGCCGCCGAGCCCATCTCGCCGGACCCGCCCAGGACGAGGATCCTCGTCACGTCCTGCGGCTCACCAGTGGGTCGCCTCGCCGACCGCGATCGGGTCGAGCGGCCGGGCGTAGCGGCACGCGCTGATATCGAAGTCGGGCTCGACGCCGGCGATGAGCTGGCTCAGGACGCGGCCGGTGACCGGTCCGGCGCTGTTCCCGAACGCATGTCCCGCCCCGACGAACAGACCCGGCATGACCTCGTCGATGACCGGCGCCTGGTCCGAGGTGAACGGGAGGATCCCGGCCCACGCCCGCGTCACCGGGACGTTGCGCAGGGCCGGGAAGTCAGCCGCGAAACCCTCGGCGATCTGGGCCAGGCCGGCCAGCGTCGGGCCCGGATCAAGCTCGCCCGGGTAGTCCGTCGCACAGCCGAGCAGGAGCTCGTTCGACGCACGCTGGACGAGCAGCGGCAGGAAGACGAGGCCGTGGCGGTCCGCGCCCGCCGTCGTGAACAGGGCCGGATCCCAGGACGGCAGGTCGCGGAAGAGGGCGTACTGCTTCGTCGCGTTCGGGCCGTAGACCAGCGGCTCGATCCAGAACGGCTGCGGAGTCGTGCTGACGACCTGGAGCCGTTCGCCACCGATCGGCACGTCGAAGCCCGCCCCGGCGAGGAAGGCTGTGCTCCAGGCGCCGGTCGCGATGACGATGGCGTCGGCCGTGAAGCGACCCTCGTCCGTCTCCACCCCGACGACGCGATCGCCGGACACGATGAGGCGATGGACGGTCATGCCTTCGCGGATCGTGGCGCCCTCGGCGCGGGCTCCGCGGACGAGGGCTTCCAGCACGGTCGAAGTGACGATCTGCGCGTCCTCGCTGCAGTAGCTCGCGCCGAGCACGTCCTCCCGGATGGGCGGGACGAGCCGGCGCACCGCGGCGCCGTCGATGAGAGTCATGTCGACGCCGTCGGCTCGGCGCGCGGTCACGAACTCTTCGAAGACGCCGCCCTGGTCGGGGGTCAGGAAGTACATCAGGCCGCCGCTCGGCCGGAATTCGAAGCCGCCGGGCAGCTCGACCAGCAGCTCCGGGTAGAGCGCTCGACCGGCGCGCGAGATGTCGAGCGCGAAGCCGGGCGTCCGGCAATGGGTCCAGATCCAGCCGGGGTTTCGGCCGGACGCGCCATAGCCGATCGTCGCCTGCTCGAGGAGCGTGACCGCCATCCCCTCGCGCGCGCAGAAATAGGCGGTCGCGCACCCGACGATCCCGCCGCCGACCACGATCACGTCTCGATTCATCAGTCGATGATGGCACGGGCTCGTGCGGTCCACCGAACGGGTCACCGGGCCGCAGCCCCGTGGCGTCGGAGGCGGACGGGTGCGCTCGACCTACCCGAGCGCGCGCACAGGCCGGTCTCCCCGCCGGGGGCCCGGCCTCCTGCTTGTCGCGCGTGGGGTCGTGTCTGCGACGGCCGCTATGACGCCCCTGGCGCCTGGTTTCCTCGGACTCAGTTCGGGCGGTCGACCTTGTTGGCCGGGTCGTCGATGCCGGTGACCTGGATGGACAGCTCGCCGCTTGGGAAGCCGGTCGCCTCGAGCGCGACGATGAAGCCCTTGTCCGAGACCCAGCTGTCGATCGTCGCGCCAGGTGGCAGACCGGAGAAGCCGGCGGCGAGTGAGGTCCCGTCGATGTGATAGTGCGTGGCGCTTACCCCGTTCTTGTCCTCGGTCCCCTTGTTCGCCGCGCTCTCTGCCCAGCCGGCGCCGGAGAATGCGGCGACCATGAGGGTCGGGTCGAAGGCCGCGAATACGCCGGCGGCGATCGCCTCGGGCACGGCCTTGAGCGGCTGGCCGTTGTCGCCCGCCCAGGCCTCGTTCCCGATGACGACGATGTGCGTCTTGCCACCGATCGTCAGGTCCCGCGACAGCACGGGCTTGGTGACGACGACGCCCTTGTACTGCTCGACGCCACCGACGGTGGTCACGACGCGATACGAATCGACGTTGGCCAGACCCTTCGTCAGCTCGCTGAGATCGAACGAGGGGATCGCGAGGTCGGATGGCAGAACCAGGCCGGTGGACGGCGCGACGGTATCGACCGGTGCGGACGTGGTGCCGGACGTGGTGCCGGACGTGGTGCCGCCACCGCACGCGACAAGGATGAGCGCGATCGGGAGCAGTAGGGCCCCGGCCCTGCCGGTCCCGCGGAGGAGTGTCATGCAAGAAGGTCCCCGAGCTTGCCGATCAGGTCGCCGGCCCCGCGATATTGCCGCCCGTGAGCCTGCCGCGTACATGAACCAGAGGTCCTTTACAGGGTTCCCCGGTCGAACCAGATCCGCTCCCCGGTGAACCGTTGCGTGACGGGATCCCACGGAAACAGGATCAGGACCTCGAGCGAAACGGCCAGGCCGGACGCCGGAACGCCGGCCCATGGCCCCGTGTTCGTGCCGGTCAGCATGGCCACCTCGAACACGCCCTGTGGTCCGATGACGATCTCGGACAGCGCGAAGGCATTGTCCGGGAAGGCCGCGAAGAGCTCCGCATAGAAGGCCCGTGCCCCGTCGTGACCCTCCCAGCGCTGGCCGGTCGGGACGATCTCGTAGACGCAGTCCGGGGCCAGCGTCGCGATCAGCCCGTCGATGTCGCGGGCATCTTCGGCGATCGAATGACGCACCCACAGGCGCTTGATCTTCCGCAGTTCGGCGGGATCGAACGGTCGTGCGAGCCGGCGCCGGATCGACGGACGCTCGCTCACCGACCGCTCATGTCGGCGGACCGGACGCGACGCGCTCGACGGCCTCGAGCGTCCGATCGACCTCGCCCGCGGTGTTGTAGTGGACCAGCCCCAGGCGCAGGACGCCCCCGGTCTCCGCCTTGCCGAGACGCTCGATCAGGCCGGTCGCATAGAAGTCGCCGTCCCAGGCGTAGATGCCGCGCCGCCCGAGCGCCTCCGCCGCTGCGTGTGGATGGACACCGGCGATCGATACGGCGACCGTCGGCACGCGCGCCGTGAACCGGCCCCGGGCGGTGATGCCGTGGATGCTCACGCCTCGGATCGCGCGCAGACCCTCGATCAGACGGCCGACGAGCTCGCGCTCGTAGTCGGCGATGGCGACCATGGCGGCCACCAGTTCGCGCCGACGTTCGCTGGCCCGCTCGGCACCCGGCGCCCCGGTCACGTCGCCGTACGAGCGGCCGATGTCGCGCAGGTAGTCGGTCGCGGCGAGCGTGCCGGCGATCCCCTCGTAGTTCGGCGTCCCGGTCTCGAACCGGTCGTGGGCAGGCCGGACCTTGTAGGCGGGCAGCCGCGCGAGCAGGTCCGCCTTGCCGTACAGCACGCCGACGTGCGGTCCGAACCATTTGTACGCGGAACAGGCGAGGAAGTCCGTGTCGAGGTCGACAACGTCGATCGGGCCGTGCGGCGCGAAAGCGACGGCGTCGATGAAGGTGAGGGCGCCGACCTCGTGCGCCCGCGCGACGATCTCGCGGACCGGGTTGATCGTCCCGACCGCGTTGCTCGCGTAGCCGACGGCGACGAGCTTCGTTCGGGGACCGAGCTTCGACTCGAGGTCCTCGAGATCGAGCGTGACGTCGGCTGGATCGATGTCGACGGTCTGGACGGTCATGCCGCGGTCGGCCGCCATCGCCCGCCAGGTCGAGACGTTGGCCTCGTGATCGAGCCGCGTGACCACCATCTCGTCACCGGGCTGCAGCGTCGCCCCGATCGACCGGCCGAGGTGGAGCGTGAGCGTCGTCATGTTGGCGCCGAACTTGATCTCGTCCGGCGAGGCCGCACCGAGGAAGTCCGCGACGGCCGCATGCGCCTCCGCTGCCATCGAATCTGACCGCTCGCTGGTGGTGAACGCCCCGCCGGAGTTCGCATTCGTGTCGCGGTAGTAGCCTGCGACCGCGTCGATCACGCGTTGTGGGACCTGGGTCCCGCCCGGTCCGTCGAGGAAGATCGCCGGTCGCCCATCGTGCCGCCGGGCGAGCGCCGGGAACTCCGCGCGGAGGGCGTCGACATCGAAGGCGGGCATCGGGTCTCCTCGGCCGGTTGCGGGGACGACGAGCGTACCGCACGCGGCTCTGCGACGGCCGTGCCAGCGAACCGCTCAACGCGGCCAATGATGACCTCGGCGGCTCGGTCGCCACTCGGCCCCACCAACCTGGCCAGACATGCGCCGGGTGAACACTGGGCAAGGATCGATGCCGATTCACGCCTCTTGAGCCCCGGTCTCCCTCGAAACTGAGCGTGGAGACCTGCGAGCGACCGAACGACCCCCCGAATCCCTGGCCGAATCGTCACCCCATGAATATCTGACCAACTCGGCCGGCCGAGCCGATCGGCGAACCCCGGCGGACCCGTCTCAGCCTGCCGTCGGCTGCTCGCTGGTGGTCTGCGCGGCGGGTTCGCTCGGTACCGGGACGCCTCGGCTCCCAAAGCGTGGCGGACCTCCACGCCCTGCTCGGACGGATCGTCGCGGTGGACCGCGACGCCAGCACGCCCGACCGGGCCCGATCGATCCGCTTACGGGAGCCGGCCGAACCAGATCGCCGACATGCCCGCCCCGAGGACCACCAGCAGCAGTCCGGCGCCGACGAGGGCGAACGTGACTTCCTGGCGCTCTTCGGTGTAGCCGATGCGCGACTGGAGATTGTCGTAGACGCTGGCGAGGTCGTTGGCCGTCGGCGCGTCGAATGCCGTTGCGCCGGTGATCGAGGCGATCTGATCCAGGGTCGCAGTGTCCGGCGGCACGTCGAGGGTGACCATCTGACCCCGTTCGTCCTTGACGTCGACGGTCCCGGTCGGGGTGCCGAGCGCGATCGTGTAGATCGGGACGCCGAGGGTCTTGGCTCGCCGTGCGGCCTCGATCGGGTCGGCCTTGCCGACGGAGTTGGCGCCGTCGGACAGCAGGATCGAGGCAACGAGCGGCTGGTCCTTCGGCGCGCCGGACGACTTCGGGGCGGCGGACGAACCGGGCGCGGCCGAGGCATCGGGCGCGGGGCTGGCGGACGGCGCGGTGGACGCGTCGGGGGTCTCGGCCCCGTCCTTCTGGATCTTGTCGGCGATGTCGAGCACCTGCATGAGCGCGTCGCCCATGGCCGTGCCGTCGCGGGCGGTCAGCCCATCGATGGCGGCCTTCAGCTGCGCCCGATCGGCCGTCGGGCTGACGAGCGTGACCGGCTCAGAGGCGAAGGACACGATGCCGACCCGGACGTTGTCCGGCAGCTGGTTGATGAATGACAGGGCGGATGCCTTGGCGGCGTCGAGGCGGGTCGGCGAGACGTCGGTCGCGCGCATCGAGCCCGATACGTCCATGGCCAGGATGACGGTGGCGTCCTCGCGCGGGACGGCGACGACCATCGTCGGTCGTGCCAGGCCGACGAGCAGCGCGGCGATGGCCGCGAGATAGAGCACCGGCGGCAGGTGGCGGCGCCATGACGGTCGGCGCGGGGCGAGGTTGGCCAGCAGCGCCAGGTTGGTGAACCTGACCGCGTACTTGCTGCGCCGTCGCTGGGCCCACAGATAGAAGCCGATGGCGATCGGCACGAGGAGGAGGCCCAGAAGCATCTGGGGCGCAAGGAAGTTCATGTCGGTCGTCCTGTTCGGTCGGGGGTGCGGGTGAAGCCCTGGGCCATCGCGGGCAGCCACGGGCCGTCGGTAGACAGTCGGAGGTGACGGACGGCTAGCCGGCGGAACTCACGGGCGAGGGATGCCCGATCCATCGCAGCCGCTTCATCGAATGCGACGCGGAGCTTCCGGTCGCCGGTGTCGACCCGGAGCGAGCGACCCGTCTCCGGATCGACCAGCGTCAGCTCGCCGACATCGACGAGCTGTTCCTCGCGGGGATCGACGATCTCGAGCGCGATGACGGCATGCCGTCCGGCGATCTCGGTCAGCGCCGGGATCCAGTCGCGCGGGCCGCGGAAGTCGGACACGATGACGACGACGCCGGGCGTCGTGCGGATCGCGCCGACGACGGCCAGGGCGCGTGCCGGCGAGGTCTCGCCGCCGCCTTCCTCGGCCGGCTCGGTGGCGATGGCCCGGAGCAGTCCGAGCATCCCGCGGCTGCCGCCCCTCGGCGGGGTGACGGACTCACGGCCGGCGCCGAAGGTCACGACCCCGAGTCGATTGCCACGCCGGGCGGCGAACCGACCGACGACCAACGCCGCCCCTTCGGCGACGTCCGCCTTGCGCCGGTCGGCCGTCCCGAAATGCATCGACGGGGAGTGGTCGAGAAGGACCCACGCGGTCAGCTGCCGGTCGGGCACGTCTTCGCGGACGTGCGGGACGAGCGTCCGGGCGGTGGCGTTCCAGTCGATCTTGCGGACGTCGTCGCCAGGCTCGTACGGTCGGATCCGGTCAAGCTCCATGCCCGGCCCGTGGCCGAACCCCTGGTGATCGCCGCTCATCTGGCCGTCGACCCGGCGATCGAGCGTCAGCTCGAGCTGGCGGACCAGGCGGTCGGCGATCGGGCCCGGGCCGGGTTGCGCTGCGGTTCGCTCACGCCCGGCGATGCGGGCTAGGTCGGCGGTCGGACGCGGGGTGCCGGTCGTCGTAGCGGCCGGTCGGGCCGATTCTGCCGCCCCGCCCGCCGGTCCGGCGGTGCCGGGCCGACTCATGCGGTCGGCTCCGCCGCCATCTCGAGGCGCGGGGCGGGGACGAGCGAGACGACCCGCTCGACGATCGCGTCGGCGGTGATCCCGTCGGCCAGGGCCGCGTAGCTCAGCACGAGGCGATGGCGGAGGACGTCCGGGGCGAGGGCGATGATGTCGGACGGCAGCACGTAGCGGCGACCGTGCAGCAGCGCCATGGCGCGGGCGCCGTGGATGAGGTTGATCGAGCCGCGCGGGCTGGCGCCGTAGGAGACATAGGTCTCGAGCTCGGGCGCGCCCCAGTAGCGGAGCCGGCGGGTCGCCTCGACCAGGCCGACCGCGTAGCTGATGAGCCGCGGATCGACGTACACCTCGCTGACCGTCGCCTGGAGGCGAAGCAGCCCGGCGGCATCGAGGATCTCGCGCGGCGGGTTGGCCGCGACCAGCGACCGCGCGACGATCTGCGCCTCGTCGGCAGGGCTCGGGTAGTCGAGCAGGATCTTGAGCATGAACCGGTCGACCTGCGCCTCGGGCAGAGGATAGGTGCCCTCGGCCTCGATCGGGTTCTCCGTGGCCAGGACGAGAAACGGGGTCGGGACCTTGAACGTGTCGTGGCCGATCGTGACCTGGTGCTCCTGCATGACCTCGAGCAGGGCCGACTGGACCTTGGCCGGCGCGCGGTTGATCTCGTCGGCGAGGAGGAAGTTGGCGAAGACAGGGCCCAGCTCGACATCGAACGAGCCGAGGTCCGGGCGGTAGATGCGCGTCCCGACCAGGTCGGACGGCATGAGGTCCGGCGTGAACTGGATGCGCTTGAAGCTGCCGCCGAGAACCTCGGCGAGGGTCTTGATGGTCAGCGTCTTGGCCAGCCCCGGGACGCCTTCGAGGAGGAGGTGGCCGCCACTCAGCAGACCGACCAGGATCCGCTCGAGCATCGCGTCCTGGCCGACGATGACCCGCCGGATCTCGAACAGGATGGCCTCGGCGGTCGCCCGCGGGTCGGCCGGGTCGGGGAGGGCGCGAAGGTCGGACGGCTTGGGCGTCGGTTCGGTCATGTCGGTCTCCGGTGGTCGGGGCGGATCGCCAGGGGGCGAGACGTGGCTTGTCGTTGCATCGACGTTCGCGGAGGTTCCTGAGGGTTTCCTGAGAAGCCCTTGCGGGCCGGATAACGTTTCGAAACCTCGGGGGCGCGGGCCGGCCGGAACGTCGGGCCGGAACGCGGCCGTGCGGCCGTGCACGACGAACGCGTCCGTGAGGCGCATTTCGGCGATATCCCAGCGTGGACCGCCTCGAATATCGACAGACCGCGTCGTTTTCGGTGGGCGGCCACGCTCGAACATCCGGTGCGTGCGCCTGGGGGAAGCGCGGCGATCCGGCCTGTCTGCTCGAGTGGACGGCTACCCTCGAGTGGACGGCTACCCTGGGGCCATGGCGTGGCATGATCGGCGGGTGAACCGCACCGCCGTCGAGTGGTCGCTCGTCGGGATCCTTGCTGGCGGGTGTACTGCGCTCGTGCCATCCAGCCCACCGCCGCCAACAACGTCAGCTGCCGGCATCTCCCTGCGCGCTACTACGAACTGGCCAACGGCCCCGGCGACGCCGCCTGCCTGTGCGGGCGTGGGACTCGACGCCGTCCTCCACGGCGACGCCGGAGACCCCGCGGTCGCGTGGATCACCGACCGAGCCGGAGCTGGTCGAATCGAGGTGATCTGGCCCCCTGGCTATCTCGCGCGCTTCAGTCCTCGGTTGGTCGTCGTCGATCCGACGGGTGCGATCGTCCATCGCGAGGGTGACGCGATCACGGGGGGCTGCGTCGAAGACGGCGGCATCCTGCTCGACTACCCGTGAATTCGTGCGATCGTGCCCGGCCTAGTGCTCCGTACCGCCGGTGAACGTCCAGCCGTTGATGCGCACCGCCGGGACCACGACCCCGCCGAGGAATCCCTTGAGCGTCTTGCGCTCGCGGGCGACTGCGACCGTCCCGGCCAAGGCCGCCAGGTAGCTCTCGGTGTAACGCAGGTTCTTGACCGGCCCCACGACCCTGCCGCCCTCGACCAGGAACGTGCCGTCGCGGGTCATCCCGGTGACGACAGCGAGCTTGGGGTGGACCGGGTTGGTGTAGTGGAAGCGGGTCACCAGCAGCCCGCGATCCAGCCCGCCGATGAGGTCGTCACGCGACGTCGTCCCCGCGTCCATGACCATATTCAAGGGAAACGGCCCCCACGGGTTCGGCGCCGGCAGCCCATGTCCCGTGGAGACGACCCCGGCCCGCGCCGCGGTCTGGCCGTCGTACACGACGCCGCGACAGATCCCGCGCTCGACCAGCTCGACCCGTTGCTTGGCGACCCCTTCGAAGTCGAAGGCGAGAGGCAAGCCGGCCGGATCGTGACCGTCGTCGACGATCGTCACGAGGTCGCTGCCGATCCGCTTGCCGGGCTCCGCGAAGCTGCGCTCCTCCTGGACCGCCAGGGCGGAGAACCCGAGGTAGCCGAGCATGTCGAGGAGGTCGACCACGGCGTATTCCTCGAGCACGACCGGGTAGTCGCCGGGTTCGACCAGGATCGCGTCGGCCGTGGCGCGCGCCTTGTCCGCGGCCTCCCGCCCGAGCGCCGCAGCGTCGATCGTCGAGGCATCGACCGCCGCCGCCTCCGCGTATCCGCTCCCGCCGCCCGGCCCCATCGACACGGTGATCAGCTGCGACGTCGTCCGGGTGCCGGCCGCCCGGGCACCCTTCGTGTTGGCGACGGCAGTCGATTCCAGGCCGGTCGCGAACGAGCCGTAGGCGGTCACGCCGGCGGCATCGGCGGCGCTGATGACGGCTCGTGCCGCTTCCGCCCGGAACTCAGGCGTGGCCGTCGCGGTCGTCCGGCTGTAGGCGGCGGCCACCTCCTCGATCTGGGTCGGACCGGGCAGGCCGCCCCAGTCCTCGAGCTCCTCGACGACCCGCGCGATGGCGATGGCGTTGTCGGCCAGGCGGCGCAAACCCTCCGGGTCGGTCCGGTCGGACGATGCGACGCCGACCCGCTTGCCGACGACGACCCGCAGGTTGATGGTGACGTTCGTCTCGGCGACGTTCTGGTGGATCTCGCTGTTGGCGAACCGAGTCAGCCCGGAGTCCTCGGCCATGACCAGGACCTCCGCCTCGGTGACGCCGTCGCCCGTCGCCAACGCCAGGGTCGTCTCCGCGAGGGCGAGCGCGTCCTGCGCTCGATCGTCGTGCATCGGTCAGCGGACCCCGCCTACCACTTGCCGACCCCGACCTGGACGTCGCGGAAGCGCGCGCCCGGGACCGCGTGACCGACATGCCCGGTCTGGCCCGGCTCGCCCTTGCCGCAATTCGGCGTGCCCAGCATCACGTAGGAGCGTTCGTCGCCGACCGCGTCGCACGACCGCCAGAACTCGTAGGTGATCCCGGTGTAGGTCGGATTCTTGAACAGACGGCCCTTCTTGCCGCCCTTGATCTCGTAGGCGACCTCGGTCGCGAACTGGAAGTTGAGCCGCCGGTCGTCGATCGACCACGAGCGGTTCGAGGCGAGGTACAGCCCGTCGTCCGTGTCGGCCACGATCTCGTCGAGGCTCAGCCCGGGCTTCGGCAGCAGGTTGATGTTGGTCATCCGGATGAGCGGGATGCGGTTCCAGCCATCGGCGCGCATGGCGCCGCTGCTCTGGCGCCCGATGCGCGGCGCGGTCTCGCGGCTGGACAGGTAGCCGACGAAGATGCCGCCCTTGATCAGTGGCACGGCCTGCGCCGCGACGCCCTCGTCGTCCCAGCCGAAGGTGCCCATCCCGCCCGGCGCGGTGGCATCAGCCACGATGTCGATGAGGTCCGACCCGTAGCGGAAGCCCTCATCGAGCTTGTCAGTCGTCAGGAAGCTCGTCCCCGCATACGACGCCTCCGTGCCGAACACCCGGTCGAGCTCGGTCGGGTGACCGCACGACTCGTGGACCTGGAGGTAGAGCTGGCTCGGGTCGAGGACGATGGTCGTGCGGCCCGATGGGCATTGCGGCGCGGACAACAACTCGACCGCCTCGTCCGCCAGGGGCTCCGCCCGCTCCGCGAGACCGAGGCTCCGGATGTACTCGTAGCCGGCCGCTTGCCAGCCACCGCCCGAGTCCGGATAGCTCCGGCGCTGGTGCTCGTCGCCATCGATGGCGTTCGCCTCGACCGCCGAGCCGACGTGGGTGATGACCTGCTCGGTCAGGCTGCCATCGCTCGCGGCGAAGGTCTTCCACTCGCGCTGGGCGGCATAGCTCGACTCGGTGAAGGCGATGCCCTCGACGCCCGCAGCGGCCTGGTCGGCGGCGAGGAGATCGGCGATCTTGGTCTCGAGCGGGACCGCGAACGGGTCGACTTCGCAGGGCGTCTCGTAAGTGCCGGTCGCGGTCGGTCGGTCGTCCAGGCGCGTCCGATGACGGAGTGCCGTCGCGCTGGCCCGAGCGATCCGGACGGCCTGGGCCGCGACGCGATCGGCCTCCGCGGTGGTCATGACGTGCGAGGCGGCGAACCCCCACGCACCGTCGACCAGGACCCGGACACCAAAGCCATCGCTCTCGCCCGACGCGACACCCTCGACCCGGCCGGACTTGATCGAGACGCTCTCCTCGAGCCGCCGGACGACCCGCACATCGGCGTAGGTCGCGCCCTGGACAGAGGCGGTATCGAGCGCTCGATCGGTCAAATCTCGCATGGGCGCCGGAGCCTAGCAGAGGGCGGTTCGGTTGACACTTGGGGTGTTTGCCCTAGTCCGGGCGGATGCCCTGTCGGGCGGTCATCGCATCAGAAGGTCGCCGTTCCGGCGACGGCCTGGACCGTCAGGTAGAGCCCGAGACCGAAGACGAGGCAGGCCGCTGCCAGCGGGACGAAGCCGCTCACGCGCCAGAGACGTGACGTCGAGTCCACCCGATCGAGCCGGCCGCGCGCCAGGACGAGCGCGAACCCGATCCCGCCCATGACCAGCGCCATGCCCAGCCCGAAGGCCACCACGAGGATGAAGCCGAACGCCGGCCGCCCGGCGGCGATCGAGCCGAGCAGGATGAGCAGGGCACTGGTCGATGGGATCAGGCCACCGGCCAGCCCCAGGACGAACAGGCTGCGCCACGAGATGGTCGTGCCGGCGGGTGGCAGGTGGCTGTGCGCGACGCCACCGTGGCTGTGCTCGCCAGGCGCGGTCGGGTGCGGGTGGGAGTGGTCGTGCGGATGCGGCTCGTGGTCGTGGGCCTCCGCGTGGTCGTGGGCCTCCCCGTGGTCGTGGGCGTGCCCGTGGGCCGCGACGGCCTGTGCCGCCGCCCGGGCGCGCCAGCGTCGTCGTCCCTCGCCCATCAGCATCCAGCCGCCGATCAGCACGATCGAGACGGCCGCGATCATCGGCGCGGCCCTGACCACCACGTCGGGCGGCAGGATCCCGCCAGCGCCGACGACGAGCGCCGCGAGGACCAGGATCCCGAGCGTGTGCGACAGCGTCACCGAGAGCCCGAGCCCGGCCGCGTGCAGCGCCGTCCCGCGGGTTCCGACCAGATATGCGGCCATCAGGGTCTTGCCGTGCCCCGGCGTCAGGGCATGCCCGGCGCCGAGCGCCGCGGCCGTGAGGATCGAGACGAGCAGCACGATCGGCGACAGGTCGGTCGAGCGGAAGATGGACGGCAGGTCACCAACGCTGACACCGCCCGGAACCGATCCGGCAACGGCTGCCGCTGGTGCCGTGCCCGCGGAACCCGCGCCCGCGGAACCCGCGCCGGTCACGACCGCGACCGTTCCGGCCCCCGATGTGGGCGACGATGGGGCGTGCGTCGCCACGGGATCGACGACCACCCCAGCGACCGGCGTCGCGTCCGTGATCTCGAGCGGGGTGAGGGTCGGCCCACCGGGCGCCGCCGTCATCGACACCGCTGCGTCGGCCAGGGCCTGGGTCAGCAGGTTGGTCGGGTACCTGGTCAGGCGCGCGGAATCGGTCGTCGCCCGGAGCTTCCCGTCGGTCCCGCTGAGCGTCACGCCGGACCCGGTCACCACGATCTCGCGCCAGCCGAGCCGGTCGACGAACGACGTGTCGGCGAAGGTGATCGGCGTGGCGGCGGCGATCGGCACCGCCAGGGTCGCCTGGAATTCACAGACCATCCGCATGGTGGACAGCCCACCGACGCCGGGCGGGAAGAAGAGGCCCGCCTCATCCAAGTCGAGCGTCTGCGCTGCACCGGCGACGGTGAGAGCGAGGCTCGGCCGCAGGGCGTCGCATGCCGTGGAGCGGCCGGCGTCCGCCTCGGCATCGGATACCTCGCCGTCACCGTCGGTATCGAACCCGAGACGCGCCTGGAACGTCGGGATCTCCGCCTGGTCGATCACCACGTCGAGCACGATCCGGACGGCCTCGACCCTGATTCCCGCGTAGTGATTGATCGTGAAGTTGCCGAGCGGGTGCGCCGACGCAAGGGCCGGCAGCAGCAGCACGCCCACTGCGGCGATCACGGCCGCCAGCGCGGACGCGGACCGGTGCGGGCTGCGCATGTGGCGGCGGTCGAGGGTGGTCATCGTGGTGGCGTCCCGGGTCATGCGGCCTGTCTTGGGCGATGTCGGCTGGATCGACCGTCGAGTCGACCCGGTCACGCGAGGGATACGCACCGAGAGCCGTAGCGGATGAACACGGCGAGCCGCCGTCGACCGTCGGCTACACTCGGAGCGTGACTCGACCCGGGCGGCCGCACGACGGCTGGTTCATCACGATCGAGGGCCCGGAGGGCGCCGGCAAGACGACCCAGGCGACGGCGCTGGCGGATCACCTGGCCGAGCACGGCCGGGACGTCCTTGTCACGCGCGAGCCCGGTGGCACGTGGCTCGGCGAACGGATCCGCGACATCCTGCTGGCGCGCACGGACCCGGCCGACGCAGCGGCCCCGGCCGATCCGCTGACGGACGCCTTGCTGTTCAACGCGGCCCGCCGCCAGCTCGTCGGCGAGGTGATCCGCCCGGCGCTCGAGGCCGGTCGGACGATCGTGTGTGCGCGCTTCGCAGACTCGACCCTGGCCTACCAGGGCTACGGTGCAGGTGTGTCGCTGGAGCGGTTGCACGATCTCGAACTGGCCGCCACCGATGGGCTCACACCGGACCTGACGATCGTCCTCGACCTCCCGGTCGAGGACGGGCTCGCGCGCAAGGCACCGGGCGACCTGACCCGCTTCGAGGCCGAGTTCGACCTGGCCTTCCATCGCCGCGTCCGGGATGGGTTCCTCGCCCTCGCCGTGGCAGAGCCACACCGATTCGTCATCCTGGATGCGCGCCGTCCGGCTGCGACCGTCGCGGATGAGGCGGTCGCCGCGGTGCGGCGGCGCATCGGCGCCGATGAACCGAAAGTGTCCGCGATGCGCACCAACGGATGACACAGGCGAACCAGCCGCTCCGGCTCCGAACCCCCTCCGCGGCGGATGAGGCGGACCGGGCCGTGCTCGTGCGGCTGGCCGATGGGGAGCTCGATGCTCTCGAGGACCTGTATGACCGATACAAGACGATGGCCTACTCGATCGCCTACCGCATCACGAATGACACGACGCTCGCCGAGGACGTCGTCCAGGACGCCTTCCTCGGTGCGTGGCGCAATGCCGCCAAGTACGTCGAGGGCCGCGGCAGCGTGAAGACGTGGCTGCTGTCGATCGTCCACCATCGGGCCATCGATGCCATCCGCCGACGGCGACCAACGTCCGAGCTGCCCGATGTCGAGCTGCCACCGCCCGATGCTCTGACGATCCCCGATGTCTGGGCGGAGGTGGCCGCCGGGCTCGATGCCGAGACTGTCCAGCAGGCCCTGGGCGTCCTGTCCGATGTCCAGCGCGAGGCGATCGAGCTCGCGTACTTCAGCGGGCTGACCCAGCAGGAGATCGCCGATCGGACAGCGACGCCGCTCGGGACCGTCAAGAGCCGGATGCGGCTCGGGCTGCTGGCCATGCGCCGCAGCCTGGAAGCGGGATCCTCGTGAACGAGTCCGATAAGATCCGCGAGATGACCTGCGACGAGGTCCGCGATTCCGCGGCCGCGTTCGTGCTCGGGGCGCTGGAGCCGACCGAGGCGGCCGCCGTGCGCGCTCACCTGGAGACGTGCGCCGATGCGCATGCCGAGATCGCAGAGCTCGGTGGGGTCCTGCCGGTCCTCGCCGAGAGCGTGCCGGTGGTCGAGCCGCCGGCCGGGCTGAAGGCACGGATCATGGCGGCTGCGGCAGCCGACCTGGAGGCGCGGTCCCGTCGTGCGCCGACGAGCACGGTCGAGGCTGCCCTGGTCTCGTCCCCGCCCACGGCCCTGGCCGAGCCGTCACCTGCGCCGACAGCGGCCCCGGCCGAGCCGTCACCCGCGCCGACGGCGGCCCCGGCCGAGCCGTCACCCGCGCCGACAGCGGCGCCGATCCCGTTCCCGACCGCCACCGAACGCGAGACGCGCCGCAGTCGCGCCTCGACCGCTTCGTGGGCGCTCCGCATCGCGGCAGTCGTGGCGATCGTGGCGCTCGGGGGCTGGAATCTGCTGCTGCGGAACGACCTCGGGAACGCCCGCTCGTACGAGCAGAGCGTGGCGACCGTGCTGTCCGTGGCCGCCCAGCCAGGCTCGACGACCGCGATCATCACGCCGGCCGGTGGCACGGGCGCGGGCCTGGCCGCCATCAGCGCCACCGGCCAGGTCACGCTGGCGATGCAGGACCTGGCGCCGACTGCCGGCCAGACCGTCTACACGGCCTGGGCGATCGCCGGCGAAGCGGCACCCGTCTCTCTCGGCGACTTCAAGGTCGGGTCGAGCGGGCTGGCGACGTTCGAGGGCAACGGCGCCCCCTCGCAGCCTGGACTCGTCCTCGCGCTCACCCTCGAGCCCAACGCGGGCAACCAGGCGCCGCAGGGCACGCTCGTCGCGAAGGGCGTTTCGACCGGCGCCACCTGATCTCGTCGCAGCGCGGCGCGGTGGTTTGGACGCGACTCCGGCGTCGGCGCGACGCCGACGCGACGCCGTTCTGCGCTGGAGTAGTTCCAGCAGGCTTACCTGAGCCGCATCGGCATCAACATCGACCGGATCGTGAGCACGCACCGGTCGATGCGCCGCCCGGTCACGCTCGAATGGACTCCGCAAGACCCACCCCGCACCGCGGAGCCGACCGTTGCGGTTCCCTTGGGCCGCAGATACGTCTGCCAGGAATATTTCCGGAGACATCGGCCGGCGGCTCGCCGGCGGCGGTTCGCGGGCTCGCCGGCGTGCGACCGGCTCGCCGGCTAGTCCTCGAGGGCCCCGACCCCGGATTCGACCGCGCCATGCCGCCCGTTCCTTGCCTGGGCCAGCGCCTCCGTGGCGGACGCGATGAGCGCCTGCGTATCGGCACCATCGGTCGGGAACCGGGCGATCCCGGCCGAGATCGAGATGACCCGCCCGCCGACCGGCGGCAGCGCCGCGATGCCCTCCAGCACCCGCTTGGCGACGACCGACCCGGCCGACCCGGGCGCGACGACGACGAACTCATCGCCGCCGATCCGGCCGACCGTGTCGACCATCCGGACCGACTCCGACAGGACCGCGGCGACCTGCCGAAGGACGTCATCGCCGGCCTCGTGGCCGCCCTCGATATTGGTCGCCCGGAAGTCGTCGATATCGAGCATCAGGAACGAGACCTCCGTTCCCTGGCGCGCGGCACGGGCGAGCTCGAGCTCGAAGACGCGTCCGACGGTCCGCTCGTTGGCCAGGCCGGTCAGCGGGTCGGTGTGCGCCATCCGCTCGAACCATTCGGAGCGCTCGGCCGCGGTCGAACCGAGGCGCGACCGGTCGATGGCGACCGCCGCCAACGCCGCCAGGGCGCGCAGCGTGTCGCGCTCGGTCTCGTCGAGGACGCGCGGCGCCGCCCAGGTCAGACCCATCGATCCGAGCGAGACTTCCACGCCGCCACTGGTGACCACGAGCGGCAGGTACGCGCCGATGAACACGGCGCCGTCGGGTCCGGCGGCCTCGCGGTCGAACGTCTCCACCCGTCCGGTGGCTGCGGTCGTGAACGGATGCGCGGGATCGGCCACTTCGCTCGCCAGGCGCGCGGCCGCGGCCGCATCGATCCCGTGGGTGGCGACCGGGTGGAGACCAGCCCGGTCGGGATCCTGCACGAACACGGCGCCCATCCGTGGCTGCAGCGCGCCGGCCGCGGAGGTCAGGATCCCTTCCAGGCTCGTATCGAGGTCACCGCTCCGCGCGACGACTTGGATCGCCTGGGCGAGGGCGGTGCGCGGGTCGCTGGACATCGGCTCGGTCGACACGTGGGACTCCTGCACGCGGGTGGGGTCGTCGGCGGCCGCATCGTACACCCCGGCCTCCACGCGCCGACCCGCTCCGGGGCCTCGACACTGCAACGTTGACCTCGGTCGCTTGCGGCGTCGATACTCCGCGCGTGAAGCTCGTCGTCGCCATCGTCCATAACGAGGATGCCGGGGCCCTCGTCAGCGCCCTGCTCGAAAAGGAGTTCCGCGCGACCCGCCTCCAGAGCTCTGGCGGCTTCCTCAAGCAGTCGAACGCGACGATCATCCTCGGGGTCGAGGACGCCGACGTCGACGAGGTCATGGGCATCGTCCGGACCAACTGCACGTCACGGACCCAGGTCGTCAACCCCATGCCGCCGATCATGGAGCCGGGCGAGTTCTTCATGCCGTACCCGCTCGAGGTGGAGGTCGGCGGTGCGACCGTGTTCGTCCTGCCGGTCGAACGATTCGAGCGACTCTGATCACCTGGGCGGATGCGCTCGAGCCGGGCGCTCCGGACATCGTCGCTGCCTGGCGGGGGATCGCCGTCGGGGCCTTCCTGTCGGTCCGTCGCGAGGTCCGGCGCCGCGCAGGCGAGGGTACGGCCGCCTCGACCGTCGCCCAGCTCGCCACCCTCAGCGCGGCCCTGACGTCGTACGTCGAAACGGTCCCGGACGAGACCCTCCGGCTGCCCGGCGGCGAGGCCGACTGGAACGTCGCTCAAGCCATCGGCCATGACTGCGATGCTCGCGCCGGCCTGTCCCTGGCGGCCGCCCTCGCGGCGGCTGGTCGCTGGCCGGATGCCGTAGCGCCGGTCGTTCCCGGCGTCCCCGGCTCGCCCGATGCCGATCGCGCGACGCTGCTGCGCAAGATCGCCCAGAGTCAGCGCCTCATCGAGCGCGCGGCCCGGACCGTGGCCGGGCATGAGACGGTGCCCTGCCCGCTCGACCACCCCCTCGTCGGCCGGCTCCGCTGCGGCGAGTGGCTCGTGTTCGCGGGGGTCCACGACCTGATGCATCTCGAGCAGTTGCACGCGTTTGTGACCCCGATCGGAGAGCCCGCATGAGCCCATTCCGCCCAGACCTCATCGACTGCTGGATGTTCCGGATCGGGATGACCGCACGGTCGGTCGAGCGCCCGGAGGTCCTTCTCATCCACCGGTCGCCGGAGCGCATCCTGCCCGGGCTCTGGCAGTGCGTGTCAGGCTCGCTCGAACCGGACGAGCGCGTCACGGCCGGCGCCCTGCGCGAGCTGGCCGAGGAGACCGGCTTCGGGCCGGCCGAGATCGAGGCGTTCTACGACCTCGACCTGGTGAACCAGTTCCACGAACCGTCCTACGACGCCATCGTCACCGCGGCGGTCTTCGCCGTTCGGCTCCGAGCGGGTGCCGAGCCGCGCCTGTCGAGCGAGCACGACGACGCCCGTTGGCACGAGATCGACGAGGCGCACCAGCAGGTCATCTGGCCCGGCTACCGGACCGCCATCGAGCGGATCCGCGACGACCTGTCGGAGCCGGAGCGGGCGGCCTGGTTCGAATTGACGCTGGACGGAGCCCGGGCGGGTTCGGACCTCGGGTCGCCGAAGCTGACGCGCTGGTAAACTCGGGGTCGAGAGGCAGCCCACCGTGAGGCGGCACAGGAGGGCCACGTGATCGACCGAACCGAGACGCCCTCCGCGATCCCGGCCACGAACGCCGCATCGCGACGCGTCTTCCATTCGAAGGTGGACACGATCCGCCCGACCTATGGCTTCGACGACGTCTCGCTGGCGCCCGGCACCGATACCATCGAACCTTCCGACGTCGATCTGGCCCAGCGCTTCTGCGGCATCGATCTCGGCATCCCGATCCTCGCGTCCGCGATGGACGCCGTCGTCGACACGCGCATGGCCGGCGCGCTGGCTCAGCTCGGCGGTCTCGCGATCCTGAACCTCGAGGGCGTCCAGGCGCGCTACGACGACCCGGACGCGATCCTGGCCCGGATCGCCGGCGCGGCCGACGACGAGGTCCAGACTCTCCTGGCGGACCTCTACCGGGAGCCGATCCGCGAGGAGCTCATCGCCCGCCGCCTGGACGAGATCCATGCCGCGGGCTCGCGGGCGGCGGTGGCCGCCACGCCGAGCGCGGCCCGCCGGTTCGGCCCGTTCTGTGCGGAGCATGGCGCCGACCTGTTCCTCGTCCAGAGCCAGGTCTCATCGGCCCGCCACCTCGCCACGGAGTATGA
This sequence comes from Candidatus Limnocylindrales bacterium, assembly GCA_038248915.1. GTDB lineage: Bacteria > Chloroflexota > Limnocylindria > Limnocylindrales > CSP1-4 > SPCO01. Next base: position 7,175 of record JBBRXB010000023.1, on the reverse strand, counting down.
CCCGCTGTCGCTGGCCGAATTCACCCGCTCCATGCCGATCCCCGTCGCGGTCGGGAACACGACCAACCCGGAAGCCGCGTTCGCGCTCATGGACCAGGGGGCGGCGGCGGTCTTCGTCGGGGTCGGACCCGGCGCGGCGTGCACGACCCGCGAGGTGCTCGGCGTCGGCGTCCCCCAGGTCACGGCCATCAGCGACGTGGCCGCGGCGCGCGACGCGTATCTGGCGGAGACCGGTCGCTACGTCCCGGTCGTCGCCGATGGCGGGATGCGACGGGGCGGCGAGCTGGCCAAGGCGATCGCCGCCGGCGCCGACGTGCTGATGATCGGTTCACCGCTGGCCCGTGCCGACGAGGCGCCCGGCCGTGGCACGAACTGGGGGATGGCCGCCCCATCGCCGACGCTCCCGCGTGGGACCCGGATCAGGGTCGGGACGGTGGGGAGCCTGGAGCGGATCCTGCTGGGACCGGCCCGCGTGACCGACGGCTCGGAGAACCTGGTCGGTGCGCTCCGTCAGTCGATGGCCGCACTGGGCGCCCGGACGATCCGTGACATGCAGCGGGTCGAGATGGTCTACGCGCCGTCGACCCAGACCGAAGGCAAGTCCTGGCAGCGGAGTCGCTGAACCGATGATCCCCGTGTCTCGTCCCCGTCCCCGTCCCTCACGCCTCCGCGCTCGCCGCTCGCTCACCATCGCCGCCGGACTGGTCGTGTTTGCGGGGCTCGTGGCCGCCTGTTCGACGCCGACGACCGCCGCCGGCTGGACATTCGGTCCGACGTTGTCGAGCTCGCCGTCCGCGTCAGCGGGGACGTCTGCGGCTCCCGCATCGCAATCCGCCAGTACAGCGCCGAGCGTCGCGCCGACTCCGACACCGTTCATTCCGGCGCCGTCCGTCGCCCCGTCCGCCTCAGCGTCGGCCGAGCCGTCGGCATCGGGTTCGAGCGAACCGTCCGAGTCGCCGGCGGCGTCGGCGACCCCCGCGCCGCTCGCCTCGGCGTCGAACTGACGGCGCCGGTCCCGGCCATCGGACGCGACGACCCGATGGAGGACGACCTCGTCGCCTCGGGCCGCTTCGCGCGCATCGAGACGCTGGGCTCGCGCAGCGGCCAAGCCCGGATGGCGACCATCGGCTTCGTCGACGACGATCCGTCGGACCCGGCGGGTCCGCTCCTGGTCGCGGCCGGATCGGAGGAGACCGCCTGGGCGCGTAACCTGGCGGCCGACCCGCGCGTTCGGGTGCGCGTCGGCGCACGCTCCTTCCGTGCCGTCGCAGAGCCGCTCGAACGCGCCGACCACGCGCGCGCCATCCGTGAACTGATCCTGCGCTACGGCACGCCGTCCGAAGGACTCGGGCGCGGACCGTCGTTCCGCCTGCGGCCAGTCGAGGAGATCGAGCCATGACGGTCAAGGTCGACATCGAGACGACCATCGCCCGGCCGCCTGCCGCCGTGTTCGAGGCGCTAGTTGACGTCGAGCGCTACCCGGCCTGGCTCATCGCCTCGGGGATCGTCAAGGTCGAGCGCCTGGACTCGGGACCGTTGGTTGCGGGCTCTGGCCTTCGGATCAGCCAGACCGTGGCTGGTCGCTCCACCGTGCTTGAGGGCAAGGTCACCGTGCTCGCGCCTGGAGCGGCCTTCGGGCTGCGCGGCAAGGACAAGGACGGCGTCACCATCGAGATCGACGCGGTCCTCGCGCTCGACGACCGCGCCACCCGTCTGCGCTGGCGGCTCCAGCTCGGGCTGCCACTGCGCTTCCGGATGTTCGAGTCGATGGTTGCGCCGCAGGCCCGCCGGGCCGCCGCCCTCGACCTCGAGGCCTTCAAGCGCCGGCTTGAGTCCGCCCAGGCGGGCTGATCCGAAGGAGGTCGCCGGGCCGCCGCGGCCCCGAGCGCCGCCGTTCCGCCGCCGTTCCGCCGCCGCCGCCCGAGCGCCGCCGCCGTTCCGCCGCCGAGCGCCGCCGCCGTTCCGCCGCCGAGGCCATCGACACGCGTCCATCCGGCGGCGCGCCGCTTCCCGCTGCTTGGTGCCCTCGCCCCGGCCTGCCTTCGGGCTTGTCCCGATGGGATGGTGGGCCTGCGCCGGTCGCTGCTTCCCGGTCGCGGCGCGCGGCTATCCTCCAGATCGTGATGCCCATCCCCACCACGACGCTGTATGACCGAGCCGGCGGCTCGACGTTCTTCGAGACGCTCGTAGCGCGGTTCTACGCCGGGGTCGCGGACGATCCGCTGCTCCGCCCCATCTATCCGGAGGCGGACCTTGCCCCCGCGACGCGCCGGTTGACGATGTTCCTCATCCAGTACTGGGGCGGTCCGACCGACTACGACGCCGAGCGCGGTCATCCGCGCCTCCGGATGCGCCACGCCCCGTTCGCCATCGGCCCGGCCGAGCGCGATCGCTGGCTGGTCCATATGCGAGCAGCCGTCGCCGACCTGGCGCCACCTGAGGATGTCGCGGCCGAGCTCGAGCGCTATTTCGCGATAGCTGCCGAGGCGATGCGCAACCGCGGCTGACGGACACCGGCGCGGCGGCGGCTGGCCAGTCGCACCGCAGCAGACAAGCCGTAGGCCGTGAGCGCGGACGCGAGCGCGGACGAACTCCGAGCCTGTGGCGGCCGACGAACCCTGGGCCGGGTGGGCAGATATTCACCCACGGACTACTCGGCCAAGATTCGGCACCGATTCAGCCGATTCGGCAGCCTTCCGCCGGTCGCTGAGCGTGGGATTGGCAGTGCGACCAACGCGACGGCCGGATTCGCGTGCCGAACAATCACCCCACGCATATCTGGCGCCAGTCACGCCGCAGATGGACAGATATTCGCCTCGTGAATAGGTGGCCATGGACCGCGCCGCGGCTGACCGGCGCCGGCGCCGCCGCCGCGGCTGACCCGCGCCGCGGCTGACCGGTGCCGCCCGACCCACCGTCCTGCGCGGGTACACTGGCCGGACAGGACGAGAGGACCCGATCGAACGATGACCGAGGCGACGGACGGCGGGGGTGACGAGTCGGCGAATCCGGCCGCCGGGCAGTCGGCGGACGCCCCCCGGCAGCGTGGCAAGACCATCCACGGCGAAGCCGCCAACGCGGGTCATCGCGTCCTCGCCCCGGACGACGCCGAGGTCGAGGCGTACCTCGAGACCGCGCTCAAGGCGGCGCCCGATCACGACCGGTCTGGCGAGACCGGCCCCGCCGGCACCGTTCTGACCCCACCCAGCACCGTGGTCGTGCTCGACTTCGGCAGCCAGTTCGCCCAGCTCATCGCGCGACGCGTGCGCGAACTCGACGTCTACTCGGAGCTCCTGCCGTTCGATACGCCCTATGGCGAGCTCGAGCGACGCGGCGCGCGCGCGATCATCCTGTCCGGCGGCCCGAACTCCGTTTATGACCACGGTGCGCCGCGACCCGACCCAGCGATCTGGTCCGGGCGGATCCCCGTCCTCGGCATCTGCTATGGCGCCCAGCTGATGGCCCACGAGCTCGGCGGCGACGTCATCCCGTTCGATCATCGCGAGTACGGTCCGGCGAGCGTCAGCATCACCTCGGACGAGCCGCTGTTCGGCGGCATCGAGCGCGAGCAGCCGGTCTGGATGAGCCACGGCGACTCGATCTCGAGGCTGCCGCAGGGTTTCCGCGCGACCGCCCAGACCAACTCGACGCCATATGCCGGTCTGGCGGACGCGAGCCGCAACCTGTATGGCATCCAGTTCCACCCTGAAGTCGTGCACACGCCGCGTGGCAAGGACATCCTGCGCAACTTCGTGGTCGACATCGCCGGTCTGTCACCGACCTGGACGGCGGCCAACTTCATCGACACGACCGTGGCCGGGATCCGCGAGCGGGTCGATGCCCATGCCCGCCAGACCGGCTCGGACGGGCTGGTCATCTGTGCGTTGTCCGGCGGGGTCGATTCGGCGGTCGCGGCCGCGCTCGTCCACCGCGCGGTCGGCGATCGGCTGACCTGCATCTACGTCGACCACGGGCTGATGCGCAAGAAGGAGTCGGACCTCCTGCGCGTCACCTTCGAGCGCGACCTGGGCATGAACCTCGTCATGGTCGACGCCCGCAAGCGATTCCTCGCCCGGCTGGCCGGCGTCGAGGACCCGGAGCAGAAGCGCAAGATCATCGGCGACGAGTTCATCCGGGTCTTCGAGGAGGAGGCCACCAAGCTCGGCAGGATCGACTTCCTGACACAGGGCACGCTCTACCCCGACGTCATCGAATCGGCAACGTCGGAATCCAAGGCCGCCCAGAAGATCAAGACGCACCACAACGTCGGCGGGCTACCGGCCGACCTGCGCTTCCAGTTGATCGAGCCGCTGCGCTACCTGTTCAAGGACGAGGTCCGACGGGTGGGCCTCCAGATGGGCCTGCCCGAGGCGATGGTCCTGCGCCAGCCGTTCCCAGGCCCGGGCCTCGCGATCCGGATCATCGGCGAGGTGACCGCCGAACGGCTCGACACCCTGCGCGAGGCGGACTGGATCGTCATCGATGAGATCAAGGCGGCCAACCTCTATCGGAGCCTGTGGCAGTCGTTCGCCATCTTGACGCCGGTCCGTTCGGTCGGGGTCATGGGCGACGGCCGGACGTACGCCAACGTCGTGGCCATCCGGGCCGTCACCAGCGAGGACGGGATGACCGCCGACTGGGCGAAGCTCCCGTACGATGTCCTGGGCAAGATCTCGTCACGCATCGTCAACGAGGTCCCGGGCGTCAACCGGGTCGTCTACGACATCAGCTCCAAGCCGCCCGCGACCATCGAGTGGGAATGACGGTCCTATCCAGCGTGTGACAGATGGGCCATCGAACGGGGTGCGCAGCGGGGTAGCATGCGCTCGATGGACGGCGCGACCCTTTCGACGGACCCGAACGATGGGATCTGCCCGTGGTGCTCGGCGGCGATCAGCACCGGCCAGGCGATCTGCTCGTCTTGTGGCGCCATCCTCATCTCCGACGAGGTGTCCGACCTGCCGGGTGTGACCGCCATCGACCCGCTGGTCACCCGTGGCGTGAAATCGGCGCCGCCGCGCAGCCGGCTTCTGTCGTGGATCAGCGGCGAGTACCCGGAGTCGACCGGGCCGGCGGTCGACCCGCAGGCGCTCGCGCCGCCTGATCCCGAGGTCCAGCGCGAGATCCTGCGGCTCGAGCTCGAGGCCGAGGTGGCGAACCTCAGGGCCGAAGCCGATTCGATCCGTTCCGACGCGTTGTACGAGGGCCGGACGCTGGACCTCGGCGGCGAGGCGCCGGAAGCGGGCGGCACGATGAGCGAGGCCCTGTCGGGCGACACGCCGGCCCTGTCGACCGACGCGTCCGACGCGTCCGACGCGTCCGACACGACGACCGCACCGTCCGGGACCGCCGCCGACCCCACCGACGGGGAGGATCCGCCCACCTGACCGCCGTCGCCGCGCCGTTCGCGCCACCCGGCTATCCTGCGCCGGTGCCCGACCGCCTGCCACCGCCCGGCCCGTCCTTCCTCCGTGAGCAGCCCATCCACATCGCCGACCGGACGTACCGCGTCGGCCTGAGCCGCCCGACCGAAGCGCCCGACGGCTGGTGGCTGACCGTCGTGTGGGTGGCCGATGACGACGGCGTCATCAGCTTCCGCGACGTGGCGCCAGCCGCCGGGCCACCGCCGGAGCCGCCGCTGGCCCGTCTGGGGCCGGGCGTCAGCGGGGCCCTGTCCGGGATGATCCTCGAGGATGATGGCCGGCTGCAGATGCGCCTGGGCTTGATCGCGCCGCCGGACGATCCAGCACGGCCGTGGCGGACGCCGCTGGCCATCCGGGCCGCCTTCCGGTTCGAGCCTGCCAGGGTCGCCACGATGCGCCCGAATGAGCTGGCCGACACCGTCCTCGACGGCTTTCGAAAGGCGCTGGAGGGCCTCTACCGACCATGATCCGAGCGGACGCGTAGACTCCGACCCGAATGCGAGAACTGTTCGACGATTTCCTGGAGGAGCTCCGCAAGCGGGAGGCGGCCGCGCGCGGCGAACGATCCGGCGACGCGACGTCCGGTCGCGGTCGGACCACGGGCCCCGACGACCCGACCGAGACCGACCCCGAGACCGCCACCGACGAGGTCGAGGACGAACCGGGGCCCGACGACGCCGCGGACGCCTCGGACCCCGCCGAGTCGGACGACGCCGACGCTGAGCGTCCGGAGCCGATCGCCACCTTCCGACGGCGCGGCGGTCCGCCACGACGCCGTGGTCCGGGTGGCCCAGATGATGGCGGGTCGGGGCGGGCGGCCCGAGCTGGCCGGTGGGTGGGCCTGTGGGTCGGTCTCGCCATCATCATCGCCGTCTTCCTGCTGTTCAGCGTCGGGATCGACCTGTGGACGGACGCGCTGTGGTTCCGCAGCGTCGGCTTCGATTCGGTCTTCTGGACGCGGGTGGCCGCGACATTCGGACTGGGAGCGGGCGCCTTCATCGCGGCCGCGATCGTGCTGCTCGGCAACCTGTGGATCGCCGGGCGGCTGGCACCAACCCCGACCGGTCCGGGCGGCGGGGGCGGTGGTCTGCGCTCATTCGTCGATCGCATCAACGAGGCGGCGCAGGCCGCGGATCAGCATCGCGGCTCGTCGCGCTCGGCATTCGGCGGCGACCGGTTTGGCGGCGGCGATCGGTACGGCGGCGGGCCGGCGACGCCGACCCTCGTGTTCGAAGGGACCGACCTGCCCGACCTGACGCCGCTCGCCGGCTGGGCCCTCGGTGCGATCGCACTGTTCATCGCGATCCTCATCGGCGGGGCGATGTCCGGCGCGTGGGAGACCGTGCTGCTCTGGATCCACCGCGTCCCGTTCTCGCCGACGTCGACCGTGACCGACCCGATCTTCAACCGCGACATCGGGTTCTTCCTGTTCGAGCTGCCGTTCCTGCGCCTGGTCCAGGGCCTGTTCAACGCGCTCGTCGTCGGCGCGCTGCTGGTGACCCTCGCTCGCTACCTCGTCAGCGCGACGCGCGGTGCTCTCGTCTTTTCGACCCAGGTCCGCGTCCACCTGGCCATCCTGGCCGGCTTGTTCCTGCTGTCGGTCGCCTTCGGCTATCAGCTCGACAAGCTGGACCTGTCGTACAGCAACCGGGGTGTCGCGACCGGGGTCAGCTTCACCGACCAAAACGCCCAGTTCGCGGCCTACGACATCCTGACGATCGTGTCCGGTATCGCCGCAGCGCTGCTCGTGGG
>JBBRXB010000022.1:0-33525 GCA_038248915.1 Candidatus Limnocylindrales bacterium | reverse complement strand
GCCGAGCGTTTGAGCGCGGATCCGAGCCTCGAGGGTCGTTGAGCGGCGATTTCGTGGCCCAACAGTCACCCGGCACATATATGGCCACGTCCGGCGGTCATGTTGGCCAAACATGCACGGGGAGACTGTCTGGCAGAGGATAGGCGGCCACGGCTCGGGCCGCATCGCTCGGCGGCGGTTGGCGACTACCATGACGCACGATGGCCGAGCGAACGAGCGCGGGGATCCTGCTCTACCGATGGACGGACCCCGACGGCACCGGCGACGGCGACGCGCCACACCTCGAGGTCCTCCTGGCCCACCCAGGCGGTCCGTTCTTCGCGAAGCGCGACCTGGGTGACTGGACGATCCCCAAGGGCGAGCCCGATGGCGCGCATGAGCCGATGACGTCCGTAGCGCGGCGCGAGTTCGCCGAGGAGACGGGCACCGAGATCGACCCCGAGGCGCCGACCATCGAGCTCGGATCCATCGTCCAGAAAGGCGGAAAGGTCGTCCATGCCTGGGGCGTCGAGGGCGACCTGGATCCGGCCGAGGCGCACTCGAATGTGTTCGAGATCACCTGGCCCCCGCGGTCAGGCCGGCGCGAATCGTTCCCGGAAATCGACCGGGTCGCCTGGTTCGCGCCCGACGAAGCGCGGCGGCGGATCAAGCCGACGCAGGTTCCGCTGATCGACCGGCTCGAGGCCTCACTTCGCGAGTGACGCGCGGCCGGGGCGGGCCGGACCGCCGGCGGCGCGCCCGAACTACGGCGTCGTGGCCGGCAGGACCGTGATGCGGACGAGGGTCGGGTCCGCACCCGAGGCGATGAGCGAGCCGTGCTCCGGCGTCACGATGTCGAGCACTAGCAGATAGTCGCCCGGGGCGTCGGGTGCCTTGACCTCGAGCGTGGCATCCGCGGGCTGGCCGGGCGCCAGTTCGGCCGGCAGATTTGCGCTGAGATCCGTCGCGTGAGAGTCGACGGGGACGACGGCGCCAGGCGACAGCGCGATCCACCGACCGACGACCGTCGCGACCTCTGCCTTGACGTACCCGGACAAGTTCGAGATCGGTGGGAGCCCCTTGTGGCCCCACGCCGCGACGCCCAGGTTCGTGACCCGGACTCCGAGCGCGATGCCCGTGCCGGCCTCGATCTCGGCGGTGGGTGCGGCCTGGATCGCGCCATCGAACGCGCCCGTGACCCGCACGATCAACGACGGCAGCAGCGACTGGGTCGCGGCGTCGTATGCCACGCCGTCCGCGTCATGGAGCGTGATCGTCAGGCGGTAGCGACCGGGCGCCGTCGGCAGCGTCACCGGGACGGCGATGGCCTTCTTGCCGATCTTGACCGGGGCGGGCGATACGACTTCGCCGACCTGCTCCGGGACGACGAGGTCCAGGTTCCCGGCCGGCGGGTCAAGTCGCGGTTCGATCTGGGGTACAAGGTCCGTGGCGTTGTTGCGGCCCGGGGCCGGATCGCCCGCCCGGCGGACTGGCGGAACCGGCGGAGCGGCCAGCGGGGCTCCGCTCGGGACGGCGGACGGCGCGGCCGATGGTGCGGCGCTGGCGGCCGCGTCCGTGCCAGCAGCGGGCTTCGCGGTCTTGACCGAGGACTTGGCCGTCCGCGACCCGTTGGTCGCCGGCGCCGCCGCCGCCACCGGGGCCGATGATGCCGAGGCCGCCGGCGCAGTGCTCGAGGCCGGCGCCGCGCTGGAGGCCGGCGCCGCGCTCGATCCTGGCGCCGCGCTCGAGGCCGGGGTTGCCGACGCGGGGGCCGTGCCGCCACCCGCTGCCGGTGCTCCATTGACCTCGGTCGCAGGGTCCGTCGGTGCGATCGTGACGTCGATCGGGTCCCATCGAACGCTCGCCTGGAGACCCTTGGGCAGTGCCTTGCGATCCTTGATCGTGAATGGGACGTCGATCTTGGCCGTGGACCCGGCGGACGGCAGCGACGCGATGTCCGGCGTCCCGAGCGTCATGGCGGACCCGACGAGGGTCGGCTCGAGCGGCAGCACCGAGACGGTCGTGCCGTTGGTGGCCGCATCGGATGACCCGGCGGCTCCGGCGCGGATGTCCTTCGGCGCCAGGCCGGCCTTCATGACGACCGAGCGCGAGAACCCGGACGTTGCGGTCTGCGTGTCCATCTGCGCGACGTAGCCCGTGCTGCGCTGGCTCTTGAAGGCGATCCGGTGGCCATTGGCGCTGGGGGCGTTCTGCCAGACGCTCTGGATCGAGCGGCCACCGCCGAGGATCGCGCGGACCATGTAGGACGGGCTCGCATAGGCCTCCGCGATCACCGCGGCCGCCCCGGCGTCGATGAACCCGGCGGCGTAGTTGTCCACGCGCTGGCGCGCGATCGCGAGCGTGCCTTCGGGCAGCTGCGGCTCCGACAGCCCGCTCGCATAGCACAGGTGGTTGAGCAGCACGACGGCGTTCTTGGCCAGCTTGACCTGCGACCCGACGATGCCCTCGCCGAAGTACTGGTGGGTGGAATCGTTGCCGCCTGGCGCGGGGTTCAGCCCGAACCCGTTCTGAGAGGGTGGGTAGAGGTCATCGCGATAGCGACTCGGCCAGCCGTTGCCATGGCCCATGTAGACCACGAGCGAGGCGCCGGCGAGCGCCTCCTTGACGGCCGGCCAGGTCGCGTCCGGCGAGTAGAGCTCGACCACATCCGGGGTGTAATCCCGAGCGATCGCTGCCGCGGCACGTGCCTGCGCGCGGTAGCCATCGGTGGCGGCACCCGCTGGGCCCACGATGAGGACGACCTTGGGGACCGCCTTGGAGGCGTGCGCGCTCGGAGACGCTGCGAACGAGGCCGGCGCAAAGGCGCCGACGGCGATCAGGGCCGCGATGATGGCCGCGCTAAATCGTCTCACGACAGAGAGGCACGCTCCGTGTGGGGAGTGAAGAATACTCCGGTCGGGTCGGGGTGCACCATACGCTTCGGCCCTTATCGGCGACGTATTTCGGCTCTTGCGGTGCCCCGGCGCACCGACTTGGCCTCGGGCGAGATTGCGTACCATCGACTCCATGCCAAACCGCCTCGCTGACGAAACCAGCCCGTACCTCCTCCAGCACGCCAACAACCCGGTCGACTGGTATCCATGGGGCCCTGACGCGCTGGCCGCCGCGAAGTTGCTCGACCGGCCGATCTTCCTGAGCATCGGCTACGCGGCCTGCCACTGGTGCCACGTGATGGAACGCGAATCGTTCGAGCACGAGCCGACGGCGCGCTTCCTCAACGACCATTTCGTGTCGATCAAGGTCGATCGCGAGGAGCGGCCGGACCTCGACCAGGTGTACATGGCGGCGGTCCAGTCGATGACCGGTGGCGGCGGCTGGCCGATGTCGGTCTTCCTGACCCCGGACGGCCGTCCGTTCTACGGCGGGACCTACTTCCCGGACGAGCCGCGCCACGGCATGCCGTCGTTTCGCCAGGTGCTCGAAGGGGTGGCCCGCGCCTGGCGCGAAGGCCGGACCGAGGTGGAGGATGCCGGCGGACGGCTGGCCGCCCAGCTCATCGAGCAGGGCCGGATCGAAGCCGGGACCGACGATCCGACGGCCGAGCTGCTCGACACCGCGACGGCCGCCATCGAGGCGTCGTTCGACTGGACCAACGGCGGCTGGGGCCGGGCGCCCAAGTTCCCGCAACCGATGGCCATCGAATACGAGCTCCGCCGCCACGCCGCGTCCGGCGATCCGCGGCCGCTGCTGGTGGCGCAGCGGTCGCTCGACGCGATGGCCGACGGCGGCGTCCGCGACCAGCTCGGTGGCGGGTTCCATCGCTACTCGACCGATGCCCGCTGGCTGGTCCCGCATTTCGAGCAGATGCTCTACGACAACGCGCAGCTGGCGCGGGTGTATGTCCACGCCTGGTCCGCGACGGGGGACTTGCGCTATCGCACGGTCGCGCGGGACACGCTCGACTACATGATCCGCGAGCTGACCACCGACGACGGCGCCTTCGCCGCGAGCCAGGACGCCGACACGGAGGGGATCGAGGGGCTGACGTTCACCTGGCGAGCGCCGGAGATCCGTGACGTGCTCGGCGAAACGGCCGACCTGTTCGCGGCCGCGTACGGCGTGACCGACGCGGGCAACTGGGAGAGCGTCACGATCCTGTCCCGGGTGGCCACGGATGCGGCGCTGGCGGCCGCGTTCGGGCTGTCGGCGGACGACGTCGGGGGCCAGCTCGCCGAGGCGCGGACGCTGCTCCTGGCCCGACGGATGACTCGACCGCAGCCGGCACGTGACGGCAAGGCGCTGGCGGCCTGGAACGGGCTCGCGATCGCGGCCTTGGCGGATGCGGCCGTGGCCTTCGATGAGCCCGGCTACCGCGACGCCGCCGTCCGGGCGGCCACGACGATCGTGGATGGGCTGCTCGGCCCCGACGGTGCCCTCGGTCGGTCGTGGAAGGACGGTCGGGCGGTCGGAAACGGCGTGCTGGAGGACTACACGCACCTGGCCGACGGCCTGATGGCGCTCTACGAGGCCACCTTCGACGAGCGCTGGTTCATCATCGCGCGCTCGTTGATGGACCGGGTCCGGGCGCGGTTCGCGGACCCCGCCGGCGGGTTCTTCGACACAGCCGACGACCACGAACGGCTGGTGACGCGCCCGAAGGACGTCCAGGACAACGCCGTTCCGTCCGGGAATGCGATGGCGGCTCGTGTCCTGCTCCGGCTCGCGGCGTGGACCGGTGAGGGGGCCTACCGTGACGCCGCTGAGCGCGCGCTGCGGTCGGTGGTCCCGTTCGTGGCCCGCTACCCGACCGGATTCGCCCAATGGCTGTCGGCGATGGACCTGGCCCTTGCGCCCGACGCGGAGGTCGCCATCGTCGGTGCGCCGGACGACCCGGTCACGATCGCCCTGCTGGCCGAGGTCCGGCGCGGCTACCGTCCGAACCAGGTCGTCTCGCTCACGGCCGACCCCGCGAGCAGCGTCGTCCCACTTCTGGCCGATCGGGTCGCATCCGGCGGCCGCCCGACGGCCTACGTCTGCCATGCCTTCGTCTGCCAGCTTCCCGTCACCACGGCGACCGATCTTCGCGCCCGACTCGATGCCGGGCTCTGACATGGCGGACGGGGTCCCACCCGACGTCACCATCCGCGAGGTCCAGCCCGAGGAGTACGAGGCGCTCGGCGAGGTGACGGTGCGAGCCTATGCCGCCTCCCCGAGCGACGCGGATGCCGGCTACCAGGGCGAGCTGCGCGACGTCGCCCGACGCGCCAGTCTCGTGCCGGTCCTGGTCGCCGTCGACGCCGATGGCCGTGTGCTCGGCGGCGTGGCGTACATCCCGGGCCCGGATGCGCCATATGCGGAAGGCCAGCGACCGGACGAGGCGGGGTTCCGGATGCTCGCCGTCGATCCCGTCGCGGGAGGACGCGGCCTGGGCCGGGCGTTGGCCGATGTGTGCATCGCCCGAGCACGCGAGTCCGGCCGTCGAGGCGTGGCGATCTACTCGCGACCACCGCGGACCTTCGCCCACCGGCTCTATCGATCGCTCGGGTTCCGCCGCGACGAGACCCGTGACTGGGAGGTGCAGCCGGGCGACTGGCTGTGGTCGTTCACGCTGCGGTTCGAGGATCCCGAGTGACCGGCGGCCCGGTGGAGGCCCGGCCGGCGGCGACCGTCGTGCTGCTTCGACCGGGGTCGGCCGGGCTTGAGGTGCTTCTGACGCGGCGACCGACGACGATGGCCTTCGCCTCGGACGCACACGTCTTCCCGGGCGGACGGGTGGACCACGCGGATGCGGCGCCGGGGCTTGTCCGGCGGTCCGCCCGGTCCGCGGACGAGGCCGCCGTCGCGCTCGGTGGCGACGTGTCGCCGGTCGTCGCCCTGGCGGCCCATGTGGCGGCCATCCGCGAGCTGTTCGAGGAGGCCGGCGTGCTGCTGGCCGACACGAACGCGCCCCTCGCGCGGATCGCCGAGGGCCGGTCCGCGCTGCTCCGCGGCGAGATCACGATGGCGGGCCTGGCGGACGAGCTGGACCTGCGGCTGCGGACCGATCGGCTGGCAGCCTTGTCGCGCTGGGTCACGCCGGCCGGCTATCCGCGCCGGTTCGATGCCCGGTTCTTCGCGGCGGCCCTGCCCGACGGCGTCGTGCCGACGTTCGAGGGCGCCGAGGTCGCGGCGCACGCGTGGCTGCGCCCGACCGATGCGCTCGCGGCGATGGCCGATAGCCGACTCACGATGTGGCTGCCGACCAGCACGACCCTCCAGCAGCTCGAGCACGTGACTTCGCTCGACGAGGTCCGAGAGCGGCTGGCTCCGGGGCCGCTCGGCAAGGTCGACGCCGAGGCCGTCAGTGACGACGTGACCAGGATCGTCATGCCGGCCGGTGGCGGAGTCGCGGGCCAGCCGGTGTGTGCGTATCTCGTCGGGCGGCGCCGGTTCGTCCTCATCGACCCGGGCGACCCGACCGGCCCTGGCATCGAGCGGGCGCTGGCCCTCGCTGCCGCGCGCGATGGCGCGATCGAGGCGGTCGCCCTGACCCACGTCGACCCGGATCACGCGGCCGGCGCCGAGGCGGTCGCGGAGCGGCTCGCCATCCCCGTCCTGACCGGTCCGGGTGGTGGTCTACCCCTGCCGTACGAGGTCCGTGAGCTGGCCGACCTCGAGACACTCGACGCCGGCGACGCGCGTATCCGGGCGATCCACACCCCAGGGCCGCGGCCGGACCACGTCGCGTTCCTGATCGGCGACGGCGAGGACGTCGTGGCCGGTGACCTGAACGGGGTTCGCGGCGCCCGCTGCGTGCCGGGCGTGGCCGACGCGATGGCCTGGACCGCATCCCGCGAACGTATCGAGGCCCTCGCACCGAGCGCGTCATGGCTGACCGGGCACCCCGCACGACCGCCCGGTTGACGCGCCGCGGTCCGGCCGCGACCCTGCGCGGATGCGAGGTGACGGCCGCGATGCTGAAGACGACACGTTCGGCCCGGTCGACGAGGCTCGGGGACGCCACCTGCCCGACGCGCTGACGCGGTCCTGGCTGGCCTGGGTCTTCGTCGTGCTCGCCGTCGGCTTCGTCGGCTGGTACGTCCAGTTCCAGGCCCTGCCCGCCGGCGCCTCAGCCGCCAACGTCGTCATCCATATCCTCCAACTGGTCCCATCGGTGTGCGCGATCCTGGTGCCGGCCGCCCTGCTCGCGCGGCATCCGGATGCAAGGAACCGTGCCGGTGGCCTGCTGGTCGGAGCGGTCCTGTTCGCGCTCGTGCAAGGGCTGGTGGTCCTGGCCGACCCGCTCCAGGGCGTCTTCGAGAGCGTCACGCCGCCAAGCCAGGATCTGCCGTCGATCGTCCCGCTCGAGGTCGTGTACAGCGGGCTGATCAGTCTCGTCGCAGCGTTCGCCGTCGGCTACATCGCCGTCGGCCTGTCGGGGGCGCGTCGATACGAGGATCGCACTCCCAGCTGGCTGTCCGCGTGGCTCGTGCCGGTCGTCACGATCTTCGGCACGGTCGTCGGCGTCCTGGCCGCCGAACGGTTCTACGGCGACGCCCCGATGTCGCCGTTCCTGGCGGCCTATCTCGCGGCGACGATCATCTTCGGGGTCGTCCGCCTGATCGTCTGGGCGTATCTGCTCTCGGTCGGCGTTCGCGGAGCGCTCGCCGGCGAGGACCCGCGACCGGGCTGGACGCTGGTCACGTTCGGGGCCGCACTGGTCCTCATCTCGCTCGTGCTGGTCAATGTCACGAACACCATCGACCTGCCGACCGAGACGGTCGCGGCCTGGGTGGGCTACGCCATCGTGGTCGGGTACGCGCTCGGCAACGTCCTCGTGCTGGCCGCCTTCACGGTCGGGCTCCCGGAGCTCGACGGCTACGAGGACGAGGACGAGGACGAGGACGAGGACGCCGGCGACGACTGGGACGACGACGCCGAGGATCTGTCGAGGCGGGGCTAGTCGCGGTCCGCCGGCAGCGCCGAGGCAAGGTTGCGCAGGAAGTTGAGCCCCTCGTCGACTTGCTCGACCGGCGCGTACGGCCCAGGCATCAGGAAGCACGGTCGTCCGGCGAGAGCAACCTCGGGCAGGTGACCCCATGGCTCGGGCAGGGCCCGTCCCGCGCAGATCGTCGCGACGCGCTTGTAGATGAACACGACCGCGGCTGGTCGCCAGATCGCGATCTTCTGCCACAGCGGTCCGACTCCGGCAGTCAGGTCGGCATCGCTCGCCACGTCGCGTGGAGTCGGCAGCTTGAGCACGTCGGTGATGCCGTGGCCGGCAGCCACCAGGGCGTCATCGGCGGTCTCGATGGCCGGCCCGGCGGGGATCACCCGGGCCGTCATCAGCCTCCGCCAGAACGTGTGACCGAGGCGACCCTGGTGATAATGCCCGGCCGTCACGCTGACGGGCGACGGGTTCAGTCCGACGAACAGCAGGCGGTCACGCCGCGGTGGCAGGTCCACGAGGGTCTCGACGGAGGTGCCACTGATGTCGATCATGGCGCGGTGCGGGCCCGGTCCCGGTCGATGGGTCAGCGCCGCGAGGTCGTCGGTGCTCATCGGCTGGGCGTCGCCGTCGCGCGGGCGGATCCGAGCGTTGGGGTCAGGTCGGTCGGTCGTTGCCGGCGTCAGGCGGGGTCGGCGTCTCGCTCGTCCGGGCCTGGATATCCGCCTGTGCCTTGGCCGCCTCCGACTTCGCTTCCTTGACCCCGCGGCCAAGGGCCTCGCCCAGCTTCGGCAGGGTCTTCGGCCCGCGCCAGACGACCACCAGCACGAGGATGACGACGAGGATGAGGAGAATGTCCATCCGTGGATGGTACAGCGCGGGGTCAGCCTGGTCGAAGGGCGACCGGGATGACGAGCCGGAGCGCGGTGTGCGTGGCCGAGAACGAGGCGACCTTGTTGTCGACCAGGCCGGCGGCGCGCGCCGCCTCGATGACCTCGACATCGCGTAACGTGGCCGCCTTGCCTTTGCGGGACACGACCCAGATCGCGCCGTTCGGTCGGATCCGGGCGGCGAGCGCCTCGAGCGGCGCCAGCGCTTGGGTCGCGTCCGCGCCGAGGAGCACGAGGTCCGTTTCGGGCCCCGGCCAGCCCTCGGTCAGGTCCGTCGTGCGGTCGGCGATGAGCGCCCGGATATCCGGGTCGTTGATGTCGATCAGGGCGATCCGCATGCCCGGCCGCAGGCCGAGCTTGTCGAGCAGGGGCGTGGTGTAGACGCGTTCCATGGCCGGTATCGTGCCACCATGCTGCTGGTGTACGGGCCACGCTCCGCCACCTACGATTTCGGGCCTGGGCACCCGCTCACCCCGCGCCGGTTCGGACCCGGGATCGACCTGCTCAGCGCGGTCGGCGCGGAACCGGGGCTCGCGCCGGAGCCGGCGCCGGACGACGAACTGCTGATGTGCCACACCCGGCGCTACCTCGAGGTCGTCAAGCGCTTCTCCGTGACCCCGTTCGGCGAGGCCGAGGCGGGCATCGGGGAGGGTGGCGACGATCCACCGTTCGCCGGGATGCATGAGGCCGGGGCGATGGTCGCCGGCGGCTCGCTCCGAAGTGTGGAGGCGGTCCTGCGCGGGGACGTGGAGCACGCCTTCCATCCGGGCGGCGGCCTCCACCACGCGATGCCGGACCGGGCGTCCGGGTTCTGTATCTACGACGACCCGGCGCTGGCCATCGCCCGGGCCCGGCGTGACGGGCTGCGCGTGCTGTATGTGGACCTCGATGTCCACCATGGCGACGGGGTCCAGGCGATCCACTGGGAGGATCCGGGCGTCCTGACGCTGTCGATCCACGAGACCGGCCGGTCCCTGTTCCCGGGGACCGGTGCGGTGGACGAGCTGGGCGATGGCATGGCGGCGGGAACGGCGGTCAACCTGCCGATGCAGCCCGGGACGGGCGAGGGGGCCTGGCTGGCGGCCGTTCGCCTTCTGCTCCCCGAGCTGGCCGCCGCGTTCGGGCCGGATCTGATCGTGTCCCAGCATGGCGCCGACTCGCACGCCTGGGACCCGCTGGCGCACCTGCGCATGACGACGACCGCGATGGGCGAGGCGGCGCGGCTCGTGGATCGCGTCGCGCATCGGTTCGCGGGCGGCCGGTGGCTGGCGACGGGCGGCGGCGGATATGACGCGTACCGGGTGGTGCCACGGTCGTGGAGCCTGGTTTGGCTGGCCGGCGCGCATCGCGAGGTCCCCATGTTCACGCCGGCCGCGTGGCGTGAGCGCTGGGCCGCCGAGGGGGCGCGGTACGGGCAGGCACCGTTGCCGGAGCGATTCGACGATCTGCCGAACGCCGGCGCGCCGTTCGATGACGGGCAGGCGGCGGCGGAGGCGAGGTCATCCGAGACGGCGGCGCTCGTGCGGCGGCTGGTCGTGCCGAGGTTGTTGCGCGAGGCTCGCGACCGGGGCTGGTGGGACCCGATGGCGCCGGCCACTGATGCGGCTGGGACGGCCGCCGTCGCGTCCTCGGCTGCCCCGACGATCGTCGCCTCGGTGGATGGGGATGCCTGGGATCGGCTTTCGCTGACGGGCGGCGTCATCGCCCCGGCCGATCCGATGGCCGGTCACGGCCTGATCGCGGCGGGTCTTCGCGACGCGGTTTCGGTGACGGCGGCCATCGTGGGTTCGACGGTCGTCGGCGCGGCGGTGTCGAGCGTCGCCGATGCCAACCGCGACCGAAGCGACCTGCTGGCCCTCGGTGTCGCGCCCGCGTGGCGACGCGCCGGGTTGGCGGCCGCACTCCTCACGGCGCATCTCGAAGCGGTCGGCCCGGGGGAGAGCTCGCTCACGGTCGAGGTCACCGGCGCCGAACGCGACCCGCTCGATCCGCTCGATGGCGGTCTGCGCCGACAGATCGCCCGCCGCCTGGTCGAGACCCACGGGTTCGTCGTCGATGGCGGCGATCCGGCGCTTCGCCGCGCGGACCCGGCCTCCATCCGGGCGGTGCATCCCCGCGTCGGACGCGGCAGGTGACCGGTCCGGTCGCGCGACGGCGTCGACGCGCGCCTTCTGGAGGCGATGGCCGCGGGCGGTTGGCCGGTGTGCCGTCCGGGCCCGGTCCGAGCGCGCGATGATGGACTTTGAACCCGTGGCGCGCCGCCAGCTCGACCAGCTCGAGAGGCTCAGAGGCCGGCTCGATGGCTTCGCCGACCATTCGAGCGACGACCGCCGCCAGCTCATGACCGAGCAGGAACGGACCGCGGCCGATGAGGCGACACGCGTGCTCGGCGGGGACCGGATCGGCCAGGCGTGAGCGCACGGTCGACGCGGCGCCTGGCCGCTGGCGTGGGGGCCGGCTCGTGACCGCCGACGGCCCGTTCAGATCGCCACACGTTCGTGTGATGAGGGTCTGGCGAAAGATTTGGGCCTGTTGGTGCCGATCCGAGGCCGAGCGGTTCGCTAACGTGCGTGGGGCGCACGACCGGCCGACGCGCGCAGCCGGGACATCGAACACCCCCGGGTCGTCTGGGGTCGACCCGAGGGCAGAGGTTGTGTTCGATGCGGGTGGGGACCCGCGGTGCGGTAGGTCAGCTGGCTGGTTCGCCCGCTGGTCGCGGGGCCACCGGCGGTTGGCTCGATGGGGAGGTCCGGCCGGGCTGCCACGGCGTGCCGAGCATCGGCAGCACGTAGCGGTCGAGGCCGTAGTAGCCGGCGACCTTCCAGCCGAGGATGAGGCCGATGGCCAGACCGAACATGATCGGGTTCGACGAGGCCGAGCCCGCGAGCAGGAACGACATGTTCATGAAGGCCCCGAAGAAGGCGGCAAAGCCGGTCAGCAGACCGACGATCAGACCGAGCCCGACCGCCATCTCGCCGAACGCGATGAGCGGAGCGAACCAAGTGTAGGCATTGTTGTCGAGGAGTGTCTGCAGGAAGGTGCGGTACCAGTCGTAGGTGATCGCTGGGCTGCCGGCGCCCTGCGCGGGGATCGCGACCGCATGCGTCCAGTAGCCCTGCAGCGCAGCGCCGCCGTCCAGCCAGCCCGTGCCGCTGACCTTGTGCCAGCCGGCCTCCAGCCATGCGAAGCCGACGAACAGTCGGATCGGGAGCCAGAACAGCCCCGCCCGCGAATTGCCGAACAGGAAGCGGGTGAATGCGGGGCCTTCGACCTCGATCGTCTCGCCACCCGGCTCTTTGCGCATCTCGAAGAGGACGACAAGGAGGGCGATGAACGAGATCCAGAAGCCGACCGTCGCGGCCTCGGTGATGGTACTCGTCGGATCCGGCGAGACCCATGGGTTGACAAGGTAGAACAGCAGCACTGCGGCGACGCCGCCGAGGATCGCTGCCAGGTTTCGCTTGCTGGTCATCGGATGTCCTTTCCTGTGGTGTGTGTCAGTCCGGGCCCGACCGACGTGGAACGCTGGTTGCCCTATCCATCATTCAAGCGTCGGCCCGCGCCGTTCGCTACGGCCATGTGGCGCGTCGAGGGGGCCATTCGGCCCCTGTCGCTCCGGACGCCGGTACGGTCCGGTGCGGTCACGAAGCACGAACCGAACATCTGGGCTAAATCGACCGCGCGCGGTACACTCTCCAACCCGTGGTAGCGCCCGCCGTCGTTGCTGACCCGCTCGCCCCGTTCTCGCCCGCTGTCCGTGACTGGTTCCGGGCCAGCTTCGAGGCGCCGACCGAAGCCCAGGCGAGCGGCTGGGCGGCCATCTCAGGCGGCTACCACACGCTCATCCACGCCCCGACGGGGAGTGGCAAGACCCTCGCCGCCTTCCTGTGGTGTCTGGACCGGCTGGCGACCCACCCGAGTCCCGCCCCGACCCGCGATCGGCTCGGCACGGTGCGCGTCCTGTACGTTTCGCCACTCAAGGCCCTGACCTACGACATCGAGCGCAACCTCCGCGCCCCGCTGACCGGGATCGCGCTCGCCTCGACCCGGCTGGGCATCGAGCCACCGAGCATCACCGTCGCCAGCCGGACCGGTGATACGCCGGCCGACGACCGCCGGCAGATCGCTCGCCACCCGCCCGACATCCTCATCACCACCCCCGAATCGCTGTACCTGATGCTGACCAGCGCAGCACGCGAGGTGCTCCGCGGCGTGGAGTACGTCATCGTCGACGAGGTCCACGCCATCGCGGGATCGAAGCGCGGCGCCCACCTGGCGCTGAGTCTCGAGCGACTCGAGGCATTGCGCGCCGGGGCTGTTGACACCGCGGGTGAGGCCGCCGCGGCCGCCGACCGAGCGCCCGCCCAGCGGATCGGCCTGTCCGCCACGCAACGACCGCTTGCCACGATCGCTCGTTTCCTCGGTGGAACGGGACCGGGCCGCGAGGTCACCGTCGTCGATGCCGGCGGCCGCAAGCCGCTCGACCTCCAGGTCATCGTCCCGGTCGACGACATGTCGGCCATCGGCGACGTGCTCCCGCCGGAGGACCAGCCCGGTGGACCGGCTGCCCGCGGCGACCTCCGTTCGAGCATCTGGCCGTCGATCCACCCGCGCATCCTCGAGCTCATCCGCAGCCACCGCAGCACGATCGTCTTCACCAACAGCCGCCGGTTGGCGGAGCGGCTCGCCCAGCGGCTCAACGAGCTGGCCGGCGAGGAGCTGGTCCGCGCCCACCACGGCAGCATCGCTCGCGAGCAACGCGTGGAGATCGAGGAGGCGCTCAAGGACGGCCGCCTGCCGGCCCTCGTCGCGACATCGAGCCTCGAGCTCGGTATCGACATGGGCGCCGTCGATCTCGTCATCCAGGTCGAGAGCCCGACGAGCGTGGCGCGAGGCCTCCAGCGGGTCGGTCGCGCGGGCCACCAGGTCGGGGCGCCGAGCAAGGGCATCATCTTCCCGAAGTACCGCGGCGATCTGCTCGAATGCGCGATCGTGACTCGCCGGATGCACGAGGGCGCCATCGAGTCGACCCGCATCCCGCGCAACCCGCTCGACGTCCTGGCGCAGCAGGTCGTGGCGATGACCGTGATGGACAAATGGTCCGTGGACGACCTGCTGGCGCTGGCCAACCGGGCCGCGCCGTACGAGACGCTGACCCGCGAGGTGCTCGAGGGGGTCCTCGGGATGCTCGCTGGCGCCTACCCGTCGGACGAGTTCGCGGCGCTCAAGCCGCGCGTCGTGTGGGACCGCGTGACGGACGTCGTCGAAGGCCGGCGCGACGCCCGGGTCGTGGCCGTGACCAGCGGCGGCACGATCCCGGATCGTGGGCTGTACGGCGTGTTCATGGTCGGCGAAGCCGGCACGGCCGGCCGGCGGGTCGGCGAGCTCGACGAGGAGATGGTCTACGAGCTTCGGGCCGGGATGCACGGCGATGTGATCGTCCTCGGCGCCAGCAGCTGGCGGGTCGAGGAGATCGGGCACGACCGGGTCACGGTCAGCCCGGCCCCCGGCGTGCCCGGCAAGCTGCCGTTCTGGAAGGGCGACGCCGTCGGACGCCCGATCGAGCTCGGCCGCGCGCTCGGCGCCTTCGTCGGCGAGCTCGAGGCGGACCTCGCTCGTGGTGCCGTGGGCCGGCAGGCCGCCACGACCCGGTTGCGCGAGACGCACGACCTGGACGAGCGGGCGGCCGACAACCTCCTCGCCTATCTCGATGACGAGCGCGAGGTCACGAGCGTCCTGCCGACCGACAAGCGGATCGTGGTCGAGCGGTTCCGCGACGAGCTCGGCGACTGGCGGCTATGCCTGTTGACTCCGTTCGGTGGCCGGGTCCATGCCCCCTGGTCGCTGGCCCTCGAGGCACGGATCGGCGAGCGGCTCGGCCTCGAGGTGCAGACCATCTGGTCGGATGACGGGATCGCGATCCGGCTGCCCGAAGGCGACGCGCCGCTCGATGGCATCGAGGCGCTCCTGTTCCCCGAGGCGGACGATGTCGAGGACCTCGTCGTCGGCCAGCTGTCGAGCTCCGCGCTGTTCGCGTCGCGGTTCCGCGAGAACGCGGCCCGGGCGTTGCTCCTGCCCCGCCGGCGGCCCGGGACCCGCACGCCACTCTGGCAGCAGCGCCAGCGTGCGGCGGACCTGCTCGCCGTCGCGTCGCGCTACGGATCGTTCCCGATCCTGGTCGAGACCTACCGCGAGTGCCTGTCCGACGTGTTCGATCTGCCGGCCCTGCGGGAGATCCTGGCCGGGGTGGCCAGCCGCGAGATCGCGGTCCACAGCGTCGAGACGGCGCACGCCTCGCCGTTCGCGGGCAGCCTCATGTTCGACTACGTGGCCGCCTACATGTACGACGGCGACACACCGCTGGCCGAACGGCGCGCCGGCGCGTTGACCCTGGACCGCGATCTGCTGCGCGAGCTGCTCGGCCAGGAGGAGCTGCGCGAGCTGCTCGATCCCGAGGCGCTGGCCGATCTCGAGCTCAGCCTCCAATCCCTGACCGACGAGCGGAAGGCGACGACGATCGACGGTGTCGCCGACCTGCTCCGCAGGCTCGGCGACCTGTCCCCGGCCGAAATCGCAGCCCGGACCGAGGGCGGTGCCGCGGTCGTCGGTCCATGGCTCGAGGAGCTGGCCGCCGCCCGACGGGCCGTCCGTGCCCGGTTCGGCGGGGAGGAGCGCTGGCTGGCCGTCGAGGACGTCGCCCGCTATCGCGACGGGGTCGGCATCTCGCCGCCGGTCGGCGTCCCAGCCGCGTTCCTCGGGCCGGCCGTCGGGGCGCTCGATGGCCTGCTCGCCCGCTACGCCCGGACCCACGGCCCATTCCTGATGCCTGATCCCGCCCGTCGCTGGGGGCTGCCGATGGGCGTCGTCGGGGACGGTCTGGAGCGGCTGATCGCCACCGGATCGCTCCTCCGCGGCGAGTTCCGGCCGGGCGGCGCGGAGCGCGAGTGGTGCGACCCGGAAGTCCTCCGGCTGCTCCGTCGTCGGTCGCTGGCACGGTTGCGCCGCGAGGTCGAGCCCGTCGATCCGCCCGCGCTCGCCCGCTTCCTGCCCGAGTGGCAGGGCGTGGCCGCGGCGTCGGGCGGCAGCGCGAGCAGGCCGGCACTTCGCGGCACGGCGGCGCTGGAGCGGCTGGCCGAGGTCGTCGACCAGCTGGCCGGATTGCCGATCCCCGCGTCGGTCCTGGAGCGCGACGTCCTGCCGGTCCGGATCCCCGGCTATCAGCCGCGGATGCTCGATGAGCTCGGCGCGCTCGGCGAGGTCGCCTGGGTCGGGCGGGGGAGCCTCGGTCGCGATGACGGCCGGATCGCCCTCGTCCGGCCGGGTCGCGAGGTCTTGCGACCGATCGGCGCGCCGGACGGGGTGGTACCGCCGGCAGAACCCCGGCACGTGGCCATCCGTGAGCATCTCGCCGCCCGCGGCGCGTCGTTCTATCGCGAGCTGTTCACGGCCGCTCGGGGCACCTCGGATCGCGAGGTCCTGGATGCGCTGTGGGATCTCGTATGGGCCGGCGAGGTCACCAACGACACGTTCGCGCCACTGCGGGCTTTGCGTTGGAAACGGACGGGGAGCGGGGCGCGGCAGACGATCGGACGGCCGGGCCGGCTGACGGCGTTGGGCCCACCCGAGGCGGCCGGGCGCTGGTCGCTCGTCGCGCCGGATGCAGCGCCGGCGGCGAGACCGACGGAACGGCTCCACGCGCTCAGCCTCGCGCTGCTCGAACGCCATGGCGTCCTCACCCGCGAAGCGGTCGCCACGGAGGGGATCGACGGCGGGTTCGCGGCGGTCTATCCGATCCTGCGCGCGATGGAGGATGCCGGCCGGATCCGGCGTGGCTACTTCGTCGACGGGCTCGGCGCCGCCCAGTTCGCGCTGGCCGGGGCGCTGGACCGGTTGCGCGCGGTCCGCGAGCCGGCGGACCCGACGAGCGCGGGCACGGTCCACCTCCTGGCCGCCGCGGACCCGGCCAACGCCTATGGCGCGGCGCTGCCGTGGCCCCGCCGCGGCGATACGGATCGGCGACCGCTGCAGCGCGCGGCCGGGGCTTACGTCGTGCTCGTTGACGGCATCGCGACGCTCTATCTCGAGCGTGGTGGGTCGACGATCCAGATGCTGTCCGCCGCCGACGATCCGGCCGTGGCGATCACGGCGGCGCGTGCACTTGGGGCGCTCGTCGCCGATGGTCGGATGCGCGAGCTGGTCGTCCGCAAGGTCGATGGCGAAGAGGTCGGTGCGTCGCGCTTCCGCGGGCCGCTGCTCGAAGCCGGGTTCGTCCCCGGCTACCGCGGTCTGGCGCTGCGCTCCCAGCGAAACGGGACCTGAGTGCCGGAAGGCGACACGCTCTTCCGGACGGCCGCGGGGCTGCGGCCGTACCTCGTGGGGCGGACGGTCACGGCGGCACGGACCGGTGGTCCCGGCGCGCTCCCGCAGGTGGACCGCATCATCGGGCACGAGATCACCGCGGTCGACGCGCTGGGCAAGAACCTGCTCATCCGGTTCGATAACGGCCTCGAGCTCCGGACCCACTTGCGGATGAACGGGTCGTGGCACCGCTACCGGCCGGGCGAGCGCTGGCGCCGCCCGCCGTCGCGCGCCCGCCTCGTGCTCGAGGTTCCCGATGCCGTTGCGGTCTGCTTCGATGCGCCGGTCGTGGAGCTGCTCGAGCAGCGCGCTGAATCGTTGCACGCGCCGCTGGGCGGGCTTGGACCGGACCTGCTGGCGCCCGACTTCGACGCCGACGAGGCGATCCGCCGGCTGCGCGACCCGTCCCGCGCCGGCCTCGCGATCGGCGAGGCCCTGGTCGACCAGCGCGCGCTGGCCGGGATCGGCAACGTCTACAAGAGCGAGATCTTGTGGCTCGAACGCGTCTCGCCGTTCGCGCCGGTCTCCGGCGTCGACGACGAGACTTTGGGCCGGCTGGTCGCCACGGCCCGGCGGCTGCTCGTTCTCAATGCGTCCTCGACGCGCGGTCCGGAGCGCGTCACGACCGGTGGCGATCGCGGCGCCCCCGGACCGCTCTACGTCTACGGTCGGACCGCTCGGCCGTGCCGCCGTTGTCGCGGGCCGCTGCACCGCACGGACCAGGGCACGGACCTGCCGCGTTCCACCTTCTGGTGCCCGATCTGCCAGCCGGACCCTGCTCAGCAGGCGCGTATCATCGCGGCCGATGTGTGAGCACTTCATCGCCCGGGCCGCGGAGCCGTTCCGTCTCGACGAACTGTGGCCGTTCGCGGAGCGCCTGGAGCGATATGGGATCGCCGGGTTCGGCTGGGGTGCGGCATGGGTCGGGAATGACGGCCTTCTCGGCTCGCACCGCGACCTGCGGGCGTTCCGCGACGACCCGGGGCGCGACACGGTCGGGCCGGCGGAGACGACCGCCGCGCTCATCCATCTCCGCCGACCTTCGAAGCTGTCGACGCTGACCCTGGCCGACACCCAGCCGTTCGACGACCCGGCCGGCCGCTATGCCTTCAGCCACAACGGCGACCTGCGCGACTACCGATCGCTCCGCGCCAGCTATCGAGCCCAGGGCCGCATCCTCGGTCGGGCAGATACGGAGGTCGGCGCACGCTGGCTCGAGGACAGCTGGCAGCCGGGCCAGGTGCCGTCGCATGTCCTGCCCGCGCTCCACGCCCGGTTCGGCGGCCAGGCCAACCTCGCCATGCTCACCGTCGCCGGCGCGCCGTCGCACTACGCGGGCAACACGGAGAACCCAGTGTTCGCGTTCCGGATGGGGTCGATCGGCGTCGTCTCGACTGGCATCTACTCGCTCGACCGGTCGCTCTTCCGGTACGTCGCCGCGGGCGCCACCGACCGCCGGCTGATCCGTGCTGGGTGCACTGTCACACTTGACGCCGATGGGCGTCTCACGGGCACGACCTAACGGCAGACGCCCAGGAGCCGAACAGGATGGCCGACACGAACCCGGATCGACCGACCGCGCTGTTGCCGCTGGCCCAGCTCGTCCGGCTGTCCATCTATTGGCTGGGGCTCGTGGCGGTCTTCAATGGCATCGGGGTCATCCTCCAGGAGCGGATCAAGGTCCTCGTTCCGGACCCTGACGTCCAGTACACGACGCTCGGGATCGTCCTCGCGGCGGGGGTCGTCATCGCGGTCCTCGTCCAGCCGACGGTCGGCTCGATCAGCGACTACACCGTCAGCCGATTCGGCCGGCGCAAGCCGTACATCGTGATCGGGACGACGCTTGACCTCATCTTCCTGGTCGGTCTCGCGACCTCGAATACGGTCATCGCCGTGGCCGCCTTCGTCATCCTCCTCCAGTTCAGCTCGAACTTCGCGCAGGGCCCGTTCCAGGGCTACGTGCCCGATCTCGTGCCGGCGCCGCAGGTCGGCCTGGCCAGCGGGATGGTCGGCCTGTTCACGATCCTTGGCGTCGTGACCGGCACCGGCCTGGCGACACTCGGCATCGCGATGAAGGACTTCACGCTGCCGACGATCGCCCTTGGCGTCATCGAGTTCGCGACGATGCTCTCGCTCTTCTTCCGGCTCGATGAAGGCCGGCAGGCGAAGGATCGCGGCGGCCGAAGCTGGCCGGCGATCGCCAAGGAGGCGTGGGGGACCGACATCTTGCGCGAGCGCAGCTTCCTGTTCCTGGTCGCTTCGCGCTTCTTCATCCTGGGCGGCAGCGCCTTCCTGCTGGTGATGTCGGTGCCCTACCTCGAACGGGCGCTGGGCGTGACCGACAACGGCGAACGCGCCAGCTGGATCCTGATCACGACGGTGATCGCCGCCGTGTGCACAGCCATTGCGACCATCCCGGCCGCGCGTCTGTCGCAGCGGATCGGGCGCAAGCCGGTCATCTATGCCGCGGCGTCGCTGGGAGCCATCGGCATGACGATCGCGGCGCTCGCGCCATCGCCGCCGGTCCTGGTCGTCGGTGGCATCCTCGTCGGCGTCGGTGGCGGGAGCTTCCTGGCCGTCGACTGGGCGCTCATGACCGATATCATCCCGAAGGCCTCGTCGGGTCGCTACATGGGCATCTCGAACGTGGCGACCGCGACCAACGGCGTGGTCTCGGGCATCATCGGCGGGGTCATCATCGACGCGTTCAGCCGGGCCGGGTCGCCCGAACTCGGTCCGCGCGTCGCATTCCTTCTGGCGCCGGTCTGGTTCGCGATCGGCGCGCTGCTCCTGCACCCGGTCGACGAGCGGCGGCGCGAAGGCGATGCACCGCTAGCCGAGCCGGTCCTCGACGCGTCGGTCAACCCGGAGCCGGCCGCCTGAGGCTGGTCCGCATGTCCGCCAGCCACGCCTGCCAGGTGGCTGGCCGCAGGAAGTCGAACGGATCGGCCTTGCGATAGAACCACGGCACGGCGGCCCAGATGTAGACAAGGAAGTCGAGCCGGACCGGCCGTGCCCCGAACCCGAACAGGGCCTGGAGCTGGATGATCGTCAGCGGCAAGGTCAACAGACTGAGGCCGACCGACACCGCCAGCCACACGAGACCCCACTGCTTGGCCCGACCAGGCAGGATCGGCCAGAACACGACCGGGACCCATTTCATCCAGGTCGCCAGGGCCCACAGCAGGCCGCCGAGTCGCGGACCCGTGAACTGGGCGGCCCACAGCATCAGCGCCAGCTGCAGGTTGATGTTGCCGGTGTCGAGATTGGCTCCGAACGGGAAGGCCAGGAGAGCGACGATGATCGCGGTCGTCAGGGGTCGGCGGCGATAGGCCCAGTGGATCGTCCACAGGAGCAGCAGGATGGTCCCGACCCGCCAGACGAACCAGGCGACGTCCCATGGCAGCAGCGCCCACGGCGCGAACAGGGGGAGCATCCAGGGGGCGTAGACGTAGGGCAGGAATGGCCCCGTCGGGTGATACGGGTCGCCGCCGTTGAGCCAGATCCGGACCCCGGCCCAGTAGGCGCGCGCATCCGCGCCGCCGGCCTCGCCACGTGCGATCAGACCGGACAGGATGACGGCGAAGGTCAGGCTGAGCAGCACGATCGCCACGATCCGGCGCGGATCGCGGATCCGCGATACCTCGCGACGGAGCGCCCGCCGAAAGACGCCCGCCCGCCGGCGGGTGCCGCGATCGACGACATCGGACAGGTCGACGATGATCCGGCCGCGGCCACGGGCGGTGCCGGGAACCGGCTTGAGACCGGGGGGCGGTGCCGACTCAGTCATCGCCCGCGCATTCTCGCACGGGCCGGAGGCGGTACCGCCACGAACGCAACCGCAGCGCGACCGTCCTGTCCCGCGCCGTCAGCTATCCTCTGCCGAAGCGCCCAGGAGTACGTTCGACTTGGCCGATGGAACCGTCATCATCATCGGCGGTGCGGAGGACAAAGTCCGCGACCGCGTCATCCTCAATCGATTCGTCGCACTGGCGGGTGGGCCGGACGCGACGATCGCCGTCATCAGCACCGCATCGTCGCTCGGCCTGGAGGCCGGCGAGCGGTATCGCGCGGTGTTCGGGGAGCTCGGCGTCAAGCGCGTCCGGCCACTCCACGCGGTCACCCGCCCGCAGGCCAACGACGAGGCCGCGGCGATGGCCGTCAGCGACGCGACCGGGGTCTTCCTGACCGGCGGCAACCAGCTCCGCCTGTCATCGACGATCGGCGGGACTCGCCTGGCCGATGCCATCCTCGAACGCTTCCAGGACGGGGCCGTGGTGGCCGGCACATCGGCCGGCGCGTCGGCGATGTCGAGCCATATGATC
This sequence comes from Candidatus Limnocylindrales bacterium, assembly GCA_038248915.1. Lineage (GTDB taxonomy): Bacteria > Chloroflexota > Limnocylindria > Limnocylindrales > CSP1-4 > SPCO01. The sequence continues at coordinate 12,085 of JBBRXB010000022.1, read as the reverse complement.
GCATTCGGGGCATCCGGCGCGACCCCGAAACACCGGATGGCGCAGATCGCTGCGGGTCTCGGCGTCCTGCCGGGCGTCATCATCGACCAGCATTTCCAGCAGCGGAACCGCCTCGGGCGGCTGCTCAGCCTGATCGCCCAGAACCCGAGCCTGCTCGGGCTCGGTGTCGACGAGGATACGGCCGGCGTCGTCGGTCCGGACCACATCATGGAGGTCATCGGGCGGGGCTCGATCACGGTCGTCGATGGGTCCAAGTCGGAGACGGACGCATGGGAGGTCCACGGGCACCGACCGCTCATGATCAGCAGGGTCGTCCTCCACTCCCTGCCAGCAGGCTATCGGTTCGACCTCCGCCACCGCGAACGCGTGGCGACGCCGAACCTGCATGCGCTCCCCGGCGGCGAGGCCGCCTCCAGTTGACGCTCGCCGGCGGTCGTCGACCGCCGACACAGGAGGAACACGTGGCTGACACGAAGTTCGGCACCGCATCCGCGACACGTTCGCGACGGACGAGCGCCCTGGCTGCCCCGACCTCGGGTCCGGAACCGACCCTCCGCATCCTCGAGACGCGCATCCTGCGCGGGCCGAACTACTGGGCGCGCGAGCCCGTCGTCCGTCTGCTGGTCGATCTCGGCGTGCTCGAGGGTTACCCGTCCGATCTCCTGCCGAACTTCAGCGACGCCCTGGTCGCCCTGCTGCCGACCCTCGAAGATCACGCCTGCTCGCTGGGCCGCCGGGGCGGCTTCATCACCCGGCTGCGGGAGGGCACCTGGGCCGGCCACATCGCCGAGCATGTCGCGCTCGAGTTCCAGAACCTGGCCGGCACGGACGTCCGCCATGGCAAGACCCGCGGCGCCGGGCCGATCGGCCAGTACAACGTCATCTACGAATACCGCGAGGAGGCTGTCGGGCTGGAGGCCGGCCGGATGGCCGTCGCGCTGGTCAACCACCTCGTCGCGCCGGACGATCCCGCCTTCTTCTTCGACTTTGCCCCGGAGCTCGAGCACCTGATCCGGCTGGCGGAGCGGCAGGCCTTCGGTCCGTCGACCCAGGCGCTCATCGACGAGGCGGTCAGCCGCGATATCCCGTTCATCAGGCTCGACCGCCACTCGCTCGTCCAGTTCGGGCACGGCGTCCACCAGCAGCGGATCCGGGCGACGATGACCTCGCTGACCTCGGCCATCGGGGTCGACGTCGCCTCGGACAAGAGCCTGACCAACCGCCTGCTCGATTCGGCCGGGCTGCCCGTGCCACGCGCCGACGTCGTCGTCACCGAGGACGGCGCGGTCGCGGCGGCCAAACGGCTCGGCTTCCCGTGCGTGATCAAGCCGCTCGACGGCAACCACGGCCGTGGTGTCCACCTCGATCTGCGGACCGAGGAGCAGGTGCGCGCCGCGTTCCACGGTGCGCTGGCCCAGAGCCGCGCCGGCGACGTCGTGGTCGAGTCCTATGTCGCCGGCAACGACTACCGCTGCCTGGTCATCGGCGGCAAGGTCGCGGCCATCGCCGAGCGCGTGCCGGCGTCGGTGACCGGCGACGGCGAGCGCACGGTCCGCCAGCTGGTCGATATCGCCAACAGCGACCCACGGCGGGGGATCGGCCACGAGAAGGTCCTCACCCGGATCAAGGTCGACGAGGCGGCCGAGGCGCTGGTCCGCGACCAGGGCTACGGCATGGACGACGTCCTGCCGGACGGGACCTGGGTGAAGCTCGCGTTGACCGGCAACATGTCGACCGGCGGGACCTCGATCGATCGGACCATCGAGGCCCATCCGGACAACGTCGAGATCGCCGAGACGGCCGCGCAGATCGTCGGGCTCGACGTCGCCGGCATCGACTTCATCTGCCCCGACATCGCCACGCCCGTCCGCGAGACCGGCGGCGCGATCGTCGAGGTCAACGCCGCGCCCGGCTTCCGGATGCACACCCATCCGACCGAGGGCGAGCCGCAATACGTCGCCCGGCCGGTCATCGACTCACTGTTCCCGGCCGGCGTGTCCGCCCGGATCCCGATCATCGCCGTGACCGGCACGAACGGCAAGACGACGACCGTCCGGATGATCTCGCACATCCTCAAGCTGATGGGCCGGCGGGTCGGCATGACCTCGACGGACGGCATCGTCATCGACGGACGGCTGATCAAGAAGGGCGACATGTCCGGGCCGAAATCGGCGCTGATGGTCCTCCAGAACCCGACCGTCGACACCGCCGTCTTCGAGGTCGCCCGGGGCGGGATCCTGCGCGAGGGTCTCGGCTACGACCGCAACGATGTCGCGGTCGTGACCAACGTCACGGGCGATCACCTGGGCCTCGGCGGGATCGACTCGATCGGGCAGCTGGCCAACGTCAAGGGCGTCGTCGTCGAGGCCGTGCCGCGCTCGGGGACGGCGGTCCTCAACGCCGATGACCACCTCGTCTACCGGATGGGCCGGCACTGCTCCGGGCGGGTCGTGCTGTTCAGCATGGCCACGGCCAAGGGCGAGGACGGCTATGACCGGGTCGACGGCCACACCAGCCGTGGTGGTGCCGCGTTCACCCTGGAGACCTCGGCCGAGGGCGAGCTGATCGTGCTTCGGCTCGGGTCGCGGACGATGCCGGTCCTGTACACCCACCTCGTCCCGGCCACGTTCGGTGGCCGGGCGCGGATGAACGTGGCCAACGCCCTGGCGGCTGCCGCGGCGGCCTGGGCGGCGGGCGCGCACCTCCACGACATCCGGCAGGGCCTCCGGACGTTCTCGACCTCGTTCTTCCAGGCGCCCGGCCGGCTCAACCTGGTCGACGTCGGCGGGGTCCGGGTCGTCATCGACTACTGCCACAACGTCGACGGGATGCGCCAGCTGGCCGATTTCGTCGAGCGGATGATGGTCGAGGCGCCGACCAGGTCCGGTCGGCTCGGAGCGGCCGCGACCGGGTCGCGCTCGGGTCGCGCGATCGGCGTGCTCGGCATCCCCGGCGATCGGCGCGACGAGGACCAGCGCCAGTACGGCGCCATCGCGGCCGGTGCCTTCGACGAGATCATCATCCGCGAGGACAAGAACCTGCGGGGCCGGGCACCGGGCGAGACGGCGACCAACGTCATCGACGGCGTGCGCGAAGCGAAGGCGGCAGGCCGTGCCCGGGCGGGCCGGGCCGAAAAGGTGCTCGATGAGATGACCGCTGTCCGGGCCGCCCTGCGGCGGGCGATCCCGGGCGATCTTGTCGTCTGCTGCGTCGACGACGCGATCGGCGTCTACCGCGAGGCGATGTCGGCGGCCGGATCGTCGCGCGGTGGGACGGCCTTCGCCGACCCGGGTGAACTCAACGCCCCGGAGGGCTGACCGGCCTGACCGGCCGGGTTGGCACGCATGAGCGGACCGCCCTGGGTCATGCGCATGCGCTGGCTGGACCTGCTGTTCGCCCACTGGCCGGTCCCCGCCGAGACGCTCCGGCCGCTCATCCCGCCGGCCCTCGAGCTCGACACGTTCGAGGACCAGGCATGGCTCGGCGTGGTGCCGTTCCGGATGGAGGACGTGGCGCCGCGGTTCCTGCCGGCGCCGCCGGGTCCTGGTGCCTTTCCGGAGATCAACGTGCGGACCTACGTCCGCCGGCGTGGTCGGGGCGGCGTGTGGTTCCTGAGCCTCGACGCCGGCAGCGCGCTCGCGGTCGAAGGCGCGCGGATCGCCTTCCATCTGCCGTATTTCCGCGCCACGATGTCGTCGACCACCGAGGCCGGTTGGGTCGAGTACCGATCGGTGCGAACGGACCCGCGCGGACCGGCGGCCGCGTTCGACGCCCGCTACCGCCCGGTCGGTCCGGTCGAGCTAGCACGACCGGGCTCGCTCGCTGCGTTCCTGACCGACCGGCGCGGGCTGTACGCCGCGGATGACGGCGGACGCCTGTGGTGGACCGCCATCCGGCACGATCCGTGGCCGCTTCAGCCGGCCGAGCTGGAGGTGCGCACCGATTCGATGGCCGCCGCGCACGGGATCACGCCGCCGGCGGTCGCCCCGGTGCTCGCCTTCGCGAAACGGCTCGATGTCATGGGCTGGTGGCCGCGACGGCTCGAGATCAACGCCGGCGAAGGGCCGGCGAACGCCGGCTGAGGCTCAGGCGGCGCCAGCCAGCCTCAGGCTCGGCGCAGGTTCGCCTGGACGGTCCGCACGATGCCGGCGATGAGGAGCAGCGAGATCACGATGAGGATGATGCCGATGGCCATCTCCATGGGGCTCCCTCCGAACCATTGCGCCCGATTGGCCGGGGCGACTTCAGGCCGATGATGCGCTTCCGGGCGGCCCGTTTCAAGCGTGACGTGGGCGACCCTGCAGGCGTGGGATGAGCTCGGTCAGCTCGGTGGCGACGTCGACCTGTCGCGCACCGAGCTTGCGGAGGAGATCGAACACGCCGTCGCGATCTTCGTGGCACAGCAGGACGACGACTCGGGCCGCGTCGGCGCGTCCGCCGGGTGCGGCACCGGCCGCGCCGTTGAGCTCGGCCCGGAGCGCCTCGGTCTCCGAGTCGTAGATCGGCACGTCGGCCGCCGACCCGCCACCGGCCACGACCCCGACCATCAGCTCGCCGACGACCGACTCGGCGGTCCGCCCGCGCAGGTAGCGGAGGGTCTGCTTGATGGCCACGCGCTGGGCTCGCTCGGCGGCGATCCGGCCGATGCCCCGCAGCGTGTCGTCGGGGCGGTCGCCGGCCGTGCCGATGATGGCAGTGATCGGCGCCGTCCGACCGGCCGCACCGCCCGCGATCCCCTGGGCGACGTCCAGGACCGCACCGACGCCGGCCTCGTTGTGGGCGAAATCGATGATCACCACGCGAGCTCCCAGGCGGAACAGGTTGAGCCGTCCGGGCGAGTGCTCCGCAGTCGGGGCGAAGGCGCTGAAGCCGTCACGCACCTCGGCGATGGTCGCCCCGAGGCCACGCGCGCCGCCGGCCGCCGCCAGGGCGTTGGCGACGTTGTGGCGGGCCAGACCACCGATCGTGATCGGCACGCGGTCGACCTCGACGATGGTGGTCTCCGTCGCTCCGTCGGCCTCGATCATCAGCCCGTCGCGTACGAGGTAGGCCCGCCCGCCACGCTCGCGATGGCGCCGGACGACGGAGGATCCGTCGCCTTCGAGCGTAAACAGTGCAACGTTCGCCTTGACCCGCCGGGCGACCGCGGCGACGAGCGGATCGTCCGCGTTGAGCACGACCCAGCCGTCCGGCTTGGTGATCCGGCAGATGGTCGACTTCACCTCGGCCAGCTCGGGCAGGGTGTGGATGCCCTGGAGGTCGAGATGGTCGGACGACACGTTGGTCAGGATGCTCGCCTCGTTCGATTCGTAGCCCACGCCGCGCAGGACGATCCCGCCCCGGGCGGTCTCGAGGACCGCCACGTCGACGTCGCGCCGGGCGAGGATCTGGTGGGCGCCGCCGGGTCCGGTCCAGTCGCCCGGTTCGACCATCCGCTCGTCGACCAGCACACCGTCCGAGGTGGTCGTCCCGACCCGCCGGCCGGCCAGCAGGAGCACGTGCGTGATCAACCGCGTGACCGTGCTCTTGCCGTTGGTGCCCGAGATCGACACGACCGGGGTCCGCCGGTCGACGTCGCGCACCCACTCCGGCGGGGTCGTGCGGGCCACGGCGATGCGCTCCGTCCAGCGCGCCACCAGCCGTTCCTGGCCGCCGGTCAGCCGGGCGGTCCGTGACGACGAGACGTCGCGGTCCGCCAGCGCGATGGCCGCCTCGGTCAGGGTCAGGGCGCGTTCGGCCCCGGCCCACGGAAAGGTCATGATCCAATGACCCGGATCTGACGAGCGATGGACCGCCAGACCGCCGCGGCCCTCGTCGTGCTCGAACCGGAGCCGCCGGATCCAGGCGGCGATCGCGGCCACGCCGTCCGGCCAGTCGCGCGACGGGACCGACGCTCCGAGATGGACCAGCGCGTGACGGCCGGGGTCGCGCTGCCCGTACCAGGTCCGCCGCCGGCCGATGGCGACCTCGAGCTTGACCACCGGCTCCAGCCGGTAGACGTTGGGACCTTCGAGCAGACGTGTCTCGATCAGGCGCACGGTCCGGGCAGGATAGCAAGCGTCCGGAGGCTAGACTGCGCCACATGACCGCCACGACCGACAGCTCGCCGCTCCCCTCGGCCGCTGAACTCGACGGGTTGCGTGCCGTCATCGGCGCCGACCTGCCGGCCTATCTCGCCGACCTCGAGCACCTCGTCGACATCGACTGCGGGAGCTACACGCCCGAGGGCGTCGATGCCGTCGGTCGCTGGGTCGCCGCCTTCGCCACGGAGCTCGGCGCGACCATCGAGCGGCGGCCCGATCCGGCTGGCCGCCTCGGCGAGACGGTCGTGGCCACGTTCGAGGGCCGAGCGGGTGGTCCACGGCTCCTTATGATCGGCCACATGGACACGGTGTTCGACCCTGGCACCGCGGCCGAGCGCCCGTTCCGGATCGAGGATGGCGTGGCCTACGGCCCGGGCGTGACCGATATGAAGTCCGGCCTGCTGGCGGGCCTCTACGCGATCAAGGCGATCATGGCCGAGCGGGGCGGCCTGCCGTTCGAACGCCTCGTGTTCGTGGCCAACCCGGACGAGGAGATCGGGTCGCCGACGTCGACACCGCACATCCGCGAGTTCGCTGCCGACAGCGACGTGGCGCTCCTGCTCGAATGCGCCCGCGCGAACGGCGACATCGTGTCGGCGCGCAAGGGCATCCTCGACCTGCGGCTGACCGTCCGCGGCCGCGCAGCCCACGCCGGGGTGGAGCCCGAGAAGGGCCGCAGTGCGATCCTGGAGGCGGCTCGGATCGTGGCTGATCTCCACGAGCTCAACGGACGGTGGCCCGGCGTGACCGTCAATGTCGGAGTCATCGCCGGAGGGACCCGGCCGAACGTCGTCGCCGAACGCTGCTCGCTCGAGGTCGATGTCCGAGCGACGACCCGCGAGGCGCTCGAGACCGCCGAGGCCGAGATCCGCCGGATCGCCGAGGCGACCGAGCTGCCCGACGTCACCATCGAGTTCGAGCCGATGGCGCGCTGGTGGCCGATGGAGAAGCTGGAGCGCAGCGGCCGGCTGGTCGAGCACGCCCAGGCGGTCGCCGAGGCGCTCGGGTTCATCGTCGCGGATGCCACGACCGGGGGAGCGTCGGACGCCAATACGACCTCGGGGATGGGCGTGCCGAGCCTCGACGGCCTCGGGCCGATCGGCGGCAACGACCATGCCCCGGCCGAGTACCTCGAGATCGAATCGATCGTGCCGCGGACGACGCTGCTTGCCGGTCTGCTGCTCGCGATCGCGGCAGACCCGGAGGTCGAACGCTGGCGCAGCGGCCGCGACGAGCAGGACGGCCGCGACGGGCAGGACGGCCGCGACGAGCGCGACGGGCCCGACGGACATGACGAGCCGACCGCCCGTGAGGCGGGCGACCCGGCCTCGTGACGGACCGCCGGCTGATCTCGTCGGGCGGCCCGTTCGAGGCATCCGTCGGCTACAGCCGTGCGGTCGTCGTCGGCGATTCGTGCTGGGTCGCCGGCACCACTGACGCCGGGGCCGATGGGCGCTCGACGCATCCGGGCGACATGGCGGCCCAGGCCCAGGCCAGCTTCGCCATCATCGAACGGGCGCTCACCGAGGCCGGCTTCGCCATGTCCGACGTCGTCCGAACCCGGATGTTCGTGACCGACATCTCGCGCGCGCCGGCGGTCATCGCGGTCCACGGCGCGGTCTTCGGCGAGATCCGGCCCGCGGCCACACTGGTCGAGGTCAGCGCCCTGATCGACCCGAGCCTGCTGGTCGAGATCGAGGCCGACGCCCGACGGGCCTGACGATCCCGCGTCAGGACGGGATGGCCGCGAGGCCCGCCGCCCGGGCGATGACCACGATGGCCACCGCCGAGACGAGCCCCAGGAAGAGGTTGCGCCGTCGGGCGACGACGACCAGGCAGACGAACACCGCGACCCATTCGACCCCGACGTGGAAGGCGGGCACTTCGTCGTCGCCGACGATGACCATGACGCTGACGGCCGCCAGCGCGGCAAGGACCGCCGGCCCGACCAGTTGGAGGTAGTCGAACGCGACCTTGGGCAAGCGGTCGAGCCCCGGCGTCAGCAGGCCGACCGCGCGGGTCGGGTAGGTGACCGCGAGCATCAGGAGCGCGAGCAGGACGAGGTTGGTGCTCATCAGGAGGGTGGGCCACCTGGCCGGACGACGTCCGATGGAGCTGCCTCCGCGGCCATGCCGACCGGCACGACTAGGCCGACCAGCGGGCCGACGATGCCACCGGCCACGATGCCGATCGCCGGACTGGTCGATAGCGCGACGACCACGGCCACCCCGCCACCGACGATCGCGGCCACGAGCTCACGCCGACCGGTGACCAGCCCGACCGCCAGCCCGATCATCGCCGCCGGGAAGATGACGTCGATCCCGAACCGCGCCGGATCGGGGATCTGGGCCCCGATGAGTACCCCGGCCAGCGTCGCGAGGTTCCACGGGATGAACGTCGCACCGATGGCGCCGATCCAGTAGCCGCGTTCATCCGCGCGTCCCAGCCGCCGGAAGTGGTTGATGCTCAGCGCGAACGCTTCATCGGTCAGCAGGTGCGACATGACCGCGCGACGGGCGATCGAGACGTCGCGCAGCCACGGCGACAGCGCGGCGGAGTAGAGGAGGTGTCGGGCGTTGAGCAACGCCGTGAGGAGGATGATGCCCGGCCAGGCCAGCCCGCTGGCCACGTACCCGACGGCCGCGAACTGGGCCGCGCCGGCGAACACCAGCGTGCTCATCGCCATGGCCTCGACGACGGAGAAGCCCGCCTCACGCGCGGACAGCCCGTACACGAACCCGAACCCGGCGGCCGACACCGCGATGCCGACCGAATCGGCGATGAGTCGTCGTCGACTCGCCTGGAGATCCGGCGTGACGTCCCCGGTCAGCGCAGGAAGGTCTTCCCGCAGGTCCCGTCGCAGACGACGTAGACGGCGTGCTTCTCGGCGGCGTAGCCGGCCACATGGAGGAGCCCTGGGCAGCCTACTGTCGGGCACTTCCAGACCCACCAGCGTTCGTTGTGATCGAGCGGCGTCGTCTCGGTCGCGAGCTTGCCGGCGAGGTCCGGGCGGTTGGCGACCAACTCGGCGATGCGAGCCGATCGCTCGGCCTCGGTCTCGCTGGTGTACGGATAGTTCTGGCCGATGTTCGAGCTCACGAGGCCGAGTATCGCATAGGCGCCCCGCCCGCCGAGAACGTCCGATGACCCGCCCTCAGGCCGCCGGACCGCCGGCCAGGGCCTCCCCGGGACCCTGGTCCAGCTGGTGTTCCTGCGCCCGCAGCCGGGCCAGGGGGATGGTCGCGATGCCGAGCAGGATCAGCGTGGCGATGAACATCCCGTCGATGCCGAGCCGGTCCGCGGCCACCCCGCCGATCAGGCTGCCGATGATCTGGCCGAGCGCCAGGAACACCGAGTACAGGCCCATGATCGCGCCGCGATCCTTTGGAAAGCGCTCGGACATGTCGGCCAGCAACCCGAGCGCAGCGGGCGTCGCCCCAGCCAGCATGAACAGGCCGCCGGCAGCGATCACGACCGCCGCGATGCCGATCAGCGGGAACGTCAGGGCCACGTGGTTGACCACAAGGCCCGCGACGACAAGGACCGCGCCGCCGGCGACGCCGTAGCCGATGATCGTCGTGCGTCGGAAGGTCTTGAACCGATTGCCCCAGTACAGCAGGCCGGCCCCGAAGACGACCGCGATGACGATCGCGCCGATGGTGATCTGGTTGGCGGTGAAGCCGATCATCAGGACCTGATCGGGAAAGCGAGCGTCGCCCTTGGCCAGCTGGAAGACCGATTGGCTGAGCCACACTCCAAGGGCGGCGTTGACGGCGATCCAGGTCGGGGCCAGCAGCCAGACATGCGAAGTTCGGATGAGCTCCAGATATCGACCCGCCCGGACATGCTCGCCGGTGACCGCCTCCTGCTCACCGGCCGGGTCGGAGACGCCGAACTTGTAGATGAGGAACGACACGCCGTACAGGCCGGCATTGAAGAAGAACGCGGTCGGGCCGACGATCTCGAACAGCTTGACGCCGAGGATCGCGCCGACACCCAGCCCGGCCAGCGTGGCGCCCTCGAACCGGGCCGCCGTCTTGCCGCGCAGGACCTCGTTGCCGGCCGTCGCCAGGGCGATGAAGCCGAGGATCGACGGCACGCTGGCGGCGCTCGAGGCGCCTTCGAGGATCCGCGTGCCGCCGAGCAGGAAGAGGTTCGTCGTCAGCGCGGTCAGGACCACCGCGATGGCCCCGAAGACCGGGCCGTAGAGCATGATCCGGTGGTGGCCGTACCGGTCGGACAGGATGCCGAACATCGGCGACAGCACCAGCTCGGCGAGATAGAACAGGGCCGCGTACAGCCCGACGGTGGTGCCGTCGACCCTGGGCCCGCCGTGCTCATGGAGATGGGCCAGGTAGAACGCCAGCATCGAGCCCGTGAGCCCGGTGCTGAAGCGGAGCGTGAACGTGCCGACCAGCACCGCGCGCAGGGATCGATCCATCCGGGAAATCCTAGCCGGTCGGCCCGGGTGCTGGACCCGGCCCGTATCATGCCCGCAACGTCTGCGGCCACGACCGGAGGAGGAGCCAGTTGAGCCCCGTCGCGATCTTCACGGATTCCGCGTCCGACATGGACCCGGCCGTCGCCGCGGCGGAGGGCATCACGATCGTGCCGCTCCTGGTGACCTTCGGAGAGCGGAGCTTCAAGGCCGGCGTCGACCTGTCGACTGCCGAATTCTGGGAGCGGATGGTCGCCCTGGATGCGCCGTTCCCCACGACCGCCGCGTCATCGCCCGGCGAATTCAAGGACGCCTACGAAGCGGCCTTTGCGGGCGGGGCGGACGCGATCGTATCGGTCCATGTCGCGGGCGAGTTATCGGGCACGATCAAGAGCGCCCAGATCGCCCGGGACATGTTGCCCGACCGCGAGATCCACGTGGTCGATTCGCTGGGAGCGTCGATGGCCGAGGGGATCCTCGCCCGGCTCGGGGTGGAGCTCGCCGCCGACGGCCGGTCCGCCGCGGACATCGCCGCCGAGCTCGAGGCGCGCGCCCCGGACATGCGGATCTACGTCGCTCTCGAAACGCTCGACTACCTGCGCAAGGGCGGCCGGATCAGCGGGACGCAGGCCGCCATCGGGACGCTGCTGTCGGTCAAGCCGATCATCCGGGTGCGCGACGGCGTCGTCGACACCGTCGAGCGGGTGCGGACCCGGACCAAGGCCCGGGAGCGGCTCATCGAGCTCATCTGCGAACGTCCCATCGAACGCCTGGCCATCCTCCACACGATCAGCCCCGACGTCGAGGCGTTCCGTGACGCCGTCCTCGAGCGGGCCCCCGGCGGGCTCGACCCGGCGGACGTCACCATCGACCTGGTCGGCGCGTCGGTCGGGCCGCATCTCGGCCCCGGCTGCGTCGGTGCGGCGATCCTGTATCGGGCGTAGTCCCGGCGGCCACTCGGCCGTTTGCGCGTACCCCGCAGGTTCTCGAACATTGCGACAAGGTTGCGGCAGGATTGCCGACCGGGACCATCGGAGAGGCGCGGATCGGCCGCCTCCGGCTATACTCGCGGGGCAGATCAAGTCGCGCGCGGCCCATCCAGCGGTCCTTCTGGGACCCGGCCCCGCGCCCCGTGGGGTCGTCCGGGAGACGACCCACTACGGCGGTCAGGTGACCGCCCGACACGTGAGGCACCACCCAGATGACCACTGAGCACGTCGCTGCGCGGATCAACGCGTGGGAAGTCGCCCAGCGACAGTTCGACCTGGCGGCCGATCGACTCGGACTCGACGCGGGCATCCGCCTCGTCCTGCGCGAGCCGCGTCGCGAGCTCACCGTCCATTTCCCGGTCCACATGGACGACGGCTCCGTCCAGGTCTTCACCGGCTATCGCGTCCAGCACAACCTCGGACGCGGCCCGGCCAAGGGCGGCATCCGCTACCACCAGGACGTCTCGCTCGACGAGGTCAAGGCCCTCGCGATGTGGATGACCTGGAAGTGCGCGGTCGTCGGCATCCCGTACGGCGGCGGCAAGGGCGGCGTCATCGTTGACCCCAAGCAGCTC
>JBBRXB010000021.1:0-37340 GCA_038248915.1 Candidatus Limnocylindrales bacterium | reverse complement strand
GAATGCTGACTCGTCTGTGACCGGGCCACTCGAGGCCAGGACGACGTCGGTGACGCGGGGCTTGCCTTCGGTCAAGGTGCCGGTCTTGTCGAGCACCACAGCTCTGACCTTGTGGAGCCGCTCAAGCGCTTCCGCGTTGCGGAACAAGACGCCGTTCTCGGCGCCTATCCCCGTTCCGACCATGATCGAGGTGGGGGTCGCCAGCCCGAGCGCGCACGGGCAGGCGATGATCAAGACGGCGATCGTGTTGAGCATGGCGTAGTTGAACGCCGGTGCCGGACCAAAGAGGAACCACACGACGAAGGTCAACGCCGCGATCCCGAGCACGATCGGGACGAAGACCCCGGTGACCGCGTCCGCCAGTCGCTGGATCGGTGCTCGCGAACCTTGGGCATCCTGGACGAGGCGAACGATCTGGGCGAGGACCGTGTCGGCCCCCACGCGGGTGGCCCGGTACGTGAAGGCGCCCGAAGCATTCAGCGTCGCACCGATGACCTCGTCGCCTGGACCCTTGCTGGCGGGCATGCTCTCGCCGGTGACCATGCTCTCGTCGATCGAAGAGCGCCCATCGAGCACAAGACCATCGACAGGGATCCGCTCGCCCGGCCGCACGAGCAACACGTCGTTGACGACGACCTGTTCGATCGGGATATCGACCTCGACCCCGGAGCGCACGACCCGAGCGGTTCGCGGTGTCAGGCCGATGAGCTTTCGGATCGCGTCGGACGTGTGGCTCCGGGCTCGCGCCTCGAGGAAGCGGCCGAGCAGGATCAGGGTGATGATCGCCGCCGCCGTGTCGAAGTACAGCGGTGGCGCGTCGCCCGTGGCGATCCCGGCGGCGGCGAAGAAGCCGGGAAACAGGATCGCAGCGACGCTATAGGCGAAGGCCGCACTTGTCCCGATCGCGACGAGCGTGTTCATGTCCGTCGTGCGGTGACGGGCAGCGTTGATCGCGCCTCGGTAGAACGGCGCGCCGCAGTAGAACTGCACGGGGATCGCGAGTGCCAGCTGGAACCACGGGTTCGTGAGGAAAGCTGGCAGGAACGGAGCGACCGTCATCCGCCCGAGGCCCAGGATCAGCGGCGTCGTGAGGATCGCCGCTACGAGCAAACGTCGGCGAAGGTCAGCCAGGTGGCGTTCGGCGTAGCTGGGTTCCGCTTCGTTCTCGATGGCGTCCGCGTCTTTGGCCGGCGCGATCCGCGCGACGTATCCAGCTGCCTCGACGGCCGCCGCGAGCGTTTCGATGTCCGTGCGCGAGGGATCGAACCGGACGGACGCTGATTCGGTCGCAAGGTTGACGTTCGCATCCTCGACCCCGTCGACCTTGCCCAGGAATCGCGTGATCCGGTTGACGCAGGACGCACAGGTCATGCCCTCGACCGGGAAACTGACGATCTCGATGGGCTGCTCGGTCATGGTCACGACTCCGTATTGCGGATACTCCCTAGGGGTATTGTGTCAGACGGGATTGTACCTGTCCACCGCGCACTACGACGGTCAGTGTAGTCTGTCGCCGTGGGTGGCCCGAAGCGGGTAGCCCGGCCCCAACGGCCAGATTGGACCTTCAGCCGCAGGGCGGTGATACTCGATGACGATGGATGCAACCGGTCTCGGTCCGCTGGGACAGCGGGTCATGGAACGGCTCTGGCATGATGGCCCGGGGACGGTCGGCGATGTTCTGGAGACGCTGAACGACCAGGCTGCGCGACCGCTCGCCTACACCACGATCATGACCATCCTGACCCGACTCCACGAGCGCGGCATCGTGACCCGCGAGAAGGTCGGACGCCAGTACCGCTATACCGCTGCATTCGCCCAGGACGAACTCGGTTCTGAGATCGGTCGTCGAGAGCTGCAGAAGCTCATCGACCGGCACGGTGTCTCGTCCCTGGCGGCGTTCGCCACTGAACTCGGCGGGCCGGACGGCGAACTGGCGTTGCGACTGCGCGAGCTTGCCGCGCGCGGAAAGCGAAGCTGAACGACATGCGGCAGGCGCTGGGACTGGTCGTGCTGGGCAGTCTGGCGATCCTCTTTGTCTGTCTCACCACGTCACTCACGAGTCCGGTCGGTTGCGACGTCATCCACGCCAATCTGTCGGCAAAGCTCTGCGCCGATACGGTCGTGGGCGTCGGGCCGGTGCGCTTGACCCTGGCCCTCGTTGGCGCGGCGGGCTTCTGTATCGCCCTGTCCGTCATCTGGTGCGCCGAGCGCCATCGAAGACTTGCTGGACTGCTACGACGCGTTGCCGAGCCCGCCGTCCTTGCCGATCTGTCCGTCGGCTAGGCCGGTGCCGCTGACCGACCCCTCGAGCGATCCCGGGACTGGTTCGTGCTGAGCGGCGACCAGACGGTCGAAACAGTCGAGCAGTTCACCGCGCTCCTGGCCGCCGCCGTCCTGGTCGCCCTCATCTCGCGTCGGATCGGGATCCCCTATACGGTCGCGCTCGTCGTGTTCGGGCTTGGGGTGGCCGTGTTCGTCCCAGGGTCGTCCGTCGCGATCTCCCCGGACCTTGTGCTCCTCGTGCTGCTGCCCGGCCTCGTCTTCGAGGCGTCGTTCCAGACCGACATCGACAGCCTGCGCCGGACGTTCGGCGGGATCGCCATCCTGGCCATCCCGGGCGTCCTCATCAGCGCCGCGGTCGTGGCCCTCGCCCTCAACCTGGCCACCGGCCTGTCGCTCGATCTCGCCTTCGTCGTCGGAGCGATGGTCTCCGCGACCGACCCGGTGGCAGTCATCGCGACGTTCAAACGGCTCGGTGCCCCGAGGAACCTGTCGACCCTGGTCGAGGGCGAGAGCCTGTTCAATGACGGCACCGCCATCGTCGTCTTCGCCATCGCCCTGCGGGCGGTCGGTGGTGAGGTGACCGCGGCCGATGCCGTCTCGTCGTTCGTGCTGACGCTGGTCGTCAGCTTCATCATCGGCGCCGTGGCGGGCTTCGCCGCGTCACGCGTCGTGGCGACGGTCGACGACCACCTGATCGAGACGACCGTGTCCGTTCTGTTGGCCTACGGGACGTACATCATCGCCGATACCCTGCACGAATCCGGGGTGATCGCCACGGTCGTGGCCGGCATCACGCTGGGCAGTTACGGCCGGCGCCGCGGGATGAGCGAACGAACGCAGGAGGCGATCGACACCGTCTGGGAGTTCCTCGCCTTCGTCATGACCGCGATCATCTTCCTGCTGGTCGGCCTCGCCATCTCGGTCGGTGACATCGTCGATTCCGCGGAGGCGATCATCGTCGGCATCCTGGCCGTCCTGATCGGGCGAGCCCTGGTGACCTACGGGATGCTCGGCGGCGCGTCTCGGCTGGTCCGACGGCCGTCGGGCGGCGTCCCGATCGGCTGGCTGCACGTCCTGTTCTGGGCGGGTCTGCGTGGGGCCGTCGCGGTCGCGCTGGCCCTGTCACTGCCCGAGGACCTGCCCCAACGGGCTCATCTCCAGACCATCACCTTCGGGATCGTCCTGTTCACGCTCATCGCCCAGGGTGGGACGATCTCCTGGGTCGTCCGGAAGGTGCTGGGCGATCCGACGCCCGGGACAGAGGCACAGGCGACAACGGGTGCCGCATGAGGTCCGTGACGCTCGGCCCTTCCGCCGCCTACTCGAGTGGCCCATGCCGCCCCCTCTCCGGGACGTGGCGTCGCCTGCATGGAGCGACGAACCTGAAGTCGCTTTCGATGCCGCGCCCGACGCGCGACCGACGTGACCGAAGGAGACGGAATGCCGATCCGACCAGATGACTTTCGCGTGCGACCGGGGGCCACGGTCGACCTCGACAAGTGGCCCGCAAAGGTGGACCGCTTCTACGGGTCGAAGAAGCGCTATCGGAAGCTCCTGCGATCCCATGTGGAGGCGCTGAGCACGCTCCAGCACCTGCACTACGCGTCCAACCGCTACGCGCTGCTGGTGATCTTCCAGGGCATGGACGCGGCCGGCAAGGACGGCGCTATCCGGCACGTCATGTCAGGCATCAATCCACAGGGCGTCGACGTGTCGAGCTTCAAGCAGCCCACCCCCGACGAACTCGAGCACGACTTTCTCTGGCGGACCGAGTGCCGGCTGCCTGAACGGGGACGGATCGGCATCTTCAACCGTTCCTACTATGAGGACGTGCTCGTTGTACGGGTGCACCCGGAGCTTCTCAAAGGTCAACGGCTCCCCACCGAGCTGGTCGACCTGACGACCATCTGGCGTGACCGCTATCGGTCCATCGTTGACCTCGAGGCGCACCTCCACCGGAACGGCACCCGCATCATCAAGGTGTTCTTGCACCTCTCGAAGGACGAGCAGCGCCAGCGTTTCCTGGCGCGCATCGAGGAGCCCGACAAGAACTGGAAGTTCAGCCTGGCTGACGCGCATGAGCGCAAGTACTGGAAGCAGTACAGCGAGGCGTACGAGGAGTGCCTGGGCGCGACGAGTACGCGTGACGCCCCCTGGTACGTGGTCCCGGCCGATGACAAGAAGAACGCGCGGCTCATCGTCTCCCAGATCGTCCTGGACGCGTTCACAGAGCTCAAGATGGCCTATCCCGAGGTCACCCCGCACCGGCGAGAGGAACTGGAGGCCATCGGCAAGGCGCTCTGATGCCCCCGCGGACCGAGGGCGGTCGATCCGGAGGCCGGCCGGCGCGCCCGTCGCCGGTCAGACGCATGACGGCCGGTGATCCGCCTCAGCCCGTCCCAAAGAGCCGAAACACGACACCTCCGAGCACGACGAGCGCACCGAGCAGGAGCAGGCGGTCGCGCCGCGACGAGGGACCGAGGTATGACCGGGCGAGCGGGAGGAGGACGATCGCGACGCCTGCGTACACGACATGCAGCCCGTCGGCGGGCCGGCTTCCGGACACGAACATGAGCGCTCCCGCGACGCTCGCCCCGAGCACCAGCCCGACGATCGCGCCGAGCAACCCCTGGTACGCCCGACCGCCGCCCTTCCCGGTGGCCGCCAGCGCGACGCTCCAGACGAGGCCCGCGGCGACGGCGATCGCGGTCACCGCAGCGAGAATCAGATGGATCGTCGGCACGCCGGCCTCCTCGAACGGCGAACGGATATTCCGACCGGTCGGTCGACGGCCGCTCTCGATGCCCCGCTACTCGCGCGTCGGCTCCGGGTGCTGCCGCCGCCAGCGGTAGTAGTCGCGCCAGATGAGGCGGTGGATCGGGACCCGGCGAGGGATGTCCCGGAGGACAGGGATGAAGGGCACGAACACGAGGACGAGCGTCAGGACCAGCATCGTGAGGACGACGAGGAGGTCGGCGTTCGATGCCGTGCTGTATGGAGGGAGCTGATACCACATCGAGTACAGCCACAGCCAGGCCTGGCCCGGGTAGCTGCCGGTCTCGTTCATCATCCCCCACTGACTGCCGAGGAGATGTTGATCGCTGGCGAGGCCTTCGAGATAGCCGCCGTCGCCGATGAACAGCAGCGGCTTCGTGTAGTTCGTCGCGTAGAACGATCTGCCGGCGAGGAGGGCCCCATCAAGGCCGCCGGACCTGGCGTCCGCGAGGAGATTCGACATGAGCACGGGCAGTGGCCCATAGGTGCCGGGCGCCACGACGACCGCGCCATCGCTTGACGTCGCGTCGGCGAGGGCGGTCCCATAGGCCATGAGCCATGCCGTACGAGTCGCATCGTCAGCGCCCGAGTACGTCGCGAGCGCGGCCGTCAGGTCGGCATGACCGACCGCGGCCGTTTCGAGCGGTCCGATCACGAAGTCCTGGGCGGTATCGAGGTGAACGGCGTTGCCGGCGAGCGCCTGCGGAGCGAACGGCCCGATCGCCTGCACGCCGTCCGAACCGTCTGTGTACGGCGGGCCGTAGGTCGCGCTGAAGCTCGTCTCCGCTAGCTCCGACGCGGCCGTCGTGACGAAATCGACCGGGTCGGCCTTCGCCCAATTCTGGATCGTGACCGACGGGACGTCCGGAGACGACAGGACGAAGGCCAGGACGAGGATGACCAGCCCAGAGCCCAGGAGGGCGAGGAAGAGCTCCTTGAGCAGGTCGTAGGGGACCGTGGGGATGCCCGAGTAGTACGCCTCCTGATCGACCGCGGACGAGCTCACGATGCCGGGTCCGTCGGCCGCGCGCCATCCGTCGGCCGTGCCCGAGGTTCGATCGGGCGCACGACGCCGCGGATCCGGACCTGGACGACGTGCAGGGCCACGAGCGTCGTCACGAGGATCGGCAGGAGCATCACGTGGATGCCGTACATCTGGCCGAAGTCGAGCACGTTGAAGAACGAGCCCGCGCCAGTCGCGTTGATCCCGTCCTTCGCGTTGATCGCGATCCACTGTGCGTCGAGGTTCTGCTGGGACACATAGCCGGTGAATGCCGTCACGAGGCCCGCGACGAAGATGACGACGCCGACGATCCAGGTCGTGGCGCGCCCGTCCCGCCAGGATGCCATGAAGTACTGGCCCCAGAGGTGGAGGACGACGAACACGAAGAACAGCTGGACCGCCCAGAAATGCACGCTGTTGACGAACCTCCCGACGTCCGACACGTGCCACCAGCCAGGCCCGAAGAACGCCAGCGTGACGCCGCTGCCGATGACCCACACGAGCGCCGTGATCGCCACGACCCCGAAGATGTAGACCCACGAGCCGACGAAGAATGGCTGGCGGCTCGGCAGCAGATGATCGAGCGGCAGGCGCCGCTCGAGGGCGCCCCGGGCACGGCCCGTCCACGTGGTGTCAGCCTGTCCGGACATCGACACCTCGTCCGGCATCCCGCTCGGAGCTTGATCCGGGGCGCTACTCGGCAACGTCGTCATCGCCCGGTTCGCTCAGGTGATGGCCGGGGAAGGGCGCGACGAGCGCGGCGATGAACAGCACGACCATCCCGGCGATGAGGATCAGATTCGGGACAGAGATCACAAGGAAGCCGATCTGGACGTAGGTCGCCGGCGTGTCCATCGCTGGGCATCCTCCACTGGTATGCGCGGCCGCGAGACCCAAGGATCGTGCCGGAGTCCAGGCTCGTCGTCATGACGGTCCGTCATGACGCCGGGCATCGCGACCCGAGGACGTCGCGGCGTGCGGAGAGCAGCACCGGCCCGCTCGGATCACTGATCCACAACGGGACGTCGTGGCCGTCGGACTCCGAGGGCGGGCCACGAACCAGGGCGAGGGGGCGTCCCGTCGTAGAATCAGCGCGGGTACGCCGCTGGGAGCTGCCCAGTGAGGACGAAATCATGGCCGGCAGTCAGGTGACAGCCGCGGAAGCTGGGCCGCGCCGCGCCCTCGTGCTCCACGACCGCCCGCTCGTCGTGGGCCTCGTCACCCTGACCCTCAATCACGGCGTGTTCGTCGTTCGGGCCGCCAGCAGCCTGGCCGAGGCGGAGACCATCCTGGCCGACTGGCGGCCACACATCGCCGTGATCGACATGGATCACGACGACAGCAGCGCGCTGCTCGGGCGGCTGGGCGCCTCGAACAGCCTGACCCGGAGCCCCACGCCGGTCCTGGGCCTGACTCGTCGGGGCGACCTCAAGACCAAGCTCAAGGCATTCGACCTGGGCGTCGACGACATCCTGACCGTGCCCTTCTCGCCCGAGGAGCTGCTCGCTCGATCGATCGTGCTGACTCGACGAGCGACCGGACGCGACCGCCCGATCATCGCCACCACCAGGTTGGGCGAGATGGAGATCGACATCCTCAATCGCGAGGTACGGGCCGGCCGATCGGCCATCCACCTGAGCAGCATCGAGCAGAGCCTGCTGTACCTTCTGGCGAGCCGGAACGGACAGGTCGTGACCCGGGACGAGATCCTCGATGCGGTCTGGGGCACCGACTTCGTGGCCGAGAGCAACATCGTGGATCGCCACATCCGGAGTCTGCGCATCAAGCTCCAGGACGATTACCGGCATCCGCGCTTCATCGCCACGGTCCCGGGGCAGGGCTATCGGTTCATCCCGACGTTCTCGAACCTCGGCTGGGTCGGCGACGAGGGCGTGAGCCGCTGAGCTCCGGCAGGACTGACGTGCTGCCCGCGGCCGCGCGGGTTGCCCGTCCGCTCTCGCACAGCCGGCCTGCCGGTTATGGTTACCAGTATGGGATCGGAGTCGCTGTCTCAGGACGACTGGGAGGCGATCCTGCACGCGCCCTTCAGGGTGTACACGTTGGTCGCTTCGGCCGATGGGCCACCGGTAGAGTCCCAGTATCGGCATTTGGGCGAAGCCATCCTCGCGGGCCGCGAGTCGTTCGGTGAGGGCACCGTCGGGCGAACCATGGTCGACACGCTGGTGGCCAATCAGGACGTCCTGTGGGCTGGGTATCAGGCCTCGGGCAGATCTCCGAAGGATGGCCTGAAGCGCGCGGTCAAGGCGCTCCGTCAGGTCCCCGAGGGCGAGTCGGCCGCCGTCAGGGCCTGGCTCGTTGCCCTGGGGATCACCATCGGTGAAGTCCGCCGGACGGTCGGTGAGGCCACCATCAGCGAGAGTGAGCAGCTTGCCATCCGCGACCTCACCAAGTGGTTGGACTCGCCGATCCCCACGCCGGGCTGACCGAGATCGGCTCGATATCGGTCGATCGCTAGCCCAGGAATGGATCTGGCACGCCCGACTCCGCGTAGCCCTTCAGGGCGCCGACGATCCGACCCCACGTATAGTTGACCCTTGCATAGTCGCTGTCCGGGTAGTCGTCGGGCCACCCGTCCTGGCGGAACGACACCGTCGATCCCGGGCGCAACGCGGCAGGCGTGATCGCCCACGTGACCGTCGTGCCGGCCCAATGTGGGAAGTCGCCGAGGCACGTCCACGCAACGGAGCTGTCCGGCGCCAGTCCGTCGACGCGCATGCGAAGGTCGATCGGGGCCTCCGGGAACCCGAAGCGGGAGACCGTTCCGACGGCCGCCTGGGCGTCGCAGTCGGATGTCCAGAAACCCACCAGCCCGTCCTTTGTCGTGATGGCCGTGAAGATCGTGGTCGCGTCGGCGTCGATGTCGACGACGTGCAGCATGGGTCCAGGCATCGTTCCTCCTCAGGTCGTCGGTGGGTCATATTTAAGACGAGCCTTAACATGACTCGGCCGATGCGGTCTTGTCAATCCTTAAGCTGGCACTTAATCTGCGTGGGTGGAGCCAACGGTCCTCGACGCACTCACCAGCCCCCGGCGGCGCGCAATCCTCCGGATGGTGTGGGACCGTGAGCTCATGGCCGGGGAGATCGCCGCCGGGTTCGATGTGAGCTGGCCGGCCATCTCCCAGAACCTCGGTGTGCTCCGGCGAGCCGGGCTTGTCATCGAGCGGCGAGCCGGCACCCGGCGTCTCTACCATGCCGACCAGGTCGCGCTCGCACCGGTCGCCGATCTGCTGCGGGTGATGTGGGCCGCCGACCTTCTCGCGCTCAAGGACGCCGTCGAGGCGGATGCAGGCCGCGGTCCGAGATCGTGAGATCGCCCGTCGGTGACGCCGTCGATATCGAGGTCCGGATCCACGCGCGGCCCGAGACGGTCTTCGCCTATTTCACCGACCCGGAGCTGTACGTTCGGTGGCAGGGAGCGTCGAGCCGGCTGGATCCGCGCCCCGGTGGGGTCTACGAAGTGTCGATGGACGACGGCTCCGTGGCGAGCGGCCACTACGTTGCGGTCGAGCCGCCCCATCGCGTGGTCTTCACGTGGGGCTGGGTCGGCGACGAGACGCTGCCGCCGGGTCAGTCGACGGTCGAGGTGACCTTCCGTGCCGATCGAGACGACACGATCGTTCGACTCCGACACCTGGCGCTGCCGTCGATGGCGTCGCGCGAGCAGCACGCTCAGGGCTGGCATCACTTCCTCGGGCGTCTCGTCGACCTCGAGGCCGGCCCGGTTGGCGGCGCAACGGGAGGGCCATCGGCATGAAGGTCGACGTCCTGACGGAGATCGAGATCGATCGGCCGTGTACCGAGGTCGCCAAGTTCGCCGGAGACCCGTCCAACGCCCCCACGTGGTACGTGAATATCGCGTCGGTCACGTGGGAGACGCCGCCGCCGCTCGCGGTCGGCTCGCGGCTGGCGTTCATCGCGCGGTTCCTGGGGCGCCGGTTGACCTACACCTACGAGATCGTCGAGCTGATCCCAGGCGAGCGACTGGTCATGCAGACGTCGCAGGGTGCGTTCCCGATGGCGACGACCTACACCTGGACCGCGGTCGGCGAGGATCGCACGCAGATGACCCTCCGCAATCGGGGTGAGCCCAGCGGCTTCT
This sequence comes from Candidatus Limnocylindrales bacterium, assembly GCA_038248915.1. Lineage (GTDB taxonomy): Bacteria > Chloroflexota > Limnocylindria > Limnocylindrales > CSP1-4 > SPCO01. The sequence goes on along the minus strand of JBBRXB010000021.1, from coordinate 27,157 downwards.
CGAACGTGGGCGCGCCGCTGATGGCGGCGGCCATGCGTCGAGCCAATCGGAAGGATCTGAACCGCCTCAAGGCGCTCCTGGAGGCGGTCTGACCCGGACGCGGGCCAGGCGGGCTCGCCTCATGGCGCCGGCAGCTCCGGTTCGGCCCCAGCATCCAGTTCCGCGGCCGCCGATGCCTGGTCGAGCTGGGTGACCAACGCGCCCATGGCGGAGCGGAACGCCCCTTCGTAGGCCGCCGCCACATCGCCGACGACGGATCGTTCGCGCTTCGTCTTCGGCGCCCCGAATCGGACATGGATGGTCGTGCCTCTCGGTGTCGGCTCGAATTCGATGGTGTGGAGCAGCTTCAGTGGCCCGACCGGTGTCTCGAGGATGGTCCGGTCGGTCACGTAGTCGTATGGGCGCCAGTCGAGGATCTCCTCGATGGCCGCGTCCTTGCCGTGCATGCAGTGATTGGTCGAGCCGACGCCGCGACGTCCCCCGGCCGCCCCCTGGACGTCGACCTCGGTGACCCAGAACTGCCACGACATCCGCTGCCCTGGCGTCGTCAGGAACTTCCAGGCCACCTGCGGCGGGACATCGGTCGGGACCTCGATGTGCAAGATGGTTTCGTCGGGCTGGACGAAGACACGCTGTCGCGCCTCCTCTTCCTGCCAGCGCCGTTCGAGATCGTGGATCCACAGCGAGACCTCGCCGATGCGGTCATAGGTCTCTGTGTGCGGTCGCATCCCGAGCGCGGCCGGGTCGAGGTCGGTCGCGTCGATGCAGGCCTGGGAGAACAGCGCGTACGCCTCGATCCCCGACGTTTCGACGACGTCGTTCTTGAGCAGCCGGTGGACGACGATGACGTCCGAACCCAGCAGCTCCCGGCGGCCGGCGACCTGCTGCTGGATGGCCACGCCGTGGTGGACCACGAACTTGAGGTTCAGGTCGGGGATCCGGACGCATGCGTTGCAGTCGCAGGACGTCGCCTGGCGGACATCGCGCCGGCGCCTGCGGAACCCGAAATAGCAGCGTTCGATGGTGTCCAGCAGCATCGATCCATCGACGTGCTCCAGGAGGGCGAAGGTGAAGGCGGCGTCGCCCTCGAGCTTGGCCAGGTGGAAACCCGGTCGCAGGGCGCTGACCACGGCCCCGATCAGGTCTGCCAGGATGTCCTGCGCGTGATCGAGCTCGACCTCGGCGAGGTATCCGGTGTAGCCCGAGATGTCGGCGATGAGGAAGCAGGTGGGCCTGGCGGCAGACAGCATGGTCCCTCAGGCGTCAGTCGGGTGGTCACTCTACCACTGGACCATGAGGGCTTCCTCCGACGCCGACGCCGACGCCGACGCCACGCCAGACGCCCGATGCCGACTCGGTGACTTCGATGGTTCCGTAATCTCCGACGACCGACCGCATGGCCGGCTGCAATGGGTCTGGCCCTACGCTCGGCTGCCACCAGCCGCATGCGACCCAGGAGGTATCAGTCATGGATGTCCGGACGATCCTTGCCCCGCGCGCCATCGCCCGCGCGCATTGCGACCTGCCGTGCGGGATCTACGATCCGATCCAGGCCCGGATCGAGGCGGAGAGCTGCCTCAAGATCATGCAGAAGCTCAAGGACAACGACGACCCGGCCTTCCGTATCCGCGCCATCGCGATCAAGGAGGAGCGGGCCGAGCTGGTCAAGCACCATCTCGACGTCCTGTGGCACGACTATTTCAAGCCCGAGCACGAGGCCAAGGTCCCGGACCTGCACCAGATGTTCTGGCAGGCCACCAAGCAGGCCTCGGCGGTCAAGGCGTCCACGGATCCCGCCGACGGGCAGAAGCTGCTCGCGCTCATCGACGCGGTCGACCAGGCCTGGCAGACGACCGGTGGTCCCGACAAGACCCGGGTCGCCACGCCCGGCGCGGCTGGCGAGCCCAAGCTGACGAGCCCAAGCTGAATGGCTGACTCCGGCGGCCTTCGGGAGACGCAGCTGCGGGGCACGTCGGACCAGCTTTTGCTGGCGATCCAGACGGTCGGCCTGCTCGAACAGCAGAAACGTGGCGTGCCGTTCGGCGACGCGCGGTTTCCCGATCTCGCGAAGGCCGTCCGAGAAGCCGCCCAGAGCCTGCTCGACTTGGCCGCGGACGAAGAATCGGAAGCGGCGAGGATCCATCGCACGGCCGATGGATCGACCGGGACCATCGTCCATACGCCGCCCGCGGCATCCCTCGCAGCGATCCTCGCCGAATGGCGAGCGGTGGAACGTCGATTGACGGATGCCGACGCCGGGAGCACCGATGCCGAGGAACTGCTGCGAGCATTCGAGCGACTGCGGGTGCTCTATGCGACCGCGCTGGCCAGTGAGGCGCGGCGGGCCGGATCGGCCGGCCCGGATGGCCGCAAGGAGGCGGACCGATGACCGACGGGACACGGCTGATCACGGCTCGTCTCGTTGGCGACCTCGGCCGCGCCCGAGACCACCAAGACGCGCAACGCGAAAGCCGAAGTCCGACTTCGGCCTGCCCGCGGAGCGCTCGTACCCGATGCCCGACAAGTCGCACGCTGCCAACGCCAAGGCGCGGGCTTCTCAGCAGGTCAAGAAGGGGAACCTGACCAAGAGCGAGGAGCAGAACATCGACCGCAAGGCCGACAGCGTCCTGGACAACTAACGAGTCCGCCCGCCGCGGTGCCTTGCCACGGCAGGCGGATCGATGCTCAGCAGTAGGTAGCGATAACGGCTCCGGTTCCGGCATGTCCGGCGTTCGGCTGATAGCCGGGAACGGTCACGACCACCACGATGTGGACGATGTTCCCCGAGATCTGGCTGCCCTGCTTGACGACGCTGCTGACCACGGCTGTCCCCATGTACGCCGGCACGCTCCCGACCGGTGACGAGCTTGTCCCGCCGCTACTGGTCCAGCTCCCTCCGCACGCCGGTGGCGTCGAGCTCGTCGAGTCTGCGAAGCCTTTGAAGCTCGATGGAGCCGAGCCGGTGGACAAGGTGTTGAGCTTCGACCATTGCGCATCCCAGTACGTCACAGCACCCGACGTCGGCGCGAGCGACTCGTCACCGATCGTGAAGATCCCATGGCTTGGGAAGGCGAAGATGATGACGGTCTTGGCATCAGATGACGGCAGGTAGTACGCATCGCCAGCGAAGGTCGCAGTCACCGGTTGGGGCCCCTGGCCGACGGACACCGTGGCCAGTGCGCAGCTGGCATCGCCCGACGCGTCCGTCGCACCGGTCACACAAGTCTGGCTGACGGTGCCGCTCGCCAGTGTGAGGGTCAGCGTCCGTCCCGCGATCGGAACGGTGCCGTCCTCGAGCAGGCGTCCTGACAGGGTGACGGGGTTGCCCTGAGCGATCACCGTCGAACCGGTGTAGACGGTCGTCGTCTCTTCCTTGGTCACGATGAATGGCGAGCTGGTCGTGCTCGTGATGTAGTCGCCATCGCCCGCGAACACTCCCGTCGCGGTGAATGGGCCGGCAGGCTCGGTCGGCACGACGGTGCAGGCAGCCTCGCCGCCAGCCCCGGTCACGGGCGCGCAGGACTCACTGCCCATGCTGAGGGCGACCGTCTTTCCGGCGATCGGGGCACCGTTGTCCGCGCGGGTGAGCCGGGCTGACAGGATGGCCGGATCGTCGAAGTCGGCGGTCGTATCGCCGTCATAGGTGAGCGTCGTTCGCGCCTTGTTGACCACCTGTGTCAGATCGGCTGAGCTGTCCTCGAAGTTCGGGCTGTCACTGGTGTACGACGCCGAGATCACGTGGCTGCCGACCGGCAGGCTCGATGTGGTCAGCTGTGCCTGGCCGCCACCTCCGACGGGCACCGACGACCCGAGGTTCGCTCCGTTGTCCTGGAACTGGACCGCGCCACTCGGCGTCCCCGCCCCGGGAGCGTCGACCGTGGTCGTGGCGCTGAACGTCACGCTCGCGCCGAACTCGGATGGGTTGGTCGACGATGCGAGGGTGGTCGACGTGACGGCCGGGTCCACGCGCTGACCCAGCAGGACCAAGCTTTGGAGCAGCGTGCCGGTGCTCCCCAGCACGTTGGGATCGGAGCTCGTGAAGACGGCCTGGACCGGGTGGAGGCCGACCGCCAGGCCGGCCGTGGTGAACGAAGCGTGCCCACCGACGACCACCTGCGGGCTGCCGATGTCCGCGCCATCCGCGCGGAACTGGACCGACCCCGCCACGCCACCCGAGCATCCGCCGGAGACGTCGGCGGACCACGTGACCGGCTGGCCGAAGACCGACGGGTCGACCGACGAGGTCACACCCGTCGTCGACTCGGCCGCGGTGACTTCTTGCACGAGCGGGCCGCTGACACCGACGCCAACCTCGGTGGCGGCGTACCCGAAGGTGATGATGTGGGTGCCGGCTCCGAGCGAGGTCGAGATGGACGCCGAGCTGTGGTTCGTCGGGAGCGGGACGCCGAGAACGTCATGGGTGTCCGGGACCAGGCCCTCGGGAAGACCCAGGGCCGTCAAGCCGTCGAAGAAGGTCACCAGGCCGAACGGTGGCGGGATGATCCCGAACACGGTCGCGGTGAATGTCACGCTGCTGCACGCCGGTGACGGGTTCCGCGACGACCCGAGGTCAGCGATCGCAGAGCCGGCGACTCTCGGCGGGATCCCCGCGAAGAGCAACAGCCCGAAGGCCACGACGGCAAACCGGGATGCCCAGGTCGTGACCCTCATCTCGATCCCCTCGGGAAAGGTCGGCCCGGGCGTGCCCGTGTTGATTCACCGGGCGTCACTGAGGCGTGGCCTCTTCTGTGCGAGTATTCGTCGACCGTTGGAGCCTGTCAATGACGACGTTCCGACCCGAATCCATCGGTCATGCGACCGATGACTTCGTGACGCCTGGACGCACGATGGACAGCGTGGTCGCCCCTAGCGAGACCATGTCAACCGATCGGTGCCGGTTCCCGGCTGGGCCTGGGAGCGGCGCCGATCTGGAGCATCAAGCCGAGCTGGTCGGCGATGCCCCAATGCTCCACGAGCAGTCCATCCTCGAACCGCCCGATGTCGATGACGTCGACCTCGACCGGCTTGCCGGTCGGCGGGTTGCCCATGATCGGCCCGGTGTTCAGGCCACGGGCGCGGTTGCGCGTCCAGACCATATCGCCGTCTGCGATCTGGTCCTCGATCGTGAGCGAGAAGTCCGACATCCAGCGGTGGAGGGTGCGAATGATCTCCTTCGCGCCCTCGGATCCCGAGTGGTTCCCGCGCTGGTGTTCGACGCAGTCGGGCGCCACGAGCTCATCGATGACGTCCAGGTCACCAGACGTGAAGGCGTCGATGATCCGGCGGAAGGCGGCGACGTTGTCAGACTGGTCAGACTGCCGTGAAACAGACATTTTGGGCTCCGTAACTAAATGCTCGCTATAGTTATAACTAGAGTGATACACTAGTTCTGTGAGTCGCGTCAAGCCCCTGCCCGAAGGCGTTCCCGTCACGCCTCGTCGACGCGACAGAGTGGAGACTCGGGCCCGGATGCTGGACGCTGCGAAGCGTCTCTTCCTCGAGCGCGGCTACGCGGCGACCACGATCCCGGCCATCGCCGAAGCCGCCGGTGTCGCGGTGCCGACCATCTACTGGGCGTTCGGTTCCAAGCGGGCGATCGTCAGCGAGATCCGCGAGTCGTGGTTCGAGGTGGCCCAGACGGGGGCCCGAATGCAGGAGGTCCTCGCGATCGAGGAACCGGGCGCGCGACTCGCGGCGTACGCGCGGTTCATGGGCAACCAGTGGGCCACTGGCGCGGAGGCCCTCGCGATCCAACAGGACGCGATGCGCGCGGACCCGGAGGTGGCCGCCGAGATCACCACGGTCCTTGCGGAGCGTGCCGAGCGGTTGATGGGGGTGGTCGCACCGCTCGGGCCGCATCTGCGCGGGTCGCTCAGCCTGAAGACCGCCCACGACCTCCTGCTTGCGCTCAGCATGCTGGAGGTCTACCTGGAGCTTCGCGGCCGAGGCTGGTCCGACACCCGATACCAGGCGTGGCTCGGCGAGGTCCTGCGCGAACAGCTCCTGGCGGACGCATCGCGGGGCTGAGGCGCGGCCGGCACGTCGGCACCTGGCGGACGTTCGATCGCACCTGTCTCCTCAAGGACACGGCGTTCCCGGCGCCGCGCGGACGAGGGCTCGCCTGACGCGTTGCCCGAGGGCATGAGCGCCCGCCTCCGCCGGTAGAATGGCCACCCATACTGTCGTGGCCGGCCGTCGCGAACCGCCCGTGACACCCCGGTCCGAGGAGGACTTGATGAGCACGCTACCGAGTGCCGCGCGCGTCGTCGTCATCGGCGCCGGCATCGTCGGCAACAGCCTTGTCTACCACCTCGCCCGGCTAGGCTGGAAGGACATCGTCCAGATCGAGAAGGGCCCGCTCCCGAACCCGGGCGGCTCGACCGGCCACGCCTCCAACTTCATCTTCCTGACCGACCACTCGCGTGAGATGACGGCCCTGACGGCCGATAGCGTCGAGCAGTACAAGGAGATGGGCGTCTTCACCCAGAGCGGCGGCATCGAGGTCGCCCGGACGCCGGAGCGGATGGAGGAGCTCAAGCGCCGGATGGCCTCATCGCGCTCGTGGGGGATCGAGTCGGAGCTGCTCACCCCGGCCGAGGTCAAGGCGCTCGTCCCGTACGTCAACACGGACGTCATCCTGGGTGGCTTTTCGACGCCGGGCATCGGGGTCGTGGATTCGCTTCGGGCGGGCACGATCATGCGCGAGCGGGCCCAGGCGCTCGGGGCACTCCGGCTCGCGCCGATGACCGAGGTCACCGGCATCGACGTCGAGGATGGCCGGGTCACCCGGGTCCGGACCGACAAGGGCGAGTTCGAGGCGGACATCGTGGTCATCGCCGCCGGCGTCTGGAGCCCGCGGCTCGCGGCGATGGCCGGGGCCGCCATCCCGCTCACCCCGGCCGTCCACCAGATGATCAGCGTCGGGCCCGTGCCGTTGTTCGCGGACACCGTCGGGGAGATCAAGTACCCGATCGTGCGCGACATGGACACCAACTGCTATGAGCGCCAGCACGGCGGCGACCTGGAGGTCGGGTCGTACGCGCACCGGGCGATCCTGATGGACGCCGACGAGATCCCGTCGATCGCCGAATCCGCGCTGTCGCCGACCGAGCTGCCGTTCACCCAGGAGGACTTCGAGCTCCAGATGGAACAGGCGCTCGAGCTCGTGCCGGACATTCTCGGCGACGAGCGGGTCGGCATCCGCCACGCCATCAACGGGCTGCTGTCGCTGACCCCGGACGGCATGCCGATCCTCGGCGAGACGCCCGAGGTCAAGGGATTGTGGGCGGCGGCCGCGGTCTGGATCAAGGAGGCGCCCGGGATCGCGCGGATGGTCGCGCAATGGATGACCGACGGCAAGCCCGAGATCGACCCGCACGGCTCGGACATCGCCCGGTTCCACGCCCATCAGACGACGCGCCAGCACGTCAAGGCGCGCTCGGCCGAAGGGTTCAACAAGACCTACGGCATCGTCCACCCGGCCGAGCAGTGGTCGAGCGATCGCGACGTGCGGCTGAGCCCGTTCAACGCCCGGGAGCGCGAGCTCGGGGCGGTCTTCTTCGAGACGGCCGGCTGGGAGCGACCGTTCTGGTACGCCTCCAACGAGCCGCTCCTCGAGGAGTACGGCGAGCGCGTGATGCCCCGCGCCGCGGAGTGGGAATCGCGCTGGTGGTCGCCGATCATCAACGCCGAGCACCTGGCCATGCGCGATCGGGTCGGGATGATCGACCTGTCGGCGTTCGCCATCTTCGACATCACGGGTCCCGGCGCCCTCGAGCACGTCCAGCGGATGGCCGTGGCCCAGATGGACGTGCCGCTCGGCCGGGTCGTCTACACGCCGCTCCTCAACGAGGCGGGCGGGATCAAGTCGGACCTGACGATCATGCGTCTCGGGCGGGACCACTTCCGGGTGGTGACCGGTGGCGCGCACGGGATGGGTGATCGGAAGTGGTTCCGCGATCACCTGCCCGAGGATGGCTCCGCTCAGCTGTACGACTCGACCTCGACCTGGTGCACGGCCGGCATCTGGGGCCCGCGCGCCCGAGATGTCGTCGCCTCGGCGACCTCGGACGACGTCTCGAACGAGGGCTTCGGGTTCGGGACATGCCGGACGATCGAGCTCGGCGGTATCCCGGTCCTCGCCTCGCGCATCTCGTATGTCGGCGAGCTGGGCTGGGAGCTGTACGTCCCGATGGAGCAGGGCGCCCGATTGTGGGACACGCTCTGGGAGGCCGGCCAGCCACATGGCATCGTGCCGTTCGGGATCGGCGTCTACGGGACGACCGGCCGGCTGGAGAAGGGCTACCGAGCCCACGGCGCCGAGCTCGAGCTCGAATTCGACCTGGTCGAGGCGGACATGCTCCGGCCGAAGGTCAAGGAGGCCGAGTTCATCGGCCGGACGGCGTACCTTGAACAGCGTTCCCGGCCGGCGGTCGCCACGCTGTGCACGCTGACGGTCGATGACACCACGTCGGCCAGCGGGGTCAAACGCTACATGCTCGGGCGCGAGCCGATCCTGACCGCTGCCGGCGGACCGATCACCGACGCGAGAGGACGGCGTTCGTTCGTCACCAGCGCGGGCTCCGGGCCATCGGTCGGCAAGCACATCCTGCTGTCGTACCTGCCGCCCGAGTTCGCCGTGCCCGGCACCAGGCTTCTCGTCGAGTACTTCGGTGAGCGCTACCCGGTCACCGTCGACGTCGCCGGGTCCACGCCGCTGTTCGACCCGGACAACGCTCGGGTGCGTGCCTGATGAACGTCCTCGTCTGCGTCAAACGCGTTCCCGCCACGGCCGGCAAGATCACGCTGACCGCCGACGAGCAGGCGATCGACACGCGCTATCTCGGTTTCACGGTCAGCCCGCACGAGGAATGCGCGGTGGAGGAGGCGGTCCGGATCGTCGAGGCCCAGGGCGGCTCGAGCACGGTGCTGACGCTCGGGCCGGAGGAGGCGACCGACCAGCTTCGCGAAGCGATGGCCGTCGGCATCGAGCGGGCGATCCTGCTCCAGACCGACGGCGGCGAGTGGTCGGCGGTCGATACGGCGACGGCGATCGCGGACGCGGTCAGGGCGCGCGAGGCGATCGAGGGCCCATTCGACCTCATCCTGCTGGGCAACGAGGCGGCGGATAGCGGCGAGTACCAGGTCGGCATCCGGGTCGCCGTCGCCCTCGACCGGCCGGTCGTGACGGGCATCAAGGGGCTCGAGGTCCGCGATGACGCGATCGTCGCCCGGCGCGAGGCCGCCGGCGGTGGCTGGGAGGTCTACGAGCTCCCGCGGCCGGCCGTGGTCGGGGTCCGGGAGGGCATCAACCTGCCGCGCTACCCGTCCGTGCCGGGACGGCTCCGCGCGCGCAAGAAGGAGGTCGAGCGGATCGTCCCATCGCGGCCCAGCGGCGCCCCGACGATGATCCGGCTGCGCGTCCCGGTCGAACAGGACAGTGCCGTGGAGATCCTGGGCGAGGGCCCGGCGGCCGCTCCGCGGGTCGTCGAGGTGCTCCGGCGTCTAGGGCTCATCGCATGATCCTCGTCGTCGTCGAACACGAGGGCGGGGCGCCGGAACGGCTGTCGGTCGAGGCGCTGGCGCTCGGTCGCGAGATCGCGGGGACCGTCGGCGAGCCGCTCCAGGCGGTCGCCTGGGGGCCCGCTTCTGCCGGCATCAGTGGACCATTGGCGGCGAGCGGCGTGGCGGTCCTCCACGTCATCGAGGACCCTCGGCTCACCGACCATGCACCGGAGGCGCTTGGCAAGGCGCTGGCCCAGCTCATCGCGCGCGACCGCCCGACGGCCGTCATCGGCACGGCGAGCGACCGGAGCACGGAGATCCTGGCCCACGCCACGGCACGGACCGGGCTGGCGCTCACGGCCAACTGCACCGAGGTCCGGCCGGGCGAGCCGTGGCAGATCACCCGCCAGCGCTGGGGTGGCAGCCTCCTCGAGGAAGCCCGTCTGGATGGCCCGATCCGGTGCCTGACCGTCGCGCCGCATGCCATGGAACCGGCGGTCGTGCCGGCCGGGGCCACGGTCGTCGTCCAGCCATTCACGCCGGAGCTGGCCGATCGCGATCTCCGGGTCCGGATCACCTCCCGCGTCCCGGCCGAGGCCGGCAAGATCTCCCTGGCCGATGCGCGAGTCGTGGTCGGTGGCGGGCGTGGCGTCGGCAGCGCCGAGGGGTTCGCGGAGCTCGACGAGCTGGCGGCACTGCTCGGCGGCACGGTCGGGGTGTCGCGGGTGGTGACCTCGGCCGGTTGGCGACCGCACGCCCAGCAGGTCGGCCAGACCGGGACACGGATCGCACCGGATCTCTACATCGCGTGTGGCATCAGCGGGGCCATCCAGCACATGGTCGGCGCTCGCTCGGCCAAGGCCATCCTGGCCATCAACACGGACCGCGACGCCCCGATGGTCACCCGCGCGACCTATGCGGTCATCGGCGACCTGCACACGGTCGTGCCGGCCATCATCGAGGCGGTGCGCGCCGAGCGGTAGGCCAGCCGTCCTCCTCCCAGTCGGTCCACGATTCGCCGGACGCCTTCACATATGCGGCGACCGCGGTCCCGATCGTCGGGAAGACGTGCTCGTCGCGCACGCGTTCGAGCGCGCCGTAGCGGCGCAGGCGGTCGCGCACCGGATCCTTCAGCCCGGCGAAGGCGAGCGTGATGTCGTTGGCGGTCAGCTCCTGCTCCAGCTGATCGAGCATCTCCGCCGCCGTGGTGTCAACGTCGGTGATCGGTTCGGCTGCGACGACGACCCACTGGATGGGCGACTCGGCATCCCCGATACGTTCACGGACCCGGTCACGGAACACGAGCGCGTTGGCGAAGAACAACGGCGCATCGAACCGGTACAGCAGCAACCCGGGGATCTGGCGCGCCTCCGGGTAGTAGGTCAGGTCGTGGTAGCCCTTGACCCCGTCGGCCCGGCCCAACACCGCATCGTGTGGCCACCACGCTCGCCGGATGAACGCCAGCAGGGATAGGGCGACGGCGATGAACACCCCCTCGATGACGCCGATCAACGCCACCCCGAGGAAGCTTGCCAGTGCCAGCCAGACCTCCGACGACCCGACCCGCCACAGGCGAACGACGGAGCCGACATCCACCAGTGACAGCGCCGCTGCGATGACGACCGCGGCGAGCGTGGCGCTCGGCAGCGCCCCCAGCAGGCCCGGCGCGGCGACGAGCATGACCCCGATCGCGACGGCGGCCACGACCGACGTGAGTTGCGTCCGCGCGCCCGCGGCCTCGGCGACCGGCGTTCGTGACGAGCTGCTGCTGACCGGCATCCCGGTGAACAGGCCGGTCGCCAGGTTCGCCCCGCCGAGCGCGAGGAGCTCGCGGTCCTGGTCGACCTCCTCGCCGCGCCGTCCCGCGAACGTTCGCGACAGGATGCTCGTGTCGGTCGCGGCCACCAGCGCGATCCCGAACGCGGCCGGCATCAGCGCGAGGATGTCCGCCGGGACGAGCGGCGGGAGGCTCACCGGCGGGAGCCCGACCGGCAGCGGGCCGACCACGGCGATCCCGGCCCGCGCCGCAAGATCGAACGCCGCGGAAACCGCGGTCGCCCCGATCACGGCGATCAGGATCCCGGGGACATGTGGCCGCCACGTGCGCAGGATCAGGATGATTCCCAGGCAGGCGAGGCCGATGGCCAGAGCCACCGGGTTCGTGTCGCCGGCGACCACGCCCGACACGAACTGTCCACCGCGATCGACGATGGCATCGCCACCGGTCGTGAACCCGAACAGCCGCGGCAGCTGGCTGACGACGATGATCAGGGCGATCCCGTTGAGGTAACCGTGGCGGACCGGCGCGGACAGGAGATCGGTCAGGAAGCCGAGCCTGGCGATGGCCGCCCCGACGACGATGATGCCGACGATGACCGCGAGGAGGCCGGCGAGGGCCACGGTCCGCGCCTGGTCGCCGCCTCCCAGCGGGATGATGGCCGCGGCCGTGATCGGCAGCAGCGCCGAGTCCGGCCCGAGGACGAGGATCCGCGACGGGCCGAGCAGGGCATAGGCGAGCAGCGGCAGGATCGTGGCGTAGAGTCCGACGATCGGCGGCAGGCCAGACGCTTCCGCGTAGCCCATCCCGGCCGGGACGAGGATCGCGGTCAGCACGATCCCGGCGAAGAGGTCGTGGCCGAACGACGGCCGCTCGTATGAGCGGACCCACTCCAACTTCGGCACGATCGACCCGGCGCGCATCGCCGGGAGTGTACTGGCGCCCGCAGCCCTCAAGGCCGGTCGGTGGGAGCCTCCGCGCCTGGCATGAGGAGACCGCGGCGCCGGCCCGAACTGCAAGCCGCGCGAAAGGCTCTCCGACGGGCCTCGGTCGTATGCTCGTGACCTCAGGAGGTACGTCCCATGGCCACACGAACCCGAGCCACCAGCGGTAACGGCACAGCCCGAACGTCGTCGCCATCCGCCCGGCTCTCGCCAGAACCACGGCTCGCCCCGCTGGGCAAGGAGCTCCAGCGCTTCGGGTCGTTGCGCCAGCTCCCGATCGCGCTTGCGAGCGAGACCCGCGCCGAGAGCTGCCAGCTGCTCAACGAGATCCTGGCCGACTCGATGGTGCTATATGCGCTCTACAAGAAGCACCATTGGCTCGTCGCCGGGCCGACGTTCTATCAGCTCCACCTGCTGTTCGACAAGCACGCCGAGGAGCAGATCGACGTCATCGATCTCATCGCGGAGCGGGTCCAGAGCCTGGGCGGGATCGCCGTGGGCGACCCACGGCACGCCGCCGAGCTGACGACGATCGACCGTCCGCCCAACGGTGCCGAGGACGTCCCGGCGATGATCCATCGCCTGCTCGACGCCCACGAGACCATCCTCGAGAAGGTCCGCGCTGCGATCGACAAGACCGAGACATCGAAGGACTGGGGTTCGAACGACCTGCTCATGAGCGACGTCCTCCGTCGCCACGAACTCCAGGTGTGGTTCGTGGCAGAGCACGTGGTGGACGTTCCACTCATCGAAGACTAGGAAGGGCGCGTCGCGGGACGGCGGACCTCCGCCAGGCGGCGTTCGAGGAAGGCGCGTTCGGGGCCGTTGGTCGTGAGTTCGAGGGCCCGTTGGTAGGCCGTCGCGGCCTCCGACCAGCGCTCGAGCCGGCGGAGCAGGTCCGCGCGGGCGGCATGCAGGTACGGGTACGCGTCGAGCTCGCCCGAGGCGACGATCCCGTCCATCATCGCCAGCCCGACCGCCGGACCGTCGGCCATCGCCACCGCCGCGGCGAGGTTCAGCTCCACGACCGGTGATGGGGTCATCTGCTGGAGCGTCCCATAGAGGGTCGCGATCTGCGCCCAGTCCGTGGAGTTCGGGATGACCGCCTCGTCGTGCAACGCGGCGATCGCGGCCTGGACCTGGTACGGCCCGGGCCGGCGTGCCGCGAGCGCCGCCTCGATGAGGGCGGTGCCTTCCGCGATCCGGGTCGCGTCCCAGCGTGACCGATCCTGATCATCGAGCAGGACCAGCTCGCCGTTCGGGCCGACCCGGGCATCCCGTCGCGCGTCATGCAGGAGCATCAGCGCCAGGAGTCCGAGCGCCTCGGGTTCATCGGGCAGCAATGACACGACGGTCCGTGCCAGCCGGATCGCCTCGGCACACAGCTCGCGCCGGATGAGCTCGTCGCCGGATGAGGCGGCATAGCCCTCGTTGAACACGAGATAGAGCACGTGCAGGACGCCGTCCAGCCGCTCCGGCAGCAGCTCGGCGGGCGGCACGCGATAGGGGATGCCGGCGTCGCGGATCTTGCGCTTGGCACGGACAAGGCGCTGCGCGAGTGTCGGTTCCGGGACGAGGAAGGCCCGGGCGATCTCCGGCGTGGTCAGGCCACCGAGCGTGCGCAGCGTGAGTGCCACGCGGGCCTCCATCGCGAGGGCTGGATGGCAGCAGGTGAAGATGAGCCGCAGACGGTCATCGGCGATGGGCATGGCGTCCTCCGCCGGAGCCGGGTCGGTGGCGGCCAGCTCCTGCTCGGCGGCGGTCTCGCGGCCGAGCGCCTCGATCTTGTCGATGGAGCGTCGCCGCCGGCGAAGCCGATCGATCGCACGGTTTCGAGCGGTCGTCGTGATCCATGCGCCGGGGTTGTCCGGGACGCCCCGCTCCGGCCATGTCTCGAGGGCGCGGATGAACGCGTCCTGGACGGCCTCCTCGGCCAGGTCGAAGTCGCCCGTGACCCGGATCAGCGTCGCAACCGCTCGGCCCTGCTCCTCGCGGAAGAGCCGATCGACGATCTCGTGGGCGGTGTCGGACCCGGTCAAGGGCGGCGGGGTCGCCGCCGACCTCAGTGCTGAGCCGCGGCGGTTGCCGGCCGTCCGGCCCCGACGGATGCGTAGTCCCAGACCGGCCGGACCTCGATGCAACCGTGCTTCACGGCCGGGATCATCGCCGCGAAGGCGATCGCCTCGTCGAGATCAGCCGCCTCGACGAGGTAGAAGCCGCCGAGCGTCTCCTTGGTCTCCGCGAACGGTCCGTCCGTGGTGATCGTCCGGCCATCGACGACCCGGACGGTCGTCGCGGTCGCGGTCGAATCGAGCGCCTCGCCGGCCAACATCGAGCCGCGCTCGCGCAGATGCGCGGTGAAGGCATCGTAGGCCGCCATCTGATCGGCCAGATCCTCCTGGCTCGGCTCCTCGGTCGGTTCCGGGGTGTAGATCAGCAGCGCGTACTGCATATCAGGGCCTCCACGGTTGGCAGGCCGCCAGTGGCGACCCTTTCAGTCACGACGAATGGATGGGCGTCGAATCGACAGCTGTCGCGAGGAACCGACCGGTCGAAACCGGCGCCATGGGCTCCGGATCGGCCTGGTCCTCCGCGGCCCGCCGGGTCATCTCGTCGGCCAGGAGCGGGGTGAGGGCCTCGAAGCTGGCAAGGACCGACGGCTCGAGCTGCGGCAGGAGGACCTCGAGGAAGGCACGTTCCTGCGCAGACCTCGGCCGCTCGATCCGCATCTCCACGTGCGTTCCGGACGGCGTGGCGGTCAGCACATCCGTGCTGCGCATCTTCGGCGCACCCGGAACCGGAACCTGCATCCTGATCGTGAAGTACTCCGGCGGCCGCCAGTCGAGGACCTCCTCGACGACGGCCTCCTTGCCGTGGACGCAGTGGTTCGTCGTCCCGACGCCTCGGCGCCCGGTCGTCGACTCATCGATGGCCGTTGCGCCCGCCTGCCAGTCGAGCCGGCGCGCCGGCGAGGTCAGGTAATCCCAGGCGAGCGCGGGTGGCGCCGGGAGGTCGAACTCGAAGGTGGCCATGGCGTTGTCCGGCTCGACGATGACGCGGGTGCGGTCCAGATCGGCTCGCCAGGCTGCGTCGAGATCGGCCACCCAGACGACGATCTCGCCGAGGTGCTCGTACGTCTCGCGGTGCTCGGCGAGCCCGAGCGCTGCGGGGTCCTCGACCCCGGCGGCCGCCAGGCAGTCGGCGGAATAGAGCGCGTAGGCGGCGATCCCGGTCTGCTCGGTGATCGCGTTCTTGAGCAGCCGGTGGGCGACGATGACCGGGCTCCCGACCAGCTCCGTCCGGCTCCCGATCTTCTGCCGAAGGATCGTCCCGTGGTGAGCGAGCAGCTTGAGGTCGAGGCTGGGCATGCGTATGCAGGCGTTGCAGTCGCAGGTCGACGCCTGACCGATGTCACGCAGGCGGCGGCGGAAGGCGAAGTAGGTGCGCTCGACCGTGTCCATCAGCGCCGAGGCGTCGACGGTGTCCGTGATGGCGTACGTGAACGCCGCATCGCCCTCAAGCTTGGCGAGCTTGAAGGCTGGTCGCAGCGAGCGCACGACCGTGTCGATGAGGTCGGCCAGGATGTCCTGGGCGTGGTCGAGCTCGACGCCGGCGAGGTAGCTCGTGTAGCCCGTGATGTCGGCGATCACGAGGCAGGCGGGTTCCGACTTGGTGGACCGATCGAACATGCGCGCACCTGACTGCGATCCGGCTGTCGTGCCCCCGGCATCATCGGTCGGTCGCGGCCGACTGTCGAGGGGCGGTATCGTGTCGACCATGGCTACGGAGAAGGAGATCCTCCGGATCAACGGTCACGAGGTGACCGTGACCAACCCGCGCAAGGTCTATTTCCCGGAGACGGGGCACACCAAGCTCGATCTCGTGCAGTACTACCTCGCGGTCGCGGACGGGGCGTTGCGCGGCGCCGGTGGTCGGCCGATGGCGCTCAAGCGGTTCGTGGACGGCGCTGCCGGGCAGCCGTTCTTCCAGAAGCGGGCCCCGGAGAACCTGCCACCGTTCATCCGGACCGCGACGCTGACGTTCCCTTCCGGCCGGACCGCCGACGAGGTCGTCATCGACGATGCGGCCGGTCTCGCCTGGGTGGCCAACCTCGGCTGCATCGATCTCAACCCGCACCCAGTCCGGGCCGAGGACCTCGACCATCCAGACGAGCTGCGGGTGGATCTCGACCCCGTCCCCGGGGTGGCCTGGCCGCAGATCCGCGAGGTCGCACTGGCGGCGCGGGAATCGCTCGAGGCGGTCGGCCTGGTCGGCTGGCCCAAGACGTCCGGGTCACGGGGGATCCACATCAACGTCAGGATCGAGCCGCGCTGGACCTTCCCCGAGGTCCGGCGCGCGGCGCTGGCCCTTGCCCGCGACGTCGAGCGGCGCGTCCCGCACGCGGCTACCTCGAAGTGGTGGAAGGAGGAGCGCCACGGCGTCTTCCTCGACTACAACCAGAACGCCAAGGACCGGACCGTGGCGTCGGCCTATTCCGTGCGGCCGTTGCCCGACGCCCGCGTCTCCACGCCGCTCTCGTGGGACGAGGTGCCGACGGTCGAGGCGGAGGCGTTCACGATCGACACGGTCCCGGCGCGATACGCCGCGATCGGCGACCCGGGCGACGGCATCGACGCGGCGGTCGGGTCGCTCGAGGCCCTGCTGGAGCTGTCGGCGCGGGACGAGTCGGAGGGACTCGGCGACGCTCCCTGGCCACCGAACTACGCCAAGCAGGCGGGCGAGCCGCCGCGGGTCCAGCCGTCGCGCGCCCGCCGCCCGAAGTCTGAGTATGAGCCCGGACGGGGGGCGGCCGGCGGCCCGCCCCCCGACGTCGCCGAGGCACGTGCCGCGGCCGTCGCCGCCGGCGATCCGAATGCCGGCCTGCCGACCGAATGGGCGGGCTCCAAGCCGACCCCGACCGGTCGACGGAAGACCAACATCCCGGTGGTCGAGATCTCCCGCGCCGAGCTCAAGGAGCAGGCGCTCGAGGGGCTCGAGCGCTGGAAGGCGCGCCATCCCGAGGTCGTCCCGCACCTGCAGCCGGCGGACATCCTGGTCGACTCGATGCGCGGGCGCTCCGCGACCTGGACGCGTGTCCGAGTCAACCTCATCCACGTCCCGGAGGCGGACCGACCGGTCCAGGAACCGCTCGAGAGCGACTTCGACCCGTGGGCCGGGCAGGACCTCGAGGCATGGAAGGCGGCCACCGCCGGCCCACGAGCCCGGAAGGCCGGATCCAAGCCGAAGTCCTCGCCGCCGACGACGGGCGACGCGGAGTCGTGAGGCGAGTGGGGCTCTCAGGCGAGGCCCTCGCGGCGACCGTCAGGCAGGTGTTGTCGAGGTCGTCGGAATCGACCATGTCCAACTGTCCATGCCGGCCGGCGCTGAGGTCACCGCCCGGGCGTTCTACGCCGGCGTCCTGAGCCTTCAGGAGGTGGCCAAGCCGCCGGAGCTGGCCGACCGCGGCGGGTGCTGGTTCGCGGCGGGCCAGATCGCCATCCACCTCGGTGTCGAGGTCGAGTTCCATGCAGCGGCCAAAGCGCACCCAGCGCTGATCGTGCGCGACATGCCGGCCGTCCGGGTCAGTCTGGCCGCGGCCAGCATCGTGCTGGAGGACGACGACAGCGGTCTCGACGTCCGGCGCTGCTACGTCCGAGATCCGTTCGGCAACCGGATCGAGCTCGTCGACGCAAACGACGCGGGGTTCTCGATCCGCTGACGCCCTAGCCCGTCGTCCCGGTCGCGGCCACCACGGCCCGGGTCAGCCGATCGGTCTTGAGCGCGTCCGCGTACGAGGACAGCAACGCACCCGGATCGCCGGCCTCGACCGCGTCGAGGAACGCGGCCGCCTGGAGCTGGTACGGGTCGTCCTCGGCGGCGACGCTGCGGATGACCGTTCCGTCGTCGAAGCTGGCGTGCCAGTCGCCCTGACCGCGGTCGGGCAACTTGGTCAGCCGGGTCAGCAGGCCATCGGAGACGAACTCCATCTCGATCACCGCGGTCCCGCTCCGGCGCGTGTTGGCGAACGACCCGATCGCCCCGTCGGCGAAGCGGAGGACCGCCGCGCTGCTGTCGACGACGTCGGCCGCCTCGGCCGTGTCGGCGGCCCCGGCGTCGGCGGCCACGACCGGGGCACTCCGCGTCGACGCCGCCCCCATGACGACCGCCTCGCCCAGGATCCAGCGGGCCAGGTCGTACAGGTGGGTCGCCTGCTCGATGACCTGGCCGCCACCCTCCTCGAACCGACCCCACCATGCCGGCCCGGGTGTCGAATCGAGCCAGCGGGCGACGACCAGCCGGGGCGGCGCGGCGGCCAGCTGCTGGCGCACCTCGGCCATGATGTCGAGCGCCCGCAGGTGATAGCCGACGCCGACGACGAGGTGTGCCCGCGCGATCTCCTCGGCCAGCCGAAGCGGGCCCTCGGCATCCGCGGCCGCCAGCGGCTTCTCGGTCAGGAACGGGAAGCGACGGGCCGCCAGCCGTTCGCCGATCGCTACGGACCGATGGGGCGGTACGGCCACGTAGACGACCTCGGGCCGTGCGCCGTCGAGCATCGCCTCCAGGTCGTCGTACGGACGGCCGCCCCAGCGCGTGGTGACGCCCTCTGCCGTCTCGCGGGAGCCGGCCACGACGCCGACCAGCTCCGTCCGACCGAGCCGCTCGAGCGCCTCGAGGTGCTGCCGGCCGATCCATCCGCCGCCGACCAGCCCCAGCCGGATGGCCACCTCAGCCCTGGCTGCCGAAGATGCTCGCGAGCAGGTACGGGGCGGTCTCTTCCAGCTGGTCGTAGCGACAGGCTTCGGGCGGCTTGTCGGGACGCCAGCGCTTGAACGTCGTTCCGTGGCGGAACCGATCTCCCTGAAGATGGTCGTAGGCAACCTCGGCGACGCGCTCGATGCGGAGCGGCTCCCACGAGAGGTCCTTGCCGCGGTTCCAGCGCGAGGTCGCGCCGGGCAGGCGCTGGCCCGAGGCGTCGGCATCACCGGTGGTCGCCCACTCGGCCCACTCGCGCCAGGGATGGTGGTCCAGGGCGCCTGCGCGTAGCGGCGCCAGCTCATCGGTCAGTTCGACTCGCCGGTCCCAGGTGAAGGACGAGGTGACGCCGACGTGATGGAGCGTGCCCGCATCGTCGAAGAGGCCCAGCAGCAGCGACCCGATGTGGGTGCCCGGACCATTCTTGTGCCAGCGGAACCCGGCGACGACGCAGTCGGCGGTCCGCTGGTGCTTGATCTTGAGCATCGCTCGCTTGCCGGGCTGGTAGGGCGCATCGAGGCGCTTGGCGACGACGCCGTCGAGCCCGGCGCCCTCGAACCGGTCGAACCAGTCGCCTGCCGTGGCGCGGTCGCGGGTGGCCGGCGTCAGATGGATGGGTGGCGTGGCGCCGGCGAGGACCGATTCGAGCCGTGCCCGCCGCTCACCCTGCGGCACGGTCCGGAGGTCGTCGTCGCCGAGCGCAAGGAGGTCCCAGGCGACGAACGAGGCGGGCGATCCCGCGGCCAGCATCCTGACCCGTGACGCGGCCGGGTGGATGCGCAGCAGCAGCGCTTCGAAGTCGAGCGCGCCCTCGCGCGCGATGACGACCTCGCCATCGAGCACGCAACGCTCCGGCAAGGCCGCTCGCAGCGGGTCGGCGAGCTCAGGGAAGTAGCGATCGAGTGGCTTGAGGTCGCGCGACTGGGTGTAGACCTCGTCGCCGTCACGGAAGACGAGCGCCCGAAAACCGTCCCATTTGGGCTCGAACAGCCAGCCGTCGTCGGTCGGCAGCCCATCGGAGGCTTTGGCGAGCATCGGTTCGATCGGGGGTTCGAAGGGGAGTGCCATCCGCCAACGATACCCTCGCTGCCGGTCACCGACCGTCTATGGCAACGTCGATAGGGCGGCCCGGGCCCGCTCGCGCCCGAGGTTCCAGGCCGCCGGGCTGGTCAGCGCCGGGTCGCTCGCGAGTTCGACCTTGCGGTCGCGGAGCAGGAGGAGAAGTGGCCCTCCTTCCGACGTGGGGAGTCGCGACAGCGCTTCGACGAGGACCGGGATGGCATCGTCGGGCAGGATCCCGAGGTACGCGGCGTCGAGTCCGGCGTGACCGTCGGGCGGGACAAGGGCGACGATCGGCAGCCAGGCATCGAGCGGGTCCGGCGCACGCTCGCGGCGCCGAAGCCACCAGCCGGCAGCGAGCGTGGCGGCCACGAGCAGCACGATGTCGATGGCATCGGCCGAGGGCGGCGGCCAGGAGGCGTCGAGCGATGGATCGGTCCAATGGGCCGTCTCCGTTGCGGCCGGCGCGGGCAGGGGCGGGTCGGCGGTCAGGCTCTGGACGACTCACGTTGGTGTCGTGTGGCGGCCGGCACCCGCCCCATCGCGCATGGCACGATGCCGTGGTGACGGACCAGGGCGAGCGCTACGACCGGATCGCCGGTGGCTATGCGCGCTGGTGGGCGCCCGTGCTCGCGCCGGGCGTGGCGGAGCTGCTCGACGAGGTCGGCTCGCGGCTGGGCGACGCCACGAGCGTCATCGATATCGGTACCGGGACGGGCCAGCTCGCCCTCTACGCGCTCGGGCGCTGGCCGGCCATCTCGATCGTCGGGGTCGATGCCTCGGGCGAGATGTGTGCCAGGGCCGATGCGGAGGCGGACGCACGGCTGGGGCCGAGCGACCGGCCGCGGTTCCGGTCCATGGTCGCCCTCGCAGATCGGCTGCCGTTCCCCGACCGCGTGTTCGACCTGGCGCTCTCGTCGTTCGTCTTCCAGCTCGTCCCGAACCGGGCGCGCGCCCTGCGCGAGGCCCGACGGGTCCTGCGTCCCGGCGGCCTGCTCGCCTACGTGTCGTGGCTCGATGACGACCGCCCGTTCGTGCCGGATCGGATCTTCAACGAGATCCTCGACGAGCTCGAATTCGATCCGCCCGACGATCAGGGACGGCACGGCGACATCCCGTCGGTGGGGCGCGCCGCCGGCGAGTTGCGGCGAGCGGGTTTCTCCGACGTGACGGCCCGCGCCGGGACGCTGGCGCATACCTATCCGGTCGAGGGCTACATCGGCTTCCTGGCCGAGTTCGACGAGGAGACGCTGTTCGAGGAGCTCGACCCGGAGCTGCGCGAGCGGCTCCTGACGATGCTGCGGACACGCCTCGCCCTGCTCACCGACGAGCAGCGGACGATGCGCTTCCCGATCGTGTTCGCCACCGGCCGGCGGAGCCACTGACGGCTCCGCGCGATCCGGCGACGACGCGGATCAGCTCTCGGACGACTCCGCGGCCGCGCCTTCGGGACCCTCGGCGCCTTCCTCGGCCTCCGGAGCGCCCTCGCCGACCTCGACCGCGGCGACGACCGGGGCCTCCTCGACGCGCGGCGCCTGGACCTTGGCGATGATCTCGTCACCGTCGCTCACCAGCGTGACGTCGGCCGGGATGACCAGGTCGCGGACGTGGATCGTCGTGTCGAAGTCGGTCAGTGACTCGACCGAGTACTCGATGACCTGGGGCAGGCGATCCGGCAGGGCCCGCACGCGGACGGACTCGCTCGGATGGAGGAGCGTGCCGCCGCTGTTGGCGACCGCCGGCGATTCACCGATGGCCACGAGCGGTACGTCCACGGTCAGCTCCTCGGTCATCCGGACGAGGAACAGGTCGACGTGGAGGGTCCGCCGGTTGACCGGATGGACCTGGACGGCCGACACGAGCACGGGACGAGCCTTGCTGCCGTCGACCGACAGGTCCACCAGCGCGTTCGGGCCGCTGTGGCGGCGGAGCTGCTCGAAGTCGTGGGCGTCGATCGAGATGGCGTCGGAGTCGATGCCGTGGCCGTACACGACGGCCGGCAGACGACCGGCATGGCGGAGGCGGGCGACCTTCTTGCCGATCACGTCGCGATGTTCGGCGGTCAGCGTCGCGCGGGCGGTGGACATGATGTCGGGACCTCTCGGTGGCGGTGTGTCTGGGTGAGGGCTGCGGCTCGCCGGCAGGGCCGGTAGTGGCGAGGCGCCCGGTAGCGTCCGCTAGGGTACCACGGCCTTGCCAGGAGGCGATCTCGTCAAGGATCACCACGTGGATGGATGGCGAAATGGGCGAAACGGGAGGTGGCGGTGCACGAGCCGACCGAGCGTTTGGAGCCGGCCGGTGTAGCATCCCCGCGTGGCAGCCACGATCCTCATCGTCGAAGACGAACACGCCGTCGCTCGCGGGATCCAGTACGCCCTCCAGCAGGAGGGTTACGAGGTCGCCGTCGCGCGGTCCGGCGAGGAAGGGCTGGAGGTCGCCACCCGCCAGGCCCCGGACCTCGTGGTGCTTGACGTGCGGCTCCCCGGGATGGACGGCTTCGAGGTCCTCCGTCGCCTCCGGGCGGCCGGCGCCAAGATGCCGGTCCTCGTCCTGACCGCGCGCGACGACGAGGTCGACAAGGTCATCGGGCTCGAGCTCGGCGCGGACGACTACCTGACCAAGCCATTCGGTCTGCGTGAGCTGATGAGCCGGATCAAGGCGCTCCTGCGGCGCTCATACGGCGACCTGTCTGATGCGGTCGGTGGCCGGGTCATCCGCCACGGCGACCTGCTCATCGACCTGGAGCGCCGGCGCGTCCAGCGCGGCACCCGGCGGGTCAGCCTGACCCCGACCGAGTTCGAGATCCTCCGCCACCTCGCTTCACGCCCGGGCCGCGTCTACACCCGATCGGAGCTGCTCGAGCTGCTGCGCGACTACGAGGCGCTCGATCAGGACGAGAAGACCATCAATGTCCACGTCAGCCATCTGCGCGACAAGATCGAGGACGATCCGGCGTCGCCCATGTTCGTCCTGACGGTCCGAGGTGTCGGCTACGCCTTCGCCGAGCGTTGAGCGACCGGCGGAGCGGCGAGCCCGACTCCCGCGTCGGCTGCGCCGGCTCCTGCCACGCACCTTCCAGGGACGCCTGACCGGCGCATTCCTGGCGGTCGTCGCGCTGACTCTCGCTCTCGTCACGGTCCTCGTCATCAACCGCCTCGACGACTACTTCACGACGCAGCAGCTGGCGGATCTCGATCAGCGCGCGAAGACCGTCGCCACCTATGTGACCAGCCTGGCCGAGGGTCGGGTCGCCGAGGGGCAGGTGCCCGGTCTGGTCGTCGGCCTCGATGGGCAGGTCGCGCCGATCGTGCTGGACGATATGTCCAGGCACGGCCTCCAGCGGTTCGTGGCCGACCACCTCGCCCAGGCCGACGTGCAGATCACGTTCGGGCGGTTCGTGGCTGATGGCGAGACGCAGAAGTTCGTGCCGGCTCTCGGCCCGCCCATCCTCATCCATCTCGAGGCGTCGCCGGACCCCGGTCAGACGCAGGAGAAGGACGTGGGCTGGAGCCAGGCCTACGCCGCCGGTGGTGTGTACACGTCGTATGCCGTCCGGGTCACGCTGTCCAATCCGTACACCTTCCGGGCGACGGCCCTGGCCAATGTCACGGGGCTCCTGGCGGCCATCTCGCTGTTCGCCCTGGGTCTGAGCGTGGTCGTCTCGGCCGCGATGGCTCGGCGGTTCACGACGCCGTTGCGTCGCCTGACCGAGGCCTCGCGCGGGCTGGCCGAGGGCGACCTGACCCGGCGCGTCCCCCCGAGCGAGGTGCGGGCCGGCTCGTCCGAGCTCGCGGAGCTGGCCGTCCAGTTCAACGCGATGGCCGATCGCCTCCAGGAGAGCGTGGAGATCGTCCGTCGCGATCGCGACCGCAGCCGCGACTTCCTGGCCGATGTGTCACACGAGCTGCGCACGCCGCTGGCCGCGCTCCGGACGTTCAACGAGCTGCTGACCGAAGGTGCCGCCGACGACCCCGAGGCGCGCGCCGAGTTCCTCGAGTCGAGCGGCCAGCAGATCGAACGCCTCGACTGGCTGGCCCAGAACCTGCTCGAGCTCTCGAAGCTCGATTCCGGGCTGGTCCTCCTCGATCTCCGGCCGGAGGACCTGCGAGCAGCGGTCGAATCGGCCGTCGAACAGACCTCGGCCGCGGCGGACCGGCGTGGCGTCCGCGTCGGCCTGCACCTGCCCGTGGCGCCGGTCCGGATCCGGCACGACCCGCCACGCGTCGGCCAGGTCGTCTCGAATCTGGTGGCCAATGCCATCAAGTTCACGCCGCGCGGCGGCTCGGTCGCGGTCGACGTGGCCGCGACACCGGATGGCGCCCGGATCGAGGTGACCGACACCGGCGTCGGGATCGAACCGACCGAGCTGCCCCATGTCTTCGAGCGGTTCTACCGCGGCTCTCGGGCCAATGAGGCGCGCGGCAGTGGCAGCGGTCTGGGGCTCGCCATCGTCCGGTCGATCGTCGACATGCACGGTGGCACGGTCGAGGTCGAGAGCCGCGTCGGGAGCGGGACGAGGTTCAGCGTCTGGTTGCCACGCGATCCACGACTCATCGAGGGGACGCCGGCCGCGCAGCAAGCTGCCGTCGCGTCGACCGCCGGTGCGGCGGAACCGGGTGGCACGGCGCCTTTGCCGAACATGCAGGAAACTTCACCGTCCGAGCGCCCGCAGGTCAACCCGCAGGCGGCACCCTGAACGGATCACAACCCATCTCGGTCGCTCACCGGCCGACGCTCAAGGGATACGCGACCAGATGCACGACGAACCCCGCCCCGACGCCACCGACCCAGGCGAGCTGACCGAGCGTCATACCGTGACCCCGGCCGACCTGTCGAGCGCCGACAGCCCTTCCGGCCAAACCGCGCCGTCAACGCCTGGCGCCGGAGGCCCGGCCTGGCCGTCCGCCACGCCGACGGCACCGGGCAGCGCCTCGGTCGACCCGTGGGCCCCGAGCGCGGGCACCGTCGAACCCGGCGCTCCTGGGCTCGACCACTTCGCCCCGACCCCCGAGCCGCGCGCCGACTGGGCGAGCTCGTGGGCCGACACCCCGCCGGTGACACCCGAGCGCTGGTACGAGCCGGCCCCGACGCCCGCGCCGGCCACTGCCGTTCCGACGCCGCGCCGGTCCCGGTCGGGCGGTGGCGGGCTGCTGGCCGTCGCGCTGCTGTCGGCCGTCCTTGCGTCCGGCGGCACGGTCGTCGCGTTGAGCGCGGTCGGGGCGCTCGACCGCCAGGCGACGCTCGCTCCGACGACGGCCCAGGGCACCAATGTCGGCACGTTGCAGCCGGTCGCCATCGATGAACAGTCCGCCACCATCGCGGTCGCCGCGAAGGTCAGTCCGGCGGTCGTGCGGATCACCGTGACCGGCACGACCAATGACGGCAACAACGGGGTCATCCCCGCGACCGGCGTCGGTTCCGGCGTGATCTTCGACAGCAACGGCTGGATCCTGACCAACCACCATGTGGTCGAGGGCGGCGAGAAGTTCGATGTCGAACTCAAGGACGGCCGCGTCCTGGCGGGCAAGGTCTATGGCATCGACACGCTGACGGACCTAGCTATCGTCAAGGTCGAGGAGACCGGCTTGCCGACCGCTGCCATCGGCGAATCCGACGCACTCAAGGTCGGCCAGCTGGTGGTCGCCATCGGCAGCCCGCTGGGCACCTACTCGAACTCTGTGACCAGCGGCATCGTGTCCGCCAAGGGTCGCGCCATCACCACCGACAACAACGAGTCGCTGACCAACCTCATCCAGACCGACGCAGCGATCAACCCGGGCAACTCCGGTGGCCCGCTGCTCGACGCGGGTGGCAACGTCATCGGCATCAACACTGCGATCGCCTCGAACAGCAACGGCATCGGCTTCGCCATCCCGATCGACGTCGCACGCCCGATCATGGCCCAGGCGATCGCCGGCCAGCCGCTCAGCCGCCCGTACCTCGGCATCCATTTCGTGTCGATCACGCGCAAGCTCGCCGACGACCAGAAGTTGCCGGTCACCTCCGGGGCATTGGTCGGTGGCATCGACGCGAACGGCGACCCAGCCCCCGGCGTCGAGTCCGGCAAGCCGGCCGACCTCGGCGGGGTCAAGGACGGCGACATCATCGTCAGCGTCGGCGGCAAGGTCATCGACGCGGAGCATCCGCTCGACGCCACGCTCGCCCAGTTCTCACCGGGCGACACCGTCACGCTGGATGTCCTGCGTGACGGCGCGCACATGATGCTCAAGGTCACCCTGGGGACAAGGCCGGCCAACCTGCCCTGAGCGCGGGCGGGCGCGGCGGCGTGGCGCGGCGCGACGCCGCACGGCGCGGGGCGAGTGGCGTGGCGCGGCGGGGTGGCGCGGCGGCGTGGCGCGGCACGGGGCGAGTGGCGTGGCGGGGTGGCGCGGCACGGCGGCGTGACGCGGCGGCGCGGCGAGGCGTGGGCTGGGGCCGACGCCGCACCGCGCGGGGCGAGTGGCGTGGCGCGGCGCGGCGTTGCGAGTGGCGTGGGCTGGGGCCGAGACTAGAGGTCGACGTCGCCCCAGAGGCTCCAGCCGCGGTCGTTCGAGCGGATGGGGGTCGACGGCTCGTCGGTCGCATCGGCGGTGATATCGGTCGCGCCGGCGGTCATGCGCTTTGCGCGCGGTGGTTTAGCGTCGGCCGACCGGACCTCGACGAACTCGAGCCGTCGAACGGGCGTTCGGTCATCGGGCCGGGGATCGGGGGTCGGCACGCTCCTCGGGATGCCGGCAGCGGGGGGATCGGGGTTCACCTGACCGGCCTCCCAGCAGGCCCGGATCTCGTCACCGTGGAGGGGCAGCCGCTGACGGTCGAGCCCGCAGTAGCCGAGCTGGGCCGCGATCGAGCGACGGAAGTTCCGACAGGTGCCGCAGGCGGTGCTGGATCGTCGGCAGACCCAACACCTGGCCGTCTCGGCCTGGGGTGTCCCGCAGTACGGACAACGCCACATCGGCATGCCCGGATGGTAGCTGCGAACCGCGCGGCTGTCGACTCGGTGCACTCGGTCCACTCGGCCGTTGCCACGGTTCTTGCCAGATACGAGCCACAGTCGTGGTATGCGAGGTTGGGACGATCGTCGGCGGGTCGACGCCGCTATCCAGGTCGTCGCTGAGCT
>JBBRXB010000020.1:0-41486 GCA_038248915.1 Candidatus Limnocylindrales bacterium | reverse complement strand
GCGGCATCGTGGTCGACCGGCACAAGATCGATCTCGAGGAACCGCTCAAGACACTCGGCACCTACAAGGTCGCCATCAAGGTCTTCAGCGGCATGACCCCGGAGGTCACGATCGTCGTCGAGCCCAAGGGCTAGGGTTCGGTGGCTCCGGGCCGGACGGTTCGGCCGCCCGGGGCCGGGCGGTCGCCGCGGTTCGGGCCGGGCCGTCGCCGCGGTTCGGCGCGGTTGGCCGCTCGGGCCGGGCGATCGCGGCGGTTCGATCCGATCCTGGCGGTGCCTGACCCGCGTCGTCGTCGCGGCCCATCACCTCCCGGATATTCCCCCGAGTCTTACCTCGCACGTAACGGGGCCGTATCGGTCCTGCCACGGCCACGCTCACGCTTGGCGATGGAACGCCCGAGCATGGCTCGCCGCCGCCAACGTGCGATATCGAGTCGGTACCCGAGCAGATACGCCTGGCAGCAATATCCGCGGTGCGAACGGGTGTCGGGCGCGGCCGGCTCGTGAAAGCGCCACCGACCCAGGCGGGCCGGGGCACGGAGCACGGCCGGGGCACGACGCACGCGCCACCGACTATGACCCGGTCAGGCGCCAGATCTGCACCCCGTCCTCGTCGTAGACCTGGCTGAACCTGGGGCTCGCCCCGAAGTCGGTGCCGGTCACGCCCTCGGCGCACGGGATCCCGCCGCTCGACAGCACGTACGTGGCGCCGTAGACCGCCATCCGGTCCGCGGCGACATCCGGGCCATCGCAGTAGACCGCGGTCGTGTCCTTCTCGCGCGGCCCCGGGTCGTATCCGAGATTCGACACATACGGCCCGAAGGTCGAGATCCGGAGTCGCCCGGCCAGGTCGACCGGGCTGTTGATGAACGCGTCGGTGACGAATACCGAACGCTGCGGCGTGTTGGCCGCGATCCAATGGGCCGCCGTCTCCTGGGGCAGGCCGAGGGCCACCGTGTCGGACCGAAGGTGCCAGACGGCAATGAGCGCCGGTGAGAACGCGCAGACGACCAACAGGACGGCCACCAGCGATGGTCGCCGATGCTGGATCAGCCAGCCGGCCAGGATCGCCACCGCGATCCACATGATCTGGAAGTACTTGTTCATGTCGAACTCGACCGCGCTCACGACGATGACGTTCGGGACGATGAACAGCGCGACCATCCAGGCGACGAGGAACCAGCGGCCGGGCATCCGTCGCGCGGTGAATGCAGCGATGACCGCCAGCGCGACCGGGATGCCGAGGTTGGTCAGGTAGAAGAACGCGACGGCCGCCGGCCCGTCAGCGATGCGCGCCTCGCTCCAGCCGACCACGAACCTGAACGCCCCGGTGCTGCCCTGGCGGCTGATGGCATCGACGATGAACGGGGCGGCGAGGACGACGGGCGCGAGGAACAGCACCGCGTCGCGCCAGACTGTCCGCACCCGCCACCCGCCGGTCGTCAGCACGTACAGCCCGACGATCAGATACGTGGCCGGGAACGCGAAGAACTGGAACGGCGCCAGCAGCGCAGCGAGGATGCCCGCCAGCAGGACCCCAAGCGGCCGTCGGCCCAGGCACGCCACGACCAGCAGGACGACCGTGACCAGCCCAGGCAGACCGAGCGTCGTCGCCCGGTGCGGGAGGAACCTGGTACCGAAGATCGAGGCGATCTTGAAGTACGGCCAGCCGTCGACCCAGGTGTTGTCATAGGAGAATTTGCTGACGAGATCGACGACGTCGGGAACCTTGGCCGCCATCAGGTCGCCCATCAGGCGGATCCAGCCCAGCCCGCCTCCGAAGCAGACCAGGATGGCCGCGATGGTCGCCACCCGGCGCGCGCCCGTCAGCCGCACGGCCAGGGCCCACACGACCAGCGCGAGTACTCCGGCGAACAGGGCGCTCGTCGCGAAGTAGACGCCGATCAGGTCGACACCCGCCACGCTCGACGCGATCGCGCCGTGGAAGTCGGCGAACCAGTGGTAGGTCAAGGGGACGCCGGCGAAATAGGGGACCTCGGGTGGGAAGTTCCCGGCCGCGATGCTCGAACCGATGGCGACATGGACCAGCAGGTCGCTCCAGTTCCAGCCGCCCGCCACCCAGCCATCGGGTGTCTGGTGCCAGCCGTTGCCCATCAGCACGACGAACACGGCGGCGCCGACGGCGACCGCCACGATCCAGGCCGGGGCGTCAGCGCGGAGCGCGCCGAGGAAGCCCGCCATCGTCGGTCGCGGGAGTGGCGCCAGCCAGCGATGCCGAAGCTGCCCCACGAGGACGACCGCCAGCGCAAGCAGGACCGCGCTGACGATGATAGACTCGCGCCCGAGGCCCATGACCCGGGCGACGACATTCACGAGGTGGGCCGACACGTAGACGCTGGTCACGATCGCCCCGCCGACCGCTCCCGGCAGGGGCAGGTCCGGGACGACCCGCCGGATGACGACCCAGCCCGGCACGAAGAACAGGATCGGCCAGACGAGCACGACCGACAGCAGCGGGATCTGCCAGGCCAGGAGCGCGAACGCGACGATCGAGACGACGACGCCGACCAGCACGCGGGACCCGGCGGGCGGCGCGGGTGTGTCGGCGCCGGCGCCGTCCTCGGCAGGGGGTTCCACAGCGGGACGATGATAGCGACCGTGACCGACCGAACGATCCTGCACGTCGATCTCGACGCCTTCTTCGCGGCCGTCGAGCAGCGCGACCGGCCGGAGCTGCGTGGGCTCCCGGTGGTGGTCGGCGGTGCCGGTGGCGAGGACTCCCGGGGCGTCGTGTCGGCGGCGAGCTACGAGGCGCGCCGGTTCGGCATCCACTCGGCGATGTCATTGCGCGAGGCCTACCGCCGCTGTCCGAACGCCGTGTTCCTGCCGGTCGACGGCCGTCGTTACCAGATCGCCAGCCGCGACGTCATGACGATCCTGCGGCGCTACACCCCGCTCGTCGAGCCGATCTCCATCGATGAGGCGTTCCTCGATGTGACCGGCTCCGCCGCGTTGTTCGGCGACGGCCCGGCGATCGCCCGCCGGATCAAGGACGAGGTCCGCGCGGAGGTCGGGCTGACGGCCTCGGTCGGGGTCGCCCGGACCAAGCTCGTGGCCAAGATCGCGTCCGACCTGCGCAAGCCCGATGGGCTGGTGGTCGTGCTGCCGGGGGACGAGGCGACGTTCCTCGCGCCGCTCGCGATCGGGCGGTTGTGGGGCGTCGGCGAGAAGACCGCGGCTGCCCTGGCGGAGTACCGGGTGCGGACCATCGGTGACCTCGCGGCACTGCCCCCCGACCTGGTCGTCCGGCGGTTCGGGAAGCACGGGGCGTCGCTAGTGGACCGTGCCCGCGGGATCGACGGGGACCCGGTCCACGACGGCGACCCGGCGAAATCGGTCGGGCACGAGCACACCTTCGATGTCGACACGAGCGACCCCGAGGTCATCGAGCGCACGCTCCTGGCCATGGCCGAGGGTGTCGCCGGTCGGCTCCGTTCGGCGGGCGTCCGGGCGGGGACCGTCGCGGTCAAGATCCGCGACAGCGGCTTCCACACGATCACCCGACAGCGGACGCTGGCGGAACCGACCGATCTGACCGACCCGATCTACGCCACCGCGCTCGACCTGGCACGGCCCGAGCTTCGTGGGATGAAGGTGCGTCTGCTCGGCGTGAGCGCTTCGAACCTGGGCGAGCGCGAGCAGCTGTCGCTGTTCGACACGACCGAGCCACGGCACCGGCGCGCATTCGAGGCGGCGGACGCGTTGCGGCGCCGCTACGGCGAGGGGACCGTCACCCGGGCCCGGTTGCTGGGCACGGGGTTGCCGGCGCCGTTCGAGCGCGATCCGCGCAATCCACTCGATCGGCGGGCCCGCGGTGGGCCGGCCGCACCGGCCGAGATCGGCCCGATCGCGGACGCGCCGCGTGACACCCAAGGTGACACGGAGCTCGACGAGATTCCGCCCGACGACGCTTGACATCGAACACCTGTTCGGTCTACGGTGTGGTCATAACCGAACAGACGTTCTGTCGAACGAGTGCCCCGGACGACACGACCCAAGCGCCCCCCGGAAAGGAGCCATCTCGAATGGCATTCATCCGAGTCGAGCCGGTCCCGGTCCAGGTCCGGACCGACTGGTTCAGTGGTCGGCCCCGTGAGATCACGTGGGGCGACGAGCACCTCCGGATCACCCGGCTCGCGGTCGTCCGTGAGGAAGCCGCGGCCTACCCGGTCATCAGCGGCCCGCGGACGCTCTTTGAAGTGGATACGCCACGGGCTCGGTTGTCGTTGACGTTCCAGCACCGCTCGCGGCGCTGGACGGTCACCGGGCTCGACGAAGCCCTTCGCACCCGGGCCGCCTGACGCGACCCGATACCGCATCGGCGGGCGGGGAACTGGGGTTCCCGAGCGCGCTGGCCGGACTGGCGATGCCGCCTCCCCGCATCGCCGGTCATCTCGTCGGGTTTCGGGGCGGGCGCGCCGGTACCGCGCCCGCCCCGGCTCCGACGACCCGCGGTCGTGACGTTGCGGGCGGGCAACCTTCCAGCGCGCGCGACCGTACAATCGGCTGGTGGACCCCCTCCCCCGATCGCGCTTTCGCGACCTGACCCTCGAGGGCTTCGTCGCTGAACTCGGATCGGCCGCGCCAGTGCCGGGTGGTGGCAGCGCCTCGGCCGTCGTGGCCGCACTCGCCGCCAGCCTCGTGGCGATGGTGGCGGCCCTGTCCATGGGCCGGCCGCGCTACGAGATGCACGCGGACCTGCTCGATTGGGCCAACGAGTCCGGTCGTCGCCTGGCCGATCGGTTCCTCGTTCTCGCCGACGACGATGCCGCGGCGTACGCCGGCTATGCGGCGGCGATGAAGCTGCCGCGCGACACGGACGACGAGAAGGCCGCCAGGACGTCCGCGCTCCAGGCGGCCGCCCGCATCGCATCCGACGTGCCGCTCCAGTGCATCGAGGCGTGCGCCGACCTCGTCGCCGTCGCCGAAGCCCTGGCCGGGCGCAGCAACGTCAACGCCTCCAGTGACCTCAATGTCGCCTCGCTCCTTGGCGAGGCGGCCGCCCGTGGGGCCGCCGCGAATGTCCTGGTGAACCTGCCGTCGGTCGGCGACGCGGAGTTCGTCGACGAGGTGACCGCGCGCGTGGACGCCCTGCTCCACGCTGTCGAGCGGTCCGTGGCGGAGACCCGCGAGGCGGTGGGACGCAACGAAGCGCGCGAGCCGATCCCCGCGCTGGTCGAGCGCTGAGCGTGGCGTCCGCCCGGGCGCGGCTACTGGAGGGCGGGCCACTCGCCGAGGAGATCCGGCGCGCAGTCGCAGAGGACGTTGCGAGTTTCACGGTCCGGCGTGGGCGGGCGCCCGGGTTGCGCGTCGTCATCGTCGGGCGTGACGCGCCGTCCGCCGTCTACCTCGAGCGGATCCTGCGCGGCTGCGCCAAGGTCGGCATCGATGCCGGCTTCGTCGAACTCGAAGGCGAAGCCACGGAAGCCAGCGTCACCGCCGCCGTCCGCGAGCTCAACGACGATCCGGCGGTCGATGGGGTCATCGTCCAGATGCCGCTTCCGCCGACCATCCGTCTGCGCGCCGTCATCGAGGCGATCGACCCGGACAAGGACATCGATGGCATCCATCCGCTCAATGCCGGGCTCCTCCGCCTGGGCTACGACGGCTTCCTCCCGGCGACTGCGCACGCGGCCATCGAGATCCTCCGCCGGTCCGGGATCGAGATCGCCGGTCGGGACGCGGTCGTCATCGGGCGGTCGGCGGTGGTCGGCATGCCGGCCGCGTTCATGCTGGTCAAGGAGGACGCCACGGTGACCGTCTGCCACTCGCGGACGGTGGACCTCGCGGCTCATGTCACCCGGGCCGACATCGTCATCGTGGCCGCCGGCCACCCTGGGCTGGTGACCGGCGCGATGCTCAAGCCGGGAGCCGTCGTCGTGGATGTCGGCATCAACGTCGTCGATGGGCACATGGTGGGCGATGTCGACTTCGCCTCCGCCGTCCAGGTCGCCTCGGCGATCACGCCAGTCCCGGGCGGCGTAGGCCCGCTCACGAACGCGATCCTGCTGACCCACCTCGTCCGTGCCGCCGAACGACAGGCGCCGTTCGACCGCTCCGGCTCGGGCGCCAGCCCCAACCCTGCCACGGGCCCGAACCCGCCCGCCCGACCCGTTCTGTCCGGAGGAGACCGATGAGCTTCCCGTCCGACCTCGAGATCGCCCGAGCCGTCACGCCGCGTCCGATCGTGGACGTGGCCCACGATCTCGGGATCGCCGACAACGAGCTCGAGCTGTACGGGCCGACGAAGGCCAAGGTGACGCTCGAAGCCATCAAGCGCCTCGAGGCCGAACGGCCACGTGGCAAGTACGTCGTGGTGACCGGCATCACGCCGACGCCACTCGGCGAGGGCAAGTCGACTACGACGGTCGGCCTCGCGCAGGCTCTCAACAGGATCGGGCGCCGCGCCTCGGTCAACATCCGCCAGCCGTCGCTCGGACCGGTATTCGGGATCAAGGGCGGGGCCGCCGGAGGCGGCTACAGCCAGGTCATCCCGATGGAGGACTTCAATCTCCACCTCACCGGCGACGTCCATGCCATCGGCGCTGCCCACAATCTCGGCGCGGCGTTCCTCGACAACAGCCTGCACCACAAGAATCCCTTGGGCATCGACCCGCACGGCATCCTCTGGCCGCGGGTGATCGACATCAGCGACCGGGCGCTGCGACACGTGGTCATCGGCCTGGGCGGGCGGCAGGACGGTGTCCCGCGCGAGACGGAGTTCGTGATCACGGTCGCCTCCGAGGTGATGGCGGTCCTGGCCCTGGCGACCGACCTGTTCGACCTGCGGGCTCGTCTCGGGCGGATGGTCCTGGCGACGCGGACTGACGGGACCGGCGTCACCGCGGAGGATCTGGGCGTCGCTGGCTCGATGACGGTCCTGCTGCGCGACGCGATCAAGCCGAACCTGCTCCAGACGCTGGAGGGCGGACCGGCGTTCGTCCACTGTGGGCCGTTCGGTAACATCGCCCACGGCAACAACTCGATCATCGCCGACCGGCTGGCGCTGGTGACCAACGAGATCGTCTGCACGGAAGCCGGGTTCGGTGCCGACATGGGCGCCGAAAAGTTCTTCGACATCAAGTGCCGGGCGTCGGGTCTGACTCCGGATGCAGCCGTCGTGGTCGCCACGATCCGGGCGCTCAAGATGCACGGCGGCGTCGGCAAGATCGTGGCCGGCAAACCGATCGACCCGAGCCTCCTCGAGGAGAACGTCGAGGCGACTCGGATCGGCGCCCAGAACCTGGCCAAGCAGATCGAGAACGTGACGCTGTTCGGGATCCCGTCTGTCGTGGCCATCAATGCCTTCCCGACCGATACCCCGGCTGAGATCGAGGCCGTCCGGGAAGTCGCCCTCGCGTCCGGCGCCCGGGATGCCGTCGTCGCGACCCATTTCGTCGACGGCGGTGCCGGTGCGACGGACCTGGCCGAAGCGGTCTGGGCCGCAGCCTCGGACGGATCGGCCGACTTCAAGCTGCTCTACCCGGACGATATGCCGCTCCCTGACAAGATCGAGACGATCGTGACCCGGGTGTATGGCGGCGCGGGGGTGGACTTCCTGCCGGCCGCGCGGAAGTCGCTCCAGCAATTCGAGGAACTGGGCTACGGCCACCTGCCGATCTGCATGGCCAAGACCCAATACTCGCTCAGCCACGATGCCGCCCTCAAGAACCGCCCCAGCGGCTTCACCGTCCCGATCCGCGAGGTCCGCCTGTCGGCCGGGGCGGGGTTCATCACGCCGTTGTGCGGCGAGATGCGGACGATGCCGGGGCTCCCGTCACGACCGGGCGGCGAGAAGATCGACATCGACGCCGATGGCAACATCGTCGGCCTGTTCTAGGGTCGAACCGCCCGCGCGCCCGCGCGCCGGAGCCGTCAGGCCGGGATGGACGTCGCGAGGACGAAGCAGGCGGCGATGACGACGCCGATCACAAGCCCCAGCAGCCCGGCGCCCCACGCCGCAACGTCGATCGGACCGAGCGGCTCCTCGCCATCGGCGTGATCGTCGTGCTCGCCGTCGTCGCCGTGATCGGCCAGGTCGTGATGGACACTGGCTGAAACGGGATGGTCCGGGCTGTCGGCGGCGTGTGGGTCGGTGCTCATCGTTCCGTGGTGAACCTCCGGCGACATTCTGGCAGACCGGGCGACCCACATGCGACCCGACCGAGGACTACCATCGACGATGATCAGGCGACACAGGTGAGGGAGTCGACCATGGCCCGGTACATCACGTTCTTCTCCTACAAGGGCGAGGCGATCAAGGCGATGATCGATCGCCCCAGCGACCGGTCGGCGGCAGCCAAGGCGCTCGTCGAATCGCTCGGCGGCACCCTTGAAGCCTTCTACTGGATGCAGGGCCATCACGACGGTTTCCTCATCACGAGTCTGCCCGATGGCGTGACGGCCTCGGCGTTGGCTGCCGCGGTCGGCGCCACCGGCGTCATCGGCGGTCTGGAGACTCACGAGATCTTCGACCATGACGAGCAGTCGGCCATCGTCGCTGGCGCCGGGACAGCCCTCCGCGCCTACAAGCCGCCAACCGCCTGAGTTCGACCGTTCGTGCCCGGCCGGGATGAGGACTCCCGGCCCGCGCGCCAACCGAAACACGTCGCCGTGACCGCGATGGATCGACCACCCCACCCCGCGGCCCCGGATCCAGGGCTGGTCGCGAGCCTGCGTGGGCTCGACCGTGATGGCCGCCTCCTGTTCGCGATGCGGACGCTTCGGATGTTCGGCTATGGGTTCCTCGCCGTCGTCCTCGTCCTGTATCTCGCCGCGGCCGGCCTGGACCCCCTGGCCATCGGCATCGTTCTCACCCTCACGCTCATCGGCGACACGATCATCTCGCTGTGGCTGACGACCAACGCCGACCGGCTCGGGCGCCGGCGGGTGCTCGTCGCGGGGGCCGCGCTGATGATCGTGGCCGGGGTCGCCTTCGCTTTCACCAGCTTCGTCCCGCTTCTGATCCTGGCGGGGGCGATCGGCGTCGTGTCGCCGACCGGCAACGAGGTCGGCCCGTTCCTCGCCATCGAGCAGGCCGCCCTTACCCAGACCGTCCCGGACAGCCGCCGGACGGCGACGTTCGCCTGGTACAACCTGGTCGGCTACGTGGCCACGGCGACGGGCGCCCTCGGCGCCGGGCTGCTCAGCCAGGTCCTGATCGACCGAGGGGTGATCGCGGTCGACGCCTACCGCACCATCGTCGTCGGCTATGCCGTCATCGGCATCGTGATGGTCATCGGGTTCTGGCGGCTGGGGGCCGCCATCGAAGCACCGCCGGCGAAGGCGCAGACCGACGGCATCCGGCGGCGGTTCGGGCTCGGTCGGTCCAAGGGAGTCGTGCTCAAGCTGTCGGTCCTGTTCTCGATCGACGCCTTCGGTGGCGGCTTCATCCCGCAGAGCCTGATGGCCTACTGGTTCCACCTCCAGTACGGCGCGGACCCCGCCCTGCTCGGGGTCATCTTCTTCGCGGCGAATCTGCTGGCTGCCGTGTCGTCCCTGTCGGCCGCCCGGATCGCCGCCCGGATCGGACTCATCAACACGATGGTGTTCACGCACATCCCATCGAATGTCCTGCTCATCCTCGTGCCGCTGATGCCGACGCTGCCGCTGGCCATCGCCGTCCTGCTGCTCCGGTTCAGCCTGAGCCAGATGGACGTCCCGACTCGCCAGTCGTACGTGATGGCCGTGGTGGACCCCGATGAACGGTCGGCGGCGGCCGGCGTGACCGGCATCGCGCGGACGACCGGCGCGGCGATCTCACCATCGATCTCGTCCGTTCTCATCGCGAGCGCCGGCTACGCGGCGCTGCCGTTCTACCTGGCGGGCGGCTTCAAGATCCTGTACGACCTGCTCATCTATCGCGAGTTCCGGGCGGTCAAGCCACCGGAGGAGCGACGTGCCTAGGCGATGGGCTCGGCCGGCGGGGCGTCCTCGCCGCCACGTCCGGGCCGGCCGGGCCGGCCGGGCATCCCGAGCCGCCACCAGACGAACAGCAGTACGGCCGCGACGACCCCTACCGCGATGAGCAGGTCGAACGGCTGAAGGGCGTGGCGGATGTCCGTCCAGTTCTCGCCGAGGACCGTTCCGGCGTAGACCAGCAGGCACGACCACAGGAAGGCGCCGGCGGTCGAATAGACGATGAACGTCGTCAACCGCATCCGCGCCACCCCGGCCGGGAAGCTGATGAATGTCCGGACGATCGGCAGCAGCCGGCCGATGAAGACGGTCGCGCCGCCGTGCCGTGCGAAGAACGAGTCGGCCAGCTCGATCTCGTGCGGTCGGATGAGGAGGTACTTGCCGTAGCGCTCGAGGAACGGCCGCCCGCCATAGGCCCCGATGGCATACGCCACCAGCGACCCGAGCGTGTTGCCGATGGTCGCCGCCACGACCACGATCCAGAAGTTCCAGGCCTGGCCGGTCAGCGGCTCGAGCTGGGTCGTGTCCCAGACCAGGAAGCCCGCGTACGGCAGGATCAGCTCAGAGGGCAGCGGGATCATCGCGGATTCGATGGCCATCGCGATGAGCACACCGGCATAACCGACGGCGCCATACAGGTTGTTGAGGAACGGGATGACGACGTTATCGATGAAGGCGAGCACGCGGACCTCGTGAGGATGTGGGTCGGCGCGGCGGAGCATAGCCGACTATCCTCGGGCCGTGACTGACCCGGTCGTCCCGCACTTCTACCCGGACCGTTCGGGGGCCGGCCCGGTCGTCCTGACCGGTGCCGACCTGACCGTGGCCGACGTCGAATCGGTGGCGCGCAACGGCGCGACGGCCGCGCTGGACATCCACGCGCGCGAGCGGATGCAGGAGGCGCGCGACCTCATCGAGTCGCTGGTCGCGGAGGGCGCGGTCGTCTACGGCGTCACGACCGGGTTCGGGGCGCTGGCGTCCACGACGATCCCACCGGCCGACGCCGGCCGCCTCCAGGAGAACCTGCTGATGAGCCACGCGGCCGGGGTGGGGCCGGTCTTCCCGCGCGAAGTCGTGCGGGCGATGCTCCTGCTGCGGGCCAACACCCTGGCGCTCGGGCACAGCGGCTGCCGGCCGCTCATCGTCGATCGCCTCCTGGAGCTCCTGCGCCTCGGGATCCACCCGACCGTACCGGAGCAGGGGAGTGTCGGGGCATCCGGCGACCTCGCGCCACTGGCCCACCTGGCGCTGCCACTCATCGGTCGCGGCGAGGTCGAAGTCCGTGGCGCCGTGATGCCCGCCCTGCTCGCCCTGCGCGAGGCCGGGCTGGAGCCGCTGACGCTGGAGGCCAAGGAAGGCCTCGCCTTGCTCAACGGGACCCAGATGATGAGCGCGATCGGGGCGCTGGTCCTGGCCGACGCCGACCGCCTCGCCCGGACGGCGAGCGTCGTGGCCGCGATGAGCGTGGAGGCGCTGCTTGGCACGGACGTGGCCTTCGCCGCCGCCTATCAGCTCGCTCGCCCCCACCCGGGTCAGATCGCGGTGGCGGGGGAGCTGCGGCACCTCCTGCGCGACAGCGCGCTGCAGACGGGTCACCACGGCCACGCGCACAAGGTCCAGGACCCATATTCCCTGCGCTGCATCCCGCAGGTCCATGGCGCGGTCCGCGACACGCTCGATCATCTGCGACGCGTCCTCGACATCGAGCTCAACTCAGCGACCGACAACCCGCTCGTCTTCCCGGGCGGCGGGGTGGCCGACGAGGCGACGATCGCGACCGGTGGCGGGCGGGTGATCAGCGGTGGCAACTTCCATGGCGAACCGATCGCCCTCGTCCTCGACTTCACGAAGATCGCTCTGGCGGAGCTCGGGTCGATCAGCGAGCGGCGGACGGCGCTGCTGGTGGACCCGCGGCTCAACGGCGGGCTGCCGCCGTTCCTGGCGGCATCGTCCGGGATCGACTCCGGGATGATGATCTACCAGTACACCGCGGCCGCCCTCGTGTCCGAGAACAAGGTCCTCGCCCATCCCGCCTCGGTCGACTCGATCCCGACCAGCGCGAACCAGGAGGACCACGTGTCGATGGGCTCGATCTCGGCGCGGCACACGCGGGCGGTGCTCGGCCACGTCGAGCGGATCCTGGCGATCGAACTGCTCGTTGCCGCGCAGGCGCTGGACCTGCGGCTGGCGCTGTCGGACGGCGCCGCAGCCGGGACGGGGGTCGCCGAGGCCCTCGCGCGGGTGCGGGGGCAGGTCCGCCACCTCGACGGCGATCGCGAGCCGGGCCCGGACCTGGCGGCTGCGACCGCGATGGTCCACGACGGCGCGCTGGCCGACCTCGCCGGCTGATGCGGTCATGACCGAGGCGGCCGGTGGGCGCGGCCGGTGGGCGCGGCCAGGTAGTCACGGCCGGGCCACGGCCTCGGCCGTCGTCCGACCGCTCGGTCGCCGCCGGTCCACGGTTCCGGCCAGATCGTCACCGGACGCATGACTGGCCGATCTCGGCGGCAAGCATGGCCATTCATGCGCCGGGCGACTACTAGGCACACCGTTGCGCGGCGGTGCGGCCCGTCCGAGCGTGACGTTGCTGCCAAATGCACGCGAAGCGGCCGTTTTGGCGGAGACCAGACCGCTTTCGTGGCCCAATCGTCACCTGGCGAATATCTGACCAAGATCGTGGCCGCCGATCGGGGCCGCTGATCGCGGCCGTTGATCGTGGCCGTTGATCGGGCTGCTGATCGTGGTCCGCCCACCCACCCGTAGCCGACAGGGCATCATGACGGCATGACCGAGACAGCTGATGTGATCGTGGTCGGAGCGGGCGTCCAGGGTGCCAGCCTGGCGTTCCACCTCGCGCGCCGAGGGGCGTCGGTCATCGTGCTCGAACGCGAGAGCGTCGCGGCTGGTGCCACGGGCCGGTCCTCGGGCTTCGTCCGGATGCACTACGACCTCGAGAGCGAGTCACGTCTCGCCTGGCTGTCATTCCCGTATTTCCGGTCGTGGTCGGAGATGGTGGGAGCGGGCGACTGTGGGTTCGTGAAGACCGGGTTCCTCCATGTCATGCCGGAGGCTTTGGCGCCCCGGATGCGGGCCAACGTCGCGATGCAACAACGACTCGGGATCCCGGCGCGGGTCGTGGAGCCTGACGAGATCGCCCGGCTCGTGCCGGGTGCCGTGACCGCCGATCTCGCGGTCGGCGCCTACGAGCCGGAGTCCGGCTACGCCGATCCGTCCGGCACGGCGGCCGGGTTCCTCGCGGCGGCCAGGGACCGCGGGGCGCGGCTCATCAACGGGACGCACGTCACCGCGATCGCGGCCGACGGCGACCGGGTCATCGGCGTGGACACCGATCGCGGACGGTTTGCGGCCCCGGCCGTCGCCATCGCGGTCGGGGCCTGGGCCGCCGAGCTGGCACGGACCGCGGGCGTGGATCTGCCGGTCCAGGCGTGGCGTCACGAGACGGCGTACTTCGGGCTGCCGTCCGGTCACGGGCCGGATTTTCCGATCGTCATCGACGAGGTCAACGGGGTCTATTTCCGGCCCGAGGGACGGGACCTCATGCTCGTCGGCCTCGAGGGTCGGAACGAGGTCGGCGGATCGCCGGACCGGCCGTTGGCGGTCTCCGGTCCGGCCAGCATCGAGGACATGATCGGACGGGTCTGCGCTCGTGTGCCCTGGATGACGGACGGCACATTCCGGACCGCCCACGGTGGGCAGGACGGCATCACCCCCGACCAGCGGCCGATCCTGGGCCGAGCCGGCCCGGCCGGCTTGGTGCTCGCCTGCGGCTTCTCGGGGACCGGCTTCAAGACTGCGCCCGCCATCGGGGCGTGCCTGGCCGAGCTGATCCTCGACGGGCAGACGACGACCGCCGACATCACGGCCTACGGGCTCGAACGCTTTGCGGAGGGCCGGCCGCTCGTCGGTGAGCATCCCTACGGCGCGCTCTGGCGCTGACATGCCGACGATCACGATCATCGACGTCACCGATGCGAGCGCCTTCGGTCGCGTCCCGCCGTGCGCGGACCCAGGCTTCGACCACCGCTCGTGCGACTACTGGGAGAACCTCGAGCACGGTTCGAAGGCGGCCCGACTTGGCTGGCTGGAGCCCACTGCCCCCGCCGACAAGGCCAGGAAGACCGGTTCGCCCAAGGCCCGACCGGCCAACCCGTTCCTGGCCGATCTCCAAGCCGCGACCCCGGCCGCCAACCCGTTCACGACCGGCCGGCCGGCCAACTCCTTCCTGACCCCGGGCGATGACGACGATGTCGACGCGCCGATCGACAACCCGTTCGCTCCACGGCCGGTCGCACGC
Source organism: Candidatus Limnocylindrales bacterium (assembly GCA_038248915.1). Lineage (GTDB taxonomy): Bacteria > Chloroflexota > Limnocylindria > Limnocylindrales > CSP1-4 > SPCO01. The sequence continues at coordinate 27,233 of JBBRXB010000020.1, read as the reverse complement.
CCGACCGTCGGCGGCGACGCGCCACGCAAATTGCAGCTGCTGGGACGCGGTCTGGCGGTCGCGGGGGGCTACGCCAAGGTCCTGCTCCGTGACGATGTCCCCGCGGTGTACGCCCAGTTCGGGCCGCTGACCGCCTACCCGCGGGCGCAGCGCACGCGCGACCTCTATCCGTCACTCCCCGACGCGCCACTGCCGGCGGTCATCACGTGCATCGCGACGACCGCCGAGGCACGAGGGGCCGGCCTGGCCCGAGCCCTCGTCGCGGCGGTCTGCCAGGACCTGACCGAGCGCGGCTTCACGGCCGTGGAGACCTACCCGGAGATCGGCGCCGCGCCGGACGCCACCAGCGCCGCGACGCCCGAGTTCTGGGAATCGGTCGGCTTCGCGCGGGCGATCGCCGACGAGCGATTCCCGGTCATGCGTCTCGATCTCGGCTGAGCCGGTACGCTGACCCGAATGACCGAGGCCATGAGTTCCGTCGGCGCCCGACCCGTCCGTGCCCCACGCGGCACCGAGCTGACCTGTCGCGGCTGGCAGCAGGAAGCCGTCCTGCGGATGCTGATGAACAACCTCGATCCGGAGGTTGCGGAGGACCCTGACCACCTCGTCGTCTACGGCGGGACGGGCCGCTCGGCCCGGTCGTGGGCCGCGTTCGATGCCATCGTCCGCGAACTGCGCACCCTGGCCGACGACGAGACGCTGCTCATCCAGTCGGGCAAGCCGGTCGGCGTCCTGCGGACCCATCCATGGGCTCCGCGCGTCCTCATCGCCAACTCGAACCTCGTCGGCAAGTGGGCGACCTGGGAGTATTTCCGGGACCTCGAGCAACGCGGCCTGATGATGTACGGCCAGATGACCGCGGGCTCCTGGATCTACATCGGGACCCAGGGGATCCTGCAGGGAACGTACGAGACCTTCGCGGAGGCGGCCCGCACGCATTTCGGTGGCAGCCTGCGCGGGACGGTCACCCTGACCGCCGGTCTCGGTGGGATGGGCGGCGCTCAGCCGCTGGCCGTGACGATGAACGACGGTGTCGCGATCGTCATCGAGGTCGACGAAGCGCGCGCCCGCCGCCGGCTCGACATCGGCTACGTCGACCGTCTGACCGACGACCCGCCGGAGGCCCTGGTCTGGGCCCGCGAGGCGGCCGCGAACGGCCAGGCAGTCAGCGTCGCGCTGGTCGGCAACGCCGCCGAGATCGAGCCGGCGTGGGCGGCGGCCGGAGAGCGGTTCGACATCGTCACGGACCAGACCTCCGCCCACGACCCATTGGCCGGGTACGTGCCGGCGGAGATCGCCCTAGCCGATGCGCTCGAGCTGCGGGCCCGCCTGCCCGAAGAGTACGAACGTCGATCGCGTGCCTCGATGGCCGCCCACGTCCGCGCGATGCTGGCGTTCCAGCGTGCCGGTGCGATCGTGTTCGACTACGGCAACAACCTGCGGGCCTTCGCGCGCGAGGCCGGCGTCGAGGACGCCTTCGACTATCCGGGCTTCGTGCCGGCATTCATCCGGCCGCAGTTCTGCGAAGGCCGTGGCCCGTTCCGCTGGGTGGCGCTGTCCGGCGACCCAGCCGACATCCTGCGGACCGACCGGGCGGTCCTCGAGCTCTTCCCCGACGACACGGGGCTCCAGCGCTGGATCGAGATGGCCGAGGCGCGCGTCCCGTTCCAGGGTCTCCCCGCTCGCATCTGCTGGCTGGGCTACGGCGAGCGCGCGAAGGCCGGGCTCGCGTTCAACGAGCTGGTGCGCACCGGCGAGGTGAGCGCACCGATCGTCATCGGTCGCGACCATCTCGACTCGGGCTCGGTCGCCTCGCCCAACCGCGAGACGGAGTCGATGCTCGACGGCTCGGATGCCGTCGCGGACTGGCCGCTCCTCAACGCGCTGGTCAACACCGCAGCGGGCGCGACGTGGGTCTCGATCCACCACGGCGGCGGTGTCGGGATCGGCTACAGCCAGCACGCCGGGATGGTCGTCGTCGCGGACGGATCGCCGCTCGCCGCGCAGAAGCTCGAACGGGTGCTGACCACGGACCCGGCGATGGGTGTCCTGCGCCACGTCGACGCGGGCTACGAGCGGGCGATCGAGGTCGCCCGTGAGCGCGGCATCCACGTCCCGATGCTGCCGGACGCCTGAGGCGGCCCAGCGCGGCCAAACATCAGCGCGGTCGCGCCCCGCGCCGACGCGCCGACGTCCTTCCGACGGCCGTCGCGCGGACTAGCATCCACGTGTGCTGATCGAATCCGTCCCGAACGTGTCCGAGGGCCGCCGCCTCGATGTCGTCGACCGCCTCGCCGACGCGATCACCGCGGGCGACGGCGTGTACCTCCTGGACCGGACGAGTGACGCCAGCCACAACCGCTCGGTGTTGACACTGGCCGGCGAGCACGGCCCCGTGACCGACGCCCTCGAGCGGCTGGTCGCGACAGCGATCCGCGAAATCGACATGGACCAGCACACCGGCGAGCACCCGCGCATCGGGGCCGTCGATGTCGTGCCGTTCATCCCGCTGGCCGGCACGACGATGGACGACTGCATCGAGCTGGCGCGCGCGTTCGGCCAACGGATCGCCACCCGCTTCGCGCTGCCCGTCTTCCTTTATGCCAACGCCGCCAGCCGGTCGGAGCGGGTCAGGCTCGCCGACGTCCGGCGGGGTGGATATGAGGGCCTCAAGCTCGACATCGCCCAGCCCGGGCGCGGCGCCGACTTCGGTCCCGACCGGCTCCACCCATCGGCCGGGGCCATGGCGGTCGGGGCGCGCCCGTTCCTCATCGCCTACAACATCAACCTCGACTCGCGCGACGTGGAGCTCGCCAAGCGGATCGCCCGCCGCGTCCGGGAGTCCGGCGGCGGCCTCCCCAAGGTCCAGGCCAACGGCTTCTGGATCGAGGATCTGGGTCGTGCCCAGGTGTCGATGAACCTCCTCGACTTCGCCACCACGCCGTTGTGGCTGGTCTGGGAGACGGTCCGCGACCTGGCCGCGGAGGACGGTGTGGACGTGGCCGAATCCGAGCTCATCGGGCTCGCGCCGCTGGCCGCGTTCCTGACGGTCGCCGATCGGGCCGATGCCCCGCCCGAGGATCTGGTCGAACGCCGGCTGGCCGCCGCCGCCGCCTTTCTGCGGCTGCGCGACTTCTCGCCGATGCAGGCCCTCGAGTTGCGCCTCGAGGCCGCCCGGGCTGGCGACCGCATCCGGTGAGCGGTGGTCCGTTCCGACTCATCCACGGTGGCCGCAACGACGAGCCGTCGCCCGGCCTGCTGATCGTCGGCGCATCGGAGGTCGTCACGCTCGCCGGTGGCGTACGGATGGGGGAGAGCCAGGCGGACGTGGCGCGGCTGTCGGCGGCGGACGTCGGGGGGCCGGATGCGCCCGACGCCCCGGTCGTCGCCTGCTGGGAGGGCCGGATCGCGGCGGTCGGACCGCGCGCCGCACTCGAACGTGCGCTCGAGGCGGAGGGCTACCCGCTCGGCCGGTTCGCGCGGGTCGATGCCGGCGGCGGGACCATCACGCCGGGCCTGATCGATCCCCACACCCACCTGCTGTTCGCCGGCACGCGGGAAGGCGAGTGGCTCCTCCGCCAGCGCGGCGCGGGCTACCTCGAGCTCCTGGCCGCGGGTGGCGGCATTCTCTCGACCGTGGCCGCGACGCGAGCGGCCAGCGCGGACGAGCTGCTGGCCCACGGCCGGCGCTGGCTCGACGAGATGCTCGCCCATGGGGTCACGACCATCGAGGCGAAGTCCGGCTACGGGCTCGACCTCGAGACCGAGATCCGGCTGATCGAGGCGGCGTACCAACTCGGTCTGGAGGGGCCGATCGAGATCGTCCCGACCTACCTTGGGGCGCACGCAGTCCCGCCCGAGTTCCGGACGCGCCCGGACGGGACCGAGGCGTATGTCCGCTCGATCATCGAGGAGCAGCTGCCCGGCGTCGCCGCCCACGGCCGGGCGCGCTTCTGCGACGTCTTCTGTGAGAGCGGGGTGTTCGACCCTGATCAGTCGCGGCGGATCCTCAAGGCAGCCGCGGGCTACGGGCTGCTGGCCCGGCTCCATGCCGACGAGCTCGCGCCATCCGGCGGGGCGGAGCTCGCGGCCGAGCTGGGGGCGGCCTCGGCGGACCATCTCGCGACGCCGTCCCAGGCCGGCATCGACGCGCTGGCGCTGGCGGCCGCCGAGGATCGGGCGGTCGTGGCCACGGTCCTGCCGGCGACGACCTGGTTCCTCATGAAGGATCACGGCGCGCCGGCCCGGACCTTCATCGACCGTGGCATCCCGGTCGCTATCGGCACGGACTTCAACCCCGGCACATCACCGACCGCCAGCCTGCCGATGGCGATGACGGTCGCCTGTCTGGAACTCGGGCTGACCCCGGACGAGGCCCTGACCGCGGTCACCATCAACGCGGCCCGGGCGATCGGGCTGGAGGACGAGATCGGCTCGCTGGAGCCGGGCAAGAGCGCGGACGTCGCGATCTGGCGCGTGCCGACCTCCACACAGATCCCCTATTGGCCGGCCGCCGACCTGACCCGGACCGTGATCAAGCGCGGGCGGGTCGTCTTCGATCGAGGTTAAGGTGGGTTGGGCGGGGCGGCCGCCCGGCCCGGCCCTGTGGCCGGCCCCCGGCCCGGCCCTGCGGCCGAGACATTTGGGCGCTTCGCCTCTTCAGTATTCCCGCGATTCGTAACTCCCCGGCAACGAAGCCGACAGCGCGTCAACGCGAGCGCGATCGAGCCCTCGATATGCATGGCGGGGCATATCGGCCTGGCGAACTTGGCGGATCTACCACGGCAAGCGGCGTTCCAGTCGTCTTGGCCCAGATTCTAAGATTGCCAGGAATACGCCGACGGCCTACGGGCAGGACGTTGGCCGGATCCACCGCCGCTGACCCCACGGCCCCAGACCCTCAGATCTGCTTGCCGCGCGATTCGAGGAGGACCGTCGTCGTCTCGACCGGCAGGCTGGTGGCCGTCACCGACAGCTTCGGCTGGGTGATCGCCTCGGCGCCCATCTCGTGGAAGAAGCGCTTGAGGGCATCGGCACAGTCGGCGTCGTCGTCGCAGATCGGCATCGGCACCACGATCCGCGGATCGAGCTGGGCGATGATGGCCGCCGCGTTGGCCGGCGTCAGCGAGCCACCGAGCGGGACGCACGCGATGTCCACCGAGCCGATGTCGCCGAGCTTCTCCTCGGACAGCAGATGTCCGATGTCCCCGAGATGGATGGTGTGGACCCCGTCGACCTCGACGACGAACGAGACCTGCTTGCCGGCCTCCGCGCCGCGGGCGTCATCACGGTAGGTCCGGACCCCGGTCACGAGGACTTCCCTGACCTCGTACTCGCCCGGCCCGTCGAGCACGAACGCGCTGTCCAGGCTCGACGGCAACAGCGTCAGCCCGTCACGCGATGGCTTGCCCTTGCCACGCGACAGCGGCCGGTCGTCGGGGTGGCTGAAGGTCACGATGTCGCCACTGATCCCACGACCCGTCGGGCCGACCACCGACTGAAACGGATCCGCCACCACCACCGCATCCTTGCCCCGGATCCGCACGCACGTGCGGCCATACCAAGTGAGTTCCATCGCCCGATTCTGACACACGAACCTTCACGGCGAATCGAGCCCCCGCCGCCGGTGTCCCTGGCACAGGACAAAAAGAAGGACCGGGAGCGCCTGCCCAATCGGCGCCCCCGGTCGAGGGAGGGAGGGATAGAACCGTTGCGGGTTCGTCCGAGACCAACAGTAGGTCGCGCTGATTCAGGGTCGAGGGGCCAACCGGTTAAGAAAGCGACATCGCGGGCCGCAGAATCGGCACACAGCACCACCCGTGCGACAATCCCGGCCATGTCCCGACCCGATACCTCCGACCGTCGACACCTGCCCGGCCTCGCGACGCTGCTGCTCGGCACCGTGCTGCTCTTCGCCGCCTGCGCCCAGAACGCCCCGACCGCCAGCCCATCGACGGCCTCCAGCGCGACTCCCCCCGCCTCCGTCGCCCCATCGGTCGCCCCGTCGGCCGGCTCTTCGGCCGCACCCTCGGCCCCCGCCCCCACGCCGTCATCCAGCGCCGTCGGCGCCCTCGACGCGGTCTATGACACCGTCGAGCGCCAGGTCGTCGCCATCCGCGGCCTCAAGCCGAGCCGGCCGGTCGAGCGCCAGTTCATCACCTCCGCCGAGGCCAAGGCGATGCTGACCAAGCAGTTCGACGACGAGACGCCGGCCGCTTACCTCGCCGGCAGCGAGCGCCTGTACAAGGCCCTCGGGCTCATCCCCGCCGGCTCGAGCCTGCGCGACCTGACCGTGAATCTGTTGGGCGGTGCGGTGGCCGCCTTCTACAACGACGAGCAGGGGAAGCTGTACGTCATCACCGACCAGGCGGTGCCCGGCCCGACCGAGCGTTTCTACTTCGCTCACGAATTCGACCACGCGCTCCAGGATCAGAACTCGACGATCTTCAAGGATCAGCACGCGGTCTACGACCAGGGCGATCGACTTCTCGCCCGCCAGGCGATCTACGAGGGCGACGCCACCCTGCTGATGACCCAGTGGGCGGCGGCCAACCTCAGCCAGGCCGAGCTGCTCCAGATCCTGAGCTCCAGCGCCGATCCCGAGGCGCAAGCGGTGCTCGACCGGACGCCCGCCATCCTGCGGGACACCCTGACCTGGCCATACACGACGGGGCTCGGTTATGTCCAGGCCGCCCAGTCCGCCGGCGGTTGGCCCGCCGTGAACGCGTTCTTCACGGCCATGCCCGAATCGACCGAGCAGATCCTCCACCCTGAGAAGTACGCATCGCACGAAGCGCCGGTACAGGTGACGATGCCGCCAGACCTGGCCACGAAGCTGGGCAGCGGCTGGACCGTCCAGATGCAGGACACCTTCGGGGAGTATCAGCTCGGTGTCTGGCTCCGCGAGTCCGGCGTCAAGGCGAGTGTCGCCACGGCCGCTGCGGCAGGCTGGGGCGGCGACCGGCTGGCGGTGGCCAAGGGTCCCAACGGCGCATGGGCCGTCGTGCTGCGTACGACCTGGGACAGCGTCTCGGAGGCGTCGGATTTCCTCGATGCGGCGCAGATCGCCGTCAACCATCTGCCGGGTCCTGCCCGCATCTCGGCGCCCGGCGGCAAGGACGTCACGATCATGATCGCGTCCGACGATCACGCGCTGCTGGCGCTCGATCTTGTGTTCGGGGCCACCGGCGTCTGAGGCGGCGGTCGCCTACATCGAGTCGGGCGCGGAGATGCCCAGCAGCCCAAGCGCGTTGGCCAGCGTGACCCGGGCGGCGCTGGCAAGGGCCAGCCGTGCGGCGGACCGCTCGGGCTCATCCGAGTCCACGACCCGGGCGTCGCGGTAGAAGCCGTGGAAGGTCGTCGCCAGCTCGGTCGCGTAGGCGGTGATGCCGTGGGTCTCCTCGGCGGCGACGGCGTCCTCGACCACCTCCGGGTAGCGCGCGATCGCCCGGGCCAGGGCCGCCTCAGGCGCCCCCGCCAGCGCACCATCGACACCGGCCGCCGGCGCCAGCCCCAGCCCGTCCGCCTTGCGCAGGATCGAGGCGATCCGCGCGTGGGCGTACTGGACGTAGTAGACGGGGTTCTCGGACGACTGCTTCTTGGCCAGCTCGATATCGAAGTCGATCTCGGTCGTCGCGGCGCGTGAGGCGAAGAACCAGCGGGCGGCGTCCACGCCGACTTCGGCCAGCAGTTCGTCGAGCGTGATGAACTCGCCGGCCCGCTTGCTCATCGAGACTTCCTGGCCGTCCCGAACGAAGCGGACCCATGAATAGAGCAGGATCTGGACCGCCTCGAGGTCGTAGCCCATGGCCTCCGCGGCGTTGCGGACGCGCGCGACCGTGCCGTGGTGGTCGGCGCCCCAGATGTAGATCAGCTGGTCGAATCCACGACTGAACTTCTCGGTCACGTAGCCGATGTCGGCGGCGAAGTAGGTCGGCTCGCCGCTCGAGCGGAAGATGACCCGGTCCTTGTCGTCGCCGAAGTCGGTCGAGCGGAACCAGACCGCGCCGTCCTGTTCGTACACGTGGCCGCGTTCCCGCAAACGATCCACGGCACGCGCCACCCAGCCCTCGTCATGGAGCCGCGCCTCGCTGGTCCAGACATCGAACCGGACGCCGAGCGCGCCGAGGCTCGCCTCGATCCCCTCGCGGACCCGACCGGCGGCCCAGTGCCCGAGCAGCCCATCCGTGTCGGCGCCGTGTGCGGTCGCGGCGGCCCAGACGTCATCCGGGACGGCAGTCGCGAGGTCCTGGACGTAGTCCGCCTTGTAGCCGTCGTCCGGGACGGACTCGCCGCGACGAAGCGCCGCCACCGACGCCCCGAGGTTCCGGATCTGGCCGCCGGAGTCGTTGAAGTAGTACTCGCGCGTGACCCGCTGGCCGCCCGCCTCGAGGACCCGGCTGAGCAGGTCGCCGATGAACGCGCCGCGGGCGTTGCCGACATGGAGCGGGCCGGTCGGATTCGCCGACACGAACTCGACATTCACCGACCGCCCGGCGCGACCGCTACCCGTCCGCCCCCAGGCCACGGGGTCGGCGAGGACGGCGGCGATGGTCGTCTCGAGCGCGCCGTCGCGGAGGCGCAGGTTGAGAAACCCGGGCGCCGCGACCTCGGCCGTCGCGATGGGCGTCGCGGCCGGGTCGGCCGCCGCCTCGGCGATGAGCGCGTCGGCGAGCGCCTGGGCGATCGCCAGCGGAGCCATCCGATATGGCCGGGCCAGTCGCATCGCAAGGTTGCTCGCGAAGTCGCCATGGACCGGGTCGGCCGGCCGCGCCACCTCGACGGTCGGCCGGACCGCGTCGCCCGGCAGGTCCGGCAGGGTCCCGTTCGCCACGGCCCGCTCCCAGGCACGCTCGACGGCAGCACGGACCGTCGCTCGGATCGTGAGGGTCGGGACGGAAGCGTCGGGAGCGATGGCGTCGGTCACGGGAGGTCCTTGGCTGATCGTGATGTGGTCCGTCGATGGTAGCGGGCCGACTCATCGCAGTCGCGACGCGCCGATGTTGCCGCCCCGCAACGGAACATCCGGAAGTCCTCCCGAAAGATGGCCCAAACGTCCGGGGTGCAATGTCTCCTGCAAGGTGAGACCGACATGCTCCGGGTTCGCCGGGGACAAGAGGGGAACTGCGTTACCCATGTCCATCGTGCCCGCACTCCGGCGCCGCCAGCGCACCCGGGGCCAGAGCCTCGTCGAGTTCGCGCTCGTGCTCCCGCTGTTGATCCTTCTGTTGCTGTTCGCGATCGACTTCGGGCGGGTGTTCCTCGGTTGGGTCGAATTGACCAACGTCGTCCGGATCGGCGCCAATTTTGCCGCCCTGAATCCACAGGGCTGGGAAGGCGCCGGGAACCCGGCTTTGAAGGCTCGGTACAACCAACTCATCATTGCCGATGCGAGGGCCACCAACTGCAGGCTGCCGAATCCGGCAGTGCCTGCTCCTCCGACCTTCCCCGATGCCAGTCCGAATCAGTACACGATCGGTTCGCGGGCGGTCGTCTCACTGACCTGCAAGTTTCACGTGATCACGCCGTTCATCGGTGGGATCGTTGGCGATTCGAACGGCGACGTGAGCGTCAGTGCCACGGTGACATTCCCGATTCGAGGTGGCGCGATCGCCGGCATCCCTGTCAACGTCGTCGTCCCGACGCCAACACCGACGGCAACACCGACGCCAACGCCAACCCCTGTCCCAACTCCGTCCCCGAGTCCAACGCTCGGTCCGACACCGTCCCCTTCACCAACCCCGTTGCCGGTCGTGACGATCAGCTTCTATGGGACCCCGACGAGCCTGAACTCAAGCGGCGGCGGCGCACCGGGATCACCGGGCGAGAACCAGATCGTCGGTGTTCCAGCGACGGTCGTTGCGTTCACCAACTCCACGACTGGGAGCCAAGTCTCGTGTCTTTGGACCTTTGGGGATGGGGCGACGCAGGCGACCTGTGGCAACCCGACCCATTCGTACACGACCCGCGGAACCTACAACGTGACACTCGCGGTCAACAGCCAATCGCTGGTCAGGAGTGCATACGTGCTCGTGGGCTGCCAGGTCCCGGACTTCCACGGTGTAAAGGTGAACAACGCTGACACGGTCTGGACGAACGCGGGCTTCACCCTTGCGAATTTGAGCCAACAGAACGGGAACGGGAACTACTTCATCAACTTCCAGTCGATTTCGAGCGGGACGCTCAATCCCGCGGGTGGCTGCGCCGGCGCCGCCATTACCGTCGGACCGTGATGCGACTGCGCCGATCACAAGGCCAGAGCCTGGTCGAGTTCGCCCTGGTCCTGCCCGTCCTTCTGCTGATCGTCTTCGGGATCCTCGACTTTGGTCGGGCGATCTACGAATACAACACGGTGGCAGACGCGGCTCGGCAGGCGAATCGCACGGCCATCGTCGACCAAACGGTCGCCACCATCCAGAACAAGGCGATCAGTTCTGCCCCGGTTCTGGCGATGCAGGCAAGCGACGTTCATGTGTGCTTCTACGTGAGCACGACCCTGCAGACGACGTGTGCCGCCTCACCGTTCGTGGCTGATCAATGCACGAGTCCACCAACGATCGGTTGCCTTGCATTTGTCACCACGTCGACGACCTTCCGGCCGATCACCCCGATCATCAGCTCGATCGTCCCTACGTTCACGATGAACTCGACGAGTGTCGGGCCGATCGAGAACGTCTGTCCCACCACGTCACATCCCGCTTGTCCGTAATGGCCAGGCACTACCAGGAGCGATCGATGTCGAACGCCGTTTCTCCCGACGTGCGAGTTGCCGAGCGGGGTCAGATCATCATCCTGGTGGCCTTGGGGTTGGTCGCCCTACTCGGTATGACCGCATTGATCATCGATGGCGGCAATGCCTGGGCGCAACGACGAGGAACGCAGAATGCGACGGATTCAGCTGCCCTTGCGGGAGCGACGGTCATGGTCCAGAACCTGGCCGGCGTCTCCAAGACCGATAGCGACGTGCTGGCAGCCATCACCTCGAAGATGACCACCAACAGCTCGACACTCGACACGGCCGTCTATGTCGACTGGAGCAACGCGACGATCCGGGCAGTCACCAACACGACCGCTGCGATCCCCACGACAGCAGCTGGCGTCGCGGTTCACGGCTCACGAGCTTTTGGAACCTACCTCGCCGGCGTCGCTGGTATCAACACTTTGAGCTCGGGCGCTGACGCCACGGCTGTCGCCGGAACGCTGAAGGGGATCTGCCCGGCCGACGCTGGCTGTGCGGTCGTGCCCGTGACGTTCTCGATCAATATTTCCGACTGCACGAGCAACGGGAACATCACGATCGGATCGAACATTTGGCCCTTGGTCAGTATCGACACCGCGACCGCCGACAAGGGTGTCGGGAATTACGAGGCGATCGTCCCGCTCTGCAAGGTCGGTCCAGGCGGCGTGGGCTGGCTCGACATGGGCTGCGGCGGCAACCTGTCGAGCCAGATCACAGCACCTTGTAACAAGGCGTTCGACATCCCGACCTGGCTGCACACGAGTCCGGGCAACCCGAACAGCGTCGAGTCGGAGATGAACACCTACCAGGACAAGGTCATCTTGATCCCACTGTTCGATGGAACCTGTCGGAGTGTGCCGACGAGTGGTTTGCTGCCTGACTGCACGGATCCCGGCAACGGCAACAACCTCTACTACCACATCCCGAAATTCGCGGGCTTCCTCCTTGATCAGGCCTACATCCAGGGCAACAATCGTCCTGCCTGTAACAGCGCCCCCGGGATCACCGTGACACCGCCCGCTGGCGGCAACGGAGGCACCAGTTGCCTGAAGGGGTGGTTCGTTCGATACGTCACTCAGGGGCCGGTCGGGGCCTATGACCCCACTCAGGATGCGGGTGCCGCGCTGGGTGTCCAGCTCATTCATTAGACATCCGGAGCCCCTAACTCACCAGAAGAGCCGCGACGAAGGTCGCGGCTCTTTCGTCGTGTGACTTTTGGCTAGCCGGATTGCCCCATTTGGGCTGTGCAGGCGCGCACCGAAGCAAGGACCGGCGCAAGCCCAGTGACCGACGGTGGTCACATGACTCCTCCACATCTGCCACCTCCGCTTGTGTCGACCACAGCCAGACCATCGCAGACGGGCCTGAGCGCGCCCGTCGCTCCCGTGACCGCGAGCCGCCGTCGGCGTGACGTCGACCGGTCCCGTGGACAATCCCTCGTCGAATTCGCCCTGGTCATTCCCGTGATGCTCCTGCTCATGGTCATCGCGATCGACTTCGGGCGGATGTTCTACTCCTATATCCAGATCACCAATGCGTCGCGCGAGGCCGCGGCCGTGGGGTCGCACGCACCTTCGAGCATCGTGCCGATCCAGGTCGCCGCGGGCCAGGAGAAGAGCGCTCAGGGACAGGGGGGCGAGAACGCCATCACAGTCACGGCGGTCTGCAAGGACTCGGCCGGGGGGACGTTCGCAAATTGCGGTCTCGCGACCGGAGGTGCCTCCGGTGCCGGCAACACCATCACGGTCAATGTGGCGGAGCGGTTCACGTTCCTGACGCCGCTCATCACCGCGTTCTTCCCGAACCTCCAGATGAACGCGGCCTCGACGGCGACGATCACCGACTACGCATCGTCAAGTGGTGGGGTCGTCCCGGGATCCTGCGCTGACCCGGTCCCGAGCTTCGTCGTCACCGTGACATCGGGACGGACCGTCTTCGCCGACCCGACCGCATCGCGGCCGAACAGCGGCGTCTGCAACATCTCCGGCTTCAACTGGAGATGGACCGTGGACCCGCTGAGTGACACGGTCGGCAGCGCGCTTGGCGATAGCTACACATACGACGCCGACGGTACCTACGTCATCACCCTGACCGTGACCAACCAGACAGGTGTCCGCGTTCAAACGACGCGCACCATCACCGTCCCCGCCGTCGTTGCGCCGGTGTGTACCAAACCCGTCGCGAACTTCACGTGGACCTCGGTCGGCAAGTCGTACACCTACCGGGATGCATCAACCGTCACGGACTCTGTGAACTGCCCGATCACCTCCTGGTTGTGGACCTTCACGGACCTCGGCGGCACACAGTCGAACGCGCAGAATCCGGCAGTCCAGGACTACGGCAACGCCAGTTCGCATCCTGTCACGCTGACGGTGACCAACGCCGCCGGCTCCACCACCATCACGAAGAACACGTGATGTCCAGGATCGTCCGCCGGACTTCCGGTGCACCTCGTAGCCGAGCCGCTCGGCGTGGCCAATCGCTGGTCGAGTTCGCGCTCGTCATCCCGATCTTCCTTCTGCTGATCATGGGCGTGATCGACGCCGGCCGGCTGGTGTACATGAACAGCACGCTCTCGAACGCCGCTCGTGAGGGTGCCCGGACTGGCTCGGTCGAGGCCAGCTGGATGACCCAGAGCGGTGGTGCCTGCGGTGGGGCCGCGGGCCAGAAATGCCCGGCGAACAACGCCGCCCTGCTGGCGGACATCAAGGCGACGGCGGACTACATGAACGCACCGTTCGGGCCGGTGGCCAATGCCTACCTGCGTTGCACGATCGGCACCGCGGTCGCCCCGGCAGTGGGCACCAGCACAACGTGCTCCCCGAACCTCACTGGCAATCAGATCAGCGTTCGGGTCACCCAGTCGTGGAGCGCCCTGACGCCCCTCATCGGCCAGATCATCGGACCAAAGACCCTCGAGGGTTCCTCCACGTTCGTCATCAACTAGGAGATCAGATGCTCACCACACGTACCGCCCGGGGCAAACCTCGCGGCCAGATCCTCGTCGTCTTCGCCCTCGTCGTGACGGTCCTCATCCTGGGCGTCGGCCTCGTCGTCGACGGCGGCAACGCGCTCACCCAGCGTCGCGCCTCGCAGAACGCCGCGGACTTCGGGGCCCTGGCGGCGGCTCGCATCGTGGCCGAGAAGGTTGGCGGCAATCTCACCACCGGCACCGACGCCAACGTCCAGCTGGCCATCTCCACCTCGGTCGCCGCCAACGGTGGCGGCACGATCACCTTCGGTTCGCCGAACGGTCCGCGCTACGTCGACAGCTCCGGCGCCTATCTCGGGTATGTGGGGGCCAATGCAACGATCCCGGCCACCGCCGCCGGCGTCAAGGTCAGTTCGACCCGCAGCTGGAAGCCGTTCTTCCTCGGGATCATCGGCGTCAACAGCTGGTCGGCGTCGGCTGAAGCGACGGCCCTTGGCGGGTATTGCGTAGGCTGCGCCCCCGCCCCCGGGTCGCTCTTCCCGGCCGGGATCTCCCTGGCCTTCTTCCAGACCTATCCCGACTGCGGTGGCCCGGTCAACACCGTCGATCCGACCGACCCGTGCTACCCCCAGCACCTGACCCCCGGCAACCTCAACGTCCCAGGCGGGTTCGGCTGGCTCAGCTTCGGCTGCAGCGGCTACGGCCTCGGCCAGGTCGCCCCGGCCAATGTCGGTGGCTGCGGTACGAGCAAGGTCTTCCTCGATGACGAGATCGGCCCGCCCTCGAAGAGCTACGGCTGCTGCACGCAGGTCGGTCTGCCGGGCAGTGCCGACAAGATCGCCAGCCTGCCGGGCAACAAGGCCAGCGCGGACTGCTCCTACTACATCACCAACAAGGTCACCGTCACCGTCCCGATCTGGGACACGGCGGGTGGCCAGGGCTCCAACGCCTGGTACCACATCGTGGGGTTCGCCGGCTTCCAGATCACCGGCTGCTCCGGCGGCAAGGACATCGAAGGTGTCTGGCGCCAGGCCTTCTTCCCCGGTCCGACGACCACCACGGCACCCGCTCCGGGTGTCCCGAGCTCCCTCGGGGTCCAGCTGGTCCACTAGATCGGACTACCCCCGACGATCCCGGTTTCATGGGCCGAGCGCCGCGAGGGGTTCGGCCCTTTTCGTTATGGCGAGATGCTCCACGAGGGTGGCAGAAATTCGTCCCATGGTGTATCAGCGCACCAACTTGGCCCGAATCGACCCCGTCGCCGCAAGGTTCTTCGCAAGGTCTCTGTCGGACGATCGCGGCCGATACACCGCTGGGGACCAATACATGAACTTCCGATCGCGCCGCGAGGGCGCGCTTTCGAGCCATGCGGACGCCGTCGTCGGACGGGGCACCGTTTCCAGGAACCGTGGACCGCGGATCCCCGTGCGCGGGATCGCGACCCGACCGACGAAAGCCTTCGCCCGACCGCGGCAGCGATCCTTCGGCCAGGCCGTCGTCGAGTTCGCCATCATCATCCCGGTCTTCATGTTCCTGCTGCTGATCGCGGTCGACTTCGGGCGGATCTTCTACTCCACCATCCAGCTGTCGAACGCGGTGCGGGAAGCGGCCTCCTTCGGCGCCACCCAGCCGACCGATACCCTCGGCATGCTCAGTCGAGCCAACCGGGAGCGCAACACGCAGGGCCAGGCCGGACAGCAGCTCGTGTTGACCGGCGCGAATATCGCGACCCGCTGTGCTACGCCCGCGAACGTGACCATCCCGTGCGACCAATCGCCTGGTGGTGCTGGAGCCGGAAACACGCTGACCGTGACGGTCACCGCGCCGTTCGGCTTCATGACGCCGCTGATCAATGGTTTCTTCGGTGGCAGTCTGCCCATCAGCAGCTCCGCCACCGTCGCGGTCCTTAATTCCGCCGCGGGCGGTGGAGTCAATCCCGGCAACTGCAACCCACCGACGGCCGCGATCCTCCACGTGTATGCGTCGGGCCTGACCATCACCGTGGACCCGACCGGGTCACTTCCTGACTCGGGGATCTGCGCGATCGCCGGCTACGAGTACGACTTCGGCGACGGAGAATTCGGCTCCGGCGGCAGCGTGCCTGCCACCCACGACTACGCCGCTGCCGGCACCTATACCGTCAAGCTGACCGTGTCGAACCAAGGCGGATCGGTCGACGCTACGCCGGTGAACATCACCGTGCCAGCGGTCACTCCGACGCCGACCCCGACGCCGGTGCCGACGCCGACCCCCACACCCGGGCCGACGGCGACGCCGACGCCGGCACCGACGCCGACCCCGAGCCCGACGCCGACCTGCGCGAAGCCGGTCGCCAACTTCCAGTGGGTCTCCGGGAACCCCGGCAAGAAGGTCACCTTTACGGACACGTCGACGCCGCCGGTCGGGTGCCCGATCTCGGCATGGTTGTGGGACTTCGGTGATGGAAGCCTGACCACGAACGCCCAGAACCCAGTCCACACATTCCCGAGCAACAACGCCACCTACACCGTGACGCTGACGGTCACGAATGCCGGCGGGTCCAAGTCCGTTTCGATCTTGGTGTACACGTGATCCGCCTGCGGCGCGCCCCGGACCCAGGTGACCGCCGAGCTCGCCGGCGAGGTCAGGGCCTGGTCGAATTCGCCCTGGTCATCGTCCCCTTCCTGATGCTGCTCTTCGGCGTCATCGACGCCGGACGGCTCGTCTATCTCAACAGCACGCTCTCGCAAGCGGCTCGCGAGGGGGCGCGACTCGGCGCGGTCGAGGCGGGCTGGCTACCTCCCGCCTTCCAGGACTCCACCTGCAACCTCGCGAACGGGGCAGTCTGTCCGGCGGACGTCGCGACCCTCCGAACGCACATCACGGCAGCCGCGAACCGGATGATGGCCCCGTTCGGCAGCGTCGCCAATGTCTACACAAGCTGTGATCCCGCCAGCGGGACTCCGCCTACCGGGACCTGGACCTCCACCACTTGCGCGACCCACTCCACTCGCGACCTGATCTCCGTGCGGACGACGTCGACGTTCACGCCGATCACACCGATCGTCGGGAACATCCTCGGCAACGTCCTGCTGTCCGGTTCCGCCACCATGTCGATCAACTGAGGAAGAACGATGCCTGCTCGATTGCACCAAACCGGCCGGTCCAGTGGCCAGATCCTTGCGCTGTTCGCCCTCAGCCTGACCGCGATCATCCTGGGCGTGGGTCTTGTGATCGACGGCGGCAACGCGCTGTCGCAGCGGCGGACCTCGCAGAACACGTCCGACTTCGCCGCTCTCGCGGGGGCCCGGATCGTCGCGACGTGGATCGACGAGAAGAACACGGCCCCGGGCACGATCACTAACGGCACCGATGCGAATGTTCGCGCCGCCATCCAGACCTCGATCACGGCCGGGGGCGGCGATCCGATCACCTTCGGAGGGTCCAACGGTCCCGTCTATATCAATGACCAGGCGGCAACCCTGGGCTATGTGGGCACGGGCGGCGTCGGTTCCACCCCGCCGGCCGGCACGGTCGGCGTCCGGGTGTCATCGGACCGAACCTTCCAGCCCTATTTCCTGGGGATCGTTGGCATGAAGGACTGGGTCGCGGGCTCGGTCGCCACGGCCCGGGGCGGCTACGCGGCCGGCGGACCTGGTGGCGACGTGTTTCCGGCAGGCATCTCGCTCGCCTTCTTCCAGACGTACCCGTTCTGCGCGGGCGAGGTCGGATCGAGTGCAGCGTGTACGCCGCAGCATCTGACCCCAGGGACACTGAATGTCCCCGGGGGATTCGGATGGCTGAAGTTCGGCGCGGTGGGCAAATGTGCCGGTTTTGGCCTCGGGATGAGCACGACTGACGGCTGTGACAACAGCAAGCCCTTCCTTCAGGGTGAGATCGGGCCACCTCCGAACTCGTACGGATGTTGCACGGCCGTCACCGGCGGCGCCGCACCAGCCGACCGGATCGGCAGCCTCCCCGGCAACAAGGCCAGCGCGGACTGCACGTACTACATCGACAACAAGGTCACCGTGACCGTCCCGATCTGGAACGACGCGGGTGGCACCGGAGCCAATGCCTGGTACCACATCGTCGGCTTTGCCGGTTTCCAGCTCACGGCCTGTAACGGCGGCAAGGACATCGAGGGCGTGTGGCGCAAGCAGTTCTTCCTCGGCCCGACGACGTCCACGCCTGGGACGGGGTTCCAGAATCTGGCTGTCCAGCTGATCCGCTAGGTCAGAGGGCCCAGCGCTTCGATATCGAATCTCCGGGGGGTTGCTGAGGGCCGAGCGTCGACAGGTGCTCGGCCCTCATCCGTTGTCTGACGCGGGCGTGAGGGCCGAGCGGGCGAACGGTGAGCGTGCCACCATCGGCGCACGGTGACGAGCCCATCCATCCCGTTGGCGCCATCCGTCGCGGTCCGGCCGGGGGACCGCTCGCGGGCGATCATCGTCGCCATCGGTCTTTCGATGCTGGCGGCGGGGCTGTACCTGGCGGTCGGCACTCAGGCCAGCGGGACGGACGAGTTCATCCCGCTGGCCGCCGCACTGCTCCGTGGCGATCTCGCGGTCGAAGCTCGATCGTGGGTGGAGCTGGTGCCGGTGGGGTCGGTCTGGTACGTCCCGTTCCCGCCGGTCCCGGCGCTCTTCTATCTGCCGGTCGTTGCCGTCATGGGCGATCGGCCGTGGAACGAGGAGCTGGCGGCGGGGGTCATGCCGGCGATCCTGGGCGGGGTGGCGGTCGGGCTGGCCTACCTGCTGCTTCGCAAGCGCGATGTCGCGGAGGGCCCCGCGTTATGGATCACCGGTGGGTTCGCGCTGACGACCCTGTGGTGGGTCGCGGGCACCAGCGGGACCCACCACATGGCCCAGGTCAGCGCGGTCGTGTTCCTGCTGGGTGCGCTGTGGTTCGCGCTCGACCGGCATCGGCCGATCCTGGCCGGATTGCTGTTCAGCCTCGCCGTCGGGAGCCGGCTACCGGTCGGGGCGTCGCTGCCGTTGTTCATCTACCTGTACCGCGGCCAGACCTGGCGCTTCCTGCTCGGCGCGGTTCCCGTCGCCGCGCTGATCGGGCTGTACAACCTCGCGCGGTTCGGCTCCGTGACCGACTTCGGCTATGCGCGCATCCCGTCGACCGCCGCAGCCAACGGCCTCGTGACCGGCGAGCCGTGGTTCAGCGATGGCCTCGAGTCGCCGACCTACATCACGCGCGGCCTGACCGCCGCGCTCTGGTCATGGCCGACGATCGACCTCACCCAGACGCCCTTTATCCGGCCATCGTTGCAGTCGGACTCGCTGCTCATCGCCGCCCCGTTCCTGGCGTGGGCCGCGGTGGCCCGTGGCCGGCTGGCCGTCGCCGTCGGGCTGTCGGCCCTGCTCGTCATCCTCGTGGACCTGATGCATGGCAGCGTCGGCTTCGCCCAGTTCGGCTACCGGTTCATCCTCGACGCGACGCCGTTGCTGTTGGTCCTGCTGGGACTGGCGATGCCGCGCCGGGCGCCGATCCCCTTCCGCATCGCGGTCCTGGTCGGGGCCATCGTGACCGGCTACGCGTTCTGGGCGGTCAGCGTCGACTTCCTCGCGTAGGGCGGCATCGCGGTGGGTCCGCCGCGCTCAGGAGGCCATGGCCGGGAGCCGGATGCCGGTGTCGTACACCAGCTCGACGGTCGTGATGGCGCCGTCGTTGACGGTCACCGGCTCCGCCGCCGGCGTGCCCATGAGTCCGGTCACCGCCTGGGGCTCGACGACGTAGGCACCGGCGGTGACGGTCACCTCGAACGTGCCATCGGCGCCGCTCGTCGCCCGCCTGACCTCGATGCCGGCAGCGTCGCGGACGATGAGCACGGCACCCGTGACGGGTCGGTCGGCGCAGGACGGATCGGGTGGCGACTTCTGGACGGGGCAGACCGGCCCGGCGATGGCCCTCCCCGAGATGCCCGTCTGCCCCGCTGGTCCGCTGGCTCCGGCCCCGCTGGCTCCGGCCTCGCCGCTCGGGGAACCGGACGCCCCAGCGCTCGAGCACGCCGCGAGGCTGACGGCCAGGGCCAGGACCGCGATCGACAGGAGGCTGGTGCGAAGGTTCGTCATGGTGGTGCGACGATGATGCACCCGTGGTGGTTCCCCCGCGGGCCCGGGTCGATGCGATACGCTCGGCCGGTCCAGCCCCGTGCCCGGAGTCCCGATCGATGGCCAAGCAGACGGCAGCCGACGGCCCGGCGTCGCAGCGACCGGCGGAGCTCCAGGCGCCGGGCTACGAGATCTTCATCGGCCTGCTGGCCGTCGTGTCGCTGATCAACCTGGCCATCAGCGTCCTGCCGTTCGACGAGGACACGAAGCAGATCGCGCGGATCGTGGACATCCCGATCACGTTGATCTTCCTGGCGGACTTCTCGGGCCGCCTCCTCAGATCACACCCGCGGCGCCTGTACTTCGTCGAGCAGCGGGGCTGGCTGGATCTGCTCGGCAGCCTTCCGGCCGGGTTCCGGCTGTTCCGGATCTTCCGCCTCGTTCGCGTCGGGCGCCTGCTGGGCGAGTACGGGCTCCGCAACATCATCCGCTCATTCATCAAGGAACGGGCGAACAACGCCTTGCTCGTCGTGATCTTCATGGTCGTCGTCGTGATCGAGTTCGGCAGCATGCTGGTCGCCTTCTTCGAGCGCCAGTCGCCGAACGCGAACATCACCACCGGCGGCGATGCGGTCTGGTGGGCGTTCGTGAGCATCACGACGGTCGGCTATGGCGACAAATTCCCGATCACTACCGGGGGCCGCACGGCCGCGTTCCTGGTCCTGGCCGCCGGGGTGGGGTTGTTCGGCGTCTTGTCCGGCTATCTGGCCAACTTCTTCCTCGCCCCGGCCGCGCCCGACGAACCGGCTTCGTCCACGGCCACCGAGTCGCCCGCGACGACCCACGCCCCCACCTCGGACGACGCGGCCCTGCTGCGGATGATCGACGACCTCGAGGCCGGGGTGGCCGCTCTCCGGGCGCGACTCGTCGAGCGAGCCGACCGGCCCGCGCCCGGTTGAGGGCCCCTCAGCCCGCCTGCGCCTCGATGGCCCGATCGGCGATCGCTGCGGCGAACGCCGCGTGGTCCCGCTCGTTCTGGTCGGCGTAGGCGTCGGCGAAGTCGGCCAGGGCGCCGTCGAACGTGTCCGATGTCCCGAGATAGGCGGCGATCGCGACGGCGTCGCCACTGCGAGCGTGCGCCCGCGCCAGTGAGCGCGCACAGAGACCCCCGTAGAAGCCCATCCCCGGTGGTCGCAGCGTCGTCGTGTCGACCGAGCCCTTCATGTCCCACAGCTGGCGGAAGTAGAAGTCTCGCCCCTCCGGGCCACGCGTCCAGCCCAGGAAGATGTCCGGGGTCGCCTGCATCAGCCGCTGGCCGACGACCACCCGCTCACCATGGTTGGTGTGCAGGCTGGAGGTCACGTACGGGTCGAGGACCGACGCGGTCGCCTCCTTGGCCTGGAGCAGGAGCGGGTCACCCTCGTCGCGGCCCTCGAGCAGCACGACGAAGCAGCGTGTGCCCACGCTTCCGACACCGACGACCTTGAGCGCGAAATCGACGAAGCGGTAGCGCTCGACGAGCTCGCGGCGGTTCTCGGCCAGCGTGGCCCGGTAGTCGCGGAACGTGCGGTCGAGGGTCTCGGCGCCGCCCGGGATCTCGACGTGCGACACGACCGGCGGGTCGTCGGCGATCCGCCACTGGCCGTCGACCACCTCGGTCAGCGAGTTCATCGCCTTGAGCTGGTCCTTCGAGCGAGCCTTCGAGAAGATGGCATCGAGGCGCTGGCGCGCATCCCTGGCCGCGATGCGCGCGCCGCCGCCTCGTCCGGCCTCGATCATCGCGGCTTCGATGTCGGAGGCGGTCGTCTGGTCGTACCAGATGTCGAGCAGCCGCATCCCTGAGTACGCCGCCGTCTGCTCGCGGTAGGCGCGGACGGTCGCGAGGACGGACGCCCGCGTCTCCGTCGCGCTGAAGCCGTTGGCCCGGCTGGCGATGACGACACTCGCGGCGAGCCGCTTGACGTCCCATTCCCACGGTCCGGGGATCGTCTCGTCGAAGACGTTCGAGTCGAACACCAGGGCCCGCTCCGGCGAGGCGAACAGCCCGAAGTTGGAGAGGTGGGCGTCGCCACTGGCCTGGACGAGGATGTCGCTGCGCGGCGTGGTCGACAGGTCGAAGGCCATGACCGCCGGCGCGCCGCGGTAGAACGCGAAGGCGGAGTCGGCCATCCGCGCGTGGCGCAGTGGAAGCAGCTCGGGGAGGCGGTCCGCTTCCTGGGCCAGGATGATGGCGACCGGATCACGCCCGGGGGCAAGGTCCAGCCTCCCGTGGCTCCGTCGCGGCGCCTGCTGTCTGGCCGCACGGCCGGCCGCCGCGCGCTCCGCCACTGGCACCCATGGCCGGGGCGTCCAGGTATCGGCCCGCGGCGCCGGCGGAGCCCAGGCCGCCTCGAGCGAATCCGATCGAGACTTCGGACGCCGGGCGGGCGTCTTCCGGGTCCGTGCGCTGGCCCCCAAGTCGCCGGTCATGGGTGCGACTCTAGCAGGGCGCGGCTGAGCCCGGATGAGGGTGCTCCGCGTACCATCTACGGCGAGCCATCGATGAGCGATGGCCAGCTTGGAGGTGGATGCGCGTGAACGCGCCGCGCGACGACCCGGCCGCGTCGATGACGGATGCCAAGCCGCCCAGCCGACGTGACGCGATCCTGCGGATCGGCATCGTCGTGGGCGTGCTGGTCGTCGTGTTCGGACTCATCCTGCCGCGCTTCATCGACTATCAGCAGGTCGTCGCCGCCCTCCAGGGACTGACCCTCGAGGACTTCGCGATCGTGTCCGTCTTCGGGCTGATCGCCTGGCTGCTCACCGGTGCCATCTTCGCCGCTCTCATCCCCGGACTCGGGGTGCTGCGCGGGCTGCAGGCGTACCTCATCCTGACCGGGATCGGCGCCAGTATCCCGCTGGGCCCGTGGAACATGGCCGTGTTGTGGGTCGTCATCCGCGGCTGGGGGCGTCCTGTCGCGACGACGACCGGTGGGATCCTCCTGTACGGGATCCTCGACCAGCTCAGCCGGTTCGCGCTGATGTTCATCGCCGGCATCGTGCTGCTCCTCGCGGAGGCGACCCAACGCGGCGTCTCGCCGGAGAGCGGCCTGATCGTCGGCTACCTCATCGTGGGCGGCGTCCTCTTCGTCGGCCTGGGCGTCGGGCTGGTGCTCGTCGTCAGATCCGAGCGCCTGGCGCGCAAGCTTGGACGCTTCGCCGAGCGGATCGCCGGGGCAGTCCTTCGCCGGATCGGGCGGGCCGTCCCCGACATCGAGGGCGCGCTCGTCCGGTTCCGGGTGACGCTGGGCGACACGGTCCGATCGCGTGGGCTGCCGGCATTCCTCGTGGCCCTGGCGTCCAAGATCGCCTGGGCCGTGCTGATGATCGTCGCCATCCGGGTCACTGGCGTCTCAGAGCAAGAGCTGCCGAGCGCGATCATCCTGGCCGGTGTGGCCGGCGTGTTCGTCATCACGGTCCTGCCGATCTCACCGGGCGGGGCCGGCGTCCCGGAGCTGCTGTACATCTCGTTCTTCACCACCTACACCGGTGGCGCGGACTCGAATGCGATCACCGCCGGGGTCATGCTCTTCCGGGCGTTCCAGTGGCTGCTGCCGATCCCACTCGCCTGGCTCCTGCTCGGGATCTCCCGCCGCGGCAAGTCGTTGCTGCCGTCGAAGGCGGAGTTCCAGGCTCGCGATGCGCCCACGACCACGGTCACCGCGTAGCGTGGTGTGGATGGCCGGCGCCCGTGTCCGCTCGGTCTCGATCACGCTGGTCGCCCTGGTCGGCATGGCGCTGGCTGCTGCAGCCTGTGACGCCACGGTCGTCGGCCCGTCGTCGACCGTCGATGTCTCGGACGCGCCCGATGACACGCCACCGTCGAGTGACATCCCCGCAGAGCCGACCCCGACGCGGTTCGCGCCGAGCGGGCCGCTGCGGACGATCGACCCGGCGGTCCTGACCGGCCTGCCGGTCAGCTGTGGTATCGACGACTCCACCTTCCCGCCGGCCACCCTGGCTGGGCCAGGCGCGGAACTGGCGCCCGATGCGGCCGCAGCCGCGCTGCGCGAGTTCCTGCTGACCGAGCCGACCCCCGAATATCCATTCCCGCGCACCGGCTGGCATCGCGTCGTCCAGACGGCGGATCGCGAACTCTTCGTGGCACCCACAGCGGGCGATCCGCCCTGGCTGGCAGTAGCTTTCATGCGCACAGCCGGGGCATGGGTCCTCGACGCTTACGGCACGTGCTCCCTGACCGTGGCGCTGCCCGAGGGCATCGGCCTGGCCGATTGGTGGGTGAACCCGGGCGCGCCACCGCCCACCCCGCAGAGCACCAACATCTCGATCCTGTTCCAGGAGCGCGCGTGCGCCGGCGCGCAGTCGCCGAATGAGCGTCTCCTGGCCCCGGTCGTGGTCTATCGGCCGGATGCCGTCGTCATCACCATGGCGGTCAGGAGCGTCCCGGGCGCCGCCGATTGTCCCGGCAACCCGACCATCCCGTTCGTCGTGGACCTGACCGAGCCGCTCCGCGACCGCGTCCTGCTCGACGGCGGGACCGTGCCACCTCGCGCGCCGGCACCGCCAACGGACGGTTAGCTCACGGCGGGGCGATCAGCCGTCGCGGTCGTTACAGCTGTCGCGGCGTGCTGATCTTGGCCCCAGATGCGACCTCCACGCAGGTGATCCCGGTGAGGCGCACCGTGTGCACAGGGCCGGATGCAGGCGACGTTGGGGACGACGCCGAGTCGGTCGCCAACCCGGTCGACCGCGGTCGATGGCCAGAGTGACGGGCCTATGTGGCGGAGGTGATCGCGACGGGCGCTTCAAGGACCCGACATAGTCCCACTGAAAATCCCCGCTACGTCGAAAACCTGCCGACCACTTGCGGTGCGACGGCCTCGATCTAGGTTACGGGGCGGTGTTGTTATCGACTCCGAACTCGATGTGGGCTCGAACCGGCCACGCCATCTCGGATCGGACGATATCGATGACCGCCGTGACGGACGGATCCGAAGGAGCGTTCTTGGCTGGCACGATCAACTCACCGGTCTTCTGCCACGGATCGCTGTCGCTCTCCTTAAGACGCGCTCGCCACGACACCTTGATGGAACGGTCGGGCTGGATCTCGAGATCGCATTGCAGTTCGGCCTGGCCCCAGTCGTCGACCTGTTGCGAGGTCCCGACTCCCTGTTTCATCGACGCATCCCGCTGCGCCTGGTACTGCGGATCAGGCGGCCAGTAGTCCAGACCGAGGTAGCTCGGGCCGACCGTAAAGGTGGGATGGCCCCACCAGTCCTTCCCGACCGCATACCGATTAACGAGATCCATGTGGCCCGTGATAAGGACTCCCCGTCGTGTATCGGGTGGCGAAAACAACTCGATCTTGAGCCCCGTCCCGCCGCCGTCCGGGATGATGACCTGCTGGCCCTTCGAATCCAGTATCAGGCCGGTTGCGGGATCGGTGTACCGCGCCACGCACCAGTATCGGCCCGAAGGGAGACCCTGCTCGAATACGAGGCCGTCGTGCTTCGATGCGAGATGAGAACAGCCGATCCGGACTTGCGCTCCGATGACGCCGACAAGCTCGCCAGCATGATCGCGATACGAGACCCTGCCTTCGATCTCACCGACTCCCTGTGAGATCTGCCACGTGCTCCGCGTCGGTGGGTTTTCGACGTATCCCGGTGGGCGCATGCGAATGCGGTCGTTCCAGCCATACAAGCCGTGGACGAATTCCATACTCTCGCTCGTCGGAGGCGCCCAGGCGTTCACGATGTTGTCGGGGCTGACAGAGTGACCGATGCCCGGTTGCTTCCAGGCGTCGCTATCCTTCGATGCCTGCGTGCAGTCGTCGCTCGCAAAGGCATTGCAGAGCTGATTGGCCACGTCATCCGGCATGTCCGACGTGAGGATCACAAGCTCATCGATGATCGCTGGAGCGAGGCCAAGGACGATCGCGACGGTTGTCAACGGCAGAGCCGTAAGAAGTGCGATGAGCGCGCTGACGCCGAGGCCTCCGACAACCCCAAGATCGCCCCAGACATCGGGGAGCGAGTCGTCGATCTTGGTCTCCACCTTCGGGACCATGTAGTCGTCGTGCAGCCATCGGGCCGCGATCGTTCGTTCGCCCTCGCCATACAGATACAGGCCATCTGGTGTTTGAAGATCCAACTTATCGATATTCGGCAGCCTCTTGAAGAACGCACTCGAGGCGCATGCTTCGGAGCTCGCGTCAGCTCGTTGAGGGTGATGCGGGCGGCCATCCAGGATGATCTGGGGCAGGGGAGGGACGGACTGGGCGCCGAGCTCGTTCGCACGCTGCACGGCCGCCCAGGGAAACGTCGAACAGACCATCGCCTGCGTGCGCTCGACCGGGATGGAACCGCCCGCCCCCGAACAAGCCGGATCCGGGAGGCGTGCCTCAAGACTCGCAGGGCCATCGAAGTTGCTGTCGGTGGCGATCGCGCCGTTCGTATAGCCGAAGAGTCGATAGTGACCCCGAAGGTCGCGGGCCACACCTGCCACTCGGCGCCGGGTGTTGACCACGGTCGTTGTCGTGAGCTCCGGACAGGAGGTCACCACGAGGGGCCAAAGCAGTTCGTCGGTGCCCCGAACGTTCATCGAAACGGGGCTGAATGACACCGCGTCGATGATGAAACTCGACCCTGTCGCCTCATCCTTGAAGCCGAAGCCCGCGACGGGGATGTCGACATCGTCATCGTCTTTTTTCGGATTGCCGTCGCCGTCCCGTTCCAGCGGATGATCACGCCAAGAGAGATAGGCCTGTTCGACCGTCTGCGTCAGAGTTCCCGGCCATTGGTTCCGAAGACCCTCCTCCTTGATCCCGTTCGTCGGGGCGTCCTGGATCCCGAGGATCGAGCCGTCGTAGAAACGTTCGATGCGCCCTTCGCTCGAGGTCGCCTGTCGAAACTCGACCTGGTCCGTGACCATCATCGCCATGTGGCTGTAGTACTGACCCGGGTCGAGCTTGGAGAGGAGACCTCCGATCAACCCAGACGGTCCGCCTGGCGACATGATCAGATCGCCAGCATTGGCATTGGCAATCTGCCACGGTCGAACCTTCTCGCGGTCCATCGGGGGATCATCCGTAAGCTGCGACGTGACTCGTTGATCGGCTTGGCAGACTGGCTGGTCCACCGGGCATGCACCGTCCCAAGCTTCCGTATCTAGGATCGCCCGAACGTCAGCCGCAAGATCCTCGGCCCGTATGCCAGCCATCGATGGCCCCTTTCACTCGGCTGCTGTGTGAGCAATACAGCGATCCTAGGCGGCCGCCGTCACGCGTTCATCATCAAGGGTCCACTTCTGCCCCGGCACGAATAGCTGCCACCTGAAGGCATCGCCTATACTCGCCCTCGCGCCGACATAGCTCAGTGGTAGAGCAGCTGTTTCGTAAACAGCAGGTCCTCGGTTCAAATCCGAGTGTCGGCTCCACTCCCCCGTTTCGTGCTCAGGAAGACCTGCTGTCTGGTCATTTGGCCTGATTTCGGACCGGAGTGGGCTTGCCACAACGCTC
>JBBRXB010000019.1:0-52871 GCA_038248915.1 Candidatus Limnocylindrales bacterium | reverse complement strand
GCTACATCCTCTCGACCGGCGCGTTGATGCTCGGCATCTCGTTCGTCGTCGTCATCGCCTCGATCATCGCCGTCTACTGCGGCTCGAAGACCGGTATGGCGTTCGGGCGCGATGTGCGCGCGGCGATCTTCCGCAAGGTCGAGAGCTTCTCGCGTGCCGAGCTCGACACGTTCGGGACCGCGTCGCTCATCACCCGCAACACCAACGACGTCCAGCAGGTCCAGATGGTCGTCCTGCTGGGTCTGAACATGATGATCATCGCCCCGATCCTGGCGATCGGGGGCATCATCCTGGCGCTCCGCGAGGACGTCCCGCTGTCCGGGATCCTGATCGTCGTCCTGCCGGCCATGGCCCTCATCGTCGGCGTCCTGATGGCCAAGGCGCTGCCGCTCTTCCAGGCGATGCAGGTCAAGGTCGACCGCGTCAACCAGGTCACCCGCGAAGCGCTCAGCGGGATCCGGGTCATCCGTGCGTTCGTCCGGACCCATCACGAGGAGGAGCGGTTCGACGTCGCCAACCGCGACCTGACCTCGACCACCCTGCGCGTCAATCGGCTGTTCGCGCTGATGATCCCGTTGTTGACCGCGATCTTCAACCTGTCGTCCGTGGCGATCCTGTGGTTCGGTGCCATCCGCATCAACAGTGGCGAGATGCAGATCGGGAACCTGATCGCCTTCCTCCAGTACGTCATGCAGATCCTGTTCGCCGTGATGATGGCCGTGTTCATGTTCGTGATGGTCCCGCGCGGGGTCGTGTCGGCCGGGCGCATCCAGGAGGTCCTCCGGACCCAGCCGTCGATCGCCGATCCGGACGCGCCCGCCACGCCGCCGGCCGGCTCCGGGACGCTCACGTTCCGCGACATCGAATTCCGGTATCCGGGCGCCCAGGATCCCGTTCTGCGCGCCATCTCGCTGGTCGTCGAAGCCGGCAAGACCACGGCCATCGTGGGCAGCACGGGGAGTGGCAAGACAACGCTCGTCAACCTGATCCCGCGCTTCTACGACGTGACCGCCGGCTCGCTCGAGATGAACGGCGTCGATGTCCGGGCGGTCGACCGGGTCGATCTGTGGGCACGGATCGGTCTCATCCCCCAGAAGGCGTTCCTGTTCAGCGGGACGATCGCGAGCAACCTCCGGTTCGGCAAGCCCGAGGCCACCGACGACGAACTATGGGCGGCCCTTCGGATCGCCCAGGCCGAGTCGTTCGTTCGCGATCTGGCCGAAGGGCTCGAAGCGCCGGTGACGCAGGGCGGGACGAACCTGTCGGGCGGCCAGCGACAGCGCATCGCGATCGCCCGGGCGCTCGTCAAGCGACCCGAGATCTACGTATTCGACGACAGCTTCTCCGCCCTCGACTTCAAGACGGACTCGCTGCTCCGAGCCGCACTGGCCGACGAGATCGCGGACGCGACCGTCGTCATCGTCGCCCAGCGAGTCGGGACGATCATGGGCGCGGACCGGATCGTGGTCCTCGATGGCGGCACGGTCGTCGGGATCGGGACGCACACCGAGCTGATGGCGACGTGCGAGACGTACCGCGAGATCGTCTACTCGCAGCTGAGCGCGGAGGAAGCCGCATGAGCGGGCCGGGTGGCGGCGCGGCTGGGGCGCGTCGTCCGCCGCCTCGCGGGTTCGGTGGCGGCGGTCCGTTCGGCGGCGCCGGTCTCCCGCCCGAGAAGCCGAAGGACCTCAAAGGCTCGTTCCGCCGCCTGATCGGAACCCTCCGTCCCGAGGCGCCGCGCACCGGCTTGGTCATCGGGCTGGCGATCCTGAGCGTGGCGTTCGCCGTCGTGGGGCCCAAGATCCTGGGCAACGCCACGGACATCATCTTCAACGGTGTCGTCAGCCAGCAGATCCCTGAAGGTCTCACCCAGCAGCAGGCGGTCGATGCCCTGCGAGCGTCCGGTCAGGTGCAGCAGGCCGACCTGCTCGCGAGCCTCACGCTGACGCCCCGCGCCGGTATCGATTTCTCGGCGCTGCGCAACGTCCTGCTCCTCGTCACCGCCCTCTACATCGTCAGCTCGCTCTTCGCGTGGATGCAGTCGTACACGATGGCCGGCGTCACCCAGCGGACGGTCTATCGGATGCGCCGCGATGTCGACGCGAAGCTGTCGCGGCTGCCGCTGAGCTACTTCGACAGCCACCCGCGCGGCGACACGTTGAGCCGCGTCACCAACGACATCGACAACATCGCGAACTCGCTCCAGCAGTCCCTGACTCAGCTCATCACCGCGGTGTGCACGATCATCGGCGTGCTCGCGATCATGTTCTGGATCAGCCCGTTGCTGGCCGTCATCTCGTTGTTGACCGTGCCGCTCTCGATCATGATCACGGTCTTCATCGCCAAACGGTCGCAGGTCCAGTTCGCCGCACAGTGGAGCCAGACTGGCCGGCTCAACGGCCACGTCGAGGAGATGCACACGGGACACAGCATCGTCAAGGCGTTCGGCCGCCAGGACGAGGCCATCGAGACATTCGAACGCGAGAACGAGCAGCTCTTCCAGGCGAGCTACCGAGCCCAGTTCCTGTCGGGCACGATGCAACCGATCATGGCCTTCATCGCCAACCTGAACTATGTGGCCATCGCTGTCATCGGCGGCATCCAGGTCGCCAACGGCCGGATGAGCCTCGGCGACGTCCAGGCGTTCGTCCAGTACTCGCGCCAGTTCACGATGCCGATCACCCAGGCCGCGAGCATCGCCAATGTCATCCAGTCGGCGGTCGCCTCGGCCGAGCGGGTCTTCGAGCTGCTCGACGAGAGCGAGGAGGAGCCTGATGTCGAGCTCGTCGGGATCCGGCGCGAGGTCGCTGGCCGGGTCGAGCTCGAGGGCGTCTCGTTCCGGTACCTCCCGGACGTGCCGCTCATCGAGGATCTCAACCTCGTGGTCGAGCCCGGCCAGACGATCGCCATCGTCGGGCCCACCGGCGCCGGCAAGACGACCCTGGTCAACCTGCTGATGCGCTTCTACGAGATCGACGCCGGCCGCATCACGGTGGATGGCATCGACAGCAAGATGATGTCGCGCGACGAACTGCGCTCGACGTTCGGGATGGTCCTCCAGGACACGTGGCTGTTCCACGGCACGCTGCGCGAGAACATCGCCTACGGACGCGACGACGCGACCGAGGAGGAGATCATCGAGGCCGCCCAGGCGGCGCACGTCGACCACTTCGTCCGGACGCTGCCCGACGGCTACGACACGGTCCTGGACGACGATGCCACGAACGTGTCTCAGGGCGAGAAGCAGCTCCTGACCATCGCCCGCGCGTTCCTGGCCGACCGGCGGATCCTCATCCTCGACGAGGCCACGAGCTCGGTCGACACCCGCACCGAGGTGCTGATCCAGAAGGCGATGAGCAAGCTCATGCTCGGCCGGACGAGCTTCGTCATCGCCCATCGGCTGTCCACCATCCGCGACGCGGACATGATCCTGGTCATGGACCACGGGCAGATCGTCGAGCAAGGCACCCACGAAGCGCTGCTGGCCAGGCACGGCTTCTACTTCGACCTGTACGACAGCCAGTTCGCGGAGCCACTGCTCGAAGCCGGCTGAGCGAGATCGCCGGCTCGCGGGGTTCGGTCCTGGCCGTTGCGCCCATGTGGCAAGATGGCGGCCCGGGCGGAAGCAGAGTGGCAGACCCACAAGCGGTCCTGGCAGCACGGCACGCGATCATGACGGCCATCGCCGGTGATACGGCGAGCCTCGCCGCCGCGGTGGCGGAGGACGTCGGCGAGGCCCCGGACGTCGTTCGACCGGTCGTCGAGGTCACGCTCCGGATGCTGCTCGACCAGCCGGGGGTGACCGAGGGCCGGGCGATCATGCGGGCCGCCGGAGCGCAGGCCGCCCGGGATGGGATCCCGGCGGAGCGGTTCCTGCAGCGGTTCACCTCGACCACCTGGCAGGTCTGGGAGGCCGCGATCGCGCACCCGGCCACGGACCGGGCCGTGCTGGAGAACGTCGGCCAGACGCTGCTGCGCGGGATCGACCTGCTCGTCGGCGCCGTGGCCGATGGCTACAACGCCGTCGACCGGGAGACCGTGGCCCACGACGCCGAGATGCGGCGCGCGCTCCTCGAGGACATCCTGAGCACGGCGCCGGCCGATCCAGTGGCCGCCGCACGACGGCGCCGCGTTGCTGACCGCTACGGTTTCGACCCCGACGATGACTACCGGATCGTGGCCGTCTCGGATCGGCGCGGCGATACGGACGCGTCGGTCGAGGATGGCGCTCACGCGCTTGGGCGCCGCCTGCGACGTCCGGCCCGTAGTGGCGCCTCGGCGGCCGTCTTCCCGTTGCCACAGGTCGTCATCTGGCGCGGTCTCGTGGTCGTCCTGGCCAAGGCATCATGGGCGGCGGAGGCCAAACTGCCGGCGCACCTCGGCGAGCTGCTGGGGGCCGATTGGGTGGCCGTCGCCGGCGAGCCGGTCCACGGGGTCGAGGGCATCGCCGGCACCATGGGGCGGCTGACCCTGTCGATCCGGACCGCGATCCGGATCGGGCGCCATGGCTGGATCGCAGCCCCCGATGAGCTCGCACTCGAAGAGCTCGTGACCTTCGACGACGCGCTGCTCGATGCGGCCGTGACTCGCGAGCTCGGGATGATCGTGGCCGACGGGCGGATGGGACCGGAGCTGATCGAGACGCTCGAGGCCTATTTCGAGAGCGGTCAGAACATGCGCGAGACCGGCCGGCGGCTGCACCTCGCGCCACGGACCGTCGCGTATCGCCTCGAGCGGGTGTCCCGACTTATCGGCCGGCCACTCGACGGCGCCACGTTCCGGCGCCTGTCGGTCGCGACGTTCGCCTACCGGATGCGACGCGAGGACCGTTGAGCGTCGGGCTTCTTTCAGCCGATCTTGCCGACAGGCTGCAATGGTTGCACGATCCGATCAGCTGACCTGCGGCCTTTCGGCGGGCCGAGCTGGGCGCGATGCTCAGTGTCGTCGCCCGGTCCCGGACCGGGCGGCATCGGTGCGCCTTGCGCGCCACCCGGCAGGCGTTCCGTCCCCCCGCTGGACGCCTGCCGGCGACGCAACCGGCCGTCAGCGGTCCGGACCGAGCTCTCGACGCAGCACGACCCGACCACGCGACAGCCAGCTCGCGACCGTCCCCTCCGGCACCCCCCAGCATCCGGCACCGGCGGGTTCTCGTGCTGTCGTTCGACCTGGACAGCACCGCGCCGTGCCGGATCCATGCAGCGGATCACGCGGACGTTCGCAGATCGCAGCCGCCGAGGCCTGTACGATCGGTCCGAGAGGAGATCCGATGGCCATCGACCCGCACGCCGGACGTCCGGCAGAGCCGTCCATGCTGGTGGATGTCGACCGGCTCGTGCGCGCCTACTACGACGTCGTGCCGGATCCAGCCGACCCGGCCCAGCGCGTCGCGTTCGGGACGTCCGGCCACCGCGGTTCGTCGCTCAAGGCGGCGTTCAACGAGGCCCACATCGCCGCCACGACCGAGGCGATCTGCCGCTACCGCGCGAGCCAGGGGACGGATGGCCCGTTGTTCATCGGGCGCGACACCCATGCCTTGTCCGAGCCGGCCTTCAAGACCGCGTTGAGCGTGCTGGTGGCGCACGGGGTCGATGTCCGGGTCGACGCGGCGGATGGGTACACGCCGACCCCGGTCATCTCGCACGCGATCCTTGTCCACAACCGCGGCCGCAACGACAAGCTGGCCGACGGCATCGTGGTGACCCCGTCGCACAACCCGCCCGACGACGGGGGGTTCAAGTACAACCCATCGAACGGCGGCCCGGCGGACACCGACGTCACGCGCACGATCCAGGACGAGGCCAACCGGCTGCTCGAGGCGCGCCTGGACGGGGTCTGGCGCATCGCGACCGACGAGGCGCGGGCTCGGGCGACTGGCCACGACTATCTCGAGAGCTATGTCGGCGACCTCGGCTCGGTCATCGACATGGACGCGATCCGCGGGTCCGGGCTGCGGCTCGGTGTGGACCCGCTTGGTGGCGCCAGCGTCGCCTACTGGCCGGCCATCGGTGAGCGGTACGGCCTGGACCTGACCGTCACCAACGACGCGGTCGACCCGCAGTTCGCGTTCATGACCTGTGACTGGGACGGCCGGATCCGAATGGACCCGTCGTCGCCGTATGCGATGGCGCGGCTGGTCGAGCTGCGCGACCGATTCGATATCGCGTTCGGCAACGACACCGACGCCGACCGCCACGGCATCGTCACGCCGGGTGCCGGGCTGCTCAACCCCAACCACTTCCTGTCCGTCTCGGTCGGCCATCTGTTCGGTGGCGGGCGCGAGTGGGAGACGGATGTCGCGGTCGGCAAGACGCTGGTCTCGAGCGCCATGATCGACCGTGTGAGCGCGGACCTCGGCCGGCGGCTGCTCGAGGTCCCGGTCGGCTTCAAGTGGTTCGTGTCGGGGCTGGTGGACGGCAGCCTCGGGTTCGGTGGCGAGGAGAGTGCCGGAGCTTCGTTCCTGCGCCGCGACGGGACGGTCTGGACGACCGACAAGGACGGCATCATCGCCTGCCTGCTCGCGGCCGAGATGACGGCCCGCAGCGGACGCGATCCGGGCGTCGCTTATGCGGAGCTGACCGAACGGTTCGGGGCGCCGGTCTATCGGCGGATCGATGCGGCCGCGACGCCCGCCCAGAAGGCCGTCCTGGCCGCGCTCTCACCGGCCCAGGTGACGGCGACGGAGCTGGCGGGCGAACCGGTCACGGCGATCCTGACCACGGCGCCGGGCAACGGTGCCCCGATCGGCGGAGTCAAGGTCATGACCGAGCGCGGCTGGTTCGCGGCCCGGCCGTCGGGCACCGAGGACGTCTACAAGATCTACGCCGAGAGCTTCCTCGGCGACGAACACCTGGCGCGGATCATCGACGAGGCGCAGGCCCTCGTCGGGAGGACACTGGCATGACCCACGAGCACGAGCACGAGCAGGTCCACGGCGAGCACGAACACGACCACGGGCACGATCATGAGCCGGCCGATCACGTGGCCGAAGTGGAGGCCTTCCGCGCCCGGAAGGACGCCTACTACCGAACCGCGCACGACAGCCCGATCCCGCACGACATCCGGCACGACTTCCCGGGTCTCCCCTACTTCCCGGTCGATCCCTCGCTCCGGTTCGAGGGACTCGACCTCGAGCCGTACGCCGGCACCGAACCGTCCGCGTTCCAGATCCCGACCTCGGATGGACAGCTTCGGCCCGCGCATAGGGTCGGGACGTTCACCTTCGAGCGCGAGGGCGCGCCGCGACGATTGACCGCCTACGTCGTCGATGGCAGCACCTCGGATTCGCTGTTCGTGCCGATCCTCGACGCGACGAGCGGTCACGAGACCTACGGCGCCGGTCGCTACCTCGATCTCGAACCCGAGGAGGATGGCACTTACGCCCTCGACTTCAACCTCGCCTATCACCCCAACTGCGTCTACGCCCCGGCCTACTCGTGCCCACTGACTCCCGCCGAGAACCGGCTGCCGATCCGGATCGAGGCCGGCGAGCGGCTGGCCGAGGACGACGACCGGTAGGCCGACGGATGGGATCGCACGGTCTGCCGAACGGATCCAAGCTGCCCAGCCGACCTACGTGCTCATCAAGGACACGTTCGTCTGCGAGCGGCGCGGTGCAGGTCAAGGGCAAGGCACCGTCTGACCTGGTTCGTGACCGGACCGATGTCGACGACCGGACAGTTCGGACCGTCGCAGCTTGATCAGACCCGGCCGATCACGTCATCGGGCAGCGGGAACCAGCGGAGCGTCTCGAAGTCGTGATCGACGACGACGTGGTCTGGCGCAGCATCCGGATCGGGCTCGGTCGCTGCGATCGCGCGCGCTTCGTCGAGATAGGCGGGAAGTCGGGACTCCGGCTCCGTCTGACGATGCGACGGCCAGTGGATCACCCCGGCCTCGAACTTGATGTCGTCCAGGCTGAGCGGCGGATCGGCCGTGCCGGCTCGGTGCCGCCACATGCCGGTCGACGGCTCGAACCCGTAGCGCGGCAGCAGTCGCCAGCCGTCGGTCGCTACGAACTCCACAGCGCCCAGGATGAAGTCGAACACTTCCTCGCTGATGAAATAGTTGAAGCTGACCCGGGTCCAGCCAGGCTTGATGCCTTCGCAGCCGTGACCGATCTCTCGCTCGAACTCGTGCGACCGTTCGAGGTCGATCCCGAGCAGCCGGTGTCCGTATGGGCCGGCACAGGAGCAACCGCCCCGGGCCTGGATCCCGAACAGGTCGTTGAGCAGGGCCACGACGAAGTTGTGATGGAGGTAGCGGCGCACGCCATCCGGGCCGGTGATACGGACGACGAACGAGACGATCGCCAGCCGATCCAGGACCGGGTTGCCGAGGATCTCGATGTCAGGATGGCGAGCCCAGCGCTCCATCGCGCGTCGAGTGAAGTCGTCCTCGCGCTCGCGGATCAGATCCGTCCCGACCCATCCCTTCAGGGCGAAGACCAGGCCTGCGCGGATCGACTCGACGATGGCCGGCGTGCCGCCTTCTTCGCGCAGCTCGATCTGGCTCAGGTAGCGGTGTTCGGTCGGATTGACATACGCGACGGTCCCGCCACCCGGCGTCCCCGGCACGCTGTTCCGGAAGAGCTCGCGACGAGCGACGAGGACGCCGGGGGTCCCCGGGCCGCCGATGAACTTGTGGGGCGAGATGAAGATCGCGTCGTGGTACGCGAGTGGATCCGTCTCTGTCGAGGCGGACGAACCCATCGAGATGGGCACGTATGGCGCGGCCGCGGCGAAGTCCCAGAACGACAGCGCGCCATGCCGATGGAGCAGGACCGAGATCGCCCGCGTGTCGGTCAGCAGCCCGGTCACGTTCGAGGCTGCCGAGAATGATCCGATCTTGAGCGACCGGCCGACATTCGCGACCAGGGCGCGTTCAAGGGCGGCGAGATCGACCCGGCCATCGCGATCCTCCGGGATGACGATCAGGTCGGCCAGCGATTCGCGCCACGGCAGCTCGTTGCTGTGATGCTCGTACGGCCCGATGAACACGACCGGGCGCTCGTCGGCTGGGATCCGGGCGCTCAGGCTATACCGGGCGTCGAGGTCGGCGGGCAGTCGGATCTCGAGGCAATCGATCAACTTGTCGATCGCACCGGTCGATCCCGAACCGGTGAACAGGACCGCATGCTCGGCGGCGGTTGCCCCGACTGCGTCGCGGATGATCCGCCGGGCGTCTTCACGGAAGCGCGTGGTCTGCAGACCGGTTCCCGACGATTCCGTGTGCGTGTTGCCATAGAGCGGCAGGACGGCTTCGCGGATGAAGTCCTCGATGAACGCCAGGGAGCGGCCTGACGCCGTGTAATCGGCATAGGTCACCCGACGGAGGCCGAACGGTCCAACGACGGCCTCGCCCTCGCCGATGACGTTCGCACGGATCCGATCGATCAAGTCGGTCCCCGAGGACGGATCAGCCATCGACGTATCGTACGGCGCGAGACCTCCCGCGAGCCACCTGCTCAGGGTCGATCCCGGAGTCGCCCATCGACGAGCCTGACGGTACGGTCCATGGCTCCGGCGACGCCGGCCCGATGCGAGATGACCAGCGTCGTGCGGCCGGCGATGCATGGCCCGAGTGACGCCATCAGGTCCCGCTCGGTGGCGACGTCGAGGTTGGCCGTGGCTTCGTCGAGGATGAGGATCGGGGCGTCCTTGATGATCGCGCGGGCGATGGCGAGACGCTGGCGCTCGCCGCCGCTGAGCAGCAGCCCGTTCTCGCCGACGCGGGTGGCGTAGCCGGCGGGCAAGGTCGTGATGAAGTCGTGGACCTTGGCCATCCGGCAGGCGGCCTCGATCCGTCCGTCGGTGACATCGGCGTCCGCGACGGCGAGGTTGTCGCGGATCGTGGCGTTGAACAGGTGGATGTCCTGCGGCACGACGCCGAGCATGGCCCGGACATCCTCGACCGGGATGTCACGCAGCTCGCGACCACCGAGCCGGATCGAGCCCGCCTCGTAGTCCCAGAACCGGAGCAGGAGATTGACCAGCGTCGACTTGCCCGCGCCGCTCGGCCCGACGATGGCGAGGCTGGTCCCGGAAGGGATGGTCAGGCTGAGACCATTGAAGACCCACGGTTCGTCGGGTGCGTAGCGAAAGCGGAGGTCGCGGATCTCGATGGTATGGTCATCGGGGTCGGCTGGCGTGTCGGCGGCGTTGGACGCCTCGATCACCGCGGGCTCGGCGTCGGTCAGCTCGAACAGTCGGCGCGCGGCCGCCTCGTTGGCATCCTCGAGCGTGAATGCCTGGGCGAGTGGGCCGATGACCTCGAAGCACGCCACGGCGGCCAGCGGCAGGAGCGCGAGGAAGACGCCGTCGAGCTGGCCGGCGCGGACGAGCCCGATGCCGATGACCAGCACGGCGACGCCGGCCAGGCTGGCGACCGTGGCCGCCAGCGCGGTCGTCCCGGCCCGGACCATCGCCAGCCGGTCAGTGGCGAGGTCGAGCTCGGTGCCGAGCGCCAGCACACGCTCGCGATGGGCCGCCGCGCGATCGAGCGCGATGAGGTCCGCCAGGCCGCCGATCTCGTCGACGAGCATCGCCGTCAACTCGCCGCGGGTGGCGATGCTGGCCACGGCCGGTCGGCGCGACAGGCGGCGGGCGACGAGCGGGAGCACGACCCCGGCGAGGGCCAGGAACGCGGCCAGCGCGATCGCGGCGGTCGGCGCGAAGACCCCGAGCAGGATCCCGCCGAGGATCGTGACGAGCACTGCCACGACCGGCGGGACGATGACCCGGACGTAGAAGTCCTCGAGGGTCTCGATGTCAGCCACGATCCGGGCCAGGAGGTCGCCACTCCGGCGGTCGGTCAGGCGGGCGGGCGCCAACGGCTCGATGGAGGCGTAGAACCAGGCGCGCAGGTCGGCCAGGATCTCGAACGTCGCCCGATGGGTCACGTAGCGCTCGAGATAGCGGAAGGTCGCCCGGGCGATGGCCAGGACGCGGACGCTGGTGATGACGAGCGCGACCTCGGCCACGTTGGTGATGAGCGCGGCCTTGGAGATGAGGTAGGCCGACGCGGCCATGAGCGCCACGTTCGAGCCGACGGCGAGGAACCCGAGCAGCGCCCCGATAGCGATCCAGCGCCGCCGGGTCGCCATCAGCCCGAAGAGGCGCCGGAAGATCGTCATGACGCGTCCTCGTCGGTCGTCGCCGCGGCAGCGAGCAGCCGACGGTACGGCCCGTCGCGCCCGGCCAGGGTGGCCGGCGCGCCGGCCTCGACCACCCGGCCGCCATCGAGCACCACGACGACATCGGCCGTGTCGACGAACCGGAGCCGGTGCGACACCACGAGCACCGTCCGGCTCGCCGCCAGGCGGGTCACGGCGTCGCGGATGACGGCCTCGCTGACGACATCGAGATGCGACGTCGCCTCGTCGAGGATGACCAGCCGGGCATCGGCCAGGAACGCCCGCGCGATCGCGAGACGCTGGCGCTGGCCGCCGCTCAGGCGCACGCCGCCTTCACCGATGGGCGTGCCGTAGGCTGCCGGCAGGGCGGCGAGGAACGTGTCGGCGCCGGCTTCTCGTGCGGCCGTCACCAGTTCCGCGTCGCTCGCGTCGCGTCGGGCCAGGCGAAGGTTGTCGGCGACCGTGCCGTGGAACAGGTGCGGGCGCTGGGGCACCCAGGCGACGGTCGCTCGCCACGCCGCGAGGTCGATCGCCGCCAGCGGGACGTCGCCCACGGTGATCGTGCCTGCGTCGGGTTCGATGAACCGAAGCAGGAGGTTCGCCAGCGTGGTCTTGCCGGCGCCGGTCGCACCGACGAGGGCCAGGACGCCGCGCGAGGGGATGGTCAGCTCCAGCCGGTCCAGCGCCGGCACCATTCGGCCCGGATAGGTGACCGTCACCCCGACGAAGCTGATCTCGCGATCGGCGGGGATCTCTGCACCCGCCGTCCCTGACGGGCCGGCCAGCCGGCTCTTGCCCGGTGGCAGCGGCTCGTCCAGGATCGCGAAGGCGCGCTCGGCGACGGCCCGTCCGGCCGCCCCCGAGTGATAGCGCGTCGCCAGCGATCGAAGGGGCAGAAAGAACTCCGGCACGATGATGAGCACCGCCAGCGCGCGATCGAACGCGATCGACCCCGCCATCAGCCGGAGGCTGATCTCGACCGCGACCAGCGCCACAGCGACGGCCGCCCCCCACTCCAGCACGAGCGAGGTCTGGAAGGCGGTCCGCAGGACCTCCATCGTCGTATCGCCGTACTGGCGGCTGATCGCCCGGATGGTGCCGACCTGTTCGGCGCTCCGCCCGAACATCTTGAGCGTCGCGAGACCGCCGAGCATGTCCAGGAAGAACGCGCTCAGCCAGCGGACCTCGGCGAATCGTCGTTCAGTGATCACTCGAGCACGGCCGCCGATGAATCCGAGCAGCAGGACCAGGATCGGTCCGGTGAACAGCAGCACGAGGGTCGTTGGCGGATCCACGATGAAGACCGCCACCAGGACGAGGACCGGCACCGCCGCCGCCAGGGCGCGCGCAGGCTGGAACGACGTGACGTACGCGTCGATGGCGGCCAACCCGTCGGTCAACACGCTGCTGAGCTCGCCGCTGCGCTCCCGGCCGGTCCAGGCCGGCCCGAGGGCGAAGAGCTGCGCCGTCAGGTCCGCCCGCAGCGCAGCCTTGATCCGGCCCGACGCCCCCTGGGCCAACCCATCGGCCGCCAGCAGCAGGGGCGCCCGTACCAAGGCCAGGACCGCGATGGCGCCCAGCGGGACCGCCACTGACCCCAGCGATCCCCCACCCAGGAAGACATCGGCCACGACCATAGCCATGAGATAGGCCTGCCCGACCACGACCACGGCCGCCAGGAACCCAAACCCGATCCCGACCGCCAGCCGGCCCCGCGCGCCCGGCGCGTGGCGCAACAGCCGGTCGCCGGGGGTGACGACCCGCTGGCCCGCCCGGGTCATCCGCGAGGCGATCGCCGGCCTAGTAGCCGTGCGAGTCGACGACCGTCTTGCCCCGGAAGATGTAGTAGACGCCGGTCGTGTACAGGAGCACGAACGGCATCCCGATGAGCGCGATGATCAGGGCGATCACGAGCGTGTTGTCCGCCGAAGCGGCATTGAAGATCGTCAGGTTGTACGCGGGATCGAGCGTGGATGGGATGAGGGCCGGGTACAGCCCGATCCCACCCGACACGAGCAACAGCGCGATCATCGCCGACGAGCATAGGAAGGCCCGGAACGCCAGACCGCGCCGGACGTAGATCCACGCCCCCGCGAGGGCGACCAGCGCCCCGGCCGGGAAGATGACCGGCCAGATGTCGCTGAGGTAGCGCTCCGTGATCTGCTGGTGGAACAGGACCATCGCGATGACCACGAGCGTGTTGAGCACGAAGAAGCCGGCCATGATCCGCGGCACGGTCCGGGCGATCCGGTCGTGGAGATCACCCTCGGTCTTGATCAGCAGGTAGATCCCGCCCTGGATCGAGAACATAGCGACGGTCGTCACGCCGACCAGCACGGCGAACGGCGTCAGCAGGCCGATGAGATCGCCGGCTATGTTCCCGTTGGCGTCCACCGGCAGGCCGGACACGATGCTGCCGAAGGCGATCCCAAGCAGCAGCGCCAGGCCGAGCGACGCCAGGCAGAAGACCGTGTCCCAGGTCCGCCGCCAGCGGGTGCCCTCCTCCTTGGAGCGGAACTCGAGAGCGACCGTGCGCAGGATCATGACCAGCAGGACGAGCATGAACGCGAGGTACAGGCCGGAGAAGAGCGAGGCGTAGGCGAGCGGGAAGACGGCGAACAAGACGCCGCCGGCGAGCACCAGCCAGACCTCGTTGCCGTCCCAGACGGGGCCGATGCTGTTGAGGAACGTCCGCCGCTCGACATCGGTTCGGGCCAGGGGCAGAAGCAGGATGCCGACGCCCATATCGAACCCGTCGAGGATCAGGTAGCCAGCGATGATGACGAGGAACAGCACGAACCAGATGTCGTTGAGGGTCATGGCTCGTCTCCCAGGTCAGCGGCCCGCCGGCTCCGGCTGAAGATGTCCCGGAACGTATCGGGCAGGCTGCCGACATCGGTGGTCTCCACCTCCTCCAGCTCCTCCGGTCCGGCCTGGATCTTGCGGTTGAGCAGGAACAGGAACAGCACGAGCAGCAGCGCGTACAGCCCGACGAACATCCCGAGCGATAGGGCGACGTCCAGCCCGGTCAACACCGGGGACACCCCGTCGGCTGTGGCCAGAACGTTGTAGACGATCCATGGCTGGCGACCGATCTCGGCGGTCCACCAGCCGGCCGTGATCGCCGTCTCGCCCATGAACACGGTCAGGACCAGCAGCGACAGGACCACGCGCGACTCGTATAACCGGCGTTTCCACAGGAACCACAGCCCGCCCAGCAACCCGATCGGGACGAGCAGCGACCCGACCCCAAGCATGTAGTGGTAGGCCTGGAACAGGAGATTGACCGGCGGGATCGGATCGGGCGCGAAGGAGTCGATGCCCTTGACCGTGGCGTTGATGTCCTGGTAGGCGAGGAAGCTCAGCAGGCACGGGACGGAGATGCCCGTCGTGGTCTGGGTCTCCACATCGACCCAGCCGACCAGGTACATCCGCGCGCACGATGTGCTCTGCCACAACCCCTCCATCGAGGCCAGTTTGAGCGGCTGCTGACCGGTCACCTCGATGGCCTGGTTCGGGCCGAAGATGAAGATGTTGGCCGTCGCGAACAGGATGAACGCAGGCAGGGCGACCTTCAGGTTCGACTTGGCCAGGTCGAGATGCCGCTTCTTCAGGATGTACCAGGCACTCACGCTGGTCATCAGCGCCGCGCCGACCGTCCACGACGCCATGAACACGTGCATCAGCCGGGGCATGAACGACGGCGTGAACACCACCTGCCAGAAGTCAGTCATCACGGCCCGAGCGGGCGCCGGAGTCTGGGCGATCGTGAAGCCCTGTGGGGTCTGCATCCAGGAGTTGGCCATGATGATCCACAGCGCGCTGAAATGAGCCCCGAAGACGACCATGAAGATCGAGAACAGCCACAGCCGCGGCCCCAGCCGGTTCCCGCCGAACAGCATCAGCCCCAGGAACCCACCCTCGAGGAAGAAGGCGAAGACGCCCTCCGCCGCCAGCAGGCTGCCGAACACGTTGCCGACGAACCGCGAGTAGTCCGCCCAGTTCATCCCGAACTCGAATTCCTGGACGACGCCCGTGGCGACGCCCAGGGCGAAGATCAGGCCGTAGACCTTGACCCAGAAGAACGACAGGCGCCGCCACTTCGGGTCCTTCGTCCGGACGTAGATGAGACCGA
Source organism: Candidatus Limnocylindrales bacterium (assembly GCA_038248915.1). Classification (GTDB taxonomy): domain Bacteria; phylum Chloroflexota; class Limnocylindria; order Limnocylindrales; family CSP1-4; genus SPCO01. The sequence continues at coordinate 37,605 of JBBRXB010000019.1, read as the reverse complement.
TGATGACCAGCATCAGCCCCAGCCCCATCGACAGGGGCGGGAAGATGAAGTGGAAGCTGATGGTAAAGGCGAACTGGATGCGGGATAACGTTTCGGCGTCCATCGGCGACCTCCTCTCGTCAGCTGGCTGGGCGGCGTGCTACCGGGCTTGGGGGGCGCCCGGCGTCGCCGTCTGCTGGTCTTTCTCGGCGTCGACGCGGGCGATGTCGAGGGCGCCACCCCGACAGATGAGGTGAGCGACGAGACCGGTCCAGCCGGTCTGGTGCGAGGCTCCGATGCCGGCTCCCGTGTCGCCGTGGAAATACTCGTGGAACTGGAGCACGCCCTGCCAGTCCGGGTCGTGCTCGTACTTGGCGATCGTGCCGTACACCGGGCGGCGGCCGTACGCGTCGGGCAGCCAGATCGAGATCAGGCGGCGAGCCAGGTCGTCCGCGATGTCACGCAGCCGGAGCTCGTTGCCCGAGCCGGTCGGGTATTCGACCTTGAACTCGTTGCCCAGCCAGGCATCCCAGTTCCAGAGCGCCTGGATGACCATGTAGTTGGTCGGGAACCAGACCGGACCGCGCCAATTGGAGTTGCCACCGAACAGCCCGGACGTCGATTCGCCCGGCTCATAGTCGACCTCCGCGGTCAGCCCGCCAAGATCGAGCTTGAACGGCGCGTCCTTGTGCCGCCGCGAGACGGCGCGGAGACCATGCGGCGACAGGAAGCCCTCCTCGGAGAACAGCTCCGTCAGGAGCTTGCCAAGCTGTGCCGGCGGGACGACGCTGATCAAGGTGGTCTCGCGCCCCGCCCGCCCGCTGACGTAGCCGCCCTCGCGCAGCCGCTCCTCCGAGATCTGCATCCCCTCGAGGAAGCGGGCGAACCGCTTGCCGAGCGCCTGGCCGCGGGCGACGATCCGGGCCGGCACCATCGAGGATGGGAGGAGCGGGATGACGCCAACCATCGAGTGGACCTTGATGGGGACGGTTTCCCCGTCGGCCAGCCGCAAGGCGTCGTAGAAGAAGCCGTCCTTCTCGTCCCACAGACCGCTCCGGTTCATCGCCGCGCCGATCCGCACGGCGTGCTCCAGGAATGTCGTCATCAGGTCGTCGTAGGCCGGGTCCTCGTCGGCCAGCACGGTCGCGATCCGGAGCATCGACAGGCAGTAGTAGAACATCCAGGCCGTCGCGTCCGACTGCTCCAGCTCCGCGCCGGCGGGCAGATGCGAGCGGTCGAAGGCGCCGATGTTGTCGAGCCCCAGGAACCCGCCCGAGAACAGGTCGTTGCCTTCCTTGTCCTCGCGGTTGAGCCACCACGTGAAGTTGAGCAACAGCTTGTGGAAGATGCGCTTCAGGAAGGCGGTGTCCGTGCCGCCGTCGATCTGGTAGACGAGGAGCGCCGCGCCGGCATGGACCGGCGGGTTCACGTCGTCGAACGACCACTCGTAGGCGGGCAGGGCGCCGGCCGGATGCTGGAACCACTCGCGACACATCAGCAGCAGCTGGTACTTGGCGAAGGCCGGGTCGATGTGGGCGAGCGTGACCGAGTGGAACGCGAGGTCCCAGGCGGCGAACCACGGGTACTCCCACGGGTCGGGCATCGACAGGATGTCGGCGGCGTCGAAGTGGCGCCAGTCGGCGTTGCGGCCGGTCTTTCGCTCGGACGGGGGCGGCGGCAGGCCAGGATCGCCATCGAGCCAGCGCGCGACGTTGTAGCCGTAGTACTGCTTGCTCCACAACATCCCGGCGAACGCCTGGCGCATGACCAGTTGCTCGTCGTCGGTCCCGCCTTCGCGCCGGAGGTCCTCGTAGAACTCGTCCGCCTCGGCTTCGCGCCGTCGCATCAACGCCGCGAAGGACGTGCCCAGCGGGTTCGCTTCCTTGACCTCAGGTTGCGGCACGATCGCGGCGTCACCGGCGTTGCGCAGGGCTGAGCCCGCCTTGCCGGTCCGGTGGAGACGCAGGCGGAGTTCGGCGGAGCCGCCGGCAGGCACGGTGACCTGGTACCAGGCGGCGGCCTTGGTGCCGGCGCCCTCCGGGTTGACCGTCGGCGCCCCGCTGACGACGTGGTCGTTGATGCCGTCCTTGGGGTAGGGCGTGAGCGACGGCACACCGTCGATCCGGGCGAGATTCGTCTCGTTCTCGCAGAACAGGAGCTTGGGCCGGGACCCGTCAGGCGCCGAACCGACCTCGAGCGTGTAGTCGCCGAGGTCCGCGTGCGTGGCCTGGATGCTCGTGCCGCCCGGCGAGGCAGTCAGACCTGGCTTGCCGCCGGCGGGATTCCATGACCACTCATTGCGGAACCACAGCGTCGGGAGCACGTGGAGCGTCGCCTCCTCGGGCGCCCGGTTGCGGATGACGATCCGCATCAGGACATCGGTCGGGGTCGATTTCGCGTAGTGGACCTCGACGACCCAGTAGCGGTCATCATCGAACGCACCGGTGTCGAGCAACTCGAATTCGGGCTCGAACTTCGTGCGCGCCCGGTTCCCCTCGATGAGGTCCTCGTACGGGAACGCCACCTGCGGGTAGTGGTAGCGCCAGCGCAGCCAGGCACTGCTGGGCACGGCGTCCATGTACCACCAGTAGTCCTTGACGTCTTCGCCGTGGTTGCCCTCCTGGTTGGTCAACCCGAACATCCGTTCCTTGAGGATGGCGTCCTTGCCGTTCCACAGCGCCAGGCCCAGCGACAGCCGGTTGAACACGTCGGTCAGGCCGGCCATGCCGTCCTCGTTCCAGCGGTAGGCGCGCGACCGGGCGTGGTCGTGCGGGAAGGAATTCCATGCGTCGCCGCCGGCGGTGTAGTCCTCGCGCACGGACCCCCACGCGCGTTCGGCCAAGTACGGCCCCCACTCGTACCAGGGACTTGCCTCGTGCCAGCCGTTCTCCGGGTGGCCAGCGTCCTCCATCCGCTTCCGCTCGGCGCCGATCATGGCTTCCTCCCTTGGGCGGCACCGTCCGGCGCCCGACGCGCGGCGAGCAGGACCACCGAGCGCGGCCCCACGCCATAGGTCGCACCAGCGACTTCGGTCGCGACGCCGAGGTCGTCGACGATGTCGTCGGGCGAGTCGAGGCTCGTGTCGATGATCCGCCGCCAGGCACCCGCGCTGACATCCGGTGACGGCAGCTCGAACTCGAGCGGCTCCCACCAGGCGTTGAAGATGAGGTGCAGGGCGCCGGCATCCGATCGCAGCGTCAGCGCGACGCTGTGCGAGTCGTCGCCCATGTCGGGCTGCCCGACCTGTACACCGCTCCACTCGAACGAGGCGTCGCGGAGCAGATCCAGGAGGCCCGCATCATCGGGCACATCGAGCAGCGTGGAGACCCGCCGGCGGATGCGGATGAGTGCTCGTGTGAACCGATGGAGGTCGGCGTGACGCACCACGTCGGTCCAGTCGAACCAGCTCGTCGGGTCGTCGTGGCCGTAGGCGTTGTTGTTGCCGCCCTGTGTCCGGCGGACCTCGTCGCCCATCAGCAGCATCGGCGCCCCGAGCGCGAGCAGGTCGAACACCAGGAAGTTCCGGATCTGGCGCCGACGCAGTGCCTCGATGGCCGGATCGTCGGTCGGGCCCTCCACGCCACAATTCCAGCTCAGGTTCTGGTCACTGCCGTCGCGGTTGGCCTCGCCGTTCGACTCGTTGTGCTTGGTGTCGTACGAGACGAGGTCGTTGAGCGTGAATCCGTCGTGGCAGGTCACGAAATTGATGCTGGCGCCCGGTTCGCGGTGCTTGTGGCCGTAGATGTCCGGGCTGCCGAGGAAGCGCTGGCTCATCGTCCGGACCATCCCGCGATCGCCCTTGACGAAGGCCCGCACGTCGTCACGGAAGCGGCCGTTCCACTCCGACCAGCGGTCGCCGACGAAGCTGCCGACTTCGTACAGGCCGCCGGCATCCCATGCCTCGGCGATGAGCTTCGTGCCGGCCAGCGCCGGGTCGGTCTCGATGTCCCAGAGCGCGGGCGGGTCGGTCATCGGCAGACCGGTCTCATCGCGTGACAGGACCGCCGCCAGATCGAACCGGAAGCCGTCGACGTGCATCTCCTGGACCCAGTAGCGGAGGCTGTCGACGATGAGCCGGCGGACGATCGGATTGTTGGTGTTGAACGTGTTGCCGGTGCCGCTGTAGTCAAGATAGCCGCCGTCGCCATCGAGCAGGTAGTAGGTGTCGTTGGCGAATCCGCGGAAGCCGAATGTCGGGCCATCCGCACCGACCTCCGCGGTGTGGTTGTAGACGACGTCGAGGATGACCTCGATGCCGGCCCGGTGGAGGGCCTTGACGAGGTCGCGGAACTCGTCGACCGCGGTCTCCGGGCCGGCGCCCGACCGGCTGGCATAGGCCTGGTGCGGGGCGAAGAAGGCGACCGGCTGGTAGCCCCAGTAGTTGACCAGCCCGGTCGGCGCGGCCAGCCGGTCGAAGGCGAAGACCGGGAGGAGCTCCACGGCCGTGATGCCGAGATCGACCAGGTACGGGATGCGCTCGATGAAGCCCGCGTAGGTGCCGCGTCGCTCGAGCGCCACACCGGAGCTCGGGTCCGCGGTGAAACCGGCCACGTGGGCCTCGTAGATGATGGTCTGGCGGAACGGCCGCTCGATGCGCTGGTCGCCCTCCCAGTCGTACGTGCTGCCGTCGACGACGACGCTCTTCATCGGCAGGGCGCCGTCGGTCGGGTCGCCGGCCTCGATCCGACGGTAGGCCGCGGGCGTCGCGACGCCACGCCCGTACGGGTCAAGGAGCACCTTGGTGGCATCGAAGCGGAGGCCGTCGTGCGGCGCCCACCGTCCATCGACCCGGTAGCCGTACAGCTGGCCGTGCCCGATCCCCGGGACGTGCACGTGCCAGTAATCCCCTGTCCGATCCCGGGCCGGGTCGAGGGTGACGACGCGTGCCGGGAGTTCGTCCTCCATCGAGTCGAACAGGACGAGCTCGACGCCGGTGGCACGCTTGGCGAAGACCGCGAAGTCCACGCCGCCGGCCGTGACCGTGGCGCCGAGGCGATCATGGCTGCCGGGCGTCACCGCCCCGGCGGGCACGGCGGCGCCCACGTTCCGCGCGAGCGCGGGTTCGCCGTCGGCGGGTCGGTCGGGCCGCTCGGTCGCTGTGGTCATCGGATCAGAGCCCGACGCTCGCCTGCATCATCCCGCCGTCGGCGACGAACGTGGTGGCCGTGCTGTACGACGCCTGGTCCGACGCGAGGAACGCCACGAGATAGGCGATCTCGGTCGGTTCCGCCACGCGGCCGATCGGGATCGCGCTCTCCAGCTTCGCCTTGGCCACCGGGTCGGACAGGGTGACCTCGTCGATCGGCGTGTGGACAGCGCCGGGCGCGACGCCGACCACCGTGATCCCATGCGGCGCGAGCTCGACGCCCGCGGTTCGGGTCAGCATCCGGACCCCGCCCTTGGCCAGGCAGTAGGGCGCGTTGCCGGGCATCGGCCAGTCCTCGTGGATGGAGCTGATATTGATGATCCGGCCGCCGCCGCCCTGGGCGATCATCTGCTTGGCCGCCAGCTGCACGCCGAAGAAGGCGCTCTTGAGATCGATCGCGATGACCATGTCGAACTGGTGCTCGGTGGTGTCGAGGGTCGACGTCCGCGTCTCCATCCCGGCGTTGTTGACCAGGATGTCGAGCCGCCCGAAGGCCGCCACGGTCCCGTCGACCAGCTTCTGGAGGTCGGCCACGCTCGACACGTCGGCCTGGATGATCTGGGCGCGCCCACCGGCGTCCTCGATCTCCTTCTTGGTGGCGAGGGCCGCGTCCTCGTTCTTGTGGTAGTTGATCGTGACCGCGGCGCCCTGGCGGGCGAGCTCCAGCGCGATGGCGCGGCCGATGCCGCTATCGCTGCCGGTGACGATGGCCGCCTTGTTCTCGAGTGACATGTGTGGTGAACCTCCGGTGGGTCAGATGCGATGGCTGGTCAGGCGAGCGCCGGACGGCGTCCGCGGATCACGACGAAGGACAGCACACCCATGGCCATCGCCACGACAGCTGCCGCCCGGTAGATCGTGGCCAGGCTCAGGCCCAGGTCGTCCTGGAGCGGTCCGACGCCGAAGGCCGCCAAGCCATAGCCGAGCTGATAGAACGCGATCAGGCCGCCGGCCGTGAACGTCGCGATCGACGTCATCTCCTGCTGCCCGAAGCCGAGCGTCAGCGGCAGGAGCGCGGAACAGCCGAGCCCCGCCAGCCCGAAGGCCAGGATGCCGGCGCTGGTGTCGCCGGTCGACAGGCTGGCGGTCAGCACGAAGGCGATCGCCGCCACGAACGGCAGCAGCCGGTACGTCCGAGCCTCCGGGAACGACCGCTCGATCGCCGCGAACAGGACCCGGCCCACGGTGACCATCGCCCAGAACGTCGTCAGCGCGAGTGAGGCCTGGGTCGCCGAGGCCCCGAGCGCGGACGTCATGAACGGTCCCGCCCAGTTGCCATTGAGCGTCTCGACGATGCCGTAGAGGAGCGCGAACGCCGCGAAGATCCAGAACCGCGAAGGCAGCACGAGGCGCCCGCGTTGGCCGCCCGTCTCGTCCGCTGCTTCCGGTGACGGCTCCGCCCCGACCCGGAGCGGGAGGCCGATGGCCAGCGCCAGCAACCCGGCCAGCAACGCGACGACGAGGACCGGCAGGCCCCACCAGAAGCCAAGACCCACGAACAGCGCGACGAACACCGGAGCGAGCGCCGTCCCGAGCCCGAGCAGCGCATTCAGGTACAGGACCGCTCGCTCGACCCGGTCCGGGAAGTAGGCCGCCGCGTACCGGTTCAGGACCGGTACGGTCAGGCCGAACCCGATCCCGAGACTCGTCGTCGCGAGCAGCAGCAGCGCGTACGCCAGGTTGGTATCGCCGATGAAGAACTGGCTGATGAAGAGCAGTGCCATGGCCACGAGATTCGCGGTCAGGCCGGCCAGGAAGACCCGTTTCGTCCCGAACCCGCGGGCGAACTCGGCGCCGATCAGTGAGGCCACGATCGCCAGCACGGCCTGCGGCAGGAACAGACTGCCATAGGCGGTGCTCGTCAGCCCGTAGTACGACGGGCTGGTCAGGATCGAACTGGCAGCCGGGAACGTGACGAGTGCCACGCCCTGCACCAGACCCGCGCCGTAGACGACGCCGATCTCGTTCCGGTCGACCATCAGCCGATGCCCTGCACGTCACCGCGACCTCGTCCTACTTGAGTCGTTCGAGCAGGTGGTCGCCCACCCGGAGCGCGTTGGCCATCGCGGTGAGCGCTGGGTTCACCGCACCGATGCTCGGGAAGAAGCTGGTGTCGACGACGTACAGGTTGTCCACCTCGTGCGCCCGGCAGTCGACGTTCAGCACGGACGTCTTCGGATCCGACCCGAACCGAACGGTCCCGGCCTGGTGGGCCACGCCCGCGATCGGGATCTCGTTCTTGAGGTAGCCGGTCCGCGGCAGCAGATGATCCGGGTGCATGCCGAGGTGCCCGAGCATCGATTTGAGCTGGTGGTAGAGCCGGTCCTTCGGCTCCTGGTTGTTGGGCGTGTAGGTCAGCCGGATCTTGCCGTCGCTCGTCAGGGTGACCCGGTTATCGGGCGCGGGCAGGTCCTCGGTCGACAGCCAGAAGTCAACGGCATGGGTCGCCACGTCGCTCAGCGAGAACATCGGCGCGAGCTTGGTCTGGAGCGGCTTCTCGCCCTTGAACATCTCCGCGTCCGACTTGCCGACCATCTGGATGTTGCCCATCGGGTAGTCGAAGCCGGTCATCCCGAAGTAGAAGTCGTTCACGCCAAGCGTCTTCTGGAACATCGTCGGGTTCGGTTCCTTGGAGATCGCCAGGACCGCGACGCTGTTGTGGAACATGTAGTTGCGTCCGACCTGGTCGGACCCGTTGGCCAGGCCGTTCGGGTGACGCTCGTTGGCGGACGCCAGCAGGATCTTGGCCGAGTTGGCCGCACCGGCCGAGATCACGACGATGTCCGCGTCGTACGTCTCCTCGATGTCGTCACGCTCGACGATGACCCGTTCGACCGCGCTGCCTGCCGCGTTGGTCTCGAGCCGGGTGACGATCGCCCGGGTCCGGATGCTCACGTTGCGGTGCTCGAGCGCGGGGCGCACACCGAGCATCTCGGCATCGGACTTGGCCTGGACCAGGCACGGGAACCCGTCGCAGGTCTGGCATCGGATACAGCGGCTGTTGGGCCGGTCATCTTCGAGGAGCCGGACTCCGCACGGGGCGTGGAACGGGTGGTAGCCGGCCCGCTCCAGGTCGTCCGAGAGTTGTTGGATGCGTGGCTCGTGGGTCAGGGCCGGAAACGGGTACTGGGCGCTGGCGTGGCCCTCGGTGGCGTCCTCGCCGTGGTTGCCGTGGACCTCGTACAGGTGTTCGGCCTTGGTGTAGTACGGCTCCATGTCGTCGTACGAGATCGGCCACGCCGGCGAGAGCCCGTCGTGGTGCTTCAGCTCCCCGAAGTCCTGCGGACGGAGGCGGTAGAGCGCAGCGCCATACAGCTTGGTGGCGCCACCGACCGCGTAGTGGATGCCGGGCTGGAACGGCTTGTCCTTGTGGTCGTACCACGTCTCTTTCGGCACGTACCGGTTCTCGACGAAGACTTCCTTGGAATCCCAGTTCTCGATCTCGCGCGGCAGCCAGTCGCCGCGTTCGAGGATGAGGATCCGTTTGCCGGACGGCGCCAGGTGACGCGCGAGCGTGCCGCCGCCGGCCCCGCTCCCGATGATGATGACGTCGTAACGACCGTCGCTGGACAAGGTCTCCTCCAGTGCCTCTTCGTGCGCGAGGTATCAGTGGGTGGCGACCTTCGGAGCCACCGGCTCGTCGACGTCGTCGTCGTCCCAGACCATCCGGGCCGTCCCGCTGCGATCGAGCGCTTCCGGCGCCCGCTCCCTGCCGAAGAAATCCCGCGCCCAGCTCCTGAACGCGTGAACACGGTTGCTCCCGCCGGTCATGAGCGCCGCGTGGACGCCCAGCCAGGCCGCGAACGCCATCTTGCCGTGCAGCTCGACGCCCTTGACCTGGGCGACCGCCGCCCCCCGGCCGATCATCGCCATGGTCCCCTTGTCGAGATAGGAGAACGGCTTGGCGGTCTTGTTTTGCCGGTCGGCGAGGATGGTCCTGGCGGCCCAGCTGCCGCTCTGCAAGGCGACCGAGCCGAGCTGCGGGTGGGTCTTGCCGTCCTTGGCCGGGATGTTCGCCACGTCGCCGATGACCAGGACGCCCGGGAACCCGTCGACCGTGAAGTCCGGGCCGACATCGATCCGGCCGCCGCGGCCCTGCGGCAGCCCGCTGGCGGCCGCGATCGGGGCGGCCATCAGGCCCCCGCCCCAGATGACGCAGCGGGTCTTGATCGTCGTGCCGTCCGACAGGGTCACGTGACCCGGGCCGATGGCGCTCACCCCGATCCCCAGCCGGAGATCGACACCGTCCTTCTCCAGGATCCGTGCCGCGTACGCATGACCCTTGTCGGCGAACATCTTGAGGAGCTCCTTGCCATGGTCGACCAGGTGGACCTTGGCGCGCGGCGCGAGCGCGGGGAACTCGTGGACCATCGTGGTGTTGATCATCTCGCTCAGGGCGCCGGCGACCTCGACCCCGGTCGGTCCGCCGCCGACGACGACGAAGTCGATGGCACCCTCGTCGATGAGGGTGCCGTCGCGGTCGGCCTCCTCGAAGGCCTGGATGATCCGCGTCTTCAGGCGATCCGCGTCATCGAGCGAGTAGAGCGGGAAGGTGTGCTCAGCCCCGGGCGTCCCGAAGAAATTCGGCTGCGAGCCGGCGGCCAGCACGAGATAGTCCGCCGCATACGTCTCGCCGGTGCTCGTGGTCACGGTCCGGGCGACGGGGTCGATGGCGACCACCTCGCCCCGCTTCGCTTCGAATGCCTCGAACTCCGCCGCGATCTTGCGCAGCGGGTACGCGATGTCGTCGGCGGCGAGCATCGACGTCGCGACCTGGTACAGGAGTGGCTGGAACTGGTGGTAGTCGTTCTTGTCGATGAGGGTGACCCGCAGGTCCTTGCTGGCGGCCAGCTTCCGGGCGCAGGCGACTCCGGCAAACCCGCCGCCGACGATGACGACGTGTGCCCGCGGGGATGGGTCCGTCACGCCAGGTCGGAGAAGCGCGGCGCGGCGGCGAGGCGTCCGACCAGTGTCGGGGGCGCGGTGTCCAGCAGGTCGGTCAAGCGTGCCACGAGTAGGACGTTGGTCGCGTCGGTGATGTCGCGAACCGCGGCGCCCAGCTCGTCCTCGAAGAGGGTCTCATCGCGCCACGGCAACAGGTCCGTCTGGCTCGGACTGAGCGCATCCTCGACGATCGCCCGGATGACCTCTTCGAGACGTTCCCGGGCATAGGCCGCATGGAGTCCGCGCGCTACTGACACCCTCCCTGCGGGCGTCGCCCCCGACGATCGATCCGCCAACGCTGGCATGGCCACACCCCTCGCTGCCCGGGTCTCCACACCCCATGTCCTCCCGAGGCCCCGCACCTGCCGGCTGACCGGCGTCACGGGTGGGACGGCGACAGTCCTGTCCGCCGTACGGCTCGAATGGGATGTTCCGGGACCGCATGATACGCCACGGTGGGCCGTTGCGTACCCGCGAAATCGTCAGTCTGGGACCGTCAGGACCCGGCCGCGATCTCGCGCTTGCGGCGTTCGATGAAGGCATCCAGCGCCTCGACGACGGCCGGGTCAAGCGGGGGCGGGACGGCCTCCGCCAGCAACCGCTTCCAGATCGCGTTGGCGCGCTCGGTCGCCGTCCGCTCCCCGTCCGCCTGCCACGTCTCGAAGTTGCGCCAGTCCGACACCAGCGGCCGATAGAACGCGGTCTCGTACCGCTCGAGCGTGTGCGCGGTCCCGAAGAAGTGGCCGCCCGGGCCGACGGCCGCGATGGCATCGAAGCCGAGGCTGGCCTCGTCGACCGCCAGGGGCTGGAGCACCTCGGACATCATCTGGAGGATCTCGGCATCGATGATGAGCTTCTCGAACGACGCGGTCAGCCCACCCTCGAGCCAGCCGGCGCCCTGGTACAGCAGGTTGACCCCGCCCATCACGGCACCCCACACGGCCATCTCCGATTCGTAGGCGGCCTGGGCGTCGACGACGTTCGAGGCAGTCGTGTTGGAGGAGCGCCACGGCAGGCCGTAGCGGCGAGCCAGCTGGCCGCTCGCCAGGGCGCCCTTGACCGACTCCGGCGTGCCGAACGCCGGCGCGCCCGTCCGCATGTCCACATTCGAGGTGAAGGCACCGTAGACCATCGGCGCGCCCGGTCGGACGACCTGGGCGAGGGCGACGAGGAACAGGGCTTCGGCGTTCTGCTGCGCCAGCGCCCCGGCCAGCGAGACCGGGCTCATGGCACCCGCCAGCGTGAACGGCGTGGCGACGACCGGCTGGCCGTGGAGCGCCATCTCCATCAGGCCGTCGCCCATCGGGCCGTCCAGGCGAAGCGGTGAGTTGGTGTTGATGACGGTCATCAGCGACGGCTCACGGACGAGGGTGTCACTGTCCACTCCCCGGATCAGTTCGACGACGTCGAGGGCATCCTGGACCGGGCGGGCACCGAACCCCAGGCATTGCCACGTCTTGTCGAGCTCGACGGCGAATGTCCGGTACATGTCGAGGTGGCGAGTCTCGACCGGCAGATCATTGGGCTCGAGCGGGCCGCCGCCCTCCTGGTGGATGACATCCAGGGCGCCGATGATCCGGACGTACTCGACGAAGTCGGCGAAGGTGCCGGCCCGCCGGCCGCGGTCGAGATCGCTGACGAAGGCCGGCCCGCCGACGGCCCCGAAGACCAGGTTGGCGCCACCGAACAGGAGGTCGCGCTCGGGATTCCGGGCGTGGAGCCGGAAGGTGGACGGGGCCGTCGCGATCAGGGCCTCGACGTGACTGGGGTCGAGTCGGACCCGGCGCGTCGATCGGTCGACGGTCGCGCCGGCCGAAGCGAAGGCGTCCAGGGCGCGGTCGCCGAGGACCTCGACTCCGATCTCGGCCAGGACCCGGAGCGAGGCCAGGTGGATCGCCTCGAGGTGATCGGCCGACAGGAGCTCGACGGGCCGGAACGGGTTGACCAGGCGACGCCAGGGCAGCTGCTCGATGCCGGGCGCGGCGCGGCGTGGTCGGCGGCGCGGGCCGTCATGGGGCTCAAGAGCAGGAGGTTCGGGCGGCAGGTCCACGTAGCGATGCTACGTCGGGGGCCGGGGCGTCGCGGTCGGACATCCTGCGTGATGCAGTCATGGCCCGACGCCGGGCCGCCCCCTTCTCATGCATGTCTCAGACGCTGCGCGCTGAATGACGAGTCGGAGCGTCGGTGCATGGCGCTCTTTGCGCGGTCAGCGGAGGCATCCATGAAACGGAAGATCCTCGCCATCGTCGGACTGGCGGCGGTCGGGGTCGGTGCTATCTTCGTCGCGGCCGGGGGCCTGCCGACGAGCGCCGCCTCCACCACGCAGTACCTGACGGGCGCCGTCACGACCGGCGACGTGACCCACGATGTCGCGGCGACCGGCACGGTGGCCGCCAGCAGCTCCTACGGCGTCGCGTTCGGCAGTCCGGCCCATCTCGCCAGCGCCACGACCGGCACCGGTTCCACGACCTGGACCGTGACGGACCTGAAGGTCAAGGTCGGCGACACGGTCAAGACCGGCCAGGTCCTCGCGACCGCCGACACCGCCGACCTCCGCCGCCAGCTTGCCGACGCCACGATCGCGCTCGCCAATGCAAACATCGCCCTGCGCATCGCCAACACCGATCGCGCCGCCGCGACCACGACGGCGACCATCCGACAGACGACCATGGCGGTCAACAACGCCAAGACCCAGGTGTCCAGCGCGACCCAGACGCGCAACGACCTCCTGACCCAGATCAAGCTCGCTACGATCAAGGCACCGATCGCCGGCATCGTCACGACCGTCAACATCGTCAAGGGCCTCGTCGCTCCGTCCGGCGACGTGATCGTCATCGATGCCGCCACGTTCGACGTGACGGCCGACGTGGTCGAGAGCGATCTCGCGTCGATGGCCGTCGGCCAGGCCGCGACCGTCGCCATCGGCGCGGTCGACGCCCAGGTCACCGGCAAGGTCACGGCCATCGCCCCGACGGCGGCCGGCAACACGACCGGTGGCGTCGTCTCATATGCGGTCACGGTCTCGCTCCAGGACGTCCCTGCCACGGTCCGTGCGGGGATGACGGCCGACGTCACGATCACGATCGACAGCGCGACCAACGTCATGACCGTCCCGGCCGCCGCGTTGCGCGGCACGGCGGGCAACTATTCGGTTCTGCTCCTCGGCGCGGATGGCACGCCGACCGCCCAGCCGGTCCAGGTCGGGCTGATCACCAACACGACGGCCGAGATCAAGAGCGGCCTGAGCGACAGCGAGCAGGTCGTGACCGGGGTCAACACGCCCCAGAACGCGACGACGCCCACGACCGGTGGGTTCGGTGGCGCGATCCCAGGCGGCGGCTTCGGCGGGGGCGGGGGCGGCAACGGCCGCCGCGGGATCGGGAACTAGACGATGAGCGAGGCGATCATCTCCCTCGACCACGTCGGCCGCGTGTACGCCATGGGCCGGATGGAGGTGCCCGCGCTGGCCGACGTCAGCCTTGAGGTCCAGCCCGGTGAATTCGTCGCGATCGTCGGACCCTCAGGCTCCGGCAAGACCACGATGATGAACATCCTCGGCTGCCTCGACCGCCCGACGAGCGGCGCCTACCGCCTGGCCGGCTCGCCGGTGGCGCAGCTCGACGACGACGGCCTGGCCAAGCTGCGCAGCCGGAGCATCGGCTTCGTCTTCCAGTCATACAACCTCCTGCCACGGACCAGCGCGCTCGACAACGTCGCGACGCCGCTCCTCTACCAGGGCGTCTCGCGGCGCGACCGGGCCGCCCGTGCCAAGGCGGCTCTCGAACGGCTCGGGATGGGCGATCGCCTGGACCACGAACCGACCGAGCTGTCCGGCGGCCAGCAGCAGCGTGTCGCCGTGGCTCGAGCGCTCGTCACGGAACCAGCGTTGATCCTCGCCGATGAGCCGACCGGCAACCTCGACAGCCACGCGGGCGCCGAGGTCATGGCGCTCCTCCACGAGCTCAACGCGACTGGCCGGACGATCGTCCTCATCACCCACGATGCGGACATCGCCGCGTCGGCCAGCCGCCAGATCCATCTGCGCGACGGCCGGGTCGTGGCATGAGCCTCCTCGAGCTCCTTCGCCTCTCGCTCTCCCGGCTCCGAACGAGCCGCCTGCGCGCCGCCCTGACCATGCTCGGAGTCATCATCGGCGTCGCCTCGGTGGTCGCCCTCGTCGGCGTCGGCCAGGGCACGACTTCCAACATCACGACCCGGCTGGCGGGCCTCGGGACGAACCTATTGACCATCAGCCCGACCGGCGGGGGCGCCTCGTCCACGAACACGCTGACCCTCGAGGACGCTGACGCGATCGGCAAGCTTCCCTCCATCGGTGGGGTCGCGCCGGAGATCTCGGCAAGTCTCACGGTGGCGGCCGGCAGCAAGAGCGCGACGACCACGGTCATCGGCACGACCCCTGCCTACCCGACCGTCCGCGCCTACGACGTCTGGCAGGGCGCGTTCCTGACTGACGTGACGCTCGCCCAGGACTTGCGCGTGGCCGTGCTCGGGGCGACGACCGCCACCAACCTCGGTCTTGGTACCAGCGACCTCGGGACCCAGATCACGGTGGGGGGCATCCCGTTCCGGGTCGTCGGCATCCTCCAGCCCAAGGGCGGAACCGGGTTCCAGGACCCCGACGACCAGGTCCTCGTGCCGATCGGCATCGTGCAGAAGTACTTCGTCGGCGGCGACACCGTCCGCACCATCGGCGTGTCGGTCAGCGAACCGGCCCAGATGACCGCGGCTTCGACGGCGATCACAGCGCTCCTCCGCGAGCGGCATGACCTGGCCGCCGCGGACACGGCCGACTTCAATGTCTTCAACCAGACCCAGCTGCTCGCGGCGGCGTCGTCGATCAGCGCGACACTGACCCTGCTCCTCGGCGGCATCGCGTCGATCTCGCTCATCGTCGGGGGCATCGGGATCATGAACATCATGCTGGTCTCGGTCCGCGAGCGGACCCGCGAGATCGGCATCCGCAAGGCGATCGGCGCCCGCGGGCGGGACATCCTCGCCCAATTCCTCGTCGAGGCGCTGACCCTGTCGCTCCTCGGCGGGCTCATCGGCATCGTCGTCGGCCTGGCCGTTTCGGCGGGCATCGGCCAGCTCGCCGGCTGGGGCTTCGCCTTCAACCCCGCGACCGTCGCCGCGGCCGTGCTGTTCAGCCTCGCTGTCGGCGTGATCTTCGGTGTCTGGCCGGCGCGCCAGGCCGCTCGTCTCGACCCCATCACCGCCCTCCGCTACGAATAGAAGGAGACTCACGTGAGCTTCGATCCCAACCGCCCGGTCGAACCGGGCGACCCGCTGGCGCCGGCAACCGCGGGCACCCCGGCCATCTCGACGGCGCCGGTCGTGGCCGGCGGGCCCATCTTCACGCCTGGTCCCGCCGTGTCCCCGGCCCGCAAGGACTCCTCGGGCGGTCGTCTGCTCGATCTCGTCCTCGTTGTGGCCGCGGCGGTGGCGATCGGCGGCGTCGCGTTCGCGGTCGGTCGTTCGACGGCGCCCGTGTCGGCGTCGACCGGCGCGGGCCGCTTCGGCAGCGGCAACGGTGGTGCCGCCTTTCCCGGGCGCAGCTTCGCACCGGGTGCCAGTGGGCAACCCGGCCTCGGCCGCGGCGGGTTCGGCGGCGGGCTGGGCGGGGCCCTCGGCGGCGCCGGCCTGACCATCCAGGGCACGGTCGTGTCGGTCAGCGGTGACACGATGACGATCAAGACGGCGTCCGGCCAGACCATCGAGGTCTCGACCGGATCTTCCACGACCTATCACACCCAGGCGGCGGCGAGCGCCACCGACGTCACGGCCGGTTCCACGGTCCAGGTCCAGGTCGGCCTGGCCGGCGGCGCTGGCGGGTTCCGCCCGGGCGCCAGCGGCGCACCGGCCGGCCCTGTCGGCACGGCCGGCAGCGTCACCGTCATCCCCTGATCGACCGGGTAGGCTGACCGACATGCATCTGCTCGTCATCGAAGACGACCCGCGGCTGGTTCGCCTGCTGCGCCGACTCCTCGAAGAGGACCGCCACATCGTCGAGACCGCCACGACCGGTGGCGACGGCATCGACATCGCCGAGGCGACCAGCGGGATCGAGGTCGTCATCCTCGACCTCGGGCTACCGGACATCTCAGGGCTCGAAGTCGCCCGACGGATCCGCGCGACCGGGTCCGAGGTCGCCATCCTGATGCTCACCGCGCGCGACACCGTCGGCGACCGGGTGACCGGCCTTGACGCCGGCGCCGACGACTACCTCGTCAAGCCGTTCGCCTACGAGGAGCTCGCCGCTCGGCTGCGCGCCCTCGGTCGACGCGGCGCCAGTGCCCGGCGCCCGGAACCCAAGCTCGTCGTCGGGCCGATCGTGCTCGACGAGATGTCACGCCGGGTCACCCTCGATGGCAAGACCATCGATCTCAGCCCGCGCGAGTTCTCGTTACTCGAATGCCTGCTTCGCCACCCGGGCCAGACGCTGTCACGCGACCAGCTGCTCGACCAGGCGTGGCCGTTCAGCGTGGCAGTGACGCCCAATGCGGTCGATGCCTATGTCCACTACCTGCGCGACAAGCTCGGCGCGGCCGGCAAGCTGATCGAGACCGTACGCGGCGTGGGCTATCGTCTGGCCGATGCCTGACGGGATCCTGACCCCGACCGAGAGCACCGCGCCGGAACTCGCCGCCGAGACCGCCGACAGCCGGCTGCTCCGTCACGTCCGGCGCAATCTCGTCTTGTGGAGCGGCGGGACCACCCTGCTCATCCTGGTCGCGCTTGCGGTGGCCCTGTACCTCGCCGCCGCCAGCTCCCTAACCAACGCCGGGGTCACGCAGCTGGATGCGCGTATGGGCATCATCCGCGGCGACCGGCCGGATCCCGACGATACCGCGCGTTATGGCTACATCTTCGGGGGTGGCGGGACGGGGACCTACGCCATGATCCTCGACCCGGACGGTAATCCGATCCTCGGCCGGGGCGACCAGCGTCCGCCCCCCGGGATGCCCTATGAGCCCGGCATCAAGGCCGCCGCGACCTCCGGCCGCAACGTCCAGACGACGATCGTCGCGAACACGCCAGTCCGGATCCTGACCCAGACCGTCGACGTGCCGGCGCGCGGCACGTTCACTGTCCAGATCGTCCAGGACCGGACCACCGAACAGCAGACGCTCGGCGTGATCCAGCTGGTGCTGCTCGTCGGCGGCCTGCTGGTCCTCGTCGTGTCCTTCGGATTCGGCACGATCTATGCGCGCCGGGCGATGGTGCCGATCCGCGAGTCACTGACCAACCAGCGCGCCGCCCTCCGGCGCCAGCGCGAGTTCGCCGCCGACGCCAGCCACGAACTGCGCACCCCGCTGACGGTCATCCGGAGCAGCGTCGAGTACCTCGAGCGGCACCGCGACGAGGCGGTCGCGACCGTCGGTTCGGCGCTCGGGGACATCGACGACGAGGTCCGCCATATGACCGCCATCGTCGAGGACCTGCTGCTGCTCGCCCGCTCCGATTCGGGGGCGGTCGCGCTGGAGCACGTGCCGGTCGATCTCGGCGACGTCGCCGCCGATGGCGCGTCGGCGATGGGCAAGCCGGCCACGGACCGCGGCGTCCGGGTGGTGGTGGATCCGCAGCCGGCCGTGGTCGCCGGCGACCCCGCACGGCTGCGCCAGCTGGTGATGATCCTCGTCGACAACGCCATCCGCCACAGCCCGGCCGATGGCCGGGTCGGGGTCGCGGTCCGGGCCGAGACCAGCGGCGCCTCGCTCGTGGTCGAGGACGACGGCCCGGGCATCCGGCCGGAGGATCTGCCGCACCTGTTCGAGCGGTTCTACCGGGCGCCCGGCGCTCCCGGCGGCGGGACGGGCTTGGGCCTGGCGATCGCCGCGTGGATCGTGGATCGCCATGGCGGCCGCATCGACGTCTCCAACCGGGCCGAGGGCGGGGCCCGCTTCGTGGTCAGCCTGCCGGCGAGCGGGGGTGTCGCGGGCTGACGGGCCTGCCGAGAGGTCTCGTCCTCATGGCGGTCGCGGCGGCAGTTCGACTGCCTGATCTGGGTGACGATCGACGCGCCATTCGTCCTCGTGGCGGCCCTCGCGATCCTCGTCGTCACCGGAGGGCTGACGTCGCGCCGACGCGCGGCTGGACCGCTGACCCGCGGGGTATTCCTGACGGTCGTATCTCGGGGACATCGGGGCCTGAACGAGGTGTCGTCGACGGATGAGCCGCCGTGGATCTGGCAGGCTGAGCGCGAATCGGGCCGATCGGATGGCGTTCGAGTCAGACTCGGCCGTTATCGGCCTTGTGGGCCAGCGTTCAAGACGGCCAGGAATGATCGGGCGATCATCAAGGGTCCGAGGAGCCGACCGGACGAGCCCACCGCCCTGGCCTCAGCCCTCGCGGACCAGGTAGTGCTCCATGCCCTCGGTCCAGATCGCGCGCCCATCGTCGGTGATCGAGTAGGCCGCGTAGTCGGCCGCGGTCTCGGGGTTCGACGCCAGCCAGCCGAGGCCGTCGCGACCCATCGCGAACACGGCGGTCGCGTAGGCGTCCGTGAACGCGAGCCCCGGTCCGACGACGGTCACGGACCGCAGCCCCGAAGCCGCACGCCCCACCCGGGCGTCGGCGATGTGCGCCCCGCGCTCGTAGTCACCGGACGTGGCCACCGCGCGGTCGGTGACCGCCAGGACCGACGCCATCTTGTCCGCGCGATCCGGATGCCGGATGCCGACGCGCCATGGTCGACCGGGCTCGGCATGCCCGCGCGCGACGATATCGCCGCCGGCGTTGATCCAGTAGTTCCGGCCGCCAGCGCCGTCGATCAGCCAGGCCGCCTCCTCGACCGCCCAGCCCTTGACGTAGCCCGACGGATCGAGCTGCCCGTTCGGGCGGTGTCCCCGCGCGTCGAAGGCGCCGCCGGTCACCGTCGCCAGGTGATCGCACGCGGCAAGGACGTGGCGGACATCGAGGCTGGCATCCTCCGCTCGTAGCTCGCCGCATCCGAGCCGGCTGACCTCGCTGTCGGCCCGGTACGTGCTGAACCGCGCGTCGATGTCGCGGAGCTGGGCGACGACGGCGTCCAGGACCTCTGGCCCCACGTACGGTGGCCGTACGTCGATGCTGACGGTGGTGCCCATGATCGACTCGACCCGCCGCATCGACGCTTCGGTCGACGCGATCACCCGATGCCGGCCTGGTCGATCGCCGCCTGGAGCGACTGTGCGTACCCATCGCTGGTGTAGGTCGCGCCCGACACGAGGTCGATGTTCGCACTCTGGGCCTGGACCGCCTCGTCGTGCAGGATCGGCGCCGAGTAGTTCGAGATCTGCCCGGAGCGTCGACCCGACGGGAGCTGGAGGGCGACGACATCCTTGATCTTGCCGCCGCTGACAACAAGCTCGACCTGGACCGGCCCGTAGCGCGTCTCGACGACCGGACCGTCGACCTTGGTCGTCCCGCCGCTCGCGGCGGTCGGGGCCGGGGTGGCGGTCGCCTTCGGTGCCCCGCTTGCCGTCGGGGCCGCGGTCGCCGTCGGCGCCGCCGTGACCCCCGGCACGATCGTGGTGCCGGTCACCGGCTCGACAACGGCGACCGTACCGGTCGTGCTCCCGGGGATCTCGTCGGGCGTCTTGAAGCTGAGGAGCAGGATCAGGGCGACCGTCGTGATCGCAAGGGCAGCCAGGCCACGCTTCGGCATCGGATGACCTCAGCTGACCGGGGCGCCGTGCGCCAGCGCGATGAGCGACGCGGCGTCGGCGATCGGGATGGCGAACCCGAGTCCCTGGGCGTCGGTCGACACGGCGGTGTTGATGCCGATGACCCTGCCGGTCTCGTCGAGCAGCGGCCCCCCGCTGTTGCCCGGGTTGATGGCCGCATCGGTCTGGAGCAGGCCGGTGAGCGTGACCGGGCGGCCCGTGGTGTCGTCACGGACCGTGATCGTCCGGCCGGTCGCCGACAGGATGCCCTTGGTCACGCTCTCGGTGAACGTGCCGAGCGGGCTGCCGATGGCGATGGTGGTCTCGCCGACCTGGAGCGACGCGGAGTCGCCGACGGTGGCCGGGCTCAGCCCGGTCGCGTCGACCTTGATCAGCGCGAGGTCCTTGTCATCGGACTCCTTGATGATCGTGGCCGGAAGCTGGCGACCGTCGGCCAGCTCGACCGTGAGCGACTGGCTGCCGGACACGACGTGCTTGTTGGTCAGGATGTAGCCATCCGCGGTCAGGACGATCCCCGAACCGACGCCCGTCGACGGGATGTTCTGGAAGCCACGGGAGGAGAACCCTTCCGAGGTGATCGTAACGACCGAGTCACGAACCGCGGCGACGACGTCGGTCAGGGCCGGTGCGGTCGCGTTCGTTCCGCTCGAGCCCGCGGCCGTGGTCACGGCGGCGCCATTGGCGGACGGGGAGGAGTGCCCGACACCGAGGGGGCCGACGACCAGCGCCGCGGTCCCGCCCGCGGCAAGGACGGCCGACAGGAGGGCGACCGCGACGATGGACGCTGGGCCGCGACGTCGTGGCGACGACGCACCGCCTGTGGACCGGGTCTGGGCCGGTCTCGGCGCCAGGGAAAGAGTGGCGCCCGTGAAGGTCGCCTGGGTGGGAGGAACGACCGGAGCCGTCCAGGCTTCCGCCGTCGCGGCCGTGGCCGACCAGGCTTCCGGAGCGGCCCAGTCGCTGGGCGTGGCGGCGGGCTCGACCGGGGTGGAGTTGGACGGGGTTGGGGGAATCAGCGGCGCTGGAGTGGTGCCGCGTTCATCGTCGTGCATCGGGAGCTCCGATCGTGCTGGGGTCGCGGGGCTGGTGCGATGTCACTATCCAACCGCTGGCCGCTGAGAACCTGCTGAGATTCGGATGCGGCGCGAGCCTAGGAGGGCCCGCGCCGTATCGCATCGGCGTGACAGGAACGCTGTTGGCGATCAGCTGGCGCCGCTCGAGGGTGCGGGACTGACGCTCGGCGCGTCGTCGCCATCATGATCCGGGTCGCCTGGGCCGCCGTGCCCGCCGCGGCCGAACTGGCCGCCGCGGACACCGGCCGCATCGAGCGAGCCGTCGGTGCGCTGCGTGCCCTCGGCCACGATGAACGACCCGACCTTGAGGTTCGACAGCGCGCCGGCCGCCCCGTCGATCCGGTACGTCGTCGAGCCGTCCACGTGGATGGTGGCGGTCGTGCCACCGGGCTGGGTGACCGTCAACGTCTGACCATCGATCGCGCTGATCTGGCCGGCGATGCTCGGCATGATGACCGTGATCGCAGTGACGCTGTACGTGCCATCTGCCGCACGGTCCTGACGGAACGCGACCTTGTCGCCGACCTTGAGGTCGCCGACGGCGATCGTCGCGCTGCCCTTGGTGATCGTCGTCGTGGAGGTGACCGTGACCGTCCGGGTCCAGCCGTCGTCGGTCTTGAGCGCGACGTCGGAGCCGTTGACGGCCGTGATCGTGACGCCGCCGCGACCGAAGACGCCGAAGCCACCGAACCCGTCACGCATGCCCGGCATGCCCGGGCCGCCGAACGAAGGATGCTTGCCGGACGGCGCCGTCGCGCCCGGAGCGGCGGGGGTCGCCGACGGGTCCGCACCAATACCCGAACTCGGATCGCTGGCCGGCGAGGGCGATGCCCCCATCGCGGCGACGATCCCGACGGCCACGAGGAGCGCCGACCCCAACACGATCCCGGCGCGGGCGGCCGTCGATCGGGCGCCGGTCGGCCTGACCTGCTCGTGGAACGCGACCCCTTCGGTGACCGGCGCCGACGCGGGCGGTGGCACGACCACGGGCGCGACCTCGGGCGACTCGGGCGGTTGGTTCAGCTGGGACATCGGGACCTCCGGGACTTGGACGGGTAGGCGGACCGACGGGTCCTGAGTTTCGACTCGTTCGGGCAGTCTGGGCCGCGAATCTTCAGGAGTTCTGAGAATCGGCGGCCTGGCCCGGGATCAATAGGCGAAGCGCTCCGCGTGGACCTGGGCGGATGAAACGCCGAGGCGCTCGAGGGATGCCTCGACCTGCCGCATCATCGGCACCGGCCCGCACAGGTAGACGTCGCGCTCGACGATATCCGGAACGAGGCGATCGAGCTCCGACGCGCCCAGCGGATCGACTTCGGCATCGCGCCGCCCGAGCAGGTAGTGGATGCGGGCACCGCGCTCACGAGCCAGCGTCTCGAGCTCGTCGCGGAACACGATGTCATCGTGATTGCGGACCCGATACAGCAGGGTCAGATCGCCGGTCTTCGCCGGGAGGGCTTCGAGCAATGCGCGCAACGGCGTGATACCGATCCCGCCGGCGATGAACAGCACCTTGGGCCGGGTCCGCCGGGCGCCGGTGAGGACCCCGTACGGACCTTCGACGAAGATCCGCGTGCCGACCGAGACGTGCTTGAGCGCCTTGGACCAATCGCCGAGTTCCTTGATCGTGATCCGCAGCCAGGAGCCGTTCGGGGCGGACGAGATGGAGAACGGGTGGGCACGCCACCAGCCGTCGCGGGTCAGGAACCGCCACACGAAGTACTGGCCGGAGCGGACCGCCAGCTGGTCGAGTTCGCGACCGGTCACGTAGATCGAGATGACGCCCGGCGCCTCCGTGACGATGCGCGCCACGCGCAGTTGGTGTCGCGACGACAGCCAGATCGGGTGGGCCACCCGGAAGATGAGGACGAGGGCGACGGTCACGATATACAGGGCCACCCAGTAGCCGACCGCGACCGGGTCGTGGATGAAATCGGCCCCGACGAACAGCTGGTGCAGGAACCCGAGGGCGATGGCCAGGTAGGCGTACAGGTGCAGGCCGTACCACGTCTCGTACGACAGCCGGCGGCGCGCGGCGCGGACCGAGCTGATCGCCACCATCGCGAACAGGCCGCCGCTGACGAGGGCCATCAGCACATACGGGTAAGTCGTGATGAGTGTCCAGAACTCGATCACGACGTTGCTGCCGTCGCCGAGCGCGTAGCCGGTCGTGATGAACACGACGTGCGCGAGTAGCAGCCAGACGGTGGCGAAACCCAGCCACCGGTGCGCCTTGGCCAGGCCATCCATCCCGAACGCCTGGTCGAGCCATGGGCTGCGCGACATCAGCACGAGCTGGATGAGGGCGAGGTACGTCCCGTAGAGGCCGGCCAGCTGACCGCTGGCGGTCAGCTGGCCGCCCAGCGTCGTCAGCTGATCAAGCCCGCCGTGGCGCAGCCACATCGCCAGGATCAGGACGGCATTGGCGACCAGGACGCCGATGATCTCGGCAGCGCCGAATGACCACGTCCGGGGCAGAGGCACCGGCCGGGGTGACGACGATCGCGGCATGGGCGGGATGGTATGCGGGGCCATGGGCGGAGGGTGGGCCGCCCATCTGAGACGGACCTGAGAACGGACAGCGGCGGCCGTCAGTGACCGGGCGACCGTAGACTTCGAGGATGCGCAGCGGTCCCCCACCTGATCCGGCCGGCACGACGGCGACCGACGCTCCCGCCGCAGCGGCCGGCCGCGACCCGCTGCCGGAGGCCGCCCGGAAGCCCTGAGACGCGCACGGTTCGGCATACTGGCCCGAGGAGGTCACGGATGCGGATCGTCGTCACCGGCGGGAGCGGCAAGGGCGGGACGTGGGTCGTGCGCGACCTGCGCGAGCACGGCCACGATGTCCTCAACGTGGACGTCCGCCACGACGGCAGCGACTTCGGTCTGTGCATGCTGGCCGACCTGGCCGATCTCGGCCAGGCGCAGGATGCGCTCGCCGGCGCGGACGCCATCATCCATTTCGCGGCCATCCCGGCGCCCGGGCTGCGGCCCGAAGGCGAGACGTTCCGGATCAATGCGATCTCGACCTACAACGTCTTCCAGGCGGCCGTGGTCCACCGCGTGCGGCGGGTCGTGTGGGCGTCGAGCGAGACCGTGCTCGGCCTGCCGTTCGACATCCCGCCGGCATTCGCCCCGATCGATGAGACGATCGAGCCGCGACCGGAATCGTCCTATGCGCTGTCGAAGATCGTGGGCGAAACGATGGCCGCCCAGTTCGCCCGGCGGAGTGGGATCCCGTTCGTCGGGCTGCGCATCTCGAACATCATGGAGCCGGCCGACTATGCCCGATTCGGGTCCTGGCAGGAGGACGCGTCGATCCGGAAGTGGAACCTGTGGGGCTACGTCGACGCGCGCGACGTGGCCCAGGCGGCCCGCCTGGCGATCGAAGGATCGACCGACGGCGCCGAGATCGTCATCGTCGCCGCGGCGGACACGGTCATGACCCGCCCCAGCGCCGACCTGATGGCCGAAGTCTTCCCGACCGTCCCACTTCGACGGCCGGTCGACGGTCGCGACACGCTCCTGTCGATCGATCGCGCCCGCCGCCTGCTCGGCTACGAGCCGAGCCATCGATGGCTGGACGAATCGGAACCCTGAGCCGAAAGCCTGGGTATCCTGTGGCGATGACCGTGATGACCGCCCCCGTCCAGCCCCGCGACATCGTGACCTGGGACGAGCTCGACCGGTTGGTCGCAGGGCTTGCCGAACGGCTTGAAGGCGAGCGATTCGACCTGATGCTCGCGATCACTCGCGGTGGGTTGGTCCCGGCCGGGATGCTCGCGTACCGGCTGCGGATCCGGAACATCCTCGTCGCCGCCGTCGAGTTCTACGACGACGCGGGGCGGCCCGGGCCACATCCGACGTTCCTGCAATTCCCCGCCGACCCACTCCTGCGCGGGCAGCGGATCCTCGTCGTCGACGAGGTGTGGGACAGCGGGACGACCATCCACGCGGTCACCGAACGGGTCCGCCAGGCGGGCGGCCTGCCGACGACGGCGGTCGTCCATTACAAGCCCGGACGATCCGTGGTCCCGGACGCACCGGATGTCCACGCCGTGACGACCGATGCGTGGGTCGTCTATCCATTCAAGGCCGGAGGCTGAGGGAGATCCGATCATGGCGACACGAGTCCGGCTGCTCGTCGGCACGACCAAGGGCGCATTCATCCTCGAGAGCGACGAGGCGCGTCGCGACTGGTCGGTCAGCGAGCCGCAGTGTGAAGGCTGGCCCGTCCACGACCTCATCGTCGAACCGAACAGCGGCGCGATCCTCGCTGCCGCCGGCAACCCGTGGTATGGCCCGGCGGTCTGGCGCTCAGAGGACGGCGGCGGCACCTGGTCGCATTCGTCGGCCGGGCTGACGTACGGCGACGGCGCGGAGCCGATGAAGACCGTCTGGAGCCTCGCCACCACACCCGACGGGGGCATCCTCGCGGGCGTCGAGCCGGCCGGCCTGTTCCGCAGCGATGACGGCGGGGCGACGTGGCGGCACATCGAGGGCCTGACCAACCACCCGACCCGCCCGACGTGGGGACCCGGCGCCGGCGGCCTGATCCTGCACACGATCGTGCCCCACCCGACGGATCCTGATCGAACATGGGTCGGGATCTCCGCCGTCGGGGTCTTCGAGACGCGCGACGGAGGGACCTCTTGGGAGCCGCGCAACGTCGGCGTCCGGGCGGAGTTCAACCCCGAGGACCGGTTCCCGGAGACGGGCCAGTGCGTCCACAAGTTCGCGATGGCCGCCGGGCAGCCGGACACGCTCTACCAGCGCAACCACTGCGGCGTCTATCGATCTGATGACGGCTCGGCGACCTGGCAGGAGGTCACTGGCGATCTGCCGACCGACTTCGGGTTCTCGCTGGTTTCCCACCCGCGCGACCCGGACACGTGCTGGCTCATCCCGCTGAGCACTCCCGAGGAGGGGCGCTATATGCCGAACGCGCACACGGCCGTCTGGCGAACGCACGATCGCGGTGCGAGCTGGATCTGCTCCGATGTCGGGCTGCCGACGCAGGACGCCTACCTGTCGGTGCTGCGCGAGGCGATGGCCCGCGACACGCTCGATCCGGTCGGGATCACGTTCGGCACGCGGACGGGTCAGCTCTGGCATAGCTCGGACGAGGGCGTCTCGTGGCGGATGATCACCGACACGCTCCCGGAGATCTGGGGAGTCGAGGCCGCCGTCCTCGACGGCTGACCCCGATGGCGACGGTCATGCTCCCAGGGTCCCTGATCGCGCTCTTCCCGGGGACGGGGCGGCGACACCAGGTCGACGGTGACACGGTCGGTGCGATCATCGGGTCGCTCGACCGGTCTGTGCCCGGCCTCCGCGATCGACTGGTGGAGGAGGGACCGCGACTCCGACCGCACATCAATGTCTTCGTCGATGGGCTGCCGGCCGATCTGTCGACCGCGGTCGCGCCAGCGGGTGTGATCCACGTCGTGCCGGCGGTGAGCGGCGGATAAGTCCGCGATACGTGACGGTGCAGGGCCGGACGGCATCATCGGGCCATGTCGAAGCATCGAGTCCGACGCGCCGCCAAGGGTCGACAGCCAGCCCTGCCTGACGACCGGTTCGCCGCCGATCTGCTGGGTGACATCGGCCGGCACGGATTCGCCTGGGACGATGTGGCGGACGAGATCCTGCCGGTCTTCGAGCGCGCCCGGCCGTTCCCGTTCGAGATGGGACCGGCGGCCCGGGCCATCGTCCCGCCGGGCGTCACGATCGGCTTCGGGGTGGACCTCGGGCTGGCCTTCGCCAGGGTCGCGGCGGCGCACCTGGAGGGCTGGCCGGTGGACCTGACCGGGCTGACCGATCGAGCGTTGCGCAACCTCCGCAAGCGAACTCGCCACGCCCGCGACTACGACCTCGTCGAGGGACCCGTCGGTGGCGTACCGACCGTCGCCTTCCAGTCGCGTGACGGCTGGGCGTCGACGGCGATCCTGGTGCCCGATGCCATCGAGCGGCTGTTCGGGCGGCGACCAGCCCTGTTCATCGCCCCGTCGCGGGACCTGCTGGTCGGCCTGCCTCTCGACGTCGACCTCGAGTTCGCGACGTGGCTGGCCGAGGAGTTCGAGGCGTCGGACCCGAACGCCCTGCGACTCGAGGCCTTCGAGTGGCGCGCTGGGGCGATCGGCTGCCGACCGCTGCTGCGGGCGACGCTGACGGCCTGAACGTCAGCCGCGCGGGCCGAGCAGCGCGGCGAACGGGTCGAACGGTTCGGTCCGTTCGGTCACCGCCTCGCGACGGGGGCCTGCCCGCGAGCCGCTCGGTGGATCGCCCGCCACCGTGCGCCAACCCTGGTCGCCGAGCCGGTCCAGCGTCTCGACCGCGGCCGCGACCATCCCGCGGGCGTGGTCGAGGGCGATCCCGCGAAGCGGCCCCGGCACGGTCGCGCGAGCGACCTCGGCCGACACCAGCGCGGCCGCCCGGGCGGAACGGGCCGCCGCCAGGGCGTCATCCGGTCCGAAGTCGGCGGCACGCAGCACCAGCGCGATGTCGCCGGCGTGGGCGCCGGCGGCGGCCTGGACATACGGCCACAGGATGGATCGATCGGTCCCGGTCGGTGGCTCGATGAACCCGAGCGGGTGACCGGCGAACAGGGCACGACGGACGGACACCTCCGCGATCGCCCGGGCGCCTGGCGCAGTCTCGTCGGTCAGCCACGCCGGCAGGGCCCCGACGATGACCTGGTCGTCCGGCAGGCCATCGCTCCGCGCCAGCGTCACGCCGAGCAGCTGGAGGGCGAGCGCCCGGCCGGCGCGAGTCGTCGGATCGGACGGGATCCCGGCCGACAGGTCCGGGGCGACGACCAGCGGACCCGGTCCGACGAGGATCGTCGTCCCGGCGCGCCGGGCGAGCCGGTGGGCGAAGGCGTGGTCGGACAGCGAGCGATCGGGTTCGACCGCTCCGGCCACGATCTCGGCCATCGCATCGGAGGTGATCAGGTCGATCCGCTCGAACGCGGCGACGACGGCCCCCTCCGGTGCCCCGAGCGACGGGGTCACGGTCGCCAACCGGACATACGCCCGACGTCTGGCCGCGGCGCGATCGGCCTCGCCACGCAGGCGGGCCAGGGCCCGCTGGCTGCCGGTCGGCGCTGGCTCGGGCACGTCGCGGTCGGCCCGGGCGTCGCGGTCGCGTGGCTCCCATTGCGGGACGGCCATCCCGGCGTCGGCCATCCGATCGGCGAGCTCGCGCCCGATGGGGATCTCGACCCGGATGAGGTCGATCCCGGCCGCGATCAGACTGGTCGCCTCGTCAAGCGCCGAATCGACGTCCGGCTCCCTCAGGGTGACCCCGAGCCATGGCCGGACCGCCTCGCCGAGCATGGCGATCGTCTCGCGACGGACGGTCCGCTGGGCGTCGATCCGCTCGATCGCGGCCGCGGCCAGCCGGGACGCCTCGACTTCGGCGACCGCCCGCCGATCGCCCTCGCGCAGGAGCTCGCTCTCGAGCGACAGGTCGATCGCACCCGACGCGATGTCGAGGGCCAGCTGTTGCGGTTCAAGGTCGTACTCGAGCAGGGCCATCGCGAACGGCAGGGCCACCCCGCTGCCCAGGGCTCGCCGGTCGGCGGCCAGCCAGCGGTCGACGGTCGCGCTGGCGAGTGGCCGACCGGCGGCATCGAGCCCGGTGACCCCGAACAGGCGCAGGATCGCCCGCTCCTGGCCGATCGTCGTCGACGCGCGCGCCCGGGCACCCCACGCGCCCGCCAGCGCGTCCGCCCGCGCGACCAGTCGATCGAGCGGCCCCCAGTCGGTCATGCCCGCAGTATGGCCGACCGACCGGCGCTCGGATGACTTCAGCGATCGACCGCGCTGGCGAGCCGGTTGCCGGCGAGGAAGCCGCGGTAGGCGGTGGCCGGATCGTCCGACAGGAACCGGACGCCCCGATCGCCGAACCGCGCGGCACCCGGCACGATCGCTGCGTGGTCGGCCTCGACGCCACGGCCGTAGTCGACCTCGATGACGATCGGCGGACCGACCCGCAGGAGCTGAAGCCGGCCGGCCGCCGCGGCACGAACCGCCCGTTCCGCACCCGCCCGGATGCGATCCGCGGCGACGGTCGGGTGGACCGACGCGGCCGCGCTCCCGCCGACGGCCATCTTGACCACCACGCGCTCCGCCCACGGCAACCAGCCCGCGACCTCCTCGGCCAGCGCGTCGTCGCCGGTGACGAGACCGACCGGGATGCCCCAGCCGCCGAGGATCATGGCGTTGAGCCCGTACTCGCCCGTCGGCCGGCCGTCGAGCCGGGTCTCGACCGGGGCGTGCGAGTAGGTGTGCGCGATGGTCCCGTGCGGATGGCCGGCCCGGGCGTGATAGCCGACAAACAGCGCGACATCGAAGCCATCGCCGTCCGGTCCGGCACCCTCGACCATCGACCACGCCTTCTGACCCTGGAGGACACGCGCGGCCGGATGGACCCGCTCGGGCAGCAGATTGAACATCGAGCCGTGGCTGTCGTTGACGAGGATGTCCTCCGCGCCGGCGGCCAGCGCGCCCTCGATCGCGGCGTTGGTCTCGCCGATCATCAGGTCCACCGCCGCCGGATACCGGGCGTGGCCCGAACCGGTCGGGCCCGGGTGGTTGACCCCCGCGATGCCCTCCATGTCGACGCTCAGGTAGACCCTCATCGCTCTTCCTCCGGACCGGTCCGCGCCTGGTGGCCGATCCACACGTGACCGTCGGCGAACCGCTCGGCTTTCCAGATCGGTGCCCGAGCCTTCGTCTCGTCGATGGCGTAGCGCGCCGCCTCGAACGCCGCGTCGCGATGCGGTGCGACGGCCACGACCGCGATCGACGCCGCCCCGAGCGGCACGTCGCCGGTCCGGTGGACGATGGCCACCCGGTCCACCCCGAAGCGCGCCTCGATCTCGTCGGCAATGGCCGCCAGGGTCGTCAACGCCATCGAGTCGTGCGCCTCGTACTCGAGGGCATCCACGGTCCGGCCGGCGTGACGCGCCGCCTCGTCCTCCTGGCCCGGGGCCGGCGTGCCAGGCGTCGAGCGGGTCCGCCCCAGGAATCCGACGACCGCGCCGTCCTCGGGGATCGCCAGCGCATCGGCCAGCTCGGCCAGGATCGCGGTCGTGAACGGCGTCTCACGCAGCTCCAGGATGCGCCGGCCGGCGGCGTGCGCGCCGTCGGGCATGGCCACGTTGTCGAAACCGGCCCCCGCGGCTCCATCCGCTCCGCCGGACACTGGCGGGATCATCGCCAGCTCGTCGCCGTCGGCGAGGACCGTCGTGGGCTCCGCGTAGTCCCCGTTCCGGGCGAACCGCATCGACGGCCGGCCCGCGGCGAGCACCGGGTGGAGTGCCACGAGGGCCGACCAGGCGCCTTGGACATCGGCGCCGTCGGGCAGCTCGAGGCCGACCTCGCGCGTCCCGGCCAGCTCGCGCTGGACCGCGAACAGCCGGACCCGAACCCGCATCGTCATCCCGTCGGCCACCGCCGCTCAGCCGCGGAAGGTGGCGATGAGCAGCCCATCGCCGACCGGCAGGATGGTGGCCGTGAAGCGCGGATCGCCGAGGACCGCGGTATCGAACGCCCGGAGCGCCGTGGTGTTGGCGTCGTTCGCCTCGGCCGGTCGCGTCCCGGAGGCGCGGCCGCTCCACAGGACGGTGTCGGCGGCGATCAGCGCGCCCGGCTCGAGCCGCCCGACGAGGGCCTCGAGGTAGCCGAGGTACTCGGGCTTGAGCGCGTCGATGAAGACCATGTCGAACGGGCCGCCGAGCGCGGGGTCGGACCCGATCGCCTCGAGTGCGGGGGTGTTGATGACCGTGATCCGGTCGTCGGCGATCCCGGCCCGGCGCCACCACCCGCGGGCGAGGTCGGTCCGCTCGCGGTCCGGGTCGATGGTCACGATCGTGCCGTCGGCCGGCTGGCCGAGCGCCAGCCACAGCGTCGAATAGCCGTAGGCCGTGCCGACCTCCACGATCCGCCGCCGTGTCCCGGCCAGCACGCGCAGGACGCGCCCGGCGTCACGGTCGACGATCGGGATGTTCGGTCCCTGGGCGGCCGCCTCGATGGCGGTCAGGGCGGGCTCGGGCGGCATCGCCAGCGACTCGATCCAGTCGAGGTCGACCGCGTCGGGGATCCAGGTTCGATCGTTCTTGCTCATCGTTCCCTCACACCAGCAATCCGGCACCGAAATAGAGGCCTGCCGCGAGGATCGTCCCGGCGGCGATGGACCCGACGTTGATATAGAGCAGACCGGTCGCCGACTCCATCGAGCGCGAGCGTGCCGTCTGGACCGCGGCCCAGCCCACGACCAGCGGGAAGATCAGTCCGACGATCAGGCGCAGCCAGACGAACAGCGCCCACGGGCCGACGAGTGACGAGAACGGGGCGACGTCGGCCGGGCCGGCGCCGGTGGCCGTCCACGCCACGAACAGCACGACCTGCAAGATGACGACGGCCAGCAGCACGCGGGCGAGCAGGATCAGCGGCGCCTCGGGCAGCTTGGGCGTGACGAGATACCAGTGGCCCAGGATCATCGCCGCGAACACGCCACCGATCGCGGCGCTGACGACGGCCAGCTGGACCAGCAGCAAGGCCGCCCCGAGCGATCCGTCGCCCCATGCCAGCGCCCCGAAGACGAGCGTCGCGGATGCGGCGGCCATGCCCGCCCACTCGAGGACGGCGGCGGTCCGCGTGCCGCGTCGACGGGCGACCAGCCAGATCGCGACGATGGCCACGAACAGCAGCAGCGCCGTCCGCCGCGGTCCATCCCAGGCCGGGTCGACGACGACCGGCGAGTCACCAAGTGAGCTCGGCAGAGCCCCATCGGAGAACCAGGCCAGCACGCCGAATCCGAGCGCGCAGATCGCCGTGAAGCGCAGGTAGCCGGGTGTGGCCGACGTTCGGCGATGGAGCAGCACGACCGCCGCGAACGTCCCGAGGGCGAGGCCGGTCAGGACGGTCCAGTTGATGAAAGCCAGGTTCTGGGCGATCTGCGTGGCGGCCACGGCCCGAGTGTAGCGGCGTTGTAGCATCGACCCCGGAGGTGTCCCCGATGGGTCTCGATCGCGACACGACATTCACGTGGTACGGCCATTCCTGCGTCGAGGTCCGGACGCCGGGTGGCAAGGTCATCCTCATCGACCCGTGGTTCGGCAACCCGCGCAGTCCGCGGACGGCCGACTCGATCGACCGCTGTGACCTGCTCCTCGTGACCCACGGCCATGCTGATCACATGGGCGAAGCGGTGGCGCTGGCCAGCCGGCTTCGGCCGACCTGGCCGTGCATGCACGAGATGTCTCTGTGGTTGGGCCGGCGGTTGCCGGGCGGCGCCGACGCGGCCATCGGCATGAACAAGGGCGGCACGTTCGAGAGCGACGGCATCCGGGTGACGATGACCCACGCCGACCACTCGGCCGGTGACTGGAACCCCGGCGGCGAAACGACCCTCTACCTGGGCGAGCCGGTCGGCCTCGTGGTCGAGCTCGAGAACGGCTTCCGGTTCTACCACGCGGGCGACACCGAGGCGTTCGGGGACATGCGCCTGATCGGCGACCTGTACCGCCCGGACTTCGCGATGCTGCCGATCGGCGGCCACTTCACGATGGGCCCACGTGAGGCGGCGCTGGCCGTCGAGCTGCTCGGCGCCAAGCACGTCATGCCGCTCCACTATGGGACGTTCCCGATCCTGGCCGGGACGCCCGAGGCGTGGCGTGCGGAGCTGGACGCCCGCGGCCTGACCGACGTCGAGATCCACGCCCCCGAGCCGGGTGGCACCGTCAGCTGAAGACCCGGCGGGCGTACGCGGGGCCGTCCCTAGTCGGACGTATCGAACCTCGCCACCCAGCCGGCCCCGAGGCGAAGCACCTGGCGCGGCCGGATCACATGCTCCCGTGAGCTGTCAACGGTGTCGACGACGAGGTCGGCCCGGTCGTAGACCTTGATCCAGTCGATCGCCCGGTGAGCGGTCACCACCACGATCACGTCGGCCCACCCCAGCAGATCGTCGAGGTCGGTGCTGGACCGGACCTCGCCCGCTGCGTCACGGAAGGCCGGCACGTGCGGGTCGTGGAAGCGAACGTTGCCACCGCGGCCCGCGATGCCGGCCACGACATCGGCCGCCGGTGAGTTCCGGGCGTCCTGGATGTTGGCCTTGAACGCGACGCCGAGGACACCGACCTTGGCGTCCTTGATGGCCAGGCTCCGGTCGTTGAGCGCCTCGCCGACGAGGTCGACGACGTGCCGCGGCATGGCGAAGTTGATGTCCGCGGCAGTCTCGATGAAGCGATCGATGAAGTCGAACTCCCGGGCGCGCCAGGACAGGTAGTACGGATCGACCGGGATGCAGTGACCGCCGACGCCCGGACCCGGGGTGAACTTCATGAACCCGAACGGCTTGGTCGCCGCAGCGCCGATGACCTCCCAGACGTCCAGACCCATCCGCTCGCACAGAAGCGCGAGCTGGTTGACGAACGCGATGTTGATGTTGCGGAAGATGTTCTCGAGGAGCTTCGACAGCTCGGCCGCGTCGGGCGACGACATCTCGACGACGTGGTCGTTGATGTGCGACAGCAGGGCCGCGGCGCGCCGCGTGCCGGCCGGCGTGGTCGCCCCGACCAGGCGCGGGACCTCCTTGGAAGCGCTGGCCGGATCGCCCGGGTTGACCCGCTCGGGGGCGTAGGCCAGGTCGAAGTCGACCCCGGCGATAAGGCCGGTCCGCTGGAGGATCTCGCGGAAAGGGCCGGTCGTGGTGCCCGGATACGTGGTCGACTGGAGGACGATCAGCTGGCCTGGGCGGAGATGCGCAGCGATGAATCGGGCCGCGCTCAGGACCGGCGCGAGGTCCGGGTCCTTGGTCGCGGTGATCGGGGTCGGCACGCAGATGAAGACCGCATCGGCATCGGCCAGCGCCGAGGACTCGGTCCCGACCACGACCATGCCCGCATCGAGGGCGGCGCCCAGCCGTTCGTCGGAGATGTCGTCGATCGGCGAGCTGCGCGCGTTCAGCTCGGCCACGCGACCCTCGAATGCGTCGATGCCCTCGACGTCGAGGCCCGCTTCCCGGAACGAGATGGCGAGCGGCAGGCCCGTGTATCCGAGTCCGATCACGGCGACCCGACGATCGCGGGTCGCAACGTCGTCACCGGAGTCATGGCCGGGAGCAGACAGCTCAAGGTCATCGGAAACGCCGGCGATCTTGGTGAGGGTCGCGGGATCGGTCAGGAGGTCCATCGGATCAGCTCGCGACCGACATGGGCTGAGGATGCTCGGTGGATTCGACGGGCATCATGCGTGGCTCCGCTGGTGTGGTGTCGTCATCGTCTTCTACGCGCGACGGCTCGACCGATCGCATGGCGTAGTCGAGCAGGGCCGCGCGTAGCTCGACCTCCCGGCCGCCTGTCGCGAGCGCCAGCAGCCCGTGGACCTGGTCGCGGACGTCGGCGGGCGGCACCTGCGGGGTGGCCCGCAGGACCTTGGCCACCGATGTCGGCTCGACGTGTTCCTCCTCGTAGAAGAGCTCCTCGTGCAGCTTCTCGCCTGGCCGCAGGCCGACGAAATCGATGGGCTGCGTGTCCGGGTCGCGCCCGGCCAGGCGGACGAGGTCGTGGGCCAGGTCGACGATCTTGATCGGCTCGCCCATGTCCAGCACGAACAGGTCGCCATCGGTCCCGAGGGCGGCCGCGTCGACGATGAGCCAGGCGGCCTCATGGATGGTCATGAAGTAGCGCGACATGTCGGGGTGAGTGATCGTCAGGGCCTCGCTCTTTTCGAGCTGCTCCTGGAAGATCGGCACGACGCTCCCGTTCGAGCCGAGGACGTTGCCGAACCGGACCGACACGAATGGTCGCCCGGTCCGCCGCGCGGCCTCCGCGACGAGCATCTCGGCGACGCGCTTGCTGGCACCCATCACGCTCGATGGGCGGACGGCCTTATCGGTCGAGACCAGCACGAACCGTCCGACGTCGTTGGCGACCGCCGCGTCCAGCAGCGCGAGCGTCCCACCGATGTTGACGTGGGCGGCATCGGACGGGTGCTCTTCCATCATCGGCACGTGCTTGTACGCGGCGGCGTGGAAGATCACGTCGGGCTTCTCGCTGGTGATGAGGCGATCCATCGCGGCGCGGCTGGCGACGTTGGCCAGGTGTGCCCGAAGCTCGGCGCGCGTGTGGTCGCGACCACGCTTGGCCTCGAGCTCGCGCTGGACGAGGTAGAGCGCGCTCTCCGCCCGATCGACCAGGATCAGCCGCCGGGGATTGAGCGCGAACACCTGGCGTGACAGCTCCGAGCCGATCGATCCGCCGGCGCCGGTGATGAGGACGACGCGGTCGCCGATGATGTCGTGGACGGCCGCCGCGTGCTCCGTGCCGGTCGTGCGTCGGAGGAGATCCTCGACCTGGACACGGCGGACGCGGTAGGCGTCGAGGGTCCCATCAAGGAGATCGCTGATGGATGGCACCGTCCGGACGTCGAGTCCGCGAGCCAGCGCCGCGTCGACGACTTCGCGGATCTTGATCCCAGCGGCGTCGGGCATCGTGATGAGCAGCACCTCGGCGCCGGTCGTCGCGATCGCCATGTCGAGCGCTTCGAGCCCGCCGAAGATCCGCAGGTCGCCAAGGAGCCCGCCTGCGAGGTGCGGATCGTCGTCGAGGAAGCCGACCGGCAGGACACCGGCCTTCGGCTTGCGCATGGCGGACATCGCCATGGTGGCGCCGGTTCGACCGGCGCCGTACAGCAGCGTCGGGCGGAGGGATGGGTCTGAGGCGTGACTCGTCGCAGGCGACCACTCGGTCGCGGCGCGGATCGCGAACCGGACGCCGCCGAGGACCGCGAGGGTGACGAGCAGCTCACCGATCCAGAAGGAACGCGGGAAGTCGTTGGTCCAGCCGAGCTGCGGGGCCAGGACCGCCGTGCCGTACACGATGGCCATCGCGACGGCGCTCCCGAGGAGGACGGCGACCACGATGCGCTCGAGTTCGGGCACGCTCGCGAAGCGCCATCCCCGGTTGTACAGGCCGGTGCGCACGTTGCTCGCGACCCGCACGGCCAGGACGACGATCAGGATCGGCGCGAAGAGGATGGCCTTCTGGATGGCCATCTCGGCGTCGTACCGGAAGGCCAGGGAGAGGTACGCGGCCATGGCGATCCCGACGAAGTCGACCACCAGAAGATGGCGACCGCGCATCTGCCCGACCGATCGTGCGAGGGCCGCCCGTGCGCCGTCGGTGGTCCGCGCACCGGTTCGGTCCGTGCGTGGGACGCTGGAATGTACCCCGCCAAGGGTAGGTTTGATCGAACTTCGGATCGCCAATGTGATGCCCCTCATGACCAGCTGCGTGCTTCGTCCTGAATGAAGACGGAGCGGCGCTGGCCCATCGTTCGAGCGACCGAAATGAATGTCGCTCTGGATAATTCGCCCGGCATACCCGGGTAGGTAGAGTAGTCCAGGAGTCACGCCCTTTCCAGTACTTATGGGGCAACAACCGCGTCGAACGCGTAAACGAGTTGCCTCCATGCACCGTTCCGTGCCGGTCCCTCGAGTCCAGCCGATCCTGAGACCGCGCTGGGATACGCTCGGGTAGGCTTGAGCGCGAACAGCCCACCCCCGGGACTGCCGCTGTATCTCGGAGGACCGAACGATCCAACTCCTGCCGATCGTGGCCATCCTCGCCTGGGCGATCGGATTCGGGCTGGCTGCCGGCTGGATGGCCGGCCGGCTGGACCGCTTGGCCGCCATCTGGTTCATCTTCGGGGCGGTCCTGGGACCGATCGCGCTGGTCCTTCTCTGGCTGGCGCCCCCGGCATGGTGCCGTGTTTGCCTGATGCCGACGCGGGGCATGCTCAGCACGTGCTGGTGGTGTGGCCAACGATTTCGAGGACGGGCGGCGGCAGTCGGGGTGGGTGCCGGGCAACCCGCTCGGACGATCGTGCCTCGTCGGTCGAGCGATCCCTCTCCCGTATCCAGCGTCGGGACCGAGCCGATCGGGAAGCCCGAAACCCAGCCCAGGGACCGTCCGACGCAGCCGCCACCGCCCATCGCGAGCACGTCCCGGCCCGAAGTCGTGCCGACGATGGAACGCAACGTTCGCGACCCGGCACGGCGACGGTCGTCGCGCCCCGCGGTGGCTGCCGAGCCGGCCGTGACGAGAGGCCCGCAGCCACCGACCGACCGACCCAAGGCGGTGACGGTCGCCGCGGATCGCCCACCAGCCCAGCCGACCATCGTGGCGACCGGCGTCTACTTCTCCGGGACAGTCCGCCTCGAGCTCGGCGGACGGTATGGGTTCATGATCGATGGGGATCGGTTCAGGATCCTTGGTCCGCTCAGTCCATCCATCGTCGCGCTCGATCAGAGCCTGGCCGGCATGACCGTGTCCACGGCCCACGGCCGGTTGCTGCTGGCGATCCCGGACGACCGAGCCGGTGAACTCCTGCTGGTATTCACGGCCATCGTCGGCGCGTCGCTCGAAAAGGTGTCAGAGGCGATCCAGCAGGCGGTCGACGAGGCTGTCGGACCATGACCCCGTCGCCTCCCGGTGATCGGCAGTCGGTCCGCTGGCGGATCACGGCCATGATCAGCCCCGAGCTCGTCGCCCTGATCTTGGTCGTCATCGTCGTGGCCGTCGCGGTGGCGGTCATCGTCGCCATGCTGCCGCACACCTCCGGGGCCTAAGTGAAGTTCCCCGGTGAAGATGAGACTGGCTCACGCGGCGAGGATCGCGTCGAGTAGGTCGGCGACATCGGCGAGGGCCGGCACGCTCTCGAAGCCTCGATCGACGAAGGGCGTGCCGTCGAACCGCTCGCCTGGT
>JBBRXB010000018.1:0-53925 GCA_038248915.1 Candidatus Limnocylindrales bacterium | reverse complement strand
CTACCTCGACTTCTACAATCTCGAGCGCGCCCACACCGGCCGGCTCACCCAGGGCCGAACCCCGTACCAAGCGCTCGTCGGAGCGCGCAAGATGAGGCCGAGATGACCGACATGTGTCGCTACATCTCGGGGGCTGTTCAATCTAGCCGTGACGAGCCCTGGTGTGAGCGATCTGCTTGGGGCTGGATACCCCCAGCCAGTATTGACAAAGGGGTTGACAAATCGACGTTTCTGAGCGACGATAGGAGCCGTTCGGGCTTGTCAAGACTTGACAGGCCCACAGCCATGTTCGGGTCCAGGAGGCGCTGTTTGGCGGTCGGTGTCGCAGCCGAAGTGAAGAACAAGTTGTCGGTCGTCGAGGTCGTCGGCGAATCGGTGAGCTTGAAGAAGGCGGGGACGACGTACAAGGGTCTCTGCCCATTCCACGGTGAGAAGACACCATCGTTCGTGGTCACCCCGCAGCGCGAGAGCTGGCACTGCTTCGGGTGCGGCCTCGGGGGCGACATCTTCAGCTTCGTCATGCAGCGTGACAGCGTCACGTTCCCGGAGGCCCTTCGCACCCTGGCCCAGCGCGCCGGGGTCGAGATCGACGAGCGTACCCAGCGCGAGGATGCCCACAAGGCGCGCCTCCGCCAGGTTCTCGACAGCGCGATCGCCTTCTACCACGCGGTCCTGACCGCATCCAAGGCGGGGGCGGTCGCCCTCGACTACCTGCACGGTCGCGGCTTCTCGGACGAGGCCATCGAGACCTACCAGCTGGGCTGGGCGCCCGGTGGCTGGGACCAGATGAGCCGGGCGCTCGCCACCAAGCGGGACGTGCGGCCCGAGGAGCTCGTCGAGGTCGGTCTCGCGTCCCCGCGCCAGACCGCCCGCGGCGGTGTCTACGACAAGTTCCGGGCACGTGTCGTGTTCCCGATCCGCGACCAGAACGGCCACGCCGTCGGGCTCGGCGGGCGGCTACTCGAGGGCGACGGACCAAAATACCTCAACTCCCCGTCGACGCCGCTGTTCGACAAGAGCCGGACCCTGTACCTGATCGACAAGGCCAAAGGGCCGATCCGCAACTCGGGCCAGGCGGTCATCGTCGAGGGCTACACGGATGCGCTGATGGCGCACCAGGCCGGCTTCGACAATGTGGTCGCGAGTCTCGGGACCGCGCTCACGCCCGGCCAGGTCGCGCTGCTCACGCGGTACACGTCGCGGATCGTGCTCGCGTACGACGTCGACGCGGCGGGGGAGAAAGCCGGGTCCGTGGGTATGACCGGCCTCGTCGGGCTCATCAGCCAGCTCCAGGGCGATACATCAGGTGTCAAGCTCGAGGACGTTCGCGTCGCCCGGCTGCCCGATGGCAAAGACCCGGACGATGTCGTCCGCGAGTCGCCGGTCGACTGGGAGGCGGCCATCGCGAAGGCGAAGCCGCTGCTCGAATATCTCATCGATCTCCACGTCAGCCATTTCGACCTGAAGACCAGTTCCGGCCGGATCGGCTTCGTCGAGGCCGTCATGCCGGCGATCCGGGAGGTCACCGATCCGCTTCGACGCGACGAGGCGATCGGCCAGGTGCGGATGGCCTCCGGTGTCGAGGACCGCGTCCTGCGGCAGGTCCTCGATCGACCGGCTCGGAATCCCATCGGCGAGGGCCGCCGCACCGGCGACTCCCGGATCACCGCGGACGCCGTGCTGTCGTCGCCGGACGCGCTGCCCATCCACGACATCCTGCGCGCGATCACGCCGGTCGAATCGGAGTTGCTCCGGCTGCTCCTGTTGGTCCCGGACGAGCAGCTCCGGGTCGTCAATGAGCTCGGCCCGGACCAGTTGCCGAGCACGGTCGCTCGTGAGCTGTTCCGTGCGATCGTGCTCCAGCGCGCCCCCAACGACCAGGGCATCCACCCGCCATTCGATGGCGCGGCGCTCCTGCTCGTTCTCGACGATGAAACGGCGGCGCTCGCCCGAGCGTTGTATGCCAAGGCGGGTCCGGACGCGCGCGGGTTGGACCCGGCGCATCTCGATTACGAGATCACCCGGCTACTCCTCGAGCTCGAGGACGACCAGCTGCGCGACCGCAGCGACTACAACGAAGCCGCCCAGGGCGAGGCTGAACGGGCCGGCGATCGCGACGCGATCGGCCGGCTGATGCTCGAACGACGCCAGATCAACGAAGCGCGCCGGTCACTGGACCGGCGCCGAGACCAGACCCGGCTGCTCGCCGGCCACCGGAGGTAACAAATGTCCGCCGATCCCCTGGACAAGCAACTCGTGGAGGCCGTCCTGTCACGGCCTCGCCGTGCCAAGGCTGACCTCGAAGAGGCCAAGATGGCCGGTCTTCGCCCGGCCCGGCCGAAGGCCGGCACCGCTGTGGCCGGTGATGACGATGACGACGATGACGATCTCGGCCCGGAAGCGGCCGGCGAGGACGGCGCGGACGTCGGTATCGTGGTCGTAGCCGACGACGCCGTGGCGGATCCAGCCGTCAAACTGCCGTCGGACGCGCCGGCCAAGCTCGATCCGAAGGAAGTCGAAGAGCCCTCTGCCGAGGAGCTCGAGGCGATCTCCGCCGACATGATCGGCATCGACGACCCGGTCCGGATGTACCTCAAGGAGATCGGCAAGGTCGCCCTGCTGACCGCCGAGGAGGAGGTCGTCCTGGCCAAGGCCATCGAGCTCGGCGAGCAGATGGTCGAGGCGCCCTGGAAGGGCATCGCCTCGCTCCACGAGTGGACGCTGCACGACACCGAGCGCAAGACGCGCACGACCAAGACCCAGCACCGGCTGCCGTTCGGCGATGAGGCGCATGACCTCGTTCGAAGGGCCCTGGCCGATGACGGCGCGGCCGAGCTGCTGGTCCCCACGCCGGACTTCCACCTGGTCAAGGCCGGGCGTGACGCCCAGTCGGACGGGACGAAGGAGCGGCTCAAGGAAGCCAAGAAGCTTGTCCACGCCTACAACGAGACCCTGACGCCGACGGACTACCAGGCCATGCTCGACTGGGCATTCCTGGCCGTCCACAACGGCGATCTCGACTCGCGTGACAACATCGGTCTGCGCGCGATCTGGGACTGGACCCGCGAGGACGTCGCCTACCCGGCGCTCGAGCGCTGGATCCTGGCCGGCAACGAGGCCGACCTGCTCAAGCGGATGGGCTATGACCCCGAGGTTCCGCTCAACACGAAGCTGCGCGACCGCAAGGGCACGATCGTCGTCATCGGGCGCGACGCGCGCGAGCAGCTGACGTCGGCCAACCTACGCCTCGTCGTGTCGATCGCGAAGAAGTACATCGGTCGCGGGATGTCGTTCCTGGACCTTATCCAGGAAGGCAACATCGGGCTGATCCGGGCGGTCGAGAAGTTCGACTACGAGAAGGGCTTCAAGTTCTCGACCTATGCGACGTGGTGGATCCGCCAGGCCATCACGCGCGCCATCGCGGACCAGGCGCGGACGATCCGCATCCCGGTCCACATGGTGGAGACGATCAACCGGCTCATCCGCGTCTCGCGCGGGCTCCTCCAGGAGCTCGGCCGTGAGCCGACGGTCGAGGAGATCGCCGAGGCGATGTCCAAGGGCCAGGAGGTCCAGGTCACGCCGGAGAAGGTCCGCGAGATCATCAAGGTCTCGCAGGAGCCGGTCTCGCTCGAGACCCCGATCGGTGAGGAGGAGGACTCCCACCTCGGTGACTTCATCGAGGACCGGGGCGCGCTCGCGCCGGCCGAGGCCGCATCGCACCAGCTCCTCAAGGAGCAGGTCGAGGCGGTGCTGGACTCCCTGACCGGTCGCGAGCGGCGCGTGCTGCAGCTCCGATTCGGTCTGGAGGACGGGCGCGCCCGGACCCTCGAAGAGGTCGGCAAGGAGTTCAACGTCACTCGCGAGCGGATCCGTCAGATCGAGGCCAAGGCGCTGCGCAAGCTCCGCCATCCATCCCGCAGCCGCAAGCTGAAGGATTACCTCGAGTAGGAGCCAACCTCGGGCGGGTCGCCGGGGTTCGGACCGACCGCGATCGGCAGCCCGGCCCTGGACCAGTCCGAATAAGAGCCTGGATAGAGGATCGGATCCGGGAGGCCGGCTACGCGCATCGCGAGGCTGTTGAGACACGCGGTGACGCCGCTGCCGCATGAGGTCACGACCTCGCCGCGCGATCCGTCGGCACCGAGCGCCTGGAACCTGGTGGCCAGCCTCGATGGGTCCAGCAGCCGGCCGTCCGGGCCGAGGTTGCCGGTCGTTGGCGTGTTGATGGCCGTCGGGATGTGCCCGGGGAGCGTGTCGACCGGCTCGATCTCGCCGAGGTAGCGCGGAGCGGCGCGCGCATCGAGCAGGACGATCGAGCCGAGCCCTCGCGCGACCCCCTCACGGTCGATGACGTTGGCCCAGTGTTCGCGCAAGATGAGCTGGCCACGCGCCCTGGGTGGCGTCGTGTCGGTCGTCACGGGGAACCCGGCGGCGACCCAGGCCGGGAATCCGCCATCGAGGATCGCGACCCGGTCGTGGCCGAGGTCGTCGAGCATCCACCACAGGCGGGCGGCCGTGGCACCGCCCGCGTCGTCGTAGCCGACGACGAAGTCGGCGGACCCGATCCCGATGGTTTCGAGGCGGTCGCGGAACGCATCCGGAGTGGGGAGCGGGTGGCGACCAGGTCCGTCCCTGGCCGCGAGGTCGGTGTCGAGATCGAGGAAGATCGCCCCCGGGATGTGACCGGCGTCGTAGTCCCCGCGACCCGCGCCCGGTGACCCGAGCACCCAGCGCACGTCGACGATGCGCAGGTCAGGGCTGGACAGCGCGTCGGCCAAAGCCGCCGGCGAGATGATCGGCGAGGAAGGAGCCATGGGACCGAGAGTATGGCGGATGTCGCGGGGCGGATGCCGCAGCCGGCGGCCCGGTGGCGGCCAAAGGTGCTCACTTCGGATATGCCACTCGAGGGCATCAGAGCGGCAGAGTGGCAGACGGATACCAGGCCGATGTGCGACAACGCGGCAGCTCCGGACGCAGCCCCTGCGACCGCAAACCATGGCTGGTGCAGCCAGCGGCCACTCGCTATCCTCGTGCCGTCCACGTTCATGAGGAGGGATGCCGTGAGCTCAGCCGACGCGACCGCGGATCAGACCCACACGATGATGCAGGACATCGCCGACCACTGGGGCCTCGCGGTCCTGATGGGCGTCCTCAGCGTCATCCTCGGGCTGCTGGCCATGTTCTACCCGGGTGCCACCATCGTCACGGTCGCCATCTTCTTCGCCGCCTGGCTGTTCGTCAGCGGCGTATTCGAGGTGATCACCTCGTTCACGCGCGACGGTGATACCGGGAGCCGCGTCCTCCACGCGATCATCGGCGTGCTGTCGATCATCGTCGGCTGGGCGCTCCTGCGAACCCCGTTCCAGTCGGTCGAGGTCTTCATCTTCGTCCTCGGCATCTTCTGGCTGGTCCAGGGGGATCATGACGTTCGTGGCCGCCTTCGCCCACAAGCAGGGCCGCAACTGGCGGATCCTGAGTGGCCTGCTCGGCGTCGCCGCCGGGATCATCATCCTGACCTACCCGATCACGTCGGCCGTGACCCTGGCATTCGTCGGCGGGTTGTGGCTGGTCATCCTGGGCATCACCCAGGTCATCGCCGGCTTCCGGCTCCGGAGCCTCCGCAGCCGAGCCTGACAAACCGAGCCTGACAAACCGAGCCTGTCCAGCCTGACCGCCTGATGCTCGTGCTATCCTGTCGCCCGGCGCCGGCCCGGCGCCCGTGACGCTGACGGCCTCGGCCTCGCCCGAGACCCGGTGTCCCTCGCTCCGGCGTAGCTCAGTGGTAGAGCGGGCGGCTGTTAACCGCTTGGTCGTAGGTTCGAGTCCTACCGCCGGAGCCAACATTTCACACTCGACATGACCAAAACCGCCGGGGATCCCGGCGGGCTTCGTCGTGCTGTTAGTCACTCGTCGGGCAGGCCAAGGTCATGGCCGAACTCGTGCGAGAAGACATCGACGCCGCCGTTCTCCGGCTCGACCGTGTGGTCGCCGATCCACTTGCTGCTCTGCCCCAGCCGGATGCCTGCTGCCGCGTCGTGACCGCACCGCAAGTCAGAATCGGCGACGACACGGTACGCGATGGCACCCAGCACCCTGAACCGTCCGGCGTCCATCGCCCAGGCCCCTGGTTCGGATACGATCGCGAGGTGTCCGGGCACCTCCGCATCGACGCCGATCTGGCCGGGCTCGCCGACGTCCGTCGGTTCGTCCGCGAGCGCGCCGCTGCCGCCCATGCCCCGGTCGAATGCCTCGACGACCTGGTCCAGGCGGTCGACGAGGCATCGACGAACGTCATCGTCCACGGCTATCACGGACGTCCGGGTTGGGTGGACATCAGCGTCGAGCTCGACGAGGACCGATTCGTGGTCGTGATCAAGGACGCCGCCCCGCCATTCGATCCAACGAAGGTCCCGGAGCCTGATCTCAGCATCGCCCCGATGGCCCGGAAGCCCGGCGGGATGGGTATCCACCTGATGCGTGCGTCGACCGATGCGCTTGGCTATCGACCGCGAGCCGGTGGCGGCAACATACTGACCATGAGCCGGGCCCTTCGGCGGGAACAGAAGGAGGAGGTCTGATGGCGCTCAGCACGTCGGTCGAAACGGTCGATGGCTCCGTTCCGGTGACCGTCGTCTCACTCGACGGAGAACTCGATTCCTCGAATTTCGAAGCATTCGTCGAGCAGGTCCAGGGGCTGTATGACGCGGGCAGCCGCCACCTGCTCATCGACCTGACGAACCTCAGCTTCCTGGCGAGCTCTGGGCTCGTTGCGTTGCATTCGGTCGTCCGGATCATGCGCGGCGAGCCACCCCTGGACCCTGAATCGGGTTGGGGTGCGCTCCATTCGATGGGTCTCGATGTCTCGAGTGGGTCGACCCAGACGGAGGTCCAGCTCCAGGCGCCCCAGCCGGCCATCGAACGCGTCCTCCAGCGCACCGGGCTCGACCGACTGTTTCGCATCCACCCCGATCGGGCTACCGCCCTCGCGGCGTTCTAGGCTGACCGCGGGACGGCTGGTGGAGCTCGATCGGGAGGCTGACGAACGCCTTCGGTCGATCGTCGGGCCATTCGGAGCGGCCGGCAGCGGTGTCGCCATCTCGGTCCAGGACATCGACGGCCGGATCGTCGCGGCGGCCGGCGCTGTCCCGGACCGCGGCTGGGTCACGGCACGGCGAGACATCGTCGTGGCCGACCTCGTCATCGGGCGCGTCGACGGGCGTGGGATGATCGGGCGCTCGTTGCTCATGGCCATCGTCGAGAGCGTCGCCACGACCGTCGGCGCGTTGCTC
This sequence comes from Candidatus Limnocylindrales bacterium, assembly GCA_038248915.1. Classification (GTDB taxonomy): domain Bacteria; phylum Chloroflexota; class Limnocylindria; order Limnocylindrales; family CSP1-4; genus SPCO01. The sequence goes on along the minus strand of JBBRXB010000018.1, from coordinate 46,636 downwards.
GGCCCGGCGGTCGTCCGACACGATGCGGCACTGGCGGCCGAGGCCGACAAGCATCGGATCGAAGCGGAGCTCGCGCTCGGCCGTCGGATCCAGCGGAGCTTCGTGCCTCTCATCCCGCCCGACCTGCCAGGCTATGAGGTCGCCAGCCACTACGAAGCGGCCCGTGAGGTCGGCGGCGACTTCTTCGACGTCTTCCGGATCCGGGGCCGAGCCGGCCGTCTCGCGATCTGCATCGCCGATGTCACCGGCAAGGGCATCGCCGCGGCCCTGCTGATGGCCTTCGCCCGCCCGCTCCTGCACGCGGCCGTCGATCACGCCCGAACGCCGGGCGACGCTCTCGAGCGGACGAACCGCATCCTGGTCGAGGAGCGGCGGTCGGCGTTGTTCATCACGGCCCTGTGCGCCACCATCGACCTGCGCGCCGGCACGATGCGGCTCGCGAACGCCGGTCACGAACCGCCGTTGCTGATCCGGCGGGGCGAGGACCCGGTCTGGCTCGAAGCCGCCGGGCCGCTGCTCGGCGCCTATCGCCGGCTCGACCTGGTCGAGTCCTCGATCGTCCTGGCGCCAGGCGACCTGGTCCTGCTGTACACGGACGGGGTCACCGATGCCCAGGCGTCGAACGGCGAACGCTTCGGTGATGCGCGCATGCTGGCGGCCGTCCGGTCAGCGTCCGGCCAGGCGGCCGCGGACGTCGTCGATGCCGTGTGCGACGCCTACCACGGCTTCCAGGGCGCGATGCCCGCCGCCGACGACGTCACGATGGTCGCCATCCGACGGCTGCCACGACGCCCACGGGCCCGACCAACGGGCCCGGCCCCGACGGCGACTGCAGCCACATCGTCGCAGCCTCCGCCGATGGACCCGGCCGCCCGAACCGCCGGCACGCTGCCGCGGTCGCTGCGTGCCTGGCCCGCCGTCTGACGCTCGGACGACGGGATCTCGGCCGCTGGGGCCTCGGCGCGTCGACGGTCGGGGTCGGGTCAGGCCAGGTGGCAGGCCTCGTTCCATGTCTCGATGACCGGGGCCTCACGTTCCCAGCCGAGGACCGACACTGTCGCGGTCGCGAGCGCGAACAGGCTGCCCGATACGGGTGGCAGTGCAAGCCAGCGTGCCGCGAGGACGCGAAGCAGGTGGCCGTGGGCGACCAGCAGGACATCGCCGTCGGCCGCTCGGATGCGAGCGATGACCCGGTCGGCCCGGGTGGCGACCTGGTCGATCGTCTCGCCGCCGGGCCACGGCCCGCGCCAGATGGTCCAGCCCGGGTATTCGGACCGGATGTCGGCGGTCAGCCGTCCCTCGAAGTCGCCGTAGTCCCATTCACGCAGGTCGGGGTCTGTGACGGCGACGTGGCCATAGCCGGCGAGGTCTGTCGTCTCTGTCGCGCGGGACAGGGGACTGGTCATGACCACCGCGAACGGATGGCGGGCGAGCCGGCGGCCGATGGCCCGGGCCTGCTCGCGGCCGGTGTCCGTCAGCGGGATGTCGGTCCGACCGGTGTGACGGCCGAGACGAGCCCACTCCGTCTCGCCGTGGCGGACGAGCCAGACATCGTGACCGCCGACCGGCTCCGGTGTCGGTTCGGGGTGTGTCACGTCGTTCGCAGGTCCGTGTCTGGCCGGATCGCCTCGTCGGGATCGGTGGCGAAGAACTGGCGCGGGCGCCAGCCGAGGACCGAAGCGATGAGCACGCCTGGGACCTGGCCGATCCGGGTGTTGTAGCGGTAGACCTGGTCGTTGTAGAGCTCGCGCCGGTCCGCGATCATCGATTCGAGGCGCTCGATCTCGACCTGGAGGCCCATGACATTGGCTGCCGCCTTGATGTCCGGATAGCGCTCGACGACGGCGAATAACGATCGGACGGCCGCGGTCGTCGCCTCGGACGTAGCGGCCTGGTCGGGGATCGGGGCATCGGGTGCGTAGGCGGCGCGCGCCTCGCTGACTCGGGTCAGCACGTCGCGCTCATAGGTCATCAAGCCACGGACGGCCGAGACCAGATTCGGCAGCTGATCGTGACGCTGCTTGAGGACGACCCCGATATTGGACCAGGCCTTGTCGCTCCGCTGCCGGAGTGCCACGATAGCGTTGTAGCTTGCTAGCACGATGAAGCCAGCGACGCCGACGACAACGACGACGGCGAAGATCGCGGCGAGGTCGACGGGGGTCACCGCCCGAGCCCGCCACCGAACCCGAGGGCGAAGACCATCGCGGACGCGATCGCCAGCACGGCGCCGAGCAGACCGATGACGAACTCTGTTTGGCCGCGCTGAACGATCGCACCGGGGACGCCATGGGCGATGAGCAGCGGGACCTCGGCCGACGCGGCGAGAATCAGGTCAGCCGGGGCGATGTCGAAGGTGCGCTGGGTCCTGGCGGCTTCCTAGGGAGCGGCCAGCGGCAGCGGATGGGCGCGCGGATCGAGCTCTGGCGCAGCGACCGGTCGTCCGATCCCGAAGCCCGCGATGGCGGCGTTGCCCCACGCGTCCGCGGCGTCGTCGGCGAGCGTGCCGGCCGCCCGTGCCGCAGCCAGGTCCGCGGCGATCTCCGGGTCATCGGACTGGAGGTCGTCACCCGTCCCGACGTCCGCTCCGCTCGGATCTGACAGATCGGCGAACGGCATCGCCCGGCCGACGATCGTGACCGGGTCGCCCGGCTCGAGTCGCGTCTCGCGGTAGGTCCGCCGTCCGCGTCGGTCGCGGAGACCGGGCCGGAGGAACGAGCCTTCGGGCTCCTGGACGGTCAGCAGGGTGGCGACTTCGGCGGCGTGATCGGTCTCGGCCAGGCGGGTGGACCCCGAGCGGCGGAGATCGAGATCGGCCGGCTCGTCGCCGGTCATCCCGGTCGAACCCTCGAACCGAACCGGCGCGTCGAACCGAGCGCCGCGCGGGAAGACCCGCAGGCTGCCGCTCGCATCGCGCACACGGAACCCGATCGAACGCTCCTCCGTGTAGCCCGAACCGGGTGTTCGTCGATCGCCGTCGTTGCCCACCGTGGAGCGGTAGTAGACGCATGCCTTGCTCTGGAGGAGCGACACGAGGGTCATCTCGGCCGGTTCGACGACGCCGGCGATCCGGACCTCGCCGACCGCCAGCGACCCGATCGTGGAGGTCCCGATGTCGCCGAACCGGACGACCGACCGGTAGCCTCCGAGACCCCTGGCGAGCAGGTAGAGCCCGGCCGCAACGCCGAGCGCCGCGACGACGCCAAGACCACTCGGGAAGCCCTCCACGCCCTCATCGTACGGGACACGAGCCTCAGTCCGGGTGCCCCGTCGGCACGACGGCCAGCACGATGAGCACCATCCCGAGCCCGATCGCCACCAGCGGCCACCAGTCTCCGAGGTCGATACCGGGGATCAGCTGGCGTAGCAGGAAGAGCGCGCCGATGACGACGAGCACGAGGCCGGCGATGAGTCCGCCCCGCCCCGCGTCGTTCGAGCCAGGCCGGTCGGACCTCGGTGGTGCCGCGCCGCCAAGTGGCACGCTGGAGCCGTCCGGCCCGACCCACAGTCCGGCGACGGGCGGCGGGCCTGGCTGGGCGGCGACGGGCCGCTCCATGCCGATCGGCCGTTCCGGCACGACGACCGCCATGACGACATAGACCAGCAGCGCCAGCCCACCGGTCAGGAACACGAGGATGACCCACACGATGCGGATGATCGACGGATCAGCATCCAGCGTCTCCGCCAATCCCCCGGCGACACCCGCCACCATCCGCTCGTCCCGCGAGCGGTACAGCCGGTCAATCATGACCGCTCACCCGCAACCATCGGCCGGGTCGAGGACGAACGAGCCGGCGTTCGCGCGCGTATCGAGTTCGATCCGGACCGCGGCGCTGTCGAACCCGGGGGTCGACCAGGTCGAGCCCTCCTCGACGAGACCATGACCGGCATAGTCGTAGCTCGCGATGATGCTGTCGCCGGTATGCAGCCGCAGCGCGGCGCCCTGGGGCGCGCACAGCTTGACCGAGCCGGCATTGGCCTGGATCGTGCCCGTGAGCGAGACGTTCGGCAGAGTCAGCCGAAGCGATCCCGCGTTCAACTGGACGTCGAGATCATCGATCGCGTTCGTTCCGGCCAGGCTCAGGATCGAGGAACCGGCGTTGATCTGGAGGCGGAGCCGGCTGATCGTCGCCCGACCGAGGCCGATCTCGGAGCTCCCGGCGTTGAGTTTGATGTCGAGGTCGAGATGCGGGCCAGTCGGCAGGGTCAACTGCCAGACGTCACCGTCGCCGAAGGCGAATGGTCCCTGCCCGTTGCGCGAGCGGATGTCGAGCGACGAGATCGAGCGTTCGACGGACGGACCCACGCCGTCGGCATCGGTTCCGCTGAGTTGCCAGGCGTCCCCCGAGGTGATGGCGACGTTCAGGTCCCCGCAGTCCGACTGCACGTTGATGGTCGCCGCGGTGAGGAACGTGTCGCCACGACTCGGGAACGCCGTCGTGCCGGCGCCCTGGCCGCATGTGCCGCCGGCGAACCCGGCGACGCTGACGCTCAACAGGCCGCCGATCATCAGCCCGAGGGTCGCCGCGACGATGAGCCCGCCGAGGAAATCGAGACGCGTCCGTCGCAGGATCAGACTGACGCCGATCCCGATCAGGATGAGCGGCCACAGCGTCCACAGCCGGCCGACCTGACCCTCGTCGAGATAGCCGGCCCGGACGGCCAGCGGCACCGCACCCGCGAGGATGAGGAAGACGCCCCAGCCAAGGAAGCCACGCCGGATGTGCACGCTCGTACGGTACCCGAGGCGCGCGCCCACACGACGCCCCCGGAGGCACGATCTGGGCGTGACGGCCGTGTGCTAGCCTCGGCCGGACGGTCCGCGGGTGCTATCCGAGGGATCGTGCGCGAGCGGTGCGGGAGGATTGGATGCGGCTCAGCGAGTGGCGCAAGCGGGCGCCGGCCAGGGATTCGGTCGCGCCCAAGGTGCAGGCGGTCGTCGAGACCGCGCTGACCATGCTGGGCGGCGGATCCGATCCGGACTGCTGGGTGGCGTGGGGCGATGACCCGAGCATTCGCTACATGATCCTCGTGCCGACCCAGAGCGGCCTCGCCCAGGTCAATGTCCGGGTCAACGTGCCCGGCGAAGGTCCGCGTGCCAGCGGCAAGATCGTGCGCTGGAGCCGTGTCCAGCTGGGCGAGCTCGGGGTCGAGATGCAGGGCGGCCACCGCCTGATCAGCTTCCAGGTCGAATCGCAGGTCCTCAACGGGGCCGACGCTGCGGCCGATGCCATCGCCCAGTTCGCCCAGGTCCTGTTCGCGGCGGTCGATGGGCGCGCCGCCCCGGTCGTCACGATCGGCCGGCGAGCCCGTGCCACGAAGGGCACGTCCAGGGCCGCCGCGAAACCCTCCGCCAAGACCCAGGCAAGGCCCGCGGCGGCGCGCCGGGCGCCCAAGTCGGCAGCGTCGGCACCAGCCACTGCTACGCCACCGGCGACCAAGTCCGCGCTCCGGATCGCCGCCCCGAAGGGCCCGTGACGCCGATCGAGTGCGTCATCTTCGATCTCGACGGCGTGCTGGTCGACTCCGAGATCTGGTGGGACGAGGTGCGCGCCGCCTTCGCCGCTCGGCACGGACGGAGCTGGACCGCCGATGACCAGGCGGCGGTCATGGGCGCCAATTCGGCCGCATGGGCGCACACGATGCGGGAACGTCTGGATCTGCCCATGGCGGAGATCGACATCGAGCGCGCGATCGTCGAGGGCATCGTCGAGCGCTACCAGTGCGACGGTGCCCCGCTCATCGACGGCGCCGTGGAGGCCGTTCGCCGGATCGCCGTGACCCGCCCCGTCGGGCTGGCGTCGTCCGCGCACCCGGCGGTCATCAGCGCTGCCCTCGAGGCGACCGGTTTGACGGACACGTTTGCCGTGGTCGTCTCCTCGGATGCGGTGGCGCATGGCAAACCGGAGCCCGACGTCTATCTCGAGGCCGCGCGGCGGATGGAGGTCGATCCGTCGGCCTGTCTCGTCATCGAGGACTCGGCCAACGGCGTGCGGGCGGCGCGCGCCGCGGGGATGCGGGTCGTCCTGGTCCCGAACCGGAGCGTCCCGCCGGCCGCCGGGACCGCCGAGCTCGCCGACCTCGTGCTCGCTCGCCTGACCGACCTCGATCCCGCGAAGGTCGAGCGACGCAGTCCGCCGAGCTGACGGCGCACGGTGGCCGCTCCCGATCGCGCGCGCTTGCCAGGCCCGGCGATCAGCCCCATCCGCCGGACGATCCGCTACTGGCTGTCGCGGGCGACCGCCGCCATCGTCGCGCGCGGGTATCTGCGCGTCCGCCTCGTCGGTGGCGAACGGCTGCCGGCTGGACCGGCGATCTACTGCTTCAGCCACATGAGCTGGGCCGATCCGTTCGCCCTGATGGCGGTGCTCCCATTCCGGCCACGATTGTGGTTCTTCGGGCCCAAGGAAGAGGACATGGCGGTCGGCGGCCGGAACCGGCTCATGTCGTGGACGGGGACGACGATCCCGTACAAGCCCGGCAAGAACGACCTGCTCGAGGCTACGCGGCGGGTGGCGGCCGTCATCGATTCCGGCGGCATCGTCGCGATCGCGGGCGAGGGTCGCATCCACGTCCGCGAATCGGACCTGTTGCCCCTGAGCGAGGGCGCCGCCTACTTCGCGATCCGGTCTGGCGTGCCGCTGGTCCCGGTCGCGATCCACGGCACGAGCTGGCTGCGCCTGGGCGGTCGGATCACGGTCGAGGTGGGCGAGCCCATCGTGACCGTGGGCCGGCCGACCCGGGAAGCCATCGCCGATACCACGGCGCGACTGACCACGGCGTTGAAGGCGATGATCGCCAACGCCCCGGAGGTCGCCCGCCCGGGCCGGTTCGGGCGCTGGCTGACCGAGAGGTTCAACGACTGGCCTGAAGGCACACGGGATGCCGCGAGAGCGGCGTCCGACGGGTCCCGTCTGGCATACTTCGAACCGCCCGACTGACGCAGGAGGAACCTTGGCTGCAACCGGCCTGTCCGCCGACCCGACCGAATACCGCACCCGTCTCGCGAGCCAGAGCGACGGCCAGATCGACGCGTGGGTCGCGGAGCTGTTGCGCGACGTCGTGATCCGACGTGGCATCGTCAAGGTCGTCAACGACTTCCGGACGGCGACCCGGCTCGATGAGCGCGGCTTCGAACGGGTGTTCGCTTCTGGCGGCGGGCCGCCGGCATCCATCGGGCGAGATGCCAAGGGTCGGCTGGTCGTCCCGACCATCACCCTGTTCGCCCTCGTGCCGGGGCTCCACGCCCAGGTCGACGACGCGCGGATGCGCCTGATCGAGTACCTGGCGACCAACTTCAACGAGATCGTCTACGTCTGAACGGCCGCCCGGCGCGTCGCCCTCGCCGGGCGCTTCGGCCGCGATCGGGGCGGTCGCCCGGCTGACGCATCCGTTCCCCTCGCTCCTCGACGGCCTGGTGGTCGCCGCCGTCGCGCTCGTGGCGGGCGGGGACCCACCGACGGCGGCTCGGCTGGCCGTCTCGATGACGGCGCTCCAGGCCTCGATCGGGGCGCTCAACGACCTCATCGATACGCCTCGGGATGCCGGCCACAAGCCCGGGAAGCCGATCCCCGCCGGGCTCCTGTCGCCGACGGACGCGCGGGTCGTCGTGGCCGGGGCCGCGGGATCGGGGATCTTGCTGGCAGTGCCGTCCGGGATCGCTACTGTCGGGCTGGCCGTCGTGGTGCTGATCATCGGCTATGGGTACGACCGGTTCGCCAAGGGGACCGCCTGGTCGTGGGTCCCGTTCGCCGTCGGGATCCCGCTCCTGCCCATGTATGGCTGGCTCGGCGTGACCGGGTTGCTGCCCCGCGCCTTCGCGGTCCTGGTGCCGGTGGCGGTCCTCGCCGGCGCCGCCCTGGCGATCGCCAACGCTCGGGCCGATGTCGAGCGCGACGTCGCGGCCGATGTCGATTCCGTGGCGCGTCGCCTGGACCCGGAGCGCGCCTGGGTGGTCAGCAGCGGGCTCCTGCTCGTCGTCGTCCTGGCCGGGATCGCGACGCTGGCGTTGGCCGGCGCCGCGCCGATCATGCTCGCCGCCGCGGTGGTGGCCGGCGCCGTCATTGGTCTCGGGGCGGCGGTCGGTCGCGACGCCGATGCCACCGCGAGGGAGCGCGCGTGGGAGCTCGAGGCGGTCGGCGTCGGGCTGCTCGCCATCGTCTGGCTGGCGGGGATCCCGCTGGCGGGCTAGGTCCAGCCGCCCTGACTCCGCGGCGACGCGGAGACGACCGCGGTCCGTCGCGCCCTTGGCCGGTCGCCGGCGATCCCCGGTCGCGCGGCTAGTAGCCGGTGTCGTCGCTCCTGACCAGCGCGATGGCGTTCTCGAGCCGCAACTTGGCGATGGTCAGGTATTTGGCGAGATTGGCCCGGTCCGTCTCGCCGATCGAACCACGGACCTCGGCATTACCGAGAACCCCGACCAGCTCGTCGACGGCGTCGACCAGACCCTGTTTCGCGTTGACCAGCGAGTCGTCGGTCATCGCGCGGGTGGGCGTCGCGGCATCCGCAGTCCACAGGCTGTCGCCGTCGGTCTCGTCATCGGCCGCCGGGCGGGCCGTCCCGCCGGTCTCATCGGCGTCCTGGTCCTCGGCCCGATCGTCCGCTGTCTGACTACGGACCGGCCGACCTTCGATCTTGTCCCGCAGCTTGATCAAGGTCAGTTCGCCACGGGCGACCTGTTCGGCCAGGCGCCGCCGCTTCTTCGGGTCCTCGACCTTCATCAGTTCATAGGCGTGCGACAGGCTGTCCTTGCGCAAAGACACCAGCTCGCGGATCTCGGGCGGGGCGTCGGCCAGACGCAGCCGGTTCTCGAGATAGCCCTTGTCCTTGCCCAGCTTGTCGGCCAGCTTGCGGATGCTGTAGCCATGTTCGTGGACCATTCGGTCGTACATCGCGGCTTCGTCGAGCGGCGTCAGATCCTCGCGCTGGAGGTTCTCGATGATCGCGATCTCGAGTGCGGTGTCGTCGTCGATGTCCTCGATCAATGCCGGGATCGTGTCGAGCCCGGCCTGCCGCGATGCACGCCAGCGTCGTTCGCCGGCCACGATCTGATACGTGTTGGGGCCGAGTGGTCGGACGAGGATCGGCTGGAGCACGCCGTGTTCTCGGATCGACGCTGCGAGCTCGTCTAGGGCGGCCTGTTCGAAGACCAGCCGCGGCTGCTCGGGGTTCGGCTCGATATGGTCGACCTGGACGATCCGCACGCCGACGGAACGGGTCGGGCTGTCCGGCGTCAGCAGGCTCACGATAGCCGGCGAGAGTTCGGTGTCCTCCGAGAGCCGTCGGGCGGCGGCTGCGCGGAAGTCAGTTCGGGCCAAGGTCGATCACCTCCCGGGCGAGTTCGCGATAGATCCGGGCGGCGTCGCTGTTGCCGGCGTACGTCGTGATCGGCCGGCCGACGAGCGGTGCCTCGCCGAGCTTCACGGTATTACGGACGATGCTGGTGAAGACGTGGTGGTCGCCGACGACCCGCAGCTCATCGAGCATGTCGCGCGCCAGGTTGGTTCGGGCGTCGAAGAACGTCGGCAGCAAGCCGAGGATCTTGAGGTCACGGTTGAGCTTCAGTCGGATCGCGTTGATGACCTTGACCAGGTTGTTGAGGCCCTTCATCGCGTAGTACTGGGTCTGGACCGGGATGATCACGCCGGTCGACGCGACGAGGCCATTGACCGTCAGCAGGCCGAGGTTCGGCGGGCAATCGATGAGGACGTAGTCGTACGTGTCGATCTGACCCTCGAACGCCTCGCGCAGGATCTGCTCGCGACCAAGGGCGGTGAACAATTCGCCTTCGGTCGACGCGAGATCGATGTGCGCCGGGGCGACGTCGATGCCGGCAGTCTCGGTCGGCAGGATGACGTCGCTCAGCGAGGACCGGCCATCGGCCAGCACATCGGCCATCGAACGTTCGACCATGTTGAGGTTGATTCCGAGCCCCGCGGTCAGGTTCGCCTGCGGGTCCATGTCGACACACAGGATGCGGTACCCCTCCTCGGCGAGCGCGCCAGCCAGATTGATCGCCGTCGTCGTCTTGCCGACGCCCCCCTTCTGATTGGCGATCGCGATCACGTTCGTCACCGGGGCATCACCTCAGGATCGTAGACGGCAGCGCGATGGCCGCCTGGGGAGGGGAGCGAGTGCCGTCATGGTACCTCCGCTGGCCGGCCTTCGGGCACCCTGGTTATCCACACGCTTTGCGAGTTGTTCACCGAATCTGTGGATATCCGGATGCCGTCGGCCAGGCCTGCGCTGCGGATATGATGCGGTTGTCCTTGCGCAAAGACAGCCCGATGAGGAGCGTTGCACGGTGTCGACGAACGCGGAGCGGTTCGCACTCCTCGAGCAGATGCGCGCGGCGTCGCAGGAAGGTGGCGGCGCGACGCGGATCGCCAAGCAACACGACGCGGGCAAGCTGACGGCGCGCGAACGGCTCGACGTGCTGCTCGACCCGGGCTCCTTCGTGGAACTCGACGCGTTCGTCACGAACCGGGACGCGACGGCGACCGAATCGTTCCTCGGTGACGGCGTCGTGACCGGTCACGGCTTGATCGACGGCCGCACCGTCTTCGTCTTCAGCCAGGACTTCACGGTCTTCGGTGGATCGCTGTCCGAGGCGTACGCCGAGAAGATCTGCAAGATCATGGATCTGGCGATGAAGGTCGGGGCGCCGATCATCGGGCTCAACGACTCCGGCGGCGCACGGATCCAGGAAGGCGTCGTGTCGCTTGGTGGCTATGCCGAGATCTTCCTGCGTAATGTCATGGCGTCCGGGGTCGTGCCGCAGATCTCGGTCGTCCTCGGTCCGTGCGCCGGCGGGGCGGTCTACTCGCCGGCTATCACGGATTTCACGGTGATGGTCGAAGGCACGAGCTACATGTTCGTGACCGGACCCGGCGTGGTGAAGACGGTGACCCACGAGGACGTCGACGCGGAGTTCCTCGGCGGCGCGGAGACCCATACGACGCGGAGCGGCGTGGCGCATATCGCGGCCCCGGACGAGGCGCGGGCCCTCGATGCCGCGCGGGCACTCCTGGCGCACCTGCCCCAGAACAATCTCTCGGCGCCGGCGATCATCGCGTCGAGCGATCTGACGGATCGGACCGACGTCTCGCTCGACACTGTCGTGCCCGACGATCCGCGTCTGCCGTATGACATGCACGACGTCCTGCGCGCGATCGTCGACGATAGCGCGTTCCTCGAGATCCAGCCGGGCTGGGCGCAGAACATCATCGTCGGGTTCGCGCGACTGGGCGGTCGGAGTGTCGGTGTCGTGGCACAGCAGCCGGCGGTGCTGGCCGGCGCGCTCGACATCGACGCGTCGGTCAAGGCGGCTCGGTTCGTCCGAACGTGCGACGCGTTCAACGTGCCGTTGGTGACCTTCGTCGACGTACCGGGGTTCCTGCCCGGCGTCGACCAGGAACACGGCGGGATCATCCGGCACGGTGCGAAGCTGTTGTATGCCTACGCCGAGGCAACGGTTCCGAAGCTAACCGTCATCACGCGCAAGGCGTATGGCGGTGCCTACGACGTCATGAGCAGCAAGCACATCCGCGGCGACATCAACCTCGCATGGCCGACCGCGGAGATCGCGGTGATGGGCGCCGAGGGCGCGGTCAACATCATCTATCGCGAGGAGATCGCGGCCGCGGACGACCCCGAGGCCGAGCGCGCGCAGAGGGTGGCCGCCTATCGCGCGGCCTTCGCCAATCCATTCGTCGCCGCGGCGCGCGGCTACGTCGACGACGTCATCCGTCCGTCGGAGACACGGCCGCGACTGATCCGCGCCCTCGAGATGCTGGCCGACAAGCGCGACACGAACCCGAGAAAGAAACATGGCAACATCCCGCTCTGAGGCCCGCCTCGCGGGGATGTCTTTGCGCAAAGACGCGGCCGGCGGATGAGTCCTCCGGGGCCGCCGTTCGGTCGCGTGTTGATCGCCAATCGCGGGGAGATCGCGGTCCGGATCATCCGGGCCTGCCACGAACTCGGGATGGAGGCCGTCGCGGTCTACAGCGATGCCGACGCGGGCGCGATGCACGTTCGGATGGCCGACCATGCGGTCCGACTCGGGCCGCCGCCGCCCGCGGACAGCTACCTCCGCATCGACGTGATCGTCGAAGCGGCGCTGGCGATCGGTGCCGACGCTATCCATCCTGGCTACGGGTTCCTGTCCGAGCGGGCGGCCTTCGCGCGCGCCATCGAGACGGCGGGTCTGGTCTTCGTGGGCCCGCCGTCGGCGGTCATCGAGGCGCTCGGCGACAAGGTGCGGGCCCGGGCCATCGCCCGGTCGGTCGGGGTCGAGGGCGTGCCGGGTACCCTGGAGCCGGTGGCCGTCGACCGGCCGGACCAGGTCGCGGTCATTGTCGCGGAAGCTGAGCGGATCGGCTTCCCGTTGCTGGTCAAGGCGGCGGCCGGCGGCGGGGGACGGGGGATGCGGCGGGTGGCCCGCGCCGCGGAGCTGCCGGCTGCGTTGGCCGCCGGATCGGCGGAAGCCCTGTCGGCGTTCGGTGATGGTTCGGTCTTCCTGGAGCGCGAGGTCCGGCCGGCGCGCCACATCGAGGTGCAGCTGCTGGGTGACACGATGGGCACGATCGTCGCGATCGGCGAGCGTGACTGCTCGTCGCAGCGCCGTCACCAGAAGCTCATCGAGGAGGCGCCGGCGCCGGGGCTGACGATCGCGGAGCGGCGGCATCTCCACGAGCTGGCGGTCCGTGTCGCGGTCGCTGGGGGCCTGCAGAACGCGGCCACGGCCGAGTTCCTCCGCGATGCCGATGGGGTCTTCCACTTCCTCGAGGTCAACACCCGGCTCCAGGTCGAGCATGGCGTGACCGAGCTGGTGTCCGGTCTCGACATCGTCGGGGAACAATTCTGGCTGGCGGCCGGACAGCCGTTGTCCAAAGCGGCCCGTGCTGCGGCCGAGCGGGCGGCAGAACCCGCCAGCCACGCCATCGAGGTCCGGCTCGCCGCCGAGGACCCGGCACGGGACTTCGCTCCGGGGCCCGGTCGGATCGGGCGGTGGGTCATGCCGGCCGGTCCCGGGGTCCGGGTGGACACGGGGCTGGAGACCGGCGACCGGGTGCCGCCCGACTACGACAACCTCGTTGCCAAAGTCATGGTCCACGCTGTCGACCGTCCGGCCGCCATCGACCGGCTCCGCCGGGCTCTCGACGAGACCGAGATCGCCGGCATCCAGACGACCCTGCCATTCGACCGGTTCGTCGTCCGACATGAGGCATTCCGGGCGGGCGACCTGTCGATCGAGTGGGTCGCCGAGGCGTGGGACGGCCCCGCCGAGCAGGCCCGGTACGCGGCCGCCGCGGGGGAGGCAGCGGCCCGCTGGGTAGCCGATGGAGTGGCCGATGAAGCCGCCGGTGGGTCCGCGAGGGCCGCCGTCGGGCCGGCTGCGGCGGGGACCGCTCCGGCCGTGCCGGCGATCGTGGAGAGCCCGTGGGCCATCGCGGCCCGCGAGGACGCGACCGACCGGTGGCCGGGATGACCAGGTTCCGGATCACGGACCGGTCCGACGACGCGGTGGTCATCGAGCTGGATCCGTCGGAGCTTCCGTCGGCCACCCCGGCGCCACCCGGCGAGCGACCCATCGTCCGTCCCGCCGCCCGACCGTCGGCCACCCGAGGTCGGACCGCGGTCGAGGTCGTCATCGGCGGCTGGCGGTTCGACCTCGAGGTCGAGGACGCTCGTCTGGCGGACCTCCGGCAACGCGCGACGGCCAGCGCCGAGGCGGCCAGCCATCACGGGCCGACCGAGGTTCGTGCCATCATCCCGGGGCGGGTCGTGTCGGTGGCGGTCGAAGCCGGTGACACGGTGGCCGCCGGCCAGCGGCTCCTCGCGGTGGAGGCGATGAAGATGGAGAACGAGCTTCGGTCGCCGAGGGCCGGCACGGTCGAGCGGGTCGCGGCCGCCGTCGGCCAGACCGTCGAGCTCGGCGACGCGCTGGTCGTCATCCGGTGACCCGTCGGAGCCGTCCGACCGCCGAGGGACCCGATGCCGCCCGCGATCGCTGGCGCGAGACGGTCCGGGCCAGGGCCCTCCGGGCAGCGCCGGAGCGGCTCAACCCCTTCGAGACCTCGTCGGGGATCGTCATCAGGGACCTGTACACGCCGGCCGACACCGCCGGCCTTGACGAGGACCGTGATCTCGGGCGGCCCGGCGAGTACCCGTTCACCCGCGGGGTCCAGTCCACGATGTATCGGAGCCGCTTCTGGACGATGCGCCAGTACGCCGGGTTCGCCACGGCCGAGGAGACCAACCAGCGCTTCCGCTACCTCCTCGAGCAGGGCCAGACGGGGTTGTCGGTCGCCTTCGACCTGCCGACGCAGATGGGCTACGACTCGGACGCGACGGAAGCGGAGGGCGAGGTCGGGCGGGTCGGCGTCCCGATCTCGAGCCTGGCCGACATGGCGATCCTGCTCGACGGGCTGCCGCTCGACGAAGTCTCGACATCGATGACGATCAACGCCACGGCGCCGATCCTGCTTGCGCTCTATGTCGCGACCGCAGAGGCGCAGGGCGTCCCGCGGGCCGCGATCGGCGGCACCACCCAGAACGACATCCTCAAGGAGTACATCGCCCGGGGGACGTACATCTTCCCGCCGCGGCCGTCGATGCGCCTCGTCACCGACGTCTTCGAGTTCTGCGCCGCCGAGCTGCCCAAGTGGAACACCATCTCGATCTCGGGTTACCACATGCGCGAGGCCGGCGCGACCGCCGCCCAGGAGCTGGCCTTCACCCTGGCCGACGCGATCGCCTACGTGGAGGCGGCCGTCGCCCGTGGGCTCGATGTCGACGCCTTCGCGGGGCGACTGTCGTTCTTCTTCGCTGCCTGGTCGGAGCTGTTCGAGGAGGTCGCCAAGTTCCGGGTCGCCCGCCGGATGTGGGCGACCATCATGAAGGAGCGGTTCGGAGCGAAGGATCCCCGGTCGATGGTCTGCCGCTTCCACGTCCAGACCGCGGGCTCCAGCCTGACCGCCCAGTCGGTCGACAACAACGTCGTGAGGACGACGGTCCAGGCCCTGGCCGCGGTGCTCGGCGGCGCCCAGAGCCTCCACACCAACTCGCGCGACGAGGCCCTCGCCCTGCCGACCGAGGAGGCCGCCCGGCTCGCCTTGCGGACCCAGCAGATCCTCGCCTACGAATCTGGCGTGACCGAGACGCCCGACCCGCTGGCGGGCTCCTATTACCTCGAGAGCCTGACGAACGAGCTGGAGGCCGCGGCCTGGACCTACCTCGACGAGATCGAGTCGATGGGTGGGACGCTGGCCGCCATCGAGGGCGGCTTTCAGCAGCGCCAGATCCAGGAGGCCGCCTACCGCGTCCAGCGGGCGATCGAGACGGGCGAGCAGGTCGTCGTCGGGGTCAACCGCTTCCGGGACGACGAGGTGACCACGCCGCCGCTCCACACGATCGATCCGGACGGGGAGCGGCGCCAGGTGGAGCGGGTTCAACGCGTCCGGGCCGAGCGCTCGGTCGACGCGTGGTCGGTGGCGATGGATCAGCTCGGGGTCGTGGCTGGCGGGGAGGACAACCTGATGCCGACGATCCTGGCGGCGGTCCGCGCGCATGCGACCGTGGGCGAGATCAGCGACAGGCTGCGGGTCGTCTGGGGCGAGCACCGCGAGCTCATCACGGTCTGACCCGCCCCAACGGGATCCGCCAGCGCGAGTGCCAGCGGCCCTCGGTCCCTTCGGCGACGACCTCGAGCGTCGTGACTCGGTGGCGGATCGGGAGGTACGTGGCCGCCGCCAGCGCGATCTCGTCGAGCGGCGCCGTCGCCGACTCGACCACCGTCAGGTGCGGGATGACCTCGTCGAAGGCGCCCTCGTATGGCGGGCAGGCGGGAAAGCTGGCGTGCACGGCCTCGGTCAGACGGGCGATCGGTCCCGCCGGCTCGGGCATCAGGTAGACGACCGTCGGGAACCGACCGACCGATTCGAAGGCCACGTCGAATGGCGCATGGGTGGCCGCGATCGAGGCCAGCTCGCGACGCACGACCGGTGCGAGCTCGCCCGGCGCGAGGAATGGGAACAGGACGGTCACGTGGGCCGGGACGCCGATGCTCGCCGCGACGTCCCAGCGGGTCCGCAGTCGCTGGATACCGACCGGCACCGCGACCCGCACGATCACGGCGCTAGCTGGTTTGGTCGAAGGCATGGCCGACAGGGTACGCTGCGGCCGTGGCACGAGAGACGGTCATCCCGGCGACCCTCCGGCGCATCGGCCGCATCCACCACGTCGCCCTCGTCGTGACCTCCATCGAGGCCTCGCTCGGACTGTGGCAGGAGGCGCTCGGCCTCGGGCTCGAGACGGTCATGGAGATCCCCGACGATCGGGTCCGGATCGCCTTCCTCGGCGTGGGCGAGTCGAAGATCGAGCTCGTCCAGCCGACCGACGACACGACCGGCGTCGCCCGCTTCCTGGTCAGCAAAGGCGAGGGCTTCCACCATGTCTGTTTCGAGGTCCCGAACCTGGCCGAGACGCTCTTGCGGCTCGAGATCGATGGCATCGAGCTGGTCGATTCGGCACCGCGCCGGGGTGCCGAGGGTCCCGTCGCCTTCCTGCACCCGCGGTCGTGCCACGGGGTCCTCGTGGAGCTGATCGAGGCGCCGGGCGGGCCGGCCTGGGCGTCGCTCGGGTTGTGAGGCGATCCGGCCTCAGGCCGGCTTGACCGCCACGAGCGAGAACATCAACGGAAGCTCGCCGGCGGTCCCTGGCGGGAGCCGGTACGTGCCCGCCTCGTCCTCGACCAGGAAATCGGCCCTCCATTCGAGGAACGGGTGCTCGACCAGGGTCGTGATGGTCAGCCCGGCATCGATCAGGGCCGACATGATCTCGCCCAGGCCGTGATCCCATGAATGTTCCACCTGGTCACGCACGTCTGCGTCCGGGTCAGCGTAGGAACCATTGACCTCGAACGTCAGTGGCGCGGCGTGCTCCCAATAGGGATACGTGAGGCGCAGCTCGCCCGGCTCGACGTTCTCGTTCTGGAAGACGTTCACGATCGGGTGGGCCTCGCTGATGAAGAACGTCCCGCCCGGGGCCAGGAAGTGGGCGACGATCCTCGCCCAGGCCCTGATATCGGGCAGCCAGCCGAGCACCCCGCGCGAGGTGTAGACCACATCGAACCGGCCATCCAGCGCGGCCGGGAGGTCGTACAGGTTCGACTCGATGAAGCGCGCATCGGGGAAGCCGAGCTCGTCGGCCAGCGAGCGGGCCAGCTCGATCGCGGCTCGTGACAGGTCGGCTCCGGTCACCGTCGCCCCGAGCCGGGCCCACGACAGGGTGTCGATCCCGAAGTGGCACTGGAGGTGGAGGAGCGACCTGCCGGCGACGTCGCCGACCATCTCGATCTCGTACGGCCGCAACCGCACGCCCCCGGCCTTGAACCCGTCCAGGTCGTAGAAGTCGCCAGAGGCGTGGATGGCGGTCCATGCGTCCCAGAGCGATCGGTTGGCCGCGATCGACGCGCTCGAGTCGGGCGGTTCGTCGGTCACGTCAGCGACCACGCGAAGATGACGTCCGGAGCGCGGTCCGCGTCGCGACAGAAGCCCACGACGCGGCCGGTAAGGTCGCGGATCCAGGGCTTCTCCTCGCGGGGCAGGTCGCCGATCTCGTCCTCGATCAGCTCGATCCAGCGACCGGCGATGGCATCGAGATCGTGGTCGTTGAGGCGCGCCACCGTGCTGATCCAGGCTGGGTCGACCCGTTCGATCGTGTGGCCCGCGGCGTCCTCGGGCCCGTCGAGCTCGAGGCGGGCATCGATGAAGTCGCGCGGCTCGTCGGCATCGGTCACGCTCCGGACGGACTCGGCGAACAGGTCGAGCCAGGTCGGGTCCAGCCCGCTGCCCAGCGCCAGGTGGGCGATGAACCGTGAGCGATCGTCGAGGGCGGCGAGGTCGTCCAGCCCGATGACCATCAGGATCGTCGGCGCCTCACCGGCGACGAGGTCCATCAGGCGACTCATGCGTCGACGACGGCGATGGATTCGGCGTAGTCGACCATATCGAGATCGCCGGGCGAGTGGTCGGCGTTCGTCAGAAGCACCGCCGCCTCCGAGCGATGCTGCGTGCCGTGGTTGACCACGTGGACGAGCGCCTGCCAGAGGGTGACGCCACCCTCGGACATCTCGAGCCATTCAGGCCTCATCACGGCGATCCGCGCGTCATAGCCGGCCCATTCGCGTTCCCATGCGCTTCGCAGGTTGGCCAGATCCGGCAGCGGCCCATCCTCTGGCTCGGACGCGTCGTCGGCTGCCCCGGTCAGGCCGTGTCGCCAGCGCTGCGACGCGCCGAGGTGATGGACCAGGATCCCGCCCAGGCCGCGCTCAGCGACGATGTTCGTCGCGGACCAGGTCGTGTCGTCGACCCCCACCGCGGCATCGAGGACCCTGGTGGTCGCCCAGCGATCGAACCCGTACAGGAACCGGATGTCGGCGAGATCCATGGCGTCCTCCTAGCCGCGGTAGCCGGCGTCGCGGAGCAGACCTGGCAGCTCGGTCGGTGAACTGGCGACCCGGAAGCCGGCCGCCTCGAGGGCCTCGACCTTGGAGGCCGCGGTCCCGGCGCCGCCGGAGATGATCGCTCCCGCATGGCCCATGCGCTTGCCCTCGGGCGCCGTGCGGCCGGCGATGAAGGCGACCTTCGGGATGTCGGCAAGGTGTTCGGCGGCCCACGCGGCGGCGGTCTCCTCGGCGGCGCCGCCGATCTCGCCGATGAGCACGATCGCGTCGGTCGCCGGGTCGGCCGCAAACAGCTGGAGGACGTCGAGGAAGGTCGTGCCGATGATCGGATCGCCGCCGATGCCGACACACGTCGACTGGCCGACGCCCGCATCGGTCATGGCCTGGACCGCCTCGTAGGTGAGCGTTCCCGAGCGGCTCACGACGCCGACGCCACCCGCCAGATGGACCGATCCGGGGATGATCCCGACCTTGGCCGAGCCCGGCGACGTGGCCCCGGGGCAGTTCGGGCCGATGAGCCGGGCCCCCGAGCGGACGACCATCTCCACGGCCGGGACCATGTCCAGCGCCGGGATCCCTTCGGTGATGCAGAAGATCGTCGAGATGCCGGCCGCGGCCGCCTCCATGACGGCGTCCGGCGCGCCACCGGCCGGCACGAAGATGCAGGACGTGTTCGCGCCGGTCTCGCGGACCGCTTCGGCGACCGTGTCGAAGACCGGCACCGAGCCGTCTAGCGCGCGCTGGCCGCCCTTGCCCGGCGTGACCCCGGATACGATGGCCGTGCCGTAGGCCTGCATCGCCCGGCTGTGGAACTCGCCTTCGCGGCCGGTGATGCCCTGGACGACGAGGCGCGTGTCGGGGCCGACGAGGATGCTCATGCTGCCGCTCCCCGGGAAGCCGCCACGGCCTTCGCCGCGGCCTCGTCCAGCGACGCCGCGGTCGTGAACCGGGCCTCCTCGAGGAGCACCGCCGCCTCCGCTGCGTTCGTGCCCACGATCCGGACGACCATCGGCACGTCCCGCTCCTGGACGGCCCGGGCCTCGATCAGCCCGCGGGCCACCTCATCGCCCCGGGTGATGCCGCCGAAGATATTGACGAGGATGGCGTCGACCTTCGGGTCGGCCAGGATGATCCGCATCGCCGCCGCGACCTTGTCCGCCCGTGCGCCACCTCCGATGTCGAGGAAGTTGGCCGGCTCGCCACCGGCCCGCTTGACTAGGTCCATCGTGGTCATCGCCAGGCCCGCTCCGTTGACCATGCAGCCGATCGTCCCGTCCAGCTTGATGAAGGTCAAGCCGGCCAGGCGGGCCTCGCGGTCGGCCGGATCTTCATCATCCGGGTCGCGCAGGGTCTCGAGATCGGGGTGGCGGGGGAGCGCCGAGTCGTCGAGCGTGACCTTGGCGTCGAGACAGACGAGGCGCTCCACCGTCGCGCCCGCCGCGTCGCGCTCGCGCACGATCGCGAGTGGGTTGATCTCGACGAGGTCGGCGTCGTAGGCCAGCATCGTCTTGACGAGGCCCTTGGCGATGGCCACGGCCGCCTTGAGGTGACCGCCCAGGCCCATCGCGAACGCGAACTCGCGGGCCTGGTAGTCGAGCAGCCCGAGGAGCGGATCGGCGTGCCGCCGGATGATCGCCTCCGGATGGTCGACGGCGACCTGCTCGATCTCGACGCCACCCTCGGCCGAGCCCATCAGCAGGATCTGGCGGGCCGCCCGATCGAGGACCGCCGACATGTAGAACTCGCCGGCGATGTCGGCGGCCGGCGCGACCAGCACCTTTCGCACGGTGATGCCCTTGATGTCCATGCCGAGGATCGCCCCGGCGACCCGCTCGGCCTCGGCGGCGTCCGCGGCCAGCTTGACACCGCCGGCCTTGCCCCGGCCACCGACGAGGACCTGGGCCTTGATCACGACCGCGGTCGCGTCCGCCCCGAGGATCCGCTCCGCGGCGGCCCGTGCCTCGGGGACCGTGTGGGCGACCTCCCAGCCGGGGACCGGCAGGCCCTGGGCGACGAGCAGTGACTTGGCGTCGGCTTCCTGGATCTTCACGTGGGCAGGGCTCCTGGCGGGTCGCGGGGCGGGACAGCGATGGTACCGCGTCGCATCGTCAGCCGACGAAGACGGAACGAACCATGACGGTCGCCTCGCCATACTCAGTGAGCACGGTCACATCGGCCGCGCCACCGCCGAGGGGCGTGATGCAGCAGGAACTCGTGGAGCGAGCACGACGGGGCGAACATGACGCCTTCGCCGAGCTGGCAGGCGCCGCGCTCTTCCGGCTGGATGCCGCCGCCCGGCTTATCCTGCGCGATCCCGACCAGGCCAAGGATGCGGTCCAGGAGACGCTCGTCCGGGCTTGGCGTGACCTGCCCACATTGCGCAGTCCCGATCGCTTCGACGCGTGGCTCCACCGGCTGCTCTACCGCGCCTGTATCGATGAGGCGCGCCGGCTCCGGCGCCATCGCGTCGACGTGGAACTCACCCCGATCGATTCACCGCTGGTCGGCGACATGACGTCGTCGATCAATGACCGCGACCAGCTCGACCGTGGCTTCAGCCGCCTCGAGCCCGAAGCGCGGGCCCTCATCGTCCTTCATCACTACCTCGATCTGCCACTGCCTGAGGTCGCCAGCGTGCTTGGCATCCCGCTCGGGACAGCGAAATCGCGCCTTCACCGAGCGCTCCAGTCCATGCGAGCCGTACTCGACGCCGACGCCCGCCCCACGGCCGACGTCTCAGAGGGCCGATTCGCATGACTCTGCACGATGGCTTCGACCGGACCGTCTCCGACTGGCTCGACGAGCAGGCTGGGCACGGCATGCCCGGCTACCTCGACGAGATCCTCGTCCAGACGACCGGGACACGACAGCGGCCGTGGTGGTCGAGCCTTGAAAGGTTGCTCCCAATGCAGTCGACGATCCGCGTCGCACAAGTGCCCAGGATGGCTTGGCTCCTGGTCGTCCTCGGCCTGATCATCGCGATCGGGACTGTCGTCCTGGTCGCGGGGTCATCGAGACGACAGTCTCCGTTCGGTCCGGACGCCCAAGGAAACGTCCTGTACGCGGCGGCCGATGGCGATATCTACGCCCTGGACACATCGACGAATCAGGTGCGGCCGCTGATCGTCGGTCCGACGACCGATAGCGACCCGTCTGTCTCTCCGGATGGGACCAAGGTCGCCTTCGCCCGCCGCGAACCCGGGTCCGACTCGGTCGCCACGATGGTGGCAAGCGCAGACGGCTCGAACCCCGTGGCGCTGCCCGGGATCTCGACCCGCCCGACCTCGATGGTCTGGTCGCCGAACAGCGACCGGCTGGCCGTCGTCGGCCCGGTCGACGGCACGGAAGGGCTGTGGGTCATCGGCCTCGATGGCCAGATGAACCTGGCCCAGTTGAAGCAACCGGGCGAAGCGATCGCGATCGTCGACGACCCGCAGTGGCGACCCAACGGACACGAGATCATCTTCCTCGGCAGCGCGATGGACACGGTCACCTCGATCGGCCTATACCTCGTTCAGTCGGACGGCAGCGGATTACGTCCGATCGGTCCACCGACCGTTGATGGCCCGACCCGATTCTCGGTCTCCCCGGACGGCACCAAGGTCGCCTACACCGTCGGCGCCGCGAACCATGGTCAGATCCATGTCGTGGATGTCGACACCGGGGCGGATCGCCAGGTCGTCTTCGATGGGACGCCGGCCGATCTGCGACCGCACTGGTCGCCGGACGGCACCAGGCTGGTCTTCGAACGGTACAGCGGGAGCACGTACCAGCTGATGGTCGGGTCCCCCGATGGTGGGCCAGTCACGGCGATCGGTCCGATGCGACCGGACAAGACCGGCGGCGCGGAGGTCCAGTTCTCCCCGGACGGCGCAAGCATCGTCGCGTTCTACAACGCTGACAAGACGTCCTGGCTGCTCGATCCGGCCGGCGGTCCAGGCACCAGGCTGGACTACGACGCCGTCTCGCCCTCGTCCTGGCAGGTCCCGGCGTCCTGATCTGAGCACGACCCGTGGTCCTAGCGGCCGACTCGCCCGACGGCAGGTCGGCCGCTCTCCACGTCATGTTCGCGAATGTGAAGCCGGGGCCGCACCTGCGCACGCCATACTCCATGAGCGCGGTCACATGAGCTGCGCCACCGCCTGAGGGCCGTGATGACGCGAGATCTCGTGGAGCGAGCGCGGAAGGGCGATCATGACGCCTTCGCCGAGCTGGCAGGAGCCGCGATCTCTCGCCTCGACGCGACCGCCTGGCTCCTGCTCCGGGATGCGGATCGCGCGACGGACGCCGTCCAGAACGCCCTCGTCCGTGCCTGGCGTGACCTGCCGACGCTGCGCGACCCGGACCGCTTCGACGCCTGGTTGCGTCGACTCGTCGTCAACGCCTGCATCGACGAGATCCGGCGGACCCGCCGGAGTCGCCTCGATGTCGACGTGAGCGACATCTCTGATCCGCCATTCGTTTCCGACGAGACGTCGGCCATCGCCGACCGCGATCAGCTCGAGCGTGCGTTCAGCCGTCTCGATCCCGATGAGCGGGCGGTCATCGTCCTGCATCACTACCTCGACCTGCCGTTGCCCGAAGTCGCGGCGACGCTGGGGATCCCGTTGGGTACGACCAAGTCTCGCCTTTACCGGGGACTTCGGGAGATGCGGGCGGCGCTCGACGCCGACGCGCGGCCCGGCCCCGACATCCGAGAGGGACGCCCGGCATGACCGCCAGCGATCGCTTCGACCAGAACGTCTCTGACTGGCTCCACGCAGACGCAGAGCGCAGGGTGCCTGATCACCTCGATGTCGTCCTGCGTCGGACCCGGACCGAGCGACAGCGACCGGCCTGGTCGAGCCTCGAAAGGTGGCTCCCAATGCATACGACACTTCGCCTCTCGCCAGTGCCCAGGGCCGCCTGGCTGCTGCTGGTCTTGGCCGTCATCCTCGCCCTCGCCGTGGCCGTCCTCGCAGTCGGCTCACGACCGCGGCTCCCGGAGCCCTTCGGGCTCGCCCGCGATGGCGCGGTCGTGACCAGCGACGACGGCGACATCTACTCGATCGATCCCACGACAGGTGCCAAGAAGGCGCTGATCGCCGACCCGGCGTTCGATTTCGGCGTGACGTTCTCACGCGACGGGACCAAGTTCATCTTCCTGCGGGCCCCGGACTCCGCCAACCTGGACGCTGGCCTCATCCTCATGGTCGCGAATGCCGATGGCAGCGGGATCAGGGAGCTCTCTCCCGCCGTTCCAGGTCTCGATTGGCAGGACTGGTCGCCCGACAGCTCCAGGATCGCGTTCCTTTCGCGGCCGACCCGCGGCGACCCGGCCCCCGGCGACACCCTCGCCCCCGGTGTCATCAACATCGTCAACGCGGACGGCACGGGTCTGCGCGCGCTGGACGTCGGCCGGCCCGCCCACGAGTTGAGCTGGTTGCCGCCCGACGGACGCGAGATCGTCTTCCGCGGCGAGCATCTGGCAGCGACGGATCCGCCGTCGGGCATCTTCGCCGTTCGGCCGGACGGCTCGGGATTGCGGCCGATCTCGACCAAGCCCGCGGCCGACAGCAGCGACTACCAGGATGTCGTGGTCTCGCCCGATGGGGCGCACGTCATGTATCGATCCAGCGGGTTCATGAGGCTCCACATCCTCGACCTGGACACCGGCGCGACCCGGTTCCTTCCCGGTCCGACCCGGACATCGAGCCAGCAAGGGGGCGTGTTCTCGCCGGATGGTCTCAGCGTCGTCTACATGCGCTGGGCCGACGACGGGAAATCAAGCCAGCTCATCATTGCGCCGACCGACGGGAGCAATATCGGCAACGCCCTGGGTCCCGTCGCTGCGCTCGGCCCCGACGGGCCGATCATCAATAACTACGTCTTCACCCCGGATGGCAAAGCCGTGATCGCCAACTACGGTGACAACCTGACGCGCCTTCTGCCGATCGACGGGAGCGACAGCACGATCCTGAGCCAGGGCTCGCTGGCGTTCGCCGCCTATCAGCGGCTGGCACCCTGACCGACTGCGGTCGAGCGTGACCCGAGGACGGTCCGGCCCCACGGTCGGGCCGTCCACCATGGTGGCCGCCTCGCTACAATCGGGTCCTATGGCCCACACGATCACCCTGATCCCCGGCGACGGCATCGGGCCGGAGCTGGCGGAGGCGACCACCCGCGTGCTCGACGCGACCGGCGTCGGCTTCGAATGGGAATCCGTGATCGCCGGCGAGGCCGCCATCGAGCGCTTCGGGACGCCGCTCCCCGACGAGGTCCTCGACTCGGTCCGGCGCACGAAGGTCGGCCTCAAGGGCCCGATCACGACCCCGGTCGGGGGCGGCTTCCGGAGCGTCAACGTCGGGCTCCGCCAGGCCCTCGGGCTGTATGCCAACGTCCGGCCCGCGAAGTCGATGGCAGGTGTCGAGTCGCGCTACGAGGACGTCGACCTGATCATCGTCCGCGAGAACACCGAGGACCTGTACGCAGGCATCGAGCACATGGTCGGCCCCGATGCGGCCGAGAGCATCAAGATCATCACCCGCGCGGCGTCCGAGCGGATCGCCCGGTATGCCTTCGAGTACGCGGTCGCGAACGGCCGGCGCAAGGTCACCGCCGTCCACAAGGCGAACATCATGAAGCTCTCCGACGGGCTCTTCCTCGAGAGTTGCCGGACGATCGCGGCCGGGTACGAGGGCCGGATCGAGTTCGAGGATCGCATCGTCGACAACATGTGCATGCAGCTCGTCCAGAAGCCCGAGCTGTACGATGTGATGGTCCTCCCGAACCTGTATGGCGACATCGTGAGCGACCTGTGCGCCGGTCTCGTCGGCGGCCTCGGAGTGGCACCGGGCGCGAACATCGGGGCGGAGGCGGCCGTCTTCGAGCCGGTCCATGGCTCGGCCCCGAAATACGCAGGGCTCGACCAGGCGAACCCGACCGCGATGATCCTGTCCGGCGCCCTGATGCTCCGCCATCTCGGCTACCCGGAGCACGCCACGCGGCTCGAGACGGCTGTCCGGGAGGTCATCGCCGAGGGCCGATCGACGACGTACGACCTGGGCGGGACGACCGGGACCCAGGGCTTTGCCGATGCGATCGTCGAGCGCGTCGGCGCGGAACACGCGGCCCGATGACGGGACTGCCTGCGAGTCTTCGCATCCCGCGCAAGCCCGCGGGGACGGCGTCGGCGGGACTCGGGGTCACGCGGCGGCTCGACCGATGGTGGATCGCTCCCGGCGTCCAGGGCACGTTGTTCACCGTCTGCGCGATCTACCTGTTCATCAGCGGCGTCCTGCTGACGCCGCTCTTCGGGACCCCATACGAAGTGGACGGCTATCTCGCGCCGCTGTTCTCGCCACTCATCACGCCCGCCTGGCTGCCGACCTGGTTCAGCCCCGGCATCCTCATCCTCTGGATCCCGCTCGGGTTCCGGGCGACCTGTTACTACTACCGCAAGGCCTACTACCGCTTCTACTTCGCCGACCCGCCCGGTTGTGCCGTTGGTGAGCCGACCATCCACCGTCGCTACCGGATGGAGACCGCACTGCCGTTCATCCTCCAGAACTCCCACCGGTTCTTCCTCTACCTCGCGTTCGTCCCGCTCTTCTTCCTGTGGATCGATGCGGCGATGTCGTTGCAGGACAACGGTCAGTGGCGGATCGGCCTCGGCGTCTTCGTCCTCTTCTTCAACGCCCTGCTCCTGACCGGCTACTCCTTCTCGTGCCATTCGCTGCGGCATCTCGTTGGCGGCCGGATGGACTGCTTCTCCTGCACCCGGCGGACCCAGGTCCAGCATGGGATGTGGCAGCGGCTGACGGCCCTCAATCGGCACCACATGGCCTGGGCGTGGGCGAGCCTCCTCTCGGTCACCTTCGCCGATCTGTATGTCCGACTCCTGGCGCTCGGGGTCATCGCCGACCCGGCCATCCGTTTCTAGGCGACCGATGACCCTCGCGACAGCAGCGCCCCAGAAGCCCCAGGTCCGGCCGCACGACGTGCTGGTCATCGGCGCGGGCGGGGCCGGGCTGCGGGCCGCGATCGAGGCGAGGATGGCCGGGGCGGACGTCGGGCTCGTGTGCAAGTCGTTGCTCGGCAAGGCCCACACGGTCATGGCCGAGGGCGGCATCGCGGCGGCGCTCGGCAACGTCGCGGCAGCCGATTCGTGGCAGGTCCATTTCCGCGACACGATGGTCGGCGGCAAGCTCCTCAACAACCCCCGGATGGCCGAGCTCCACGCGCTCGAGGCGCCCGACCGGGTGCGCGAGCTCGAGTACTGGGGTGCCGTCTTCGACCGGACGGCCGACGGTCGGATCCTCCAGCGCCCATTCGGCGGCCACTCGCATGCGAGGCTCGCCCATGTCGGCGACCGGACCGGCCTCGAGATGATCCGGACCCTCCAGGACCGCGCGGTCGCCCTCGGCATCCAGGTCTACATGGAGTGCACGATCTCGCGGCTCATCACCGGACCCACTGGAGTGACCGGCGGCGTCGGCTACTGGCGGACGACCGGCCTGCCGATCGTCTTCCCGGCCAAGGCCGTGGTCCTCGCCACGGGCGGCATCGGCAAGGCGTTCGAGATCACCTCGAACTCATGGGAATACAGCGGTGATGGCCAGGCCCTGGCGTACGAGGCCGGCGCCGAGCTCATCGATATGGAGTTCGTCCAATTCCACCCGACCGGGATGGTCTGGCCACCGGGTGTCCGCGGCCTGCTCGTGACCGAGGCGGTCCGTGGCGAGGGCGGGATCCTGCGCAACAAGGACGGCGAACGGTTCATGTGGACCTATCTACCGGAGGATCGCCGCACCGAGTACGCCGCGACCGACGAGGAGGCCGCCCGCTGGGTCACCGCGCTGTCCGAAGGCCGCGAGACCGACGCGCGGCGACCACCGGAGCTGTCCACCCGGGACAACGTCTCGCGGGCGATCTACACGGAGGTCCGCGAGGGCCGGGGCAGCCCCCACGGCGGCGTGTTCCTCGACATCAGCTACCTGCCGCCCGAGACGGTCCGGCGCAAGCTGCCATCGATGTATGAGCAGTTCAAGGAGTTGGCCGACGTCGACATCACCAAGGGCCCGATGGAGGTCGGACCCACCACGCACTACGTCATGGGCGGGATCCGGGTCGATGCCGAGACCGGCGCCACGACGGTGGCCAGCCTGTACGCGGCGGGCGAGGTGGCCGGTGGGATGCACGGCGCCAACCGGCTGGGCGGCAACTCGCTGTCGGACCTGCTCGTGTTCGGGGCCCGGACCGGGGCCGCCGCCGCCGCCCATGCCGCGGCCACGCCGGACGAGCCGTACCTCGATCCGGTCATGGTCCAGGTGGCGGTCGGCGCCCTTGCCGCGCCGCTCGAGCGGACCGAGGGCGAGGACCCGTATGCGGTCCAGCGCGACCTCCAGGAGATGATGCAGCGCCTGGTCGGCATCTTCCGCGAGGCGGCCGACCTCGACGAGGCGCTCGTCCAGCTGGCCGAGCTCCGTCGCCGCTGGGCGAATGTCCGGGCGACCGGGGGGCGGACCTACAACCCCGGCTGGAACCTTGTGTTCGAGCTTGATCACCTGCTGACCGTCTCGGAGGCGATCACCCGCAGCGCCCGCCAGCGGACCGAGAGTCGTGGAGCGCACAGCCGGATCGACTTCCCGGCCACCGATGACGAGCACTGGGGCCACGTCAACAACGCGGTGGCCCGTGGCGGCGATGGGACGATGAGCGTGACCACCACACCCCTGCCGGCGATGTCCGACGAGCTGCGAAGCCTCCTCGGCAGCAGCACCCACTGAACGGGAGGATCGGATGCCGGATGCACACCTGAGAGTCTTCCGTGGCGGCCCGGGCGACGAGGGTCATTTCGACGAGTTCGACGTCCCGGTCGAGGAGGGGATGGTCGTGCTCGATGCTCTCCACTGGATCCAGGGCCACGAGGCGCCCGACCTCGCCGTCCGCTGGAACTGCAAGGCCGCCAAATGTGGCTCGTGCAGTGCGGAGGTTGACGGCCGGCCGAGCCTGACCTGCAAGACACGGCTGTCGGACTTCGACCTCGACGAGCCGATCACGGTCGAGCCGATGCGCGCGTTCCCGCTCATCCGCGACCTCGTGACCGACGTGTCGTGGAACTACGAGGTCAACAAGACGATCCAGCCATTCACGCCGCCGACCGACGTCCCGCAGGAGGATTGGCGCTGGCAGCAGCAGGACATCGAGCGGGTCCAGGAATACCGCAAATGCATCGAGTGCTTCCTGTGTCAGGACGTCTGCCACGTCCTGCGCAACCACGAGACCGAGAAGCCGTTCATGGGCCCGCGCTTCCTCGTTCGGGCGGCCGGTCTGGAGATGCACCCGATCGACCAGGCCGACCGTCGCGAGTACCTCAAGGACACCGGCGGGATCGGCTACTGCAACATCACCAAGTGCTGCACCGAGGTGTGTCCAGAGCACATCAAGATCACCGATAACGCGATCATCCCGCTCAAGGAGCGAGTCGCCGACGCGTACTACGACCCGATCCAATGGTTCCTGCGCAAGATCCGGGGCAGCGACGCCGGCTCTGGTCCGCATGTCGAGCTGCCCGTCCTCCAGGGCATCCCGGCGCCCGGGCGAACGTCCGAGTCGGACAAGGCACCCGATTGACCGAACCGTTGTTCCCCGAGCTGGCGGGTGACCCCGGGGAGAACGCGACGAGCGACGACCGACCGCGTGGCTTTGTCATCCGGACCGACGGCGCGGCGCGTGGCAACCCCGGGCCGGCGTCGCTTGGGGCGGCGCTGTTCGACCTCTCGAGGCGGGATGCGCGTGACGACCGGGCGGTCCCGGACGCCTCGATCTCCGAGTATCTCGGCGTCCAGACCAACAACGTCGCCGAATACACCGGCGTCGTCCGGGCGCTGGACCTGGCCGCTGAGCTGGGCGCGCGCGAGGTCCACCTGTTGCTCGATTCGAAGCTCATCGTCGAACAGCTGGCCGGACGCTGGCGGGTCAAGGATGCCAAGCTCATCCCGCTCTGGGCCGCCGCGCGGCGGACGCTGACAGGCTTCGACCGGTGGTCGGCGGCGCACGTACCGCGGGCGCTCAACTCGGTCGCCGACGCGCTGGCCAACGAGGCGATCGACCGGGCGCAGGCCGGCGGACCGGCAACCGTCGTGCGGCGACAAGGTGGCTGAACATCCGCGTCTCGATCCGGACGTCTCGCTCATGAGGCGACTCGCGAAGGTGGCGTACGAGATCGTCGCCCTCCTGGCCATGCTTGCCCACCTCCTGATCGCGGGTCCTGTCAGCATCGCGGGTCCTGTCAGCCTGCTCGCTCTGGCCCTGAGCGTCCCGCCCGGTGCGGAGGTGGGCAGGCTCGCGCTCACGACGATCGTGGTCGTCTCGCCGCCATGCCCACCGCCATGGTCCGTGCGCTCCTCACGGTCCTGTGCCTCATCGCGACTGTCGGCCCGGCGGCGGCCTGCGTGGCCGATCCTGTACCCAGTTTGAGCCGCTCGTCTGCGCCCGCGACCCTGGCCGGAACCGCCTGGACGGCGATCCTCGTTGCCGGCCAGCCGACGGTCGCCGGGTCTGCGCCGACGGCCCGGTTCACCGCCGATCGGGTCGACGGCACGACCGGCTGCAACCGCTATGGCGGGTCGTACGAATACGCCGCGGGCGTGGTCAGGTTCGGCCAGCTGATGTCCACCCTGATGGGCTGCGATGGCGCCATCGGTGCCACGGAGATGCGGTTCAACACGGCGCTTGCCGGGGCCTCCACGGTCTCCGTCGATCCGGAAGGCCGGCTCGTGCTCGACGGGACCTCAGGCGCGATCACCTTGGTCGTCGCGCCGCAGCAGGGCGGCGGCTGAGCCCTCGTCTTCGCGCGGGGTAGACTCCGGCGGTCAGCGAGGCGGTCGGATGGCTGCGCGTCCGCGATGGGGGCGACCCCGTCGGTGGCGTGAGGAAAGTCCGAGCTCCGCAGCGCAGGGTGGCGGGTAACGCCCGTCCGCCGTGAGGCGAGGACCAGTGCCACAGTGACGATGCCGGTCGTCGGCGCAAGCCGTCGGTCGGAGTGAAACGGGCAAACTCCACCCGGAGCAAGGCCAAATAGGAGGGCGCAACCCGTTGGCGGGCGACCGTCGATGGGGGAGAGGTGCGCTGCCCAGCCCTCGGGTCGGCCGCATGAGCCGTCGGGCGACCGGCGGCCCCAGATGGATGGCCATCCGCGTCGGCGAGAGTCGACGTGACAGAACTCGGCTTACAGACCGCCTCGCTGACGCTTTCGCCATCGGGCCATGAGGAGGATGGCTGCCCAACCCACGACAAGGGCCGCGAGCAGTGGTCCAGGACCTGCGCGGAACCGATCCCAGCCGGTCTCCGGCGGGAGGCCGAGCACGACCTGGCACGATTCCGGCGTCACGTTGAGCGGGCCGAGACACGCTTGGACCTGACCCCCGAACACGAAGAGGGCCCAGCCGACCGCCAGGATCGTCCAGATCGTGAGTGCCGTGATGACGCCGCGCGTCACGAGGTCAGTCTTCGTCGGGCCGGAAGATGTGCGGGGCCACGCAGGCGTTGCAGATCGGCGTCGCCGCCTCGAGGTCGCCCAGCGGGATCGGGATCTTGCGGTCCGGGTACAGGCACTCGACGTCGTAAACCCGCTCGGAACCCACCTCGACGTTGATCAGCCGCCGGAATGTGCAGCGCTTGATCCGGTGCGGCGCCAGGTGAAAGGCGTCGAGCGTCGGCGGGATGACTGGCAGCGGAAGCGCCATGGGCGGGTCGGGACCTTCGATTCGGGCGTCGACTGAGGGGATCGGTCGACTCTGGCGGCGCAGCCTAGCACCGGCCCGGTTGACACGGCAACACGCGAAAGGTACTAGACTCCGCGCCGTTCCACCCCCGGGACAATCTGGAGCGCGCGTGCACGACGACCCTGCGACGACCCAGTCGCCGCACGTCAGACGACCCGACGATCCCGCCGCCGTCGATCCGGTCGATGGCGCGCGCCCCGTGTCGCGTGGCGACCAACCTTCGCTCGGCGGCCGCGTCTGTCCCTTCCTGCGCTCGATCGACGACGCCGACCGTCTCGGCGCGCCCGTCGGGTCACCCGATCCGGCGAACCGCTGCGCCGCCCTCGCGGACCCGGTCCCGCAATCGCTCCGCCAGCAGGAGCTGGTCTGTCTGACCAGCGGCCATATCAACTGCCCGCGCTACATGCGCGGCGTGATGGGCACGACGGCACCCGTCGAACGGGTACCGACGGCGCGGATCGTCACGCCGGCCATCGCTGCCTCGGCGCTGGCGCTCGTCGGTGCGTTCGTGCTGTCGCTCGTGTTCGTCGTCGCCAACGGCGGCCTGATGCTGACGGGGGCCGCGTCGCCCGGGTTGACCGGTGGCGTCCTCGGCGAGGTCGAGACGGCACCGCCCACTGGGCCGGCTTCGTCACTTCCGAGTGCGGGCCCGTCGGCGAGGGCCGGTGTCAGTCCGAGCCCGACGCCCGGGCCGAGCCCGACGCCGACCGCCAGCCCGACCGCGACGCTGCTCGCGACACCGCTCCCGACCGCGACACCGGCATCGACGGCCAAGCCGACGCCCGGGCCGACGTCCGGCCGCTACGCGCTGCTGAAGCCCTGCTCGGACGCGCCCAAGTGCTACGTGTATGTCGTCCGGTCCGGCGACAACCTCTACAGCATCGTCAAGTACTTCGGGGTGTCGCTCGGCACGGTCAAGACCTGGAACCCCTGGACGGCGAATGGCCTGAAGGTGGGTCGGGGCCTGAGGATCCCGCCACCGACCCGCTGACCGTCGGCGAGCGGGCGTGGCCGGCCGCGTCGCGATCCCTTGCCAACGAGCAGCCACATTCGTGGTATGCGACGACACGCGGCCCTCGCCACGTCAGGACGACTCGATCCGAGCGTGAGCACAGGGAGCTGACCAGCTTCCGGGCGGGTCGATCTCGCATACCACGAGCCATATTCGTATCTGGCAGGAACCACCGGGCCGTGGGGGGCGCGATCGGGGACCACCGGGCCGTGGGGGGCGCGATCGGGGACCACCGGGCCGTGGGGGGGCGCGTTCGGGACCGGGGGCAGGAACCCTCCGGGCCCGGTGGCTCCCGCCTCTTCGTCATCCGTCCACCTGGTGCGCCTTTTGGTGTGCCGGATGGCTCGGCGACCTGGCCGGATCGATGCCTCGTTGCCCTCGAGGGCTCCTGTCGAGCGCGGCCGGAGCGCTGAGTTGGCCGGGTGACCCGTCGGATGGGGCCGTGGATCGCCCGAGGCCCACACCGTGGACAGATGGCAAAACCCGAGCGCATCGATCGGATCCACTGGATGGCGCAGCCACCGCGACATGCTGGCGACCGGGCCGCGTCGCGCCGCCCACATCCCGCCGTGCCGCTCGTTCGACCGCCGGATACGCAAGCCGGTCGTGACCGTGGGTCTTGGCCACCCCAAGGGAGCCGCTGGTGGGTCGATCCGCGCCCGGTCAGCGCCGGTCGAGCTTGGGTGAACACGCGGTCGACCACGTAGCGCGGCCGCCGCCTGGGCCACGGGTCGCCAGCCGCGGACCGCCCGGCGCCGCGCCGCGCCGCACCGCCCCCACGATGTGCCGGATCTGTCTTGACGTGGCCCATTTACTGGCTATGATGCAGCCAAGTGGCACAAAGTGGTGAGAAGTGGGGAATCCCCAGAAACCCCGACCGCCCAGCCCACTCGATGCAGGGGTAGCCCGATTGGTGTTCACCGGCGAGTACCGGCACACGGTGGACGACAAGGGACGGATCGCCGTCCCCGTGAAGTTCCGCGCCCAGCTCGACCCGGGATCGATGGTCTCGGGCTGGCTGGACGACTGCCTCGCGATCCACACCAAGGCCGGCTGGGAAGAGCTGTCGGAGAAGGTCGCCGCCTTGCCGTTCACCGACTCTCGCTCGCGGAGCTTCCAGCGGTTCGTCTTCTCGACCGCGACCGATGCCCAGATGGACAAGCAGGGCCGGATCCTGCTGCCGGCCTATCTGCGCCAGTCGGTCGGGCTGGTCGATGAGGCGGTGCTCGTCGGTTCACGCGATCACGCGGAGATCTGGGCGCCCGACCGGTGGGATACCTACCGGAAGCTCCTCGAGGACCCGCAGGAGCTGGCCAAGGCCTTCGAAGGCCTGGGGATCTAGCTCCCGACCATATGCGCTTCCAGGATCCGCTCGGGATCCGATTCGTTCGGGATGGAGGAGAGATGGACGAAGGGCACCTGCCGGTGCTGGTGGAGGAGGTCCTTGCGATGCTCGCCCCTGCCCCCGGCAGCCTTCACATCGATGCCACCCTGGGCGGCGGTGGGCACACCGAGCGGGTCCTGGAGGCCGCCAACCCCGACGGCCGAGTCCTCGGCCTCGACGCCGACCCGGCGGCCATCGCCCGGGTCGAGGCGCGGTTGCGGCCGCGCTACGGGAATCGGCTCGTCCTGCGCCAGGCCGACTTTCGCGAGCTTGCGACGGTGGCGCCGGAGGCTGGCTTCGGAGCCGTCGACGGCTGCCTGTTCGACCTCGGCCTGTCGAGCTTCCAGCTGGCCGATCGCGAGCGCGGCTTCGGCTTTCGCGCCGGCGGACCGCTGGACATGCGCTTCGACCCGAGCCGCGGTGTCCCGGCCTCGGAGCTGCTCGCCTCGCTCGACACCGCCGAGCTGACCGCCCTCTTCCGACGCTACGGCGAGGAGCCCAAGGCACCGCGTGTCGCCCGGGCCATCGTCGATACCCGGCGGGTCGCCCCGATCACGACCGCCGAGGAGCTGGCCGCGCTCGTCGAGCGCGTCCTGCCGCCCAATCCACGGATCCGCCGCCGGACGCATCCGGCCACGCGAATCTTCCAGGCGCTCCGCATCGCGGTCAACGGGGAGCTCGAGGCGCTCCAGGCGGGCCTGTCGGCCGCGCTCGACCTGCTCCGGCCCGGTGGCCGGTTGGTCGTCTTGAGTTACCACTCGCTCGAGGACCGGATCGTCAAGCGCTTCTTCCAGGCCGAGCGCCGGGGCTGTGTCTGTCCCCGGGAGTTGCCCGTCTGCGTCTGCGGCCGGAACCCGCGGCTGCGACTCATGACCAGCCCATCGCTGACCCCGACCGACGCCGAGATCGCCGCCAACCCCCGAGCGCGGAGCGCCCGCCTGCGCGCCGCCGAACGTCTCGCCGCCTAGCCCCGGATCGAACGGAGGAGCCCGCACATGAGCAAGCGCCACCAGGCCAGCCGTCGCAAGACGTACGGTCGCCGTCAGCACGAGGTGCGCGAACGGAACGACCGTGGCCAGCAGACGGAGGGCGGCTTCGAGCTCGAGCTCGGCGAGTGGGGTCCGGCCGGCCAGGCCGATCCGCTCGGCTTCCTCGATCCGCGCAGCCCGCGCATCCGCTTCGTTCTCGGCGACTGATCCTGATGGCCGTCTACGAGGGTGCTCGTCCGCGCGGGATCGTCCTGCCCCGTCGCCCGACGCGCGTCGCGGAGCGGCCGACGCTCGAGCGACGGCGCGTCCGGGGCGCGGTCCGTTCCGGTCGCCGGACGAACCGGCTGGGCTTGGTGCTCGGCGCGATCTCGGTGACATTCATGCTCGCCTTCTTCTCGCTCGCCCAGCAGGTCCGCGTGTCGGCGACCGGTCTCGACATCGGCCGGCTGGAGCTCGAGCGCCAGCGTCTCGACGACACCGCCGGCGACCTGCGCTCCGACCTGAACCGCCTCGGCCGGGAACCCGCCGTCCGCAAACAGGCCATCGATGCCGGGCTCGGACAGCTGTCCGAGCCGCTCGTCCTGCCGCCGAAGTAAGGCGATCGAGCGATCGTGCTGGGCCGTACCGACTCGCGCCGCCGCCTCATCTTCCTGCTCGGCGTCTTCGCGCTCGGATCGCTCGTCCTCATCGCCCGACTGGCGTACTGGCAGGTCGTGGATCGTGATCGCCTGGCCGCCCAGGCGTTGGCGCAGACCACGGTCACGCTCGACACGCCGAGCAAGCGCGGCGACATCTTCGACCGGACCGGCACCGTCGTGCTGGCGACCACCGTCCAGCGCGAGCGCCTGGTCGGCGCGCCGTCACAGCTGACCCCCGAACGTCGCCGCGCGACCGTCATCGAGCTGACCCGGATCCTCCGGCTCGACGTCGCGGCTGCTGCCGACCTGCGGGACACCCTGAGCGGGAGCGCCAAGTACGTCATCCTGCGTCACGGCCTGGAGCGCATCGTGGCCGATCAGATCCGTGCCGCGATCGCGGCCAAGGCCGTGTCCGGCCTGTCGCTGGAGCCCGAGCCCGAGCGCGTCTACCCGCAGCTCGGTGGTGGTCCCGGTTCGACCCTCGCGGCCAATCTCCTCGGCTTCGTCAACCGCGACGGGAGCGGCCAGTACGGCGTGGAGCAAGCGTACCAGTCGACGCTCGCCGGTCAGCCGCGCATCCTCGTCGCGGACCGCGACGCGACGGGCCAGGCTTCGCTCGACGCGGCAGCCGTGACCCAGGCCGGCGAACCCGGCGCCGACCTGACGCTGACGATCGATGCCGGGCTCCAGCTACGGGTCGAGCAGGAGCTCCTGGCCGCATGGGTCGCCGACAAGGCGAAACGAACGTCGGCCGTGGTCATGGACCCGTACACCGGCGAGATCTACGCCGAGGCCACCTATCCGTCGTACGACGGCAACGACTACAAGGCCATCGCCGCCAAAGATCCGTCGCGGTTCATCGACCCGGTCGTGTCGAGCGTCTACGAGCCCGGGTCGGTGTTCAAGATGATGACCGCTGCGGCGGCCCTGACCAACGGCACGGTGACACCGATGACCAAGATCAAGGACGTCGGGACGCTGCATCTCGACAACGGCCGGACCAAGATCGACGACGCGGACCGCAAAGCGAAGGGCTGGATGACGTTCCAGGACGGCATCGCCTACTCGCGCAACGTGGTCGCGGCCAAGGTCGCCCTCGGCCTCGGGACGACCACCCGCGAGTCGTCGGCGATCCTGTATGACATGTGGTTGCGGCTAGGCTACGGCCAGCCGACCGGCATCGACGTCGCCGGCGAGGTGGCCGGGCTCGTGCGCGACCCGGGGTTCAAGCCGTGGCGCCAGATCGACCTCGCCAACGGGGCCTTCGGGCAGGGCGTCGCGGTCACGCCCATCCAGCTGGCGATGGCGTATGCCGCCCTGGTCAACGGCGGAACGCTCGTCCAGCCGCATGTCGTCCGCTCGGTCGGCGAGCGGGACGTCGTCGTCACGCCGCGCGCCCAGGATGTCATCGACCCGAGCCTGTCGCCGACGATGATCCACCTGATGCAGCACGTCATCACCGAGGTCCCGTTCTACCGCGACCGGACGCTCGTGCCCGGCTACGACGTCGGCGGCAAGACCGGGACGGCGCAGATCTGGGACCCGAAGGCCAACAAGGGCAAGGGCGACTGGAAGCGCGACCTGTTCAACTACTCGTTCATCGGCTGGATCGCTCGCGAGAAGGGCCGCCCGGACCTCATCGTCGCGATCCAGATCGAGGAAGGGACCCCGACCATCGCCAAGGTCGGTCAGCTCGAGATGCCGGTCATGTCGTTCGAGCTGTTCCGCCGGATCGCCACCGACGCGATCACCACCCCCGACCTGTTGACCGACCGCCCAGCCGTTCAGACCCTGACCCCCGACCGGTGAGGTCGCCCTATGCGACACTGGCGTCCGTGACCGACGACCCGTCGACCCAGGGTCCGGGGCCCGACCCGGCACCCGCCCTCAGCGCCGACGACCTGGCCCGCCTGACCGGCGGCCGGCTCCTCGCCCGGGCTGACCGACCCGTCCGCGGTGCCGCCGTCGATTCGCGACTCGTCGCGCCCGGCCAGCTGTTCGTCGCGCTGCCCGGTGAGCATGCCGACGGGCACCAGTTCATCGCGGACGCCATCGCCCGGGGAGCGGCCGCGATCATCGTTGCGCGACCGGTCGCCGATCCGGTCGCTTTGGGGGACGTGACGGTCATCCGCGTCGCGGATCCGCTCGCGGCCCTCGGGTCGGTGGCCGCCGGCTGGCGGCGCCGGTTCCGGCCGCTCGTGGTCGGGGTGACCGGGAGCATCGCCAAGACCTCGACCAAGGAGGCGGTGGCGGCCGTTCTCGCCGCCCGCTTTCGGACCCTGCGCAACGAGGGCAACCAGAACAACGAGATCGGCCTACCGCTGACGCTCATGCGGCTCGGTCCGGAGCACGAGGCCGCCGTCCTCGAGATGGGCATGTACGTCGGGGGCGAGATCGCCGACCTGGCCCGGATCGCGCAGCCCCGCATCGGGCTGGTCACCGCCGTCCAGCCGGTCCACCTGTCGCGCATCGGCTCGCTCGAGGCGATCGAGACCGCCAAGGGTGAGCTGCTCGAGGCGCTGCCACCCGACGGCACGGCCATCCTCAACGCCGACGACCCGATCGTCCGCCGGATGGGGTCCCGGTCGGCGGCCCGGAGCCGGACCTACGGCTTCGCCGCCGATGCCGATATCGGCGCCGAGGGGGTCGTCTCGGCCGGGCTCGATGGGATGCGCTTCACCTTGCGAGCCGATGGCACGCGCCGCCCGATGACGATCCCGACCCTCGGCCGCCTGTCGGTCCACAACGCGCTCGCCGGCGCGACGGTCGGCCTGGCGGCGGGCCTATCACTCGATGCCATCGCGACGGGTCTCGCCGGCGGCTGGTCCGCGGCGCATCGGGTCCAGGTCGTGCGTCTCGGTGGGATGACCCTCATCGACGACACGTACAACGCCTCGCCGCGCTCGGTCGTGGCGGCGCTCGACCTCCTCGCGGGCCTGCCCGGCCGACGCGCTGCCATCCTCGGCGAGATGCTTGAGCTCGGGGACGCGAGCGAGGAGGGCCACCGCCTGGTCGGCGAGGCGGCCGCCCGGACGGTCGACTGGCTGGTCGTCGTCGGCGCGGGCGCACGGGGCATCGCCGATGGCGCCGCCGCAGCCGGGCTCGAACCGTCGAGCATCGTCGCGGTGCCCGACGTCGAAGCCGCCCTGGCGGCGATCCCGCCGAGGCTGCGCGACGGCGACGTCGTTCTCGTCAAAGCGTCGCGCGGGATCGGTCTCGAGCGGGTCGTGGATGGCCTGCGGCACGAGCTCGGTGAGGGTGCCCCGCGATGACCGTCGAGCTGATCCAGGGGCTGCTCCTCGCGTTCGCGCTGATGGTCATCCTCATGGCGCCGTACATCCGGGTGCTGCATGCGCTCGGCTTCGGCAAGCGCATCCGTGAGGACGGCCCGGAAAGCCATTACGTCAAGGAGGGGACGCCGACGATGGGCGGCCTCCTGATCGTCGGCGTCGTCATCGGCATCTACTTCTTCCTTCGGCCGGGTCCGGACGCATCGACCTTCGCGCCACTCGCGGCGCTGGCCGGGGTCGGGGCACTGGGGGCGTTCGACGACTACCTGAACGCTCGGACCGGCGAGGGGATCCGGGTTCGCCAGAAGCTCATCTGGCTGACGGTCGTCGCGTTCGTGGCGGCGTGGCAGATCCAGCAGACCTACGCCATCACGGCCATCCCGGTGCCATTCGTCGGGCCGGTCGCGATCGACCCATGGGTGTACGTCCTGTTCGGGACGTTCGCCATCGTCGCGGCCTCGAACGGGGTGAACATCACGGACGGCCTCGACGGTCTGTCCGGCGGCACGCTGGCGATCGCCTACGTTGCGTACATGCTCATCGCGCTCGTCAACGCACCGCTCGCCCAGCCGAACCTCGCCCTGCTGTGTGCCCTGATCATCGGGGCACTCCTCGGGTTCCTCTGGTTCAACGTCCACCCGGCCCAGATCTTCATCGGCGATTCGGGGGCGTTGTCATTGGGGGCGACGCTGGCTGTCACCGCGCTCATCACGGGCCAGATCCTGGTCCTGCCACTGATCGGGATCATCTTCGTCATCGAGACCGTGTCGGTCATCCTGCAGGTCGGCTACTTCAAGCTGTCCGGTGGTCAGCGGCTGTTCCGGATGAGCCCGATCCACCACCACTTCGAGCTCGGCGGTTGGGACGAAGAGAAGATCACGATCCGGTTCTGGATCGTCGGGATCCTCGCCGCGCTGCTCGGCGTGACGCTCTTCCTCGCGTCGCTGAACCGGCTCCATTGACGACGATGACGAACCACGACGCGATCGACCTCGACGACCTCCGGCTGGATGCGATCCGGGCCGGCGCCCTGCGCGACCGGCCGGTGACGGTGCTGGGTCTCGCCCGGAGCGGGGTCGCGCTGGCGCGGTTCTTCGCCGACGCCGGGGCACGCGTCACGATCTACGACGGCCGGTCCGCGACCGACCTGGGCGAGGCCATCGCGGCCCTGGGCGGGCGGCCGATGATGCTGGCGCTCGGGCCGGATGTCGACCCGCGGTCCACCTGGGCCGGTGCGGCGCTGGTGGCGACCTCGCCATCGATCACACCCGACTTTCCGACGACCGAGCCCCGGCTCCGCGCCGAGCTGCGTGCGCTCGTCGACGCACGTGCCGGCGGCGATCGGGCGGTGCCCGCCCTGGTGTCCGAGGCCGATCTGTTCCTGCGCCTGACTCCCGCGCCGACGATCGGGGTGACGGGCACCAAGGGCAAGACCACCACCTCGTCGCTCGTCGCTGCGATCCTGGCGGCGGACACCGCCCACCCGGTCGTGCTGGGCGGCAACATCGGCGTGCCGATCGTGGAGCGGCTGCTGGAGCTGACCCCCGACCACCGCGTCGTCGACGAGTTGTCCGAACTGCAACTGCCGACGCTGTCACACGGCACGACGGTGGCGGTCTACACGAACGTCACCGCGGACCATCTCGACCGGCATGGGACGCTCGATGGCTACCGGCGGGTCAAGCGCCGGCTGGCGGAGCTGGTCGATCCGGCCGGCGCCCTTGTGCTCAACGCCGAAGATCCGGTCGTGGCGTCATACGGAGCGGGTTCCGCTGCGCGCAGCGTCCTGTACCGACGTTCGACGCCGCCGGCGGGCGGTCTCGGTGTGGTCGATGGCTGGATCGTCGCCGATCGGCTCGAACGGCTCGGGCTGGCCGGCCGGCACGTCGCCGCGACCGTGGGCAACGTCCGGGTCATGCCGATCGCCGAGCTGGCCATCCCGGGCGCCCACAATGTCTCGAACGCGCTGGCCGCCGTCGCGGTCGGGCTGCTGTTCGGGGTCGCGCCGGACGCCATCCGGG
This sequence comes from Candidatus Limnocylindrales bacterium, assembly GCA_038248915.1. Classification (GTDB taxonomy): domain Bacteria; phylum Chloroflexota; class Limnocylindria; order Limnocylindrales; family CSP1-4; genus SPCO01. Next base: position 6,066 of record JBBRXB010000018.1, on the reverse strand, counting down.
CCGCAGCCGCGGCGTTCACCGGCGTCGAGCACCGGCTCGAGCCGGTCGCGATCGTCGATGGTGTCCGGTTCGTCAACGACTCACAGGGGACGCAGCCCGACGCCGTCGCCGCGGCGCTCCGAGCATTCGAGCCGCCGGTCGTGCTCATCGCCGGCGGGCGGGCCAAGGGGATCGATCTGTCGGCCCTCGGCCCGACCGTCGCGGACCGCGCCTACGCCGCGGTCCTCATCGGCGAGAGCGGCCCGGACCTGGAGCGCGAGTTCCGGGCCGCCGGCCTGACGCGCACGGAACGGGCCGGCGACCTCGACGCCGCGGTCCGGCGTGCCGACGCGATCGCCCGCGTGGCCCTGGCCTCCGGCGCTGCCGCCGGCCGGACCGATCGCGTAGCGACCGTGCTGTTGAGTCCGGCCGCCGCGAGCTTCGACATGTTCGTCGACTACGCCGCCCGGGGCCGGGCGTTCAAGACGGCCGTGGCCGCCCTCGCCGCCGAACGCGGCGGAGGCGCCGAGCGATGAACATCAACCCGACCATCCCACGCCTCGAGCGCCGGCGCCACCCGGACGACCGCCCTGGTGACGACCGGTCGAGCGCCAACCGCAGCCCGGTCAAGAGCCGCGCCGGAGCGGTCCGCCGCGAGCGCCACCAGGCCGACTACGTGATCCTCGTCGTGGTCGTCGCACTGACGGCCGTCGGCATCCTGATGGTCTACTCCTCATCGGCGCTGCGGGGCTACATGTCCCAGGACGCCGACACGTTCGCGACGGTCGGCCCGCAGATCCAATGGGCCATCCTCGGTCTCGTCGCGATGGCCGTGATGATGCGGGTGGACTACCGTTACCTCCGGCTCGCGTCGGTGCCGCTGTATCTCGTTGCGGTCGCGCTGCTCGTGCTGGTGTTCGTCCCGGACCTCAACATCGTCATCGGCGGGTCGGCGCGCTGGCTCAAGCTCGGCCCGCTGCCGGCCGTCCACCCAGCCGAGTTCGCGAAGCTTGCGCTCATCATCTATCTGGCCCACTGGTTCGCCAAGCGGGGCCAGCGGGTCCACGGCTTCTGGGCCGGCACGGTCCCGTTCCTGGTCATCGTCGGGCCGATCATCGCGCTCGTGTTCAAGGAACCGGACCTGGGCACGACGATGGTCATCACCCTGACGGTCTTCACCATGTTCTTCCTGGCCGGCGCGCACCTCGTCCACCTCGGTGCCATGGTCGGGGGCGCGGCGCTGGCCGCGCTCGCGGTCGGGTTGCAGAGCTATCAGCTGGACCGCATCCGGGTCTGGCAGGACCCGTGGCTCGACCGGCTGGGCAAGGGCTTCCACACCATCCAGGGCCTGCTGGCGCTCGGGGCGGGCGGGCTGTTCGGGACGGGACTCGGCAACAGCCGGGTATCGGTCCCCAACGCCTTCAACGACTTCATCTTCGCTGAGGTCGGCCAGGAGTTCGGGATGATCGGCGCGATCGTCGTCATCGCACTGTTCCTGGTCCTGGCGTACTCGGGCGTGCGCATCGCGCTGGCCGCGCCGGACACGTTCGGGGCCCTGCTCGCCGCCGGGATCACGGTATGGCTGTGCCTCCAGGCGTTCATCAATATCGGCGTCGTGGTGGCGCTGCTGCCGATCACCGGGATCACCCTGCCGTTCATCAGCGCTGGCGGGTCATCCCTCATCATCAGTTTCGCCGCGGTCGGGATCCTGCTCTCGATCTCGCGCGAGACCGTCGAAAAGGGGACGTGGAACGACGATGCGACTGCTGATCGCGGCCGGCGGGACGGGCGGACACATCTACCCGGCTCTCGCCGTCGCGCGTTCGCTCAGCGCTAGGACCGAGCTGCGCGGCGCGCCGGAGCTGCGCTGGCTGGGCGGTCATCGGGGCCTCGAGGCGAACCTCGTCCCGGCGACCGGCATCCCCATGCGCCGGCTGGCCGCCCGTTCGCTGCGCACGACCGAAGCCGACGTCCACGCCGTGCTCGACCCCATCCGGCTGGGGGCGTCCGTCCCGCAGGCGGCGGCCATCCTCGCCGCCGAACGGCCGGCCGCGATCTTCACGACCGGCGGGTATGTCGCCGTGCCGGTCCTGATGGCCGCCGCGCCGCTCGGGATCCCGGTCGTGATGTGGGACGGCAACGTCATCCCGGGCCGGGCGGTGCGGGCCACGGCACGGCTGGCGGCGGCGCTGGCCGTGTCGTTCGAAGCGACCTGCCGTGCCCTGGGCGGCACGACCCCCGCCCGCCCGTGCTACGTGACCGGGACGCCGATCCGCGACATCTCGGCCATCGACCGCGCGGCGGCCCGTGCCCGGCTGGAGATCGGTCCAGACGAACGCGTGATGCTGATCTTCGGTGGCTCGCAGGCGGTCCGCCGTTTCAATGCGGCGGTGGCGGAGGCGTTGCCGCGCCTGGTCGAGCGGGTGACCGTCATCCACGTGACCGGCGACGATGGCTATCCAGCTGCGCTGGCGGGGCGAGAGAGCCTGGCCGCGGAGCGCCGGCGCCGCTACCGGCCGTACCCGTTCCTGCGCGACGAGATGCTGCCGGCCCTCGCCGCCGCCGACCTGGTGGTCGGGCGGGCCGGCGCCTCCACCCTGGCAGAGGTCACCGCCATCGGCCTGCCGATGATCGTGGTCCCATATCCGCACGCGGCCGGGCATCAGAGGGCGAACGCCGCCAGCCTCGTCTCGGCCGGCGCGGCCCGGCTCGTCGCGGACGAGGCGTTCGACGCGGCGGCCCTGCTCGACGCGGCGGCCCTGCTCGACGACCGCGTCACGTACACCGCGATGGCCGACGTGGCCCGCTCGCTCGGGCGGCCCGGAGCGGCCGACGCGGTGGCTGAGATCGTGCTGGCGGCCGCCGAGCGCCGGCCCCTGCCGGACCCCGCCGCCATCGAGCGACGCGCGCACGCGACAGGCGACCGGGCGGCATGATCGCGAGCTTCGATGCGGTCGCGACCGGCACGGACATCCAGCGCCGGATCGGAGTCAAGACGTCGCGCGACGAGCCGCTCGCCCGGTTCACGACGATGCGGGTCGGCGGGCCGGCCGACCTGTTTGCGACGGTCCACAACGCCCATGAGCTCCGTGCCCTCGTCCGGTTCGCCCGGACGCGCGAGCTGCCGCACCTCATCCTCGGGCGGGGCAGCGACCTGGTCATCGCCGATGCCGGGGTTCGCGGTCTGGTCATCCAGGTCCGGGCCGAGGGTTCCCGCACCGACGGCGAGCGGTACACGGCCGAGGCCGGCGTCCAGATGGCGCGCGCCGCGACCGAGACCCAGCGGGCCGGCCTGACCGGGCTCGAATTCGGCCTGGCCATCCCGGGCACCGTCGGTGGCGCCGTGTGGGCGAACGCCGGGGCCCACGAGGCGGACGTCGCAACGGTCCTCGAGTCGGCCCGTGTCCTCGCGACGGACGGGGCCGAGACGGTCGTCATGGCCGGCCTGCTCGGCTTCGGCTATCGGGACAGCCGGTTCAAGCACGACGGCGGCCGCGGCGGGTCGCCGGGTGACGTCGTCATCGACGCGACGTTCCGCCTGGCGACGGCCGACCCTGAGCTCATCAAGACCCGTCTCGACGACATCCGGCACTGGCGCCAGGCGCACCAGCCACTCGGGCTGCCATCGGCCGGGAGTGTCTTCCGCAACCCGGCCGGCGACTCGGCTGGCCGGCTCATCGAAGCGGCCGGGCTGAAGGGCACCCGGATCGGCGGCGCGGTCGTGTCCGACAAGCACGCCAACTTCATCGTCAACGACCAGAAGGGGACAGCGGCCGACGTGCGGCGCCTGGCCGAGCATATCCAGGCCGAGATCCGCACCCGCGACGCCATCGAGCTCGCGTTCGAGATCGAGTTCGTGGGCGACTGGTCGGGCTGGGAGACCGGATCGTGACCCCGGCGGCCAGACTCGTCGCGACGGGCCAGCCGCCGGTCGTCGTGCTGCTCGGCGGCCCATCGGCCGAGCACGACGTATCGGTCGTGTCCGGGACGGCCATCGCCGAGGCGCTCGGTGCGGAGGGCTTCCCGGTGGACCAGGTCCTCATCGACCTGGGCGGGTCCTGGTGGTGGCTGCCCGACGGCCATCGCCGCGACGGGCATCCGGTGGCGACCTACGACGACCCGGCGGCGCTGGGCGCATCCGGGCCCATCCCGGTCGGTGCCGCCATCGACCGGCTGGCCGCGATGCGGCCAGCCCCTGTCGTGGCCATCGCCCTCCACGGCCCGTTCGGCGAGGACGGCACCGTCCAGGCGCTGCTCGAAGCAGCCGGCCTCGCCTACACGGGATCCGGGGTGGCGGCGTCGGCGGTCGGGATGGACAAGACGCTGTTCAAGCGGATGTGCCGGGGCATCGGGCTGCCGGTCGTGGACTGGCGCGAGATCCGGGCAGCGACCTGGACGGCGGATCCGGCGTCGGTCCGCGCGGAGCTGACCGCGTTCGCCGCCGCCACCGCGGATCCGCGACTGATGGTCAAGCCCGCCCGTCTCGGCAGTTCGGTCGGGATGACCCTCGTCCACGACCCGTCGGAGTTGGACGCGGACCTCGACGCCGCGTTCCGACACGACACGCTGGTCCTGGCCGAGTCCTATCTCGCCGGCGCCCGCGACCTCGAGGTCGCGATCATCGGCAACGGCCCAGCCGATCTCGAGCTCTATGGACCGGGCGAGATCGTGTCCGGTCACGAGTTCTACGACTACGCGGCGAAGTACACGGTCGGCCTGTCCGAGACCTCCACCCACGCCGACGTGACTGACCGCCAGCGCGCCACGCTGCACAAGATCGCGCGCGACGCGTACCGGGCGATCGGGGCCGAGGGCTTCGCACGACTCGACTTCCTGCTGGCCGGCGAGCAGATCGTCCTGTCCGAGATCAACACCATCCCGGGTTTCACGCCGATCAGCCTGTTCCCGACGATGCCGGCCGAGGGCGGGTACACGTTCGGGGCGGTCTGTGCCCGGATCGTCGGGCTTGCCCAGGAGCGCCATGCCGCCCGGGCCGGCCGGCGCCTGACCAGCGCGGACCTGCCCCGATGAACGGCCGCCCCGTCGCCCGGCGCAGTCGCACGACGGTGCCGGCCCGTCGCAGCCGGCCGGTCCGACGCGCCTCGGCCGGGCTGTCTGCGGTCCGAGCCGGTGCGGCGCTGGCGATGCTCGTGTCGGCCGCCTCGATCTACGGGGTCGGCGCGTCGTCCGCCTTCGACTACACGAAGCTCCAGCTCGAGGGCACCGAGTTCACCGACCCTGCCGCCGTCGAAGCAGCGCTGGTCGGGGGCCGCGGCACGAACCTCTTCGCGCTGTCGACGGGACCGCTCGTGACGGCCCTCGAAGCGCTGCCGACCGTGTCGTCGGCGCGGGTCGACGTCAATCTGCCAGGCACCCTGGTGGTGACGATCGCCGAACGGACACCGGTGCTGATCTGGCAGATCGGCACGCGGCGCTACCTGGCCGATGCCTCGGGTGCACTGTTCGCCGAGCTGCCCGACCCGGCGCCCGCCCGCGCCGCGAACCTGCCGATCGTCGACGACCGTCGGGCGGCATCCGGCCTGATCAAGCTCGGCGCCAGGCTCGACCCGGTCGACCTCGACGCGGCCACCCGGCTGGCATCGCTGAAGCCGCCCGACGTCGGCAGTGGGGCCATCTCGCTGTCGGTCACGGTGACCGACGAGGACGGCTTCGTCATCGGTACCCGACCGAACCGCTGGTCGGCGGTCTTCGGCTTCTATACGCCGAGCCTGCGCACGACCGAGCTGATCCCAGAGCAGGTGCGCCTGCTGCGGAGCCTGCTGGACGGCCGCGAGGCGCAGGTCGGTCGGGTCGTCCTCGCGTCCGCGACCGACGGCACGTACATCCTGCGCCCATCGCCACCGACCACACCCAAGCCGAAAGCGAGCAAGGCGCCGTGAGTTGGCGTGCCGGGGTCCCGTCGAGTAGCCTTGCCCAAACCATCGGAGCGAGGATGTCCACCCCGTGCTGCTACCGCTGCTCGGTCTCCTGGTGGGCGTCCTCCTGGGTCTCGTCCTCAACGTCAACGTCGGTTTCGAGCTCAGTCGGTATTCGGCCGTGGCGATCCTCGCCGCGCTCGATTCGGTG
>JBBRXB010000017.1:0-57761 GCA_038248915.1 Candidatus Limnocylindrales bacterium | reverse complement strand
GCACAACCTCGGACGCGGCCCGGCCAAGGGCGGCATCCGCTACCACCAGGACGTCTCGCTCGACGAGGTCAAGGCCCTCGCGATGTGGATGACCTGGAAGTGCGCCGTCGTCGGCATCCCGTACGGCGGCGGCAAGGGCGGCGTCATCGTTGACCCCAAGCAGCTCAGCAAGAAGGAGCTGGAGGGTCTGACCCGTCGCTTCTTCACCGAGATCGAGGTCCTCGTCGGGCCCGAGAAGGACATCCCGGCACCGGACGTCAACACCAACGCCCAGATCATGGCCTGGATGATGGATACCTACTCCATGCACGCTGGCTACACGGTCCCGGGCGTGGTCACCGGCAAGCCGATCAGCCTCGGCGGGTCGGAAGGGCGCAACGAGGCCACAGCCCGTGGCTGCGTCTACACCATCGTCGAGGCCGCCCATCATCTCGGGATGGATCTGACGCGGTCGACCGTCGCGGTCCAGGGCTTCGGCAACGCCGGCTCGATCGCTGCGCGGCTCATCGGCGAGGAAGGCTCGACAGTCGTCGCCGTGTCGGACTCGACCGGTGGCATCCACAACCCGAATGGCCTCGACATCGGCAAGGTCATGGCCTGGAAGGGCGAGCACGGCACGGTCCAGGGCTTCCCGGGCGCTTCGGACGTCTCGAACGCGGAGTTGCTGGAGGTCGAGTGCGACATCCTGATCCCGGCCGCGCTCGAGAACCAGATCACCTCGCACAACGCCGCCAACATCAAGGCGCGGGTCATCGCTGAGGCCGCCAACGGCCCGACCACGCCGGACGCCGACGAGATCATGTTCAAGGCCGGCAAGTTCCTGATCCCCGACATCCTGTGCAATGCCGGCGGCGTCACGGTCAGCTACTTCGAGTGGGTCCAGGATCTCAACCGCGACCACTGGAGTGAGACCGTCGTCAACGCCAAGCTCAAGGAGATCATGGTCCGGGCCTTCGAGGAGACCCACCACGTGGCGATCCGCGAGCAGGTCAACATGCGGACCGCCGCCTACCTGCTGGCGGTCAAGCGTGTCGCCGAGGCGATGGAGCTGCGCGGCCTGTACCCATAAGCCGGAACGTCCCCAGTGCAACGGCCGCCGGGCCTGCCCGAGGTGCCGATCGCGGTCCGGCGACGTTCGGGTTCCGTCAGACGCTCATGGGACGAGCGTTCGTCGATCGCCGATCGGCCCGACCGTGTCCACGCGCCCCGCGCCGAGAACGGATCGGCTGGGGCGGCCGCACGAAAACCGGCAGGTGCTCCTGGATGAGCATTCGGCGATGGCCGGGCGGCTCGGTCGCCCAACTCCCGTTGCGGCCGGCCGGCGAACCCCCGGTGCTACCATCGCCCGCATGCTCGATCACGAAGAGAAATTCCTGTTCAAGGAGGAGATCCTCCACCTCTCGAACGCCGTCGCCGAGCCGGGTGTCCTCGACAACGTGGAGGACCTGCTGACCGACGTCATCACCAGCCCGCGCTTCGATTCCGAGGTGTTCACCCTCGAACGGAGCCTCCAGGTCATGCTCGGCCCTCGCGCAGGGACGACGCTGGTCGGGCTGCTGACCGTGGCGCCGGAGGTCTTTGACGAGGTCGCCGAGGTGCGCATCCCGTCCGAGGTCCACGAGCGGCTGGTCGCCTGGCGCGCCCGCTTCGGCCTCGCCATCGACAACGCCCTGAACTTCCTCAACAACCCCGACGGTATCCAGGGTCACAACTTCGCGACCCAGATCGCCCATGTCGAGGATCGGCGCGTCCTCCAGGGTCGGCTGACCCTCGTCCGCTACAACAACGAGCCGCAGTTCTTCGTCGCGGACGCGAGCGTCTTCCTGAGTCTCGTGGCCGACATCATGGAACGCCTCGGCCCGTATCTCGAGCCCGACGCCGTCGAGGCGGAGACCCTCGCTCGCCTGCGCGACGCGATCCAGCTCATCGAGCGCAAGACCGCCAGCCACAGCTGAATCCCCGGGCCGATGACGTCGCGGGGCTCCGCCTCGGACCTCGGAGCGTGGGTGCCGATCGACCGCAGAGGGTGCTTGTAATCAGATGCGTCACATCTACCTGGCGGCGACCGGCCAGAACCGGGGCAAGACGACCGTCAGTCTGGGGGTCCTCGACGGGTTCCATCGACGCGGCCTGTCGAGCGCATTCCTGAAGCCCGTCGGCCAGCGCACGATCATCGAGGACGGCGTCCCGGCCGATGAGGATGCCGTGCTGATGAAGCAGGTCTTCGGGCTGCGCGAGCCGCTCCAGCAGATGAGCCCGGTCCATATCCCGCGCGGCTTCACTCAGGCCTACATCGAGGGCCAGGTCGTCGAGGACCTGCCGGCCCGCATCAGGGCGGCCCACGCCGCCTTCGTGGCCGACCGCGACATCCTCCTGATCGAGGGCACGGGCCACGCCGGGGTCGGGGCGGTCATCGGGCTGTCGAACGCGGCGGTCGCCTCGATGCTCGGGACGCCGGCGGTCATCGTGTCGGAAGGCGGGGTCGGGCGGCCGATCGACGAGATCGTCCTCAACGCCTCGTTGTTCGAGCGCCATGGGGTCAAGGTCGCTGGGGCGATCGTCAACAAGGTCGACCTCGACGCAAAGCCGGGACTCGCCCGGACGCTCGAGCACGGCCTCGCCCGCCACGGCATCTTGTTGCTCGGCGTCCTGCCGTACCGGCCGATCCTGTCGAATCCGACCCTGGCGATGGTCCAGGAGGGCCTCCATGGTCAGACCATCCACGCCGGACCGGACCTCGACGAGGTCATCGGCGGGATCGCCATCGGCGCGATGGAGCCCGAACACATGCTCGAGCGCATCGGGCCGCGCAGCCTGGTCATCGTGCCGGGCGACCGGACCGACGTCATCGCTGCCATCGTCGGCGCACGGCAGAATGGGGCAGACCGCGGCCTTGGAGCGCTCGGCCTGGTCCTGACCGGCGGCTACCGGCCGGACCCGGCCGTGCTCGACGCCGTCCGGGCCGCCAACCTGTTCGCCATGATCGTTCCCGAGGACACCTACCAGGTCGCGTCCGAGCTCCACGACCTGCTGGTCAAGACCCACCCGGCCGATGCCGGCAAGATCGCCGAGATCAAGGCGCTGCTGTGGGAATACCTGTTCATCGACCGCATCCTCGAGGTCGCGGAGGAGGCGCGGCTCGAGTGAGCCGCGCCTCGATCCTCCACGCCTCCTCGGGGCCGGCTGGCCGTCCGAACGGCCGTCGTCCGAGTGCGACCGTCAGGCCGCGCTGGTCCGACTCCGACCGCGGGCCGCGATGGCGACACCGGCCAGCGCAAGACCGATGACCGCCAGCAGGGCGAGCCAGGCGATGTCGGCGGAGGGAGCCGTCCGCGACGCCGGGATCGGAGGAGTCGCGCTCACGGGACCGGTCACCGGATCGGCCGCCACGACCGGTTGCACGGCTGCCGCGGGTCCGAGGGCGGCCTCGTGTCGCTGGCCGGGGGCCGGCGCAGCGGCCGCCCTGGCCGCCGCCGCGGCCTGTTCCGTGGCGCTCGTCGGGTTGATCCGGAAGAATTCGGCGGTCTTGCCACAATGGCCATCTGCATCGCACGCCTCGCCGCGCAACCCGAACGCGACGTCGCCCAGCCCGCCGGCCGGCACCTTGACGGTCGCCACGAAGTGGCCCTGGCGGTCCTGGCGTCCGGCGACCTCGATCGGCTTGCCGGTCGCCGGCGAGAAGCGAACGAACACGCTCTCGGCATAGAACGGGAGCGTCGTCCCGTCGCCCTGCGGCAGGTCCAGCGACCAACCGACCTTTACGGTCGATCCGGCGACCGGTCCGGGCGGTAGCGGCTCGTCGAGCGTGGCGATGGCCTCGCCGCCCTTGGCCAGCACGGTGGCGCCGCCGGTCAGGACGAGACCCAGCGCGACCACCAGGGCGGCGATCGGTCGAAGGCGGGGCATGGCGGGTCCTCCTCGGCGTGGGTGGGGCGTGTCGCACTCCATACACCACCTCGGCGCCGATGGTTCCCACGGAGACCTCAATCAGTCTCGGCGTGCCTCGTCGGGTGGGCGATCCGGCCCATCCCGGACCCCAGGAGCGCGAGGGCTATGATCGCGGTCCCGATGCAGCTGACTGCGGCGCCGACGTAGAACAGCCCCGGAATGCCCAGCGCCCCGGCGATCGCCCCGCCGGCGAGCGAGCCGATGATCGTCGCCAGCCCCGCGCTCCCGGCGAACAACCCCTGCGCGGTCCCCTGCAGGCCGGCCGGTGCACGTGCCGCGAGTACCGTCACGCCGCCGACGAACACGCTCGCGAAGCCGATCCCCTCGAGCGGCGCGATGAGCACGAGCGCGACCGGGTCGACCGCGATGGCGGCCAGCAGCCCGCGCAGCGCGAATGACAGCGAGCCGACAGCAACGATCCGCTCCGTGCCGAAGCGGGCCGCCACGCGCGGAAAGGCGTACATGTACGGGACCTCGATGGCGGCCCCCACCGCCCAGGCGATGCCGACCAGCCCAGGGCTGCCACCGAGCGCCACGATCTGGATCGAATAGAACGCCGTGACCGCGGCGAGGGACGCCCAGACGACGGTGAACCCGACGAGGAACAGCGCGATGCCGCGGGTTGCGAGGAACTCGCCGGCGCCCCGCACGATGCTCGCCCCGTGCCGCCCGGTCGCGCGGCGCGGGATGGTCGCCGTGACCGCAGCTGTCGCGACGAGGAACGGCAAGTACGCCCAGAACAGCGACCGGGCGCCTTCGGCATCGAGCAGGAACCCGACCGCTACGGTCGACAGCATGAACGCCAGCGAGCCGAAGGCACGGACCTCGCCGAACCGGCCGCGCCGTTCCGGGCCGAGCGCCTCCAGGGTCCGGGCGTCGAGCGTCGGCCCGATCCCCGACAGGCCGCCGTACAGGATGAGCGAGCCGGTGAACACGACGGCCACGTCCGTGGCGAGGAACAGGATCGTCGCGCCGACCGTGGCGACCACCACCGCCAGCGGCAGGGTCAGGCCGGTCCGCGGGAACCGATCGGCCAGGCCGCCCCAGACCGGGGCGAGCAGCAGCTGCACGGCCGCCTGCAGCGCAGTCAGGATGCCGATCTGCTCGAACTCAAGGCCCAGGCCGCGATAGAAGACCGGCAGGTACGGGAAGGCCGTGCCGATCGCCGCGAAATAGACGAGATAGGCAAGGAGGATCCGGGGACCCGCAGCCATGCCGGGTCAGGCTGTCGCGGGGGCGCTGCCCAGGGGTTCGTTGTCGATGAGCCGGGTGGATCCGAACCGGACGGCGAGGGACAGCAGCGCGGGTCCATCGACCCGGTCGAGCTCGGCGAGCGTCGTCCCGTCGGCGACCGAGACGTACTCCGGGTCGGCGAGCGGCTCAGTGGTCAGCGTCTCCCACATCGCGTCGCGCAGCGCCTCGGCGGATCGTTCGCCGCGCTCCCAGCTGGTCCGGGCGGCCAGTAGAGCTCGATGCAGGACGGGCGCCCCAGCCCGCTCTTCCGGCGACAGGTGGACGTTGCGCGACGACAGCGCCAGGCCGTCGGGCTCGCGGACCGTCGGGCAGGCGATGACCTCGGTCGCGATGGCCAGGTCGCGAGCCATCCGGCGGATGACCATGACCTGCTGGGCGTCCTTCTGGCCGAAGTACGCGTGGTCGGCCCCGACGAGGTCGAACAGGATGGCCACGACCGTCGCCACGCCGTCGAAATGCCCCGGCCGGGCGGCACCCTCGAGCGGCCGGGCGACCGCCCCGACCGACACGACGGTATCGAAGCCGGGCGGGTAGACCTCCGGGGCATCGGGGGCGAAGACGATGTCGATCCCCTCGGCCTCGGCGATGCCGAGGTCGCGCGCCTCGTTGCGCGGGTACTGGGTGTAGTCGTCGGCGACCGTGAACTGGCGCGGGTTGACGAAGATCGTGACGACGGTCGTCGCGTCGGCCGCGCGGGCCTCGCGCATCAGCGCCCGGTGGCCCGCATGCAGCCAGCCCATGGTCGGCACCAGCCCGACCGGGCGCGGCGCATCGGCCAGGGCGTCGCGAAGCGCGGCTCGAGTGCGGACGACCTGGGTCAAGTGGGCCGCTGGGTCAGAGGTCGCGATCGAGCGGGATGCCGCCGGCGGGCATGCTCCCGGCCGGCTGGTCCGAGGCGCCCCGTCCGAGGACCTCGTCGAGGACCGCATCGTCCATCCGGACCGTCTCATCGGGTCCCGGGAACGTGCCGGCGGCGACGTCCGCGGCGTAGGCCGTGGCGGCCGCGAGGATGGCCTCGCGGACGTGGGCGTACGGCCGGGCGTGGCGCGGCACGAAGTCGCCCAGACCGATGAGGTCGGTGAAGACCTGCACCTGGCCGCTACAGCCGGCGCCGGCCCCGATGCCGATGGTCGGGATGCGCAGCCGCTCCGTGATGGCCGCGGCGAGCTGTTCCGGGACGAGCTCGAGGACCATCGCGAAGGCACCGGCCTCCTGGACCGCCAGCGCATCCGCCACAAGGGCCCGGGCCTGGTCGCGTGTCTTGCCCTGGACGCGGACCTTGCCGAACGTGTTGATCGCCTGGGGCGTCAGGCCGATGTGGCCCATGACCGGGATACCGGCGCGCACGAGCGTCTCGATGGTCCGCGCCGTGCGCACGCCGCCCTCCAGCTTGACCGATTGAGCGCCGGCCTCGCGCAGGAAGGTCCCGGCGTTGTCGAGGGCGTCCTTGGGCGTCGAATACGACAGGAACGGCATGTCCGCCACGACCAGCGCCCGCGACGTGCCCCGCACGACCGCTTTGGTGTGGTGGACCATCTCGGTCATCGTGACCCGCACCGTGGTCTCGTAGCCGAGGATGACCTGCCCGAGCGAATCGCCGACGAGCAGCAGCGGGATGCCGGCCTCATCAAGGAGCTTGGCCGTGGGGTAGTCGTACGCGGTCAGCATCGGGATCCGCTGGCCGTCGGCATACAGCCTGGCGATGTCGACGACGGTCAGGCGACGGATGGTGTCGGACGTGGCGCTCATGCTGTCTCCCGCACGGACTCGATCGTCGGACCAGTCTGCGCGGCGGCGTCGCGCTCGTCCAGCGCGCGGGCGACCCGATCCAGCAGCCGATCCGCCACGGCGCGCTTCGATCGGAGCGGCACATCCTCCCGCGACCCATCGGCGGCGAGGATCGCGACCCGGTTGGTGTCGGTCCCGAACCCCGAGCCGGCCTCGGCCACATCGTTGGCGACGAGCAGATCGACGCCCTTGCGCCGCAGCTTGTCGGCGGCTCGAGCAAGCGAGCCGGTCTCCGCAGCGAAGCCGACCAGGACCGGCACCGGCGCGAGCGGCTGGCGCGTGGGTGCCCCGTCGCTGTCGAGGCCATGGGCGATCCGGGCGACCTCGGCTAGCAGGTCCGGGGTTGCTTCCAGCCGGAGCGTCAGGTCGTCGGTCCGGGCCAGTTTGACCTCGGCGGTCGCAGTCGGTCGGAAGTCGGCGACGGCCGCCGCCATCACGAGGGTGTCGAAGCCCGCGCCACCGCCCTGTGCGTGGGTCACGTGCAGCAGCGCAGCGCGGAGGTCGGCCGTCGACTCGACCTTGACGATGGTTGCGGCGGGCGGCAGCTCGACCTCCACGTTGGCCGCGATGACCGTCACCCGCGCCCCACGATCGAGCGCCGCCTGGGCGATGGCCGCGCCCATCCGCCCGGTCGAGCGATTGCCGATGAAGCGGACCGGGTCGATCGCCTCGCGCGTCCCGCCGGCCGTCACGACGACATGGCGACCCGCGAGATCCGCGTCGCGAGCAGGCCCAACGACCGGTGGGCGCGCAACAGGATCCGTGGCACGGATCGGGGTCGTGCCGACGGCCGCCACGACCGCCTCGACGATGGTCGCCAGATCCGCCAGCCGGCCGATCCCGTCCTGGCCCGATGCCAGCGGCCCCGACCCCGGTTCGACGATGGCATAGCCGAACGACCGCAGCCGCGCGACGTTGGCCGCGGTCGCCGGGTGGCGCCACATCTCGCCGTCCATGGCCGGGGCGACGACCACCGTTGCTGACGTGGCGAGACAGGTCGCCGTGACGACATCGCCGGATAGCCCGCCGGCCATCGTGCCCAGCCAGTGCGCGGTCGCCGGGGCGACGACCACGACGTCTGCCGTGTCCGCGACGACGATGTGCCCGATCCGGCCATCGGGCAGCAGGGCGAGGACGTCGGTCTCGACCGGGTGGCGCGACAGGGCCGCGAACGACAGCGGCCCGACGAACTGTGTGGCCGCCGGCGTGAGCATGACCGATACGTCGGCGCCTTCGGCCTGCAGCAGCCGGAGCAGCTCGACCGCCTTGTAGGCGGCGATGGAGCCCGTCACACCGAGCCCCACGAGCCGGCCGGCCAGCCGCCCCGGCGCGGGTGCCGCGCCCGCCGCGTCCGTCACGCCAGCCCCAGTTCCAGCGGCTCGCCGCCACCGACCTCAGCGTGGAGGATGGCCAGGCCCTTGAGCGTCAGATCGGGGTCGATCACGTCGATGTCGTCGAGGACGCTCGCCCACGGCGCCGCGGACAGGCCGCCGGTGAGGATCGCCCGGACGGCGGACCGTGCGACGTCGTCCGCGTCCGCCAGCTCGCGCCGGATCCGGTCCAGGAGCCCGGCCACCAGACCAGCGTGTCCGAGGACGGCGCCCGACTGCATGGCACTGACCGTGTCCCGCCCGATCGCCCGGTCCGGCGCACGCAGCTCGATCCGCGGCAGCTTGGCGGTCCGTGACGCGAGCGCCTCGAGCCCGAGCGCGAGGCCCGGCGCGATCGCGCCGCCGACGTACGCCCCGTCCCCGGCCACGCAGTCGAAGGTCGTCGCCGTCCCGAGGTCGACGACCACCGCCGGTGTCCCGTACAGTCGCGCCGCGGCGAGGGCGTTGACCAGCCGGTCGGCGCCGACGTCGTCGGGCCGGTCCACCCGAACCGCGATCGGGATCGTCCCCACCCCGGCAGTCAGCGGCCGGATGCCCCGGCGCTGGGCGACCGCCTCGGCCGCGGCCGACAGAGCCGGCACGACCGACGCAAGGGCGATCGCGTCGACGTCGGCGAGGGCGATCCCGTCGAGCCGGAGGAGCCCGTCGAGCAGCAGTTCGAGCTCGTCGGTCGTCGCCCGGGCGTCCGTGGCCGCCCGGCGCGTGGCCAGCAGGGCGCCGGCCCGGAACACCCCGAGCGTGACGTTCGTGTTGCCGATGTCGAGCGCGAGCAGCATGCCGCCGATGATACGCGGGCGAACGGGGCCACTCAGGCGCCCACGGTGCGGTACCATCGCAGCCGTCCGTCCCCCTTCGCCCACCGAGGAGACGCCGGGTGTCGAGCCCGCCCCCCGCCAAGTTCTTCGTCAATCAGGGCGTCGTCACGAGCCGGACGGACATGCTCCACCTGCTCCGACCCTTGCTGAAGCAGACCGTCACGTACCGCTATCAGCGAGGTCGGGAGGTCGTCTCGCACGGGACCGGCTGGGTCGAGCGGATCGTCGTGGACGCGAACGACACGTCGACCTACTTCACGCCGCTGGCCATCACTCTCAACATCGACTCGTTCGAGCATCTCGAGTTCGAGACGCGGCCCGACCAGCTGCTGGTCTACACGCTCGTCCAGGGCGATGAGCGTGTCGTGGTCGAGTTCGCCCCGATCGGTCCGGGCGGACCGGACGATTCCCCGTTCGCGCCGCGCCAGCTCGCGTTCGACACCAGCGAGTTCGTCCAGATGGAGCTGCTCGGCCTCGAGGCGCGCGAAGAGGACTAGGCCCCGCGGTCGCCCCTGACATACGGCCGGCCGAGCGCTGCCGGGGCCCCGAGCCGCTTGCGAGCGGCTTCGCGTGACCCGACGATGACCACCAGGATGACCATCAGGTACGGCAGCATCTCGAGGAAGAACGTCGTCGATCGGCCGGCGCTGAACGGGTTGGCGAAGCCCCAGATGAGCACCAGGCCCTGGATGTCGATGATGAACCGGAAGATCGCCCCGAACAGGAGCGCGCCGAACGCGGCCCGGATGGGGCTCCACCGGGCGAAGATGACGAGCCCGATCGCGATCCAGCCGCGGCCATTGACCGTCTGGTCGCCGAACCAGCCCGGTGAGATGGCGATGGTCAGCGCCGCACCGGCCAGACCCGCCAGCAGCCCGCCGACGAACACGTAGGCGTAGCGGGTGCGATAGACGCCGATGCCCTGGGCGTCGGCGGCGGCCGGGGCCTCGCCGACGGCCCGGAGGTGGAGGCCCGGCCGGGTGCGAACGATCCACAGCCAAGCGACGGGCACCAGCAGGTACCCGACGTAGGCCAGGACGCTCTGGTCCGTGAAGAAGACCGGGCCGAGGAACGGGATCCCGGTCAGGACCGGGATCGTCAGGTTGGGCAGCGTGGCGACCTGCCCGGCGCTCGAGAGGCCCTGTCCGAGGACGCGCGCGAGCCCGGTACCCAGGAACGTCAGCGCCAGCCCCGACACGACCTGGTCCGCTCGCAGGTGGATGGTCATGACCCCGTGGATCAGGCTGAGGAGCCCGCCGGCCAGCATCGCGACGACCAGCCCCAGCCACGGGTTGCCGGTCGACAGGGCGATCGAGAACCCCGCGACCGCCCCGATGAGCATCATCCCCTCGACGCCGAGGTTCAGGACGCCGGACCGCTCGGCGAAGATCTCGCCGATCGCCGCGAAGAGCAGGACCGTCCCGGTCGCAACACCGGCGGCCAGGATGGTGGCGAGGTCCATCAGGCGGTGACCAGGCGGCGAACGAACCGAACCCGGTAGCGGACCAGCACGTCGCTGCCGATGAGCGAGAACAGGACGATGCCCTGGATCATCGCCGGGACGCCCGACGGCTGGATCTCGCGCCCGGCGAGGATGAGCGCTCCGAACAGGATCGACGCGACGATGACCCGGAACGGTCCGAACCGGGCGAGGTAGGCGATGATGATCGCGGTGAAGCCGTAACCCGGCGAGATATGGTCCTGGAGCTTGTGGACGACGCCGCCGACCTCGCTCATCCCGCCCAGGCCGGCCAGCGCGCCGGAGATGACGAAGACCACGACGATCTTGCGCTTGATGTCGATGCCGGCATAGCGCGCGGCCGCCGGGCTGTCGCCGATCAGCCGGAGCTCGTAGCCCCAGCGCGTTCGCTTCAGCGCGACCCACATGATCGTCGCCGCCACGACGCCGAAGATGAGCCCGAGGTGGGTGGTCAGCCCGCCGAGGATCGGGAAGCTGGCCGAGAAGTCGGTCAGGCGGGGGAGCCACGCCTCGGGCGGGAAGGCCACGGTCTCCTGGAAGCCGCCGTTGCTCCACGGTCCGAACACCCAGTACTGGACCCAGGCGAGGGCGACGTAGTTGAGCATCAGGGTGACGATGATCTCGTTGACTCCGAGGCGGGCTCGCAGGATCCCGGGGATGAACCCCCACAGGCCGCCGGCCAGGGCACCGGCGACCATCATCACGGGGATGACCACGATGGCCGGCGTGCCGGCCGGCAGGATGGGCGCCAGGAGGACGGCGCTGGCGCCCCACGCACCGAGCAGGAACTGGCCCTCCGCGCCGATGTTCCAGAGCCGCATGCGGAAGGCCAGGGCACAGGCCAGACCGGTCAGGATGAGTGGCGTGGCCTTGACCAGGGTGTCCGAGATGACCCCGACGCTACCGAATGCCGCGACCAGGATGTGGGTGAAGGAGCGGACCGGGTCGCCCCCGACCAGCCAGATGATCAGGCCACTGACCAGCAGGGCGAAGGCGAGCGCGGCCAGGGTCATCGCGCCTGCGAACCAGCGCGGGGCGTCAGTCCGCGGCTCCAGCGAGAGGTTCATCCGCGGGCGGCCGGCGCGCCGGCCTCGGAGCCGCCGCCGGTCATCAGCAGCCCGATCTCCTGCAGGTCGGCCGTTTCCGCGTCGAACGAACCGACGACGCGGCCCTCGAACATGACCAGCACCCGGTCGGCCAGGTTGAGGATCTCGTCGAGCTCTTCCGAGATCAGCAGGATCGCGGTGCCGGCGGCGCGGCGGGCGAGGAGGACTCGGTGGACGGCCTCGATCGCCCCGACGTCCAGTCCACGCGTCGGCTGGACCGCGACCATGAGCCGTGGCCCGGAGTCGATCTCGCGGGCGAAGATCATGCGCTGGAGGTTGCCGCCGGACAGGAATCGGGCCTCCGTGTCGATCGATGGGGTGGCGATGGCGTACTCGTCCTTGAGTCCCTGGGCCAGCGTCCGCGCGGCCGTGCCGTCGAGGAACCAGCCACGCGCGAGCGGGGCGTCGCGATAACGCTTCATGATCAGGTTGTCGGCGACGGACAGGTTCGGGGAGCTGCCGACTCCGGTCCGATCCTCGGGGATGTGCGCGACGCCGTGGCGGATGGCGTGGCCCGCCGCCCGATTGGCGATCTCCTCGCCACCGACGGTGATGCTCCCCCGGCAGGCCCGCAGCCCGGTGATGACCTGGGCCAGCTCGCCCTGGCCGTTGCCGGCGACCGCGGCGATACCCACGATCTCGCCCGCCCGGACGTCGAGCGAGACGCCTCGCAGGGCCGCCAACCCCCGGTCGTTGTCCGCGGTCACTTGGCGCACCTCGAGGACCGCCGCGCCCGGCGGGCGAGCCGTCCGCTCGACCAGCTCGAGCACATCCCGTCCGACCATCCGACGAGCGAGGTCGGTCTCGGACGTGTCGGCGGGCGCGATGCCGGCGGCTGTCACCTTGCCCCGGCGCATGACCGTGATCCGGTCCGCGATGGCCATCACCTCGCCGAGTTTGTGGCTGATGAACACCACGCTGCGGCCGCCGGTGGCCATCGACCTGAGCGTGACGACCAGATCGTCGATCTCCCGCGGGGCGAGGACCGCGGTCGGCTCGTCGAGGATGAGGATCCGTGCGCCACGGTAAAGGAGCTTCAGGATCTCGACCCGCTGCTGCTCACCCACCGACAGCTGCCAAACTTTGGCCCGTGGATCGATGCGCAATCCGAACGTGGCCGCCAGGTCCCGGATCTCGGTCTCGAACCGCCGGGTGTCGAGCCAGAACCGGGGCCGGTCGAGCCCGAGCAGCACGTTCTCCGTCACGGTCAGCGACGGCACGAGCGTGAAGTGCTGGTGGACCATGCCGAGACCGGCCTCGATCGCGTCCCGCGGCGACCGGAACAGGACCGGCCGGCCGTCCAGCCGGATCTCGCCGGCATCCGGGGTGTAGAGCCCCGCCAGGATATTCATGAGTGTGCTCTTGCCGGCCCCGTTCTCCCCGAGCAGCGCGTGGATCTCGCCCGTGTGCAGGTCGAAATCGACCTCGTCGTTGGCGACGATGCCGGGGAAGCCCTTGATGATGCCGCGCACCTCGAGCGCGGGCGGGGCGGCGGAGGCCGTCATCGATGACCCGTCCAGGGAGAGGGACATGAGGGGAGTCGAGGTCGAGGCCCGCCAGCGGTGCTGGCGGGCCTCGACGCCGCTACGAGAGCGGTGGCAGTGCCACGGTGATGCCGTCGGCCCACCAGTACATGCAGACCTTGCAGGCGTTGCCGGGCGCCCCGGGTGGGAACTGGTCGAGGTCGGACTGCTCCAGCTTGGATCCGGCCGCGAGGATCTCCTTGCCGGTGTTGTCCTTGATCGGCCCGGCGAAGACGTCGAAGCGTCCCCACTGGCCGGCCAGTGCCTTGGCCAGCGTGTCCTTGACCTTCTGGACGTCGGCCGCCGGCAGGTCGGCGACGCCCTTCTGGGGCGTCTGGCCGTCCATGAAACCGAACAGGCCCATCGCCTTGGAGTCGGCGTCGAAGTACTCGTAGCCGGCCTTGTACGTCTTGGCCTGGACCTGTTTGGCGATGCGCACGTACTCCGGGCCCCAGATCCAGTACGGAGCCGTCAGGCAGGCGTCGTTCTTGCACGAGGTCGGGTGGTCGTAGGTGACCGCCCACTTGCCTTTGGCCGCAGCCGCATCGGCCACGGCCGGGGTGTCCGCGCCGGTGAAGACGACGTCGGCGCCGGCCGCGAACAGCGAGTCGGCGGCCTGACGCTCCTTCTGCGGATCGTGCCAGGTGTTGATGAAGCGGATGTCCATGGTGCATTCGGGGCAGGTCTGCTTGACGCCCAGCATGATCGCGTTGCCGAGCCGCAGCTCTTCCGGGATCGGGAAGGTGGCCATGTAGCCGATCTTCGGGTTGCCGTCTTTCTTGGCCCGCGATCCGGCCAGCATCCCGGCCATGTACTTCATGTCCTCGATGGCGCCGAAGAAGTTGCCGAAATTGGTGCCGTTCGATTTGTAGCCAGTCAGGTGCAGGTAGGTGGTGTCCGGAAATTCCTTGGCGACCGTCTCCATCGGGTCCATGTAGCCGAACGAGGTGCCGATGATGAAGTTGAAGCCCTTGCGCGACAGGCTCCGGAAGACCTGCTCGGAATCGGCGCCTTCGGGCACCAGCTCGATATAGGCGATGTGGGCGTCGGGCATGGTCTGGCAGAGGTACTGCAGGCCTTCGTATTGAGCCTGGCTCCAGCCGCCGTCGTCGTGCGGACCGATGAGGACCATCGCGACGTTGAACTTGCCGCTGACGACATCCGGGATCTGGAGGTCGGCGGAGCCGCCCTTGGTGCCGGTGCCCGCGCAATCGGCGGACGCGCCCGACCCGCTTGGCGCGCCCGAGCCGGCGGCTGGCGATCCGGTGGTCGTGCTACACGCTCCGAAGGCGAGGGCCGTGATCACCAGCAGCGACAACAGCCTGAGACGGGTGAGGGCCATGGATCTGTCTCCTCCTGATCCTCGGTCCGGACCGAGCGAGTCCAGACGCGTTGCGGCTCCGGGCACCCCGAGGGGCGCTCGGGGTGCCGGCCGCTGCGGATCGCGGGCCGCGCGACCGATGGAAGGATAGCCCGCGGAACCGGCCCGTGCGGACCTGTTTGTCACCGTTCCGACAGGCCCCGTGGGGCCTGACCCGCCCGATGGGCTACCATCGCCTGCGATGTTCGAACGGACTGCGCTGCCCGCTGGCCCGCGCGTGATCACGGCCCGGCTCCCGCAGTCGCGCTCGGTCTCGATCGCCGCGTACGTGCTGGCGGGTTCCCGCCTCGAGACGGCCGGCCAGGTCGGGGTCGCCCACTTCATGGAGCACATCACGTTCAAGGGCACGACCGCCTACCCGTCGACGCGCGCCATCAGCGAGGCGATCGAGGGAGTCGGCGGCTCGTTCAACGCCGCGACCGACCGCGAATCGACGGTCTACTGGGTGCGCGTGCCACGCCGCGAGGCAGCCCGCGCGATGGATGTCCTCGGCGAGCTGATCGTCCGCCCTCGGCTGGAGGGGGTCGACATCCAGAGCGAGCGTTCGGTCATCATCGAGGAGATCCGCTCGTACCTCGACGACCCCTCGGAGTATTGTCAGATCCTGTTCCAGACAGCGATGTTCGGGGATGGCCCGCTCGGTCGCGAGATCTGCGGCGAGGAGACCGACATCCTGGCGCTCCCGGAAGCCGCCATCCACGAGTTCTGGCGGAGCACCTACCGACCGGCCAACACGGTGGTGGCCGTGGTCGGCGACCTCGGGCATGAGGAGGCGACGGGTCTGGCGGCCACCGCGTTCGGGTCCGGCAATGGCGCGATCCCGGCCTACGCCCCGGCGCCAGCGCTGCCGGCCGGCGAGCGGGTCCGGACCGGCAAGCGCGACACCAGCCAGGCGCAGATCTGTCTTGGCGTCCCCGCCCTTCGCCGCGACCACCCAGATAGCTGGACATTGGCGGTCCTCAACGCCGTGCTCGGTGACGGCATGAGCAGTCGGCTCTTCCTGTCTGTCCGCGAGGAGCTCGGCCTGGCCTACGACGTCTCGTCCGGGCTGGTCGACTATGCCGACGCGGGCGCGCTGGAGGTCTCGGCCGGGGTCGATCCCGACAACCTGCCGGCCGCCCTCGAGGCCATCCTGGTCGAACTCGCCCGGCTCCGCGACGAACCCGTGCCAGCGGCCGAGCTGACCAAGGCCAAGCGCTACCTGTCGGGCGGTCTTGAGCTGCGGATGGACGATACCCGCCACGTCGCCTCGTGGATCGGCGGCCAGGAGGCGCTCCACGACCGCGTGCTGACGCTTGACGAGGCGCTTGCGGCGGTCGGCGCCGTGGACGCGCCGGCGATCCAGCAGCTGGCTACCGAGCTCTTCCGCGACGACGTGCTGCGTCTGGCCGCCGTGGCCCCGGCCCGCCGCCTGCGCGGTCTCGATGCGCACCTGCGGCTGCCGGCATGACGACGATGACCCGACCCGAACGGACCGAACCGACCCGCGCGCGCACGATCGAGCTCGTCCTGGCGCATCTCCACCTGCGCCTTGGCTCGCTGGCCATCGCCAGGGTGGAGCTGGAGACGCTGGCCGGTCTGGGCGGGCTCGACACGGTCGGTCTGGTCGACCTGGCCGAGGTCCGCTGGCGGACGGGCGACCTGTTGGGCGCCGGCGAAGCGGCAGGTGCCGCCCTGTCCGGCGGGGGGACCGAAGACCCGGTCGCGCTCGTCATCGCGGCCGAGGCTGCGTCCTCGCTCGGTCGCCCGAGCGAGGCCCGGCGACTCGCCGGCCTGGCGGCCGCACGAGGACCCGGCACGATCGACGGCATCTTCGCCGGCATGCCCCGGTCCAACGTGTGGGCGCCCGATGCCAACGAGCCCGCCCCGACCGCACCCACCCTGTTCGATCGAGGGCCTGAGATCCCGAGCGTGTCGCATACCGGTGACCCGTCCCCGGCACCGGCCACATCGCCCGCAGCCGCGGCCAAGTCCCCGGCGGCGCCGGTCAACCTCGGGTTCTGGGATGCCGACGATAGTGCCCCGGGGGAGGTGCCGATCGACCTCGATCCGGCGCGCGAGTTCGAGGCGGGCCGGGCGGCCCTGATCACCGGCGGCGTCGAGGAGGCCGCCTTCAGGTTCGGGCTCGCTCTCCGTCTCGCGCCGGCACTCGCGCCGGCCATCCTCGAGGCGACCGAAGGGGCGCGCTCCGCCAATCTGACCGTGGTCCGTGGCGACGCCTATCGCCTGGCCGGGCAAGAGCCGGAGGCACGGCAGGCCTACGCCGTGGCGGCCGGTGGCGGCCTACCGGAACGCCGCGCGCAGGTCCGTCCCCGACTGCGGCCTCGACCGGCCGCCGAGACCGGGGCCGAGATGGTCGAGCAGCCGGGCCTCATCGAAGACGCTGCCGTGGACATCGCGGCGATCGCGGACGTCGCCGACATCGCGGACGCCCCAGAGGCCGACGTCGCGGCCATCGCGGACGCCCCAGAGGCCGACGTCGCGGCCATCGCGGACGCCCCAGAGGCCGACGTCGCCGACCAGGTGGAGCCGCCCGCCGAGGGCGCCACCGAGGCAGCCGACGCCGACGTCGAAGGCACCACCGCCCGCGTCGACGACGGGCCACCGGGCAAACGCTCGCCCAAGATCGCCGCCGCGCCCGTCGAGCCACTCGTCAAGCCGCCGGCGGCGGAGGCCCCGACCCCGAAGTCGCGCAAGGATTCGCCGTCGGCCTGACCGCCGGTCCCTATCCGATACAATCCCGCGGCGTCCAAACCCGACCGTACCCAAGGAAGACATGCCAGGCACCGAACGGACTCTCGTCCTCGTCAAGCCCGACGGCGTCCAGCGTCAGCTGGTCGGCCAGATCCTCGCCCGCTACGAAGCGCGCGGTCTCAAGCTCGTCGGCCTCAAACTCGCCCGTGTCGATCGCGACCTGGCCGAGCGTCATTACGCCGCGCACCGCGAGAAGCCGTTCTTCGCCGGGCTGGTCGACTTCATCATCTCGGGCCCGCTCGTCGCGCTCGCCTTCGACGGGCCGAACGCGATCGCCGTCGTCCGTGCCATCAACGGGGCGACCCGTCCGCATGAGGCGGCGCCCGGCACGATCCGTGGCGACTTCGCACTCGAGACCGCCCAGAACATCGTCCACGCCTCGGACAGCCCTGAGGCGGCCGAGGCGGAGCTCGCCCTGTGGTTCCGTGCCGACGAGCTGCAGGCGTACGAGCGCGACATCGACCGCTGGGTGCTCGCCCCGAATGACTGACCCGGCGGGCTAGGGTTCCTTGGACCCGGGCGGCCCGTCGGACGCCTGCGGTCCCTCGGATCCGAGCGGCAGCGGAAGGTTCCCGGACGCCACCGGCGTGACTTCCTCGCCGGGCGCGCGCAGCGTGGGCGGCAGGCCGGCGGCCGCGGCCGCGCTGTCGAACGCACCGGTCGCGGTGGCTAGCGCAAGGACCGCGAGCAGGACCGCCACGGTCGCCGTGCTGAAGGCACGGTTCGCGTCCCAGGTGCGGGCCAGCCACGGCCGTAGCGCGGTGACATCCGGCGGGGTGAACCGGGGGCGCCAGACATCCAGCGGCTCCGTCGTCCGGTCCGGGCTCAGGAGGCCGATGAACAGCAGCCTGGCGTAGTAGCCGAGCGGGGCCAGCGTGCCGACGAGCACGAAGGTGGCGACCGGGCCGTCAAGGGCCAGACCGACGAGCGCTGACCGCGAGTCGAACGAGGCCATGCCCGGGATGCCCACGGCCGCGACGGCGACCAGCACGAACGCGACCACGAGCAGCGGTGACCGTCGCGCCCAGCCCCGCAGGTCCGCGACCCGACCAGTGAAGAAGCCGGCGCGGATTCCGGCGGCCCATGCGGCGAAGGCGCTGCGGGCCACGACGAAGACGAGGATCCACGTCCGCGCCGGAGCCCATGCCGCAGGGTCGAGCGTCGCGAGGGCGAGCATGACCACGCCCGCATCGCCGACGATCGAATAGCCGAGCACATGCTCGATGTCGTCCTGGACGAATGCGGCGACGGCCGCCAGCACGATGGAGGCGATCGCGATCGACAGGATCAGGAGGCGGGCCGGGCCAAGATCGACCAGCAACGGCGCCACCGACGCGTCGGTCCAGGCCAGCGCGACGATGGCCAGGGTCGCCGGTGCCATGGCGGTCAGGATCGGCAGCGCCGTCTCCGGGACGACGTCACTCAGCCGGGCCGCCCAGAGGTGGAACGGGATCGCCCCGAACCGCATCGCGACGGCGACGGCGAACGCCAGGTAGGCGAGCCCGAACACGACCGGTTGTGCCGCGAGCTGGCTCAGATCGCGTCCGAACCACGCCGTCGCGGCGATGGCCAGGGCGCCCGCCACGACGACGGCGCGCGTCTCGCGGATGCCGACCGTCGCCCCGGCCCGGGGCGCATTCGGAACGAGCGTCACGAGGACGCCGAACAGGCCCCCGGCCGTCGCCACCAGCACGGCCGCCCGAGCATCGACCAGCCCGAGCGTCAGCCCGCCAGCTGCGAGGATCCCCAGCGTCACCGCCGGGGCATCACGACGTGACCCGCCGGCGACGCCGGAGATGGCCAGCCCAAGGCCGATGACCGAGCCGAGTACGAGGAAGAGCCGCAGGTACGGCGTCGTCGCGAGCCCGCCGCCGTCCACGTCGACGACCTGGCCCGGCTGGATGAGGAGCGCGGCCCCGACGGTCACGGCCAGCCCGCCGATCCCGACGGCGACGACCGCGCGGGGCCGCGCCCGCAGGGCGAGGGACAGCCCGGCGAATCCGCCGGCCAGGGCGACGAAGACGATGAGGCTCATCGCGGCTCGGCTGGGTGGGCGTCGGCTTCGTGGCTCGATCGTCGCGGCGTGGTGGCGGTCATCTCGAACCCCGAGCCCCCGTCCACCCGGGCGGCGACGCACAGGATCGCCACGGCACCGCCGAGCGTCGCGACGAGGCCGGCGGTCATCAGCTGCTCGATCGGGTCCGGTGTGCCGCCCAGGCTCGTCCGGATGAGCAAGGCGCCACCGAGCAGCAGGCCGAGACCCAGCCCGACTCGCAGGATGTCGCGGCCGGTCACCGCTGGCAGCACGGCCAACGCAGCGAGCGCGAACCCGGCCGCGGCGGCCAGCGGCGGTCCCGCGGCTGGCGCGCCGAGACCGTGGCTGCCGTAGCCAACGGTCGCGGCCGCGATGGCGAGGAACGCTTCGGTCGGCCAGCCGACGAGGGAGCCGCCCGTTCGGACGTTGTGGCCACGCGCCGCGATCCACAGGAGGTAACCGGCCAGGACGGCCGCCACGAGACGCGCGGCGAGGGGCAGGGGATCGGCCACCGGGTCGGCCAGGAGCGGGACGCCGACCAGCGTGATGACCAGCCCGAAGATCGCGGTCCGCGCGTTTCGAGCGGAGCCGGCGACGACGGCCCCGATGACGACCGCGAGCGCGACCCCCGCGAGGGCCGGGTTCACGGTGTCGGACTCATTGGCTGGCGGGCGCCAGCTCCGGGTAGGTCGGCGTCTGGAGGAGGCCGAACACATCGAATGGCCAGTAGCGCAACCAGGCGCGCCCGATGACCTGGGTCGCGGGCACCGTCCCGAAGATCCGCGAGTCCTCCGAGTTGGCGCGATGGTCGCCCATCAGGAACAGGTCGCCGGCGGGCACGACCCAGCGATGCTGGTCGCCCTGGACGGTCGTCGGCTGAGGGGGCTCGCCGGGGTCGGCATAGAGATACGGCTCGTCGATCTTGATGTCGTTGATGTAGACGTTGCCGTCGCGGATGTCGACGGTGTCGCCGCCGAGTCCGATGACCCGCTTGATGAACGGGGTGCCGTCCTCCTGGACCCAGTCGGGCGGGGGCGTGAAGACCACGATGTCGCCGCGCTTGTATGTGTCGAACCGGGGCGTGATCTTGTCGACCAGGACGTACTGCTCCGGCTCCAGCGTGTGCTCCATCGAGCGCTGCTTGACCTGATAGGGCTGGGCGACGAACGTCTGGATGACGAAGAAGATGATGAGCGTGAGGGCGAGCGTCTCCGCGATCTCGAGGAGACACCCGAGCATGGGTCGTCGGGTCACAAGGCGGCAGTATAGGGGCAGACCCCGGGTGTCGCCGCAGGGCCGTCAGGGCCTGCATATCGTGCACGTGGAGCGGGTTTGACCCGGCTTCTCGCGCCTTGTTACACTCCGCGACGGCCTGCAAGGTCCCGCCCCTGTTCGGATACCGAAGGGACCCCGAGCCGCTTCTCCCCGGTCGTCGCCCCAGCGTGGCGCGCCGCGCCCGGCAGCCGTTCTCGACCGCCCAGCCCATGACGAGGAGGACCGCAAGACCCTGATGGACGCCAGTCAGCTCCAGTTGATCATCCTGCCGGCCGGCATCATCGCGATCCTGTTCGCCCTTTACCTCGCACGAGACGTGCTGTCCCGGGATACCGGGACCGCGGAGATGCAGGATGTCGCCGGGACCATCTACGAGGGAGCGGTCGCCTTCATCCGCCGCCAGTACACGACCATCGCGGTCCTGGCCGTCGTCGGCGCGGTCGTCATCGGGATCGTCATCGCCCTGGTCGAGACCAAGGATGTCGCCGACGTCCAGAACCTCGCCGGCCTGCCGATCGGGATCATGACCGGTATCGCGTTCATCGTCGGCGCGGCGTGCTCGATGGCGTCGGGCATCATCGGCATGTTCATCAGCGTCAAGGCCAACGTCCGGACCGCGTCCGCCGCCCGCCGCAGCCTGGTCGAGGCGGTCCAGGTCGCGATGCGCGGCGGGGCCGTGTCGGGGTTCCTGGTGGTCGCCCTGTCGTTGCTCGGCGTGTGGGGCATCTTCACCGCCTATTCGACCTTCGTCGGCGACGTCACCGTCAAGGAGGCGCCGTTCCTCATCGTCGGCTTCGGGTTCGGGGCCTCGTTCGTGGCCCTCTTCGCCCAGCTCGGCGGTGGCATCTACACGAAGGCCGCCGACGTGGGTTCGGACCTGGTCGGCAAGGTCGAGAAGGGCATCCCCGAGGACGATCCCCGCAACGCCGGGGTGATCGCGGACCTCGTCGGCGACAACGTCGGCGACTGCGCCGGTCGCGGCGCGGACCTGTTCGAATCGACCGCGGCCGAGAACATCGGCGCGATGATCCTCGGCGTCGGCGTGTACACCATCGCGGTGACGGCCGGCTGGCCCAACCCGCAGGCCTGGATCTTCTTCCCGCTGGTCGTGCGCGCCTTCGGCCTTCTGGCGACGATCGTGGCGATCTTCTTCGTCCGCGGCAAGGAGACCGAGGACCCGATGAACATGCTCAACCGCGGCTACTGGGTCACGACCCTGCTGTCCGTGGTGGGCCTGGCGATCACGACCTCGGTGATGATGAACACCAACGGGACGACCGGCAACGGCGGGTTCCCGACCTGGATCTACTTCTTCGCCGCCGGGATCGTCGGGCTCGCGACCAGCGTCGCGTTCGTCTACATCACCCAGTACTACACTGCCGGCGGCTACCGTCCGGTCCGCGAGATCGCCGAAGCGTCGAAGACCGGCCCCGCCACCAACATCATCGCCGGGACGGCCGTCGGCTTCGAGACGACCGCCGTGACCGCCATCACGATCGGCATCGCCCTGTTCGCCAGCCACTGGCTGGGCGACCAGGCCAACCTGAAGTCGGCGACCGGCGCCAACGTGGGCGGCATCTTCGGGACCGCTGTGGCCACGATGGGCATGCTCATGACGACGGCCTACATCCTGGCCATGGACACGTTCGGACCGATCACCGACAACGCCGGCGGGATCGCCGAGTTCAGCCGGATCGAGGCTGGTGCGCGCGAGATCACGGACCGGCTCGACGCCGTCGGCAATACGACCAAGGCGTTGACCAAGGGCTACGCGATCGCGTCCGCCTCGCTGGCCGCATTCCTGCTGTTCTCGGCCTACATCGACAAGATCAACCTCATCCAGGGCCGCCGGATCGAAGCGGGCGTGCCCGGCGCCGAGCTCCTGAACTCGGTCAACCTGGCCAACGTCAATGTGTTCATCGCCGGGCTGCTGGCGGCCACGCTGGTCTACTTCTTCAGCTCGCTGGCGATCCGGGCGGTCGGCACCACGGCCCAGACGATCATCGTCGAGGTCCGACGCCAGTTCCGCGAGATGCCCGGGATCATGGACTACACCCAGCGCCCGGACTACGCTCGCGTCGTCGACATCACCACGAAGGCGGCCCTCCGCCAGATGATCCTGCCGGGTGTCGTGGCCGTCGCCACGCCGATCGCGATCGGCCTGATCCTCGGCTTCGAGGCGGTGGCCGGCATGCTGATGGTCGGGACCATCTCTGGCGTCCTGCTCGCGACCGTGCTCAACAACGGCGGCGGCGCCTGGGACAACGCCAAGAAATACATCGAATCCGGCAATCTGAAGGACGACCAGGGCAACGTCCTGGGCAAGGGCTCGGAGGCACACGCGGCCGCCGTCGTCGGTGACACCGTCGGGGACCCGTTCAAGGACACGGCCGGACCGTCGCTGCACGTCCTGGTCAAGCTGCTCGCAACGATCTCGCTCGTCCTGGCCCCGCTCTTCATCCGCTAAGGGAGGGCCGGAACGGGCGAGGCGCCCGCTCCACTCGATCCATGGACACCCTCGGGCAGGCCCTGATCATGGGCATCGTGCAGGGGCTCACGGAGTTCCTGCCGATCTCGTCATCGGGGCACCTCATCATCGTCCCGTTCCTGTTCGGCTGGACCGACCCGTTCATCACCTCGCTGGCGTTCAGCGTAGTGCTCAACGTGGGCACGCTGGCGGCCCTGCTCATCTACTTCTGGCGCGACTGGGTCCGCCTTGTGCCGGCCGGTCTGGCGACCATCCGCGACCGGTCCTTCCGTGACGATCCGGACCGGCGTCTGGCCTGGCTGCTGGTGGCCGCCACCATCCCGGCCGCGATCACCGGCTACCTCCTCAACGACGTCATCGACCGCCAGTTCCACCGCACAGGTCCCGGCACGGTCGGACTGGTCGCGGCCATGCTTGTCGTCGGCGCGGCGATCATGTGGGTCGCGGACCGGTGGGGGGGCCGGGAACGAGGCGTCGAGGATGTGACCTTCCCGATGGCGATCGGGCTCGGCGTCGCCCAGACTCTCGCCCTCATCCCGGGCATCAGCCGGTCCGGCATGTCCATCTCCGCCGCCCGCCTGGCCGGCCTGGACCGCGAGGCCGCCGCACGGTTCAGCTTCCTCATGGCCGCCCCGATCATCCTCGGGGCCACCGTGTTCGAGATCCGCAAGGTCGCAGCCGGCGAGACCGGCGTGCCAGTCAGCGTCGGCCCGCTCGTCGTAGGAACCCTCACCGCCTTCGTCGCCGGTGTGCTCGCCATCAGGGTCCTCCTCGGGTTCCTGCGCAGTCACTCGCTCAACATCTTCGTGGCCTACCGGCTCGTCCTGGCGGCGGTCGTCGTCGTCGCCTGGCTACGCTAGACGGGCGGTGCCCGAGCAGCCATGGAGGTCATGAAGCAGCTCCGCCAGCGGGCCATCCGCGATCTGGTGGAGCAACGGCCGATCCGGACCCAGCAGGATCTGGCGGCCGCCCTGCGCGACCGTGGCTTCCGGACGACCCAGGCGACCATCTCACGCGATGTCGCAGAGCTCGGGCTCATCAAGGTCACCCGCGAGGGGACGGCCGCCTATGCGCTGCCCCCACGGCTGATCGAGGCCGAGACGTCCGGCGAGGATCGCCTGCGCAAGCTGCTGACCGATCTGCCGATCGAGATCCATGAAGCGGGGCTGCTCATCGTCGTCCGCACGCTGCCGGGGTCGGCGCACGCGATCGCCGCGGCACTCGACCGCGCGCGCTGGCCCGAAGTCGCGGGTTCCATCGCCGGCGACGACACGCTGTTCGTGGCACTGCCGGACCGAGGCTCGCTCCAGCGCGTCAAACGCCGCCTGATCCGGCTGACAGAGGGCGTCGCCGGCGGCTGAGGCCAGATCCGGTCGACCCTGGTCGGGGCGCTTCGGAGCCGCGCCCGGGCCCGCTCGGGCCGCCTGCTTTGCCCTTCCCATGCCGCATCTCGAGGTCTGGGCCGCAGAAGACCAGATCGTCCCCGGCCACCACCAGGCCAGAGAACGGCCGGGATCCGCACCTCGGAGGCCCCGCGCCCTTGATCTCCACCTTCGGATGCCCGCCTCGCCGAGGCGCGGTCGCCGCTTGCAGTCCGGGCCGCCGCTGCACGTTCAGCCGCTTTGACACCCACAGCGCCCGCGACTACCATTCGCTCCCGGTCGGAACTTCAGGCGCGCGAGTGGACTCGCGGGACGCCTGGAGTTCTTTCCTTTATCGCAGACCGCCCAGCCCGGTCTACCCACATCCGAACAGTGCATCGCGGGGCCCAACGACCGTGAACAACAAACCGACCTACCTGTCCAAGGACGGTCTCGAGAAGCTCCGCTCGGAGCTCGATGAGATGGTCTCCGTCAAGCGACCCGAGGTCGCCAACCGGATCCATGACGCCAAGGAACATGGCGACCTGTCCGAGAACGCCGAATACGAGGACGCCAAGAACGAGCAGGCCTTCGTCGAGGGACGGATCCAGACGCTCGAGGCGCTCATCAAGAACGCCACGATCATCGACGAGAACCATTCGACCGACCATGTCCAGATCGGCTCGACCGTTGCGGTCGAGAGCCCCGACGGCAAGGAAGCGTTCACCATCGTCGGCTCGGCCGAGGCCAAGCCCGCCGAGGGCCGGATCTCGAACGAGAGCCCGGTCGGACGCGCCCTCCTCGGCAAGAAGAAGGGCGAGAAGGTCATCGTCAAGGTCCCTGCCGGCGACTTCACCTACAAGATCGTCGGCATCACCTAGGTCCGCGGAGGTCGCATGGACTGGGCGGATGAACTCGCGGCCCGGGTCAGCGGCCCGCAGGTCGTCAACGATTCCAAGACGCCGTCCGGGACCGTCCACGTCGGCAGCCTGCGCGGGCCGGTCATCCTCGACGTCATCGCCCGCGCGCTGCGGGCCAGCGGGCACCAGACGACGCTGCTGTACGGCGTCGACGACCTCGACCCGATGGATGCCCAGGCACTCCTGACGCCCGACGCCATCGATCGCGAGATGGGCCGTCCGCTCGCGCATGTGCCGGATCCAGCCGGCGACTGCCACGCCAGCTACGCCCGCCATTTCGCGGGCATCTTCATCGACGTGTTCGCCGGCCTCGGCATCCAGCCCGACCGCTACTACTGGATGAGCGACATCTACCCGACCGGATCGATGGATCCATACATCCGGCTGGCGCTCGATCGGGCGGCGCTGGTGCGCGAGATCTATCGCCGCGTCGCCAATGTCCAGCATCCCGACGCGTGGCACCCGCTCGGCGTCATCTGCCCGACCTGCGGCAAGGTCGGGAGCACGATCGTGACCGCCTGGGACGGTGAGAAGGTCTTCTTCGAATGCCGACCCGACCTCGTGACCTGGGCGCGTGGCTGCGGCGCGTCCGGCTGGATCAGTCCGTTCGGCGGCGCGGCCAAGCTGCCCTGGAACCTCGAATGGGCGGCCCAGTGGTCGCTCTTCGGGGTGACCATCGAACCGGGTGGCAAAGACCTCTCGACCGCGGGCGGATCGCGCGACCGGAGTGATGCCATCGCACGCGAGGTGTTCGAACGCGAGCCGCCGCTCAACGTCCCGTACGAGTTCCTCAACATCGGCGGCAAGAAGATGTCGACTTCCAAGGGTCAGGGCGCCGCGGCCCACACCATCGCCGAGGTGATCCCAGCCGAGCAGCTCCGCTTCCTGTTCCTGCGGCCACGGCCCAACCAGGCGATCGAGTTCGACCCGGACGGGACCGACGCCGTGCCGCGCCTGTTCGACGAGTTCGACCGGTTCGCCGCGGCCACCGCCGGACGCGAGGTGAAGGGCGAGATCGCGCCGGGCTACGAGGCCACGTTCCGCTATTCGTTGCTCGATCCGGCCGCGGACGTGGCCACCGAAGCGGCGGCGTTCCGGCCAGCGTTCGCGCATCTCGCGTTGCTCGTGCAGATCCCGGGGGTGGACCTGGCGGCGCGGATCGAGGCGGAGAAGGGGAGTGCCCTGACCGATCGGGAGGTCACGATCCGAGATCAACGGGTCGCAGCCGCGCGCGCCTGGTTGGCGGCGTACGCGCCCGACCGGGTGCGCATCGTCGTGCACCACGACGCTCTGCCGCCTGAAGCGGCCCAGCTGGATCCGGACCAGCGCGCCTTCCTCGTACGCCTGGCCGACGATGTCGCGGAGACCCCGCTGGCCGGCGGCGACGCATGGCAGACCGCGATCTTCGCCGCGGCGGCGGCCGCGGACCTGCCGGCCGGTCGCGCGTTCGCTGCGCTCTACCTCGCGTTCCTCGGCCGGGCGAACGGTCCGCGGGCCGGCTGGTTGCTGGCGAGCCTCGACCCCGCGTTCGTCGGGCGACGGCTTCGTCACGCGACCGAGGCGGACCCGGCGAGCCTCGGTGGCGCGGCATGAGCGTGGGCATCGGTCGGCTGCGCGAGGACGCGGCCACGATTCGCGACGGGGCCATCCGCAAGGGCGAGGATCCCGCGCTCGTGGACCGCGCCCTCGAGCTCGATGCCGAGCGACGGCGCCTACTCGGCGAGAGCGAGACGCTCAAAGCGGAGCGCAACGCCGCCTCCAAGCGGATCGGCGAGGCGATCAAGGCCGGTGCCGCGCCGGATGGTCCCGAGGTCGCCGATCTGCGCGCCGCGTCGAGCGCCGCAGGCGAGCGCATCACGGGCCTCGATGCGTCCCTTGCCGAGACCGAGGCGGCGCTCGACGACCAGCTCCTGCGCATCCCCAACCCGCCCGACCCGGACATCCCGGTCGGTGGCGAGGAGGCCAATGTCACGATCAGGACCTGGGGCGAGCTGCTGGGCCGCGACCAGCCTCTGGTCGGTGAGATCGGCGCCGACGCGCCCGCCGGTGGTGCCACCTGGACTCGCAAGCCGCACTGGGAGCTCGGTGAGGCGCTGGACATCCTCGACAACGTACGTGGCGCCAAGATCACCGGCTCCGGTTTCCCGGTCTACAAGGGCGCCGGGTCGGCGCTCCAGCGTGGACTCATCAACTGGTTCCTCGACGTTCACACCCGCGAGAACGGGATGACTGAGGTGTGGCCGCCGGCCGTCGTCAACACCGCCAGCGCGACCGGGACCGGCCAGATCCCCGACAAGGAAGATCAGATGTACGTCGTCACCCGTGACGAGCTGTACCTGGTCCCGACCGCGGAAGTCCCGGTCACCAACCTCCATCGCGACGAGATCCTCGAGGCGAACCAGCTGCCGATCCGCTATGCCGCCTACAGCCCGTGCTTCCGCCGTGAGGCTGGTGCCGCCGGGAAGGACACGCGCGGGATCCTCCGTGTCCACCAGTTCGACAAGGTGGAGATGGTGCTGTTCGAGCGCCCAGAGGATTCGGCCGCCGCCCTCGAATGGATGACCGAGCGAGCCGAGATCCTCCTCCGGCGGCTGGGTCTGGCCTACCGCGTCCTGTTGATGAGCACACGCGAGATGGGCTTCACCCAGGCGCGCAAGTACGACCTGGAGGTTTGGTCGCCCGGGGTCGAGCGCTGGCTGGAGGTCAGCTCGTGCTCGAACTTCCGCGACTACCAGGCCCGACGGATGGCCATCCGCTACCGGCCCGAGGCTGGCGCCAAGGCGGAGCTGGTGCACACCCTCAACGGATCCGGGCTCGCCCTGGCCCGCATCGTCGCCGCCATCCTCGAGACCTACCAGCGCCCGGACGGGACGATCGAGGTCCCCGAGGTCCTGCGCACTTACCTCGGGCGCGACTCGATCGGCCCGGCCTGACCGCCTGGCTCCCACGATCCCGTCGCCAGCCGCGCCCGGCGACGGCGGCACCGTATGCTCGGCTGACGAACCTGCCATCGTGTCCCCGCTCGTGAGGTCACCACCCAGATGATCAACTTCCTCATCGCCCTGACCGGCCTGGTCATCCTCGTCGTGAGCGTCATCCTCGGGATCATCATCCCGCTCGGGCGGGTGGCCCCCGGTCGCCGGGACGCAGCGCCCGTCCCCGCCGCGCACATCCTCAAGGGGATCGCCGGCGCGATCATCGGTGGCCTCATCCTCGTCGCTGGGCTGTCCTCGCCGTTCGTCGAGGTGCCGGCTGGCAATGTCGGGGTCGTCACGAACTTCGGCTCGGTCCAGCCCGGGACGCTGGAGCCCGGTCTGCATATCGTCATGCCGATCGTCCAGCGCGTGGCGATCATCGACACTCGCGTTCAGCCCCACCAGTTCCAGGAGATCGACGCAGCCTCCGCCGAGTATCAGACGGTCAAGCTGACGGGCGTCATGAACTACCACGTCGACGGCCAGTTCGCCAACGACCTCTACCAGCGGGTCGGCACCGACTTCGCGTCGAAGGTCATCGATCCGGCGTTCAACGACTTCATCAAGAGCGTGGTGCCCGAGTACAAGGTGGATGTCATCCTCGGGGCGCGCGACGAGATCCGGGCCAAGGCCAAGGACGCCCTGGCGGCCAACCTCGCCCAGTACCACATCATCGTCGACGACATCTACATCGCGAACATCGCGTTCAGCAACGAATTCCAGGCCGCGATCGAGGCCAAGCAGGTCGCCCAGCAGCAGGTCCAGACCGAGCAGCAGATCCTCGCCCAGAAGAAGATCCAGGCGGACCAGGCCGTCGCCCAGGCCCAGGGCCAGGCGGATTCCAACGTGAAGCTGGCCGAAGGCCAGGCGGCGGCGACGATCGCCCTCGCCGATGGCCAGGCAACGGCCAACAAGGCGCTCGCGGCGTCCCTGTCCGACCAGATCCTCCAGTACCAGTACATCCAGAAGCTGACCGACAAGATCCAGGTGATGCTCGTGCCGTCGGGCAATGCCTCGATCTTCGATCTCAAGGGATTGCTGAACCCGACGGGGCCCATGGCGTCGCCCGCGCCGTAGGCGACCGGACAGGGGCTATCCGAGGCGCGTTACCATCGACCCGAGAGGGAGGGTTCGTCATGACCGCCACACCACCGCCCGCGGTGTCCTGGGCAGCCCCTGAGCCCGAGCGCGGCCCGGCGCCCGGGATCGAGTTCGCGGCGCACGGTGCGCGGCTCGTCGCCTACATCCTCGATACGATCATCGTCAGCATCATCTTGATCCCGATCTTCCTGGTCGGATCCACCTTGGCCTTGACTGACGCGACGTACGTCAACGGAAGGGTCACGGCGCTGGGCTCCGGCGCTGGAGTCGGCTTCCTGATCCTGTTCGTCGGATTCCTCGTCGTGTTGCTCTATTTCCCGTTCTTCTGGGCTCGAGGTGGCCAGACCTTGGGCATGAAGCCATTCGGCCTGAGGGTCGTCCGCGACCGCGACGGCAGCCGGATCGGCTGGGGGACCGCGCTCCTCCGACTCGTCGGCTTGTGGGTCGCGGGTGCGGTCTTCTACGTCGGATACATCTGGATCTTCATCGACAAGCGCCGGCGCGGCTGGCAGGACCTCATCGCCGGGACTGTCGTCGTCAAGCGACCCTGACCAGCTGTTCGTCAAAGGAGCGACACCGATGAGCCAACCCGTCCCCGCCTGGCAGGCCCCCGAACCGGAGCCCGGCCCGTCGGCCGGTACCAGCTTCGCATCACCCGGATCGAGGCTGATCGCCTACCTCCTCGACCTCCTCGTCCAGTTCGCGATCGTCGTCGGCCTCGGGATCCTGACGATCGTGCTGGGCGCGATCTTCTTCCCGCTTGCGATCGTCACGTCCGTGGCGATCATCGTGGTCAGCGTTGGGTACTTCCCGTACTTCTGGGCGCGCTCCGGTCAGACCCCGGGGATGGGCCAGATGAAGATCAAGGTCGTCCGCGACGCGGATGGCGGTCCGGTCACGGCTGGCCAGGCGATCCTCCGCGTCATCGGACTGTGGATCGGGCTCACGGTGTTCTACATCGGCGTGATCTGGATCTTCATCGACAAGCGCAAGCGCGGCTGGCAGGACCTCATCGGCGGAACCGTGGTCGTCGACGTGGGGCCGACCGTCTACACCTCCTGACCGGACTGGTGCGGGTCACCCGACCCTGTCGCGATATCCTGTCCCCGTGGAGAGGTGGCCGAGCGGTTGATGGCGGCGCTCTTGAAAAGCGCTGAGTCGAAAGACTTCGTGGGTTCGAATCCCACCCTCTCCGCCAACCACTCCCGCGTGGGCCGCCGTCCATGCGGTGCGTTTGGGCACTGACCCGGTCGCGCTGGCTGCCCGGGACCGGCGGCCGGGGGCTCTGGGTCCCATCGAGCCGAGTGGCCCAGGCGCTAGGCTCTGGGTGTGACCGAGGAACCTGGCGCCGGACGACTTCGACCGGGTCCGGATCCCGGCCTGTGCGGGACCTGCCGTCATTCGCGACCGGTGCCGACGAAGCGCGGCTCGGCGTTCTGGTTGTGCGAGCGGTCTGCGACGGATCCAGCGTACCCGCGCTATCCGGCACTGCCGGTGGTGCGCTGCGCCGGGTATGAGCCGGTCGTTCCGGCCGTCCATGCGCCCCATGAACGGTAGCCACGATCAGCGGGCCGGTTGGCCTCGTGCCACACGACTCGCGTTCGATCAACCGCCAGGATCCATGCTCAACCTGCGGCTCGTCGCTCGCATCGACCGGTCGCCTCGCGGCTCATGCGAGCCCGGACGTCGCTCACGTGCGTCCGGTGGTGTATGGCGGATTTCGACGCGGACGTCCCACACTCGATAACCAGCGGCACGGGTCGGGTGTGGGTCAGTGCGCAGACCGGCCTGAGCCACTACCCGGTTGTCACGCCGCTTGACGCCTCGGCGGGCTCGTAGCCATACTCCGCGGACATCACGAACAAGCGGGCTGTGAACGGGACGAGTACCCGTCGGAGTCGATCCAGAGATCCGGCGGTTGGTGCGAGCCGGAGCGACGATGACGAGGGAATGGCCCCGGGAGCCTCCGGACCGAACCCGAGGCGGCGCGAGCCGCGGACGTCAGTAGGCTCCGGCGCAGAGCGCCAGCGATACAGGGCAGCGCCGATCGGCAGCGATCCCGCAAGGGCGAGAGCAGCCCGTCGGTCAGGCAAGTGCGGCATCGCCGAATCAGGGTGGCACCGCGGAAGGCACGACCTTTCGTCCCGGAGACGATAAGGTCGTTCTGATTCTCCAGAGGCCACGCGATGACACTCGCCGATCCGATCAGCCTGGGACAGGCCCAGCGTCTTGCCGCCAACGCCGACACGATCCTCCTTCGCGCGACGCGCCCGGCCGACCTCGAGACCCCGATCGGGGCCTTCCTCCGGCTCGATGATGGCGGCCCGGCCTACCTGCTCGAATCGGTCGAGGGTGGCGAGCGACTGGGGCGCTACTCGTTCCTCGGCGTCGGTCCACGCCGCCTGCTCGAGGTTCGCGACGGCCTGGCCAGCATCCAGACCCGCCCCGTCACCGAATCGACCTACTCGGCCGACCTGCCGATCCGCACGCTCCCGGCCGACGACCCGCTCGCCGCCATCCGCGAGTTCGTGCCGCGCCGCAGCGTCCAGCCGACCGACGGCATGCCCCGGTTCACCGGGGGCGCCGTCGGGGCGCTCGCCTACGACGCGGTGTCAGCGTTCGAACAGACCGTCCCGCTGCCGGATCGTGACCCGGTCGGCGTCCCGATGGCCTCGTTCATCGAGACCGACCTGGTCCTCGTGTTCGACCACCTCACCCACACGCTGTCGGCGATCGCTTCGCTGCACACGGACGCACCCGACTTCGAAGCCCGCTACCGGATCGCCGAGGACGCCATCTTCGCGGCACTGGAACGGACCTCGCGTCCGAGCGCGGCCGAGCTGGCGGGCACCCGGTCGCGCCCGGTCGACGGCAACGGCGTTGCGGCCCGTCCCGTCCCCGGGCCCGGCCTCGGCGACGCGGCCGACACGAGCCTCGGCCGCGACGAATACATCCATGCCGTCGAGGTCGCCAAGGACGCCATCGCGGCCGGCGAGGCGATCCAGGTCGTGCTCGCCCGGCGCCAGTCGTTCGGCCTGCCGACGGACCCCGCGACCGGTGCGCCGCTCGATGGCATCGGGCTGTACCGCGCCCTCCGGCGGGTCAATCCGAGCCCGTACCTGTTCTTCACCCGAACCCCGACCTTCGAGGTCGTCGGCGCCTCCCCGGAGCTCCTCCTCCAGGCCGAGGGCGACCGGCTCACCACGCACCCGATCGCCGGCACCCGGCCGCGCGGCGTCGATGCCCGCGAGGACGCGCTCCTCGCGGAGGAGCTCCAGCGCGACCCGAAGGAGCGCGCCGAGCACGTGATGCTCGTTGACCTCGGGCGCAACGATCTCGGCCGGGTGGCCCGCGCGGGAACCGTCAGCGTCAGCAAGTACATGGAGGTGGAGCGCTACAGCCACGTTCTCCACCTCGTGTCGCACGTCGAGGCGCGCCTCAAGCCCGACCTCGATGCGCTCGACGCCCTCCGTTCGGTCTTCCCGGCCGGGACCCTGTCGGGCGCGCCCAAGATCCGGGCGATGCAGCTCATCGCCGCCGCCGAAGGCGAGCGCCGCGGGCTGTACGGCGGGGCGGTCGGCTATCTCGGCTACGACGGCAACCTCGATACGGCGATCACCATCCGGAGCGCGGTGCTCAAGGACGGTCAAGCGCACATCCACACCGGCGCCGGGATCGTCGCGGGCTCCGTGCCGGAGAAGGAGTTCGAGGAGACCGAGCACAAGGCCGCCGCCATGCGGCGCGCCATCGAGATGGCGGCCGGGGTCGCCGAGCCGCCACGCGTCCAGACCACCGCCGACCTCGAAGCCGACGAGGTCGAGGTTCGGCCATGATCCTGGTCATCGACAACTACGACAGCTTCACGTTCAACCTGGTCCAGGCGCTGCAGGCCGCCGGTGCCGAGGTCCGTGTCGTGCGCAACGACGCCATCGGGGTCGATGCGGTCGCGGCGATGGCCGACGATCCGGCCGCGGACCTGCGCGGGATCGTCATCTCGCCCGGGCCGGGCGACCCGGACGATGCCGGGATCTCGGTCGGGGCGGTCAAGGTCGCAGCCGATCGTGGGCTGCCGCTGCTCGGCGTGTGTCTCGGGATGCAGTCGATGGCGGTCGCCTTCGGTGCATCGATCGTCCGGGCGCCGACCCTGGTCCATGGCGAGGCGTCCGAAGTGACCCACGATGGCACCGGGCTGCTCGAAGGGATGCCCCCGGCGTTCATGGCCGCGCGCTACCACTCCCTCGCGGTCGACGCGACCACGTTGCCGCCGGAGCTGCGCGTGACGGCCATGAGCGAGGTCGACCGGGTCGTGATGGGCATCCGCCACGTCGCGCTGCCGCTCGAAGGGGTCCAATTCCATCCGGAATCGGTCCTCACCCCGCAGGGGCCGCATCTGCTGGCCAACTTCCTGCGCCAGGCCGGTGAGGGCGAGGCGTCGCGACTCGACGACGCCTCCGGTACCTTCGCGACGGCCGGCATGGCCGAGCCTGTCGGGGAAGGTGCCCGGTGAGCGATCTGGTCCGCGCCGCGCTCGACACGATCGTCGACGGTGGCACATTGTCGATGGACGAGGCGCGCAGCGCGATGGGCGCGGTCATGGACGGCGAAGCGACCCCGGCCCAGCTGGCGGCCATGCTGATGGGTCTTCGGATGCGCGGCGAGACGGTCGATGAGCTGGCCGGCTTCGCGCTCGCGATGCGCGAGCGGGTCGTCCGGGTCGACGCGCCGGACGGCGCCATCGACGTCGTCGGGACCGGCGGCGACGGGAGCGGGACGTTCAACATCTCGACCACGGCGGCACTCGTGGCTGCGGCCGCCGGGGTGCCGGTCGCCAAGCACGGCAACCGCGCGATCACGTCACGGGCCGGCTCGGCGGACGTGCTCGATGCGCTGGGCATCCGGATCGACCACGACGCTGCGTCGGCCGGGGTCGCCCTGCGCGAGCTCGGGTTCGCCTTCCTGTACGCGCCGAACTTCCATCCCGCGATGCGGCATGCGGGGCCGACCCGGCGCGAGATCGGCGTCCGGACGGCGTTCAACCTGCTCGGGCCGCTCACGAACCCGGCCGGCACGCGTCGGCAACTGCTGGGGGTGGGCGATGCGGCCCTGGCCGCGCGCATGGCCGAAGTCGTCCAACGATTGGGCACGGACCGCACGTTCGTCATCCACGGCGATGGCGTCGACGAGCTGCCGCTCGACGGCAGCGGGGTCCTCTACGTCATCGCCGACGAGGCGATCGAACGCCACGCCATCGACGCCGCGGCGCTCGGGTTCAAACGGGCCGCGACGGCGAAGCTCGCCGGTGGCACGCCCGAGGAAAATGCCCGGCTGACCGAGGCGGTCCTCCGCGGTGAGCCGAGCATCCGGCGCGACGTCGTGCTCCTCAACGCCGGCGCCGCGCTGCTCGTGGCGGGGGTCGTCGAGCAGCTGGAGGAGGGGATCGAGCGCGCGGGGCTGACCATCGACGCGGGCCTCACGGTCGAGTTGCTGGAGCGGCTGCGGGCCGAGCGGCGGACTGCCGACGCCGCCGTGACGGCGCCCGGCGTGGCCGACACCGAAGCGACGGCGCGCGGCACGGCTACCTCGCAGGGAACCCCGGCATGAAGGTCATCGAGCGGCCGGCCGGCGCCCGAACCGTGCGGGCGACCCGTCGCAGCGTGGTCGAGGAGATCGCCGCCAGGCGGCGGGTCGACGTGCTCGCCGAGGTCGCGACGACGACGTCGAACGAGCTGTTCGAGGCGGTCCACGCCGCACCCCCGCCCCGACCGATCGCCGAGCGACTGGCGGCCCCGGGTCTCCATCTCATCGCCGAGATCAAGCGCGCGTCGCCGTCGGCGGGGCGGATCGCGGCCGACGGCGAGGACATCGTCGCCCGCGCCCGTGCCTACGAGGCCGGTGGTGCCAGCGCCATCTCGGTCCTGTGCGAGCCGCACTGGTTCGGGGGTTTGGTGGACGACCTGCGGGCGGTCCGGGCCGCGGTCGCAGTGCCGGTGCTGGCCAAGGATTTCGTGGTCGAGGCGGTCCAGCTGCCGATCCTCCGTGCGGCCGGGGCCGACCTGGTCCTCCTGCTCGCGGTGCTCCATCCGGCCAAGCGCCTCGCCCAGCTGGTCGAGCGAGCGCTCGAGATCGGGCTGGAGCCGCTGGTCGAGGTCCACGACGCGCGCGAGCTCGATCGAGCCCTCGCCACGAAGACCAGGCTCATCGGACTCAACAACCGGGACCTCCGGACGCTCGAGGTCGACGTCGATCGCGCGGCCAGCCTCCGCGAGCTCGTCCCGGACGACCACCTGGTCGTCGCCGAATCCGGCGTCCGCGACCCGGCCACCGTCGCCCGCTGGCGCGCGCTCGGGTTCGATGGCGCGCTCGTCGGCGAGGCGCTGGTCCGTGCCGCGGATCCGGCCGCTGCGACGCGCGCGTTCGTCGCCGCGGGCGCCGTCCCGGACGACCCGGCCAACGTCGCCCGCCGGCCGTTCGTCAAGATCTGCGGCGTGACCGACGCCGACAGCGTGCTCGCCGCGGTCGCCGCCGGCGCGGACGCCATCGGGCTCAACGTCGTCCCCGGCACGCCCCGCGAGCTGACCATCGACGAGGCCGCGGCCCTGGCACGGCTGGCCCGAGCCGCCGGGGGCGGTGCGCGGCGTCCGCTCGTCGTCGCCATCACCGCCGACGCGCCACCCGAGACGCTGGCCACGGTCATCGCCGGCTTCGATCCCGATGTCGTCCAGCTGAGCGGGAACGAGTCGCTCGAGGCAGCGCGGAGCGTCGGCCGGCGGACGTGGAAGGTCCTCCACCTGCCGTCCGCGGAACCGGCCGATCTCGCCCCGGTCGCGGGCGACCTCGTCAGCCGCGGCCATGCCTACCTCGCGGGCGGTGTCGACCGTCTCATGCTCGACACCGCCGGCGGGCCACACCCCGGCGGCACCGGTCAGCGCGTATCCGAGCGCCTGGCCGCCGCGATCGCCCGCGACCTGCCGGTCACCTTGGCCGGTGGCCTCGATCCGGCCGATGTCGCGACCGCTCTGCGGACCATCCCGGCGACCGGCGTGGACGTCGCTTCGGGCGTGGAGCGGCCGCGCGTCCCGGGCGAGCGTCCGATCAAGGATCCGCTCCGGGTGGCCCTGTTCGTCAAGCGCGCCAAGGCGGCCCGCGACGATCGTCCGAACCTCGCCTTCGGACCGACCCCGGTCCATGCCGGGCTGCTCGACGCCGACGGCGCCGGGCGGTGGGGGATGGAGCGGGACTTCGGTGGTCGCTACGTCCCGGAAACGCTGATGGCCGCGCTCGAAGGGCTCGAGGCGGCCTATGACGCGCTGCGGCAAGACCCCGTCTTCTGGGCCGAGCTCCGCGACCTCCTGGCGCGGTTCGCCGGGCGGCCCACCGCGCTCTATCGCGCGGACCGGCTGGCGGCCGCGGTCCGCACCGAGGCCGCCCGGCTGGCCGCGACGACCGCCGACGGCGACGGCCCGGAGCGGCGCTCGGACCGGGCCACCGCGAGCGCTGCCGTCCCCGGGCTCCGCCTCTACCTCAAGCGCGAGGACCTGGCCCACACCGGCGCCCACAAGATCAACAACGCCCTCGGGCAGACGCTCCTGACCCGGCGCCTCGGCAAGACCCGGGTCATCGCGGAGACCGGTGCCGGGCAGCACGGCGTCGCGACCGCGACCGCGTGCGCCCTGCTCGACCTGCCGTGCGTCGTCTACATGGGCGCCGAAGACATCGAACGCCAGGGCCCCAACGTCCTGCGGATGCGCGCGCTGGGTGCCGAGGTCCGGTCGGTGACCTCGGGTACGGCCACGCTCAAGGACGCGGTCAACGAGGCGATGCGCGACTGGGTCACGAACGTCGAGACGACCCATTACGTGCTCGGTTCGGCGATGGGTCCGCATCCCTACCCGACGATCGTGCGCGATCTCCAGCGCCGGATCGGCGACGAGGCGGCGGCTCAGCTGGTGGCGGTCGAGGGCCGGCTCCCGGACCTCGCGGTCGCGTGTGTCGGCGGCGGCTCGAACGCCATCGGCCTGCTGGCCCGGTTCATCGGCGAACCCGGCGTCCGGCTGGCGGTCGTCGAGGCGGCCGGCGACGGGATCGAGACCGGCCGGCACGCGGCCGCCATCCTTGGCGGCACGCCCGGCATCCTGCACGGTTCGCGATCGCTCATGCTCCAGGACGCCGACGGCCAGGTGACCGAGGCGCACTCGGCCTCGGCCGGGCTCGACTACCCGGGGATCGGGCCGCAGCTGGCGGCTCTGGCGGAGGGTGGCCGGATCGAGGTCGCCGCCGCCACCGACCGCCAGGCCGTCGCCGCGATGAAGACGACCACGCGGACGGAGGGGATCCTGCCCGCCCTCGAGACCGCACACGCCATCGCGGCGCTGCCCAGGCTGCTGGCCGCGTTCGGTGGCGTGGGCGAGGGCTGGCCGGCGGACCTGCTCGTCCTCCTCGGGTTCTCGGGGCGCGGCGACAAGGACCTCGCGGCGCTCGAACGGTTCGCTGATGTCGAGCCGTGGGCGGGCGACCGGTGACCGCTCCGACGACGACTCCGGGGTCCGCCACCGCCGCGACGACCGCCACGGCGCCGGTCGGCACGAACGCCACCCGCGGCGCCCGCCGAATCGCCGCGGCCTTCGCCCTTGCCCGGATCGAGGGTCGCGCCGCGCTCATCCCGTATGTCGTCGCCGGCTATCCCGACGCGGACGCCAGCTTCGAGATCACGCTGGCGGCTGCCGATGCCGGGGCGGACCTGCTCGAGGTCGGGCTGCCGTACTCGGACCCGCTGGCCGACGGCGCGACACTCCAGCGAGCATCGGGCGCCGCTTTGGCCGCCGGCGCCACGCTGGAGCGATCGCTTCGGCTCATCGAACGGATCGGTGCCGCACGGCCGCACCTGCCGCTCGTCGCGATGGGTTATGCCAACCAGGTCATCGGCGGTGGCGACGGCGAGGCTGTGGCACGACGCCTGGCTGGGGCCGGCGCGGCCGGGCTCATCGTCGCCGACCTGACGCCGGACGAGGGTGCG
This sequence comes from Candidatus Limnocylindrales bacterium, assembly GCA_038248915.1. Classification (GTDB taxonomy): domain Bacteria; phylum Chloroflexota; class Limnocylindria; order Limnocylindrales; family CSP1-4; genus SPCO01. The sequence goes on along the minus strand of JBBRXB010000017.1, from coordinate 19,153 downwards.
CCGTTCGAGGCCGTGGCTCGCGAGGCCGGGCTCGCGATCGTCTACCTCGTCGCCCCGACGACCCGGCCGGCGCGCAGGGCCGCGATCGCCGCGCGAAGCGGCGGCTTCCTCTACTGCGTCTCGCTCGTCGGCGTGACCGGTGCCCGGGCGTCCCTTCCGTCGACCGTCGGCAAGCTGGTCCGCGAGGTCCGCTCAGTCTCGCCGGTCCCGGTGGCGGTCGGCTTCGGGGTCGGCCGTCCGGCCCACGTCCGGGCGATCGCCCGGGCCGGGGCGGACGGCGTCATCGTCGCGTCTGCGCTGGTCGACGCCCTCGGGCCGGACGGCCGGGACATCGGCCGGTTGGTGCGGCTGGTCGGGGAACTCCGCGCCGCCACCTAGGGTTGCGGTAGCATCGCCGGTGATGGCCACGTTCGATGAGCGCGCGAAGGACTGGGATACCCCGGAGCGGCGCGCCCGGGCCGACGAGGCGGCGAGCGCCATCCGCGCGAACGTCACGCTCGCCCCGACCGACCGTGTCGTCGACATCGGGGCGGGGACCGGCCTGCTCGGTCTGGCCCTCGCCGGCGACATCGGCGAGCTCGTGCTGGCCGAGCCGTCGAGCGGCATGCTCGCGGTCATCGCCGAGAAGCTCGCCGCCGGCGACCGACCGCAGGTCAGCGCGGTCAAGTTCGACCTCCTGACCGATCCGCCGCCAGGCGATCCGTTCGACCTGGTCGTGTCCCTGCTGGTCCTTCACCACATCGAGGACACAGCGGCCGCCCTGGCCGCGATCCGGCACCTGCTCCGACCCGGTGGCCGGATCGCCATCGCCGACCTCGATACCGAGGACGGAACGTTCCACGACCCGGAGGCCGAAGGCATCCACCACCTCGGGTTCGACCGCGGCGCGCTCACCGAGCTCGCACGAGCGGCCGGCTTCGTCGACGTGGAGGCACGGACGGCGATGCAGATCGTCGACGAGGACGATCGCCGATTCGGGGTCCTGCTGCTGCTTGGCCGGAACCCCTGAGCCGGCCCCGGCCGAGCCGCGCCCCGGCCGGGGCGCATGGTCAAGGAAACGGACGACGGTCCGGCCGACGCGGATGGCGCGGCGTCACCTGCCGAATAGCGTCGCGACCGCCGCCGCCTCGATCGGTCGCGACGCCTCGATCAGGCCGACCGCGGCCGCCGCGGCGCCGATGACCTCGGCCGGGGTCATGCCCGACCCGCGCAGCTCGCGGACTGACGTGTCGCCCTCGGCTTTCGACAGCTTGCGGCCGTCCTCGCGCCGGATCAGCGGGTGGTGGGCGAACGTGGCGGGAACGTCCCGGCCGAGCAGGCGCCCGAGCCGGATCTGGGCCGCCGTCGCCGCCAGCAGGTCGCGGCCGCGGATGACGAGGTCGATGCCCTGCCGCAGGTCGTCAACCACGACCGAGAACCCGTAGGTCCAGTTCCCGTCGCGATCGCGGACCGCCAGGTCTCCGGCGCCACCAGCGACCTCGTCCGTGCACGGTCCGACGAGTGCATCCATCCAGCGCTCGGAACCGCCACCCAACGCGACCCGCAAGACCGGTCCCCCAAGCCCGCGCGTGCGACATCGGCCGGGACAGCCCGGTCCGTGGAAGCGCCGGCCATGCTCGTGCGCCCACGCCTCGAACGTCGAACGCGAGCAGTCGCAGCCGTAGATCAGCGCTTCGTCGCGCAGGCGCGCCAGCGCAGCCTCGTACGGCGTCGCGGCATCGGACTGGCGGACCGTGCCCTCGCCGGGCGCGAACCCGAGCCACGCCAGGTCTGCCAGCAGTGCCGCATCGAACTCGGCCCGGCACCGCACCCGGTCGTGATCCTCGATCCGGAGCAGCACCCGGCCGCCGGTGGCACTGGCGGTGCCCCACACCCAGATCGCGTTGGCCACATGGCCCAGGTGGAGGTAGCCCGTCGGGGCCGGCGCGAACCGTGTCCTGGGCGATGCGGCCTCAGTCGTCACGATCGTCGGGTGCGACCCCATCGCCGCCGCCCGCCGACTCGCCGCTCCGCCCGGCGTCGGTCGCCCGATCCCGGGCCTCCAGCGCCCGGCTCGCGGTCATCAACCGCCGGTACAGGGCCAGCAGATCCGCCTGACCGAGTGGGCCCGCGTTGGCCATCGTGACCCGGAGAAGGACCTCACGCTCACGCTCGGCATCGCGGATGGCCCGTCGTCCCTCGGCCGTCTTGACCCGGCCGGCCTCGCGCGCCAGCGCAGCCCGCTCATTGAGGAGCGCCACGAGCCGCCGGTCGATGGCATCGATCTGGTGGCGGAGGCGTCGCAGCTCGGCGCTCTCGCGGGGCCGATCCGCGCGCCTAGTCACCGGCCGGCCCCGTGCGAAGCGCGATCGCCTCGAGCGCGAGGTGATAGCCCCGGGCCCCCTGGCCGACGATCGATTCGAGGGCGACGTCATGGAGAAAATTGACCTGCCGGAACGCCTCACGCTTGCTCGGGTCCGACAGGTGGACCTCGATGAACGGGCGCTGGACCGCGAGGAGAGCGTCGCGTAACGCGACGCTGGTGTGGGTCAGCCCGCCGGCATTGACGATGGCGACATCGAAATCGCGCTGGTGGAGCCGGTCGATCAGGGCGCCCTCGTGGTTCGACTGGAAGAACGCGACGTCCAGGCCAAGCGCGCTCGCCCGGACCGCGATCCCGGCGTGGATCTCGTCGAGCGTCTCGTAGCCGTAGATCTCGGGCTCACGCGTCCCGACGAGGTTGAGGTTCGGCCCTTCGAGCACGAGCACCATGGTCATGACTGGCTCCCGCTCGGGACGGCGAGCAACCCGGCCACCACCCGCTCGACGATCGCCGGATCGATATCGTCGCGGACGACCACCCCATCGGCCGTGGGCAGCACCCACCGCAACCGGCCGGCCTGGTGCTTCTTGTCGGTGGCCATGTGGCCGAGGATGGCATCGAGCGGGTAGGGGAGTGGTGACGACGCGAGCCCGAGCGCGTCGAGCAGCCGCCCGATCCGCCCGGCGCGGTCCGACGGTGTGACGCCGACCTCGACGCCGATTCGCGTCGCGGCCCGCAACCCGTACGCGACGGCCTCGCCGTGGAGCAGCGCGTGGTACCCGGCGGCGGCCTCGACCGCATGCCCGACCGTGTGCCCTAGGTTGAGGGTGATCCGCCCGCCGCTCGTGCCGTGCTCGCGCTCGTCGGCCACCACGACCTCGACCTTCGCCCAGCCGGCCCGCTCGACGAGCTCGGCCAGGACACTCGTCTCGAAGACGCAGGCATCGGCGCGAGCGATGGCATCGCCGTCGGTCTCGAGCAGCTCGAACAACCGCTCGTCGCCGAGCGCCGCCATCTTGACCGCCTCGCCCAGCGCTGCCCGCAGCTGACGCTCGGGGAGGGTCCGCAGCAGCTCGATGTCGATGACGATCGCCTCGGGCTGGTGGAACGCGCCGACGAGGTTCTTGCCCTCGGGCAGGTCGACCCCGGTCTTGCCGCCGATGGCCGAGTCGATCTGGGCGACGAGCGTCGTGGGCACTCCGATCCAGCGGATCCCGCGGAGGTAGATCGCGGCGAGGAAACCGGCCGGATCACCGAGCGCGCCGCCGCCGACCGCGATGAGGACGTCATGGCGGTCGACCCGCAGGCGAGCCAGTTCGCGCGCCGCGGTCTCGATGACGTCCAGGCGTTTAGCTGGTTCGCCCTCGGGCAGCATGACCAGCTCGACGTCGCGGCCGCGCCCGCGCAGCCCGTCGGCGAGCGGCCCGCCGATGGCCGCCCAGGCCCCGGGCTCGCTCACGACGATCGTTCGTCGCGCGCGGCTGGCGTCGAGCTCGGCCGCCAGCGCCGCGGCGGCGATCCCGTCGCCGAGCACGATCCGACCGATCGGGGAGACGGCCCGCAGCAGCGTCGTGCCCGTCCGAGCCCGCTCGCCCGGGCTAAGGCGAGCCTCGATGGCGTCGACCACGGCGGACACCTCGCCGACGCCCGTGTGATGGATCTCGGCGGCCGCGTAGAACCGCTCGCGTCTCGCCCCGAGCTCACGGATGGTCCCGATCGGGTCACGGCCGCTGATCAGGGGTCGGACATGCGGCGAGCGGTGGAGGCGCTGGGCGAGGACCTCCGGCCGGCCATCGAGCCAGACCGCCGTCCGACTGTGGTACAGCGCCCAGCGGTTGCGCGGCTCGACGACCGCGCCGCCACCAGTCGAGATCACCCGTCGGACATCGTCGGCCGGATCGGCCCGCCCGAGGTCGGCGATCGCGGCCCGCTCGAGCGCCCGGAAGGCAACCTCGCCGTCCTCCTCGAAGATCTTCGGGATGGATCGGCCCGTCGCCGATTCGATGCGCTCGTCGAGGTCGATGAAGGCGGCCGCATGGCGGTTGGCCAGGCGCCGACCCACGACGCTCTTGCCACTCCCCGGCAACCCGATCAGGACGACATCCACTGGCTCGGGCCTCAGTCGTCGCCGCCGGAGCCGGCCTCGTCCGTGCCGGTCAGACCGTGCGCCTCCTCGCCGCCAGCGCGCCAGCGGCCGCCCGCGACGGGAGCCTCCGGGGCCGTCGCGATCCTGGCGCGGTAGCGCTCCAGCGCAGTCTTGACGTCGCCGATCGTGTCGCTGCCGAACTTCTCGAGCACGAACGTGGCCAGCGTCAGCATCACCATCGCCTCGGCCACGACGCCCGCCGCGGGCACGACGCTGATGTCGCTCCGCTCGTAGTGCGCCTGGTCGACCGCCTCGCCGGTCACGAGGTCGGCCGACGCCAACGGTCGGGCCAGGGTCGAGATCGGCTTGACGGCCCCTCGCACGACCAGCGGCTCCCCATTCGTGACGCCGCCGGTCAGGCCACCCGCGTTGTTCGTGCGGTGCATCCAGCGGCCGTCCTCGGCACGACCCTCGATGACATCGTGGACGGCCGACCCGAACCGGCGCGTCTGCTCGAAGCCGAGGCCGAACTCGACACCCTTGACGATGTTGATACTCATGACCGCGGCCGCCAGCGCACCATCGAGCCGGCGGTCCCAATGGACGTATGACCCGAGCCCGATCGGCAGCCCGTGGACGACGACCTCGAACACGCCTCCGACCGTGTCGCCGGCCGAACGCGCCTCGTCGATGCGGGCGATCATCGCCGCCTCGGCGTCGGGGTCCGGGCAGCGCAGGGGCGAGGCGTCGGCCTCGTCGCGCGTTCGTGTCGCGTTCTCTGGGTCGACCGCCACGCCCCCGACCTCCGCCGTGAACGACCACGTCTCGATGCCGAGCTCGCGCAGGAAGATCCGTGCCACGCCGCCGGCGGCCACTCGCGCCGCGGTCTCGCGCGCTGACGCGCGCTCGAGGACGTTACGGACGTCGTTGAAGCCGTACTTGAGGGCGCCCGCCAGGTCGGCATGCCCCGGTCGCACGCGGGTCACCGGCGTCGCACGCTTGTTGCCGTCGGCCGCCGCATCGTGGAGGGCCGTCGCGGCCGCTTCGTCGAGGGGCTCGACGGCCATCACCTGCGTCCAGTTCTCCCAGTCGCGGTTGCGGACGAGGAGCAGGATCGGCGAGCCGAGAGTCATGCCGTGGCGAACCCCGGCCAGGATCTCGGCACGATCCTGTTCGATGGCCTGGCGGGCGCCGCGACCGTAACCCTTCTGCCGGCGGGCAAGGTCGACCGCGAGATCGTCGGCGGTCAAGGTCAGACCAGCCGGGACGCCCTCGATGGTCACGCCCAGCGCAGGGCCATGCGATTCGCCGGCGGTCAGGAAACGAAAGGCGCCCATCGGTCGTCGCGGTCGCGCTCGGTCGGCGTCGGTCGGTCAGTCGGCCGTGCCGGCGGTCGCCGGCTCACCGTCGGCCGCCGCCGGCTCGTCCGCGCCTGGCTCCGGTGCGTCGTCGGCGGCCGCGCCGGATGGCTCGCCCTCCGCGGAGCGCAGCCCGCCTGCCCGGGCCTCGGCCAGCTTCGATTGCATCAGCTCGAGCGGTGCGGGCTGACCGGTCCACAGCGTGAACGCCGCGGCGCCCTGGTGGAGCAGCATCAGCTCGCCGTCAGAGACCGTCGCTCCGGCAGCCGCGGCGTCGCGCAGCAGCGCCGTCCGGGCATAGATCAGGTCAAGCACGAGCAGGTCGCCGTTGAGCGTCTCGGCGGGGATCGGGCTCACGTCGCTCGACAGCCCGATCGAGGTCGCGTTGACGAGCACCCTGGTCTTGGCCAACTCGGACTCGATGATCGAGTCGTGCCAGGGCATAGCCCGGAGCTCCATGTGCGCGGCGCTTCGGCCGAAGTGCTTGACCAGGCCCTCGGCGCGGTGGAGATGCCGGTTGAACACGACGATGCGCTGGAACCCCTCGGTGATGAGGCCATAGACGACCGCCCGGGCCCCGCCGCCGGCGCCGAGGACGACCGCCTGGCGCGGCATCTTCTGCTTGCCGACCAGCCGGTCGAGGGCAACCTTGAAGCCCGGCACGTCCGTGTTGTGGCCGATCAGCCGCCTGCCCTCGCGGGTGATCGTGTTGACCGCACCCGTGACGTGTGCCTCGTCGGTCTGCCGGTCGACCAATGGCACGACCCGTTCCTTGTGCGGGATCGTGACGTTGGCGCCCAGGAAGTCGTCGCCTCGGATGTCCTCGATGGCGCCCGCCAGGGCCATCGGCGAGCGGTCCCACAGCTCGTAGGCCGCGTCGATGCCGAGCGAGTCGAAGGCGGCCTGCTGCATCGCTCCGGACAACGAGTGCGCCACGGGATGCCCGATGAGGACCACACGCTTCGTCATGCTCGCACCCTTTCGAGGTCGTCGAAGAAACCGGGATAGGAGATGGCGGCGGAGCCCGGGCGTCCGACGGCGGTCTCGCCTTCGGCGAGCAGTCCAGCGATGGCGAACGTCATGGCCAGGCGGTGATCATCGAGGCTGTCCGTCGCGGCGCCGTGCAGGATGGCCCCGCCGGTGATGTGCAGGTCGTCGCCATCGATCTCGACTCGTGCGCCCAGGGCGCGCAGACCGGCGGCCGTGCCGTCGATCCGATCGGACTCCTTGTGACGGAGCTCGCCCGCCCCACGGATGACGGTCGTGCCGGCCGCGGCCGCCGCGGCCAGGCACAGGACGGGGATCTCATCGATGGCCGAGGCGACCGCGGTCGGACCAAGGTCGACCGCCCGGAGCGACGACGACCGCACCACCAGGTCGGCCAGCGGTTCGCCCACGCCGTCATCGGGCCGATCGTCATGCCGGCGCTCCTCGATGTCGGCGCCCATCGAGCGCAGGATGTCGATGACCGCCCGACGGGTCGGGTTGATGCCGACGTCATGGATGACGAGCTCGGCATCCGGATGGATGGCGCCCGCGACGAGCCAGAACGCCGCCGCCGAGATGTCGCCCGGGACCCGTTCCGCGATCGCCGCCACCGCCATCCCTCCTTCGACCGTCCAGGCCGCCGAGCCATCGGGCGCGTCTGTCCGCTCGACCGGCACGCCCCTGGCTCGCAGCATCCGCTCGGTATGGTCGCGCGTGGCGACCGCCTCACGGACCGTCGTCCAGCCATCCGCCCGCAGCCCGGCCAGCAGGATCGCCGACTTCACCTGGGCACTCGGCACCGATGTGGCGTACTCGATCGCCCGGAGCGGGGTGCGACCGACCACGGTCAAGGGTGGAAGGGAGTCGTTCCGACGGCCGTGGAGGACGGCGCCCATCGAGCGCAGTGGCTCGATGATACGAGCGACCGGTCGGCGGCGCAACGAATCGTCGCCGTCGAGGATGGTCGTCAGTGGGAGGCCCGCGAGCACGCCGCTCATGAGTCGCAGACTCGTCCCGGAGTTGCCGCAATCTAGGATCGCCTCCGGTTCGGTCAGGCCGTCGGCGCCCGGCGACACGACCCGATAGCCGACCGTCGGGCCGTCGCCCGGGACGCGGTCGACGGTCGCACCGAGGGCCGCCACGATGCCGGCCGTCGAGCGCACGTCCGCGCCGTCACCCGCGCCGGTGATCCGGCTCTCGCCCCTCGCGAGGGCGGCCAGGATCAGGGCGCGGTGGCTGATCGACTTGTCACCGGGCAGGCGCAGGTCGCCGCGCAGGCGCCGGCTGGCACGAACGACCGCGACCGGCTGACCGAACAGCGCGTGTGCGCTCATGGACCGACCCGGGCGGCATGCGCGCCGTACAGGCCGCGGACGGCGTCGTGGACCGGTCGGATGGCCGCCATCATGTCGCGGAACATGGCGAAGTCGAGCTGCTGCTCGGCGTCGGACAGGGCGTCGTCCGGGGTGGGGTGGACCTCGACCATGATCCCGTCGGCACCGACCGCGACGCCGCCCACGGCCAGCGGCTTGACCAGCCAGCGCTTGCCGGTGGCATGGCTCGGGTCGACCACGATCGGCAGGTGGGTCAGCTTGTGGAGCAGCGGAACGGCGGCCAGGTCGAGCGTGTTGCGGGTGTACGTCTCGAACGTGCGGATGCCGCGCTCGCACAGGATGACGTTCGGGTTGCCGGAGCTGACGATGTACTCCGCCGCCATCAGGAATTCCTCGACCGTCGCGCCGTAGCCGCGCTTGAGCATGACCGGCCGGGCCACCCGCCCGACGTCGCGCAGGAGCGAATAGTTCTGCATGTTCCGGGTGCCGATCTGGAGGATGTCGGCGTATTCCGCGACGATGTCGACCTGGCTCGGCTCCATGACCTCGGTGATGACCGGCAGGCCGGTCCGCTCGCGCACCTCGGCCAGGAACCGCAGGCCCTGGATGCCCAGGCCCTGGAACGAGTATGGCGAGGTCCGCGGCTTGAAGGCGCCGCCCCGGATGATCGTGGCGCCGGCAGCCTTGACGGCGTCGGCCGTCTCGAACAACTGCTCGCGGCTCTCGATCGAGCAGGGGCCGGCCATCATCGTCAGCGACCCGTCGCCGATGACCGTGTCGAGGATCGGGATGACCGTGTCCTCAGGGTGGAACTCACGGGAGGTCAGCTTGAACGGCCGATTGATCGGGGTGACCGATTCGACGCCGGCGAGGCGACCGAGACGTTCGAGGAGCATCGTCTTGCGCGAGCCGATCTCACCGACGACGGCGATGTTCGTCCGCTGCGCTCCAACGTGCTCGAACGGATTCAGGCCCTCGGCAAGGATCTGGCTCTTGACCCCGAGGATCTCGGCCTCGGTGGCGCCGACGGTCATCACCACGAACATCGTGTTGGTGTCTCCTGAGTCGGTCGTCCGGCACAAAACAAAAAAGCAGAGGTCTCGCCTCTGCTTCGTTTGCCCGGCACGACCCGTGCCCCGCGGTCTCAGCGACCTGGGAGCGTCATGCCGGGCATCGAAAGTAGATGGAGTGGCTCATGTGCGTGCCCGGACGGTATCGAGTGGCGCGCTCGCTGTCAACGCAAGGTGGGCTGCGGCGGCCTCGCGGGCGTCCGTCCTCGCGCAAGCCCCCTTCTCGCATATGCCACTCGAGAGCATCAGGGCCAACCCCTCGGCCGCCCTGTTGCACGAGGCCTGCCAGGCCTCCCATCGGCCCTCCCATGGCCCCCTTTTCATGCTCTAGAGTGGCATATCCGACGGAGGGGGTCGTTCCGCCGCGTCCGGGTCGACCGACACCGGCGCCACCGACTTCGACACCGACCCTGGCGCCACCGACTTCGACACCGACACCGGCGCCACCGACTTCGACACCGACCCCGCCGCCAACGCCCTCGCGACGATCTCCTCGACGACCTCGCCCTTGGCATCGGCGTAGTCCTGGACGTAGGTCCAATGTCGTGCGGCCAGTTCGCGCTTGACGTCCACGTAGCGGCGGCGCTCGTCTTCGTGCGTTCGCAGCCGGTCGCGGAACGCCAGCATCCGCGCGATCTCCGCGCTGCCATCGCTGAACACGTGCAGGTTGATGGCCGTATCGGATCGTCGGAACAGCCGGTGCTCGAACCAGTCGGGCTCGCGGATCCGGAGCACGTAGCCGCCGCCTTCCATCGCCGGCACATACGCCGGCTCCTCCGCCGAGGAGGCAACGACGAGAAGCATGTCGATGATCGGTTTGGCGGCCAGACCTGGCACAGACGTCGAACCGACGTGCTCGAGCCGCAGGACCCGATCGGCAAGGATGGATCGCACACGCTCGGCCTCGCGCCGGTAGATACCCGGCCAGGCCGGGTCGTACTCGGCCAGCACGATCGACCCGTCCACCCGGGTCGGACCACCGATCGTGACGGCCTCCAGTCGCGCCTCGCGCTCGGATTCCAAGCTGTCTCCTCGACCACGACGCCGGCCGCAGCCTGGCAGGTTCGTCGCAGCGCCCATGATAGGATTCCGGCCGCTGTCGCGACGGAGAGGTCGCATAGAGGTCTAGTGCAGCGGTTTGCTAAACCGCCATGTGGGGTAACCTGCATCGAGGGTTCGAATCCCTCCCTCTCCGCCAGCCCCCAGCATCGTGCGCCCGTAGCTCAGCGGATAGAGCGTCAGGTTGCGGACCTGAAGGTCGTGGGTTCGAGTCCCGCCGGGCGCGCCAGCCACATCACCCGCCGTCAGCGCCGACCTGAGGTCCTGCCGTGTCGAAATCGCGTCTCGCTCTCCGTCGCTTCGGGCTGGTCGCCGTCGCCGGCGCGCTCCTGAGCGGTCTCCTCGCCGTCCCGATCGCGGCAGCCACCAGCTCGGTCTCGGGGTCGCTGACCTATCGCGAGCGGATCGCGTTGACGCCCGCTGCGGTCGCCATCGTGACCATCGTCGACACCACCGCGACGCCCGATGCGGGCGTCGTCATCGGCCAGCAGCGGATCGACGCGCCGTCCGGCGTCCCGATCGATTTCTCGGTCCTCGTCGATGCGGCCACGATCGACCCGACCCATGCCTATGCCCTCTTCGCCAGCATCGTCGACGGTTCCAGCATCTGGCAGAACGCCGTCGGCGAGCCGGTCATCACGGGCGGCCCGACGAAGGGGATCGACCTCGTCCTCACCGGTCTGCCCGCCACGCCGAGCGCGATCATCGGCGGCGTCATCGTCCCACCGTCGGACGCCGTCATCGGCCCGTCCGCCGTCGCCGTCACCGCGCTGATCAAAGTCGAGACCGGGACGCTCGTCGACCGCCAGGTCCGCCCCATCACCGACCCGACCGACCTGTCCTTCGCCATCGGCTTCGATCCGTCGTTGATCGACCCGACGGTGGACTATGTGATCAAGGGCGGCATCGTGGACGGCTCGACGGTCTGGCAGAACCGCGCCGGCGCGGCCGCCATCCATGACGGCGCCCCGATCAACACGGTCAATCTGCCGGTCACCTTGGCGCCCACGGGCCTCCCGGTCGGCTCGCCAGGCCCCAGTGCCGCTCCGTCGCTGACGCCCGCCCCGACCGCGACCCCTGCCTCGACGGCCAACCCGAGCGCCACCTCGGCGGTCACCGCGACGCCGACATCGACCGCGACCGCTGCACCGACCGCCACGCCCGCACCGACGGCCACCGCCGTCCCGACGCCGACGGCGACGCCCACACCGACACCCAGCCCGACCCCGCCCCCGGCTCCATCCGGCGCGCCCACGCCGACGCCGATCACCGGTCCGGTCAGCGGGAGTCTCACCTACCGCGAGCCGTATCAGCTCAGCGGTGATGCGTTCGCGGTCGTGGCGCTGGTCCGCGGGTCGGCGCGCGCGACCGAGAGCTCCATCGTCGCGTCGGAGATCGACCGCGACGTCAGCTCGGTGCCCGTGGCATTCAGCCTCGACCTCGGCTCGGCGGTCGTCGATCCGTCCGCGACCTATACGATCCAGGCCACGATCGTCGATGGCGACAACGCCTGGGTCACGGCCCGCGGCGTCCCGGTCCTGACCAAGGGTAATCCGACCAAGGTCACGATCACGCTCGACTACCGACCGGATGTGCTCAAGGGCGCCGTCACCGGCCAGGTGACGGGCGTCGGTGTCGCCCTGTCGCCGACGGCCTATGCGCTGACCGTCCTGGTCGATCCGGCCAGTGGCCAGTCCCTCGGGATCGATGTCCGGAATGCCTCGCAGGGTCTGCCAGTCGCGTTCTCCGTGCCGTACTCGATCACGGACATCCAACCGACGCAGGACTATGTCGTCACCGCCGAAGTCGGCGACGCCGGGCAGACCTGGCGCAACGTTGCCGGGGTGCCGGTCATCACCAGGGGCAACCCGAAGACCGCCGTCCAGATCGTCGTCACGCCGGTCGTCGTGGCGACCCCGACACCGTCGGCCACGCCGATGGCGACCCCGACACCGTCGGCTGCGCCGGCACCCGCCACCGAACGACCGGATCGTGACGTGGGATTCCTGTCGATCATCATCCTGATCGCGGTCATCGCCGCTCTCGCCGCCTTCTTCATCGCTCGCGGCCGCACGTCCACCGATACGCCGCCACCGCCCGATGGATCCGATGCGACCGCCACGACGACCGATGCGACCGCCACGACGACCGATGCGACCGCCACGACGACCGATGCGACCGCCACGACGACCGATGCGACCGCCACGACGACCGAAGCGACCGCCACGACGACCGATGCGACCGCCACGACGACCGATGCGACCACGGGCGACGCGCCGCCGGCCGACGAGCCGCCGGCCGACGAGCCGCCGACCCGACCATGACCCGCGACCCGTCACCCGAACGAGGCCGGGTCGCCTTTCTCGGTCTCGGCACGATGGGCGCGGCGATGGCCGCCAACCTGGCGCGGGCCGGGTTCACCGTAACCGGCTGGAACCGGACGCCCGGCCGTGCCGACGAGCTCGCCGACCTCGGCGTGTCCATCACGGACACCGCTGCCGGCGCCGTGGCCGAGGCGACCATCGCCGTCATCTGCGTCTCGGACACCCCAGACGTCGAGGCCGTGCTGTTCGGTCCGGGCGGCGTGGTCGAAGGCGCCCGACCGGGAACCCTGATCATCGATTGCTCGACCATCGCGCCGTCGGGCAGCTGGGACTTCGCCGCCCGCCTGGCGGAGCGAGAGCTCCGGATGGTCGACGCCCCTGTGTCCGGTGGCAGCGAGGGCGCTCGTAACGCGTCCCTGACGATCTTCGTCGGTGGCGATGTCGCCGACGTCGAGCACGCCCGGCCGGTCCTGTCCGCCATGGGCCGGACGATCACGCACGTCGGCCCGATCGGTGCCGGCCAGGCGGTCAAGGCGGTCAACCAGGTCATCTTGGCCGGCACCTACCTGGGCGTGGCCGAGGGGATCGTGCTGGCCATCAAGGCCGGCCTCGATGTCGAGCAGGTCATCGGCGCCCTCGGCGGCGGGGCGGCCCAGAGCTGGGTCCTCGCCAACCGGAGCGGCCGGATGCTCGACAACGACTACCCACTCGGGTTCAAGGTCGCGCTACACCGCAAGGACCTCGGGATCGCCCTGGAGCTCGCCGCGCAGCTCGGTGCCGTCCTGCCGGTCAGCGCCCTCGCGGCGCAGCTCGAGACCGGGTTGGTGGCCGGCGGTCACGGCGACGACGACATGTCCGCCCTGGCCCGCGCGATCCGGGCACTGTCCGCCCTCGACGCCTGAACTGAGCCCGGCCGTTCCTAGTCGAGTCCGACCAGGAGCATCGGGTCGCCGAGCTTGCCGTTGTAGCGTGGCCGGAAACGCTCGGTGTTGTACATCGTCGGGACGTCGACCTTGCGCGGTCCGAGGGCGGGGTCGGGGAGGGCGGCGTGGGCGTATTTGCCGTCCTGGATCGCCATCATCCGGCCAGTCACGCCGCTCTCGATGAGGTCCATCGCGATGTTGGCGAAGGTCGTCGCCACCAGCGCGTCGAGTGAATCGGGTTCGCCACTACGCAGGTCGTAGGTCAGCTCGGAGGCGAGTGTCTCGATCCCGGTCCGTTCGCGGATCTCGCTCGCGAGCGCTTCGCCGACGTCCGCCTTGTGGCGGTGACCGAACGCGTCCGCCCCTCCGACATCGGTCATCTGCGCGCCCCGCCAGATCGCCCCTTCGGCGGTCACGACGAAGGCGTAGTGGCTGGGGTTTGCCGCGTGGTCGGCGGCCAGCAGCTCGCACAGCGCCTCGAGGTCGTACGGCGCCTCCGGGATGACGCAACGGGCGGACGTGACATAGGCGGTGTACAGCGCGGAGAAGCCCGCATCGCGGCCGAAGATCCGGAAGACGCCGATCCGCTCGTGGCTGCCGAGCGTCGTCCGCTGGCGATTGATCGCCTCCTTGGCGCGGGTGATGGCCGTCGAGAACCCGATGCAGTACTCGGTCCCCAGGACATCGTTGTCCATCGTCTTGGGGATGGCCATCAGCGGCACCCCGGCGTTGACCAGCACCTGCGAGTAGGACAGCGTGTCGTCGCCACCGATCGTCACGAGCATGTCGACCCCGAGCTGCTCGAGGTTGTCGAGGACGCGCGGGGTCAGGTCGTACAGATCCTCACCAACCAGGTAGGTGGCTCGATCGGCCTCTGACATCCAGGGTGGCAGCCCGGCCGCGCGCATCTTGCGCGGGTTGGTCCGCGAGGTGTGGAGGATCGTCCCACCGGTCCGCTCGATGGTCCGGGTGTTTGTTCGGTCGAGCGGTCGGAGATAGGCCGGATCGGGCTCCGTCCCGGGCCGCAGATGGGTGAGACCCTCCCAGCCGCGGCGGATGCCAAGGGCCGTGTAGCCGGCCTCCGTGGCGCGGTACACGACGCTCTTGATAACCGCGTTGAGACCGGGCACGTCGCCGCCGCCGGTCAGGATGGCGATCCGTCGGGAATCAGTCATGGCGGGCGTCATGCTACCCCTCCGACCGAGGCGGGGCGGGTTGCGATACGGAATCGGCCGAGCCGTCCGTAACGGTCGGGCGTGACCCGTCTGCTAGCATCGGGCGGTGAATTACGAGCTGTTCATGGGCGAGGCGCTGGCCGAGGCTCGGCGCGCGCTCGAACGTGGTGAGCAGCCCAACGCCGCGGTCGCGGTCGTCAACGAGGCGATGGTCGTCCGCGCGCACGACCGGGTGCAGGAGACGAACGACCCGACCGCCCACGCCGTCGTCGTCGCGTTGCGCGAGACCGCCCGCAAGCTCGGCTCCGTTCGGCTGGCCGACGCGACGATCTTCGCCACGCAGGAGCCGTGCGCGATGTGCGTCGGGGCGCTCCTCGAGAGCGACGTGGAGGCGCTCGTCTTCGCCATCGCCAACACGCGTGATGGGGCCGCCGGGACCGTGATCCAGCTGGCCCAGCACCCGTCGCTGCCGCGCCGGCTCAAGGTCGTCAGCGGGATCCGGCGGGACGAGGCGGAGGCCCTGTTCGCCCCGCTCGCTACGGGCTGACCGGCCGCCGACACGGGTCGACCGGGCGGGTTTGGTATCCTCTCCCGCGGAGAGGTGTCCGAGTGGTTGATGGTGCCGCTCTCGAAAAGCGGTGTGCGAAAGCACCGCGGGTTCGAATCCCGCCCTCTCCGCCATCGCTCCCCGATCTGACGGCCCGTGGCCGCGTCGGCGCCTCCGCTCTCGCTCACGCATCGTCGAGTGGGCTCGCTGTGGCGCTCGGCGCGGCCTTGCCACAGACCGCCATATCTGCGGGCGACATACTGTCTGGACCTCGGAGAGGTCGCCTAGTGGACTATGGCGCCGCACTGGAAATGCGGTTCGGGGCAACTCGTCGCGGGTTCGAATCCCGCCCTCTCCGCCACTCCCCGTCGTGTCGAGGACGTCCGCGGTATCCTTCCTGAGCCGTGCTAGGCGGGGAACTAGCGGTGCCCTGTACCTGCAATCCGCTCTAGCAGGGCTGAATCCCCTCCCGAGGTCTCCGTTCTCGGATGCCGCTCGACGAGCGACGTTGAGGACCGGGTCCCGCGCATCGGCGAACCGCGAACCGTGTCAGGTCCGGAAGGAAGCAGCACTAAGCGATCATCGACGAGTGCCGCGGTACGGCCTGGCCCGAGCCGCTCGTCATAGTGGGCACGGGAGCGTTCTGGTCGACGGAGGGTGCACGGCAATTCGATCCCAGCTGCCCGCTACGGACCGGAGGAGGTCGTAACGCCGACCGTGCTGCACCAGGCGCTCTACCGGCGCTGGCGCGCCCAGACATTCGCGGAGATCGTCGGCCAGGAAGCGGTCGTCGACACGCTCCGCAATGCCGTTCGGGCCGATCGGGTCAGTCACGCCGTGCTGTTCGTCGGTCCGCGCGGCACCGGCAAGACCTCACTGGCGCGGATCCTTGCCAAGGCCGTCAACTGCACCGATCTCCGGGACGGCGACGCATGCGACCGCTGCCCATCGTGCGTTTCGATCCGCGAGGGCGCGACGCTTGACCTGATCGAGATCGACGCCGCCAGCAACCGTGGCATCGACGCCGTCCGCGACCTGCGCGAGCGTCTCCCGTACCCGCCCGGCGAACTGCGCCGCAAGGTGTACATCCTCGACGAGGCCCACCAGATCACGCGGGACGCCTGGAACGCGCTGCTCAAGTCGCTCGAGGAGCCGCCCGACTTCGTCATCTTCATGTTCGCCTCGACCGAACCGTCCGGCTTCCCGCCCGCGATCCTGTCCCGGCTGCAGCGGTTCGACGTCCGCCGGCTGACGGTCGCCGAGATCGAAGGCAAGCTGCAGCGCATCCTGACCGCCGATGGCCGGGCGGCCGACCCGGCGGCCGTCCACCTCATCGCCCGGCTGGCGGCCGGCGGGATGCGCGACGCCGAATCGATGCTCGACCAGCTGCTCTCGGCGGCACCAGAGCGGATCGACGTGGCGACCGTGCGCGACCTGCTCGGCCTGGCCGACACCGAGGTGGTCGATGCGTTCGTCGGGCACCTCGTGGCGGGTGACGGCGCCAAGGGCGTCGCCCTCCTCGAGAGCCTCGACGAACGGGGCCGCGATATCCGCGCCCTCCTCGATCAGGCGGTCGACATGATCCGGGCCGAGTTGATCGCCGGGCTGGCCGACCCGGCTGCGCGACGCCATGACCCGGCTGCCCTGGCTTCGGCCGGCCGGCGACTCGCCGCCCTCGACCCGAACCGAGCGGGTATCGGTGGCCTGCGCTTCCAGCTCGAACTCGCGATGTTCTCGCCCGATCGGACGCCTCCGGCCGATCTGCCGGCGAGCCAGCCAGCGGCGCCTCGGCCCGCAGCTGCCACCACACCGCCGGATCGCCCGACGACCGTCACGGACCGCGCGTCAGCAGCCCGGACCGCACGGGCCGCCACGGACCTGCCGCCACCCGCTGCCGAGCCTCCGGCCGAGGCCCCCGCCGAGCCCACCCCGGCCCGTCCCACGACCAAGGCCGCCGACCCCGCGCCGCCGGCACCCGTGACCGACGCCCGGTCCGATCCGACGCCGAGCGAGGCGCCCGTCGGGGCCACGCCGGACGCGTCGAGCACCCCGCCGCCACCCGCGGGCCCGACCGGTGACACGGAACTCGACCAGCTGCTCGTGGCCTGGCCGGCCGTCGTCGCCCAGCTGAGTGCCCATCCACCGACCAAGCCGTTGATCGTCGCGTGCCGGCCGGTTGCGGTCGATGGTGCGATCGTGACCCTCGGCTTCCCGGAGGAGCAGGCGTTCCTAAAGGACGCCGCGGAGCGCCGTCGTCCGGCGATCGAAGCGGGCATCTCGGCTGCGCTCGGCCGTCCGGTGGCCGTCCGCTGCATCGTCGCCAACGTCGAGCTGCCGCCTGCCGCTCGCGACGCATCGGACGCCTCGTTCGTGCTGGCCGAGGCACGTCGAATCTTCGCCGACGACATCGTCGACGTCGGGGAGATCAGCTGATCGATTCGGCAGCACCGCGGGCTGCACCGGCCCGTCCGTTGCGGCAGACTGACCCGCACGTCCACGATGAGAGGAGACACCCGACATGGGGATGGCCAACCTGCAACGGATGGCGCAGCAGATGCAGCAGGAGATGCTGCGGATCCAGGGCGAGCTGGAGACGACCCTGATCGACGGCTCGGCCGGGGGCGGCGTCGTCAGCGCTACGGTCACCGGCAAGCAGGAGCTCGTCAGCGTCACGATCGATCCGTCGGCGGTCGACCCGAACGACGTGGAGATGCTTCAGGACCTGGTCGTCGCCGCGGTCAACGACGCCCTCCGGTCGTCGCGTCAGCTGGCCGAGGAGAAGATGGCCGCGGTCACCGGTGGGCTTCGCCTGCCGGGTATGTAGGCCAACCGCTCCGTGGCCAGCCCCGTCATCGAACCGGTCGCCCGACTCATCGAGTCGTTCGCGCGTCTGCCCGGCATCGGTCCGAAGACCGCCCAGCGGCTGACCTTCCATCTCCTGCGGGCGCAGGAATCGGAGGCCCGGACCCTGGCCGCCGCGCTCATCGATGTCCGCGACAAGGTCGTCTTCTGTGATCGCTGCTTCAACATCAGCGACCAGCCCCTCTGCCCGATCTGTCGCGATCCCAACCGGGACACGACCCGACTGTGCGTGGTCGAGGAACCGCTCGACGTCCTCGCCCTCGAGCGGACCGGCGAATTCAAGGGTCTCTACCACGTCCTCAACGGGGCCATCTCGCCGATCGATGGCATCGGTCCCGACCGACTCAGGATCCGCGAGTTGCTCGAGCGCGCGGACGCCGCGGCTCGCGATGGCGAGCCGTTCGTCGAGGTCATCATGGCGACCAACCCGACGCTCGAGGGCGAAGCCACCGCGATGTATCTGGCGGAGCGGCTGGAACAGGTCGTCGGGATGGTCAGCCGGATCGCCCGCGGCCTGCCGGTCGGCGGTGACCTCGAGTACGCCGACGAGGTGACCCTGATCCGCGCGCTCCAGGGCCGCCGAGCCGTCTGACGTCATGAGCAACCTGGTCAACGAGATCCTGCTGCGCATCGCCAAGGCCGGCATCGCGGCGCTGCTCGCGATCGTCCTGTACCTCGTCCTCGTGGGACCGCTGGGGGCCACCGGATCGCCCGAACTGGGCCTGCTCTGCTGGCTCAGCGGAGCGGCCTTCGTCCTCCTCGTCGAGACCGGATTGTTCTGACCCCGAGGGCCGGGCTGACCGTCGCCGCTGGTCCGCCGCGGTCCTCCTGCCGGCCACGTTTGACAGCCCTTCGGAGCGTCCCTACCATTCGCCCTCGTGCTACCTCCCCGGGAGGTCGCGCGGACCGTTCGGAAGCCCGGACGCGTCGGGTGGCCCGGTTTGACACCTGGCCCGCCAAGCCTCATCATTCGCGTTCTGCGCCGCGGGCCGTCGCGCCCCGGCCGCTGCACCTTAACAACTGAAGAGTGACAGGAAATCCGTGATAAGGATGTGCGAGTGGTCAAACCCTCGGACAAAAGTCGCGACCGCAAGGTCGTGCATCTTTTTGGAGAGTTTGATCCTGG
>JBBRXB010000016.1:0-62644 GCA_038248915.1 Candidatus Limnocylindrales bacterium | reverse complement strand
TCAGTCCGACCCGCCTGCTCGACACCCGGGACGGCAATGGCCTGTCCGGGACGTTCAAGAGCCACGTCGCGCGGACCTTCCATGTGACCGGCCGGGGCGAGGTCCCGAGCGGCGCGGTCGCGGTCACCGGCAACCTGACGGTGACCGGCCAGACCGCCCGCGGCTACCTGTTCATCGGTCCGCTCCCGACGAACAGCCCGACCAGTTCGACCCTCAACTTCCCGAAGGGTGACGACCGGGCCAACGGGGTCACGGTTGCGGTCGACGTCGGTGGCACCCTTTCGGTCACCTACGTCGCCACGGTCGGCGCGACGACCCAGGCGATCTTCGACGTCAGCGGCTACTTCGGGCCGTAAGTCTCGGGATGGTCGGCTCGCCGACCAAACAAGTGTCACCGAGAACTCGGGAGCTGGGCGATTCGGTCGGCTCGTTCTCGACCAGCGCCACGGTCACCCGTCCCATGGGACCGGCGACCCATTCGGCATGAACGACGTCGCGAGCGATGCGGAATCCGCGGTTTTCAGCGGGCCAGGACGTGCCGGTCCCTGTTCGTCATGGTTGGACGTCTATATCGCCAGAAACCATCGGCCCCTTCGGGCGATCCGAAGGGGCCGATGTCCTCAGGCGGTCGAACGGCTATTTCGAGTGGTGCGACTGCCCACCATGACGATGGCCCGCATGGTTCTTGGGCCCATCCTTTGTGACCGATGGCACGCTCGCGTGCCGGACCGTTGCCCGATGGTGTCCCTTGGTCGAGTGCTTGACCGGCGACGTCGCTGTATCGCCTGCGGTCGTGGCGTTGACGTTCGCAGTGACGACTGGCGGCAGCGCCCCCAGGTTCTTGCCTCCGGTCGCAAAGTAGCTGACGCAGTCGCCCTGGTTCTTGAAGTGGTTGCCGGCGTTGTCGATCATCGACTGCCAGCCGCCGTCCTTGCAGTCGGATTTCGTGGGGACGGTTTCGGTGATCACGACGTTGTCGATGGCTGGGCCGAACGCGCCCGCCGTCGTGCTGACGAAGCTGAGTGTCGTGCTCGCGCTCGTCGCAAGGAATGTGTACGTCTTCGGCGTCCAGTTCATGTTGGTGAGATCGTTCCCGCTGACGTCGTACGTGTAGCTGGCTTGGGCTGCGCCCGTCGCGCTGACGTCGAGCGTCTTCACCGTTGGCGGCCCTGTCGGGTTGCCCGAGAGGAAGAACGAGACGGTGTACGTGTTGCCGATCGTCGTCGCGAGCGCCTGGCTGATCGTCCCGGCTTCGACGCCGCTCATGTCGATGCTCATCGAGCCGTCCTGAGCCGGCCAGTAGGTGCCGATCCAGTCGACGCTTCCCGCGCCCACAGTCCAGCCCGTGATGCTGGTGTCGCCGGCGTTCAACTGCTCGAAGCCCGATCCGTTGTCGACGTAGGTGCCGGTCTCGAAACTCCCATTGGTCGGCCCGCTGAAGGCTAGCGTGGCTCCAGCGAGCGCGATGGCAGCCAAGCCCCCGAAGGCAAGGCCTGCTCCGGATCGTCTTTTCACGGGGGATCCTCCTGCTGACAACAGTGGCGGGACGAGCCTGATCGTCTGAGGCCGTCCTCGGTGCGGCAACCGCGACGTCGCGGCATCACCCCCGGCGTGATTACCCTAGGCCGAAGTCAGGCCATGTAAAGCGGGCTGATGGTCCCGCGGCTAGTAGACATGACGTCCGGGGCTCGATCATCGCCCGCCAGTCATGGATTGATCAGGCGCCAGATGGGATCGGGGTCGACACTGGTTGCATCCCGGCGGACAATGACGGCCCCAAGAGCGGGCCGCGCCTGAATGGTGTCGCACCTCGATCCGCTGTCGGACGACCACGAAGAGGAGCCCCACATGAACGACGACGAGATGGTCGCGCAGATCAAGGACGTCTTCGAGACAGGGGACATGGAGGGGTTCGGCCGGGCCATCCACGAGATGGCGGCCGAAGACATGGTCTACGAGTATCCCCAGTCCGGCGAAGTCTTCCGGGGTCGCGACACCATCGCCGAGATGAACTCGAGCTATCCGACGAGCTCCGGGACGATGCCCAAAGCCAAACTCCGGCGCATCCTCAAGCCCAGCCAGGCGTGGATCATCGAAAGCACGATCGACTACGGCGACGGGACGCCCGTCAGCGCGGTTTCGATCATCGAGCAGGGGTCCGACGGCAAGATCGTCCGCCAGACCGACTACTTCGCAAACCCATTCCCGGCGGCCGAGTGGCGCACGAAGTACACAGCCAAGGAGCGAGCCGGGGTCTGATCGCCTTGCTCGGCGCCGTCCGCTTGCATCCGGGGCGGGGCAGCGGGCCGCTCCATGTTCGTGCGTCCTGGTGGCGCGGTCGGACGCCACGCGTGTAGCGGTGATCACGACCTGGGCGAAAAGGACCGGGCCTTCGTTGTCTGTGGTGTAGAGCGGTCTTGGTTGGATGTCGGCGACCACGCGATACCGATCGTGCTCTGAGGGCTACTCACCATTCGTGTGGGTTGATGACCAAGCCGGTCAGGGCCTTGGGGTAGAAATAGGTCGACTTCTGGGGCATGACGTCGCCATCGGCGGCGACGGCGAGCACCGAGGTCACGGGCGTCGGCTCGAGCAGGAACGCCGCATCCGTATCGTCGAGCGCGGCGTCGACCGCCTCGATCGCATCGGCCGCTGACTTCGTGTAGGCGATGGCGCCGGCGGCGACCGCCTCGGCATCGATCCCGGCCAGCCGCTGGAGGGCCACGCCGAGGAGCGTCACGTCCAGCGCCCGGAGGGCATCGCCGCCGCCTGGCAGGAACGGCTCGAACGCGTCACGGCGAGCGACCAGCAGGGCGCCACCGGCGCGCGTCCAGAGGCCGAACCGACCCCGGCCGCCAGATTCGCTGGCCGCCGCCTCGAACCGTTGCCGGAGCTCATCGCGCCCGACATCCCGGCGGACCTCGAACAGCGTCTCGAGCCCGTCGAGCAGCCGTTCCGTGCCCGCAACGCCCAGGCCGTGGAGGAGGCGATGGGTCGGCAGGACCGTGAGTGGCTCGCCGACGGCATCGACCAGCAACATCAGCACGTAGTCGAAGGCGGGGTCTTCCTCGCATGAGCGGGTCATCCGCCGCTCGTCGCGGTAGCGCAGCGCCGTCACGTAACGGTGGTGACCGTCGGCGATCGTGATCGGACTCCGCGCCGCGACGGCCAGCAAGGGCGCCACGGTCGCCGCCGCGTCGCCATCGGCCGGCACGGCCCACAGGCGATGACGGACGCCGTCCTCGTCGACGATGTCCAGGTCCGCAGTGCGGGCCGTGACGGCATCGAGGATCGGCCCGCCCAGCCCAGCCCGATCGTCGTACAGACCGATGACGGGGCTGGTGTTGACGCCCGTCGCCCGCAGGAGCTTGTAGCGGTCCTCGCGGGGAGCCTCCATCGTCAACTCATGCGGCAGCACCACCGACCCCGGCCCGAATGTCTCCAGCCTGAGCCGAGCGAAGTAGCCACGCTGAACCCTCGTCACGTCCGTGCCGGGCACCAGGTAGGTCTGCTCGTAGACGTAGATCGACGGATGCGGATCCTTGTGGAAGGTCCCGTCCGAACGCCAGCCGGCCAGCGTCCGGGCGGCCCGCCGGTAGCGATCGTCCGGCTCGTCGCCGGCTTGCTCGCGCGGGAAGTCCAGCCGAACGACGTTGGCCGGGTGGCGTGCCAGGAGCCGTTCGTACTGGGCCTGGTCGATGACGTCGTACGGGGGGGCGACGACGAGGCCCGGGTCACCGATGGTCGCCTGGTCGTAGCGAAGGGCGCGAAAGGGGCGGATCTCGGGCACGGGACCTCACGAAACGGCACGCTGCCAACGGTTCCGGGACGGGCCCATCGTACGATAGCCGCCGTTCCGACGCCGCGGACCGTGCAACTTTCGGCCGGTCCGAGGCGTCCTTGCTGCGACCAGTCCCAGCTCGACGCCACCGTGGGGTGCCCGTGCTCCGTCACCCGCTCTCGCGACGCATCGCTCCGGGCGTCCCAGGCCTGCTGCGGGCGGCGGCTGCCCTGGCCATCCTGTTTGCCGCGATCGGACCGGCCGCCGTCCCGGCCAGGGCCGCCGATGGGCCGACGATGGAGGCCAAGGCCCTGCTAGGCGGCCACGCCCGGGTCGGGTCGTGGGTGGCCATCTCGGTCCACCTGCACAACGACGGACCGGCGATCGACGGCGAGCTTCGGATCGCCGGCGGGACCCAGAGCCAGACCCGCTTCTCGACGCCCGCAGACCTTCCCACCCAGGCCGACAAGACGTTCATCCTGTACGCTCAGCCGCCCGCGTTCGGCTCGGACCTGCAGGTCGTCTTCGCCGAGGGCGATCGGACCATCGCCTCCACCAAGGCCGCCTTTGCATCGGACGACGGCACCCAGTTGGTGGTGGCCGTCATCGCCGAGCATCCGGAGCGGATCGTTGGCAGCCTGCACCTCCTGCCGAACCAGAACCAGGTCGCGCCGCTGGTGATGAGCCTCACGCCGGAGGACCTGCCCGAGCGCGTCGAGGCGTGGACCTCGGTCGACCGGATCGTCTGGCAGGACGTCGACGCGGGCCGGCTGACCAAGGGTCAGCTCACGGCACTGAGCAGCTGGGTCGCCGGTGGTGGCCGGTTGGTGATCGCCGGTGGGACGACGGGCCCCGCGGCCCTGGCCGCGTTCCCCGATGACCTGCTGCCGTACCGGCCGGTGGTCACGACCGACGCCCCGGCAGCCAGCCTGGCCGGCATCCTCGGCGAGTTGCCGCCGACCGCGACGACCCTGCCGGCCCTGTCCGGCGAGCTGATCGACGGCCGCGCGCTCGCGACGGTCGGCGACCGGGTGGTGGCAGCGGAGCGTGCCCACGGAGCAGGCTCCGTGACCCTGCTCGGGTTCGACCCAGCGGTCGACTGGATCGCCCGGACCGACAGTGCCCAGGCGATGTGGCGGCGGCTGCTGCCGGCGCGGACGTACGGTGGACCCGCGTTGACCGACGACAACCTGCTGATCGGCGCGGCGAGCCAGGTCCAGAGCCTGTCGCTGCCACCGACCGGCGGCCTGATCTTCCTGCTGATCGCCTACATCGCCCTTATCGGACCGATCAACTATCTCGTCCTTCGTCGGCTCGACCGGCGCGAGTGGGCGTGGTTCACGATGCCGGCGCTCATCGTCGTGTTCGCCGTCGGCGCGTACGGCTTCGGGGCCGCCCTGCGTGGCAGCGAGGTCATCGTCAACGAGATCGCGATCGTGCGCGGGGCGGCCGGGACGACCGACGGCGCCGGCCTGGTCTACCTGGGGGTGTTCTCGCCGTCGCGGCAGGCGTATCAGCTGAGCGTCCCCGGGGGCGCCCTCCTGTCGGCGCCGATCAACGGCGACTTCTCCGGTGGCACCGGCACGGCCACCACCCTCGACGTCGTCCAGGGCGACCCGGCCCGGGTGCGCGACCTGCTCGTCGGGTTCGGCGCCCTGCGGACGCTCCGTGCGGAGACCGCCGTCGCGGTGCCGCTCATCCGGGCCGACCTGCGCCTTGAGGACGGCCACCTCAAAGGGACCGTCACCAACGCGTCCAGCCAGCGACTCGAACGTCCGGCCGTCGTCCTCGGCCAGACGGTGACCGTCCTCAAGGACCTCGAGCCGGGCGCGGTCGCCACGATCGATGTCGCCGTTGCGGTCAATCCGCTCGGTCAGACATTGTCCGACCGGATCGTCGGACAGTCCTTCTTCACCGATTCGAACGCGACGCCGGAGATCGCCCAGACGTATGTTCGCCGGAGCATGATCGACCAGCTGACCTATGACCCGATGATCGGCTCGACCAACCAGCTGTCCGCGGATGGACCGGTCGTCCTCGCCTGGGGCTCCGATGCCGTGATCCCGGTCGATATCGAGGGTCAGACACCGCGTCGGCTCGGGAATGTCCTGTATTACGTGTCCGCCCACCTGACGATCAAGGGCACGACCACGTTCCACACGGACCTGCTGCGCTCGACGGTCGTCGGGTCCGACGCCCAGGTGTTCGCCAAGGACCCGAACACGATGAGCTTCGGGCGAGGCAGCGCCACGATCGCCTACCGGCCGATCGGCTTCGAGGGCCGGTTCGCCGCCACCCAGCTGACGATCGGGATGAACTTCGGTGATGGCGGGACCTCGACCGATGCGCCGGTGGTCTCGCCGCTGCCATCGATCCCGCCGATGTGCCCGCAGCCGCCGACACCCGATTGCGGCCCACTCACGTTCGATGGGGTGCCCGAAGTCGAGGTGTTCGACATCGATGCCCAGGCGTGGCGACGGCTGCCCCACCTCAGCGGCGGCAATCGCGTGGCGGTCGCCGACGCGCAGCACTACATCGATCCGACCTCGGGCACCCTCCTCGTCCGCTTCGTCAACGACCGCGCCGATGGCGTCGGGTTCCAGGTCGACATCTCGATGAGCGGGACCGTCGAATGAGCGCCATCGTCCAGACCCAGGGGCTGGTCAAGCGCTACGACCGGACCGTCGCCGTGGCCGGCATCGACCTGTCCATCGGCGAGGGCGAGATCTTCGGCCTGGTCGGACCCAACGGCGCCGGCAAGACCACGACGCTGCGGATGCTCGCCACGCTCCTGCGCCCATCGGCCGGGCGGGCGGAGATCGCCGGCTGGTCCGTCACCCGGAACCCGGACGAGGCGCGCCGCGTGCTCGGCTTCATGCCGGACGCGTTCGGGGTGTACGACGACATGAAGGTCTGGGAGTACCTCGACTTCTTCGCCCGTTGCTACGGCCTGCCGCCCGCCACTCGACGGCGGATGATCGGCGACCTGCTCGAGCTGGTCGACCTCGGCGACAGGCGCGACGCCTATGTCCAGACGCTGTCGCGCGGGATGCAGCAGCGGCTGTGTCTGGCCCACGCCCTCGTCCACGATCCGGCAGTGCTCCTGCTCGACGAGCCAGCGTCCGGCCTCGACCCGCGGGCGCGCGTCGAGCTCCGCGAACTCCTCCGCGAGCTGCGCTCGATGGGCAAGACCATCGTCATCAGCAGCCACATCCTGCCGGAGCTCGAGGAGCTGTGCACCAGCGTCGCGATCGTCGACCGCGGCCAGGTCCTCGCCCAGGGACGCGTCGCCGACATCGAGAAGCGTCTGCGTTTCGGGGCCGTCCTGCGCGTCCGTGTGCTGCTCGAGGACGACGCACTCGAAGCGTCGCGCGGCTGGTTCGCCGCTGACCAGGACGTGGCCGGCGCCGTCATCATGCCCGATGGCACGATCGAGCTCGGGTTCCGGGGCGATGATGCCGCGTCCGCGCGTCTGCTGGCGGCATCCGTGGCAGCCGGCCTGCCGATCGTCAGCTTCGCCCGTGCGGCCAGCGACCTCGAGGAGCTCTTCCTCCAGGTGACGTCGCCTGATCGCGAACCGTCCGAAGCGGCCTAGGGAACGACGATGACTGACGTGCCGATCACGCCCGATCCCGAGCCGGTGGTTCCTGCCGCGCGGAGGGGTCGGGGGCCCCGGCTGACGGCGTTCCGACACCTTCGTCAGGGGATCGCGGCGATCGGGGTCAAGGAGCTTCGGGGCCGGATGCGTGGGCGCCGTGCGTTCGTCATCCTGACCATCTACCTCGTCCTCCTGGGTGGCTTCGCGTGGATGGTCGAGCTGATCATGGAACGGGCCTACAGTTCGGGTTTCGGCGTCTCGGGCGGGACCGCATCGGCGTCGATCGGACAAGGCATCTTTGCCGCACTGCTGATGCTGGAGACGCTCCAGGTGGCATTCCTCGCCCCAGCCTCTACCGCGGGCTCGGTCAGCCAGGAACGCGAGAAGCAGACACTCGAGCTCCTCGTGGTCACTCCGATCTCGTCGCTGGCGATGGTCATCGGCAAGCTGTTCAGCGCGCTGATCTACGTCTGGCTGTTGATCGCGGCCTCGATCCCGCTGACCGCCATCGTGTTCGTCTACGGCGGCGTCGCTCCTGACGACGTCGTCCGCGGCTACATCGTGCTGATCGTCACGGCGCTCGGCTTCGGGGCGATGGGGCTGCTGGCATCGAGTCTGGTGAAGCGGACCCAGGCGGCCATCGCGATGAGCGTGTTCTCAGTCCTGTTCCTGAGCATCGGGACGCTCTTCCTGCTCGTCTTCTGGCAGGCCATGGGCTCGTCAGACAACGGCCGCGGCGTCGGGCCGATCAAGGGGTCGCCTCCGCAGGTTCTCGCCTACCTGAACCCATTCATCGCCCAGGTCGACGTCCTGTGCGGGACCGAGTCGTCATTCGGCATCTGGTGCTCGCTCGAATCAGGGCTCATACCCAACCGCAACGGGGTGATCTTCCAGCCAGGATCAGGTTCGGACCAGGCCGTACCGCTCCCGGCGCCGGCCGGGATCGGAACGGGCGGTTTCGTCGCCGGCGATAACGGGACGACCATCGACACCACGGCGATGTCACCCGACGACATCCAGGTGCTGCAGCGGAAGCTGGCTATCGCCAACGGCGGCCAGTTCGCGGTGCCTGCGGACGTCGTCCCGTTCGGCGTGACCCGCGACGCGCTCTGGCCAAAGAGCGTCGTCACCTGGTTTGTGCTCGCGGTGCTCTTCCTGGTGGTGTCGGCCCAGTTCGTGTCACCGACTCGGCGTTGGCGTCTTCGGCGCGGCCCGCGCGCCGAAGGGAACGAAGCCTGATGCCCGGACCGACCTGGCTCGCCCTCGTCAGCGGGCGCCACGCGGCCAGCCCAGCGCCGGTTGTGCCCGCCGATCCCGCACTCGTCCTGACCGGCGCGCTCGACCCGCAGCTGGTCGCCATGCGGGCCGGGCTGGCGCCACACCGACGACGGCTCTGGTTGCGGCGACTCGTCAGGCGAGGCTGGATCGCCCTGGCCGTGGTGGTCGTCGCGGAGCTCGCCCTGTGGACGATCGTCCGCGTCGTCCCATTGCCTTCTGCGCCGATCGTCGGGGTGGCCATCCCGCTGTTGGGGCTGCTCGGCTGGCTGGTGGCCGGCGTACGATCACGCCCGTCCGTCGGTGAGACGGCCCTGGCGGTGGATGCTGCGGGAGGCCTCGGCGACCGCGTCTCGAGCGCCCTGGAGCTGGCGGTCTGCTTTCCCGATTCGGCCGGCCCCCCGGCCGACGGGGAGCCGGCGATCGTCGCCGTCGACGAGGTCGCAGAAGCCGATCGATTCGTCCGCCGGCAACGCCGCGACGCGCTGGCGGCCCTGCGTGCCGCGCCCCCCGCGTTGTTCGTCCCCAGGCTCTCCCGACGGCCCGCCGCCGTGGCCATGGTCGCGATGCTCCTGCTTGTCCCGGTCCTGGTCGTGCCGAACCCGCAGGACGCGGTCATCGCCCAGCAGCAGCAGATCAAGGAGGCCGCCGCGCGACAGGCAGAGAAGCTCGATCGCGTTGCGCAGGACCTCGAGGGCAAGGGGGCCGCCGCCGACGATCCACGAACCCGGCTGGCACAGCAGCTGCGTGACCTGGCCCGGCAGCTCCGGGACCACCCCAACGACCTCGATGTCAACCTGGCGCGTCTTGGCCAGATCGAGACCGACGTGCGTGCCCAGGTCGATCCGGCCAACGAGCAGCGGTCGGCCTCGCTCGCCTCGCTCAGCCGGTCGCTGTCCAACGCCGCCACCGGCAAACCCGATGCGAACCGCAACGGCGATCCGCAGAAGGCGAGCGACGATTTGAAGGACCTCGGCGACAAGCTCGATCAGCTGACGCCCGAACAGCAACGCGATCTCGCTCGCCAGCTGGCCGAGCTCGAGGCGACAGCCTCACAGGCCGATGGCGCAGCCGGGACCGCCTTGAGCGACGCGGCCCAGAGCCTGGCGCAGGGCGATACAGCCGGGGCGAAGTCGGCCCTCGACCGCCTGGGTCAAGCCGTGACCGGCGCGGACAGACGGGTGACCGCGACGCGAGACCTGTCCGGCGCCGCGTCCCGGCTCCAGGACGCGCGGCGTGATCTGGCCGACGCGGGCCGGCAGACCGCCGGCCAGGGGCAGGCGGGCCAGCAGGGTCAAGGTCAGCAGGGACAGGCCCAGGGCAGTCCGAACCCGAGCGGCCAAGGTCAGGGCCGAGGTCAGGGTCAAGGCCAGGGTCAGGGTCAGGGGCAGGGTCAGGGTCAAGGCCAGGGTCAAGGCCAGGGGCAGGGTCAAGGGCAGGGGCAGGGTCAAGGCCAAGGCCAGGGGCAAGGTCAGGGCGCGATCGGGGGCGGCGGCTCCAACGCCCGCTCGCTCGGCAACGGCCTTGGCGGCAACGGCCGCCCAGCCGGCCCGACCAATCCGAACCGGCCATCCGAGCTTGGCACCGACCTGTCATCCGTGTTCGCCCCGTTCGACCGGCTCGGCAAGCCCGGCGATCCGTCATACGTCTCCGGGACCGGTGGCGACGGCCAGACCCAGCAGGGCAACCAGAACGGCCAGGGCTCGAACAACGGAACCCTCACCCCCTATCAGCAGGTCTTCACCGACTTCGAGCGCTACGCCCAGACGTCGCTCGATCGCGGCTACATCCCCCTCTCGATCAAGGACTACGTGCGCGACTACTTCAGCTCGCTCGATCCTCGCAACTGACCGCCGGAGGCCCCCATGACCGCATCCAGCGCCGCCGATCAGGCCACTCCCCGACTCGCGCCCGAGGCGTTCGCGGAACGTGCCCAGGCCATCGAACGCGAGGTCGGCCGCGTCATCGTCGGCCAGTCGGCCCTCGTCCGCCAGACCCTGACCGGTCTGCTCGCCAACAGCCACGTCCTGCTCGAGGGCGTGCCCGGCCTCGGCAAGACGCTGCTCGTGCGGACGATCGCCGACGTCATCGACTGCGCCTTCAACCGGATCCAGTTCACCCCGGACCTCATGCCGGCCGACATCACCGGCACGAACATCCTCATCGAGGAAGGTGGTCAGCGCGTCTTCCGCTTCCAGCAGGGGCCGATCTTCGCCAACCTGGTCCTCGCCGACGAGATCAACCGGGCCACCCCGAAGACACAGTCGAGCCTGCTCGAGGCGATGCAGGAGCACCAGGTCACGGTCGCCCGCCAGCGCTACCCGCTCGACGCGCCGTTCTTCGTCCTGGCCACCCAGAACCCGCTCGAGATGGAGGGCACCTATCCCCTGCCCGAGGCACAGCTGGACCGGTTCCTGTTCAAGGTCATGGTCCCCTTCCCGTCCGAGGCCGATCTCGTGACGATCATGGATCGGACGACGGGTGCCGAGTCGGTCACGGCCGAGAAGGTCTGCACGGCCGCCGAGATCGTCGAGATGCAGCGACTCGCCCGCGCGGTCCCGATCGCGCCGCACGTGACCGCCTACGCGGTCAGCGTCCTGGCCGCCACCCACCCGGACCAGCCGCGTGCGCCGGGGATCGTCCGTGATTACGTGCGCTACGGCGGATCACCGCGCGGTGCGCAGGCCCTCGTGACCGCGGGCAAGATCTACGCCCTGCTCGACGGCCGGTTCAACGTCTCGATCGATGACATCCGGGCCGTCGCGCTGCCATCCCTGCGCCACCGGATCATCCTCAACTTCGAGGGCGAGGCCGAAGGCATCACGACCGAGGCCGTCGTGCGCGCCATCCTGGACGCGGTCGTCGCGCCGACCGTCGAGTAGCGGCCGCGGCGACCGCGGCGACCGAGCGATGGACAGCCCGTCACCGTCCAAGGCCGCCCTGACCCCGGAGCGACCGGCGGCCGGCACGCGCCAGGCGTTCCTGCCGAGCGAGGTCGATCCGACCGTCTTCGACGAGGCCTTCCTGCGGCAGCTCGAGCGCCTGCTGCTGCTGATGAAGGCCCCGGTCCGAGGCGGGCTCAAGGGCGGTCGCCGGAGCGTCAAGCGCGGCCGATCGGTCGAATTCGCCGACTACCGCGACTACAGCCTCGGCGACGATCTGCGCCAGCTCGACTGGAACGTCTATGCCCGCCTCGAGCGGCTGTTCGTCAAGCTGTTCGTCGAGGAGGAGGACGTCACCGTGACCCTCCTCATCGACGCGTCGGCATCGATGGCGACCGGCCATCCGGCCAAGCTGCTGTTCGCCAAACGGGCGGCCGCTGCGCTCGGATACATCGGGCTCGCCAGCGAGGATCGCGTCGCGGTCAGTGCGCTGGCCGGCCGGGTCGCGCGACGACGAGCAGCCATGCGTGGCTCCGGCCGCGTCCTCCGCCTCCTCGCCGACCTGTCGGCGATCGAGGCCGCCGATGGCCCGACCGACCTCGCCGCCGCCGCGCGCCACGCGGGAGCCCAGCTCCACGGGCGAGGCGTCGTCATCCTCATCTCCGATCTGCTCGACCCGGCCGCCGACCGGATCGTCCGTGAGCTCGCGGCCACCGACTCGGAGCTGGTCATCCTCCACGTCCTGTCGCCCGACGAGCTCGACCCCCAGCTCGAAGGCGACCTGCGCCTGGTCGACATCGAGACCGGCGACGGCATCGACGTGACCGTCGATCTCGTCACGCTTGACGCGTATCAGACTCGCCTGACGGCCTGGAAGGCCGGCTTCGCCGATCTCGCCGCAAAACGACGGGCGAGCTACGTCGACCTGTCGTCGAACACGAACCTGGCCGACCTGATGTTCGCCGAGCTTCGGCGCCGTCGCGTGCTGGGCTGACGGTCGTGCCGTTCACGACGCCGTTGGCGCTCCTGGGGCTGCTGTTCATCCCGGCCGTCGTCGCGATGTACCTGCTCAAGCTGCGGCGTGACGAGACCGTGGTCCCATCCACGCTGCTGTGGTCGCGGCTGGTGGCCGACGTCGAGGCCAACGCTCCCTGGCAGAGGCTCCGGCGCAGCCCCCTGCTCCTCCTCCAGCTGCTGCTGGTGATCGTGCTGGCACTGCTGGCCGCGCGTCCGTTCCTCGAGCGTCCGGCCGGGCTGGCGCGGGACATCGTCATCGTGCTCGACACGTCCGCGAGCATGGCCGCCACGGATATCACGCCGAACCGGCTGGCGGCGGCCAAGGCGGCCGTCATCGGCGCGTTGCGGGACCTGCCGACCGGCGGCAAGGTCAGCGTCATCGCCGCGGATCGAAGCGCCCGGATCGTGGTCAACGAGACGACCGACCTTGGGCGGGTCCGCCAGGCGCTCGACGGCATCGACGTCACCAGCGGCCGTGGCGACCTCGGCGACGCGATGGAGCTGGCCGGCAAACTCGCGGCGCGGTCGGGCGACGCCCAGATCCTGGTTGCCACGGACGGTGCGCTGGCGACCCCGGTGGCGGCGACGGCCAAGATCCCGGCCCGGGTGACGGTCCTGCCGGTCGGGCGCGAGCGCAAGAACCAGGCGATCGTCGCGCTCGCGGTCCGGACCGCGCCATCGTCGGTCACGCGGTCGATCTTCGCGAGCGTCGCCAACCTGGACTTCGAGCGCGCCTCGCGACGGCTCGAGGTATGGGGCGACGGCAGGCTGATCGAGGTGCGCGACCTCCTGCTCGACCCACAGGCCCGCCAGGACGTGGTCATCAACGACGTGCCCGGCGATGTGCGGACCCTCGAACTCCGACTGGTCGGCTCCGATCCGGCGGTCACGTCGGCGCCGGACCAGCTCGACGTCGACGACCGCGCCTGGGCGATCATCCCACCCGACCAGCGACGGCTGATCCTCGTTGTCGGACCCGGCGACCCATATCTCGAGACGGCCCTCAGCTACCTCCCGAACGTGGAGCTGTTCGGGGTGACCGCCGCCGACTATGGGCCGAACACCGAGCGCACGGACGGCCGGCCGTGGGACCTCGTCATCTTCGAGGGGTCCCTCCCGGCGACCGTGCCACGCTCGCCGATCCTGGCCATCGGTCCGACCACGACGAGTCCGCTGGGCGACGTGACGGGTACGCTCACCAATCCCGTCATCGGATCGCTCGACCCGGCCGAGCCGATCCTTCGCTACGTCGACTTGTCCACGACCCACATCGCGTCCGCCGCGAAGCTGGCCCTGCCCGACTGGGCACGGACCGTCATCCCGGGTCCGGCCGGCGCGCCGCTCCTGTACGCCGGCGTGCGGGCCGGCCTGCCGACGGCCGTCCTGGCCTTCGAGCCGCGCCGGTCCGACCTGCCGCTCCAGGTGGCGTTCCCGGTCCTGCTGGCGAACCTGACCGGCGAGCTGCTCGGCGGCTCGTCCGCCCCGACCGAGGCGGTCCAGCCCGGGACGCCGGTCAGCCTGGCCATCCCGGCCGGTGCCACCGGCCTCGCCGTGACCCGGCCCGATGGTTCCGTCGTCGAGCTCGTGTCGGGCGCCTCGCTCGCCACCAGCGTGACATTTTCCGCGACGGAGCTGACGGGTGTCTATCTCGTCACGCCGCACCTTGGCGCGACCGCCTCGGCCGGGCCGTCCGCGTCCGGTGCCGCGCCGAGCGCGAGGCCAACACCCGTCGCGAGCCAGAGCGCCCGCCCGACAGGCTCGGGCCTGCCGCCAGGTTCGACCGTCCCGTCGGCTGCTGCGGTCGATCCGAATACCCCGGTCCGCTTCGCGGTCGACCTGTTCGACGTGGACGAGTCGAATATCGCGCCCGGCTCCGCGGCTTCCATCGAGGCGCTCGGGGTGGCGGCCGGCGCATCGGGCGCGCCGGGTGCATCGGCGTCCCCGAGCACTGGCACCGGAGCCGGGACCGCCATCGATCCCCGGCCGATGACGCGCGACGAGCTGTGGGTCCCGATCGTCCTCCTCGTGCTGCTCGGGCTATGCATCGAATGGGCCGTCTACCACCGTGACGCGCTGATCCGGCTGCATCGCAGCTTCGGGGCGCGGTTCGGTCGGCGCGCGCCGGACGGCGGCACCTGATGGGCATCTCGTTCGACGCCCCGCTCGCGCTGCTGCTGCTCGTCCCGGCCCTGCTGCTGACGGTCGGTCTCCACGTCGGGGCGCGGCGACGCATGGACGCGAGACGGCGGCTCGTCGCGCTGGTCGTTCGCTCGCTGCTGCTCGCGGCCCTCGTGTTCGCGCTGGCCGGGTTCCAGCTGGCCCTGCCGGTCGACCGGCTCGCGACCGTCTTCGTCGTCGACCTGTCCGATTCGGTCGGCAACGCGGGGCGCGAGGACGCCCTGGCATTCCTGCGCGAGACGCTCAAGGAGCGTCCCGATGGTGACGTCGCGGGCATCGTCGCATTCGGCAAGGAGGCCCTCGTGGAGCGGCTGCCCTCCGCCCTCGCCGACGTCGACCGGATCGCCTCGACCCCGGTCACGTCCGCGACCGACATCGGGGCCGCCCTGCGGCTGGCGACCGCGCTGTTCCCGGACGACGCCGAGAAACGGATCGTCTTGCTGTCCGATGGCAACGACACGGCCGGCGATGGCCAGGCGGAGGCGGCCCTCGCGGCCACGCGAGGCGTTCGGATCGAGACCCGGCGGATCGGTCCGGGCGACGTGGACGAGGTCCTCATCGAGCGGCTGACCTCACCGTCGACGGCGCGTCTTGGGGAGTCGATCCCGGTCGTCGCCGAGATCCGCTCGACGGTCGCGCAGACGGCCACGGTCCGGCTCTTCGCCGACGGCGCCCTCGTCGCGACGCAGCCGGTCGAGCTGATCGCTGGCGTGACCCGGGTGACCTTCGACGTCAAGCCGACCGAGGCGGGCTTCCATACGTTCCGGGCCGTCGTCGAGGCGGCGCGCGATACGTTCAGCCAGAACGACCGGGCCGACACCAACACCATCGTCAAGGGCCAGCCCAAGACGCTGGTCCTCGCCGGCGACGACAGGGTCGCCGCGGAGCTTGTCACGGCGCTGCGCAACCAGAACGAGCTCGTCGACACGATCGTCCCGGAGGCGCTGCCGAGCGACCTCGCCAGCCTCGCCAGCTACGACAGCATCGTGCTGGTGGATGTGCCGCGACTCAGGCTGTCCGACCGGCAGTTGGCGGTGCTCCAGGTCGATGTCCGCGACCTCGGCAAGGGCCTGGTCATGGTCGGCGGCCCGCAGAGCTATGGCGCCGGCGGCTACCAGAAGACCCAGCTCGAGGAGACGCTGCCGGTCGACATGGGCGTGCGCGACCGCCAGAAGCAGCCGGACATCGCGCTCGTGGTCGTGATCGATCAGTCGGGCTCGATGGCGGCCTGCCACTGCAACTCGTTCAACGGCGGGATGGGTGGCGGCAGCGGCATCGGCGGAGTCCAGAAGGTCGACATCGGCAAGGAGGCGATCCTGCGCGCCGCCGCGGCCCTGACCGAGCGCGACGAGTTGGGCGTGGTCGGTTTCAACGAGGTCGCCCACTGGGTGGTCCGGACGCAGCCGCTCGGCAGCATCAGCGACCTGCAGGGTCAGATCGCGGGCATCCGCGCCGACGGCCAGACGAACATCTATGCGGGGTTGGATCAGGCCGTCCAGTCGCTCGAGAAGACCGCCGCCACGCGCCGCCACATCATCCTGCTGACGGACGGCTGGTCCACGTCCGGCCAGTACGACGCGATCCTGGCCAAGATGAAGGCGGACGGCATCACGCTCTCGACGGTCGGCGCGGGTGGTGGCGCGAACCCCTTCCTCGAACAGCTTGCCAGGCAGGGTGGCGGCCGGTTCTATGCCGCGGCGAACCCATCGAGCATCCCCGACATCTTCCTCAAGGAGACCCAGCAGGTGTCGGGTCAGCAGATCGTCGAGGAGACCTTCTTCCCGATCCAGACCTCGAGCTCGCCGATCCTGCGCGGGCTGGACGCCGGGCTGCCGCAGCTGCGCGGCTACAACGGAACGACGATCAAGGCCGCGGCCCAGAGCATCCTCGTCACGTCGCGTGACGACCCGCTGCTCGCGTCGTGGCAGTACGGGCTCGGACGGTCCGTGGCGTGGACGTCGGACTCAACGGGGCGCTGGGCCAAGGACTGGGTCGGCTGGAGCGGCTTCAACCGGTTCTTCAGCCAGCTCGTCAGCTGGACGTTCCCGGGCGAGGAGACCGGCGGCATCGAGGCGACCTTCGAGACGACCGGCAACACCACCGGCCTGCACGTCGAGAGCGTCGAGTCGGATGGGTCGCCACGCGACTTCTATTCGACCAGTGCCAGCATCGTCGGGCCCGACCTCGAGCCGCGTACCGTCAACCTCGTCCAGATCGCCCCGGGCGTGTACACCGCGCCGCTCGGCGAGATCGATCCGGGCGCGTATGCCGTGCGGATCAGCCAGACGCGACCAGGGACGTCGCCGCTCGGGCGCACGATCGGGCTGGTCGCCCCGACCTCGGCCGAGTACCGCCAGCTGGGGGCCGATGAGCCCTTCATGGCGTCGCTCCGGGCGGCGACCGGCGGCTGTGTCGTGACGACCGCGAAGGATCCGTGGATCCACGATCTGGCCAGTACGAGCCAGTTCACCGAGCTGTGGCCGCTGCTGCTGCTCCTGGCCCTGTTGCTGTGGCCGCTCGATATCGCCCTGCGTCGCATGTCGTTCGGGCGGCGCGAGCTCGTCGCAGCGCGCGGCTGGGTCGGCGGGATCGGGCGTCGGCGACGGGCAGCAGCACCACGGACCGCGACCGCGGAGGGGTTGTTGGCGGCCAGCGGCCGTGTGCGGTCGAGCGAGGCGCGATCGGCGATCCGGGGGTCCGCGGCGCCGCCGGCGGCAGTCGCGCCCTCGGCACCGCCGACGACCCCGACACCCAGCCCGGGGGCCACGGCGAGCGCGACCCCGGCCGAGGCGCCGGATACCATGGCCCGCCTCCACGACGCCAAGCGACGCGCCCGCGACCGCTAGCCGATCGATCCTTGCCGACGGCACCCGGATCTTGTCAGATGCTCACCGCGTGGGCCTTCGACAGGACGTTCGTGTCAAATGAACGCGTGACGAGCATCTGGCGGCGGCGGCGCCAAGACCGCCTCGGTGATAGCCTCCGGGAGCGATGTCATCCCCCCGCCGACCCGGTCTCGGCCTGGCCACGCTCCTCGCCGCCCTGGCCCTCCTCGTCGCGGCCTGTGACTACGTCGAGACGACGCCGCCCGCCCCCACCCCGGCGGACTTCGGCGGCATCGCCATCGAGTTCGCCAAGCGCGGCCTCCACCTCGATCACATCGTTTCGGGCGACCCCGGTTGCACGGACACGACCCTCGCCCCGACGGCCATCGCCTTCGACGCCGACGGCCTCGACCAGACGACACCCGTCCGGATCTATCTCTACTCGTTTGCCGATCGAGCCACCTTCGAACGGCTCCGCGCGACGATCGACACCTGTGCGCGGAGCTTCGTCACTGACCCGCAGACTTTCCAATCGGTCGAGGAGTCGCCCTACGTCCTCGCTTCGCAGGGGCCGTGGGGCACCCAGTTCGAGGCGGCCCTGCGCACGGGTCTCAAGGTCGCCGCCGGGACCGGCGATCGGGGCCCGGCGGAGCCCCAGTAGGGCAGCGGGGCATGACGGTCAGACGACGCGCAGGCCCAGGACCTTCCGGGCGATGACCAGCCGCTGGACCTGGCTGGTCCCCTCGCCGATCTCGGTCAGCTTCGCGTCGCGCAGGTAGCGCTCGACCGGGTACTCCGTCACGTAGCCGTAGCCGCCGTGGATCTGGACGGCGTTGTTGGTGACGCGCGAACTGACCTCGGAGGCAAACAGCTTGGCCTGCGCGGCGACCAGCCCGAACTCGCGACCCTGGTCCTTGAGCCAGGCGGCCCGCCAGACGAGGCCGCGCGCCGCCTCGATCTCGGTCGCCATGTCGGCGACCATGAACGCGACGCCCTGGAACGAGCCGATCGGGCGGCCGAACTGTTCGCGGGTCTGGGCGTATGGGATCGAGGCATCGAGGGCGCCCTGGGCGATCCCGACGGCCAGCGCCCCGATCGAGATCCGTCCGCCATCGAGGATGCGCAGGAAGGTCTTGAACCCGCTCCCCTGCTCGCCGAGCAGATTGGTGGCCGGCACGCGAGCCCCCTCGAACAGCAACTCGCCGGTCGCCGACGCGTGCAGCCCCATCTTGTCCTCGAGCCGCCCGACGCTGAATCCGGGCGTATCGACGGGCACGATGAAGGCACTGATCTCGGCCGCGCCGTCATCGCGGGCGCCGGTCCGGGCGGTGATGATGTAGGTCCCGGCCTGGCCGGCGTTGGTGATGAACCGCTTGCCGCCATCGATGACCCACGATCCACCGTCGGGGCCGTCCTCGAACCGTGCGGTCGTCCGCGTCCCGCCGGAGTCGCTGCCGGCGCCGGGTTCGGTCAGGCCGTACGCGCCGATGACCTCGCCGCGCGCCATCGGAACGAGGAAGCGCTGCTGCTGGTCGGCCGAGCCGGCCAGGTGGAGCGGACCGCAACCGAGGCTGGTGTGTGCCGCGACGATCAGTCCGAGCGAGCCCCACACCCGGCCGATCTCCTCGATGGCGATGGCGTAGGCGAGGGTGTCGAGCCCGGCCCCGCCCTCATCCTCCGGGATGGGGATGCCGAGCCAGCCGAGCTCGCCGATCCGCCTGACGATATCGGACGGGAAGCGGCGCTCGCGTTCGTGCTGGTCGATGACCGGCGCGACCTCGGTCAGCATGAAGTCGCGGATGGTGTCCCGCAGGAGGACATGCTCGGGCGAAAGATCGAGGTCCATGAGCGCGAGCGTACACCGACACAGCGCCGCCCGGACACCGGTGCTAGCCTGAGGGTATGAGGGAGCATGTGCCGTTGCCGACCGTCGATGACGCCGCCCCGCGACGCGTCGTTCCGGCGGTCACCAAGGGCCCGTCCACCCTCCGCCGGGATCTCCTCCTCCGGCTTCGGCTCGATGGCCCGAGCTCGCCCGATCAGCTCGCCGAACGCCTCGGCGCCAGCCGGACCGGTGTCCTCCAGCAGCTCCGCGCGCTCGAGGATGCCCACCTG
Source organism: Candidatus Limnocylindrales bacterium (assembly GCA_038248915.1). GTDB lineage: Bacteria > Chloroflexota > Limnocylindria > Limnocylindrales > CSP1-4 > SPCO01. The sequence goes on along the minus strand of JBBRXB010000016.1, from coordinate 42,973 downwards.
GTCAGCCGCCAGACTGTCCGCCATGGCGTGGGCCGCCCGCGTCACCTGTACGACGTCACCGCCGACGCCCAGGACCTCTTTCCATCGAACTACGACGCCCTCGCGTCCGGACTCCTGGCCGCCATCGAGGCGGTCGGTGGCGACGACCTGCTCGAGCAGGTCTTCGCCGCGCGCCGGCGCCAACTGGGCGACCGGGTCCGGGAACAGATGAACGAGCGGGTCGCCGCCGACGCGCCGTTGGCGGACCGGGTCCGCGAGCTGGCGGTGATCCAGGCCGACAACGGCTATCTCGCCGACGCTGTCCTGGAGCCGGACGGAGCGATCCGGCTGCGCGAGCACAACTGCGCGATCTTCAGCATCGCCAAGAACTCACCGGTTGCCTGCCAGGCCGAGCTCGACCTGTTCGTCGAGATCCTAGGCGCGGACGTGGTCCGAGAGCAGCACATCGCCTCAGGCGACCGATGCTGCACGTACCGCATCACCGAGAGCTAGCGGGAGCCTAGGCCTCTTCGCGCTCGACGGCGACCCGGGAGGCAGGTTCGAGGCGGGGAGCCGGGACGTCGCTGACGTTCGGGACGAACGAAGCGGCCAGGGACGTGGCGGCCGCGATCTCCTGGTCCGCCACCGACAGGATCCCCAGCCGCCCGAGCTGGGCCATCTCGTCTCGCACGTAGGTCTTGAGCATCTCCGGGCCGTCCGTGTTGATCGTGAACCGGACCTCGTTGCGCCGCAGCGTGTCGAAGATCCAGCGGAACTCCTCCCAGCCGGACACGACCCTGGTGTTGAGGTTGGAGGTCGGGCAGATCTCGAGGACGATGCCGCGGTCGCGGATCATCGCCATCGCGCGCGGATCGTAGGCGGCCTTGACGCCGTGGCCGATGCGGTCGGGCTCGAGCAGCTCGACGACGCGCGCGACCTCCTCGACCGGTCCGGATTCGCCGGTGTGGACGGTCAGGCCCAGCCCGAACTGGCGGGCGCGCCGGAAGAGCCGTCGATAGTCGGCTACCCGGAAGGTCGCCGATTCGGGGCCGGCGATGTCGATCCCGACGACCCCGCGATCGCGCCAGGTGATCGCCTTCTCGACGATGATCTCGTTGAGTTCGAACGGGAAGGCGCGGTCGAGGCAGAAGATGAGCCCCGGCTTGACCGGGTATTCGAGGCTCGCCTTGTCCATCCCGCGCAGTGCCGCCGCGATGATGTGGTCGAGGTCCTGCTCGCCGCCGCGGTTGCGCTTCATCGGGTTGAAGCGCAGCTCCATGGTCGTCACGTTGTTCTTGCGGTAGCCGCCGCCGACGACCTCGTACACGGATCGCTCGACCGCCAGTGGGGAGCTCTGGATGAGCTCGGTCCAGTGGAACAGCTGGAGGTAGCCGTCGAACGAGCGGTCCCGCCGCGCGGACACCGTGATCATGTCCCGGAACTCCCAGTAGTCCTTGGTCGGGAGCTTGATCCCCTGCGAATGGGCGATGCCCCACATGATGGCCGGGGTGACGGCGCCACCGAGATGGCAGTGCAGCTCCGCGATCGGGACCTTGCGCGAGAGCAGACGCGGCATGTCCGAAGCATAGCCGAGGACCCAGCCTCGGACGCGGATCAGGACCGGCTGATGTCCGATCCCGGCCGGAGTTCGACGTGCCAGGTGTCGTCGTGCTGGCCGGCCGCGTCCGTCCAGCTGACCGACACCGCGTAGACGCCTGGCGGCCAGACGCTGTCGCCGGGCGCCTGGAACACGACGTACGGCGTTCGACCCTGGGTGCTGGAGATCCCGCCAGCGACCGATGGCGAGTCGAACCGTCCGTCCGGGGCGAGGCGGTGCACCGTCGCGCTGGCGACGATGGCGTGGGGCGTCAGCATCACCCCGAGGCCGGTCGCTCGCGGCTGGTAGACGCTGGCGATGACCGATTCGCCGAGTGGCCCGCTGCCCAAGACGAGGTCGAGCCAGGCGCCGTGGTCGTCCTGGAGCACACCGCCCAGGGCCGGGAGCGAGATGGCCGAACCATCGGCGGTCGCGAACAGGCCGGCGTGGACGCCGGACGGATCGCTCCCGGCGGCGAGAACCTGCTCCGGAGCGGTCGGTGTCGGCACGTCCGTTGCGGCCGGCACGACCCCGAGGCGGCCGGGGATGCCGACACCGATCCGCTGGATCTCGTCGCCTGTCAACACGTCGAGCCGATACCTGCCTGGGTCCCATGGCGAAGGGGCATCAGCCACGCGGTCCCCGCGCTCGTACAGGAATGCCCCGCTGGAGCGCCGCGGACCGACCGGGCTGGCGTCGACCCATCCCGGCGAGTCGCCGGCGTGGACGAGCCAGATCCGGGCATCGAGGAGATCCACGTCCGACGGCGAGGTCGGCCCGAGGGCGACGATCGCCTCGCCGCCGTCGACCGTGACGGATCGGATACCGGCCTGGTCCGCCGCAGCGGGAAACCATCGTTCCGCGTAGTGCCCCGGGCCTGCGGCCGTGGCGTCCACGACGATGGCGCGGATGCCCCAGGCGTCGTGCCTGGTCACGACCGGGCTGATCTCCGCCCAGGTCGGTGAGCGTGGCGCGTCGATGGCCGTACCCAGCAGAACGCGCTGCCGGGTTGGACGTGGCGAGGGGCTCGCGGCCGGGCCGGGTTCGACCGAGGCGGCGGCCACGGGCACCGATGGCGCGGTCCGGTCCGCCGATTCCCAGGGCTTGACCACCGCGAACGCCACGTCCACGACCAGCGCGACGAGACCGATGACGACCGGCTCGATCCTGCGGCGGCCGGGACCGAGCCTGACGGGCTCGAAGTCGACGCTCACTGGGATCTCGTGGCGCGGGTCGAGTTCGGTCGCCGGTCAGCCGGCGAGCGGGACGATCCGGCCCTCCGCATCGATCGTCGCCTGGCGGTGCGCGCGTTTGAGTTCGGCGCCGGGGACCTGGTCGCGTGCGTGATAGCTCGAGCGAACGAGCGGGGCGGACTCGACATGCTTGAACCCGAGCGCGAGCGTCTCGCTCTTCATCTCGACGAACTCGTCCGGGTGGTAGTAGCGCTCGAGCGGCAGGTGCTGCAGCGTCGGGCGGAGATACTGGCCGATGGTCAGGATGTCGACGTCGACGGCACGCAGGGCCTCGAACGCTTCGTGGAGCTCGTCGCGCGTCTCGCCAAGTCCGACCATCAGCGAGCTCTTGGTGTGCACCGGGTAGCCGATCTCGCCGGCCATCTCCTTGGCCCGCCGCAGGACGTACAGGCTGCGATCCCAGCGGGCCCGCTTGCGGACCGGCTTCTGGAGCCGCTTCACGGTCTCGAGGTTGTGGTTGAGGATGTCTGGCCGGGCATCCATGACCGTGCGCAGTCGCTCGTCGGCGCCGTCGAAGTCGGGGATCAGGACCTCGATGCCCATCCCGGGCGAGGTCGCCCGCATCGCGGTGATGGTCTCGGCGAAGATGCGCGAGCCGCCGTCGGGCAGGTCGTCGCGGGCGACGCTGGTGACCACGACATGCTCGAGGCCGAGCTGGCCGATCGCCTCCGCGACGCGCCGCGGCTCGTCGTCATCGAACCAGGTCGGACGGCCGGTCTTGACGGCGCAGAAGCCGCAGGCGCGGGTGCAGGTGTCGCCCAGGATCATGATCGTCGCGGTCCGCTGGTCCCAGCACTCCCCGATGTTGGGGCAGCGGGCCTCCTCGCAGACCGTGTTGAGGTCGAGCCCGCGGAGTATCCCCTTGAGGTCGTGGTAGTTCTCACCCGACGGCATCCGGGCCCGGATCCAGTCCGGGTGACGACGCAGGGCGGTCGAGCCGTCGGCTGCGGGCATGCCCGCCAGGCCGCCGCCCATCGCGATCGACGGCAGGACCGGGGCGTGGGCGTGGGCGTCGGCGCCGTCTGAGGGGCTGAACATCGGGAGGTCGCGGGCCATGGCGGGAGTGTACGACGCGATCGTGCTCAGAGCCTGGTGGACGGTCCGAACGCGTCCCTGGCCCCGGTCGCCAGATCGCGCGTCGCGTAGCCGAGCTCCGCGGCGGCCTTGGCGCTGCTGGCCCAGTACGTGACGCCTGCCGACGCGCTGACGATCTCGCGCAGGTTGGGCGGCTGCCCGATCAGCGCGCCGCCGCCCGGCGCCAGTCGCGCACCGATTCGGATGATCACGTTCGGGACCGTGAGTCTGGGCAGCCGCTGACCACCCGCCGCTGCGGCGATCGCCATCGCCTCCCTGAGGCGCATGTTCTCGCCGGCCATCACGTAGGCCTCGCCGATCCGGCCCCGATCGAGCGCCGCGAGGATCCCGCGGGCCAGGTCGTCCACGTAGGTCCACGAGACGCCGACATCGGCCAGCGCGAGGAACGACAGCCGCCCGTCAAAGGCCGCCTTGAGCTGCGCCCCGGCCGCGGCGTGATCGCGGCGCCCGTAGGTCGTTCCGGGCTGGACGATGGCGATCGGGGCGCCCGACTCGATCCGGCTCTGGGTCGCCAGGTGGGCCAGGTACTTCGTCTCGTCGTAGTAGCTGAGGAAGCCGTCTGCGGGATCGTGCCGGAACGTCTCGTCGACGATCCGGCCCATCGTGTTGCCGAAGACGTTGACGGTCGACACGTCGACGATCCGCGGTACGCCGATGGCGATCGCCGCGTCGAGCACGCGCTGGGTGACAGCCACGTTGGCCTCGTACATCGCCGGACGCTCGGCAGCCGCGATGCCGATCCGGTACACGCCGGCGGCGTGGATGACCGCGTCCGAGCCGGCCATCGCGCTGCGGATATCGGCTTCCGTGCTCAGGTCGCCCTGAACCAGCTTGGCGCCCGTCGCCCGCAGCTCCGTCGCAGAGGACGGGTCCCGAACGACGACGACCACCTCGTCGCCCCGCTCGCGCAGCTGGCGAACGACCTGCAGCCCGATGAATCCGGTCCCGCCCGTGACGAACACTCGCGCCGGCACGGCGGGATCCTCTTCCGATCAGTAGACCGGTGTCTCGGGTCCGATCGCCTCCATCCAGGTCTTGATGGTGCGCAGGAAGGCAGCCGCCTGGGCGCCGTCGTTGGCTCGATGGTCGATCGCCAGGACCATGTTCATCACCGGACGGATGGCGATGACATCGCCCTCGGGCGTCTCGCGGACGACCGCGCGCTTGGTGATCGCCTCCATCGTGAGGATGGCGACTTCGGGCACGTTGATGATCGGCATCGTCAGGTTGGACCCGAACCAGCCGGTATTGTCGATGGTGAACGTGCTCCCACCATAGTCCTCGAGCCGTAGCTTGCCCGCCCGGGCCCGAGCGGCAACGTCCGAGATAGCCCGGTTGAGGCCGCTGATCGACAGCTGATCGACATCGCGGACGACCGGCACGAGGAGCCCGTCGTCGACGGCCACCGCAACGCCCATGTGGATCCGGCGCTTGGCGACGAGGCCGGCGTCGGTCCAATGCGCGTTGAAGGTCGGATAGCGGCGCAGGGCATCGACGGCGGCCTTGATGACGAACGGAACGTAGCTGAGCGAGATCCCCTCGCGGGTCTGGTAGTCGCGCTTGGCCGTCTCACGCGCCTTCACGAGCGCCGTGGCGTCGACCTCCATGTGGACGTAGGCATGCGGGACCGCGAGCGACCGGGTCATCTGCGCGGCGATGCCCTTGCGCATCTGGGTCATCGGCAGGAGGACTTCGTCCGCGCCAGGTGGGAATTCGATCGGAGCGCCGGCGGGGCCGACCGGGACCGGGGCCGTCGGTGGGGCCGCTGGTGCCGGAGCGGTTGGTGGAGCCGATGCGGCGGTCGGCGCGGTTGGTGGGGCCGATGCGGCGGCGGGCGCGGTTGGTGGGGCCGGCGCGGTCGTCGTGGTCGGCGCGGTCTGCGCGGCTGACCCGTTCTGGCCGGCGGCCGATGGGATGGCTGGTGCCGGCGTCCCGGTCCGAATCGATTCGACGACCGCGAGGACGTCTTCGCGGGTGATCCGGCCACCGCCGCCGGTGCCCTGGATCTGGGCGGGCGACAGGTCGTGTTCGCGCAGCAGCCGACGGACGGCCGGGGTCATTCTCGCGTCGGGGTCGGCTGAGGCGGGCAGCGGCGCGACCGAGGTCGCGGTCGGGGCGGTCTGTGCGGCGGGGGCGGTCTGTGCGGTGGGGGCGGTCTGTGCGGCGGGGGCGGTCTGCGCCGAAGGCTCGGTCTGGGGTGCAGCGGTCGTGGCGGCGGCAAGCTCGGCCGGTCCGCGCTCGTCACTGCCGGCTGGACCTTCGACCGAGGCCGGTGCGGGGGTCGCTGCCGCCGCGACGGCAGCTGTCGGTGCGGGCTCGGCTGCGGCGGACGCGGGTTCGGCTTCGGCGGTCACGACTGGTCCAGTCGGGCCGGTGGCCGCAGAGTCGGTGGCGCCGTCATCGGCCGTCTCGATGACGGCGATCTCGGCATCGTTCGGGACGGTCGCCCCCTCCTCGACGAGGATCTCGCGAAGGATGCCCTCGAACGGCGACGGCACCTCGGCGTTGACCTTGTCGGTCACAACCTCGACGAGGGGCTCGTACTTGTCGACATGATCGCCGGGCTGCTTCAGCCACTTCCCGATCGTCCCCTCGGCGACGCTCTCGCCGAGCTGGGGCATCGTCACCTTGGCCACGTTCGCAGGTCCTCCGCTGGGTCGGCCGCCGGACGGCCATCGCATCGCTTCCGCGTAGTGTCCCTCATCCGCGGGTTGCAGGTCGAGGGGTGGTCGCGCGCAGGCGTAGTCCGCACCAGGCCGCCGCTCCCGTTGCGGCGTCCGGCCGGTCCGTTTCGCCGTTCTTGCCAGGTACGAATCAGGCTCGTGGTACGCAAGATCGGGTGCCGACTTGGGCACGTCTGGGTCTGCATCGACGCACGCTGTCGTGCCGTATCAGCGGGTCAAGCTGCCGGAACTGGCATAGCACGAATGTGGCTGCTGATCGGCAAGGATTGCGGCCCTCGATGTAGCGGTGCGGCGGCGGCGGCGGGCGGTGGGCGGTGCGGCGGGCGGCGGTACGCTGCGCAGGCGCGGCAAGCCAGCGATGCCGCCCGTCGCGACGCCGCTTCACATGGCGCACCTCTGATAACTGCCGGTGCAGCCCTGATGCCGACACTGAAACCTGTGGACGACATCCGGATCGGGAGGATCGGGCGAGCGCTTCGACACCGACTCCTGTTGCGCCAACGCGACCTGGCCACGCGGGTCGGCGTGAGCCAGGGCGCCATCTCGCTGCTCGAACGCGGCCGAATCGACGGGATGCCCATCAGGATGCTCCGGCGCATCCTGGGCGGTCTCGATGCCGAGCTGGTCGTCACGGTTCGATGGCGCGGCGGCGACCTCGACCGGTTGCTCGACGCGCGACACGCACGCCTCGGCGACGACATCGTACGGCGCCTGAAAGCCGACGGATGGATGGTGGTTCCGGAGGTGTCTTTCTCGGTCTACGGCGAACGCGGCTCGATCGACATCCTGGCCTGGCATGCGCCGACGCGAACACTGCTCGTGATCGAGCTCAAGTCCGAGCTCACGTCGGTCGAAGAAACGTTCCGCCGACAGGACGTCAAGGTCCGCCTCGGCGCCCAGATCGCGCTCGAGCGTTTCGGCTGGAACGCGTCGGTCGTCGCGCGTTTGCTGGTCTTTCCGGAGCATCGCTCGATCCGGAGACAGGTCGAGGACAAGGCGCAGCTGTTCAGCAGCGTGTATCCGGCACGCAACGTCGAGATCCGGCGATGGCTGCGTCAGCCAGTCGGGGTCCTGTCGGGGCTCCAGTTCGTGCCAGATACGAATGTGGCTCGTGGTATGCGAGGTCGGCCGGTCCGAAAGCGGGTCAGATGCGGCGATCCACGCTCGGGGCGTGGCTTGAAGGCCTCGTGATGACGCTCGGTTCTGGCATAGCACGAATGTGGCTGCTAGGTGACAAGAACCCGGGCCGACGAGCAACCGAAGCGTGGCCCGAGGCTTGCCGGGTCAGGAGCCGGCACGGATCCAGGCCGTGGAATCGACCGTGGCGGGTTCGGGTCGCTGTCGGGGCTCCAGTTCGTGCCAGATACGAATGTGGCTCGTGGTATGCGAAATCGGCCGGTCCGAAAGCGGGTCAGATGCGGCGATCCACGCTCGGGGCGTGGCTTGAGGGCCTCGTGAGTACGCTCGGTTCTGGTATACGACGAATGTGGCTGCTAGGTGGCAAGAACCCGGCCGACGAGCGACCGGGGCGGGTTCGAGGCCGGCGCTGTGGCGAGTTCGGCGCCGGCGCGCGGCGCCGGCCGATGTGGGTGGCCGTGCCGGCGCGCTCTGCCGGCCTGGCGGCCGTGCCCGGCGGCCTGACGGCCGATGTGGGTCGCCGTGACCCGGGCAGACGCGGCATGATGCACTGCATGTCCGGAGCGAGGGGCCCAGCCGTGAACGGACTCCAGCGGGCGATCGGCATCCGTGCCGGCGAGAGCCGGACGGTGGCCCTGGTCGCGCTGCTGTTCGCGTCGCTCGAAGCCGGTCGGGGGTTCGGCGAGGTCGGCGTCGACACGCTGCTCGTCAGCCGGTTCGGCGCGCAGTCGCTCCCCTACCTCTTCGTCGCCCTCGGCACGACCAGCCTCATCGTGTCCCTCGCGTATGGCGCGGGGCTTGGTCGGATCGCCCGCATCCGGCTCCTCAGCGGCATCCTGCTGGGCGCGTCCGCGGTGTTGCTCCTCGAGCGCATCCTGATGCTCACCGGCCACCCCACGACCGTGCCGCTGGCGTGGCTGACCGTCTACGCCATCGGCGCCATCGCGGTGACGATCGTCTGGACGATGGCGGGCTCGGTGTTCGACGCCCGGCAGGCGAAACGGCTCTTCCCGCTATGCACCGGCGCAGCGATCGGCGGCAGCTTCCTCGGGACACTGCTGTCCGGCCCGGTCGCGCGCGCGATCGGCACCGAGAGCCTCATCGCCATCGAGGCCATCCTCCTCGCCGTGGCCGGGCTGGTCGTCCTGGCCATCGCCCGCACCACGACGGTCCGGGTGCCGCCCCGCCGCCGCGACCGGTCGATCGTCGACGACCTCCGCGTCGGCTTCGATGCCGTCATCCGGTCGCCCCTGATGCGCCTGGTCGCGGTCGCCTACGTCCTCCTCGCGATCCTGCTGTTCTCGGTGACCTACCCGTTCCTGCTGGCAGCATCGGAGACGTTCAAGACGGAGGCCGACCTCGCGACCGCGCTGGGCCTGCTGGCGGCGGCCGTCACGGCAACCTCGTTCGTGGTGTCGGTCGTCCTGGCCAACCGGTTCTATGTCCGGTTCGGCGTCGCCAGCGCGGCCCTGCTGCTGCCAGTCGTCTATCTCGGCGGCTTCGGGCTGTGGCTTGTCGCGTTCAGCTTTGCGACCGCGGCCATCTTCCGGTTCAGCCAGCAGGTCACCCAGCGCGGGATCGCCAATGCCGCCTGGAGTGCCTTCTACAACGTCCTGCCGAGCGAGCGTCGCGCCCAGGTCCTCGCCTTCAACGACGGCGTCCCGGGCCAGGTCGGCACGATCCTGTCCGGCCTCCTGCTCCTGGCGGCCGGCAGCCTGCTGGCCCGCGACACGGTCTTCTGGATGGGCGCGCTCACGGCCCTCATCTGCACGCTGGTCGTGTTCGGGATCCGCCGACGCTATGCCGCCAGCCTCCTGCGGACCCTCCGGGCCGGGTTCGGCGAACAGGTGCTCGAGGGCGGGCCGGGTCTGTCCGTTCTGGCCCAGGATCCGGAGGTCGCCGCCGCGCTGGTCGACGCCCTCGGGGCTCCCGAGTCGGGCGTGCGACAGATGGCCGCCGAGCTGCTCGGCCAGTCGGCCGTCGACCGGGCCGGGCCCGCCCTCATCCGGACGATCGACGAAGACGACGATCCGGACGTCCGGGTGGCCGCCCTGGAGGCCCTCGGCAGCCTCGGTGGCCCGCCGACCGCCACGGCGGTCGCGATCGACCGCCTGACCGATCCGAACGATGCGGTCCGCGTCGCGGCGATCCATGCCTTGGGCCGCGTGGCCGACGACCTCGACGGCGTGATCGCGCGCAACCCGGTCATCACCGACCTCACGGATGACCCGAGCCCGGCCATCCGCGGCGCCATCGCCTGTCTCCTGGCATCGCTGGGACCCGATGATCGTTCCACCCGGATCGTCGACAGCCTGCTGGACGATCCCGGCGAGGACGGCGTGGTCGCCGGGCTCGATGCCATTCGCCGGCTTGGTGAGCCCCGGCCGGTCGAGCGCATCCGGCCACGCCTGGCGGATACGTCACCACGAGTCCGCATCGCCGCCATCCGGGCGGTCGCGGGGTCGCCGTCGGCCGATGCCATGCAACTGGACCTGATCGAGGCGCTGGACGACGACGACGCGCAGGTCCGGCGGACGGCCGCCCTGGCGCTGGCGACCTGCGCGACGCCACCGACGGGCCTCATCGAACGGCTCTCGACCGCCACCGATCGCCTGTGCGAGGCGGCCCTCCTGGCCCTGCGCGGCCATGGTCCTGCCGTTCGGACCGAGCTGATCCCGTGGACCCAGGGGCGCCTCGACCGGGCCGCCACCCTGCGCCGTGCCCGGCACGGGCTGACCGGCGCGGACGACCGATCGACCGGCCCGGCGACGGTCCTCGGCTTCTTCATCGCCGTGCTCGGCAACCGCGAGCGCAGGTCGATCGGGCTCGCGCTCGAGGCGCTGGTCGTCCTCGGCGCCCCGGAAGCCGGTGGCGTCATCCGGCGCTCCCTCGCATCGAGCGATCCGGAGGTGCGCGCCCAGGCGCTCGAAGCGCTCGAATCGATCGGCGACCGCGAGCTCTCAGGTGCGCTCGTCGGCCTGCTCGAGGATGAGACGGCGGTGCTGCAGGATCGCGACGTCATCGTCGGCCGTCTGGTCGATGATGGCGACCCGTGGATCGAGCGCCTGGCGCTGGCGATCATGACAGGAGGGACGGAGATGCCGGACACGAGCCGAACCCTCGGCGACCTCGAGACGATGCTGTTCCTGCGCCGCGTCCCGCTGTTCGAGGGTCTCGCCCCCGAAGACCTCCAGCGCATCGCCATGGCCGCCACCGAGCGGACATACCAGCCGGATGAGGCGCTCGTCGAGGAAGGCGACCTGGGCGAGGAGCTCGTGGTCATCGTGGAGGGCACGGTCCGGGTCGTCCATCGCGGCGCCGATGGCTCCGAACGGATCGTTCGTCACTACACCTCGGGCGACCACATCGGGGAGCTGGCAGTGCTGCGGGAGGCCGCGCGGGCGGCCACGGTCATCGCCGAGGCCGACGGGGTTCGCGGCCTGGTCATCGCCGGCGAGGGGATCAAGGCCATCCTGCGCGAACGACCGGAGGCCGCGATGGCGATGCTCGCCACGCTCGCGGAGCGGATCGGGACGCAAGAGGTCGCGCGATGACGGAGGGATCGTCCGGCGAACGTCGCCTGCCGACCGGCACGGTGACCTTCCTGCGGACCGACGTCGAGGGCTCGATGGGTCTGGCGCGCAGGCTCGGCTCGTCGTGGGACGCGATGAACGCGACACACCTGGGGATCCTGCGGACCGCCGTCGAGGCCCGCGGCGGAACCCCCATCCGGACCGAGGGCGATGCGATGTTCGCCGTGTTCCCGGAGGCCGGCGCCGCGGTCCTTGCCGCCATCGACGGCCAGCGCGCCCTGTCGGCGCAGGCCTGGCCAGAGGGCACGGACCTGCGCGTGCGGATGGGCCTCCACAGCGGCGAGGCACACCTGGCCGGCGACGACTACGGCGGCTTCGACGTCAACCGTGCTGCCCGGATCGCGTCGGTCGGCCATGGCGGCCAGATCATCCTGTCTGGTCCGACCCATGGCCTGGTCAGCACCAGCCTGCCACCGCCGATCGGGCTGCGCGACCTCGGCCGTCACGCGCTCAGAGACATTCCGGCACCCGAGCACCTCTTCCAGGTGGAGGTCCCGGGGCTGCGTTCGGACTTCCCGGCGCTTCGCCTCGCGACGACCACGCTTGGCAACCTGCCGGCGCGGCTGACCAGCTTCGTCGGGCGCTCGCACGACCTCACCGAGCTCAGCGCCCTGATCGAGACCCACCGGCTGATCACGCTCACCGGTCCTGGCGGGATCGGCAAGACCAGCCTGGCCATCGAGCTCGCCCGTGACCGAGCCGACGCGATGCCCGATGGCGCCTGGTTCGTCCCGCTCGACGCAGTCCCGGAACCGGCACAGGTCGGCGCGGCCATCGCCCGGACGCTCGGTCTGTTCGATGGCGTCGAACGGCCCGCCGCCGATGCGCTCCCGGGGTTCCTCGGCGAGCGCTCGCTCGTCCTCGTGATCGACAACTTCGAGCACCTGCTCGACGCTGCGCCCGAGGTCGCACGACTCATTCGAGCCTCGCCCGAGTCACGGTTCGTCATCACGAGCCGCGCCCCGCTTCGGATCGGAGGCGAACAGGAGTATCCGGTCCGGCCGCTGCCGACGGGCGGCCTGACAAGCCCGGATCTCGCCACGCTGGACGCGTCGAGCCGGCTGTTCGTGGACCGAGCGCGGGCCGTGCGACCCGGCTGGGAGCCGGATGCCGGCGGATCGGTGGTGGCCGACATCTGCCGGCTGCTCGACGGCCTGCCCCTCGGCATCGAGCTCGCGGCGGCACGCATCTCGCTGCTGCCCGCGACGACGATCCGCGATCGCCTCACCGCTCGCCTGCCACTGCCGGGTGCCGGTCCACGCGACGCGCCGGCGCGCCAGCGCACGCTCGAGGGGACCATCGCCTGGAGTCACGACCTTCTCGACCCGCTGGACCGCGCGGTGCTTCATGCCCTCGCCGTCTTCGAGGGCGGCTTCGACGCCGAACAGGCGGGCTACGTGGTGGCTGGCCCGGGGGCCAAGCCCGGCGGCGCCGATGATGTCCTCGATCGTCTCGTGACCCTCGCCGAGAACAGCCTGATCATGCGTGATCCGCGTCCAGTGCCGATCCCAGCCGGGGCGACGACGAGCGGGATCCGGTTCGGCCTCCTGCGGACGGTCCAGGGGTTCGCGCTCGACAGACTTGTCGAAGGCGGTCGCGACGCCCGGACGCGGCGGCGACATGCCGACGCCTTCGCGGTCCTGGCCGAGGGCGCTGCACCGCACCTTCACGCCGCCGGCCAGGGCGACTGGATCGACCTTCTCGAACGCGACGACGCGAACCTGCGCGCGGCTCTCCGCTGGTCGATCGAAGCCGGCGAGGTGTTGATCGCCTTTCGATTGTTTGCGTCGTTGTGGCGGTTCTGGCAGCTCAACGGACACCTGGCTGAGGGCAAGGTCTGGTCGGACGCGATCTTCGCGATGCCCGGCGCGGACCTGCCGGGCCCGGAGCGGCTGGCCGCCCTGGCGGCGGCCGGTGGCATCGCCTACTGGCGCGCAGAACGCCAGGAGTCGCTCGAGCTCTATCACGCGCAGCTTGCGCTTGCGGAGCAGCTCGAAGATCCCGGCGCGACGGCAGATGCGTGGTTCAACCTGTCCGCGGCCGACTTCATCGCCGGCGACCAGGCAGGGTCGAGGCAATGTCTGACGGAAGCCCGCCGGCGTTACGTGCAGCTCGGCGACGAGGTCGGCGCCAATCGCGCCGACCTGGGGCTGGCAAATCTGATCTGGGAGGACGAGGGTCTCGCCGTCGCGCTGTCGATCATGTCACGTGTGTACGACCGGGCGATCGACCTCGGCGACAAGCCCTACGAGATCTTGGCGAGCGGCAGCCTCGCCTGGTTCAGCTTCATGGCAGGCGATATCGCGCAGGCCGCGCGATGGGGCGTCCTGACGTTGGTCGGGAATTACCGCGTGCGCGACCTCGGCAGCACGACGATCGGGCTGCCGATCGCGGCGGTCCTGGCCCTGGAGGCAGGGCGGCCCGAGGATGCGGCGGTGATCCTCGGGGCGTTCGATGGGCTATGCGAGCGCTACGGCGTCCGGCCGCCGCTCGGTCTGGCCGAGATCATCAGGCAGGCCGGACCGCTCGAGCGCGCGCGGGCCGTCCTGGACCCGGACGTCATGGCCGCGGCGCTCGAACGCGGGCGGCGGATGTCGCTCGACGACGTGATGGTGATCGTCGAGGCCCTCGCGCCGCCCGAGTAGGCGGTCGGCGACGATGCGGTCAGCGCCGGGCCGCGCGTCGACCGTGGCGAGGTCAGTAGGCCGCAAGCTTGCGGATTCCCGCGGCGATCTTCTCCGGATTGACCATGAACCAGTCCTCGAGGACGTGGTTGTAGGGCACCCCGGGCACTTCCGGCCCGGCGATCCGGGTGACTGGGCCGTCGAGGTAGTCGAACGCCTCCTCGGCCACGATCGCCGCGACCTCCGCTCCGTAGCCGCCGAACTTGTTGTCCTCGTAGACGACCAGGCACTTGCCGGTCTTGCGGACCGAGTCGAGCAACGTCTCGCGGTCGAGCGGCCGCAGCGTTCGCAGGTCGACGACCTCCGCGCTGATCCCGTCGTCGGCGACCTGGTCGGCCGCCTCGAGGGCGTAGTGCGCCATCAACCCGTAGGCGACGACGGTCACCTGCGACCCCGGGTGGGTGATCTTGGCCTTGCCGAGCGGCACCGTGTAGTCCGTGTCCGGGACGTCGCCACGGACCGAGCGGTACATCTTCTTGTGCTCGAAGAAGAGGACGGGGTCCTCATCGCGGATCGACGAACGCAGGAGCCCGCGGGCATCGTACGGCGTCGACGGCACGACGACCTTGAGGCCGGGCACGTGGGTGAAGAATGCCTCCACCGACTGCGAGTGATAGAGCGCGCCATGGACGCCGCCGCCATACGGGGCGCGGATCGTCATCGGCACGCCGTAGCCATTATTCGAGCGATAGCGCATCCGGGCGGCCTCGGACACGATCTGGTTGAAGGCCGGGAAGATGAAGTCGGCGAACTGGATCTCCGCCACCGGCCTGAGGCCGTTGACCGCCGCGCCGATCGACGTGCCGACGATCATCGATTCGGTCAGCGGCGTATCGATGACCCGGTCGTCGCCGAACTCGGCCCACAGGCCGTCCGTGGCGAGGAAGACGCCGCCCTTCTTGCCGACGTCCTCGCCGAGCACGATGACCGACTCGTCCCGGCGCATCTCATCCGCGAGCGTCTCGCGGATGGCGTCGATGAAGGTACGCGGCGGCATCAGCCGGCGGCCTCGGGGTGCTGGGCGTCTTCCGAGCCAGGGCTCCCCTCGTCGTAGACGTAGCGCATGGCCGTCGATGGATCGGGATCCGCCTCGGCCTCGGCGTACTCGGTCGCATCCTCGACCGCGGCCTTGATCTCGGCGGCCAGGCGCGCCTCGATCTCGTCGGTCAGGATGGCGGCCTCCCGCAGCTGGGTCGCGAAGCTCGGCAGGGCGTCGTGGTCGCGGCCGGCCAGCAGGTCCTCCTCGGTGCGGTATTTCGTCTGCTGGTCGTCCGAGCTGTGGCCGGTCAGGCGGGTGACCTTGGCCTCGATCAGCGATGGCCCGAGGCCGGCCCGCGCCCGAGCGACGGCCTCGCGCGCCGCCGCGTAGCACGCCAGCACGTCCGCCCCGTCGACGACGACGCCCGGGATCCCGTAGCCGGCCGCGCGCTCAGCGACGTCGGCGACCGAGACCTGCATCGCGGCCGGGACGCTGATGGCGTAGCCGTTGTTCTCGACGACGAACACGAACGGCAGCTTGTGGATCGCCGCGAAGTTGAGGCCCTCGTGGACGTCGCCCTGGTTGGATGACCCCTCACCCATACTCGCCATCGCCACCTGGCCGGTCTTGCGGATCTTGGCCGCCAGGGCGATCCCGACGGCGTGGAGGATCTGGGTCGCGACGGGCGACGAGACGGACACGATATTGTGCTCGCGGCTGCCGTAGTGGCCGGGCATCTGGCGCCCGCCCGACGACGGATCCGATGCCGTGGCGTACTGCGCGGTCATGATGTCGCGCGCGCTCATCCCGAAGGTCAGACAGGTCGCGATCGAGCGATAGAACGGCGCCATCCAATCGTGGCCCTTCTCGAACGCCCAGGCGATCCCCACCTGCGCCCCCTCGTGGCCCTGGCCGCTGATGACGAACGGGATGCGGCCGGCCCGGTTGAGGATCCACATCCGCTCGTCGACCGCGCGGGCCAGCGCGACGTACCGGTACATCTCGATGAGGTCGGCGTCGGACAGGCCCAGCGCGGCACCGAGATGCGAGTCGCTGTCCTTGGTCACGGCCATCGCGCGGATCCGGCCTCCTGCTGTCGTCGGGCACCGGCCCGACCTGCCTGCGCTAGAAGTTGATCGATCGCCCGTCGACGGCCATCGCGGCCTCGCCGATGATCTCGGACAGGGTCGGGTGGGCGTGGGTCGCAGCGCCGATCTCCCACGGCGTCGCCTCGAGCTCGAAACCGAGCGATGCCTCGGCGATCAGGTCGGTCGCGTGCGGCCCGACGATGTGGACACCGAGCGTGTCGTCGGTCTCGGCGTCCGCGATGACCTTGGCAAAGCCCTCGTACTCACCACCGATGAGCGCCTTGGCGATGGCCTGGAACGGGACCTTGCCGATCTTGAGCTTGTGACCGGCAGCGGTGGCCTGCGCCTCGGTCAGCCCGATCGACGCGATCTCCGGGCGGCAGTAGGTCGCCCGCGGCTGGGTCGTGTAATCCATGTCGTGGACGTCGGCGTCGCCGGCGATGGTGTGGGCCGCGATGATCCCCTCGTGCGCTGCAGTGTGCGCCAGCCACAGGCCGCCGATGACGTCGCCGATGGCGTACAGATGCGGCTCCTTCGTCCGCATCCGGCCGTTGACCTTGATCACCCCGCGGTCGGTCTCGATCCTGGTCGTCTCCAGGCCGATGTCTTCCGTGTTGGCGGCGCGACCGGCCGCCACCAGCATCAGCTCGGCGCGCAGCTCGGCGGGTTCCTTGCCATCGGGGCCGACCATCAGGCAGATGCCGTTCTCGTCGGCCGCGACCGAGCCGGCGTCGAACCGGGCGTTGGTCATGACGGTCATGCCGCGCTTGGTGAAGCTCCGCTCGACGAGCTTGCTGACATCGACGTCCTCGAGCGGCACGATCTGGGGCAGGTATTCGAGCAGCGTGACCTTGACCCCGACGTCGGCGAACATGCTGGCGAATTCGACCCCGACCGCACCGGCGCCGACGATGACGATGTCCCTGGGCAGCGCGTCCATCCGGAGGATGTCGTCGCTGGTCACGATGCGCTGGCCGTCGGGGGTCAGCCCGGGCAGCGACTTCACCCGCGAGCCGGTCGCGATGATCGTGTCGGTGGCGTTGAGCACCCGGTCACCGCCGCCGCCGGGCGTGCCGTCGTCGCCGGGCTGGCTGACCTTGACCTTTCCCGGGCCATCGAGCCGGCCACGACCGGCCACCCAGGTGACCTTGTTCTTGTCGACGAGCGTCTTCAACCCGGTCCACATGCGCTTGACGATGGCGTCGCGACGGGCGGCCATGGCCGCATAGTCGACCACGGCTTCGCCCGGGAGGACCAGGCCGTAGTCCTTGGCATGGCGGACGCGGTCCGTGAAGGCGGCCGATTCGAGCAGCGCCTTGGTCGGGATACAGCCTCGATGGAGGCACGTGCCGCCGATCTTGTCCTCGTCGACGAGCGCGACCTTCAGTCCGAGCTGGGCGGCCCGGAACGCCGCCGAGTAGCCGCCGGTGCCCGCCCCGAGCACGACGAGATCGAAGTCATTGGACGAGCCGACGGCCATGGGTCAGGGTGCCTCGAGGCGCCGCAGATCCGGCGTCGAGCGTCGGCTGGGCTGGTAGGTCATCGCGACCGATGGTACGCGCGCTGTCCCGAGGCGTGCAACCGAGGGGAGCCAGCCGATGGATGCTAGACTCCGGCCGTCGGACGACCTCGCAACGGCGGGTCCCCGATCGTCGTTGGAGCGTGTCTGTTGGACCCCGCGATCGTGCTCCAGACCGTCATCCTGGTGCTCGTCGCCTACCTGGCGGGGTCGATCCCGGTCGGCGTGCTCGTCGCGCGGCGAGCAGGCGGCACGGACCCGCGAACGATCGGCTCCGGACGAACGGGCGGCACGAATGCGCTGCGGGCCCTCGGACCGCGCTGGGCGGCGGTCGTCGTCGCCGGCGACCTGGCCAAGGGGGCGCTGCCGATCCTCCTGGCGCGGTTTGTCACGGGCGATCCGCTCGTCGAGGTCCTGTGTGGCGCGGCCGCCGTAGCGGGGGCCATCTGGTCGATCTTCTCGGGCTTCCGCAGCGGGCGCGGGGTCGGGACCGGGGTCGGGACGATGCTCGTCATCCAGCCCGTCGCGGTGCTCCTGGCCACGCCCGTGTTCATCATCGTGATCGTGCTGACCCGGTATGTGTCGCTCGGGTCACTGTTGGGGTCCGCCGCGATGGTTCCGGCCATGCTCCTGGTGCTGCTCGTCGTGCCGGAGACGCCGTTGCCGTACGTCATCTACTCGGCGGTCGGGGCGGCGCTCATCTGGCTGGCGCATGCGGACAACATCGACCGGCTGATCCACGGGCGGGAACGGAAGTTCGACCTCGGGTTGCTGGCCGGCAGGCGGTCGGGCGGCGGCTGAGGCCGGCGACCGGCGGCGGCCGAGGGTCGGATCGGCGCGGGGGCGGCTGCTGAGGCCGGCGGCGGCTGCGACGGGCCTGGGGCGGGTCCTCGGCGCGCGCCTGCGCGCGGGTCCTCGGCGCGGGCGGCGGCCGAGGGTCGTCGACACATGGCTCGCCACACTCGGCCACGTATGCACCCCGAGCATGGCTGTCACCTGCTGATGGGCGGATTGCCAGATATGCGCCCCGTGCGTGGTAGGCACGGATCTCGAGCGATTCTGGCCAACTCGTGCGCCGTTCGAGCGTGGCTCGGGCCGCGTGATCTCGGAATCCGGGCTTTCGGTGGCCGACGAGTCACCCGGCGCATATCTGTCATCGGTGGGACGCCGCGACATCGGCGGTCCGCCGACGCTCGAGCGCCGACATCGTCAGGTGGCGGCCAGCGGGGCGACCGCAAAGAGGTGCGAGAACTGCTTGCACCAGATGATCGCGCTCGCAAAATCGGCGGGGTCGGTGCCGGCCGGGAGCTCGTAGCCGAAGGCGCCATCGGTTGCCTTTAGCCGACCCACCTCGAGGGCGTGCGGAGCGTAGTCGCCTGGGTCCGGCGACAGGAAGACGTACAGGTCGGGACCGTTCCGGACGGAGAAGTCATCGAGCCGCAGGACGTACGCGCCGGGCGACGTCTCGACGATCGTGGCGGTGCCCCGACCGAAGTGGAAGTCGTCGGTGCCCGCGAACGATCCGGAGGCGATCCGACGCGCGGCGAATGGCCTCGTGGTGGGTGTCGGCACGACCGAGGCGACAGGCCGACTTGGCTCAGGGCTCGGAGCGCCCGCCACGACGGCCGGCGTGCGGGAAGGTAGGGCGACGGCGTCAACCGCGACCGGATCCGGCTCGATGAGGACGGTCCGGATCCAGATCGGCGAGGCCAGGTAGAAGCCGACCGGAAGGCCGACGGCCAGTGCGACGACCAGGATGGCGGAGGCACGCAGCGGATGACGACGCGCCGCGCCGAACCAGCCGGCGCGCCACGCGATCGCCACAACCACCACCGACATGACCGTGACCCCGAGCGCGAAGGGGACCCGATTCGTGTACAGGCCGTCGAAGAGGGTCCGCTGCAAGTCGTCGAAGATCGCCATGGCTTGGGAGCATGCGACCACTCGATGACGACCGGATGACGCGCCTCGACCGGCCCCAGAGTCCGTCGCATGGGCGGGCGCGCGACGCTCAGTCGACCGCGGCCGGCTCCAAGTCTCGCGCCACGGGCGACGCGACGCCCTCCGTCTCGCCGACCTCGGGACCGGCCACCGAGAACTCGCGCCGGGCGACCGCGAGGTAGCGGTCGACCTCGAGGGCCTGCCGCGCGTCGCCCCAATCGAGGTCCGCGGCCATGATCGCCGCGACGCGGGGCGCGATCGATGCGCCGCGGTCCGGCAGCTCCGGGGCGAGCCTCGTCCGTCGAGCCAACACATCATCGAGTGACTCGGCGAGCTCGTGGCGGACCGCCCAGGCGACCTCGGCCTCCAGGAAGAACCGCCCCGGGACGAGCGGACGGATCAGGTCCAGCTCCCCGCCAAGCGCCACGACGGCCGGGGCCTCCGTCCCGTGCCGGGCGACCAGCCGGGTCGACGTCTCCGGCCCGATCTCGCGCATGGCCGGGATCGTCGACAGCTCACCGGCGATCCGCTCGAGCGCGTCGGTATCCCCGGCGCCGATGAGCCGTCGCTCGGCGGTGTCGCTCGGCCGTTCGCGCGCGGCGGCCGGGCCGAGGACGGCGTCGATGGCGTCACGGGCCATGACCCGGTAGGTCGTGTACTTGCCGCCACCGATGCGAACGACACCGCTCGGCTCGACCGTCACCCGGTGCTCGCGCGACGCCTTGACCGTCGAGCCGTCCGACGGCGCGACAAGCGGTCGCAACCCCGCGTAGGTGCCGACCACGTCGGCCCGGGTCAGGTCGACATCCATCGTCGCATTGACCGTGTCGAGCAGCCGGTCGACCTCCCAGCCGGCGGCCGACGGGTGTTCCGCCGGTCCGTCGTACGGCGCATCGGTCGTGCCGATCAGCCAATGATCCGGCCACGGGACCAGGAACACGATCTTGCCCGGCACCCGGATGGTCAGGCCGGTCTTGTTCGGGATCCGGCTTCGAGGCACGACCAGGTGCGCACCGCGGCTCGGCAGGATCCGGAGCGACGCGCCCTTGAATGGGTGATCCGCCTGCGCGGCCCACACGCCGGTCGCATCGACGACCGCCTTCGTGCGGATCTCGAACTCGGCGCCGGTCGTCAGGTCTTCGGCCCGGAGCGCGTCGAGCAGGCCCGACCGCGGATCGGTCCGCAGCCCGGTCGCCCGGACCCGGGTGACGGCCAGGCCACCCGCCGCGACCGCCGTGCGGGCCACGGCCAGGGTGTATCGAGCGTCGTCTTCGACGCCGTCGTGATAGACGAGCCCGCCACGCAATCCTGTCGGTCGGAGGGTCGGAGCGAGGTCGAGCGTGTCCGCCTTCGACAGCCGCCGATGCCAGCCGCCGTCGTGACGCGCACCGAGGATGTCGTAGAGCGTCAATCCCGCGTCGTAGAACGCCTTCGAGGCGAACGGGATGCCGTAGATCGGGAACAGCAGTGGCTCGATGTGGACGAGGTGCGGCGCGAGCGTGAGCAGACGCGAGCGCTCGGCCAGCGCCTCGCGCACCAGCCCGAACCGGAACTGCTCGAGATATCGCAGGCCGCCGTGGATCAACCGAGACGAGCGCGACGAGGTCCCGGCGGCGATGTCGTCCTGCTCGATGAGCGCCGCGCGCATCCCACGCGAGACCGCGTCGAGCAGCGCCCCCGCACCGACGATCCCGCCACCGACGATGACGACGTCCCACGTCTCGAGGCTGAGTGTCCGGAGGTCGGTCGCGCGGCGGACCAACGGCGGGATGGCGGGCGCCGGGACTGTCGCCGGCGGGCCGGTCATCGCTCGGGCGAGCCCGGCGAACCGGGCGGCCGGCGCGCGATCCGCCAGAGCAGCCAGGCGGTCCCCACGATCAGGACCACGATCGCGAGCGGTGTATGGAAGACGACCTCCTGCAGGTTCGTCGGCAGAACACTGGTCAGGATGGCGGCGCCAAGGACGACGGCAACGGCCACCCCGGCCACCAGCAGGACCTCGCGCCAGCCCGGTTGCCGGCCGACCGGCCGCGGCTCAGCCACGGTCGGCCTCCGCCGGGATGCCGATCGGCGCCACGAGGACCCTGCCAGCGTGGGCCGCGCCGCGTCGGGTCAACAGACCGGTCTTCGGGCGGTGGAAGGTGACCGTCAGATCGGCCAGCACCACCGGATCGGACGGCTCGCCGCTCGAGAGGTCGACCGCCGTCGGCGTATCGACGGCCACCACCGGGACGCCTGCCGCGCGCGCCCGGCCGACGACCTCGACCGCGGAGCGGATCGGCTCGCGCAGCGCCCCGCGAACGCCGGTCCCGAGCAGTGCATCGACCACGACCGCCGCCTTCTCCACGCCATGGCCGAACATCGCCACGTCCCGGGCGACCGGCAGCTGGACCTTGACGATGCCGGCGTCACGGGCGATGCGATCCCAGTTACGGGCGGCCGACGCACCTCGCGGCCGCGCATCCGAGGCGACCACCGCCACGATGACCGATGCGCCGGCCAGCGCGAGACGACGGGCGACGACGAACCCGTCGCCACCGTTGCTGCCGGGGCCGCACAGGATCACGATCGGGCCGGTCCGCCACCGGTCGAGATCGGTCGCGAGTGCCTTGACCGCGGCCGCGACGGCCGTGCCAGCGTGCTCCATCAGACGGAGCTCGGTGATGCCGAGCGCCTGGGCACGCCGGTCGGCGCCGGTCATCATCTCGGCCGAGATGGCGGACCGTGCGGCCGTGGCAGCCCAATGACGGCGCAGACCACGCAGGTCCATCTCGAAGATCGACGGGTCGTCGGCGGGCAGCGGCGGAGCCGCATCGGGCGTGGAGGGCTGGACTGGAGCCGGCATCGCCCGGGAAGCGTAGCCGACAGGTCAGGTCGACGTGGCGACCGGTCTGCCTGGGGCGCGCCGGCCGGAGCGATCAGCCGACGGGCAGCCGGGCTCGCAGACCGGCCACCGCGTCGCCGGCCCCGAGCTCGAGCAGGCCGTCCCTGGCCAGGGCACGCGCGGCGACCTCGATGGCGACCCCGTCGTGGTCGCCGATCGATCGATCGAGAACGACCCATTCCCCGTCCGGAGCTTCGCGAAGCCGGTCGAGGATGCGACCGCGCAGCCAGCGCGACGTCGTACGGAAGGGCGCTGGCGCCGCACGCGTCGCACGCGTCGCGGCGGCGCGAGCCGGCGTCCGATCGGCGGGGGTCGATCCCGCCGTCCCCGACGCGTCGGCCGCGAACCGACACCACGGCTGCGCCGGACATGCTGCGCAGTCCGGTCGTCGGGGCTTGCACACGGTCGCCCCGATGTCCATCAGCGCGTGGGTCCAGACCCCGGAACGACCAGCTGGAACGACGGCATCGGCGACCCGCTGCAACTCGGCTCGGGCGAGCCGGCCCGGATCCCCTGCCACGATCCGGCCGAGGACGCGCCGGACGTTGGTGTCGACCGCCCCGACGGGCGTTGCGAACGCCAAAGCCGCGACCGCGCGGGCCGTGTACGGCCCGACGCCCGGCAGCGATTCGAGATCGGCGATGTCGGACGGGACCACGCCTCCGAAGGTCTCGACGATGCGCCCGGCCGTCCGCCACAGTGCGAGGGCCCGCCGGTCATAGCCGAGACCCTGCCACTCGCGCAGCACGCCGGCCGGAGAGGCGGCGGCCAGCACCTCGACCGTCGGGAACCGTGCCATGAACCTGGTCCACGCCTGACCGGCCCGCGCCGCCTGGGTCTGCTGGGCCATCGCCTCCGAGACCAGGATGGCGTACGGATCCGTGGTCCCGCGGAACGGCAACGAGCGACCGCCCGCGGCGTACCAGGACAGGATCGCTTCCTGCAAGTCGGGCGAGATCGGCGACGAGGTGCCCACGACCCTACGATATGGGACATGCGGTTTGGCGCGGCGTTCTGGATCAATCGCACGAGCTGGGCCGACCTCCGCGACACCTGCCTGGCGGCGGAGCAGGCCGGTTGGGACTCCCTGTGGATCGACGACCACCTCCTCGCCGACGAGGGCGACCCGGCCGACCCGAAGCTCGAGGGCTGGGCGACGCTGGCGGCACTCGCCGTCCTGACCGAGCGGGTCCGGCTCGGTCTGCTCGTCGGCGCCAACACGTTTCGCAACCCGGGACTCACGGCCAAGCTCGCGACGACGGTCGACCACTTGTCCGGCGGACGGTCGGTGCTCGGGCTCGGCGGCGGCTGGTTCGTGCGTGAGCACGACGCCTTCGGGCTCGATTTCGGCGCCGGGTTCGGCGAACGGCTGGATCGCCTGGAAGAGGCGGTCGGCCTCATCCGGCGCCTGCTCGATGGCGAGGCGGTCAGCCACGAGGGCCGCTTCTACGCGATGCACGAAGCGGTCTGCGCGCCCCTCCCCGTCCAGGCCCGTCTGCCGATCCTGATCGGCGGCTCAGGACCGACCAAGACGCTGCGCACGACGGCACGATATGCCGACATCTGGAATGGCTACGGCACGCCGGACAGGATCGCCGCGACCAGCCAGATCCTGCGCGAACGGTGCGCCGAGGCCGGCCGCCCGTTCGACGAGATCGAACGGACCGTGACGCTCGACGGCGTGACGCGCGCCACGGCCACCGAGGCACTCGCGGTCTGGGCGGAGACGTCGCGGATCCACGGCCTGGATGGCCGAGTCGGCTCGGACGGGTCGGACCGTGGGCTCACCATCGGTGGTTCCCCGGCCGAGGTCGCCGCATACCTGGCCAGGCTCGACGCGGTCGGCGTCAGCGAGGTCATCTTCACCTTCCGGACGCCGTTCGACCTCGAGACCATCGGACGCGTCGATGAGCTGCGCGAGGCGCTCCGGGCCATCGCGGGCCAGTCGCGGTGCGGGCGGCTCAGATCTTGAGCATCACGTGCTTGACGACCGTGTAGTCCTCGATCGCGTACATGCTCTGGTCCTTGCCGTAGCCGGACTCCTTGAAGCCACCGTGGGGCATCTCCGACACGAGCATGAAGTGGTCGTTGATCCAGACCGTCCCGAACTGGATCGCCTTGGCCACCCGCATCCCCTTGCCCGCGTCCGAGGTCCAGACCGAGGCGGCCAGCCCGAACCGGACGTCGTTGGCCCAGGCGATGGCCTGATCCTCGTCGCTGAACCGCTGGACGCTGACGACCGGTCCGAAGACCTCGTCCTGGACGATCTCGCTGCCCTGGTCCGGGCCGGCGATGACCGTTGGCTCGTAGTACGCGCCCGGCCGATCCGGCCGGTGGCCGCCGGTGACGACCTCGGCGCCGGCCTTGGCGCGCTCGACCATGCCCTCGACCTTGTCGGCCTGTGAGCCGGCGATGAGCGAGCCCATCTCGATGTCGTCACCCTCGGCCGGGTCGCCCCACTTGATGGTCTTCACCGCATCGGAGAGGTCCGCCACGAACCTGTCGTAGATCTTCGGACCGGCGATGACACGACAGGCCGCGGTGCAGTCCTGGCCGGCGTTCCAGTAGCCGTACAGCTTGATGGTCTCGATGACCGCCGCCATGTCGGCGTCGTCGAAGACGATGACCGGCGCCTTGCCGCCGAGTTCGAGATGGAGCCGCTTGACCCGGTCCGCGGCGACCCTGGCGATGTGCTTGCCGGTGTCGGTGTCGCCGGTGACCGAGACCATCCCGACCTTGGGATGGCCGACCAGCGGATCGCCGATCGTGGCGCCTGTGCCGGTGATGACATTGAGCACGCCGGGGGGCAGGATGTCGGACGCGATCTCGCCCAGGACAAGGGCGGTCAGCGGCGTCCGCGCCGACGGCTTGAGGATGACCGTGTTGCCGGCCGCGAGCGCCGGGCCGATCTTCCAGCCGGCCATCATGATCGGATAGTTCCAGGGCGCGATCGAGGCGACCACCCCGACCGGCTCGCGCCGGATCATCGAGGTGTGGCCGGCCATGTACTCGTTGGCGGCCTTGCCCTCCATCACCCGCGCGGCGCCCGCGAAGAAGCGCAGGTTGTCGACCGTGACCGGGATCTCGTCGATGGCGGCGAGGACCGGCTTGCCGGCGTTCGTCGACTCCAGGCGGCCGAGCTCGTCGGCGCGTGCCTCGAGCGCGTCGGCGAGCTTGAGCAGCATCACGCTGCGCTCGCCCGGCGTCGTGTGCCGCCACGTCTCGAAGGCGGCCGCCGCGGCATTTGCGGCGCGGTCGACATCCTCGGCGCTCGATGCCTGGACGCGCGCGATGACCTTGCCGTCAGCCGGGTTCTCGACGTCGAGGGTCTCGCCCGAGGCGGCGTCCAGCCACTCGCCGCCGATGAGCTGCTGGTAGGTCTTGACGCGCTCGGCGACGTCGGTCATGGGGATGCCTCCTGTGGCGTGATAGCGGTCTGACGAACGGTCGCGTCATCGTAGACCCGAGTCGGAAGTCCGTCGCGTCAGGTGAGTGCCGGAGGCGATCTGGGCGACGTCGGACGGGACGCGGATGCACCTGGTCGGCCGACTCGCGATCGGCGTGCGGTACAGTCCCCGGCCCGCACAGCTTGTCAGCCGGCCAGCATTTCTCCGCCGACGACGCGTTCCTGTCCCCCGACGGCCGGACGATCACGGCCAACGAGGAGGGTCACCAGACGATCGTCCGGATCGACATCCGGACCCGCAGGATCATCTGGGAGTACGGGAGATACGACCACGCCGGGTCCGCGCCGGGCCGTCTCCACACGCCGGACGACGCCTATCCCCTGGCGAACGGCGACGTGATGGTGGCGGACATCGGGAATTGCCGGATCATCGAGGTTTCGCCGGCCGAGCGGATCGTCCGTCAGTGGGGACGCACCGGCGTCTGCGCCGACAACGCACCGCGCACGTACGGGAGTCCCAACGGTGACAAGCCCCTCCCGGACGGCGGGATCATGATCACGGAGATCCACGGATCGCGCGTCGTCCGGCTGGACCGTAACGGGAAGGTCGTCTTCGACATCCACGTGCCGCTACGATACCCATCGGACGCCCAGCTCCTTCGCGATGGGAACGTCCCCGTGGTCGACTATTCGAGCCCGGGGGTGATCCTCGAGGTCGATCCCCATGGGCACGTGCGCTGGCAGTACGGCCATACCGATCGCCATGGCCGCGCGAACGGTTATCTCTTCACGCCCGACGGCATCGACCTGATCCCGCCCGAGGTCGCTGCCACCTGATAGGCCGGCCGGCCTAGCATCGCCAGGGTCGCCAGATCGAGTCCACCGTGATCGTGATGACCGAGGCGCCTCACGTGACCGGCTGCCCGGTCAGGGCGACGCGCTCGATGAGGTCGGCGGCGCGGACCGTTCCGGACGATGCCCGGATCCGGCGGGACATCGCCGCCAGGCGACCGGCGAGCGCCTGATCCGCCAGCAGCTCGTCGATCGCGTCGGTCAGCTCCTCGTCGCGGAAGTCATAGGTCGCGAGGCGACGTCCGAAGCCGGTCTCGTCGATCCGCTGGGCGTTGTCGACCTGGTCCCAGAAGAGCGGCAGGACGATCATCGGCAGCCCGTGGTGGAACGCTTCCGTGACGGTGTTGTTGCCGCCGTGGGTGATGACCAGGTCCACCTCCCCGATGATCGCCGGCTGCGGCAGGAAGGCTTCGCCCGCCTGGTTGTCATGGAGCACGATCTGGTCCGCGAGGGGTCCCTTGGACACGATGACCCGGTGCTCGGTCGTGGCGAGCAAGTCGACCAGGCGCTGCATCAGCGCCACGTCCGCCGAGCCAAGGCTGCCGAGCGACAGGTAGATGAGCGCCCCGTCGCGCGAGCGGAGGTGCTCGGGCAGCGTCCACGGCTCGTCTGCGACCCGCACCGACGAGTCGATCCGGTGCCAGGTCGGCCCGAGCGGGCGTTCGCGCCGGTAGTCAGCCTCGGCCGGATAGGCATACAGGTCGAGCCAGGGAGATTCGCCGATGAAGTCGGGGCCAAGTGGTCCGTAGTGGAGCCCGTCATCGCCCTGCGTGCGACAGAAGGCGTCGAACTCGGCCCACAGGTCGCGATGCGTCCGGTCCACCTCGGCGAGGAACGTGGACCGATCGCCGGGGTCCGCCGTCGGGTAGCCGGATGAGAACGGTGAGATGGCCGGGTCCTTCAGCTCGGCCGGGTTGCACGAGACGATCCGAACCCACGGTCGTCCTGACGCCGTCAGCGCCGGGAAGCCGACGACGTTGTCCTCGACCACCACGTCGGGCGCGAGCTCGTCGATGATCTCGGTCAGTCTCGGATGGACGTACATGGCCCCGTCGACGAGCGCCCGCCAGGTCGGGGCGATGAACCCGGCCAGCTGCTCGATGGTCGGCTTGCGGAAGACGGGCGCTGTGTCGCGGATGAAGTCGATCCAAAACTGCCCGGGGACCTCCGGTTGGGCTGGCGTGGGTCCGAGGCGCATGAGGCGCTCCTCGAAGCCCTTGGCCTCGAGCGTCCCGGCGAACGACTCCTCGACGATGAACACGATCCGGTGACCCCGCGCGCGCAGGATCTGGCCGATGCCCACGCAGTTGTTGGTCGGCCCAAAGGCGCCCTCGGGGAAGAAGACGATGGTCCGCGCCTCGCTCACCCGCCGATCATCGCCTACCTGGCGGCCGATCCGCTCCACCTGGCTGCACAGGCCCTCGCCGGCGGGTCGCCCCGTGCGCTAGCCTCCACGCATGGCGCTCCCCCAGTTCGGCATCTTCGCGCAAGGGACGATGGCCCACGAGTTCCTCGAGTTCGACCTGCGGCCGGACGTCGAGCTCCGGGAGGTCGGCGAGGCGCTCGAAGGGCTCCGGGTGCCGGCGGTGTCGGCCGGCGGCGTCAACCTCGTGCTGGGGTTCGGTCCGGACCTGTGGCGGGCGTTCGCGCCCGAGGACGCACCCGCGGACCTGGCGCCGTTCCAGCCGATCGGCACGCTCGGCGGGCACCACGCGCCCGCGACCCAGCATGACGCATGGCTGTGGATCAATGGTGGGACGCCCGATGTCGTGTTCGAGCACGCGCTGGCCGCCGCCCGGACCGTGGACCGTGTCGCCAGCGTCGCGGCCGACCACACCGGGTTCGTCCATCGCGACAGCCGCGACCTGACCGGCTTCATCGACGGCACAGCCAACCCGATCCTGCTCGAGGCACCCGCCGCGGCCCTCGTGCCCGACGGTCAGCCGGGCGCCGGCGGCAGCCACGTGCTCGCGATGCGCTGGATCCACGACCTCGATGCCTTCGGGCGACTCCCGGTCGCCGACCAGGAGAACGTCTTCGGACGGACGAAGCTCGACAGCGTCGAATTCGTCGGCAGCCGGCTCCCGCCCAACGCCCACATCGCCCGGGTCCAGATCGACGACGAGGCCGGTGAAGAGGTTCCCATCTACCGGCGCAGCGTGCCGTTCGGGACGACCACGGAGCAGGGCCTCAACTTCCTCGCGTTCGCGGCGGACCGCGATCGGTTCGACCGGATGCTCGCGCGGATGTTCGGCCCGAACGATGACGGGCGCCACGACCGCCTCGCCGATTTCTCCCGACCCGTCACCGGCGCGTACTACTTCGCGCCGTCATTGTCGACGCTAGCCTCACTGGCGGGCAGGCCGTAGCGACCGGCCCGACCACGGCACGACGGCCCGCTCCACCACCCCGACCGCCAGGTAGAGCGCCAGCGACACGATCGCGGTCAGCAGGATCGCGGCGAACACGAGATCGGTCCGGAAGCTGTTCTGCGACAGCCGCATCCAGATGCCGAGGCCCTCGGTGGCCCCGACGTACTCGCCGAAGATGGCGCCGATGACCGCATAGACCACGCTGATCCGCAGACCCGTGAACAGCGACGGCAGGGCGGCCGGCCAGCGCAGCTTCGAGAACGTCTGGCGCGCCGTCGCACCCATCGAGCGGAGCAGGGTCATCGCCTCCGGGTCCACCCGTCCGAACCCGTCGAGCAACGCGATGGTGACCGGGAAGAACGTGACCAGGACGACGATGAGGATCTTGGGCAACAGGCCGAAGCCGAACCAGATGACGAACAACGGAGCGATGGCCACGATCGGGATCGTCTGGCTGGTCACGAGGATCGGCTCGAAGGCCCGTCGGATCGGCCCCCAGCGGTCGAGCGCGATCGCCGCGGCGACGGCGAACACGACCGACACGGCACAACCGACCAGGGCTTCGACCAGGGTCGGGACGAGGTGCCCGACGGCCGCCTCGCGGAAGTCCCAGAGCGCGCCGAGGACGCGGGAAGGCCCGGGCAGGACGATCGGGTCGAGCCCGGCCAGGCGGACATACGCCTCCCACAGCAGGGCCAGGGCCGTCACCAGCGCCAGGGGCGGCAGCCAGCGTCCGACTCGTCCCGCGCCGGCACTCACGGCAGGAAGTCGTTCGTGAACAGGGCCGCATAGTCCGGCGGGGCGGTGAGCGGCTTGCCGTCGGGGCCGGTCAGCAGGCCCTGGTCGTACAGGAACCCCGAGTAGCCCTGCCATTCGGTCAGCGACTGCCGCCCGACCGCTCCGGTCGCGTCCCGGAGGTAACCGCCATCGACGAGGAACCGCTGGCTGGCCGCCGGCAGCTCCGGGTTGCCGTCGAAGACGCCGGGGTTCTGCGAGACGAGAAGCGCCGCGGCGTCATCGGGATGGTCGGCCGCGTATTCGAACCCGCGGACGGTGGTCGCCACGAACGCCTTGGCCAGCTCCGGCTTGGCCGCCAGCCAGCGGCCGTCGCAGGCGAGCACGACCTGGTAGAAATCCGGGAAGCCATAGTCGCGAAAGGCGAAGGTCCGGAGGTCAATGCCGCGCTCGGCCGCCTCGATGCCCTCCCAGGCGGAGAAGGTGATGGCGAAATCGGCCCGCTTGGCGTAGAGGGCGTCGTAGGCCGCGGTGTCCAGCGTCACGGTCTTGAATGTCCCCTTGCCACCGTCGTCCCTGATGACGGCGGCGAGTGTCGGGACCTCGTTCGGGTAGCCGAAGCCGGCATACGTGCGGCCGTCCAGGTCCTTCGGGCGGTGGATGTCCGAGGAGCCCAGGACCGCGATCTCCTGGGCCGTGTGCTGGAGGATCGCCATGACCGAGGTGATCGGCGCACCGGCCGACACGGCGAACGTCAGCGCGTCCTGGAAGCTGATGCCGCACTCGGCCTGGCCCCCGGCCAGCAGGGCCTCCGGGGTCGTCGTCCCGTACGGAAGGATCTTGAGGTCCACCCCGGCGGCCTTGTACCAGCCGTTGGCCGCCGCGACGTAGATCCCGGTGTGGTTCGTGTTCGGCGTCCAGTCGAGCGCGAACCGCACCGTCCCAAGCGGCTGGACCGGCGTCGCCGACGGCGAGACCGTGGCGGACGGAACGGGCGTCGTGACCGCAGCGCTTGGCGACGACGACGGGCTGACCGGCGCCGACGCCTCATCGGTCGAGCAGGCGGCCACGGCCACGAGCAGGGTCAGGCAGGTCGCCAGCAGGCGTGCCAGCGAGGTGGTCCGATCCGGGGTGTGCATCGAATCTCCAGTCGATCTCGAACAGCGACACCGTCTCCGAAGAACGGGGACGGCGGCAGCGAGTCGACGGGCCTGCTTCCTTCGCCGGTACTAGCCGGATCAGGTTCCGCGGGTCTGTGGCGGTTGCCACACTCTCAGCGCGCGAGGCGCTCCCCGGAGGCGGTATTCGGTTGTCCGCCGATGCTAGCACGCTGACGGATCCACGCGATGATGTCGTCGATGACCGCCGGACCTTCAGGCTCGTTGTGGAGCTCGTGGCGCAGACCCGGATACGTTCGGCGCTCGACGCCCGGGGCGCCCTCGAGGACCTCGGATGCGCTGGCCGGGACCAGCCCGTCGTCGAGGCCGTGGATGACCAGTGTCGCGATCCCGAACCCGGCACGCCCCTCCCGCCGGACGCGGACCTGCTCGGCCATCGCCTCCGCACCGAACCGCACGGTGGTGACCGTCGCCGACGCGGGGTCGGCCGCCGCCCTGGCTCCGACCGTCGGATCACGCGACAGGGTCGAGAGATCGATGTCATTCGACACGGCGAGCGTCGGCGCCACGTGCGACAGCAACGGGGCCATGATCTTCTTCCAGCCCGGCAACGTGGAATCGAGGCCGGGCGAGCCCAGGACCGCGAGATCCGGCTTGGGCCGATCGGTCAGGAGATAGCCGGCTGCGACCAGCCCGCCCATCGAGTGGCCGTACAGCACCAGCGGCCGCCGACCGGCGGCCGCGCTCCGGACTGCCGCCAGGCGTTCTGCGAGGTCGTCGTGGAGCTGGGACCAGTGGTCGACGTGACCGCGCCGGCCACCGGACCCGCCGTTCCCCCGCTGGTCGTAGGCGGTGGTCTCGATGCCGGCCCCGGCCAGCTGATCGCCGACATGCTCGTAGCGACCGGAGTGCTCGCCGAGGCCGTGGACCAGCAGCACCGACGCCCATGGCCGGCCGGCCCACGCGCCGCCGGCCCCGGCCCCGACCATCGGCCAGTGCCGGACCAGCAGGTCGGTGCCGTCGGCGGACGTCACGTGGCTGACGAGGGAGGGCATGCGCGCAGGGTACGCGACGGTTCGGGCCGCGCACCCTGCGGGGACCATGAGGTGCCTTCGCCGGTCAGGCGGGCTCGCCCACCGCCGGGCGTGACGAGGTGGCGTCGGCCGTCTGCGCAGCCCGTGCCCGGGCACCGGCGCGTGCCGGGATGAACAGCGCCGCGAGCGCCCCGAGACCGACGACGACCGCCCCCACCGCGATGGCCGGCTGGAGTCCCGCGACGTAGGCCGCCGGCGTGCCGTAGTCGCCGTTGGCGCTGAAGATGGCGGCCAGCACCGCCACCCCGAACACCCCGCCGACCTCGCGGATCGTGTTGGTCGCACCGGACGCCTTGCCCTCCTGGTCCGGATGCACGGCGGACAGGACGACGTTGGCGATCGGGGCGAAGAACAGACCCATCCCGATGCCGGCCAGGATGAACGGCACGATCAGCGCCTCGTAGGCGACGGTCGAGGTGACGACCGCAGCCAGCCAGCCGAGCGCGACAGCCTGCAGCGCCATCCCGCTGGCCAGGATCGGGCGGCCCCCGATCCGGTCGGCCAGGATCCCGCCGATCGGGGCGACGATGATCGGCATCCCCGTCCATGGCAGCGTCCGGAGCCCGGCCTGGAACGGGCTGTAGCCCTGGACGACCTGGAAGAACTGACTGAGCAGGAAGATCGAGCCGAACATCCCGAAATACATCAGCAGCGACACGGCGTTGGCGGCGGAGAAGGCGCGGCTGCGGAAGAAGCTCATCGGCAGCATCGGGTGCACGTGGCGGGCTTCCCAGACCACGAACGCCGCCAGGAGGGCGGCCCCGCCGGCGCTGGCGGCCACGACCTGCGGGCTCCCCCACCCGAGATCGTTGCCGTTGATGACGCCCCACACCAACGCCAGGAGGCCGCCGCTGATCAGGCCGAGGCCGGGGATATCGAGGCGGCCCTCCGGGCCGTGACTCTCGCGCAGGCGAAGCGCCGCCATCGGGATGACGACGAGCCCGATCGGTACGTTGAGCCAGAAGATCCAGTGCCAGTCGAGGCCCTCCGCGATCGCGCCGCCAACGAGCGGGCCGATGGCGATGGCGAGACCGGCGATGCCGCCCCATGCGCCGAGCGCGACAGCCCGGCGTTCGGGCGGCACAGCGGCGGACAGGATGGTCAGCGTGAGCGGCGTGACGATCGCGCCACCGACGCCCTGGATGGCGCGGGCGAGGATCAACATCTCGGTCGACGGCGCGAGGGCGGCCAGCGCCGAGCCACCGACGAAGATGCCCATCCCGATCAGAAAGACACGCTTGCGACCGAACCGGTCGCCAAGCGCCGCGCCGGTGATGAGCAGGACCGCGAAGGTCAGGGTGTAGGCGTTGACCATCCACTGCAGGTCGGCCAGCGATGCCCCAAGGTCGGCCTTGATGACCGGCAGGGCGGTCGTCACGACGAGGTTGTCGAGGGCGACCATGAACAGGGCGAGTGACGTGATGGCGAAGGTCCACAGGGCGTTGGATCGGGTACGGGTCATCGTGGGCTCCTGAAGGTTAGTTAGTGGTCACTAAGTTGCAGCGGCAAAAAGGGGGCGGCCGGCGATCGTCAGACGACACCTCCCGGCTCGATCGGGTCGGGCTGATGCTTGAGGAAGCCGCTCAGCGACCACTCCCCGGGCGAACCCGGGATCTCGAGGGCGGCGGCGACGTTGAGGAGCATCCCCTCGGCGAAGAATCCATGGATCTCCTCCGTGGTGGCCCCGCTGTCGCGTTCGACCGACTGGTACAGGGCTGCGAACTCCTCGCGGACGACCTGACGGACGTCCTCGTCGCCGCAGGCGGCGTAGGCCTGGAGCTGGACGCGCAACAGGTCGCGATCGGACAGCAGGCGCATGTAGGCGAGGCCCATCAGGTCGAGGATCGAGCACGCCTGGTCGTCGGCAGGCTTGCGGCGGGCCGCCTCATGGAAGACCAGACGGGTCCGCTGGAACCCGTGCCGAACCACCTGCAGGAACAGTTCCCGCTTCGTCCCGAAGAGCTGGAACAGGTACGGCTGTGAGACGCCTACCGCCCGGGCGATCGATTCGGTCGAGGTCCCCGAGTAGCCGCCGGATGCGAACTCGTGGAGGGCCGCGACGATGATCGCGTCCCGGCGCTCGTCGGCGGTCTGGCGGGTGGTCGTAGCGGCGGCGTTCATGACGCGTAACTTAGTGAGTACTAAGTTACTTGTCAAGGCGCGATCTATCGCGACGTCGCCGCTACCATGCCCGGATGGCTGGCTGGGTCGAGATCGGCGATCGCGTCTTCGTGCGGCGCTACGCGTTCTTCGACCAGAACATCGGGGTCGTCCTGGACGGTAACGAGGTCATGGTCATCGACACGCGCTCGACGCATGTGCAGGGACGAGAGATCCTGGCGGACCTTCGCGAGCTGACGGTCGCACCGGTGACGGTCGTCGTGGATACGCACGGTCACTTCGACCACGCGTTCGGCAATCACGTCTTTCGACCCGCCGCTATCTGGGGTCACGAGCGCTGCGTGACGTTCATGGAACGGACCGGCGAGGCGCGCAAGGCGAGCATCGTGGCGGAGGAACCGGAGATCGCCGCGGACATCCCGGAGGTCGTCATCGACCCGCCCGAGCGCACATTCGCCGAGACCGCGTCGGTCGACCTCGGCGGACGCCGCGTCGAGCTTCGATACCTGGGTCGCGGGCACACCGATCACGACATCGTCATCAGTGTGCCGGACACGGCGGTCCTGTTCGCGGGCGACCTGCTCGAGAGCGGCGCGGTGCCATTCTTCGGCGACGGCTACCCGCTCGATTGGCCGGAAACCGCCTTCCGTGTCGCCCAGCTCGTCCGCGGCGTCGTCGTCCCGGGTCACGGCGACCACGCCGGCGGCGCCTTCGCCGACGCGCAGGCCGTCGCGCTCGCCGGGATCGCGGCGCTCGCCCGCCGTGTCCACGTGGGCGACCTGTCGATCGACGACGCCTTGACCGAGACGCCGTTCCCCGAGCACCCGCCCGAGGCCATCCGCCGGCCCCTGCAGCGTGCCCTCCGCCAGCTCCGCGGCGAGCTCGACTGAGGCTGGGAAGGGCGGCTACTCCCCTACCCGGACGATCCAGCGACCGCGGGCGTGGCCGGCGACGATCCCGTCCAGGGCCTCCTCGAGCGTGTCGAGGGTGACCTCCGTGCAGTGCCGGCCGAGGTCACGCGGGCGCAGGTCGGTCGCGAGCCGATCCCACATGGCGCGCCGGCGGCCGATCGGCATGTTGACCGAATCCATCCCGAGCAGCGCGACGCCGCGCAGGATGAACGGGAAGACCGTGGTCCGCAGCTCCGCGCCACCGGCATTGCCCGAGGACGCGACCGCCGCTCCGATGCGGAGCGAGCGCAAGATGTACGGCAACGTCGCCCCGCCGACCGCGTCGACGGCCCCGGCCCACCGTTCCGATTCGAGCGGCTTGCCCTCGGCCGTCACCTCGTCCCGTGGCAGGATCCCGGCCGCGCCCATCGTCCGCAGCCGCGCCGCCTCGTCAGGCTTGCCGGTGGCGGCCCAGACCTCGTAGCCGCGGTCGGCCAGGATCGCCAGGGCCGTGCCGCCGACCCCGCCCGAGGCGCCGGTCACGAGCACCGGCCCGTCATCCGGGCTGAGCCCCCGATCCTCCAGGGCCGCGACCGACATCGCCGCGGTGAAGCCAGCCGTCCCGATCGACATCGCGTCGCGCGGCGACAACCCGGGCGCCAGCGGCACGACCCAGCCGGCCGGGACGCGTTCGTACTCGCTGAAGCCGCCGTGGCGCGACACGCCCAGCTCGTAACCATGGGCGAGGACCGCCGTCCCGAGCGGCAGGTCCGGGTCCTCGGACCCGACCACCTCGCCGGCGAGGTCGATGCCGGGGATGAGTGGGCTGATCCGCCCAACCTTGCCGTCCACCCGTGTCGCCAGGCCATCCTTGTAGTTGACGCTCGACCACAGCACCCGTACCTCCACCTCGCCGGGCGGCAGGTCGGCGCGGGCGAACTCGCGCACGCCACGTTCGACTCGGGCGGGCCCGTCGGGTTCGGTCGGAACGACCTTCTCGGCGACGTAGGCCCGGAAGGTGGTCGGGATAGCGGACATCGGGGCTCCTCGATCGATCGACGTCATCGTGCGGCATCTGGCGGATGCACGACTCGACGTTTGCGGTTGACGACGAACCGCCGCTTGGGCCACCATACCGTGACCGTGACCCACACCCAAGTCTCCTGGAACATGTGTATGCGCTGGCGGCCCCGCCGTGCGGAGGATGGGGTCTGAGGTCGCGCATCACCTGATCGACAGGACGCGGGACCACAGACGAGGTCCCGGGGCTGCAGTTCCATCGAGGAGCTGCGGCTTTTTTTGTTGCCTCTGAACGACGCGACGGGTGGCCGCCGAAACCCATGCGGCCATCCCATGGCCGGGACTCCAGCCGATCGACCCACCCCAACCAGGCGCACCAGGAGACAGCGACGTGGCCGAACTCGATCCGACGACCTTCCGCCCCGAGACCCGCGCATTGCACGCCGGCCAGAAGCCGGATCCCGCCACCAACGCTCGGGCAGTCCCCATCTACGCGACGACCAGCTACGTCTTCGATGACGCGGCGCACGCCGCCCGGCTGTTCGGGCTGCAGGAATTCGGGAACATCTACACCCGGATCATGAACCCGACGACGGACGTCTTCGAGCAGCGCATCGCGGCGCTCGAGGGTGGCGTGGCCGCCCTGGGGCTCGCCTCCGGGCAGGCCGCCGAGACCCTGTCGATCCTCAACCTCGCCCGGGCCGGCGACAACATCGTGTCGTCATCGAGCCTGTACGGCGGGACCTACAACCTGTTCACCCACACGCTGCCGAAGATCGGCATCACCACGACCTACGTGGACGGCTCGGATCCGTCGGCGTTCGGGCGCGCGATCAACCAGAAGACGAAGGCGGTCTTCCTCGAGCTCATCGGCAACCCACGCCTCGACGTTCACGATCTCGCCTCGATCGCCGATGTGGCCCACGCCCGCGGCGTCCCGGTCATCGTCGACAACACGTTCGCGCCGCTCATCGCCCAGCCGATCAAACACGGCGCGGACATCGTCATCCACTCGGCGACGAAGTGGATCGGCGGGCACGGCACGGCCATCGGCGGCGTCGTGGTCGACGCCGGCACGTTCGACTGGGCAGCCAGCGAGCGGTTCACGGCCGACTTCGTCGACCCCGATCCGTCGTACCACGGGATCAGCTACACGAGCGCCTTCGGCAACCTGGCGTTCATCCTGAAGCTGCGCGTCCAGGGGCTGCGCGACATCGGGGCGGCCCTCAGCCCGTTCAACTCGTTCCTGTTCCTCCAGGGCCTCGAGACCCTGCCGCTCCGGATCACTCGGCACAGCGAGAACGCGCTGGCGGTGGCGAACTGGCTCGAGACTCGGCCGGAGGTGACCTGGGTAAGCTACCCCGGCCTCGAGTCTCACCCGTCACACAGGCTCGCTACCCGCTACCTGACCGGTGGCTTCGGCGGCGTCGTGGCGTTCGGGGTCAAGGGCGGTGTCGAAGCCGGTCGCCGGCTGATCGACAACGTCCAGATCTTCTCGCTGCTGGCCAATGTCGGCGACGCCAAGTCGCTGATCATCCATCCCGCCTCGACGACGCACTCGCAGCTGTCGGACGACGAACAGGTGTCGACCGGTACCACGCCGGACCTCATCCGGCTGTCGGTCGGGCTCGAGCATGTCGACGACCTCATCGCCGACCTCGAGCAGGCGCTGGTGACTGCGACCGCCGAGGGCACGACCGACGGCGAGCTCGTCGGCGCGCACAGATGACCCTGAAGACCCGCTCGACCGATGGGACCCCAGCGCCATCGGGGTCCCGGGAGGTCGAGGCGACCCGTCCCCCGACCGGGACGGGTCGCCTCGAAACGATCGGTCTCGGTTCGTTCACGCTCGACGACGGGACGGCACTCCCCGAGCTGACCGTCGCCTACCGCCATGACGGCCCGCCGCCGGGTTCTGCGCCACAGGTCCTCGTCGTCCACGCGCTGACCGGGTCCGCCGATGCGGCCGGCGACTGGTGGCAGCCGCTGATCGGCTCCGGCCGGGCGCTCGACACGGACCGGATCGGGGTCCTGGCCGCCAATCTCCTCGGTGGCCGCTACGGCACGACCGGCCCGACCTCCGCTGCGCCGCGGACCGGGCGTCCGTACGGCCCGGCCTTCCCCGCCGTATCGACCCGTGACCAGGCACGCGCCCAGTGGCGGCTCCTCGATGCGCTCGGCGTGGATCGGCTGGACCTCGTGGTCGGCGGATCGCTCGGCGGGATGGTGGCGCTCGAGGTCGCGCTGACCCGGCCCGCCGCCGTGCGCACCGTCATGCCGATCGCGGCCCCGGGCTTGACGGGGCCGATGGCGGTCGCCTGGAACCACATCCAGATCGAGCTGATCGATCGGCTCGGGCTCGAGGGCTTGGCGCTCGCGCGCGAACTGGCGATGACGACCTATCGGAGCGAGACCGACTTCGAGGAGCGGTTCGGGCGAGCCATCGGATCGAACGGGAAGCCATCGATCGTGAGCTACCTCGACCACCAGGGCCGCAAGCTCATCGACCGGTTCGACCCGGCCACCTACCGGATCCTGGCGGGGGCGATGGATCGCCACGACATCGGTGTCGCGTGGGGCGGTCTCGCCGGCGCCTACGGGCGGCTGGCCGTCGCCGGGACGCGGCTGACCGGGATCGGCATCGAGAACGACATCCTGTACGGGCCGCGCCAGGTCAGGGCGCTCATCGATGGCGCGCGCGGCGCCGGGGTCGACGCGACCTATCGCGAGATCCATTCGACCAAGGGCCACGATGCGTTCCTGGTGGAGTGGGATCAGCTGACGGTGATGCTGCGTGAGGCGCTCGCGTCGTAGCCGGTCGGCCGAGGTCCCGCCCGGACGTCGGGCGGTCAGCTGGCGGTGGGCGACTCGGAGGGCGTGGTCGACTCCGTCGGGACTGGCGTCGGAGTCGGTGCGGTGGTCTCGATCGGCGTCTCGGCGGGCGTGGGCTGCGGGGTCGGATCGGCCTGCGCGGCGACCAGCTCGGCGGCAGGCGTCGGCGACGGAGAGGGCGCATCGCTGGCTGACGGGCTCGGTCCCTCGCTGGGCTGCCAACTCTGCGTCGGTGTCGCGGTCGGACTCGGCGTCGGCGTCGGGACGGGCGCCGTCTGCTGCCGCCAGAGGTAGTGGCGAAGCGTCAGGCCACTGGCACGGACCGTGGCCGCCACCGCGCGCCCGACATAGCGGTAGTGCCACGGTTCGTAGGAGTAGCAGGTCAGGCTGGTCTTGCCCTTGGGATAGGCCAGCACGAAGCCATATCTCCAGGCGTTCGACTTGAGCCACGCACCGGCCCTGGACTTGCCCCAGTCCGCGTAGTACCAGGGCGCGGAACCCCCGTAGCTGCGGAAGTCGAGGGTCGTCCCGAGCTGATGCTCGCTGTGACCGGCTCGCGCACTCGACTTGAGCGCTGCGGCATGGCCGGAGACGCGGGTCCAGTAGGCGAAGGTCGAGCGCTGGGTGCTGTAGCTCCGATAGGCCGACTGGACCGCCAGACGCGCGCCCGCCTTCCTGGCTGCACTGGCCATCGCGCGGAGGTCCGCGATGACCACGGCTCGGACCTGATGGCCGCCGTTGAGGCCCGCGATCGCGGTCGACCGAAGGTCACCCGGCGCGTAGCTGCTGGGCAGCCGCAAGGCCGTATCGAGGACCGTCCGGTTCCAATCGGTGTACTTGCGCTGGACGGTAAGGGTGTCGGCGACCCGGCAGGACGGGAGGGAGCTGGCCGAGACGACCGTCGCGGCGACCCCGGTCGCGAGGACCGTGACCAGGAGCAGCGTCAGCAGGCGCACCGTCGCTGGATGGACCGCGAACCGCGTCCGAAGGCTGCGGCGCGGGCCGGTCGAAGCAGACATCCCGATGATGGTGACATGCCCGGCGGGGTCCGTCGCCTACCTGAATGTACCGTCAGGACGGGGCAGGCGTGGGTCCGGGGGTCTCCACCGGCGTCGCCGCGGGTGTCGCGGTCGGGGTGTGCGTGGTGGTCGGCTTCTTGGTCGACCTGGGCGTTGGCTTGGGCGTTGGCTTGGGCGTGGCGGCCGGCTGGCAGTTGCTCACTCCGCTGCCGGACACGCTGCCACTCGAGGGCGCTGCGAGGTACTTCGCCGGCGGCAGCATGCCGGTCGGCGTGAACAGCCTGTCGGCCAACGCCCGGATGTCGGGGATGTCGGGGATCTGGATCGAGCCACGGTTGTCGTAGCCACCACGGACCAGCGGATGGGTGATGACCGCGCGATAGGTCCCCTTGCGATCGATGGCGATCGCCGCGTCGGCCAGGTCCGGCAGCTTCTTGCGCGGGACGTTGGTCTGGACCGTGTTGCCGATCGCCTTGAGCAGGCCGACCGGATCGTTCAGGAAGCGACCGCGCACGATCGCGTCGCGGATGCCGGTCACGACCTCCTGCTGGCGCGCCGCCCGGGTGAAGTCGCTCTCGCCGGCGGGCTTGCGGACCCGGGCGTAAGCGAGCGCCTGCTGGCCGTTGAGGTGGTGCCGTCCGGCCGTGATCGAGAATCCGTGCTCGTAGCCGTATTCGCTGTAGTGCGAGTCGCAGAAACTGCGCACGACGTTGACGTTCACGCCGCCGAGCGTGTCGACGACATGGACGAAGCCGCCCAGATCGACCGTCGCGTAGTACCCGATGGGCTCGCGGAGCAGCGTGCCGAGGGCGTCCATCAGCACGTCGAAACCCTTGCCATCCGAGCCCGGGAACTGCTTCGCGTGGTGGCGCGCGTACGACACCAGCGAGTTGATCTTGCCGCGGAACTTGCGGCCGTCGGACAGCGGCACATCCACCATGTCGCGCGGGATCGAGATCATCGAGACCGTCTGGCCGACCGGGTCGAGCGACACGACGATCATCGTGTCGGTCAGGTAGGTGTTCCGGCCGACGCCGGAGTCGACGCCGATGATCAGGCCCGTGACGCGCGGCACGGCCGGGGCGAGGGATGGGGCGAGCGACGTGGATGCCGATGCCGACGGCGCAACCGACGCCGACGGCGCCGCGTCGAGGAAGCTCGGATCCGGTACCGGGGTATCCGATGGCGCGACCGCGACGGGCGGCGGGTCGACGAAGATCTCGTCCGCGGTCTCGCGCGCTGTATTGGTCGCGTAACCGGCGTAGGCCTGCGGGGCGATGACCAGCAGCAGCACGACTGCCACGGGAATGATGTCGCGGCGGCCGGGTCGGGGCAAGGCCGGGTTCCAGATGCTCGATCCGACGGCGAGCAGCCGCCAGACGAGGAACAAGACCTGCAGCGTGATGAGGCCCCAGATCACCTCTGTGGCCAGCAGTTCCGCAACCAATCGCGGAGCCGAGGTCGTCAGGAAGATCCAGATCCCGGCCACGAGCGCGACGAGGACCGGAGCGAGGAACAGGATCGCCCGCCGACGCCGGCCAGCCGCCAGGTGGCCGAGCCCCGGGATCAGCGCGTCGAGGACCGCTGGGAGGTAGCGGCCGCCGCGACGGACCGGAGGGACGGCGCCCGAGCTGGGGGTCTCAGGATGCACGGGCGGCAGGGTACCAGAGCCGACAAGACGCACCGTCATGGGTGCGCCTGCGCACCGTGCCCTTCCTCGACTGAACGGGACCCGGCCCGAGGCCGGCGTACCCGAAGCCCGGTCGCGTTGCGGCCGGGCTTCGTACCTGGCGAATCGCCACGAAGCGGCACCTTGCAAGGGCGTGCGCTGGCGCTACAGTGTGCGATGCTTGCCTCGCGGCCAGCGGACGCGCAATCGA
Source organism: Candidatus Limnocylindrales bacterium (assembly GCA_038248915.1). Classification (GTDB taxonomy): domain Bacteria; phylum Chloroflexota; class Limnocylindria; order Limnocylindrales; family CSP1-4; genus SPCO01. Next base: position 1,201 of record JBBRXB010000016.1, on the reverse strand, counting down.
CGCCATTGCCATCGAGGTCACCGCACCTTGATCAATCTGGGGCTCCGATCGGTCACCCCCGGACTCGGCCCTGTCCTGGACGAGGCATTCCCGAACAGCCGCGCAGAGACGCGCCGCTGGCTGATCGAATCCGTCGAGGTCGCCGAACACGGGTCGGGCGAGTATCTGTTCCGCCAGGGATCGCGAACGCCGGTCCTGGTCGTGCTCGACGGCTGGACGGCCTTCAAGCGGACGAGCCCCGACGGTCGCGTCGTCATCCCGAGGCTCGCCGGCCCGGGTCAGGTCGCCGGGTTGATCGGCGTGTCGGACCTGTCGACCCCGGTCGACATGCTGGCCCTGACGGGCGTCCGGACCGCCGGTTGGTCGGCCCAGACGATCCGGGCCGCCGCGGCGGCGGATTCAGGACTCGCGCTCGACGCCGTGGACCAGATGGCGGTCGCCATGGACCTGCTGTCGGAGCGGCTTGACAGCCTGCCCAGCCAGGACTCGCGTCGTCGGGTGGCACGGATGCTGTGGTCGTATCGCGAGCTGTTCTTCGGCGAGGAGCCGGTATTGACCCGCGGACATCTGTCCGGCCTGGTCGGAACGAGTGCGGAGATGACCCGTCGCGTCCTGCGCCGTCTCGAGGAGATGGGTGTCGTGGCCCGGGTCGGTCGGTCGTCGCTGCAGCTGCTCGATGAGGAGCAGCTGGCCGGCCTGGCCGATCTGCCCGGCGGCGCCTCCTGAACCGCTCGTCGCGAGGAGGGCTCACCGCCCGATCCTGTCGCGCACGGATGGGTGGTTGAGCCGGCGCTTGCCCCCAGGCCTAGGAGGACCGTGACCAGGCCCACATGAGGCTGCAGTTCGCGGCGAGACCTGGATCTTGAAGTCGGCAGACTCCGGCGCAACACCCGGCGCTGACGGTGGCACCTGGCGAGGCGACCGCGCGAGGAACTAGTTCCGCGGGGCGATGGCTCGCATTCAGAAGTGGTGCGCTGACCCTCCGAGGCCGACCCAGCCACGGCTGCGGTATCATCCCGGTCGGCTCCACTGGCGAGTGGCCAAGCGGTAAGGCGCCTGACTCTGGATCAGGAGATCGAAGGTTCGAATCCTTCCTCGCCAGCCAGCTCCTCGCCGCACCACACGATGTTGTGGTCGGCACCAACGAGGGGCCTGCATATCCTGCCTGAACACCGACCCGCGGTTCGTCGCTGTAGGCGAC
>JBBRXB010000015.1:0-68169 GCA_038248915.1 Candidatus Limnocylindrales bacterium | reverse complement strand
GAGAACAAGCCGATGCGTGGCCCCAGCCGCCGCGACATCGGGCACGGCAACCTGGCCGAGCGGGCGCTCATCCCCGTCCTGCCGAGCCACGAGGACTTCCCGTACGTCATCCGGCTCGTGTCGGAGTGCATGTCGTCCAACGGCTCGACCTCGATGGCCTCGACCTGCGGCTCGACGCTTGCCCTGATGGACGCCGGGGTGCCGATCTCCGCCCCGGTCGCGGGCGCGGCGATGGGCCTGATCAGCGAGCCCGACGGCCGGTTCGTGGTCCTGACCGACATCCTCGGCAAGGAGGACTCGGTCGGTGACATGGACTTCAAGGTGACCGGGACCCGGGACGGCATCACCGCCCTGCAGATGGACATCAAGGTCCAGGGCATCAACGAGGCGATCATCCGTGACGGGCTCAAGCAGGCCCTCGCGGCCCGGCTCGAGATCCTCGACAAGATGACCGCGGTCATGCCCGAGGCGCGCTCCGACATGAGCGACTTCGCCCCGCGCATCACGACCATCAAGATCAACCCGGAGAAGATCCGGGAGATCATCGGCAAGGGCGGCTCGATGATCCGCAAGATCCAGGAAGAGACCTCGACCGAGATCAATGTCGAGGACGACGGCACCGTCGAGATCGCGGCCGTGTCCGGTGAGAACGCCCGCAAGGCGATCGACTGGATCAACAGCCTGACCCGCGAGGTCGAGGTGGGCTCGCTCTACATGGGCAAGGTCACCCGGATCATGGGCTTCGGCGCCTTCGTCGAGATCCTGCCCGGCAAGGAAGGCCTGGTTCGCATCGGCGAGCTGGCCGACTACCACGTGCCGACCGTCGAGGACGTCGTCGCCGTCGGTGACGAGATCATGGTGGTCGTCCTCGAGGTCGACCGCCAGGGCCGGGTCAACCTGTCGCGCAAGGCCGCGATGCAGCGCCATCTGGCCAAGGATCCGGTCTGACGACCGGTCGGTCCTGACGCTCCACGAACGAGCCGCCGGGCGACCGGCGGCTCGTCGCTTTGCCGTCGCCGCGGGCCTCCCGCGGCCAGCCCGGCGAGGGCCCGCTGCTATACTCCGGCCGTGCCCGTCCCTGCGACAGAGCAAGCGGAGCGGTGTCCCTCATGAACCGTCAACCCCTGACCGTTGCGGTCGTCGGTGCCACCGGCGCCGTCGGTCGGACGATGATCCAGATCCTCAACGAGCGGGAGTTCCCGGTCGGTGAGCTGCGCCTGCTCGCCTCGGGGCGATCGGCCGGCCGGACCATGTCCATCGACGGTCGCACGCTCGAGATCGGCGAGTCCACGCCCGAAGCGTTCGACGGCGTCGACATCGCGCTCTTCGCCGCCGGTGCCGGCGTCTCGACCGAGCTCGCGCAGGCCGCGGTCGCCCGTGGCGCGACGGTGATCGACAACTCGTCGGCCTGGCGGATTGACCCGGCGATCCCGCTCGTCGTCTCGCAGGTCAACCCGGCCGACCTCGAGGGCCACCCGGGCATCATCGCCAACCCGAACTGCTCGACCATGCAGATGGCGCCGCTCCTGATGGCCCTGCGCGACAGTGTCGGCCTGGAGCGCGTCGTCGCGGACACCTACCAGTCCGTATCCGGCACCGGCGCCGACGCGATGGCCGAGCTCGAGAGTCAGATCCGCGCCCATGTCTCGGGCGAGGCGCCGGTCGCGACCGTCTACCCGCATCCGATCGCCTTCAACGCCATCCCGGAGATCGACGTCTTCCTCCCGAACGGCTACACGAAGGAGGAGTGGAAGGTGGTCAACGAGAACCGCAAGATCCTCGACCTGCCGGACCTGCGGATCAGCTGCACCGCCGTGCGCGTACCGGTGTTCGTCAGTCACTCCGAGGCGCTCCACGTCGAGACCCGCGAGCCGATCAGCCCGGAGCATGCCCGCGAGCTGTTCGCCGCCGTGCCCGGCGTGGTCGTCCAGGATGATCCGGCCGAGCACCGCTATCCGCTGGCGACTGACGCGGCCGGCCGCGACGAGATCTTCGTCGGGCGGATCCGACGCGATGCCTCGATCGCCGGCGGCCGCGGTCTGGCATTCTGGGTCGTCTCGGACAACTTGCGCAAGGGAGCGGCGACCAACGCGGTCGAGCTGGCGGAGATCCTCCAGGACCGTGGCTGGATCCCGACGGCGGCGGCCCGTGGCGCCCGTGCCTATCGCGCCTCGAGCGATCCCGAGGCCACGGCGTGACCGACGTCGGGCGCCAGACGGCGCTCGAGGGGATCGCCGCCGAGGTCAGGGTCTGCACGAAGTGCCGTCTGCACGAGACGCGGACCCGCGCGGTCCCGGGCGAGGGCGACCCGGAGACCGAGGTCGTATTCGTCGGCGAGGGCCCGGGCTTCAACGAAGATCGTGGCGGGCGACCGTTCATCGGCCGCGCGGGCGACCTTCTGGTCAAGCTCCTGGCGTCGATCGGCTGGCGACGCGAGGATGTGTTCATCACCAACGTCGTGAAGTGCCGGCCACCGGACAACCGTGATCCGCAGCCGGACGAGATCGCTGCTTGCGCGCCGTACCTGCGCCGCCAGCTCGAGATCCTGGACCCGGCGGTCGTCGTGACGCTCGGGCGCTTCTCGATGGCGGCGTTCATGCCCGGCGCGCGCATCTCGCAAGCTCACGGCACGGTCCGGCCGCTCGATCCGGCGACTGGCGCCGGGTCCGCGCTCGCGTTCGCGATGTACCATCCGGCCGCGGCGCTTCGCACGCCAGCCATCGAGCGCGACAGCTACGCCGACATCGCCTCGGTCCCGGGCACGCTCATCGAGGCGCGCCGGCGACGCGCGGCGCCGGCCAGCACCGCCCAGGCGACATCCAGACCGGCGTCGGTCCAGGGACCGACGGAGACCGCGGCGCCCGAGCTGGCCGCCGATATCGACACGACCGACATGATCGACATGATCGACTCGTCTCCGCTCGGACAGGACGAGGCCACCCCCCGATTGACCCTCTTCTAGACCCACCAAGGACACCCATGCCACCAACCACCAACGATCACCCGCTCCGCATCATCCCGCTCGGCGGGGTGGGCGAGATCGGCAAGAACATGTACGTCTTCGAGTACCGCGACGAGATCGTCGTCATCGACTGCGGCCTCATGTTCCCCGATGAGGAGATGTTCGGGATCGACCTCGTCATCCCCGACATCACCTACCTCAAAGAGCGCCGCGCCAACGTCAAGGCGTTCCTCATCACCCATGCCCACGAGGACCACGTCGGTGCCTTGCCGTACGTGCTCCCGGAGTTCCCCGGTGTGCCGGTCTACGCCAGCACCCTGGCGCGCGGCCTACTCGGCAACAAGATCAAGGAACACAAGCTCCACAACAACCCGCTCATCGCCCTCGAACCGGGCGACGAGATCGATATCGGGGCGTTCCGCGTCATGCCCTTCCGGGTCGGTCACTCGATCCCCGACGCGATGGGCATCGCGCTGCGCACGCCGATCGGCACGATCGTCCATACCGGCGACTTCAAGTTCGACCACACCCCGGTCGACGGCAAGCTGTCCGACTTCGCCATCCTCGCCCGGCTCGGGCAGGAGGGCGTGCTGTGCCTGCTGTCCGACTCGACGCGGGCCGAGAACCCGGGCTACACCCCGTCCGAGCGGACGGTCGGCGAGGCCTTCCGCGAGATCATGGAGCCGCTCGAGGGCCGGGTCATCGTGGCCACCTTCGCGAGCAACATCGCGCGCGTCCAGCAGGTGCTCGACGCGTCCGCGGACATGCACCGGAGCGTGTCGGTCATCGGGCGCTCCATGGAACAGAACTTCAAGATCGCCACCGAGCTCGGCTATCTCAAATACGACCCCGCCCATATCGTCCCGAAGGACAAGATCAAGGACCACCCGGATCCGCGCCTGGTCATCGCCACGACCGGCGCCCAGGGCGAGCCGATGGCCGGTCTGGCGCGGATGGCCAACCGCGACCACCGCTTCGTCGAGATCCAGCCGGGCGACACGGTCATCGTCAGCGCCAGCCCGATCCCGGGTAACGAAGAATCGGTCTCGCGCACGATCGACAACCTGTTCAAGGCCGGCGCCAACGTCTATTACCACACCATCAAGCGCGCCCATGTTTCCGGCCACGCCAGCCAGGAGGAGCTCAAGCTGATGCTCGGGCTGACCAAGCCCAGGCACTTCATCCCGATGCACGGCGAGTTCCGGATGCAGGTCCAGCACGGCAAGCTGGCGATCGAGACCGGCGTGTCGCCGGAGAACGTGTTCATCATCGAGAATGGGACGCCGATCGAGTTCTACGCCGATGGCAGCGCCCGGCGCGCCAACCCAGTCCCGGCCGGTTACGTCTACGTCGACGGGCTGTCGGTCGGCGACGTCGGCGACATCGTGCTGCGCGATCGCCGGGCCCTGGCCAACGACGGGATGTTCATGATCGTCGTGACCGTGGACAAGCAGACCGGCTCGGTCGTCGGGCGTCCGGAGATCATCACCCGAGGGTTCGTCCACCTCAACGAGCAGGACCCGATCATGAAGGAAGCCCTCGAGCGGGTGATCGAGTCGATCCATACGCCGGGCGACCATATCAGCGAGATCGGACTGCTCAAGACCCAGATCAAGGACGGCGTCTCGCGGTTCCTGTACGAGCAGACCAAGCGCCGGCCGATGGTCTTCCCGGTCGTCGTCGAGGTCTGACGTGGCGACCCGCCGCCGAGCGACGGCCAGGAAGGCTCCGCCCCGCGCCTCCCGGGCCAAGCCGGGCCCGTCGTGGAGCTCCCGGCTCACGCCCGACGTCGTCCGTTCGATCATCGGACTGGCGCTCCTGGTCCTGGGGGCGATGACGCTCATCGCGCTGATGCCGCAGGGTCGCGGTGCGCTGACGAGCTGGTGGACTGGCGTGTTCGCGCCGTGGTTCGGGACGGCGCGCTGGCTGCTGCCGTTCTTCCTGCTCATCGCCGGCTGGTGGCTCGAATGGGGTCCCGGCCGGCGGCCGGGATCGGGCTGGGGGATCACGCTGCTCGGACTCGGGATCACGTATGTCGGGCTCGTTGGTGCCATCCAGGTGCTCGGCGGCGGTCTGTGGGGTGGTCGGGTCGGTCGAGGGCTCGCGGACACGCTCAGCGATCTCGTCTCACCGCCCGGCGCCTTCGTGCTGCTCGTCGGCCTGGCCATCCTCGGCGTCGTCATCGGCTTCGGGATCCCGCTGCGCCAGCTGTTCCATCCGGTGGTCGGGACGGCCAGGTGGGCTGGCACGACCGCTGCGGCGTCGATGCGACGGACCCCCGCGGAGGAGGCAGCCGATGCTGCCAAAGCCGCCGCCGAACCGGCCGCAGTGGGCCGCGCTGCCCGATCGAACGGCAAGGCCATCCCGGCGGCGCCATCGCCCGGCCAGACCGGCGCCTGGGGCGAGGACGAGGCGAACGTCATCCCGGCTGCCGTCCCGAGTGCCGCGCCGAACTCTGCGACATTCGCCCCGGCGCGCGCCGGTGGAGCGGCGTCGGCCACCTTGGTCGCCCCGGTCCGCCCGGCGCGCGACCCGTTCGACGTCACCGATGGCACCGATTCGCCGCCCACCAAGGACCGGATCGAGTACATCCTGCCGCCGCTGACCACGCTCGAAGATGTGGCCATCCCGCTCCACGCCGGCGGCGACGAGGCGGCCCACCGGCGGAACGAGGAGATCATCATCAAGAAGCTGGCCGGCTTCGGCATCCCGGCCAAGATCGACAAGCGCAACGCCGGGCCGGTCGTGACCCAGTACGAGGTCCAGCCGGCGCCGGACATCAAGGTCAGCCGGATCGAGGCCCTGTCCGACGACCTGGCCATGGCCCTGGCCGCGCGCTCGCTCCGGATCGAGGCGCCCATCCCGGGCAAGAGCGCGGTCGGCATCGAGATCCCCAACAAGGACTTCAACATCGTCGCCCTGCGGCGGATCCTCGAAGAGGTCGACTTCAAGGCGTCGGGCTCGACCCTGACCTTCGCCCTCGGGCGCGACGTGGCGGGCAAGGCCCAGGCGGTCGACCTGGCCAAGATGCCCCACCTGCTCATCGCTGGTGCGACCGGCTCGGGCAAGAGCGTCATGGTCAACGCGCTCATCACCAGCCTGCTGTGCGAGGCCACCCCGGACGACGTCCGGATGATCCTGATGGACCTCAAGCGGGTCGAGCTGGCGGCCTACAACGGGCTGCCGCACCTGCTCGTGCCGGTCATCACCGAGCCCGAGCGGGCCAAGGCCGCGCTCAAATGGGCGGTCAACGAGATGGAGGCCCGCTACCGGCGGCTGGCCGGCGCGACCGCCCGCAACATCCGCGCCTTCAACGAGACCCGGGTCGACCCGGACGACCGGATGCCCTACATCGTGATCATCATCGACGAGCTGGCCGACCTGATGATGCGCGAGGGCAAGAACGTCGAGGATCCGATCGTGCGGCTGGCCCAGAAGGCGCGCGCGACCGGCATCCACATGGTCCTCGCCACGCAGCGTCCGTCGGTCAACGTCGTGACCGGGCTGATCAAGGCCAACTTCCCGAGCCGGATCGCGTTCGCCATGGCGTCCCAGATCGACTCGCGGACGATCCTGGACACGCCGGGCGCTGAGGATCTCATCGGTCGCGGCGACATGCTCTATCAGCCGTCGGACCTGCCTCGTCCGATGCGCCTCCAGGGCGTCTTCGTGTCGGACCCGGAGATCAAGCGGGTGGTCGACCACTGGAACGCCCAGATCGAGGACCCGCACTACGACATGGCCATCATCGACACCGGCGAGGAGGGCACGGGCTCGGTCGACGACCTTGCCGACGAGGACGCGGATCGTCTGTTGCCTGATGCCATCGAGGTGATTCGGGAGTACGATCGGCCTCAGCGTCGCTCCTCCAGCGACGCCTCAAGGTCGGGTACGCGCGGGCGGCCCGGATGATCGATCAGCTCGAGGCGCGGGGGTACATCGGAGCGTTCGACGGCTCGAATGCCCGGCCGGTGCTCCGCCGTGAAGACACGATGGCGTCGGGTGTGCCGCCGGACGACGGCCTCGACGGGGGCGACGGATGACGACACGGCAGCAACTCAAGCGGGCGGTGGGAGTCGACCGATCCGACGCCGGCCGCGGCGTGACGGCCGAGCCCGCGCCCAGCCTGCCGGAGCGGCTGTACGCGGCGCGAGAACGCAAGGGCGTCGATCTGTACCGCGCGGAGCGCGACACCAAGATCCGGGCGCGCTATCTGGGCGCCCTCGAGCGCGGCGACTACAAGGAACTGCCCGGCGCGGTCTACACCAAGGGCTTCCTGCGCAACTACGCGCTGTATCTCGGGCTGGACCCGGATGAGGTCCTCGTCCAGTGGCGGCGCGAGCGCGGCGACGGCAAGGAGCAGCCGCCGGCGATCGTCGTCCCGAAGCCGATCGCCGCCCCGCGCCAGGGCCTGACGTTCTCGCCCAGCCTCATCGTGGTCGCCCTCCTGACCGTGGTCATCCTGGCGTTCGGGGTCTATCTGGGCGTCCAGGTCCTGCGCTTTGCCAAGCCGCCGACGATCGCGGTCAGCCAGCCGGCGACCGCGGTCATCGATGTCGACGAGTCGGCGACCCGATACACGCTCGAAGGCACCACCCTGCCTGGCGCGACCGTCTCGATCGCGACGCCGGGTCGTGACCCATACCAGGTCACGGCGACCTCCGACGGCCAGTGGGCCAGCCAGGTCGACCTCCGGCGCGGGCGCAACCAGTTCGACGTCAGTGCGCTCGACCCCGATACCGGCAAGAAGTCGGAGGAGACGCTGCACCTGTTCATCACCGTGCCATTCCTCGTGATCGAGGCCCCGACCCTGACGGTCGACCAGCCGTCCGAAGGCGCCTCCTTCCAGAATGGCGCCATCCCGGTCGCCGGCCGGGCGACGAATGCCAGCTCGGTGGTCGTCAGTGCCGCGTACGTCGGCCCGTCCGGCCCACCCGGCAGCGGCCCCGCTTCAGCCCCCGGGCCCGCTCCGATGACCGTGCCAGTCGGCGACGACGGGACGTACCGCACACCATATGAGCTGACCGCCGGGCGGTGGACGATCACGGTCACCGCGTCCAGCTCGGAAGGCAAGACGGCCGCCCTGACGCGCCATGTCACCGTTGCCTACAAGGGCGTGACCCTCGTCGTGACAGCCAAGGGCGGGCGAGCCTGGATCATGGTCTGGGTCGATGGCAAGATCGACCCGCGGGTCGGTGCCGCGGGCCAGGTCATCTCGAGCGGCAAGACGCTGACGTTCACGGGCAAACAGTCGATCGAGGTACGGACCGGATCCTCGGGCGTCACCTACTTCACGCTCAACGGCACGTCGCTCGGGGCACTCGGGAAGTCCGGCGTGCCCGAGACCTGGCTGTTCGCCCCGCCCAAAGCGCCCGAAACGACCCAGCGGCGGTAAGGTGGCGGACGACTCGCTGACCGACCTCGGGGCGCTCGCCACCCGACTCGGGGCGAGCTGTATGGCGCGCGGGCTGCATGTCGCGACCGTCGAATCATGCACCGGCGGGCTGGTCGGTCACCTCATCACCGAAGTGCCCGGCTCCAGCGCCTACTACATTGGCGGCCTCGTGACCTACTCGGACGAGCTCAAGCGAGCCTCGGTCGGGGTCCCGCACGACGTGCTGGCGGCCCACGGCGCCGTGTCCGCCCAGGTGGCCATGGCGATGGCCAGTGGCGGGCGGGAGCGGACCGGGGCGGATCTGGCCGTGTCGGTGACCGGGATCGCCGGGCCCGATGGGGGAACGCCGGCGAAGCCGGTCGGGCTGACCTACGTGGCTGTGGCCGACCCGGTCGGCGTCGCGGTCCGGCGCTTCGTGTGGAGTGGCGATCGGACCGACAACAAACGACGGAGCGCTGCGGCCGCCCTGGAGCTGCTGATCGAACGGGTCGAGGCCGTGGACCCGTCGACCGTGGCGGCCCCCGCGCCGGCGCCGGACCAAGCGTGACGACGGCCGCCGACCGGATCGGCGCCGGCCTCGCCACCGCCCGGCCGGCCCGGCCGATCCGGCCGGGCGAGCGCATCCACGTCGTGGGCGCCGCCGGCGCGGGCGCGAGCGCAGCTGCCCTCCTCGCGGCACGGGCCGGTGCGATCGTGACCGGCTGCGACCCGGGTGGATCCTCGCCGTACACGCCGGCCCTCGAGGCACTGGGCATCGTCATCGCCGACGAGCACGCCGCGGGCCACGTCACTCGGCTGCCAAGGCCAGACCGCCTGGCGGTGACCAAGGCCCTGACCGCGGTCGCTCCCGACCATCTGGAGCTCGTCGCGGCCCGATCGCTGGGGATCCCGGCCGAACCGTGGCAGCAGGTCGTGGCCGATGCCGCGGTCGGCCGCAGGCTGGTCGGGATCGCCGGGACGCACGGCAAGAGCACGACTGCGGGCTGGCTGGTGCATCTCCTCGTGGCCGCCGGCGAGGATCCGTCGGCCTTCGTCGGCGCACTGCTACCGAGCGCGCTGACCGGTGGACCGCCGGCGACGGCACGGACCGGCGAAGGGCACGCCTTCGTCGTCGAGGCGGACGAATACGCGGGCAACTTCGATGCGTACCGGCCGGATGTCGCGGTCGTGACCAGCGCGGAATGGGACCACCCCGACGTCTTCGCCGACCGGGCCGCCGTCGGCGCCGCGTTCGAAGCGTGGCTGCGCCGGATGCCGGACGGCTCGACCATCGTCGCCAACATCGGCGATCCGGACGTCGAGGCGGTCATCGATCGCCTGCGGGACCGGGCGTGCTCGGTCGTCGCCTACGCCCTCGTCGACACGTCCCCGGGGCGCCGCGGCTACCTGCGTGGGATCGCCGAACGGTATGCGACCGCGGCCGGGCCGGCCACCGCCATGCTGGGCCGGATCGTCGCCGCGGACCGCGATGGGACGACCCTGGAGGTCCATGGCCTGGACCCCTTGACCGGCGCCGTCGCGGTCCGCCTGGCGACAGCCGGGCGACACAACGCGGCCAACGCCCTCGCGGTCGCCGGTGCCGCGACCACGTTGGGCGTGGATCCGGGCACGATCGCCGCTGGGCTTGCCACGTTCGGCGGCGTCGGCCGGCGGCTGGAACGCAAGGGCGAAGTCGGCGGGGTCGTCGTCTATGACGACTATGGCCACCACCCGACAGCGATCGCGGCCACGCTCGCGGCGGTCCGACAGCGCGAGCCTGGCGGTCGCGTGTGGGGCGTCTATGAGCCGCTGACCTATCATCGAACGGCGGTGATGCTCGGGGCGTTCGCCGAGGCGCTCGCTGGCGCGGATGCTGTCGCCATCGCCGACATCTGGGCCGGGCGAGACCGCGACACGACCTCCGTGTCCGCGAGGGACCTGGCTGCCGCCGTCCGGGCCATCCGGCCGACGATGACCGTCCTGGCGCCGGGCACCGTCGAGGCGACCGCCGACGCGCTGGCCGACGAGGTCCGGCCCGGCGACGTGGTGCTGGTCATGGGCGGTGGCGCCAGCTATCGGATCGGCGAACGACTGCTCGAACGACTGGAGGGTCTCCGATGATCGACTACGCGGCCGCAGGCGTCTGGCTCGAGGCGTACGGCACGGCCTGGCAGACGTTCGACGGCGACGCCTGGGTGGCCCTCTTCACCGAAGACGCCGAGTACCACGAGGACCCGTTCAAGCCGCCGCTCGTCGGGCACAACGCGCTCCGCGCATACTTGCTGGACGCTGCGGCTTCGCAACGTGACGTCGACTTCACGGTGGAGCGTCACTGGGTATCGGGCGATACGCTGCTCGCGGCCTGGCATGTGACGTTCTTGCGACGCGCCGGTGGCGAGGTCGTGCGCATGGCCGGCTTCCTGACCGGGGAGGTCGCGCCCGACGGACAGGTGAGCCACCTCCGCGAATGGACACGGTACGCGCCGGACACGGCCGGCTAAGGAGAGGAGGATCGATGGCCGGAGAGCAATCGTTCGACGTCGTCAGCGATTTCGACGAGCAGGAGCTGCGCAACGCGCTCGACCAGGTACGACGCGAGGTCGGCACGCGGTTCGACTTCAAGGGCGTGACCGTCGACCTGAGCCAGGCCAAGGACGAGCTCATCCTCATCACTGACGACGAGTACCGGGCGACTGCCGTCAAGGACCTCATCGAGTCGAAGGCGATCCGGCGCAGCCTGTCGCTCAAGATCTTCGACTGGGGCAAGGTCGAAGAGGCGGGCGGCAACAAGGTTCGCCAGCGGATCGGCCTCCGTCGGGGGCTGTCCGAGGAGGTAGCCAAGAAGATCACGAAGCTCATCCGGGATGAGTTCCCCAAGGTGAAGTCGCAGATCCAGGGTGACGCCGTGCGCGTATCAGCCAAGAGCCGAGACGACCTCCAGCGCGTCATCACCCGCCTGCGCGACCTCGACCTGCCGGTCCCGCTGCAGTTCGAGAACTACCGCTGACCGGCCCCCGATCCGGGGCCCTGACCACCGAAGGAGCGCAGTCGCCATGACCGAGCTCGACACGACCCCACCGACCGACGACCACGCCACCATCGACTTCGCCGGCTCGACCGACGCCGAACCTGCCGTCGACGCCGAACCTGCCGCCGCCAGGGAGCCGACGGCTGAGCCTGCGGCCGAGACCGCCGCCGCCGCCGCCGAAGCCGTCGAGCCCGCCGCCGGGGCGGGGACCGCCGAGGCCGAGCCGCCGGCAGCTGACCTGATACCGGGCGCCGAGGCTGGCCCTCGGACGGTCGGGCGGTATATCGCGGACGCCCTGCGAGCCGCCGGTGTGCGCTACGCCTTCACGGTCCCCGGCGAGTCGTTCCTGGGTCTCCTCGATGCCTTCGAGGGCGCCGGTATCCGCGTCATCGCGACGCGTCACGAGGGTGGCGCGGCGTTCATGGCCGAGGCCCACGGCCAGCTGACCGGGCGGCCGGCGGTCTGCCTCGGGACCCGGGCGGTGGGCGGCACGAACCTCGGCATCGGGATCCACACCGCGCACCAGGATTCGACCCCGATGTTCGTGGCGGTCGGCCAGGTCGAGCGTCGCTGGCTCGGGCGCGAGGCGTTCCAGGAGATCGACCAGGTCGGCTCGCTCGGGCGGCTTGCCAAGTGGGCCGCCGAACCGCACACGGGTGCCGAGGTCGCGACGGCCATGGCCGAGGCCACGCGCCAGGCCCTTGGCGGTCGTCCCGGGCCGGTCTACCTGTCGCTGCCCGAGGACCTGCTCGATGAACCGATGGCGGACGAGGTCCGGACCGAGCCCGGGCGGCCAAGCCAGCCGCGCGCGACCGACGAGCAGATCCGCGCGGTCATCGAGCTGCTGGCGTCGGCCGAGCGGCCGGTCATCGTGGCCGGCGCCGGGGTGCTGCGTGCCCGCACTTCGACGGAGCTGACCCGGTTCGCCGAGCTGCTCCAGGTCCCGGTCGTGGCCGCCTGGCGACGTGCCGACGTCATCTCGAACGATCACCCGCTCTTCCTCGGGATGGCCGGGTTCGGTGCCGCGTCATCGGTCCGGCAGCGGCTGGACGGGGCGGATGCCCTGCTTGTCATCGGCTCGCGGCTCAACGAGGCCACGTCCTATGGCTACGAGATGCCGCGCCCGGGGCTTCGCTGGGCGCACGTGGACCTCGCGCCGGGCGCGCTGGCCGGCTCGACGACCCCAGAGATCGCCGTCGCAGGCGACGCCAAGGCGTTCCTCAAGGCGGCCAACGAGCGGCTCCTGGGCCGGGCCGTCCTCGACGCCGCGCTGGTCGCCACACGCCAGGCCAACAACCGCGCCGATCGTGCCCGTTTCGAGGTCGCCTCGACCGTCGACGCGAAGCCGTGGGACGGCCCCGGCGTCCATCCTGGGCGTACGGTGACCGCGCTCCGCAGCATCTTGCCGGACGACGCGATCCTGACGACCGATGCCGGCAACTTCGCGGCGTGGATCGGCCGCGGCTTCCGTTTCCGTCGGCCGGGGACGTTCCTCGGCCCGACGTCCGGGGCGATGGGCTACGGCCTGCCGGCGGCGATCGCGGCCGCCCTCGTCCACCGCGACCGGCCGGTCGTGGCGATCTGTGGCGATGGCGGCCTGGGGATGACGATGGCGGAGCTCGAGACGGCGGTCCGCGTGGGTGCGCGGGTCGTCGTCCTGGTCTTCGACAACGAGCGCTACGGGACGATCCGGATGTGGCAGGAGGAGCGGGGGACCGGCATGGGCGTCGCGAGCGACCTCGGGCCGATGGACTTCGCGGCGATCGCTCGGGCCTGCGGCGCGCGAGGCGTGCGGGTCGAGCGCGACGCGGACTTCGAGCCGGCCCTGCGTGCCGCCCTAGTGGCCGACCGGGCGACGGTCATCCAGCTGGCGCTCGACCGGGCGTGGGTGTCGATCGACCAGCCGCCGGGCTGATGCGCCCGACGTTCCATCTGGTCCCGGCCGAGGTCTGGCGGGCGTCGGATCCGGCCGTGCCCTACGCGGCCGCGTCCCTCGCCCTCGAGGGCTTCATCCACTGCACTGATGGGGTCGAGGCGCTCGGCGCGACGTTCGATCGGTACTACGCTGCGGACCCACGGCCGTTCCTGGCCCTCACGGTGGACCTGGATGCCGTCGACGAGCTGTGGCGGTACGACATACCGGACTCGCCGTACCCGCACGTCTACGGCCCGATCCGGCGCCGGGCTGTCGTCGCGGTCAGCCGCGTCGATCGTGCGCCGGGCGGCCCGTTCGCGGGCCTGGACCAGGCCTGAGCGCTCAGGCCGGACCGCGGCGACCGGTCACGGAGAACGACAACGGGATCCGGCCACGCTCGTCGTCGCGGACGTCGGCGTGGCCGCCCCACCAGTCGATCGGATATTCCGCCACTTGCTCGAGACGCAGGTCCGCGCTGAGCAACGCCGTGATGACCTCGCCGAGCGTCCACGCCCGGGCGAACTTCCAGCTCTGCTGCGGCTCGGCGATCGACAGCCGGTCGATGTATTCGGGGGCCCAGCCACGCGACGCTTCCGGCCCGCCGAAGTAGTCGTAGTCGGTCGCGATCCAGCGCCCATCGGGCCCGACGTCGAACAGCCACTCGGCCGGGTGACCCTCGAACAGGACCAGCCGACCGGTCGGCGACAGCAGGCGCGCGATGACCGCCGCCCAGGCGTCGAGATCCTGCAGCCAGATGAGCGACCCACGTCCGGTGTAGACGAGGTCGCCCGTGCCGTCGAGTTCAGCCGGCGCATCCAGCACGTCTGCCAGGATCCAGCGGGCCGGTGCGCCGGTCGCCTCCGTCAACCGCTCGGCGAGCTCGAGCATCCGCGGGCTGAAGTCGATGCCGACGACTTCGTCCGCTCCATGGTTCCAGAGCGACAACGTGTCCCGGCCGCCGGCGCATTGGAGGTGGATCGCGCGCCGGCACCGACCGTGGAGGTCGCCGATCAACGCCGTCTCGACGCCGAACAGGTTGGTGCCGCCGGACCGGATCAGCTCGACGGCCTCGTCGAACCAGCCCTCGTAGCGCTCCGCCGCCTCGTCCCAGGCGGCGCGGTTCGCGACGTGCATCGCCGCGATGTCCGCGGCCTCAGCCGACGTCGCCGGCCGAACGTGCTCCGCATCGTCGTCTGCCACGTGCGGAGCGTAACTGTCAGGCGGCGGCGGACGACGCGTGCCGCTGCAGGACGATGACGGGGATGACGCGAGAGGTCCTGGCCTCGTACTCGAGGAAGCTCGGGTTGGTCAGAGCGTGCTGGTCATAGAGACGTCGACGCTCGGCCTCCTCGGCGACGTGGGCGGTCGCTTCGAAGCGCTTGCCGCCGATCTCGATGGTGACCTGCGGATGGGCCACGAGGTTGTGGTACCAGGCGGGATGTCGCGGCGCGCCACTCATCGAGGCGACGATGACGATGGCGTCGCCATCGCGCGAGTAGACGAGCGGTGTCTCACGGACCTGGCCGGTCTTCGCGCCGGTCGTGCTGAGGATGATCATCTGACGGCCGACGAAGGGGCCGCTGGAAGCCTGACCCGCGTGCGCGCGGAGGTCGGCGATGAGGTCGTGGTTGAAGTCGGACATGTGGGGCTCCTGGAGTTCTGCCGGGTCGCTGGGGATGGCTGGGGGGTGTCGTGCCACTGAGTCTAGCAGAAATACAGTTGCGTGGTCAACTACTGACCTGCTATCCTGCGTCCAGACAGAAGGAGTCGAACACCACATGCCAGCCGTCGTCGTCGAAGACATCAGCATCCTGCCCAGGATCCCCGAACCCGATCCGGCAGTCGCGCGATCGCGCCCCGTCCGCGGCGTCACCAGCGCGCCGCGAGGCTTCGAGGGGGAGGGCTTCCCGGTTCGCCGCGCCTTCGCCGGCGTCGACCTGGCCGACCTCGACCCGTTCATCCACCTCGACCAGATGGGCGAAGTGGAGTACGCACCGGGTGAGCCCAAGGGCACGCCGTGGCATCCGCATCGCGGCTTCGAGACCGTCACCTACATGATCGATGGCGTGTTCGAGCACGCCGATTCGAACGGCGGCGGTGGCGTCATCACCAACGGCGACACGCAATGGATGACGGCCGGCGCCGGGATCCTCCACATCGAGAAGCCGCCGGAGTGGCTGGTCGTCAGCGGCGGCCTGTTCCATGGCCTCCAGCTGTGGGTCAACCTGCCGGCCGCGCAGAAGCTGATCGCCCCGCGCTACCAGGATCTGCGTGCCAGCGAGGTCGCCCTCGTCTCGTCGCCGGACGGCGGGGCGCTCATCCGGATCATCGCCGGCGACGTCGCGGGGCATGCCGGTCCCGGCTCGACCTACTCACCGATGACCATGGTCCACGCGACGCTCAGCCCAGGTGCGCGGCTGTCGCTCCCGTGGCGACCCGACTACAACGCGCTGGTCTACGTGCTGGCGGGGCAGGGGACCGTGGGGCCCGAGGGCAAGCCGATCGGCGCCGGCCAGCTGGCGGTCCTCGGCGAGGGCAACGCCATCACGGTGACCGGCTCGACGGTTGTGGACAGCCGGAGTCCGAACCTCGACGTCATCATCCTCGGCGGTCGGCCGATCCGCGAGCCGGTCGCCTGGATGGGCCCGTTCGTGATGAACACCCGCGACGAGGTCATGCAGGCGGTCGCCGACTACCAGGCGGGCCGGCTGGGCTCGATCCCGGCGGTCCACGACACGCCGACCACGATCGTAGAGGCCCGACCCAGCGCCGACCCGTCATGAGCCCGAGACCCGAGCGCGAGCAGGTCGGGACGCTCCTGCGGACGCGTCAGGTTCGCGAGTTCACCGAGCAGCCACCGACGGCGGCCGAGGTCGACGCGTTGACCGATGTCGCGCGCTGGTCCGGCAGCAGCCGGAACGGCCAGCCGTGGCGATTCATCGTCATCCGCGACCACTCGACGATCGCGGCGGTCCATGAGGCGGGTGCGCCCCAGACCCGCGCGCTCCGGACCGCCCCGCTGGCGATCGCCATCGTGCTGTCCGACGACCCGGCCGACCTCGAGCATGCGTTCGACGAGGGTCGGGCGGCCGAGCGGCTGCTGATCGCCGCCGGGTCGCTCGGGCTGGCCGCCGGGATCGTGTGGATCCGGACCGATGGGCGCCCCGTCGTGGCGGCGCTGCTCGGTCTCCCGCCGGACCATTTCGTGTGGACGGTGGTGGCCATCGGCCACCCGTCGGAGGCGGCGAAACGCCCGAAGTCGGCGCCTGGTGAGGCGCGTCTGCCGGCCTCGGAGACGGTCTTCGAGGAGCGCTGGCCTCAGGACTGAGCGCTCGACAGCTCGAGGAGGCGGGTCACCGTCCGCCAGTTCCGGGCCGTCGCCGTCACTCCGAGCCGCCGCTCGCTGAGCAGACCCGGCAGCTTGCTGTTGCCAACGCCGTCGGGGCAATGCAGATGGACCTCGCGGCCGATGAGGTAGGCCTCGTCCGGCCCGAGCGTCACGTGGCCGATCTCACGGGCGATCGCAGGGCCGGGCGCCGCGGACAGGAACATGACCAGGCGGCGGTTCGCTTCCGCGTCGGGGAACGGATCGGCTTCGACGATCGTCGCGAGGTCTGCGTGGGACCGGTCAAGCACCCGGATATCGAGGCCGAGCTCGCGCTTGATCGCCCGTTCGACGCCGTGGCTGACGCCAGCCGGGTCGCGCGAGCGCCGGAACACGACGTTGCCACTCTGGAGGTAGCTCGTCACGTCCTCGCAGCCGAGGGCCTCATACAGCGCCCGCAGCCGGGCCATCGAGATGAGGTTGTGGCCGCCGACGTTGATGCCCCGCAGGAGGGAGGCGTGCCGTTCCGTCATCCACAGATGCTAGCGCGCTGGCGCGTCCGGCCGCGGCGGCGCGCAACGTCGCCCCGGGGCGCTGCATACTGCGGCCGTGCGACTCCGACCGAACCCACGACGGATGATCACGGTCGTGCCGGATGCTGTCGGCATCGTCGCGTTCGTGGCGCCGACGGTCATCCTGCCGATCGGGATGGTCATCGCTGGCATCTGACGGACCATGCCACGAGCCCGGGCGGACGGACCCGCCCTCACGCCGCGTGATCTGAACCGCGCGACCTTGGCGCGACAGCTCCTGCTCGAGCGATCGTCGATGGGGATCCCGGAGGCGATCGAGCACCTGGTCGGTCTCCAGGCCCAGACTCCGCACACGGCGTACACCGGGCTGTGGACGCGCCTGGCGCATTTCGAAGGCGAACAGCTCTCGAGCCTCCTGCTCGATCGGTCGGTGGTCCGGATGGCCTTGATGCGCGGGACGATCCATCTGGTCACTGCGCGCGACGCCTGGGGTCTGCGGCCGCTCGTCCAGCCCGTCCTCGACCAGGTCCAGAAGGGCCAGTCCAGCAAGCGACTGGTCGGCGTCGACGAGGGGGCGGTCATCGAGATGGGCCGCACCTTCGTCGACCAGGAGCCCCGGACGTTCAAGGCGCTCGGCGATCACCTGCTGACCTGCTGGCCGGATAGCGACCGGTTCGCGCTCGAGCAGGCGGTTCGGACCGGCGTCCCGCTCGTCCAGGTACCGCCCCGCGGACTGTGGGGTCGGAGCGGGCCGATCGCCCACACCTCGATCGAAGCGTGGCTGGGCGAGCCTCCAGCCGAACCGATGACCCGCCAGACCCTCGTCCGGCGGTATCTCGGGGCATTCGGTCCGGCGAGCGTCATGGACGCCCAGGCATGGTGCGGCCTGACGAGGCTGGGTGAGGTCTTCGATGGGTTGCGGTCGAGCCTCCTGACGTTCCGGGATGAGCGCGGCCGGGAGCTGTTCGATCTGCCGGATGCACCTCGCCCGGATTCCCGGACCCCGGCGCCGGCTCGATTCCTGTACGACTTCGAGAACATCCTGCTGTCGTACGCCGACCGGTCGCGTTCGATCCCGCCTGGGGCAGTCCGGAGCATCGCCACGCCAACGAATGAACCGATCAGCACCTTCACCCTCGACGGGTTCGTGGCCGGAACGTGGCGTGTCGAACGCGAACGCGGTGTCGCCAGCCTGACCCTCAAGCCACTCGGCCGGCTCTCGAAGAGCGATGCCGCGGCGCTGTCCGATGAGGGCGAGCGACTCCTGGCCTTCATGGCGACCGAAGCCGCGGACCGCCGCATTCGCGTCGCGGAGGCGTGGCTGTGACCGCACCGAGACCCTACGAGCCTGCCCGGGTCTTGCCATGCGAGAGTCGCCGATGTCACAATCCGGCAACGATGACTGCCGCCACGCTCATCTGCTCCTGTCCGTGTCGCCCCTGTGCCATGCAGGGCAGGTGGTGGATCTAGCCATGCGACGAGACCGAACCGCACGCCGGACCACATCCACACCCCTGTCTGGACAGGGGTGTCTTGTTGCCCGATCCCGCGCCCGTCACACGGGGACCCCATGACCACCATCTCCACCGAGGCCCTCCAGGCCCGACTCGATGACCCGAATCTCACCGTCGTCGACGTCCGGCCGCTCGTCGCCTACAACGGCTGGCGGCGCGGCGGCCTCGCCCGCGGCGGCCACCTGCCTGGCGCCGTCGCCCTCCCGATCGCCTGGCTCGATACGATCGACGACGTCGAGATCGGCCGCCTGCTCGACTCGAAGGGGATCATCGCGGGCCGCGACATCGTCGTGTATGGCGACGGTCCCGACGACGCGGCACGGTTCGTCGCCAAGCTCGACGAGCGGGGCGTCGATGGTGCCGCTACGTACGACGACGGCCCTTCGGCCTGGGCGGCGGACGCCGATCGTCCGCTGGACCGTCTCCCGAACTTCGACAAGCTCGTCGACACCGAGTGGCTTCGCGAGGTCCTCGATGGCGGCCGGCCGGAGGCCGCACCGACGGGCGAGTTCCGTCTGTTCCACGTGAACTTCGGGGTACCTGAGGAATACGCCGAAGGCCACATCCCGGGCGCGCTCTACCTCGACACCAGCTGGCTGGAGGATCCAGCCGACTGGAACCGCCGGTCGCCGGCGGCGATCGACGCCGCCCTGCGAGCGCTCGGCATCACCAACACAACGACGATCGTCGTGTACGGCCGCGATACCGAGGGCCACGCCGGCGAGAAGTGGCCCGGCCGGCGAGCCGGTCAGATCGCGGCCACCCGCGCCCTGATGATCCTGCGTTATGCCGGCGTGGACGACGTCCGCCTCCTCGACGGCGGCTACGACTGGTGGGTCCGCGCCGGCAATCCGCTCGAGACCGTGGACCGGCCACCGACGCCCGTGCCGTCGTTCGGGGTGCAGGTCCCGCTCCGCCCGGAGGTCATCGTCGACATCGAGGAGGCCAGGGAGATCCTGGCCGATCCGGCCGGCGCGGCCCTCGTCAGTGTCCGCAGTTGGCGCGAGCACATCGGCGATGTCAGCGGCTACGACCACATCGGCCCGGCAGGACGGATCAAGGGCGACGTGTGGGGCAATTGCGGCAGCGACGCCTACCACATGCAGCACTACCGCAACAGCGACAACGCGATGCGGGCCTACCCGGAGATCGCGGCCAACTGGGCCGAGGCCGGCATCACCCCCGACAAGCGGGTGGCGTTCTACTGCGGGACGGGCTGGCGGGCCAGCGAGGCGTGGTTCTATGCCTATCTGCAGGGTTGGCAGCGGATCGCGGTCTACGACGGCGGCTGGTTCGAATGGAGCCAGGACCCGATCGCCAACCCGATCGACATCGGGCCGCCACAGGAGGCGCAGGAGGGGACCGCCGCCTGACCGTGCGGGCGACCGGCGTGCGGGTTCCTTCGAGCGTTTTCATACCCGGATCGGCGGGCCACGTCATCATGGGTGGTGGATGGACGTCAGCGCCTCGACCCGTCTCGCGACCGCCGCCGGTACGATCGACGCATGACGTTGACAGCTGCCCTGAAGGACGTCGATGGCATCTTCGAGCGGTTCGCGGCACGTCAGGTCGCGCCGGGCATCGTCTACGGCGTGATCGTCGACGGCGGCCTCGTCCACGCCGGCGGGCACGGCACACTGAGGGCCGGCGACGAGGCCCGACCCGCGCGCGACAGCGTCTTCCGGATCGCGTCGATGACCAAGAGCTTCACCGCGGCGGCCATCCTGCTGCTCCGCGACGAGGACCGTCTCCGGCTCGACGATCCCGTGGTGGCGTGGGTCCCGGAGCTGGCCTCGGCGCAGGCCGGTCATCCCGCCGACTCGCCGCCGGTCACCATCCGCAGCCTGCTGACGATGTCGGCCGGGCTGCCGACGGACGATCCGTGGGGCGATCGCCAGCAGGGTCTCCCGTTGCGCCGGTTCTCGACCCTGCTCCGGGGCCCGTGGCTGCCGGCCTGGCCGGCCGACACGAGGTACGAGTACTCGAACCTGGGCTACGGCATCCTCGGGCGGGTGATCACCAACGTGGCCGGCCTCGAGTACAAGGACTTCGTCCGCGCGCGTCTGCTCGAGCCGCTCGGCATGACCGCCACCACGTACGTCCCAAGCGAGATCCCAGCCGACCGGCTCGCGCACGGTCACGTCCGGCGCGACGATGCCTGGCTCGAAGAGGCGATCGATCCGTATGGCGCCCTGGCATCGATGGGCGGAGTGCTCACGACGGTCGAGGATCTGGCCCGCTGGGTCGCCGGCTTCACCGATGCGTACCCGCCCCGCGGCGACGCCGATCGCAATCACCCGTTGCACCGGGCCACGCGCCGGGAGATGCAACAGGTCCAGCGATCGATCGAGCCGGAGCTCACCTGGCGCTCGGTCGAGCTGCCCCCGACCCTGTCCAGCGGGGGCTACGGCTATGGCCTGTTCGTCTCGGACGACCTGCGACTGGGTCGGGTCGTGGGCCACGGGGGCGGATATCCCGGGTTCGGCTCGAACATGCGCTGGCATCCGGCGTCGGGCATCGGGGTCATCGCCTTCGGCAACGCCCGGTACGCGCCGACGCTGCACCCCGTGGTCGAAGCGCTGGCGAGCTTGGTCCGGCGGTTGCCCGACCGGACGCGACGCGTCGTCCCCTGGCCGCAGACGATCGCGGCCCGGGCGAGCGTGGAACGCCTGCTCAAGCGCTGGGACGAAGCCGACGCAACGGCGCTCTTCTCGATGAATGTCGAGCTCGACGAGCCGCTGGCCCGTCGCCGGGCAGCCATCGACCGCTTGCGCAAGGTCCACGGCGCCCTCATGGCGGATCCATCGGTCGAGCCCGAAACGCACGGGCCGTCCCACTTAGCCTGGTGGATGCGAGGCGACCGCGGACGCGTCCGGATCGAGGTCCTGATGAGCCCGGAGCGACCCCCCAGGGTCCAGGCGCTGGGGCTGACCTCGGTCCCGGAACCGCCGACGAGATTGATCAAGGCTGCCAAGCGACTGACGACGTCTCTGCGGACACCCGGGCCCGCCTGGCCGACCTCCCTTCGCCTTGCGGACGGCTTGGATGCCGCAGCGACCTGGCGGGCCCTGCGAGCCGCTGAGGCGCAGTTCGGGCCGGTCAAGCTGGGCCAGGTGATGGCTGGTGACGGGATCACCACCGCGACCTGGCGGCTGACCGGGGGGCGGGGCGACCTGGACCTCACGCTGACGGCGGATCCCAAGACCGGCGAGCTGACAGCGGTCGCCTTCGTGCCGCTCGCGACGGAGCCGCCGATCCACGCGGTCTGAGGCCCAGCGGGCCGGGATGCGGCCGACCTACGGGATCCGCACCTTCGTGAAGTCCGTGCCGTTGTAGCGATCCAGGTCGACCCGGCCGGAGATGCCGGGCACCGTCCCGCTCGAGGTGTACTGCCAGAATGTCCAGCCCTTGGTGCCCCACGCGGCCGCCGGCAACGTCGGGCTGACCGCGGTCGTCCAATGGGCGATCCACAGGACTTCGTAGCCATTCACGGCGAACCAGGTCGTGTCGCCCATGTACGTCTTCCAGAAGCTCGGCGAACAGTAGATGACGGCCCGGACGCCGGTCCGCTCGTAGACGCGCTGCATGAACGCCTTGACCCAGGCAGTCAGCGCGGTCTGCGACAGGCCGCCGCTCTTCTCAAGGTCGAGGACCGGGATGAGGTCGCCCTTGGCGGGCTTGGCGACGTCGATGAAGTGGTTCGCCTGCGCGACCGCATCGCCCGCGGCGGTGAGGGGGATCGCGAAGTGGTACGCCCCGATGTAGAGCCCGACCGCGCCGGCTTGCGCCCGGTTGGTGGCATAGGTCGAGTCCACGAAGACGGTGTCCTGCGAGGCTTTCAGGTAGGCGAACGTCTTGCCCGCCGTCTCGACCGCCGTCCAGTCGATGGGCCCCTGCCAATTGCTGACGTCGACGCCCTCGGCCATCCTCGGGTTCGTCGGGGGTGCAGGCGTCGGAGTGGGGGAGGGCGAGGCGGTCGGGGTCGGCGCCGGGGTCGGCTTCGGGGTCGGCGCCGGGGTCGGCGTCGGGGTCGGCTTCGGGGTCGGCGCCGGGGTCGGCGTCGGGAGCGCCGCGGGGGCCAGGGCCGTCTTGAACAGGCCGGCTGCGGCGTACAGATAGGTCGTGTTGAACAGGGCCTGGACACTTTGTCCGCTGACGGCGGTGATCCGGTACCAGGTGTTGCCGGCGACGGCCTTGCCGGCGCACGTCGTCTTCCAGGCACCGCCGCTGACCGTGGCGACGATGGCCACCGGCGTGTTCGTCGCGAGCAGCTTGCGTTTGGTGGCCGCCGTCGACGCACTGCTCCGGAGGTACACGCCGCAGGCCGCGTACTTGACGGTGGGCGGCGGCGCGACGGACGTGAACAGGCCGGACGCGGCGTACAGGTAGGTCACGCCGTAAAGGGCCTTGACCGACTTGCTACCGACCGCCGTGATCCGATACCAGCTATTCCCGGAGACCGTCTTGCCTGCACAGCTGGCCTTCCAGGCGGAGCCGTTGACGCTCGTCGCGACCGTCACCTTGGTGCCGGTCTTGATCGAGACGAGGACTCGTGCGGTGGTCGTTGCCGAGGTGCGCAGATTCGCTGAGCAGAGTGCTGCCTTGGTGACCGTCGCCCCGAGGACGGGTCCGGGTGTCGTCACGGCGGTCAGCGCGAAGAGCAGCAGGGCGGACATGATCGCCGCGGCGACCAGGTCGGCCAGCGAGGGGCGCGGGGAACGATGGGCGACGGCCTGAGGCAAGTTGGGGTACCTCGCTTGATCGGGCCCCGAGCATGGCCACGGCTCGGGCGCCGGACAATCACCCCTTCGGGTCAGGCACGACAGGTCCCGACGGGTCAGGCCGGGACGCTCATGGGGAGGACCATCGACCCATGACCGTGGGGGGACCCCCAGCGAAGTCGGCAGCGTACCTGACCGGCCGTGCCCGGTCCAGCCCGTGAAAATGCGCCCACCCCGATGTCGTCAGGGCACGATCTCGACCGTGTCGCCGTCGCGGACCTCGTGATCCCGGCCCACGCGCTGGCCGTCGAAGCGGGCCGATGGGCCCCACACCCTGGCGCCCGTGAAACTTGTGCCCAGGTCGTGATGGACCCAGTCCGCGACGTCCGCGACGGTCGAGCCCGGCACGAGGGCGAGCGGGTCTGGGTCGGTCGTCGCATCCTTGCGCAATCGGACCCGGATGAGCCCGGTCAACTGCCAGACGGCGGTCCGGAATGCGTCGAGCGATCCTTCATCGAGCACGGACACCGCCACGACCGGGAGATCCGCGAACGCGACCGCGAGACGGTCGGCCGCATCGGCATCGGCCTCATCGGCCCGGGTGACGGCGAGGATGGCCGGCTTCTCGATGCCCGCCCGGTCCACCTCCGCGAAGACGGTGCGGAGCTCCGCGGGGTCAGCTCCGGCGCGGCAGCAGTAGACGATGGCATCGACGGTGCGCAACACGCCAAGCAGCGCCCGCCCTCCGCCCCGGTCGGCCGCGGCTCCGCCGATCAGGCCCGGGATCTCGACCAGCTGGACGAGGACGCCGCCGATGCGAGTCAGGGCCGGGACCGGTCGGAGTGTCGTGAACGGGTAATCACCGGTCTTGATCTGGATCTCCGACAGGGCCTGGAGGAGCGACGACTTGCCCACGTTCGGCGGCCCGACGAGCGCGATCTGGGCAGCACCCTCGCGCCGGACCGCGATCGAGTCGCGGTGGACGGCACCCGCGCGCACACGGGTGTCCTCGATCTCCGACAACAGCCATTTCCGCAGGTCCGCATAGGGTCCATTGCGATAGTCGGGTAGCTCGCCGAGCAGTGCGTTGACCTCGCGGATCCGCTCGCGCCCTTCCTTGCCCGTGAGACGTCGCTTCGCTACCTGGGCGAACGTGCGATGCGGCATCGGCATCGTCATCTCCCTCGATCGATCACGCGGGACGACGAGTCGCAGCCCGGCCGATGCGGTCGTGCGGCAGCGACGCGTCCGTCCCGCCCCTTCCTCCGACGCTAGTTCCGGAAGGGGCGGATCAGCCGTTCCTGTTGGAGATGGTGGCGAACCATGCGTCCAGGGGACGCACGGCGCAGGGATCGATCATGTCGGGGGCAGGGTACACGAGCGCGCTCCGGTCACGACGGTCCTGACGCGATGACCCACGCCTCGAGGCTCCCGGACAGCGGCCCCGCGTGCGGCCCATCGCTGTCCGTGACATTGATCCAGACGTCCGCCGCCGCGGCACCGAACCCGACCACCACGCTGCCGGCCGGCTGCCGCCCGGTCAGGCGCTGGGGCGGACAGTCGAATGTCGAGGCGCACAGGATCGTTCGCCAGACCTCGATCGTGACGGGCGGCGGCAGCGCCGGATCGCCGAGCGCCCGCAACGCGTTCGCGGCCGCCTGTGCCACGGCCGTGCAGCGCGGGTCAGCCACCGCGTGGCAGCGGATGGACGCCCGGAGCCCGACCGGCGCGAGTGGCCATGCAGCCGGCGAAGCCGTGACGAGCGGTGATGGCGAGACGACCGCCTGGGCGTTGCCAGGCTGGTGGGTATCGCCAGCCTGGGAGGCCGGCGGCGACCCGTCGGTCGGAGCGTGGACCGACGCCAGACCCGCCATGACCGTGCCGAACCCGATGACGACGAGGGCGACGGCGACCAGGATCGAGCGGCTGGACCGCGCCGCCAGCCGGGTCGGCTCGGACTCGTAGGCCATGCCGTCGTCGCCGACCTGGGTCCGGCCGGACCTAGATCCGGCCCTCGCGCAGGGTCGCGACGGCCTTCTCGATCCGTCGCTCGCGCGTCTCGGGCGTCTTCGCGTCGGCGACCGGCATGGTGAAACGACGCTTGTTGCTATACGACAGGCCGTCGAAGAAGCGACGCACCTCCGGCACGGCGTCCAGCGCGGCGGCCAGGTCGGCCGGCACCACGACCTCGCGGGGCTCCGTATCGAGCTCGAGCTCGACGTCGACGACCTCGCCCGGCGCGACACCCGCGTCCCGGCGGACGGCGGCGCTGACCCCGACCATGAACGCCCCGCTGATCGTCGCGACCGTACTTCGATAGGTGTAGCCGTTGATCTTCACCTTGACGGCCGGCTTACGGCTCGTCCCGAGGGCGTCGACGACCTCGGGCGGGACCTGGATGCCGGCCGCCGTCTTGCCGCTGGACAGGATCTCCGTGCGGAATCGCATGATCGTGAGTATGCCTCGTCGGCGCGATCGTGGGGTCGTGTTGATTTCGGTGCCCGCGCATTCGACGTCGTTGGAAAGGGTCGGATCAATGGTCTCGCGCGCAGCGCGGCGACGCCGGATGACCGACTGGCCAGGTCTTTGCGATACTGCTGAGGTGGCAACGCAGGTCGACGTCCGTCGCATCGCCCTGGCGCTGCCGGAGACGACCGAGGACCCCGACGACTACCGATTCCTCGTCAGGGGCAAGGTGTTCGTGTGGCTGTGGCGCGAGCGGGTCGATCCGAAACGGCCACGGGTCGCCGACCCGGATGTCCGGGTCGTTCGGATCGCCCACGAATCCGAGAAGGAGACCCTGATCGACATGGATCCGGCGACCTTCTTCACCGAGCCGCACTACGACGGCTATGCGGCGATCCTCGTCCGCCTGCCGGTGATCGACGTCGATATGCTGCAGGCGGTCGTGCGTGACGGCTGGCGCTCTCGGGCGCCCGAACGGCTCCTGGCCGAGCGACCGTGACCGGATCGTCCTTGACCACGATGTCCGAACCATCATGGAGGAGTACCCGATGGACTGGAAGCTGGAACTGATCGTCGTCCCGGTTTCGGATGTCGACCGAGCCAAGACCTTCTACAGCGACCAGCTCGGGTTCATCGTCGACGTGGACCAGCGGATGGGCGAGATGCGCGTCGTGCAGCTGACGCCGCCGGGCTCGGCGTGCTCGATCACGATCGGCACGGGGCTGGTCGATTCGGTGCCTGGCACGCTCAAGGGCTTGCAGATCTCAGTCGGCGACATCGAGGCGGCGCACGCGCAGCTGGTCGAGCGCGGCGTCGATCTCAGCCCGGTGCGGCACATGGGTGAAGGCGGCTGGGCGGACGGGAAGGGCGGGGACTACAACTCGTTCTGCTTCTTCGACGACCCCGATGGCAACAGCTGGGCCATCCAGGAGAGCCCGATGCTGCGAGACCCGGGATGACCGCGCGCTAGAAAGCTCGTCGCAGGAACATCAGCCCGAGCAGGACGACCACGACACCGGCCACCAGGGCCGCCGGCGGCATCGTCGAGATGGTGTGCGCCGAGGCGGTCACGAACTGACTCAGCGAGGCACCGACGTCCATGGACGTCTCGCCGCCACCGCCGCCACCCGCCTTACCCGCCACCTGGCCCACGCCATTGCCATACTCGACCATGGGCCGATCATCTCACCCG
Organism: Candidatus Limnocylindrales bacterium; assembly: GCA_038248915.1. Lineage (GTDB taxonomy): Bacteria > Chloroflexota > Limnocylindria > Limnocylindrales > CSP1-4 > SPCO01. The sequence goes on along the minus strand of JBBRXB010000015.1, from coordinate 41,139 downwards.
ATGCAATAGGCTCGCCGGCATGAGGCTCTGGACATGAGGGTCCTGTTCACGTGCGTGATCGGGTTCGGGCATTTCAACCCCTTGGTGCCGCTCGCCAAGGCGTTCGAGTCGGCCGGTCACGAAGTTGCGTTCGCCACCGATCCCGGGTTCTGCGCGTCCGTCACGGCGGTCGGGTTCACCGTGTTTCCGGCCGGATTGGACCGCCTGGAGGGACTGGCTCGGTTCCTCGCGACGGTGCCCGACTGGGACGACATCCCGCCACAGGATCGTCCCGTGTACCAGTATCCGGGGATGTTCGGACGTGTGCGAGTGCCGCCCATGCTCGCCGACCTGCGAGGCGTCCTGGACCGGTGGCGGCCCGACCTGCTCATCCATGACAGCGCGGAGATGGCCGGCGCGATCGCGGCGGAGGTCAGCGGCATCGCGCACGCTGAACACAGCGTCGGCCTGCTGCGCCCGCTGGCCCTTCGACAGGCAGCGACGGATGTCCTGGAGCCGATCGCTGCCGACGCCGGTGTGGCGAACCCGGGCGTCGGCGGGCTCGGCGGTGAGCTATACCTCGACATCTGCCCGCCGAGCCTCCAGTTCCCTGAGATCGCGGCCCTGTCGAGCGTCGCGCCGTTGCAACCGCGGGAGGTCGATGGACCGCCCGATCCGGCATTCGCGGCCTGGATCGCTGGCCGGCCCGCTCGCCCGACCGTCTATCTGACCATGGGCACGATCTTCAACGAGGTCGAGCGGTTCCGGGCGATCCTTGAGGGGCTTGGCTCTGCCGATGCGAACGTGGTGGCCACGGTCGGTCACGGGACGGACCCACAGATCCTCGGACTCCAGCCCGACAACGTTCACGTGGCGCGCTACATCCCGCAGGCGCAGGTTCTCCGGCACAGCCAGGTCATGGTCAGCCACGCCGGTTCCGGAGCGCTGATCGGCGCGATGAGGGCGGGCGTCCCGCTCCTGGCCGTCCCGCAGGGCGCCGACCAGTTCATGAACGCCGAGCGGATCGCCGGCGCAGGCCTTGGACTTCGGCTTCTGCCGGACGAGGTCACGCCCGACCGCGTTCGCGATTCGATCGCCCGCCTGCTCGAAGATGCGCGGTATGCGGCGACGGCCAGCGTCTTCCGCGCGGAGATCGAGGGCATGCCGGAGCCCGACACGGTCGTCGGCATGCTGGCGACCCTCGTCGGCTGACCGGCTGACCGGATGACCGGCCGACCGGCTGACCGGGGACGGGTCAGGACGGATTCCGAGCGGCACCCAGCGAGAGCGCCCGACTGCTCCACGAGGTCGCCCTGGCCGACTGGATGGCCGCTGCCCTGAACCCTACGAGGCCGCGGCAACCGCCTCGGCGATGGCCGGCAGGTTCATCGCGTGGCCAGCCGAGCGGCGGCGCTCGTAGTCGTCCCTGCCGAGTGCTGCGGTCACGAGATCCACGGTCCGCGCGCGTTCGGCCGCATCCCAGGTCCCGGCCCGCGCCTCCGCCCGGAGCCGATCCGCCATGCCCAGCAAGAGTGCGGCGCGGGCGGGGTCGTCGTCGCGATCGATGGCGGCGAGGGCATCGAGCGCATCGACCAGGATCATCCGGAACCCGAGATCGGCAGCGTCGCGCACGACCTCGAGGAACCGCACCTTCGCTTCGCGGTCGTGTCCTGCCGCGTGGAGGGTCATGGCCCGCAGCCAGTTCGTCTCGACGATCCAGTCGGGCCACAGCTCAGCACCTTCCTCCACGCGATCGATCGCCGCCACGAGTGCCTCGGCCTCGGCGAATCGACCTTGCATCAGGGCGACCTCGGCGAGTGACCCGAAGGTGTGGCCTCGATCGAACGGCTCGTCCTCGGGCGTGCGGTCGCGGATGGCCAGCGATTCGGCGAGGCACGCCCGCGCTTCGTCGAAGGCGCCCAGCCGGCCGTAGGCCCAGCCAAGATCGTCCAGCACGGTCGCGAGCTCCGGCAGGTCCCCGCCGGCTCGCGCGAGGTCGGCCGCCTCGAGCTTGAGCACGATGGCCCGCTCGAGGTCGCCGCCGAACCGTGGGAACTCACTAGCGACCATCAGGGTCTTCAGCCGGCGCCCGTCACCGAGACGACGAGCCGCGTCGATGGCGATCGCTCCGCAGCGAAGGCCCTCGTCGACGGCACCGACCATCAGCCAGTACATCCCGATCGAGAGGAACATCCGATCGATCGCGTCGTCGTCCTGGCGTGCCACCGCCCAGTCGAAGGCCAGTCGGAAGTTCTCGCGTTCCGTCGCCCGTAGTCGGATCCACGGATTGCCACCCATCGGTCCGCCCTCGGTCATCCCTCGACTCGTTGCCAAGGCCCGCTCGAGGATGTGCGCCAGGTGGCGATCACGGGCCGCGGCCGTTTCGGCGTGGGCGTCGGCTTCGGCCGCGGCGAACTCGCGAACGATCTCGAGCATCGCGTAGCGGTCGCCGATCCGGTTTACGAGACTCTGGTCGATCAGCTCGGCGAGGCCGTCGATGTCGATCTCGGCCACGGCCAGCGCGGCCGGAAGGTCGAAGCCACCACCGAACACGGACAGCTTGCGGAACGCCGCGCGTGACGACGGGGTCAGCAGCTCGTAGCTCCACTCGATCGTCGCGCGAAGGGTCCGATGGCGCGCCGGGGCGTCGCGGGGCCCACCGCCGAGAAGCGCGAGCCGGGCGCCCAGTCGCTCCAGCAGCGCCTCGGGGCTGAGGAGTCGGATCCGGGCGGCCGCCAGTTCGATCGCCAGCGGGAGGCCATCGAGCCGGGCCACGATGTCGTCGACCAGTGAGGTCTCGAAGTCGACGGCCGACAATGCCGCCCGAGCGCGCTCCTCGAACAGCGTCGCCCCATCCGAGCCGGTCAGCGGGGGAACCTCGAGCTGACGTTCGCCGCCGACCCGCAGGGGCGCCCGGCTGGTCACGAGGATGCGCAGGTTTCGGCAGCGCGTGAGCAACACGGCGATCTCGCCGGCCGCCTCGAGCACCTGCTCGAAGTTGTCGATGACCAGCAGCATCCGCCGATCGCCGATGACCTCGGCGGGCCGTTCGCCACCGCCGGTGACCGCGCCGATGGTGGCCATCACCATGGCCTGATCGCGCACGGCCGAGAGGTCGACGAACAACACACCGTCCGGATGCTCGGCCAGCAGCGCGTAGCCGACCATGACCCCCAGGCGCGTCTTGCCGACCCCACCCGGTCCGGTCAGCGTGAGCAGCCGATGGCTGCGAAGGATCGTCGTCGCCTGCTCCAGCTGGGCCCGACGCCCGACCAGCGAGGTCAGGGCAAGCGGCAGCCGGATCGATGCCTGGATCGGGCCACTCGGCGGGCCGGCCAGAGTCGGATCTTGGCGCAGGATCCGGATCTGCAGATCCGTGATATCGGACGATGGGTCGATGCCCAGATCATCGACCAGCCCGCTTCGCAGTCGGCGATATGCGGCCAGGGCGTCCGCCTGGCGCCCTGACCGATAGAGCGCCAGCATCAGCTGGCCCCACAGCCGCTCGCGCGACGGCTGGGTCGCGACAAGCGCGCCCAGCTCGGCCGTCAGTGCCGCGTGCCGTCCGAGCGCCAGATCGGCATCGATGCGGTCCTCGAGCGCCGAGAGCCGGAGCTCCTCCAGCCGCGCGATCTCGGGTTGCGCGAACAGCTCGAAAGTGAAATCGGCGAGCGCTGGCCCGCGCCACACGTCGAGGGCCTCGGTCAGGATGCGCGAGGCGTCCGGCCATCGTGCGGCGCGGACCGCGTCACGTCCGGCGGCGAGCAACCCCTCGAAGGCCCAGATGTCGAAGTCGCCGTCGCCAAGCTCCATGCGATAACCGGATGGGACGGTCAGGAGGTGGCCTGGACCAAGCTCTGCCCGCAAGCGCGAGATGTGTGCCTGCAGCGACTCGATCACCGCCGGCGGCGGGTCGACGCCCCAGAGGCTCTCGATCAAGCGGTCGGCCGAGCTCGGCTGGTCCCCGGCGAGCAGCAGGGCGGCGAGGAGGGCGCGTCGCTTCGGCGCGGCCACGTTGACCGGGCGACCGTCGTCGGTTTCGACCTCCAACGCGCCAAGCAGGCGATAACGCATCGTCCCTCCACACGGGCCAGCGACGCCGCAGTATCGGCGCGCGTTCACTCCGAACGCAAGCCATCGGCAAGCGCGCGGCAAGCGTGTCCGGGCACGCTTCGAGGACCTCGTGGCCTCAGCCGTTGCACTCCGCGACTGGCGCGGCCATACCTGGAGGATCGGACATGCGTCGATCGATCGGTCTGTTCCTGGCCGTCGCGGGTCTCCTGGCGGTGGCGTCCCCGGTGAGTGCCGGGCAGCCGAGCCGGGACCCCGTGGTCATCCCGCCGGCCTTCCTGGTCTTCGCTGCAGGCACTGCCTGCGAGTTCCCGATCCATGTCGATGTGCTGGTCAATCGCGAGACGATCAAGACCTGGACGGACAGAGACGGGAACCTCGTCCGCGACATCATCAGCGGGAGTCTCCGGATCCGGGTCGTCAATGATGTGACCGGCGCGTCGACCGACCTGAACGTCGGTGGTCCGGGCCGCGATGTCTACGCGCCCGATGGATCCCTGATTCAATACTTCCACGGTCACGGCCTGCCGATCTTCGACGGGTCTTCTACGGGACGATCGGCAACCACGCCTTTGCCCTCGACGCGGACTTCGGGCTGGTCGCGGTCGGCGTCGCGCATGGCCGGACCATCGATGTGTGTGGCTTGATCGGCTGACCGCGCCAAGCCTTCGACCTGCGAGCGCCGCCGAGGTCCCTCGGCGGCGTTTCCGCGCGTCCCGTTGCGATGAGCCTGCGATGGTGGGCTCGCACGGCGCACGCGTCAGCGCAATCGGATCGGGAGCAGGCCCGACGTGCGATCGCCGAACACGCGGTCTTGTGCGGGGAGTCCCAGTGCGTTCCACGACAGGAGACGATCGAGCGTCCAGCATTCCCACGACCGGCGCCACGAAGCTCGCCGGCCGACCACCGGCCGAACTGGCCGACGCGCCGGTCATGGTCGACCAGGTCACGATGTGGTTCGACGACCAGCTGGCGGTCGATGGCATCTCATTGGTCATCCCCGCCGGGACCATCCTCGGGCTGATCGGTCCGTCCGGGGCCGGCAAGACCACGACGATCCGGTTGCTGACCGGTGTCCTGGAGCCGACATCGGGGACGATCCGCGTCCTGGGTGAGCAGCCCACCGCCTTCCGTCGCCAGACACGCGAACGGCTGGGCTACATGCCCCAGTCCTTCACGCTCTATCCCGACCTGACGGTCCGCGAGAACGTCGATTTCGTCGGTTCGCTGTTCGGGATGATGTACTGGTCGCGGCGACGGCGGATCCGCGAGGTCCTCCAGCTCCTCGACCTGTGGGACGTGCGCAGGCGTCGGGCCGGACGGCTGTCGGGCGGGATGCAGCGGCGCCTCGAGCTTGCCTGCGCGCTCGTCCATGACCCTGCGCTGCTGTTCCTCGATGAGCCGACCGCTGGGATCGACCCGATGCTGCGCGGCCGCGTCTGGGAGGAGCTCCACCGGCTGCGCGATGCGGGACGAACCCTGCTGGTCACGACCCAGTACGTGAACGAGGCCGAATCGTGCGACGACGTCGCACTGATCGCCGGTGGCCGCCTGATCCGCCGGATCAGCCGCCGATCAGGCGGAGGAGCTGACCGACGAGGCCGATCTGGTCCGGCGTCCGGTAGAGCGCGTTGTTGAACGTGAAGCCCGTGAAGCCCGCGTCCAGGTACGGGCGAAGGGCGTCCGCAGCGCCATCAGGCGTCCCTGCGAACACGTGTGCGCGTCGCTCAGGCGGGATCCGGTCGAGGTACGACCGGGCCTCGGTCTCCGAAGCGGCCACGACGACCGGTGTGGCCATCGTGCGCTCGATCGTCGACGGGTCGCGGCCGATCGTATCGGCGCGGTGTCAGAAGGTCGTCGAGTCACCCGGTCGGAGCACGCGGACATCGACCGTCGGAGCGATCCTGGCCGCGTGTGCGGCGAACCGGTCGCCCGGCTCGGCCAGCGGCCCCGGCCACACCCGATGCAGACGGCGTGGATAGAGCGTTCCCCAGTGGATCGGGACGGCCGCTGACGCGCCGATGTCACGGACGACCTCCGCTGCCGACCGTGGGCCAAGGTGGCCGGGGCCCAGGTGCGGACCCCAGGTCCAGACCGGCAGCAACGCGACGTCGACGGTCCCGGCCAGATCCCGCAGCCCGTCGAACGGTCCGGTATCCCCGGCGAAATAGGTCGCGACACCGGCCGCGATCCGGTAGCCGAGCGGCTGCGCTCTCGGTGACCCGGGCGAGATCCAGTGGCGGGCGGGGAGGGCTGTGATCGATAGGCCACCGACCGTCACGCGATCGCCCTCGACGACCTCCTCGACGGCACCACCGGTCGCCTGGCGCGTGGCGGCGCCGAGCCCGCGTGGGACGACGAACAGCGGTCGCCCCGGGATCTCGGCCAGCGAAGCGGCATCGAAATGATCCTGGTGACCATGCGTGATGACCACGACATCGAGCCCGGCCAGGTCGCGGGCATCCGGCAGCGGTCCGTGGCGCTGGAGCGGTCCAAGGCGTGATCGCAGGAAGGGATCGGTCAGCACGCGCATGCCCTCGACCTCGAGGAGCAGCGTAGCGTGACCGAGGAACCGGACCTCCAGTCGCCACAGGGCTGGCGCCGGGCGCTCGTCAGGCGCCGCCGTGGGGCCCTCTTCCGACGATCGGGTCCCCGCTGCGACCGGGGATCCGACGCAATCGGGCCGGATGGCGCAGGAGCGTGACGAGCCCGCCGAGGAGCGCACCGGCGCTGCTCTCGATGAGGTCGGCCATCGTGTCGTCATACGTGAGGTCCATCCCCGTGGCGCCAAGCTTGGCCGCCGTCCATTCCGCGATCTCCCAGCCGGCGGCCGCCGCGACCCCGACGGCCGTCGCCGCTCCGGCGGCTTCCCACGACGTCCGTGCCCGCGGGGTCGCCAGGGCGCCGACGACCGACGCCAGCAGGGCGCCATTGGCGAAATGGATGGCGTCGTCGACATGGGCCCGGTTGTAGATCCCGACCGCGTTGCCGGCCGCGTCGGCCAGCAGCGGCAACGCGACCGCCAGGTCGAGCTCGCGAGGGTACGGCGCGTCGCGACCGCGCATCCGCCAGGCCAGCGGCACGACCAGCAGCGCGCCTGTGTAGCCGACGGCTCGAGCGCGCATGGCCTTGCCCCTGAAGCGCGGCGACGTCGAGTTGACGAAGGCATCGACGGCCAGCGCGACGATCGTCGCCTTGAGCACGGCGATCACCGCGATCCAGACGATGTCGCCCCCGGTCGGTGGCCGCGGCGAGGTCGTCTCGACGCCGTTTGGATGACCCGGTCCGGTCCCCGTCGTCGCGGCCTGAGGTGATGTCATCGGCCTATTCTGGACCCCCACTCGGCCGGTCACCGTGCGAGGCCGGACCCGGATCGGTCGGCCGTGTCGCGACGGCGCCGCCGATCGCGCCCACGGTGTGGCGTCCGGGGGTCTGGGCCGAACGGGGCCACGGCGGATCCGTCGCGAGCGGCGCCCGAGTGACGGCCGCGATCCTGCGTTCTCGTGTTGCCGTACGAGCTCGGCGCCAGGACATTCCGCCTGCAGGAGGCCGGCGTCACCTCGCCCACTGGACGGGGAGCGTCCGCGGCTTCCGGAAGATCACGCCGCTGGGCGGCGTCGACTCGGGCTCGAGTGTGAGGCCGCTCCAGCCATCGAGCACGGCGTCGACGGCCGACTGCGCCTCCAGCCGGGCGAGATGGACCCCGACGCAGGCATGCGGGCCCTGCGCGAACGCGAGATGTGCCCGCGCGTTCGGGCGCCGGATGTCGAAGGCGTCGGGGTGCGGAAAGACCTCGGGGTCGCGATTGGCCGCCGTGAGCGACACGATGACGAGATCGCCCCGCTTGATCGCGGCGTCGGCAAGGTCGGTCGGGGTGGTCGCGTATCGGTCGACCCGGGCGGCGGCCGGCTCCAGGCGCAGGGATTCCTCGACCGCGTTCGGCAGCAGCGAGCGATCCGCTCGGACGGCGGCCAGTTGGTCGGGATGCGTCAGGAGGTGCCAGAACAGCGTCGCGGTCATCCCTTCGCTGGTCTCGATGCCGCCGAACAGCATGACCGCCACGTTCGATGCGATCTCCGCCGGCGCCAGCGTCGCCGTCGCCGCCGCGACCACGCCCGTGCCCCGATCGATGGTGCCCGCGACATGGTCGTTCAATGCCGCCACGGCCAGACGTGCCGCAGGTCCGATCTCGCCGCCGGCCGACACCCGATCGACCGCGGCGACGATCTCGTCGTACCAGCCCAGCATCACCGCGGGTTCCACGCCTGCCAGTGCCAGCGCGTGCGTCACGACGTTGACGGCTAGGGGCCCGGCGAGGTCCCGGCGCATCTCGGCACGGCCTCGACCGCTCAAGTCGCCGACGAGCTGGCGCGCCTCGCGGTCGACCTGCTCGGCGAACCGGCTCCGTGCGTCTGGACCCAGGAACGCGCGGGCGAACGGATCGCGGTGACGGCGATGGGTTTGGCCGTCGAGCGACAGCATGCTCGGACCCACGACCTGGGCGGTCGAGAAGCGCGGATCGTCGACCGTGTAGCGCGCGGCGTCGCGCATCACCTCGATGCACAGGTCCCGCCGCGTCACCAGCCAGCCATCGAGGGCCGGGACCCACGACACCGGTTCGCGTTCCCGCAGGGCTGCCAGAGGACCGTACGGGTCGGCGTCGAGGCGCTCGAGGGTCAATGCCGCGCCGAGCGGATAGCGGTCGGTGTACTCGGCGACGTTCATCGGCCGGCGGCTCAGTCGACCGGTTCCAGGACGAAGACCGGGATCTCCCGCGACGTCTTCGTCTGATAGGTCGCGTAGGCGGGCCAGGTCGTGACGGCCCGCGCCCACCAGGTGGCCCTCTCGTCGCCACCGACCTCCCGGGCGAGGTAGTCGCGCTTTGCCGGCCCATCCTGCAGCTCGACGTGCGGGTCGGCGGTCAGGTTGTGATACCAGACCGGATGTCGCGGGGCACCGCCGAGCGAGGCCACCACGGCGTAGGCCCCGTCGTGCTCGACTCGCATCAATGCGGTCTTGCGCAGCTTGCCCGTCCGCGCCCCGACCGAGGTCAGGACGATGATCGGCCGGCCTCGAAGGTCGGCCGCTTCGGCGCCATCGCTCGCCTCGTAGCGCTCGGCCTGCCTGCGCGCCCCGGCGGCCGTGCTCGGTGCGTACTCCCCGGTGAGCGGCATCCGCCAATCGTCGCATGGTCGCATGCACCGCGCCGCTGCGAACCGCCACAGGATCTCGTCGGCTTCCTTGCGCAGGATGGCCGGATCGTCGAATGCTCGGCTGAGCTCGGGGAAGGCGAGGTTGAAGGCGGTCGGCACGACGATCAGCAAGGTCGCAGTGACCAGTTCGACGGTCACGATGGCTCCATCCGACTTGCGCTCGAGACGCGTCGATCGCGCGTCCGCGGCATCCGCGGCGTCCGTGCCGGCCCGCGGCCCGCGCCGGCGCCGGCCAGTCCGCGGCCCGTGCCGGCCCATCCACGGCCGCGCGCCGGCGCCGGCCAATCCGCGGCCCGTCTGAGCGAGGCGCCCATCCGCGCCCCGGCCGGCGCCGATCTTGCCAGATACGAATCCCCGTCGTCTTGTGCGAACGCGAACCCGGCTTCGTCCCGGATAACAGGCTCGACGCCACGGTTCCACGCTCACGTCGGCACACTGGATCGCGAAACTGGGCCATCGCGGCCCTCCGTTCCTGCTTACGACGAGTCACATTCGTAGGTGGCGAAGACCGGGGCTACACCAGCCGGGACGCGTCGCGGTCGTGGCCGCGCCCTGATCGAGCCACGCTATCGACCGGGCGTGGTCCTGGCTGGTCGACGAGTTGTCGGCTTTGGCTTGAAAGCGGCCACATACGCATAGCTCATGCGGAACGACGGGCCGAGGCGGTCGGCATCGGCGAACAGCTCGTCCGGCACATCGACGTACTCCCGCCGCATGATCCCGCGCGTTTCGTGGAGCGTGGTCCGATGTTGCTCGATGAACGCCTCCCGCTCCCCGACGGGCAGCCGAAGGACGAGATGGCCACCGTCGAGGTAGCTGAACATGTGCCCGTTGACCGAGGTGTAGGGCAGCGTCGCGCCCTTGCGCTCGACCCCGGGCTGGACTGCGATCAAGTGGTCGTACCGGTCGAGAAGATCGGGTGGGATCGGCGCTGGTTTGGCCGTCATGCGTCTCGGACCTAGCCGTGTCCGCTTGTCGTGACCTTGACCGCCGTGGATGGTGGCAGACAGTCGCCTGCCGTCCGGTTCTGGGTGTCGACGATGAGGTTGTTCTTGCCACTGGCCGGGTCGAACGTGCCCGTGAAGCCGGCCGCCTTCCAGGCGGTCCGTGCGGCAGCGACCGTCATGCTGTGCAGGTCCGGCACGATCGCACACGCGGGCGTTGGGGTGGGCACAGGCGTCGGCACAGGGGTCGGTGCGCTAGTCGGGGTCGGGACGGGCGTCGGCGGGGGTGTCGGCGGGGGCGTTGCTGTCGGCGCCGCGGTCGGTCCAGGCGCTGCGGTGGGGCCCGGCGTGGGTGCCGGACGTGGCGTCGCGGTGGGTCGCGACGTCCGGAGATCCGAGGATGACTGGCCGGGGTGGACGGTGGCCGCGCTTGACGTCGGCCCCGCGGCCGTGCCGGACGAGCCCGGTGTCTGCCCCGGGGACGCCCCAGCACCACCGACCGAGCTGGCGCCAGGCGGCGTCGAGCCGGGCGTCTCCGCGGGTGCAGACGCGCCGGGCAGGTCGAAGGCGATGCCACCTGTCGGGCGGAACGTCGCCCCGATGTTGAGGACGAGCAACCCGATGGCGAGCACGATCGTGCCGATCGCCAGTGGCGCGCGGAGATCCCTGGCGGCGACGGCGGCACTTCGCGCAGGTCGCGAGGCGGCCGTCCTCGGGGCCCCGCCGGCTACCGCGGCTGGGGCGGCCGCACGCCGGCCGGTCGTCGCTCCAGGCGCCGCGGCGACAGATCCGGTGGCCACGGCGACGGCCGGCACGACGACGAATGAGTGGGCGCAGACGGGGCATCCGCCCGAGGCATCGTCCCAGCACCATCGGCACGAATAGAGCTGGCAGACCGGGCAGTGGCAGAGCCCGACAAGTGGTCCGATCGTCGCCATGTCGACCGCTCGCCCACAGCGCTGGCAAAGCGGCGCCGGCGCCTCACCGGACGCAGGGGTACCGCGTCCCTCGTCGACGACCATGTGCTGCAGTGTCGCATGGCGCGCCGCGCAGCGGTCGAACGAGTACGGGGACTGGCGCGAACCTCGTCATCACCCTGCGATGCGCGCCGCCGCCCATCGATGGCGCGGCGAGGAGGGTGCGAGACATCCGCATCGAGGGTCCAGCCATGCCGGCCCACGAATCGCTCCCAGGAACGCTCAAGCGCTCGACGAAGAACCGCCCACGAGACCTGGCTCAAGACGCATGACAGCGCCGTCGCGCAGGACGGCGACGGCGAGCAGGCACACCGAACCGCCTTCACCTCGCTCAAGGACGAACCAGGGCCGTCGGACCCGCGATCGACCGGGGCAACGCCGCCTGAGATGGTCGTGGGGCCGTGCCCGGCGGTGTCGAATATCACGGGCACACGCAGGCAGAACTGTACGAACTCGCCCACAAGCTCGACATCCCGGCCGCTCCACGATGGCGAAGTTCGAGCTCGCCCGCGAGCAGGGCTCGTTCAGCTGGTCATGCGGCGGACGCCCGATCTGTGGCGCGCCGGCGGGGTAGCCTTGCCGTCATGCCGGCACGACGTTTCGCCTATCGACTCGGCGCCAAGTCGAGGCCGGTCTTACGGCTGTTCGGGGTCGACGGTCCGGATGACGCCTGGGTCGATCTCGACGAGGGCACCCTGACCGCGCGCTTCGGCCGGGCCATCGCCACCACGCCGGTCGCCAACATCGCGAGTTGGCGGATCGAGGGACCGTGGCGCTGGATCACCGCCATCGGCATCCGGATGAGCATCCGCCACCGGGATCTCACGTTCGGTGGGTCACCCCGCGGGGGCGTGCGACTGGACTTCCACGAACCGATCCGGGTGGTCCGTCTCAAGGTCCCGGCGTTGTATCTCACGGTCGAGGACCTCGACGGGCTGGCCGCGGCGCTGGCAGCCCGCGGGATCCCCGGGACCGACGCCCGCCGCACGTCGCGCGAGTGAGCGCTCGCGCGCCATCGACCCGCGCCGGCATGGGCGCCATCCCACATGGGGAGGGGACCACGTTCCGCGTCTGGGCGCCGCACGCCGTGGCGGCCTTCGTCACCGGGACCTTCGACGACTGGGCGCAGGATCGGACGGCGCTCGTGCGCGATGACGATGGGGCGGCCGGTACGTGGTCGGCCGACGTCCCGGGGGTCGGCCCCGGCGAGGAGTACCGGTTCACGATCCGGACGACCGAGGGCGACCTGTCGCGGATGGACCCCTATGCCCACCACGTCACGAGCTCGATCGGCAACTGCATCGTGTACGACCCGGACGCGTTCGACTGGGAGGGTGATGCGTTCCAGATGCCCGGCTGGGACGACCTCGTCATCTACGAGATGCATGTCGGCACGTTCGCGGCGGAGAGCGACCTGCGCGGTTCGTTCGACAGCGCGCGCGGCCGGCTGACCTATCTGCATCGGCTCGGCGTATCGGCGATCCAGGTCATGCCCCCGTTCGAGTTCGCCGGCGACATCTCGTGGGGCTACAACCCGTCGCACCTGTTCGCCATCGAGTCGTCCTACGGCGGCCCGGACGCATTCAAGCGCTTCATCCGCGACGCCCATGCGCACGGCATCGCCGTCATCGTCGACGTCGTCTATAACCACCTCGGCCCGTCCGACCTCGACCTGTGGCGGTTCGATGGCTGGGCGGAGGGTGACGGCGGTGGGATCTACTTCTACAACGACGCGCGGGCGCTAACGCCGTGGGGCGCGACCCGCCCGGACTACAGTCGCGGCGAAGTCCGGACGATGCTGCGCGACAGCGCCATGACGTGGCTTGAGGAGTTCCGGTGCGACGGTCTCCGGTTCGATGCGACCGTCTACATCCGATCCGTTGACGGGATCCCATCAGCGGACTCGTCATTGCCCGAGGGCTGGTCGTTCATGTCGTGGCTGAACGATGAGATCCGGGCGCGTCAGCCCTGGAAGATCACGATCGCCGAGGATCTGGGGCACGATCCGAAGCTCGTTGCCCCGACCAGCGATGGCGGTGCCGGCTTCGTCGCCCAGTGGGATGTCGGGTTCATCCGACGCGTCCGTCCGGCTCTCGAGGTGGCGGACGACGCGGCCAGGGACATCGATGTCATCGTGGAGGGCATCCTCGGCACCGGGCGAGGCGCGCCGATGCGTCGAGTCATCTACACCGAGTCGCACGACGACGTCGCCAACGGCCTCGTCCGTCTGCCGGAGGCGATCTCGCCGGGTGATGCGCGAAGCTGGTGGTCGCAGAAGCGTGCCGTCCTCGGCGGGGCGCTGGTCCTGACTGCACCCGGGATCCCGATGCTGTTCCAGGGCCAGGAGCTCCTGGAGGACGGCTGGTTCGACGATTCGGTCGGCATCGACTGGGACAAGGCGAGCCAGAACCGGGGGATCCTTCGCCTGCATCGCGACCTCATCGCGTTGCGCCGAGCACGCGACGGCGTGACGCGTGGGTTGCGCGGTCCGAATGTCGCGATCCTGCGCGCGGACCAGGAGGCCAAGGTCCTGGTCATGCATCGCTGGGACAAGGGCGGTCCCCACGACGACACGGTCGTCGTCGCGAACTTCGCGGACCGCACCCTCGATGACGTCCGGATCGGCTTCCCGGCGCCCGGCCGATGGAACGTGCGCTTCAACTCCGACGCCGCCAGCTACTCGCGCGAGTTCGGCAGCCATGAGTCGTTCGACCTCGACGCGGACGGTGAGCCGATGGATGGCTGCGAGCACAGCGGCGTCATCTCGGTCGGGCCGTACTCGGTGGTCATCCTGTCCCGGGAGGAGTGACGCGGCTCCGAACGGCGCCAACGGCCTGACGGCGACGCGTTCTCGCGCACTGAGTAGACTCGGGACCATGGATGCCACGACGGCCCCGGTCGGGCAGGGGACGCGGTCGCGCGGCACGCTGCTGCTGGCAGATATCTCCGGTTACACCGGGTTCCTCCAGGGCGTGGCCGACGCGCATTACGACCTGATCATCGATGCGGACGCGCCACCGCCCGCCTACGGTCTCGTCGCAAGCCTGCTGGACGGGATCGTGGCCGACCTCGTGCCGCCGTTCCACCTCGTCAAGTTCGAGGGCGACGCGGTCTTCGTCATCGCCCCGGATGCGGGATCCGACCTTCGCGGGACGGACCTCCTTGCGAGCCTGCGAGCCTGCCACCTCGCCTTCCGGCGGCGGCTCGGGGTGGCCAACGAGCACTGGACCTGCACGTGCGATTCCTGCTCACGAATCCATGAGCTGGATCTCAAGTTCGTGCTCCACCACGGCGACTACGTGATCCAGCAGGTCGGGGGCCAACAGGAGCTCCTCGGTCCAGACGTCAATATCGTCCACCGTCTGCTCAAGAACCATGCGGCCGACCTCATCGGACTGCGGCCGTACGCCCTTCTGTCGGATGCCGTGGTCCGCGCCCTGACCGTGCCGGACGACGGCATGGTCGCCGCGACCGAGACCTACGAGCGGGTGCCGCCCGTCCAGGTCCGGGTGCTGGCGCTAGGCGACGACGCGTAGGGCCGCTCTTCCGCCCCTGTGAGGCGTAGCGGGTCCCGGTCCGAAGAGGGCGATCGCGCTTCGGTGCAGCAGGGCAGACTAGCGCCATGCGAAGGACCGCGGATGTCGTCATCGCCGGGGCTGGGATCGCGGGGATCGCCGCGGCCTGGCAGATCGCCGTGCGACTCGGAACCACGACGGCGGTGCTCGTGGATCCACGCCCGCCGCTGTCGCTGACCAGCGATCGGCCCGGGGCGAACTATCGCGACTGGTGGCCCCAGCCGGCGATGGTCGCGCTCGCCAGCCGGAGCATCGAGCTGACCGAGGGACTCCTCCGCGCCGGCGCCGAGTTTGCGATCGACCGACGCGGCTACCTGTTCGTGACCGCCGATCCGGCCACGGCCGAGCGGTTGCCCATGGTCGTCGACGAGCGCGTCACGGCCGGCGTCGACGCGGACACGATCGATCTGCTGGGTGCCGCCCACCTTGCGACACGGTTCCCGCACCTCGCGTCCGAGCTTCGCGCGGGCATCCACGCCCGGCGAGCGGGGAGCCTGGACACGGTCGGACTCGGTCGCGCGATGCTGGCGATCGCGCAGGCGGCAGGCGTCGAGGTGGTCGATGGCGAGGTCGTCGCCGGTGGATCGGTGAACGGCCGCCTCGAGCGAGTCTCGATCGCGACGCCGAATGGCGCCATCGAGATCGCCACCAGCCGATTCGTCAACGCGGCGGGGCCGTTCGCGCCCGAGGTCGCGCGTCGGCTCGGGTGGGACCTGGACCTCGAGACCGTGCTCCGCCAGAAGGTCGTCATCCGCGATCCGCTCAGGGTCGTGCCTCGCGACGCGCCGTTCACGATCGGGCTCGATCCGACCAACGGCCTCCCGGCCGGGGTGCACGTCAAGCCCGACACGTCCGGGCGGCACGACTCGATCAAGCTCGGCTGGGCGAGGGACCAGGTGCCGAGCGAACCGGTTGCGAAGCCCGCCTGTCCGCCAGGGTTCCCGCTCGAGGTGCTGGCTCGAGCAGCCACGATCGTGCCGGGTCTCGGGACGTATCTCTCGAGGGGTCTGGAGGTCCTCGCGCACGACGGCGGCTTCTACGCCCGCAGTCGTGATGGGCTGCCGCTCATCGGTCCGCACGGGGCCGACGGGGCCTTCATCGTGGGCGGTCTGGCCGGCTTCGGCTCGATGGTCGGGTGCGCGGCCGGGGAGCTCCTAGGGGCGTGGGTCCTCGACGAGCCGGTTCCCGACTTCGCGGCCGCGTTTGACCCGCGACGTCCTGCCGGTGCTTCGACCGGCACCGGTCGGCGCCCCGGGGCGCCACCGCCGGGCGAACTCTGAGCGCGACTTGGGCGATTCGCGCCCGTCAGCGCCGGTCGCGATCGGTGATGTGTGTCGCGAGGGGGCCGGAGCGTTCGGAGGTGTTCGACGTCGAGCGGGTGCTCGAAGCCTGCGAACAGATGCTGGCCGCCGCCGAGTACGACCGGCGCGATCGAGGTCGACCGATCGTCCACCTGACCTGCCGCGAGCACCTGCCGGATGATGTCGGCGCCGCCCATGATCTCGACGTCCTTGTCGCCGGCGGCAGTGCGGGTGCGCGAGGCTATCTCGTGGCGTCGAGTGGCTCGCTGTCGTCCGGACCCATCGCGAAGCCCGTTCGCTGCCAATCGGCGTAGGACGTGACCAGCCCGTCGTCGTCGACCGTCAGATCAGCCTCGAATGTCCCACTCGCGTAGTGGTAGGTGAACTCGTCGAGCCGCGTGTAGGTCTGCGGCACCTTGACCACGGCGAGCTCCGGGAACCGGAGCCAGGCGGCCTTGATGGTCTGCTTGCCGCCGATGGCCAGCCGGAGCCGCCTGATGGGCAGCGTGTTCGTGGACGGGCTGCACCCAAGGTCCGCGTCGGTGCAGCCCTTGAGCGGCTTGACGACGTTGCCGTCGACGCTCCAGTTGCCCTTCGGGTCGCGCTCGAGGGTCACCGTCCGAAGCTCGAACCCGCGCAGATCGCGGACATGGACCGCGGTCGTGACGCCCGCCCCGTCGGCCAGCACCCGGTATTCGATCCGAACGGGCCGGCCATCCTCCGCGCCGAGGACCGTCCCGACCAGCGACAGCCCGCCAGTGCGCACCGTCAGGGTGCAATGCTCGTTGGTCGCCACCTCGTCGGAACGCCGCCAGGCCACACGTCTCGTCGTCATGAGGTCTCCTCGCTCCGGACGAGGGTACCGTGCGCGGGCGGCCGCGTGGGCCGGGCCACGATGCGCCGCCCTGCGATGCGCGGGCTACGATCAGGTCATGCCATCGCTGCCGACGATGCTGATGATCCTGTCGTTCCCGGTCGGGGCCCTGGCCTATGGACTCGCCCTGCGGGTCCTCCAGGCGATGTCGTTTCCGGAACAGGCGCAGACGCTGGTCTTCCTGTTCGTGCCTCTGTTCGTGGCGGGGCTCGTGATGCTCCCGTTCATGATCCCGTTCTTCGATCGCAAGGCCAAGGCCGATCTCGCCGCCTACGCTCGCCTCCGCGAGTCTCAGCCCGATGAGCGTGACGGTTCCGAGGGGCCCGACGATGACGACGCGCCCGAGGCATACGACGCGCCCGAGGTCCACGATAGGCCAGACACGCCCGACTCCGAACGCGTCTGACGGCCGCGCAGTCCTCGAGGCAGGATCGCAGGATCAGCAGCCCATCGGATGCGCCCTGGCTGGGAGGCGGCGTCCGTCGTCCTGACCGCCTGGTAGCGCGGTGTCTCGATGCCGCACGCCGACCGAGCAACGGACACAGAGACACCCGGCTCCGATCGCTCGGGAGCCGGGTGGGTGGTTGCGGGGAGGAGGGGCTAGATCGGAAGCTTGATCGGATCCAGCTTGACATCCGGCCGCTTGGTCGCTTCGGTGACCTTCTTGTCTTCCGGAAGCCGGCTGGCCCAGATCAGGCCGATGCCGAAGAGGAACATCGTGCCGCCGAAGCCGACGGCGAGTCCGGCGAGGCCGAGACCCATCTGCAGGGCAGAGGCGGTCACGGTGCCGACGCCGAGGCTGGCGATGAGGCCGTGTGCGGTGCCGCTCCAGGCCTGCTCACGGGCCGGGCCATCGAGCGGATCCAGGCGGTCGTACTGGCTGAAGTAGCGCCCGGCGCCTTCGACCTGATAGGTCCCGGCAAGGTACGTCTTGCCGTTGTAGTCGACGTTCTTGTCGAGGACGACGGTCTGCGTGCCGTGCAGGGTGTGATAGGAGACGGTGGCCATCTCGTACATGTACTCAGAGGCCGTGTTCACGATCGGGTCGTTCGGGTTGAGGTCAGCGGCCACGACCGGGTACTTCCAGTCGTTGACCAGCAGGCTCATGATCGCGTCAGCGCCTTCGGTCTTGCCACGGTCGACCAGCTGACCGGCCTCGTTGTAGCTGAGGCTGACGTCTTCGGCAGTGCTGAACGCCTGGAGGGAGGCCGCGCCTTCCTGCGTCTTGAGGAACGTGAAGCCGCCCACGAGGGCGAACACCAGGCCCGCGGCCATGAGCGCGATCCCTAGCTTCTTGAAACGAGGAGTCATCTGAGAACATCCCTTCTCGTATGACCACCAGCCTCGGACGCTGCGCCAGGAGAGTGCCAGTCAGGAGGACGGTTCCGGGTCGCGGTCTGCGACCACTCAAGAACCTGACGCCATCGTCCCTGAGACCACCCTGGCGGGAACGAGCCACAGAGCGCCCATTCCGCGGGCCGTTCGGCCCCTTCCCTCCGTGACTTCCACGACGCCCACGTACAATCGACGTGAACCATCGATCAGACCCGGAGCGGGGCAGGGGAGCGATGCGGGCCGCCATCCGCGAGCGTTACGGATCCGTCGACCGCGTGCAGGTGCGCGATGTCGACCGCCCGACCCCGACCGGCGACGAGGTCCTCGTCCACATGGAGGCTGCCTCCGTCAACCGGGCGGACCTAGACCTGCTTGGGCCCGAGCCCGGCTTCACGCGGCTGTTCCTCGGGCTTCGCGCCCCGCGGGACCATGGCGTCGGGTGCGATCTGGCCGGGGTCGTCGAGGCCGTCGGACCGGACGTGACGCGGTTTCGCCCAGGCGACCGCGTGTTCGGCGACATGTATCCGTTCGGGCTCGGTTCCTTCGCCGAGTTCAAGTGCGCCCCGGAACGGGCGTTCCTGCCCATCCCCGACGGGATGTCGTTCGAGCACGCGGCCACGATGCCGCATGCCGCGATCCTCGCCGTCCAGGGCCTGCGACGTCGTGACGGTCGGACGGCCGGGCCGGGCGACAAGGTCCTGATCAGTGGCGCGTCCGGGAACGTGGGGCCGTTCGCGGTCCAGATCGCGAAGTCGTACGGCGCCGAGGTGACCGGCGTGTGCAGCACCGACGCGATGGAGTTCGTGCGCTCGCTCGGGGCCGATCACGTCATCGACTACAGCAAGATCGATTACGCCACGATCGGCAAGCGGTACGACTGGATCCTCGACGTCCACGGCCATCATTCGTTGTTGGCGGTTCGACCCGCCCTGCGACGGAACGGCGTCTACGTGACGCTGGGCGGCCCGACGGGTCGGCTCTTGCAGGCCATGGCGGTCGGCCCGGTGATCTCGATGGCGTCGTCACGCTGGATGGGCCTGATGCTCTGGTGGAAACCGTTCAAGGCCGAAGACGTCGCCACGTTGGCGGAGCTGTACGCCGCCGGGAAGGTCGTCCCGAGGATCGACCAGCGGTACCCCCTGGGCGAGATCGTCGAGGCGCTGCGTCGCGTCGATGACGGCCACCCACTCGGCAAGGTGATCATCACGCGCTAGGCGCCAACGCGGACCTGCACGGCGATTGCAATGTCTGGCACCCAACGGCGCGCCTCGTCGTTCGTTGTCGTTGGTACCGCCGGGGCCGGTTCACCAAGGGGAATCGCCATGACCGGTTCGTCATGCGACTGCGAGGTGTGTCTCTGCTATCGGAGCACGACCCATCCAAGCCGCCTGTGCATGCGTTGTCGCACCGATCGGCATCCGGGCGATCCGCGGCCCCCGCCTCGTCCGGGTCCCGAGAAGGTCGTTCGGCCGCCGTTCAGATCCCCGTGACCGGGGTGCGATACTCGGGCCACGCACCCGTCGCGCGCATCGGAGTGAGAGGAGTTGGTCTTGCCTACCTAGATGGACATGCACGATCTACCCGGCGTCAAGGCTGAGGACGTGGCGATCGCCCACGAAGCGGATGTCCGCACGCAGGCCAAATACGGCGTCGACGACAAGCAGTACTGGGTCGATGAGGCGGACGGCAAGGTGTTCTGCCTGGTCGAGGCACCCGACAAAGAGACCGCGACGCGCGTCCACCGGGAGGCTCACGGTTTGGTAGCGCACACGTTGTACGAGGTCAAGCCGGGCGGCTGATGACCCGGGGTGAAGCACAGGAGCACGTGATGACACGAATCCGATTCGCCGCAATGATCGCGGCCGGCGCACTGTTGATGGTCTCGGCCGGTTCGGCCGGGGCTGCCGGCGGGCGACCATTCACGACCACCCTGATCGGGGCCAACGAAGTGCCCGTCACCGGCGATCCCGACGCCAGCGGCACGGCACACTTGTGGATCAACCCAGGCCAAGGCTCCGTGTGCTGGTCGATCACGGTATCGAACGTGGATCCGATCGTGGCGGCCCATATCCACCTGGCGCCGATGGGCGTGCCCGGCCCGGTCGTCGTCCCGCTGAACCCGTACACGGGTGGCTGCGCCACGATCGCTCGGGACCTTGCGATCGCGATCCTCAGAGACCCGTCGGCCTACTACGTCAACGTGCATGACGCGGCGTATCCAGGCGGCGCGGCCCGGGGTCAGCTCTCTCACACGCCTTAGCTTGTTTCCGTCCTGAGGCGCACACCGTGGCCGTGCTCGACCTCGCGCCGAGGGTGACGAACACGCCCGGAGGGTCTGGGTCACCTCCGGGCGTCGAGCGGTGACGGCGGCCCCGGTCGGCGGCCGAGTCGACGGTGATCAGCCTTCGGGCAGGACCTCGCGCAGCTTCGCGGCGAAGGCGTCCGGGTCGCCGGCCTGGCCATACTCGCCTCCCAGGAAGCCGCCGTGATCGCTCGGAAAGCGCACGGCCCGGCTACCGAGGCGCTCGGCGGCCGCGACTCCGCCGCGATACGCGAGCTGGCCCTCCGACTCAACGCCGACGCCGAGGATGATCCGGGTCGAGGCGGCACGAAGTGCGTCGAAATCGGGCTCGTAGTGCGTGGACGTGATGATGTTCTGGAACAGCAGCGGATCGGTCCGGTTGCCGTCGTCCTCGGTCGGCAGCCCGAACATCGCGGGATCCGGGCCCGGCTGGCTGGCATCGTCCGGGCCGAATGGGCCCCGGTGACCGACGACACCGATGAAGGCCGCCATGCCGGCCCCGAAACCGCGCTGCTGGTAGGCGTCGCGGACTCCCTCGCTCGCAGCCAGCGCGCCCTCGCGATCGGGCACGATCGTGGCAAGCGGCGGCTCGTGCGCGACGAGCGCGCGGACGTCTCCGGGGTGCTTCGCGACGAGCGCGAGCGCATTGACCGCGCCGCCGCTGCTGGCGAACAGATCGACCGGGCCGCCACCGAGCTCGGCGATGATGCGATGCACGTCGTCGGCATGCTGCTCGGGCGTGGATTCGCTGGCCGGATCGTCCTTGATGCTGCGCTCGACGCCGCGGGGGTCGTAGGTCACGACCGTGCGATCGGCGAAGTGCCCCGCGAGCGTGCCGAACCCGCCAGCACCCATCGGCGAGCCGATGAGCAACAGCGCCGGGGCGGGTGAGTCGGTCGTGCGGATGTCGTAGGTCAGCGTGGCCCCGGGCACGGCCAGGGTGTGGGTCGTCGGTGCGGTCGTCGCGGTCATGCTGTGACTCCTTCGTTGAGGATGGCGTCGATCTGTCCAACGGCCTCGGTGAGGCCCTCTTCCATGCCCAGGGCCAGGTACTGTTCCATGGCCTCGGTGCTCGGGAATCGGCTCTCGATGGACATCCGCGTCCGACCCGCCCCGATCGGCTCGATCGTCACGGTGCCCTCATTGCGCGGGAAAGCGTCGTTCGGTGTGCCGTCGGCCTGGGCGAACCCGTCGATGAAGACGAGCCGATGTGGCGGATCGACTTCGACGATGTCCCAGAAGCCGTGCGGCTGGTCGCCGGTCGGCCCGGTCATGTGGTACTCGACGTGACTGCCGGGGGTCAGGTCGTGCGCGGTGAAGGTGGCTGGGTAGGTGGGCGGGCCCCACCACCGTTCGAGCTTGCGCGGATCGGCCCACAGGTCCCAGACGCGCTCCGGCGAGGCGTCGAACTCGGCGGTCAGGACCATGGTCAGGGCGGCCGGATCCTTGTGGACGGCGGTGACACTCATATCCGGATCTCCTTGCTGCTGGCGATGAGGTCGGTCATGCGATCGATGCGGCCGCGCCACATGGCCTCGTATCGGTCGAGCAGGCCGCGCGCCAGGCGCAGCGCCTCGATGTTGGTGCGCACGACCTTGCGGCGGCCGCTGCGCTGCTTGGTGATCAGGCCGGCCCGCTCGAGCACGGCGACGTGTTTCTGGACCGCCGCGAAGCTCATCGGGTAATGCCCGGCCAGCTCGGCGACGCCCTCACGACCCGCGAGTGCGCGCAGGACGATGTCACGCCTCGTGGCATCCGCCAAGGCAGCGAAGACGGTGTCCGCGTCGAAGGTCTGCTCCATTGGTACAACCATACGGTTGTATAGCGGCAGTGTCAAGGCTGGCGGTATGCTCCGCGCGGGGAGGGGATCAACGATGGGCCAGGCTCAGACGGCCGAGACGCGCGGGATGTACGGCGATGCGACGGCCGCTCGCCGCACCGTGCTCGCGCGGACCTGGGATCCTGACAACGTCTTCCGGCTGGATCACAACGTGGCCCCGGCGCCCGGCTGAGCATGACCAAGCCTGGTTTCATCCCGCCGATGCTCGCGACCCTCGTCGGGGCGCCGTTCGACGACCCCGATTGGCTGTTCGAGGTGAAGTGGGATGGCTTCCGGGTCGAGACCGTCATCGACGGCGGCGCCGTGCATCTGTGGACCCGCGGCGAGCAGGATGCCGCGCGGTATTTCGGGCCGTTCCTCGACCCGCCGACCTGGCTCGACGCACGCCAGGCCGTCGTCGACGGCGAAGTCATCGCGCTCGACGAGCGGGGCGAGCCCGACTTCGCGCTGCTCCAGGCGCGGATCAAGGGCAGGGGCGTGGGCGCCGAGCCGATGCCGTTCGTCTACGAGGTCTTCGACCTCCTCCATCTCGACGGCCGTTCCCTCCTCGACCAGCCGCTCGAGGAGCGACGACGCCTCCTGACCGGTGTCCTCCGGCCGGATCCGCGCGTGCGGCTGAGCGAGCACATCGAAGGCAAGGGGGTCGCGTTCTTCGAGGCGGCCCGGGTCCGCGGCCTCGAGGGGATGATGGCCAAGGACCGCCGCGCGCCGTACGTGCCCGGCAAGCGGACGGACCGCTGGCAGAAGGTCAAGATACGGCCCGAGCAGGAGCTCGTCGTCGGCGGCTGGGTGAAGGGCACGGGCAAGGCGGTCGACCTGGGCGCGCTGCTCGTCGGCGTTTGCGAGGATGGCGAGTTGCGCTATGCCGGCAAGATCGGGGCAGGCTTCACCATCGACAACCGAGCCGAGCTGCTGACCGCCGTCGCGCCGCTCGCCACCGACGACACGCCGTTCACTCCGCCGCCACCGCGCGCCGCCGCCCGTCGCGCGCAGTGGCTTCGCCCCGAGCTCGTCATCCGCGCCGAGTTCGCCGGCTGGACCGGCGACGGCCTGGTCCGCCAGGCCTCGTACAAGGGCATCGAGCTCGAGAAGGACCCCCGCGTGGTCATCCGGGAGCGCCCGCGGTCGTGATCGCTGGCAGCGACGTCACACGAGCTCGTGGATCGCCCGCACGCGCGAGAGCCCGACGGCGAAGGATCCAAGGACGACGCCACTGACGGCGAGCGCGGTCGGGGCTCCGATCACGCTCGCGGCCGCGCCGAGGCCAACGAGGCCCAGCGGACCGAATCCGATCGCAAAGAACCAGATCCCCATGGCCGAACCGCGCTCGGCATCGTCCACGTTCCGCTGGAGCAGTGTCTGGCTCAGGGTGTCGAGGCTGGCCATCGCCCCGCCCACCAGCACCAGCAAACCGAGCGACAGTGCGAATGACGAGCTCAGGGCGAACGCCGTGAGGCCCACGCCCAACGCGAACGCGGCAAACAGGATCATCCGACCGCCACGCGACGTCCCAAGGCCGGCTCGGGCCAGGAAGAGCAGGACGACGATCGCACCGACGTACCTCGCCGCCCCGAGCGCACCGAGCCCGGCGGCGTCCGAGTGCAGGATGTCGCGGGTGAAGGTCGGGAAGACGGTGATGCTCGAGAACCCGAGAACCTCGCACAGCACGACGATCAGCGCGATCAAGGCGACCCGTCGGTTCCGGATGATGAGCGTCATCGAGCGCGAGAAGCTGGGGACCAGGTGCGGGGGCGGCCGATCTCGTCGGGCTCGAGTGCCACCAGGCATCAGGCACAACGCGGCCACGGCGGCCGTCGTGGCCGAGAGCATGAACGGGGAAGCGACCCCGAGCCGTTGGAGCGCCACCCCACCGGCGATCGACCCGACACCCCCGGCGAGGAACACCCCGAGGTTGCCGAGCGCGATGGCATTCGTTGCCCCGGCGGCGCCGACGAGGTCGAACGAGTACGTCTGCATGGCCGTTCCACGAAGCGTATCGGTCAGGCCGAGGGCGAGGCTCAACACGAGCAATTGGGTGACGGCCAGGGTCCCGCTCGCGGCGACGGCAGCCGCCCAGAGCAACGGCACGATGGCCACGAGATTGACCAGGATCAGCGTGGCCCGACGGTCGTACCGGTCGACGAGGCCACCGAGCGGGATGCCGAGCAGCAATCCAGGAACAAGTCGAACGGCGAAGGTGGCACCCACGGCGAGGATCGAGTCAGAGGCGGCAAGCGCGATCCAACCGATGGCCACCTGGGTGACCGACCAGCCGAAGCCCGCCGTTGCCCCGCTGAGCCACAGCGCCGGATAACCCCGGACGTGGAAGGCCGCCAATGTGGCGCCCGAGGTGACGGACGTCAGGGACCGGGACCGCAGGCCGTTCGTTGACAATGCGTTCAGCCGAGCAGCGCGAACGCTCGAACCGGAAAGGTCGCCATCCCGCGGATCCTCGGCGGGACGGCGAAGAAGCGCCAGCCATCGGGTGGCAGCTGGTCGAGGCCGGTCAGGTGCTCCACCAGCGGGATGCCGGCGCCGAGGATCGCCGTGTGGGCCGGTCGTGCCGGGTCCGCCAGTGCGTCGACGTTGAGCGAATCGATCCCGATCAGCGCCGCACCGGCGTCGACGAGGTGGCGCGCCGCTACCTCGGTGAGGAACGGGTTGTCTGACAGGTAGCTGGGCGTTCCCCAGTGCGTGGCCCAGCCGGTGGCGATCAGGACCGCCCGTCCGGCTACGGCGATGCCGTCGAAGGCATCGGGCCCGATGGCTCGCTCGCTGCGACCGCGGCAGTCGATGAGAACGCCGTCGAGGTCGACAACCTGGTCGAGCGCGAGATCGGCCAGGTCGGGGCGCCCCGGAAATCGATGCGCCGGCGTGTCCAGGTACGTCCCGGTGTTGGCGACGAGATCGATCCGCCCGATCGCGAAGGTGGTGCCGGGCGCGTAGCGGGCGGCCGATGCCTCGTGGCTCAAGAAGGTCGAGATCGTCGGCGCGGGGATGCCCGGATACGTGACCATGCCGTCGACGATCTCGTGGCTCAGGTCGATGGCTCGGCCCATGTGTTCCGCCTCCTTGGTCTCCGGCACGTCCAGCGGCCGCAGCATAAGCCCATAATCACCGGACTCGGGGGGTGAGTGGCGACGACAATGTGAGGGGAGAACCTGTGGCCACCGGTCGCTTCGAGTCATCCGTCACGTCCATCTCGTGGATCCCGTCGGAGGCGGTCTCGGGGCCGTCAAAGGTGCCGTTCGGGCTTGGCATCACGCATTACGACACGCCGCCGCCTGACCGGCTCCAGGACCTCGACGATCTCCGCACGTCGGATCGGTTCCGGGAAGCCAACGAGCTTCGGGCGTTCATCGAGGTCGAGGACGGCAGGATCGTCGCTCACGGCCACCTGGGCAAGGGCCATATCGGGATGACGACCGTGCGCGTGGGGCCGGCCGCGGCACGCTTCCCGGCGGTCCAGCTGCCGGACCTCCGCCCCGGGCCCGAGGTCGGCGACGGCTCGGTCCGCTTCGTGCAGACGGTCGGCGGCCGGATGGGCCTGCCGACCCCGCGACCGGTGCCTCACAAGCCATTCGTCCAGTTCTGGCCATCGATCGCCTGGACCACCCTGGCGTTGACCATCAACGCTGACGGCACATCGAGCCACGAGCTCGTGGGGGCCAGTCCGTTCCCGCGCCATTGGATCTACGACCACGAGGGCAGGCTCGTCGAGAAATCGGGTGTGATCGATTTCGGGAAGTGGTTCCACGACTCGTTCGGCGACCGGACGCCGTGGGGAACGCAGGATTCGCCGGCGGTCACGGCCGCGGTCGAGTCCGCCCTCGAACGCTCCCTCTCCTCGGAGATCATGCGCGGCAACGCCAAGCCGACGATCCGCTCCATCGCCGCGGGCGACAACCTCGTCAAGCAGGACGAGCCCGGAACCGACGTCTTCCTCATCCTGGACGGGATCTTCGTGGTCGAGGTCGACGGCAACGTGGTCGCCGAGATCGGCCCGGGTGCGGTGGTCGGCGAGCGAGCTGGCCTCGTGAATCGGAAGCGTACGGCGACGCTTTGGGCGCGGACCGCCGGTCGGGTGGCGAGCGTCCCTTCCGACGCCCTCGACGCCGACGCGCTTGGGAGCCTGGCTGCAGCGCACGACCGCGAGTCGTGACGCGATCGTTCCTTCATACGGTGCGATCAACGACGCTGGCGGCCAGGGAACGGACCGATGCCGCCCCATTTGCCATCGATGGAGGCTACCTACATGACGACCAGGGATGTCGTTGAGGGCTACGTCGACAGTGTGCGCGCGAACCGAGGCTGGGAATCCTTCCTGTCCGAGGAGATCGAATGCACGAACTTTGCCAGCCCGGTCAGACGCACGACCGGTAAACAGGCGTGTCTCGAAGCGTTGCAGCGGTTCTATTCCATGATGAAGACGCTGGAGATCGAAGGGATCATCGTGGATGGCGACAAGGCCTGCGTGCTGACCCGATACGAACTCCAGCCACCCGGTGGCTCCGTCTTCGAGAGCCACGTCGCTGAAGTGTTCGAAGTGGCCGGTGACAGGATCAAGTCGTTCGGCATCTACTTTGACAGTGCGCCCTATCCCACGCCGCCGAACCCAGCGACCTAGTGAGGCTCCTGGCGCGATGTAGGCCAGCTGGGAACGACGCGATGTCGCCAGGTCCGAAGTCGACGGGCGGGCGGCCCTCGATCTCGATCTTGACAGAGCCCTCGAGCACGGGGACCGTTTCGCGCTGCTGAGGCGTCCCGGGAATCGGACCGCTCACACACGAACACGCCTCGCTTGATTCCGCGGTTTCGTCCTCCCGGTCTGCTTGAGATCGCGCCAAAACGGTGAGCCACCTCGCACGCGAGTTGCCACGGTGCGCGCTTGGTGTCTATCCTGTGACAGTAAAAGTGGGCAACATTCGCAATTCCAGTGTAGTGACGACGATTGGAAGCGAAGTGAAAGACGCTTGACGGCGATCCGATCGAACGCCTCCCGGAGCCTGTCCGGCCGTCTTGATCGCCTCAGCGAGCCACGGTTCGCCCTGCTCATGTTTGCCCCGGCTGCGCTCCTGGTCGGGATCTTCCTCATCCCGCCGATCCTGGCCGTCTTCGGGATGTCG
Organism: Candidatus Limnocylindrales bacterium; assembly: GCA_038248915.1. GTDB lineage: Bacteria > Chloroflexota > Limnocylindria > Limnocylindrales > CSP1-4 > SPCO01. The sequence goes on along the minus strand of JBBRXB010000015.1, from coordinate 13,602 downwards.
CTGTTCCGGATCGAACTCCTGCGCCCGGGCCCGACGCGCTTCGTGGGTCTCGACAATTTCCTGATCCGACTGCCGGCCGACGCGGCCTTCCTGGCCTCCATCCCACGCACGATCATCTTCGCGGCAGGCACCACGATCGTGACGATCCCGATCGCCGTCGCGGCGGCGCTGGTGATGAATCGGCGGTCGGTGCTGGCGCCAGTGATCGGGATCATCCTGCTGCTGCCATGGGCGATCGCACCGGTCGTCAGCGGGTTCTACTGGCGATTCATCTTCCAACCGACCTTCGGGATCGCGACCAACATCATGAACATGCTCGGGCTGGCCGATGGGACGATCCCGTGGCTGCAGACGGCCGAATCGGCGATGGTCATCGCCATCGTGGCTACGGCCTGGCGGGTGGTCCCACTGCTGGCCCTGCTCCTGCTGGCCGGCCTCAAGACGATCCCTGAGGCGCATTACCGGGCGGCACGCATGGACGGGGCGAGTCCGTGGCAGTCCTTTCGCCACATCACACTGCCGGCGATCCGGCCACTCCTGCTGATCACGACCGTCCTGACGATCATCGTCTCGCTGCAGGTCTTCGACGTGCTGTTCCAGCTCACCAAGGGCGGGCCGGGCTTCGAAACGACGACGATGACGTTCTTCATCTTCGAGTCTGCGATCGACCAGTTGAGCCTCGGCTACTCGTCCGCCCTGGCGATCCTGTTGCTGTTCATCATCGTCGGGTTCAGCGCGCTGGCGTTCATGCTGCGTGGTCGTCGGCGGCGCGAGCGGGTCGACGAAGCCAGCCTGACCGATGCGAGAGACTCGGGGCTGCTACGGATCCGCAGAGGCGTAGCAGCGTCGACCACGGGCGTGCCGGCCACCGCGGTCCAGCCACGCTACGAAACGGCGTCGGCGAGGTCGGCCCGCTCCACCTACTTCCGGCTACCGCCGCGAGTCCTGCAGGCCATCTTCGTGGTTGCGGCCGGTATCCTCGTGATCTGGTCCCTCTTCCCAACGCTGTGGATCCTGATCTCGAGCCTGCAGCCCGAAGGCGCGGTGACGTCCCTCCCGTTGGCCCTTCAGCTGATGCCGGACTTTGACCATTTCGCGGCGCTCCTCGCGGATCCGGGCTGGCAGGGGTCGATCTTCGTCAGCCTCGCCGTCTCGCTCGGGACGACCGCCCTGACCCTGTTCATCGGAGCCCTCGCCGCGTATCCGCTGGCGCGGCTCGAGCTGCCCGGCAAGGGGATCTTCCTGGGGGTGCTGATCTTCACCCAGATGGTCCCGGGGATCGTGCTCGGCATCCCCGTCCTGCTCATCTTCGTCAACCTGGGGCTGAAGGACTCGATCCAGGGCCTCATCCTGGTGAACACGGCGTTCTTGCTGCCGCTGACCATCTGGCTGTTGCGCAACATCTTCATGTCCGTTCCGCGGGCCCTCGAATCGTCGGCGCGGATCGATGGCTGTTCCCGGCTTGGGACGCTGTTTCGGATCACCATCCCGGCAGCGTCGGCCGGGTTCGCGGCGACGGCCATCTTGCTGCTCATCAGCACCTGGAACGAATTCCTGTTCGCGGTGATCCTGGGCGACACCGGCGCGGTGACCGTCACGCGCCGGATCGGGTTCATCGATTCGCCGACCAGCATCTCTGCGCAGCCGCCATACACGCTCCAGGCCGCGGCAGGGATCCTGGCCGTCGTGCCGTGCGTCATCCTCGTCATCCTGTTCCATCGCCGCATCGGGACGGGTCTAACGGAGGGCTATATCAAAGGTTGAGCCGAACTTGGCACACATCCGCCCGGGACGATTCAGGGCTGAGAGCGATTGGAGTGCAACACCATGGCTGAAGAGAATCCAGGACAGAAGGGCCTCGCCGAGCTGCGCCTGAGTCGCCGCCAGATCCTGGCGGCAGGTCTCGTGGTCCCGGCCAGCGCGGCCTTCCTTGCCGCCTGCGGCCCGGCCGCGTCCCCGTCGGCGGCGAGTGCTGCATCGGTCGCGCCGTCCACCGGCGCGGGCGCCTCGGCCGCACCGTCGACCGCGGCGTCGGTCGAGCCATCAGCCGCGGCTGAGAACTTCGCGGGCGTCACCATCAACGTCGCGTGCAACCCGACCAATGTCGCGCATGCGAAGGCGGCCGGACCGATGTGGGAGGCCAAGACCGGCGGCAAGGTCGTGGCGACGCTCGTGCCGTACGCGGAACGCGCCCTCAAGTTCGCTGCCGACATCGTCAATCAGAGCCCGAACTTCGACCTGTACTTCGCCTCGAAAGACTTCATCGCCCAGTTCGGCGAGCGGCTCTACGTGCCGATCGACAAGCTCGGGATCGATACCTCCGATTACGTCCCGATCACCCTCCAGCAGCTCGCCAACAACGGTGTGACCCTGGCGCTGCCACTCTTCGCGGACCAGGAACTGTTCATCTACAACCAGGACTACTGGACGCAGGCCGGCCTCGATCCGACAGCCGTCCCGACGACGTGGGACGAGATGTACGCGCTGACGCCCAAGCTGACCGCCCTGAACAGCGGCAAGCTGGAGGCGAATGCGACGCCGATCCTGCTGCCGTCGACGTCCTACTGGCTGTGCTACTACAACAGCTTCAATCAGCCGTTCATCAGCGCGGACTACACGCAGGTCCTGTTCGACACCGATCAGGGCGTCGCCACATGGGACTCGATCAACAAGGGTCTGACCTCCGGGTTCTATGGCCAGGCCGGCCTCAACGCCGCATCGGACCTCGACGGATACCTGATCTTCAACCAGGGTCTGGCCGCTTCGGAGATCGGCATCGTCAACGGTCTCGGCCAGGCGCAGAGCGGGAACGCGAAAGACTACAAGGCGACGATCCCCAAGACGGCTGCCGCGCCGGCCGTGATGCCAGGCATCGGGGCCGGCACGACGGGCAGCATCATCGTCACCGAAGGCTGGGGCGTGGGCGCCTTCAGCAAGCAGCAGGAGGCGGCAACCAGCTTCCTCTCGTTCATCACCGGGCCCGAGTATCAGCCCCAGATGCTGGCGGATGTGGCCGGTCCCGGAACGCTGCTTCCGCCGAGCCGGTTGTCCGTCCTCAACGACCCGGCCGTGATCGCCAAGTATCCGTTCACCAAGATCCTGGCGACCCAGGCGCAGAGTCAGCTCCAGTGGCCTGGTGTGCCGTACGGCGCGGACATGGACAAGGTCTTCGGGGCGGCGTTCGCCAATCTGTCGAAGGGCACCTGGACACCGAAGCAGGCCAATGACGAGACCGTCAAGGCCGTCAAGGATCTCATCGTCAAGTACCTGACCTCGTAACCCGAAGCCACGGCACCGAGGCGTCGATCGTGCGATTCGGGCTGTTGCTGCCGCAGGGCTATTTCGACGAGTTCGATGGCTGGGCGCCGCTCGCCGCATGGGAGCGGGTGCTCGAGATCGCGCGCGTCGCCGAACGCCGCGGCTTCGACTCCGTCTGGCTCGGTGAGCACGTCCTGGCCAAGTGGCACGAACGCGAGATCGTCTTCGACTGCGTCACCCTGGCGGCGTCCATCGCCGCCACGGTGCCGCGGGTGGAGATCGGGTTCACCGTCGTCAATTCGACATTTCGGAATCCGGCCATGACGGCCAAGGCTGCCGGAACGATCGATGCCGTGAGCGGTGGTCGTCTGATCCTGGGACTGGGAGCCGGTTTCAAGGAGCGCGAAGCCCGGGCGTTCGGCCAGTCGTACCCCGGCCTGGGCGAGCGGCTGGACGTCCTGGAAGAGCATTTCGAGATCATCAGCCGACTCACTCGCCGCGATGAGCCGCCGTTCGACTTCAACGGAAAGCACGCCTGGGTGGAGCAGGGGATCAATGGACCGGCGACCAGCGGTCGCGACCACATCCCCTTGCTGATCGGCGGCCACGGCAAGCAAAAGACGTTCAGGATCGCGGCGCGCTTCTGCGACGAGCTGAACATCAATCTGACGCCGATCGAGGTCCCGCCCTACCTGGAGGCGCTCCACGAGCGATGCGCGGAGGTCGGCCGCGATCCGGCGACGATCCTCCTGCAATGGGGTTCGAACCCGAGCATCCTGTACCCCGGGATGCGGCTGACCGGGGGTCAGCGGATGATGGGTCCAGGTGATTACCCGACCAATGTCATCCCGACCTCGGGCCAGATCCCGTTGCCGCCGCGACCGGAGCTTCTGGCCGGGTTCCGCGACCTCGGGTTCGGACGGATCGTGGCCGGCATCCCCGGCCTGGCCAACACGTTCGAAACGCTCGACGAATTCATCGAGGATTGCGCGACGGCCGGGATGCCGATCGCACCGACGGTGCCTGCGTGACGCCGCAGGCGGCCGCGACGATCGACCGCAGCCGTGTTCGTGAGGCGATGTCAGGGCCGATCACCGCGGTCCATCCCTCTTTCGACCGCGACGGCGCCTTCGACTGGAACGGGGTGCGGGCCGGCATCGAACGCGGTATCGACGCCGGCAGTGGAACGATGCTCCTGACCTACGGGGACAGCCTCCACTCGCTGATCACCGACGACGAAGTGTCGGAGCTGCTGCGCGTCGTCGTCGACCAGACGCGAGGCCGCGCGCTGGTGGTGGCCGCCGACCGGCAGTGGTGGACCGCTCGCGAGATCGAATTCGAGCAGTATGCGAATGGCGTCGGCGCCGATCTGCTGATGGTCCTGCCGCCGCACTGGGGCGGTGGCGTCACCCACGATTCGCTCGTCGAGCACTACCGGGCCGTCAGCGAGCACATCCCGGTCATGCTGGTGACCGCGGCGTTCATCGCGAACCAGGCGCTTGGTCTGCGGGTGATCGAGACGCTGCTCGACACGGTCCCGGGCGTGGCCGCCATCAAGGACGATGTCACCGGCGCGTTCGCCCGCAGGATGGCGCTCCTCGTCCATGAGCGCTGGGCGGTCGTCTCAGGCGGGCAGAAGCAGAATCACCTCGATCTCCAGCCATATGGCTGTGATGGCTACATGTCGACCTATCTGCATTTCCGGCCGGAAGTCGCCCACGTCTACTGGCGGGCCGTCGCCGCCGGCGACCTGACCGTTGCCGCCAACCTGATCCGCGATTTCGACCACCCGTGGATGGCCCTCGCCGACACGCTGCCGGGCGGCTTCGACGCGATGTTCCACGGCGCGCGCGAGATCTTCGGGATCGCCGGCCGCTGGCGCCGGCCACCCTACGCGAGCCTTGGTGACAAGGACATGGAACGGCTGGGCGGATTCTTCGCCGGACTGCCGTCCCTGGAGAAGTCGATATGACCGTGGCGGCCCCGGCGACCTCGAGTCCGGCGACGACGGACATCGCGCTCCGACTCGAGCACGTCACGCGACTGTTCGGCGACGTTCGAGCCGGGGACGTCCTGGCGCCGGACCTCCGGTTCGATCTTGGGAGCGCCGGTCAGCTCGGTCTCATCGACGGCGCCTGGGAGCTCGTGGTCCTGGGCGTGCGCGCCGAGGACGTGCGGATCGAAGCTGGCACTGCGGCGCCGACCATCGGCAGCTTCCGGGCCGTCGTCCAGCTCCTCGAACCGATCGGCTCCGACACGTTCGTGGAGCTCGGGGCAGGCGATGTCACGATCGTCGCCCGGGTCGCGCCCGATGCAGGACTGACCCTCGGCGAAACGGTCCAGGTGCGTCTCGACGCGGGGCTGATCCACCTGTTCGATCAGGAAAGCGGCCGACGGATCAGCACATGAGCGGTGCCGGCGATGACGGACCAGGCGACCGACCGGCGATCGATCGACGCGGCTTCGTCCGGCGCATGGCCGTGGATGCGGCGGTCGCCGCCGGACGGGTGCAGGGCCTCTCCCGAGCCGTCGTCGGCTCGCTCGGCGTGGCCGGACAGGCCGTCGTGGAGGACCTCGAGGCGATCCGTGCCCGGGAGGCGTTGACGGATTCGCCCCAGGATGGCCCAGCGCCGCCCGTCGTGATGACCCCGGTCGTCCCCGCCGACCAGGCGGACATGCCGAACGCCGAGCCCGCGATCGTGTCGGCCGAAGCGGCAGCCATGCTGGCCGCGGCCCGCTGGGCGGTCGTTGCCGCCAACGACCCCCGCAACGGCCCGCATGTCGGCATCGTGGCCATCGAGTGGAACGGTTCCGCCATCGTGTTCGGGGCGATCGGACGGTCGCGTCGTGCGACGTTGCTCCGCTCCGACTCGCGCCTGTCGCTGACCGTCGATGGCCCGGGCGATGCCTACCTCATCGTCCGCGGTCGGGCGGCTCCGCTGTCCGGACCTGCCGCCCGTGACGCCCTTGGATCGCTGCTCGACCGCATCGGGTCCAGCTGGGATGCCCAGGTCGCGATCGATCCAGACCGGCTCGCCATCGTCGTCGAGCCAGATTCGATCGTGACCGCGCGACGCGATCCCGCGTAGCGGCGTCATGACCGGAGAGGCGTCCAGGCCGGTCACCGCCGACGGCTTGCGCGTCCTCGCCGGATGGGCGCCGACCCTTGCCTCGCCGGAGCTGGACTTCGGGCACTGGGCAGACACGGACGCGAGCGAGGACGGCGTCCTGCAAATGCCGTGGTACGACTACAGCCCCGACGCCCTCCGGTTCATGGCCGACGTCAGCCGCGCGGGGTTCGTCCAGCCATTCGACTGGATGGCCTGGGCGAGCACGCCGGCCGGGCAGGCGCTCGGCTCGGACCCCGGTCGCGTCGCGACGGCCGCCGCGGAGGATCTGCAGCGGCTCCTGACGGCGATCATCCGGGGCGACCGGTTCTCGGAGGGCAACGTGGCCGGAGCCTTCCGAACGGGCGTGCTCCTCGCGATCGCCCAGCGAGCCGAAGCGATCCTGGCGGAGACGTTCTAGGTCGCCTGTCAGCCAGCCAGCCCGCTCACGGCGCCGGGAGCGGTTCGTAGCCGAGCGTCCCGCCGTCGGCGAGGGTGACGGTCAGGGCGCCGTTGGCGATGGTGTAGCTGGCGCTGTTCGAGAGCGCGAGGATGTACAGGTCGCTGTACGAGCCCTCCGCGCAAGCGACGATGGTCGACGGTCCCGGCACGATCGACAGGCCGCCGGTCGCGGTCGCCGTCCACTGGCCGGCCACCACGTTGCAGTCGGCCGTCGCGGCGAACGTACCGCCCGCCGCAAACGAGATGGTGTACTTGAACCGCTCGGTGACGGAGACGACGGCCGCGAACACGGGATCGCGGGTCGTGAATGACGTGATCTGCCAGCTCGTGCCGACGAGGTCGCCGCCGGGGACCGGCGTCGCGGTCGGTGCGGGGGTCGGGGTCGACTGCGGCCTTGGGGTCGGAGTCGGCGCGGCGGTCGGCGCGGTCGATGGTCCTGCGCTTCCGGAGGCCGTCGGGGACGCCGTCGGTGTGGCGGTCGGGGTCGGGGTGGGGGATGGGCTGGGCGTCGGGCTTGGTGTCGGCTCGACGGTCGGGGACGGAGATGGCGCCGGGCTCGCGGTCGGCTCCGCGGTCGGCGGGACGACCGGCGCTGTCGCGGAATCGATGAACATGCCGGTCCCACCGTCCGAGGTGGTCAGGGTCAGGTCGGCGTCCGCGATCGCCCAGGTCGTGACGGTCCCGAGCGAGTGCGCGAAGAGGCTTCCGTACGAACCCTCAGGGCAGGCCACCAGCGTGCTGGGTCCCGGTATGATGGTGATGCCGTCGTTACGATCGAGCTTGTAGGTGCCCGCGATCGAGTTGCAGTCCGCCCGCGCCGCGACCGTGTCGTCGGTGGCGAACGTGATCGTGTAACGCGGCTGGTCCGCGGCGGGGATGACGCCCTGGAACGCAGGCGTCTGGCCCGTGATCGCCGACAGCTGCCACGTCGGCCCGGTCAACGATCCACCGCTCGAGCCACGGGTCAGGAGCGCGAACAGGAGCAGCCCGGCGATGATCACGCCGATGACGATCAGCGCGATGGTCGTGTTCTGCGGGCGCTTCTGCATGTTGGATCCCCTCACGAATCGAAGCCTCCGTCCCGGGCTGGGCGGACCGGATGATGATGGTAGCGTGACCATCAGCGGCGCATGACGGACGAGCGACGGCGTCTTCGCGATCGCGATCACGCTGCTCGTCCTCGAGTTGGCGGATGGTTCGTGAGCCCAGGGATCGCCTTCGTGATCTTTTCTCGTGTTTCCGGCGATCTACGTGGTCGGCCCCCGGAGCGGCGACCACTGATCGCCTCCTTGGACCACGTTCGCTCCTATCGCCCCCAGGTCGAGCGAAGACGCCGCCAGCGCTCGATCGCTCGGCGGTGCTCGATCGGGCTGTTCGTATCGCACCTTCAGCTGGACGCCAGGCAGGTAGGGTCGCGACCGACGACCTGGATCGAGGGCCACTCGTCGTCACCAGCCCGGAGCGGCGCTCAGTCGACCGTGACGATGAGGCGTCGCCAGACCGCCTCCACGTCGAGCGTCTCTGCCCAGCGTTCGATATAGGCGCGATCGAGGGATTCGCCGGCCAGGTGGACCATCGCCGCGACGTCGCGGAGCTGTCGGTCTGAGTCGAACGCGATCGACCATTCGAGCTTCGCGAGGATCATGTCTTCGACACTGGCGATGAAGACGAGGGTGTCGAGCAGGACCGCTGGCCGGCGTCGCGCGAACTCCTCCCGCGAGAACGGTCGGTCCTTGCGGATGATGAGATCGATCTTGAGTGCATCGGCCGCGACCACGTTGAACTGCGTCCGTTGACGGAGCGCAACGAATGCGGCGTCGCGATCGACGTAGTAGCCGTCTGACAGCACCCCTTCGACCAGCACGTCCAGTCCGTCATTCGAGGGGTCGATCACGATGTCCAGGTCGCGAGTCGCCCTCGGTTCACCGTAGTAGGTGCTCGCGAACGAACCCGTGACCATGTAGGCGATCGCAGCGCGGTCGAGACGACGAGCCGCGTCGGCGAGGAGTTCAGCGAGCGTCACCGCGTGATGGCGCGCCGCGATCGAGCGACCTTGTCGGCGAGATCCGCTCCGAGCATGAGGCGGGCAAGCGCTGCCGCGACCTCGGCGTCGGTGAAGGCCGGATGCCGGTCCCGGATCCCGGCCGTCGCGATCTGCCGGACCGCGTCGCTCATGGCCACCGCGATCTCGAGGCGCTCGCCAGGTGCCATGGCCCGGATGGCTTCGAACTGGCGACGGGACGCTTCTTCCGACGTATCGCGCGGTCGGATCATGGCTGGACTGTACCCCGCCCAACGTCCGGCTGGTGCCTTCGCCCGGTTGCGACCTCGCCCAAGTCGTCGTGCGGACCGCGCCGCGGGCTTGACGAGGGGGCCCGATTGAGGTGCGTAGGGTGTTGCTGCGCTGCACCGGAATGCGTCGTGCACATGGTTGCGTTTCGGATGCTCGCCACTACCCTGAACCCGACCCGAGTCGTCACGACAGTACTCTGCCCCGGGGCAGAGTCGTTCGGGCAAGGGAGGATTCGTCCATGTCGAGTCGGAAACGTCGAATGATGGCCACCGCGACGCTGGCCGTGGCATTGCTCGCCTCAGCATCGCTTCCGGTCGCGGCCGCCGGTCCGGAACGAAGCGCGATACCGTTCGATCCCTTCACGCTCGAAGACGTGTGTGCATTCCCCGTCCTTGTTGAAGAGATCACCAGCAAGGCGATCGCAAAGACATTCTCCGACGCCGACGGCAACGTGACCCGGATCATCAGCACCGGACAGGTGTTCCTTCGCCTGACGAATGAGACGACCGGCGCGTCGATCGTCGTGGGATCATCCGGTCCCGGAACGAGGACTCCAACGGCAGGTGGCGAGCATTGGGTCCAGCGCGGTGTCGGCCTCTATTGGGCGCTCCCCGGCGAACCGAGCGGACCCGACCTCTGGCTCACGGTCGGGCGGACGGAGCTCGACTTCGATATGGACTTTGCGCTCGTGAGCGTCCAGCGGTCACACCGAGATCGACTCCTCTGTCCGGAGCTGGCGAACTGACACGAGCAACGCGCGAATGCACTGGCGCACGGACGATCAGGCGCCGGCACCGGTGTGGCTCTGCTACCTGGAGGCGCCTTGACGCCGAGCGTCCGCGCTGTGACCGCGCCGGACCGGTCTGGGGTGGTACGACATGCCGGCGGACATCCATCAACCGAAGAACCAGAGTTCCTTGAACGGTGCCGCGACGTGCCAGATCATCGACGATCCGGGGCACCCATGGCGCCGCCCAGAACGGCTGTCGCGGTCAGCTCGGTGGGCGGCCAGTCCCGTGGCAGCTCCGTGACGGGCAGCCCCGATCGGTAGGCCTTCCAGGCGGGCGGCAGCCGCTCCGGTTCGCAGGAGACGAAGTCTTGAACGACGCGTTCGTCCGCGTTCGGTGGCGGCATGTTCGGATCCGGCCGAACGTCCTCGGGCATGTGCGAGGACGAACTCAACCGGTGATAGAGCCGTGCCGTCTCGCCCGAAGCCATGTGGATGAGTATCGCGGGAGGATCGTCGAGGTGAACCACAGACGCCGCTCGAGTAGAGTCGGGGCGCCCGGGCAGCCAGATCGATGGAGTCACAGTCCTTGGACCAGCACACCACGCGACCTGTCGTCCTGCGGCCGGGGGAGGGGAGGTCGATCGACCTCGGCAACTTCGCGATGTCGCTCAAGGCCGACGAGGTGACCACCGCAGGGGCCTTCAGCCTTCTCGAGGCGGCCGAGCCAGCCGGCTTCGGTCCGCCGATGCACATCCACCGGGATGCCGCCGAGGCCTTCTACGTGCTCGAAGGCGAGTACCGGATCTTCGTCGACGATGACGAGTGGACCTGCCCGGCCGGCTCATTCATCTACATCCCCGCCGGGACCCGTCACGGCTTTCGCGTCGGAGCCAGTCCGAGTCGGAAGCTCAACTTTTACACCCCGGCCGCGATGGTCGGCTATTTCGACGACCTGAGTGGTGCCATAGCGAGTGGCGACGCGTCCCCGGATCGACTCGACCAGATCGCCCGTGTCCACGGGATGGACGTCAGCGGGCCGATGCCGGACGGGTACCTGTAGGACGCGTCCCTCATGTTCGACGTGATCATTGCCGGGTGCGGGCCGACTGGTGCGATGCTGGCCGCCGAACTGCGGCTACACGACGGCGTCCGGCCGCCGGTTTCTTCGCCGCCATCGCCAAACCCGCGCCCGAGGGCCTGGATTCCTCGTACGCCTATCTGCTGGGCATCCCGCAGCCGGTCATCGAGCGCCTGCTCGAAGAACATGCGATCGAACTGATGGACTTCGACTTGATCGCCGGCATGGCGCCATGGTTCGCGCGTAGCCCAAGCGACCATGCCGCCCATACGGGCTCCGGGCCGTCGCCGGCCGAGCCGACCGGAGCATGACAAATTCGCGTGCACGCGCCAAGATGTCGTCGCGGTCAGGGTCGAGGCCCGGCGCCGGCCGACCGCGCATGAGAACCTGATGACCGACCTGCCCAGCTCCGCAGCCGACCCCGAGCTCGCCTCACTCGTCGCCCAGGCGTCGAAGGCGGGCCCCACCGTCGGCGATGCCACGCCCGGGGCCGGGGCTGATGCCACCGAGCCCATCTTTGATGCCGTGCCGGTCCTGCCCCTCGTACCCGCCGTGATCGACGGCAAGCCCTCGCCCCGGCGCCGACGGCTCGTCCTCCGCTTCGGCGTCTCGTGCGTCGTGGGCTTCCTGCTCGGCATCGGCATCGGCGTCGGCGTCCTGTACGGATGGGGTCAGCAGTACGAAGGCCGGGTCCTGCCCGGCGTCCGCGTCGGCAGCACGGAAGTCGGCGGGCTCACCCGCGAGCAGGCGGCGGCCGAGATCGCGAACGCCTATGGGTCGCTCGCGACCGGGCAGATCACGCTCACCGGCCCGGACGCCCAGACGACGACCGTCAGCTACGCCGACGTCGGCCGTGGCCCCGACACCTCGGCGCTGCTCGACGCGGCATTCGCGGCAGGCCGCCAGGGCGACCCCCTCGCGAACCTCATCAGCGCACCCCGGGCGGCGATCCACGGCGTGACCCTCACTTCCGGCGTGGCCTACGACCACGACAAGCTGGCGGCCGCCGTCGAGACCCTGGCCACGACGATCGACCAGACCCCCGTGGACGCCTCCGTGTCGGCCGGCCAGGGCGGGGCGTTCAGCGTCGCCCCCGCGAAGGCCGGTCGCGCCGTGGACCAGGCCGCCGTGCTGGCCGCCCTCGACCCGCAGCTCGCCGCGCTGGAGACGCCGGCGTCGATCACGATGGCCGTGCCGGTCGTGACGTTGACACCCGCGGTCGCCACCGCCTCGGCCGATGCCGCAAAGGCGGCCGCGGATCGAATGGCCGGCGACGTGGTCGTCGCCTGGAACAAGGACAGCTGGACGATCGCCGGCACGAGCCTCGCGCGGCTGATCTCGTTCTCGACCGCGGCCGACGGGAGCATCACCCAGGTCTTTGACGAGTCGGGCCTCGACCCGATCCTCATGACGCTGGCCAAGAGTGTCAACCAGACCCCGCGGGACGCGGGCCTCAAGCTGGTCAGCGGACGCGTGATCGCCACTGGCACCAGCCGCGAGGGCCGAACGCTCGACGCTGCCGGCATGAAGGCCGCGCTCATCAGCGCGATCGGCGCCCGCCAGGCGGGCGCGGCGGCATCGCCGGTCGCGGCGGTCGTCAAGGCCGTCGCCCCGAAGCTGACCACGGCGGACGCCAAGGCGTTCGCCCCCAAGATGCGGGACATCAGCTCGTACAGCGTCTACTACTGGGTGCTGGTCAACAACCATTGGGGCGGGAACATCGAGGCGCCGGCCACGAAGATCAACGGCACGATCGTGCCGGCGGGCGCAAAGTTCGACTTCTGGAAGGTCGTCGGCGACCTGCGCAAGCTCCCCGGCACGGGCCCTGGCAACGCGATCGAGGGCGGGAAGATCACCGTCACCGGCGCGTTCGGCGGCGGCATCTGCACCACCTCCACGACGCTGTTCAACGCCGCGTTAGGGGCAGGCATGGTGCCGCTCGCCCGACAGAACCACAACGAGTTCATCGGCCGGTATCCGCCGGGCCTCGATGCCACCGTGTGGATCGTCGGCACGGCCAAGCAGACCATGAGCTTCAAGAACGACACCAAGTACCCGATCCTGATCCAGCGGACCATCACCCACGCCGGCAGCAAGCGATGGATCACGTTCAAGATCTGGAGCGTCCCGAACAGCCGGACCACCAGGATCACCAACACGGTCATCCGGCCGGGCCCGCGCGCGATCGACACGGTCGTGAAGGATCCGACCAAGCCTGTGGGGTACTCATACCGCAACAACGCCCCGGCGGACGGCGCCAAGGTGTGGGTCACCGTGACGATCTACGACCACGGCAAACGCCACTGGACGAAGCGGTACTACTCGAACTACCCGGCGGTCAAGGGCGTCCTCGTGGTGGGGACCAAGAAGACCTGACGCCGGCGTGGGCCCCGTGGAACGGATCCGCACCTTGGCATTGCTCCTTGTGCTCGCGGGAGCAGGTCGCGCGGCTCGGTGACATTCCTGATCGTCACGACGAGGCGCTACGAGCCCGACCGGCGCACATCATCGAACGGCTTCCGGCTCTGCCGATGCCTGCCAGTGTCCCGATCATCTTGGTCACGGGCGCGAGCGCCTCGCGGGCCCCGGCCGGCACCGAAGCAGCCAGACTCGGCGACGCCCCGACCAGCCAGAGCAGCGCCACGATCCCGAGGATCACCACCTGGCGTGGGAT
>JBBRXB010000014.1:0-73904 GCA_038248915.1 Candidatus Limnocylindrales bacterium | reverse complement strand
TCGTCAGCAGGGTCGGGCGCTGGACGAGTGTCGACACGAACGTGCTGTAGACGATGTCGACCCGGGCGTAGGTCCCGCCCAGGAAGTCATCGGTGACGAGGCGGGCGAGCGGCAGGACATCCGCGAAGGTCGGCCGATCGCCGAACGTCGCGAAATGGGCCTCGAGCGGGACGCCGGTCCGGCGCATCGCGTCGCGGCCCTTGCGCCCGACGGTGATGACCGCAAGGTCACCCGGCTTGTCGATGATGTCATGGGCGACGAACCGGACGAGATTGGTGTTGAGCGGCCCGGACAGCGGGCGGTCCGTGGTGATCAGGACGATCAGGCGCTTGCCCTCCTTGGGCGTCGCCAGCAGCGGATGATCGTCCTGGCCGAGCACGGCCGCGAGGTCAGCCAGGACCTCATCGAGCTTCTCGCTGTACGGCCGCGCCGCCAGCGTCGCGTCCTGGGCTCGCTTGAGCTTGGAGGCGGCCACGAACTGCATCGCTCGGGTGATCTGCTTGATGTTCTTCACAGACCCGATGCGGCGCCGGATATCTCGCTGACTTGCCATCGTCAGCTCGTCGCCCGGTGAGGCGCTGCGGCATGTCCTTCCCAGGAGGACAAGTCAACCGGGATCGGGCCGTCTGGGGACATCGGCCTCGCGAGCGAGCCCCGCGACTGGTGGCGCGTGCCCGATTCGGATGCCGCGATCGCCGATTCGAGGCTCGATCGACGTGCCGCGAGGGCGCCTGGGGTCGCGCCCGCGGCCCCGGGCAGGCTGCGATCCGCCATCACATGGTTCATCGCGCGGTTTGTTCCGCAGTGAAGAACATCAGGAGCTCGCCTGGGGCTCGGCCGGTGCCTCGGGCTCGGCCGCCGCTTGCGGCTCGACGGGGGCCTCGGGCTCGGCGGGGGCATCGGCCGGCGCCTCCGGCTCGGCCGCCGCTTCCGGCTCGGCCGCCGCTTCCGGCGTGGCGGGCGGGGTCGGCGTCGTCGAGATCGATGCCTCGGTCGGTGGGTTCGCCGGCTTGGCGGCCGGCTTGACGGGCTCGATACCGAACGCTTCGCGGAACGCCCCGATCGCCTCGTCGAGCGCCGCCGCGATCTCGTCGCTCAGCTCGTTCTTCTCGGCGAGGTTCTTGAGGATGTCCGGTCGTTCGGTCTCGAGGAAGCGGTAGAACTGGCTCTCGAACTCGCGCACTCGCGGCGTCGGGACGTCGTCGAGCTTGCCCGTCGTGGCGACGTACAGGATGGCGACCTGCTTCTCGACCGGGAGCGGCTGGTACTGCGGCTGCTTGACGATCTCCGACAGCTTCTCGCCGCGGGTCAGCTGGTCGCGGGTCGCCTTGTCCAGGTCGGACGCGAACTGGGCAAAGGCCGCCAGGGAGCGGTACTGGGCGAGATCCAGCTTGAGCGGCGCAGCGACCTTCTTCATGGCCTTGGTCTGCGCCGCGGAGCCCACCCGCGAGACGGAGATGCCGATGTTCAGCGCGGGTCGCTGGCCGGCATTGAACAGGTCCGTCTCAAGGAAGATCTGGCCGTCCGTGATCGAGATGATGTTGGTCGGGATGTAGGCGGACACGTCGCCGGCCTGCGTCTCGACGATCGGCAGGGCGGTGATCGACCCGCCGCCGTTCTCGTCATTCATCCGCGCGGCCCGCTCGAGCAGCCGGCTGTGCAGGTAGAAGACGTCGCCTGGGTACGCCTCGCGGCCCGGCGGACGGCGCAGCAGCAGGGCCATCTCGCGGTATGCCCAGGCGTGCTTGCTGAGGTCGTCATAGATGCACAGGGCGTCCTTGACCAACCCCTGACCTGGCACCTCGATGCCGTCCTCCATGACCTCCTCGGCCATGGTGACGCCCGAATACGGGGCGAGGTACTGGAGCGGCGCCGGATCCTCTGCACCGGCCACCACGACGATCGTGTACTCCATCGCGCCGTACTGCTCGAGGATGGCGACCGTGTTGGCGACCGTCGAGAGCTTCTGGCCGATGGCGACGTAGATGCAGACCAGGCCCTTGCCCTTCTGGTTGATGATCGTGTCGATGGTGATCGCGGTCTTGCCCGTCTGGCGGTCGCCGATGATCAGTTCCCGCTGGCCGCGGCCGATCGGGATCAGCGCGTCGATGGCCTTGATGCCGGTCTGGACCGGCGTGTCGACCGGCTGGCGGACGATGACGCCCGGTGCGATGCGCTCGACCGGTCGGTTCTTGGTCGAGGCGATCGGGCCCTTGTCGTCGAGCGGCCGCCCGAGCGGATCCACGACGCGGCCAAGCAGCCCGGCCCCGACCGGCACTTCGACCACGCGCCCGGTCGTCTTGACCGTGTCGCCTTCCTTGACGCCGGTGGCATTGCCGAGGATGACCGCGCCGACCGTCTCCTCCTCGAGGTTGAGGGCCAGACCGAACAGGCCGTTGGGGAACTCGAGCAGCTCCGAGGCGAGGGCCCCGGACAGCCCGTAGATCTGGGCGATGCCGTCACCGACCTCGACCACGGTCCCGACGCTGCGCGTCTCGGTGCCCGAATCGAAGTCGTCGATCGCGGACTTGATGATGCTGGTGATCTCGTCGGAACGAATGGCCATCGGTGTCAGGTCTCCTAGAGGGCGCCCGAAACGAGCTTGTTCCGCAGTCGCTCTAGGCGGCCTCGGACGCTCCCGTCGATCAGGCGGTCGCCGACTCGCACGATCAGGCCTCCCAGCAGGCTGGGATCGACCTGGGTGTCGAGCTCGATGCGACCACCGGTGAGTTGTTCCATCCGCGCGGTCACGGCCCGGATCTCGTCCGGGGTCAACGGCGCGGCGCTGGTGGCGGTGGCTTCGATGATGCCCTGGCGGACGTTGTCGAGACGGCGGAACTCCGCCGCCACGTGGGGCAGCTCGTGGATGCGGCCCCGCCGGAGCATCAACCCGATCAGGTTGAGGACCGGCTTGCTGACGGCCTTGCCGAGGATCGAGGCGGCCATCTCGACTCGCGTCTCGAGGGCGACGGCCGGGTTCCCCAGCATCCGGCCGACCTTGTCGTCGGATGCGACGGCACCGGCGACATCGAGCTCCGACCGCCATGCCTCGATCGTGCCGTCACGCGTGGCCACCTCGAAGGCGGCCTCGGCGTAGCGGCGCGCGGCGGTGTCGCGGATGGCCATCAGCCGGTCACCATCAGTTCCTGGAGTCTTCCGTGCCCGCGGTGGTGAGGAACTCCTCGACGAGCCGCCGCTGGCGTTCGCCGGTCATCGACTCGCCGACGACCTTGCCGGCCGCCTGGAGCGCGAGATCGGCGACCTCGGCCCGGACGTCTGCGATGGCGCGGATCTTCTCCGCCTCGATGTCCGCGGCGGCCCGGACGCGTAGGCGCTCGAGCTCCTCGCGGGTCGCGGCGATGTCGGCATCGCGCGCCTCCTGGGCGACCTTCTGGGCGCGGACCAGGATGTCGTTGGCCTCGCGACGGGCCTCGCTCAGCGTGGTGACGCGCTCGGATTCGGCATTCTCGCGGTCGCGCCGGGCCTGCTCGGCGTCTTTCAGTCCCTGCTCGATGCGGGCCTTGCGGTCGGTCAGCATGGTCGAGACCGGCTTGAACGCGAAGGTCCAGATGAGCGCGAGGAAGACGATGAAATTCAGCGCGCTGACGATCACCCAGAACAGGTTGACCTGGAACAGCGCGCCGCCTTCAGCGGCGAGTTCGATGGCTTGGCGGCCCGCGGTGCTGCCGACGGCCAGAATATCCACGAACGCTTACTTCGGCTGGATGAAGATGGCGAGCAGACCGACGACGATCGCGAGGACGCCGAGGCCTTCGGCGAAGGCGGCGAGGATGATCGCGATGCCGCGGATCTGACCGGCTGCGTCGGGGTTGCGCCCGATCGCGGAGGCGGCCATGCCGCCCAGGATGCCGATGCCGATGCCCGGTCCGAGCACGCCAAGGGCTGCAAGTCCGGCGCCTGTGTAATCCATCGTGTGTCTTCCTCCTACTCCCCGAGCCTGCGGCACGGGATCATCGAGACCTGGGTGGGTCGCGCCGACATGGCGCGATCAGCTTGCGGGCTGGAGCGTTGACGAGTCGGTGTTGTGCAACGTCTCGAGCACCTCCTCGGCGACCTCGCCCTCCTCGTGGTCGTGACTCTCGATCGCGAGGGTGATGAACACCAGCGTCAGGATGCTGAAGATGAGAGCCTGGATCGCATTCAGCAGGAAGTCGAGCCCGAGCAGGCCGACCGGGATGATGGCGACGGTCAGGCCGGTGATGACGCTGAGCGCGACCTCACCGCCGTAGATGTTGCCGAAGAGTCGCATGGACAGCGTCACCGGCTTGACGAACTCGAGCATGAGCTCGATGAGGCCGACGAACAGCGCGATGACACCGGCACCGATGCCATGCTTGAACTCGTAGAACGGGAAGAACTTGCCGGCGTAGCCGCGGAAGCCGAGCCTGCGGAAGCCTTCGCCTTCGAACATCACGAAGGCGACGAGGGCCAACCCGAGGGTGATGTTGACGTCGCTCGACGGGGCCCGCAGCCATGGCACGCGCCCGACCCCGGGGACCAGGCCGATCCAGTTGGACAAGATGATCAGCAGGAAGAAGGCCGCGAAGATCGGGATATACGGGCGGCCGGACGGGCCGGCCAGGCCGATGCCGAAGTCGCCGAGCGTCTCGTAGAACGTCTCGAACATGTTCTGGGCGCGGCCGGGGATGAGCTTGCGACCACGGGTCATGAGGACCGCTGCGACGAGGATCAGGACCATCACGATCCATTGGGTCAGGATCGTGTTGCTGATACTCGGATAGAACGTGATCAGATCCGCCGTGTGCACGGCATCGGTCAGGGGCAGGATGACCTCGGGGGCCGGGAATTCGAGCGTCCCGTTGATGAAGCAGACCGGATAGGGACACACTTCGCCAGGGTTGCCGCCCTTCGGGAACGGCGGGACGAGGATCAGCGCGACGATGTTGAGCAGGATCACGACGCCGATCAGCGTGAACCAGCGCGACGACAGCCCACGGCCACCCTTCGACGGCGGGGCTGGGGCGTCGGGGAGGGCCTGGGGCACCTCCGGGGTCACGACCTGCTCGCTCGACAACGCTTGCTCCACACACAGGAGCGCGGCTCGACGCCGCGCTCGGATCCTCCACGACCGGTCGGGCAATGACCGGCTAGTCGAATGACTTCAGGAACTTACTCACCAGCCTGATGATCATCACGGTCCCGGCTCCGGCGCCGAGAAAGAACCCGATGAGCATGAAGGCCGGAAACGTCAATCCCAGCTGCTCGTCGGCCCAGTGGCCAGCGAGCGCTCCGATCAGCGTCGTCACCAGGAGTGAGATGCCGATCTCCGAGAAGAGGACTAGGTAGCCCGCACCTCGTCCGGGCTCGATCATGGGCGACCTCACACGGCGGCGGCAGTATAGCAGGAGATTTCCGCCAGGACGTCAGCAAACTTCCTGTGGATCGCGCCTGGAGGGCCGCGATCTGGCGAAGCCAGCAGCGGTCGGCGAATGGCCCGATCGACCGCTTGACCTACTTCGCCGGGACCTTTGGTTCGTGCTCCGGCTCGTACGATTCGGCCTCGAGCTCATCGGGCCGGTCGAAGTCACCGCGCGTCGGCAGAAACAGCACGAGCCCGAACGCCACGAACACGCCGAGGAACGCGTACAACTGGGTGACGCCGGACAGCAGCATCGACAGGACCGCGAGCGCCAGGCAGATGCCATAGATGACCAGGACGGTCTGCTGGTGCGACAGGCCCAGATCCAGCAGCCTGTGATGGATGTGGCTCCGGTCCGGGCTGAACGGGGAGCGGCGCTCCCGCAGCCGACGAACGATGATCCAGAACGTGTCGATGATCGGCACGCCCAGCACCAGCAGCGCGACGGCCACCTTGGCGGTGCCGAGGATGGCGAGCACCGCCAGCGTGTATCCGACGAACTGGACCCCGCTGGTCCCCGCGAAGATCGAGGCCGGGTGGAAGTTCCAGCGCAGGAACCCGAGCAATGCGCCGGCGAGGGTGAAGCACAGCACCGCGATGAGCGGTTGGGCAGCCGGCCCGACCTGCGTCGTCAGACTGATGAGTCCCAGGGTGACGGCGGCGATCAGGGCGATCCCGGATGACAGGCCATCGAGTCCGTCGATCCAGTTGATGCTGTTGATCATGCCCACGATCCAGAAGACCGTCAGGCCGGCGGCGAACGGTTCCGGGAAGCGGATGCCCGTCCCGAAGGGATTGGCGACGAAATCGATGCTGATGCCCAGGACGACCGCGCCACAGGCCAGCGCGACCTGACCGAGGAGCTGGAACCTGGCCCGGAGGTCGAACAGGTCGTCGATCGCACCAAGCCCGGCGGCCACCGCTCCACCGAGCAACAGCGCCGCTGCCTCGGATGGCTGGAACGAGGTCGGCACAGGCACGAACGTTGCGCCGATGTTGATCAGCAGAAACGCCGCCGAGACCGCCAGGAAGGCCGCGCACACTGCCAGGCCGCCACCGCGTGGGACCGGGATCGTGTTGACCCGGCGGGCATCGGGCCGGTCGACGATCTCATGGCGCAGGACGAACCGGCGGACCAGGGGCGTCAGGACCAGAGCAAGGATCGTGGCGGCGACGAAGGTGACGAGGATGGGGCCGATCGTGTCGCCGACATCCGCGATGAAGTTCATCGCTGCCCGGGCATGGACGCGATCGCGGACCCGGTCGCGTGACTCACGCGGACGGCAGGCCGGGAACCGGGAACCGGCTGACGATCTCGTTGACCTCGGTGGCAAGGCGGGCCTGTGCGGCCGCGTCGTCGCGCTGGCGGATGGCCGCGATGATGATCCGCCCGACCGCACGCATCTCGTCCGGACCAAAGCCCCGGGATGTCGTCGCGGGCGTACCGATCCGGATCCCGGACGCGGTGTTGGGTGGCAGGCTGTCGAACGGGATCGCGTTCTTGTTGACCGTGATCCCGATCTCGTCGAGCAGGTGTTCGGCCTCCTTGCCGGTCACCCCGAGCGGCGTCACGTCGACGAGCATCATGTGGTTGTCCGTGCCACCCGACACGACCCGGGCGCCCTGCCCGGCCAGGGTCTCGGCGAGGACCGCCGCGTTCTCGACGGTCCGGCGCTGATCGGCGCGGAACGGCTCCTCGGCGGCCAGCTTGAAGGCGACGGCCTTGCCCGCGATGACGTGCATCAGCGGGCCGCCCTGGATCCCGGGGAAGACGTTCCGGTCGACCGATGCGGCCAGGGCGCCATCGGCTGCGCCGTTCTTGATCACCGGGAACCGCTCCGAGTCGAGGGCGGCCGGGAGCGTCCGGCGTGTGAAGACCAGCCCGCCGCGCGGCCCCCGGAGCGTCTTGTGGGTGGTCGTCGTCACGAGGTCGGCGTGCGGGAACGGGCTCGGGTGGACGCCCGCCGCCACGAGGCCCGCGACGTGGGCCATGTCGATGAACAGCAACGCCCCGACGTCAGCGGCGATCTCCGCCATCCGCTCGAAATCCCAGATCCGCGAGTAGGCCGACGCACCGCCGACGATCAGCTTCGGGCGCACTTCGCGGGCCTGGACGGCCATCGCGTCGTAGTCGATCCGTTCCGTGTCCTGCCGGACGCCGTACGCGTGGACCTCGTACAGCCGGCCCGAGAAGTTGAGCGCCATGCCGTGGGTCAGGTGGCCGCCGTGGGCGAGGTTCATGCCCATGATCCGGTCGCCCGGCTCGAGGACGCTGAAATAGGCCGCCATGTTGGCCTGGGCGCCCGAGTGTGGCTGCACGTTGACGTGCTCAGCGCCCGGGTACAGGGCGAGTGCCCGCTCCTGGGCGAGTCGCTCAGCGGTGTCGACGAACTCGCAGCCGCCGTAATAACGCTTGCCCGGCAGGCCCTCGGCGTATTTGTTGGTCAGCCACGAGCCCTGCGCTTCCATGACGGCGGCCGACACGTAGTTCTCGCTGGCGATGAGCTCGATCTTGTCGTGCTGGCGGCGGCGCTCGCCGAGCATCGCCGCCCACAGGACGGGGTCGACATCGGCGATCGACTCGAGCGCAAGCCCTGGTGCTGGCGAGAGCGTCATGGTGTCGCCGACTCCTTCCCTGCCTCCGGGCCCCACCATGTGTCGCCGGCGAGCCCGGGCCGTATCTTCCCACGACTACCCGCCCCGGGGATGCTCCTCGATCCGGTGGGCGATCCCGGCCGCGTCGAGGATCTCGCCGACCCGCTCCGTGGGAATGCCGCCGACGCGCAGGATCCGCGCGCCGTCGCCCGAGCAGTCGACCACCGTCGAGGCCGGACCTCCATCCGCCCGCCCGCCATCGAGGATGAGATCGATGTCCTCACCGAGCTGCGCGACGATCTCGGTCGCGTCGCGGGCCTCCGGCTGCCCCGAGCGGTTGGCCGAGGTCGTCGGCAGCGGGCCGACGGCCCGGGCGAGGGCGCGCGGTGCGCCGTGGTCGGGTACGCGCAGGCCGATCGTCGGTGCGCCGCCGGTCAGGGCGTCGGGGAAGGTCGTCCCATCGCGCCGGGTGAGGACCAGGGTCAGCCCGCCCGGCCAACAGGCCCCGGCGAGCGCGGCGGCCGCCGGCGTGAACGACGCGACCGACTCGGCCTGGGCGGCATCATCGATCAGCAGGGCGATGCCCTTGTCCGGTGGCCGTCGCTTGATCTGGAACAGCCGGTCGACGCCGCCCGGCGTGTCAAGCGCCACGGCGATCCCGTAGACCGTGTCGGTCGGCAGCGCGACGACACCGCCGGCACGGAGCGTCTCGATGGCCGCCGCCCGGCCGTCCGCGTCGTCGGCGACCACCCGTGCGGTCATGCGCTGATGGTCCGCCGGGCCTGGGCGTCGGCCGCCAGACGTTCGGACGCGGCGCGCGCCGCCGATGGTCGGGCAAGCACCAGCGCCTCGATCATGCGGGCGACGCCCTCATCGCCGAGCGGCGGGGCGATGTAGCGGGCCACGGCCTGGACCTCCGTCGGTGCCGTCGGCATGGCGGCGCCGTGCCCGACCTCGGCGAGCATCTCGATATCGTTCCACTGGTCGCCGACGGCGAGCACGGCCCCGAGCGGCACGCTGAGGCGGCGCGACAACCAGCGGACCGCGCGCCCCTTCGAGACACCTGGAGCGACGAATTCGAGGTAATGGGGATGGCTGACGGTCACGTCGGCGCGACCGGCGAAGTGCGCCCGGGCGAGCGGCGCGACCTCGGTCGGCAGTGGCGGCTCCGCGGCGCACATCACTTTGGTCACCGGGTGCGTGATCGACGCGACGAGGTCGTCCTCCAGGTCCGGTCGCGAGCCCATGAAGGTCGCGTACTCGTCGGCGCGCGGGTCCTGCGACCGGACGATGAACCGTTCGAGGTGGTTGAGGTGCGGGTCCAGTCCGTGCGCCCGCGCCCATACGACGACCTCGCGGGCGACCTCGGCCGGAAGCGGCGTGTGGATGAGCAACCGGCCCGGCCGGACCGAATCGGCGGCCGGCATATCCCGGATCAGCGCGCCCTGGTAGCCGACCAGGGGCGCGACGAGGTCCAGCTCGCGAGCGAACCGCATCGCGCTCGAGACCATCCGCCCGGTGATCAGGCTGACGAAGATCCCCTTGTGGCGGGCGGCATGGATGGCTCGCCGCGTGTCGGAACCGATCTCGAGATCGTCGCCGACGAGCGTGCCGTCGATGTCGAGGGCGATCAGCTCGATGGGCAGGATGGGCTGCGGCGTCTTGATGGCGGGCACCCGGAGATGATGCCGGACGTCCGCCGCCGGCGCAGGTGACCGGCCGTGGCCGAACTGGTCGACGCTGGTCATCGGTGGCCGCCGGCGGTCAGGCGCGCTCGATCCGCGCGACCCGCGGCAGACCCGCCAGGTCCGGTTCGACCGTGCACGTCCAGCCCGCCAGCCGTTGTGCGACACGAGCCACGATCGCGGCGCCCTGGTCCGCCCCGATCTCGAGCAAGGCCAGGCCATCGGGCGCGAGGGCGACCGACAGGCGATCGAGCAACCGGGTGATGACCTCCAGACCGTCGGACCCGCCGTCGAGCGCGAGGCTCGGCTCGAACGTGGTCGCGCGCGGCAGGGCCGCCATCGCTTCGTGGCGGACGTACGGCAGGTTGGCGAGGACCAGGTCGAACGCCTCGTGCGACTCGTGGCCGGCTGGCAGGAGATCGGCCAGCGCGAACGTCATCCGGTCGGCCACGGCATGGCCGACGGCATTCTCGCGAGCCAGGTCGAGCGCCGCCACGGAGATGTCCACCGCGAGGATGTCGACCGCGTCCAGGGCCGCGAGCCGGCGGAGGGCGGCGGCCACGGCCACCGCGATCGCACCGCTGCCCGTGCCCACGTCGACGAGCCGCAGCGGCGGGGCGGTCGCGGCGTCACGCGTCACGGCGCCGAGGCGGCGCATGATCTCGGCAACGGCCAGTTCGACCAATCGCTCCGTCTCCGGTCGCGGGATCAGCGCGCGCGGGTCGGTCTCGAAGGCGAGCCCGTAGAACTCCTTGATCCCGCGCAGGTAGGCGACAGGCTCGCCCAGCGCGCGTCGTTCGAGGTCGGCCCGGTAGCGGCGGGCGGCGTCGACACCGACCGGTGCCTCGGGATGGGCCAGCACGGCCGTCCGGCCAACGCCGATCGCGTGACCGAGCAGCAGCTCCGCGTCCAGACGCGGCGTCTCCGAACCGCCGGCGGCGAGCCGCTCCGCGCCTTCGTGCAGCAGGGCCCCGGTCGTCTCGTTGGCGGGGCCGAGCGAGCCGGCGCCGCCGCCACCCGCGCCAGCCGTGGCGTCCGATCCCGATCCCGACCCCGGGGGGTCAGGCGACGCCGTCACCGACCCCGAGCCGGTCGGCCTGATCGGCCATGACAAGCGCATCGATGAGATCGTCGAGATCGCCGTCCATGATCGCCGGCAGGTTGTGGACGGTCTTGCCGATGCGGTGATCCGTGACCCGATCCTGGGGGAAGTTGTAGGTCCGGACCTTGTCCGACCGGTCACCCGCCCCGACCATCGAGCGGCGAGCCGCCGAATCCGCTTCGCGCTGCTTCTGCTGCTGCAGGTCGTACAGGCGCGAGCGCAGGACCGAGATGGCCTTGGCCTTGTTCTTGTGCTGGCTCTTCTCGTCCTGGATCTCGACCACGAGGCCGGTCGGCAGGTGCGTCACGCGGACGGCCGAGTCGGTGGTGTTGACCGACTGCCCGCCCGGCCCCGACGCGCGCTTGACATCGATCCTGAGGTCGCGCTCTTCGTCGATCTCGATCTCGACCTCGTCAACCTCGGGCAGGACGATGACCGTCACGGTCGAGGTGTGGATCCGGCCGGACGACTCGGTCGCCGGGATGCGCTGGACGCGATGGACCCCGCCCTCGAATTTGAGCCGGCTGTACGCGCCGTCGCCGTGGATCTGGAGGATCGCCTCCTTGATCCCGCCGATGCCGGTCTCGTTGAGGCTGAGGACCTCCGGCGTGAACCGGTGGCGCTCGGCATAGCGGACATACATCCGGTACAGCTCCGACGCGAACAGGGCCGCCTCGTCGCCGCCCGCCCCGCCGCGGATCTCCATGATCACGTCACGGCCGTCGTTGGGGTCGCGGGGCAGCAGGAGCACCTTCAGCTCCTCGATGAGCCTGGTCTCATCCGGCTCGAGTCGGGCAATCTCCTCGCGGGCCATCCCCTTGAGCTCGTCGTCCGCATCGGCCGATTCGCGCAGTTCGCGCGCGCCGGCCAGCTCGGTCCGGGTCGCCTCCAGCCGGCGGAAGGCCTCCACCACCGGCTCGATCCGGGACATCTCCTGGCCCAGCCGGCGGATGGCCGACGGATCGGTCGAGGTCTCCGGGCGGGACAGTTCGACCTGGAGATCGTCGTACTGGCGGGCGATGTCGGCGAGCTTGTCGTCGAGGTCGGTCATGACCCGGGTGGCGGGTCGCTCGGGGCCGACGCGGCGGACGTGGCTGGCATCGGCGGACGCGTGGGCACGGTCGACGCCGCCACGGAGCCGGGCGCGGGTGCGGCAGACACCGCGGGCGAGGTCGCGGCAGACACCGCGGGCTCGGTCGCGACCTCGGTCGCGGCGGCCAGGCCGAGTCGCAGGAGACGCGGCTGGTATTCGTCGGACCCGGTCGGCACGGCCTCGCCATCGGCGACGAGCGCCTGCTCCATGGACACGATCGCGACCTCGATCATGTCGTCGCTCGGCCGCTTGGTCGTGATCATCTGGACGAGGAGGCCCGGGTAGAGCAGGACCTTGATGACCGGGTTCTTGCGGTGTCGTGCCCCGAACTTGAGGATCTCGTAGCCGACCGCGGCGATGACCGGGATGAGCAGGATGCGGCTGGCGATCATCACCAGCGGCGTCTGCCGGCCGACCATCGAGAACGCGATGATCGACAGCAGGATGACGATGACCAGGAACTCGGTCCCGCAGCGCTGGTGCGCCGTCGGGTACTTGCGGACCTCGTCGACGGTCAGCGCATCGCCCGCCTCGAGCGCGTGGATCGTCATGTGCTCCGCACCGTGGTACTGGAATACACGCGAGACGTCCGGTGACCGGCCGATGACGAGCAGGTAGCCGAGGAAGATCGCGACCCGGACGAGCCCTTCGACGAAGTGCTGGACGAGGCCGTTGTCGATATTCGAGGTCGTCACCGACGCGATGAACAGCGGCAGCAGGAAGAAGATCCCGACGCCGGCGGCGAGCGTGAGGGCCAGCATCAGCACGATGGAACCCTTGCCGAGTTCGACCCCGTCCTGCGACGCCTGGACGTTGGCGCTGCGGACCAGCCAGCGGGTGCCCACGATGAGTGTCTCGTACAGGACGACCAGCCCGCGGATGAACGGCAGCCTGGACCAGCGCGTGCCGTGGAAGCCGGCGTCGAGCCGTTCGGTGGCGTACACGATCTCGCCGTCCGGATGGCGGAGGGCGACGGCGATGGCATCGCGGCCGCGCATCATGACGCCCTCGATCAGGGCCTGGCCGCCGTACGAGTAGCTGGGCATGGGGCGCAGTCTACCGGGTGTGGCGATGGGGCCGGAATCGCAAACGGCGGGCCGATGGCCCGCCGTCGCCGCATGTCGTCGTTGCAGGGCGGACCCTAGGTCCGGGCCTGGCGCTCCAGCCGCTTCTGGAAACGCTCGACCTGGCCGGCCGTGTCGATGATCGTCTGCTTGCCGGTGAAGAACGGGTGGCAGTTGCCACACACGTCGACACGGAGCTCGGGACGAGTCGAACCGACCGTCCACTCGGTGCCGCACGAGCCGCAGTGGACCTTGGCCTGGAAATACTTGGGATGGATATCGGGCTTCACGAGATGCTCTCCTCCGACGCCGTCCGTGCCGGGCAGTGGCCCAGCCGGTGGCCGCCGGTCAGTCCGGGTTGGCTACGCGCTCGCGGCGGTCGTTTCGACCGCCTCGACCCGGATGCGCTTCTTGGTCCTGGTGGCGTGCTCGAACTTCACCTTGCCGGTGACCGTCGCGAACACGGTGTAATCGTGGCCCAGCCCGGTCCCCGGACCGGACAGGAAGGTCATCCCCCGCTGGCGCACGATGATCGAACCGGCATTGACGAGCTGGCCGTCGCCGGCCTTGACGCCGAGCCGCTGGCCGACGCTGTCGCGGCCATTCTTGACGCTGCCGCCCGCTTTCTTGTGTGCCATCTCGTCTACTCGTCCTTCTTCGTGGCGCGGGGCTTCTTCGGGGCGTCAGCCTTGGCCTTCGGCGCGCTGTCGGCCTTGGCCGTCGTCCGCTTCGGGGCGGTGGTCTTGGTCTCAGTCTTCGCGTCGGTCTTGGCCTTGGCTGGGGTCTTCGTCGCCGTGTCGGCCTTGCCCTTGGCCGGCGTCTTGGCCCCAGCCGTGGTGGCCTTGGCCTTCGGCTCGGTCTTGGCTGGCTGCTTGTCGGCCGCGAGTCTCGCGGCGAGCTCGGCGTCCTTGGCGGCCTGCGTCGCCGCGGCCTCCTCGAGCTTCATCCGCTCGGTCTTGGCCTCGTCCTCGGCCTTCCTGGCGATCTTGGCCGCGCTCTTGCCACCGAGCGTGATGTCGGCGATGCGCAGCGTCATCAGCTCCTGGCGATGGCCCTTCTTGACGCGGCTGCGGGCCTTGGGCCGGTACTTGAAGGAGATGAGCTTCGGGCCGCGGGTCTGATTGACGACCTCGGCGCTGACGGTGGCGTCTGCGACGAGCGGCCGGCCGATCGCCGACTCATCGCCATCGGCCACGAGCAGGACGCGCTCGATGGTGATCGTCTTGCCAGGCTCGGTGTCGAGCAGCTCGACCTCGAGCTCCGTGCCGACCTCGACACGGTATTGCTTTCCGCCGGTCTCGATGACTGCGTACATGGATCCTCAGGGCTCGTGCTTGGCGACCGCGCGCGGCGATCGCGACATCGGACGTGAAAAGGCGCGCGGCGAGGCCGACGCGCAGAACGAGAAGTGTACGACTCCAAGCTCGGAACGGTCAATCGCGGGGGCTGGCCGGGTCCCGACGGCTGGCCGGGTCCGTCCAGTCGGAGGGCCGGGTCCGTCCAGTCGGAGGGCCGGGTCCGTCCAGTCGGAGGACCGGGTCCGTCCAGTCGGCGGACCGGGTCCGTCCAGTCGGCGGACCGGGTCCGTCCAGTCGGCGGACCGGGTCCGTCCAGTCGGCGGACCGGGTCCGTCCAGTCGGCGGGCAGCAGGAATCACGGTGGGTCCAGCCGAACAGCCCCACCACTTGGGGAAGGCGGGCCCGACCGAGGACCCGGACAGGCCGGATGCTAGTCCGGAACCTCGACCATTGGATCGAACGCCAACTCGACCCGTGTGGATGCCACTTCCTGCCATATACGAATGACATTCGTGTTATGCGAAGACGCAGCTTTTCTGGGCAACGTACGGATCCCGGAAGGTGCCGTTCCACGCTCGACATGTCGCCTCCTGTCGTGCTCGCGCGTGCACTGAAGCCGCGAATCTCGCAGAGCACGAACCACATTCGTAGGTGGCAAGAACCGCGGTCGGGTCCGGCCCCAGGGCGGCCCCGGTCCGACCCGGCCCCGTGGCCCCGTTCCGTCCGGTCCGGCCCCAGTGGCCCCGGCCCCGGCCCCGTTCCGGCCCAGCCCCCGGCCCGGCCCCGTTCCGGCCCCCGCGCGAGCCGTCAGAGCTCGTCGGCGAGGATCAGGCCCTCGCGGACGACGATGCCCGCTTCCAGCGGTTGACCGAGGGCATCGCCGAGCGCCGCCACGACCTCCTCCGGTCGGCCCGTGCCAAGGACCGGATCGAAACGCGTTCGTGCCCGGATCACGACGGGCGGCCCACTATCGGCCACGGTCACATCGAGCAGGAGCGGCCGCAGGTCGTACGCGACCGTCGCACCACCCTTCGTCCGCTGGCGCGGGAGGCTCGGGCTCCGAAGCACCGTCACCGCGGCTCGAGCGACCGCGCCAGCATCCACCGGCCCGAGCCCGATCCGGTAGTCCGCCGCCGCGACCTGACCCGCGAGGGCCGGCGCGCCAAGCCAGACATCGTGCAGATCGATCAGGGTCCAGCCTGCGGGCAGGTGCCCGACCAACTCCTGCCGCACGGTCCACGCCGGACAGAACGCCGCCAGGGTGATGTCGGCCAGCTCGCGCTCGAGGGCGATCGTGGCCAACGCCGGTGCCCCGAACGCGATCCGCGAACGGGTCTTGCCCGCCGGCCGGTGGATCGGCAGCCCGGTCTCGTCAAGCGCCGAATCCCACGCCTCGCTCAGATCGCGACCGACAAGCCCCGTGGATCCAGCCACCCGTGACAGCACGAGACGCCAGCGCTGGCGCGGGATCGTCGCGACCTCGGGCAACGGCTCCGGGGCGGGTGCTGGATCGGCTTCCACGTCTGGTAGTCTGCGGCACGATGAACGAGCCCGCGCCATCGGTCGCTGGGAGCCCGGCGCATCCGCTGGCTGGCTGGGTGGCCACGCTGCCGCCACCCCCGTTCCTGAACCCATCCGCGGGACCGGCCGAGTCCCGGTTCGTCCCGCTCTCCCCTCGCGTCGCGGTCCTGCTCGTCGCGGTACTGATCGCCGGGCTGGTCCTGTGGATGGCCCGCGACAGCATCCGGCCGTTCGTGCTCGGGCTGTTGTTCGTGTACCTGCTCGACCCGCCGGTGCGCTGGCTCGTCCGTCGCGGTCTGCGACGAACCCTGGCGATCCTGGTCGTGTACGTGGTCGGGATCGTCCTGGTCGTCGAGGTCCTGAACTGGACGCTGACGCCGCTGGTCAATGAGATCCTCCGATTCGTCGCCGACTTTCCGAAGCTCGCCGCGAACCTCGATGTCCAGCTCGAGAAGCTCGGCGAGTTCTACGCGCGGCTGCAGATCCCGGTCGCGATGCGCGAATGGATCGACAGCGCCTTCGCCGGGATCGGCCAGGGCGGTACTGGCGGCGGTGGCGGCGGGGCGAACCTCGCGTTCCTCCTGCCCCTGGTCACCGGCGCCGGGAGCCTCCTCGGCGCGGTGTTCGGCTATTTCATCCTGCCGGTCTGGGTGGCCTACATCCTCAAGGACAAGACCAGCCTCCTGGCGACCTTCGACCGGTCGCTGCCGGCGGCCTGGCGGTTCGACACGTGGGCGGTCATCAGGACGGTCGAGCGCGATTTCGGCCAATGGGTCCGTGGCCAGATCCTGCTCGGTTTCGCGGTCGGCATCGCGACCTTCGTGGGGCTGATCGTCCTGAGCCAGCTCGTCGACCCGATCTTCGGTCGCTATGCCGTGCTCCTGTCGGTCATCGCCGGACTGTTCGAGCTGGTCCCGATCATCGGGCCGATCGTGTCGGCCGTGCCGGCCGTCCTCCTGGCCGCGACGGTCGGGCCGGTCGCGGTAGTGGCTGCGCTGCTCCTGTACTTCCTCATCCAGCAGGTCGAGAACACCCTGCTCGTGCCGAAGATCCAGGGCGATGCCGTCCAGTTGCACCCGGCCGCGGTGGTGTTCGCGATCATCATCGGCGGCTCGCTGGCCGGACTGCTCGGGGCGATCCTGGCCCTGCCCGTCACAGCCGCCTTCCGCGACGTCACTCGCTACCTGTTCCGTCGGCTCTCCCCCGACGAGCCGGAGGCGCTCGCGCTGTCCCTCCGCAACATCGGGATGGGCCCGACCGATGGCTGACCGGATCGACCCGTACAAGATCCTGCAGGTCGATCGCGAGGCCGAGGACGAGGTCATCCAGGCCGCGTATCGCCGCCTTGCACGCAAGTACCACCCGGATCTCGCCGCGAGCCCGGAAGCCGCGGAGCGCATGTCGGCCATCAACGAGGCGTGGGAGATGATCGGCTCGCCGGACGCGCGCCGCGGCTACGACGAGAGCCGCGCGGCTGCCGCCCGACCAGTCGCCGAGCCTTCCCCGACCGCTGGCCCGGCTGCGCCCCCACGACCGACGCCCGGCACCGGATCGACACCACCGCGACCCGCCACGACTCCGCCGCCGGAGGTCGTGTCGCGCGACTGGACGACGGGCCGGTCGACCTATGGCGGCGGGTTCGACGAATCGATGCGCGCGGCGGAGGGGTTCGCGGCCGCCGGGCCGCCGCCGGGCCGGCCGTCGGGCACGGTCCTCAACTTCGGGCGGTATGCGGGCTGGTCGCTCGGCGAAGTCGCGCGCACCGACATCGAGTACATCGAGTGGCTCGATCGTGCCCCGATCGGCCGGAACTACCGCAGCGAGGTCGATCAGATCTTGCGCAAGAGCGGCCGGCGGAAGTCAGCCGAGACGGGATCGACCGATAGCCGCGGGCTGTACCGGCGGCGCTAGGAGCGCACATCCCGACTCGCGTCGAACGTCGCGCCGGCCGGCTCGAGACGGTCGATCGGACCGGGTCCGTCGAGCGCGACCTCATCGGCCGACGCCCGGATCCCGCGGTCGACGACCAGGCCGATCGTCGTGCCCTGGATGAGGAGCGTGAACAGCACGACGCCGAAGGTGATCTCCTGCAGGGTCGCGCGCTGCGGGATGTCGGCTGGCAGCGACAGCGCCATGGCCACCGCGACCGCACCGCGCAGACCCGCCCAGAACAGGACGTGGAGCCAACCGTCCGGCACCCGGCCGGCGAGACCGGGACTGAGCGCCAACCGAGACGCGCCGCCGAGCAGGATGTAGACCACGATCGCGCGACCGATCAGGACGGCCGTGATCCCCCACGCGATGGGCCCGAGCGAATCAAGGAGCAGGACCGGCGGGATGGCGAGCCCGACCAGCAGGAACACGACGGCGGTCAGGAGATACGCGATGAATTCCCAGACCGTGTCGATGTCGTCACGACCCGTTGCGTCCTTCGTCCGGGCCGGACCGAAGTTCCCAAGCACGACCGCGGCGGTCACCGTTGCGATGACCCCGGACAGGTGGACCTGGTCTGCGAGGATGTAGCTGCCGTACGCCAGGACGACCGTGATGGTCAGCTCGACCAGGTGGTCGCCGACCGCGCCGATGATCCGAGCCGCCACGAACCCCGTCACCAAACCGATCGCCACGCTCGCTGCGACGGTGCCGGCGAAGGTCACCATCGCCCCAAGGGGGCTGATCGGGGCATAGACGGCACCGACGGCGATCGCAAACAGGACCAGCCCGGTGCCATCGTTGAGCAGACTCTCGCCGTCGACCATCGTTGACAGGGCCGGCGGGACCGTCAGGCGCTTGAACGTCGCCACGACCGCGGCGGGATCCGTGGCCGAGACCATCGCACCGACGATGAACGCCAGATCGAGCCGGAGCCCGGTAGCGATATTCAGCACGATCGCGACGACCGCAGCCGAGATGAGGACGCCCGGGACAGCGAGGAGGAGCAGGCCCCCGAACCAGCGGCGCAGCTCGACGATGTGGAGCCGGTAGGCCGCCTCGAAGACGAGTCCCGGAAGCAGGACCAGCAGGACCAGCTCCGGCGCGACGTCGGCCCCCGGGTAGCCGGCCAGGCTGGCTCCGATGCCGATCACCAGGCCCGCGACGACGAGCGCGACGGTGTCCGGCAGGTGCAGCGGTCGGGCAACGATCGCGACGATGGACGCCAGCGCCAGCAGACCGACCAGCAACTCGATCGCGTGCGGGATGTCCTCGCCGATCATCGGGACGCCACTATCCTCGGGCGCACCCTCACCAGGCAGCCTTGGTCTGTCGCACGTTGATGCTCTGGAGGATCCCCAGGCCTGCAGCCATGCTGACCAGTGATGCACCACCATGTGTCACGAACGGGAGCGGGATGCCGGTGATCGGCATGACCCCCAGGACCATCCCGACATTGACCACGAGCTGGAACATGACCATCGAGGCGACCCCGGCCGCGAACAGCGTCCCAAAGGCGTCCCTCGACCGCCATCCAGCCACGAGCACCCGCCAGAGGAGGAGCACGAACAGGACGAACAGCACGACGCCGCCGATGAACCCGAGCTCCTCGGCGAGCGTGGCGAACACGAAGTCGGTCGCCTGGACGGGCAGGAAGTCGCCCTGTGTCTGCGTGCCGTTGGTCAGGCCCTTGCCGATGAACCCGCCTGACCCGACCGCGATCTGTGCCTGGTGCAGCTGGAATCCGGCGCCCTGGATGTCGGGGTTCGCGTTCAGGAAGTCCGTCAGCCTGGCCTTCTGGTAGTCGCGCAGCAGATAGGTCCACGCGATCGGGACCATGGCGATGACCCCGGCCGCGAGGACAGCCAGCCAGCGAAGGCTCGCCCCGGACATCCAGAGCATGCCCGCCAGGATCGCGCCGAAGACCAGCGAGGTCCCAAGATCCGGCTGGAGCATCACGAGGACCAGGGGTGGCCCGACGAGGAGACACGCCCCGATGAGCGACAGCAGGGAATCGAGCCTGCCCTCGCGCGACGCGAGGTAGCTGGCCAGCACGATGATCATCAGGATCTTGGCGATCTCGCTGAACTGGAAGGTCAGCGGGCCGATCGACACCCAGCGAGCGGAGCCACCGACCCCGTCACCGATCGCCAGGGTCAAGACCAGCAGGCCGAGCTGGAGGGCGTAGATCGGCCACGCCAGGGTCTTGAGCCAGTGGTAGTCGAACACGGTCGCCACGACGAACACGACGACGGCGATCCCAGCCCACATCAGCCCGCGGCTGAACGTGGTCGCAGCCTGGAGCGACACGGATCCACCTTCAACGCTGTTGGTGTACGCCATCACGAGCCCGATCGCGACCAGCAACCCGGCATACGTCGTCAGCTGGAGGTCGAAGGCGCGCCAGGCCGCCCCGACGGACTTGGCAGCCCAATCGGAGACGCGGGCGGGTTGGGCTCGGATGACACCCATCAGTTGCTCTGGTAGAAGTTGCCGCGCTCGAGGAGGTACGGAAGTCGGTAATCCTTCTTGATCTGGAAGTGCATCTGGAGGTAGTACTTCACGATCTCGGTCGCGACGTTGCCCTTGGTCCGGGAGTCGTAGGCGAAGGCCAGGACGACCAACTGGGAGTCGGCGTTGTTGAACGATCCGTGACGCGGATCCTTGGGTACGAACCCGACGAACCAGGAGTGGAACGGCAGACGGCCCTTGCTGTCGCGTGTCCCGAATTCGGCGGTGCCGGATTTGCCGGCGACCTTGATCGGCAGGTCGACGAGGTTGTAGGTGTGTCGCAGGAGGACCGTGCTGCGGGCCGCATTGCGCATGATCTTCAGGACGCTCGCCGACACCTTCATCTCGCGGATGACCTTGGGCTTGAACGGCTGGACCACCTTGCCGTCAGGCCCGACGATGTCATGCACGATCTGCGGCTGGCGGAGCGTGCCGCCATTGGCGAGAGCGGCGTAGGCGTTGATCAGCTGGATCGGCGTGACCACGTCATAGCCCTGACCGATGCCGGCCTGGTAGGTCTCGCCGGGAAAGATCTTCGAACCGAGCGCGTCCTGCTTCCATTGATTGGTCGGGACGATGCCGGCGACCTCGCCCGGCAGGTCGATGCCGGTCGGCTGGCCGAAGCCGTACTGCTTCGCCCAGTAGCCGAGGCGGTCGATGCCGAGCTTGCCGGCCATCTGGAAGAAGAACGTGTCACTGGAGTGGCCGAAGCCGCAATAGATCGTGCACAGCCCGAACCCAAGGTGGTTCCAGTCGTAGAAGCGGGTCGAGCCGAGGGTCAGGTAGCCACGCGTTTGGATCTTGGTCTTGTCGGTGATCTTCTTGTCGGCCAGAACTCCTGTGCCCGCGACGAGCTTATAGGTCGAACCCGGCGGGTAGTGGGCCTGGATCGCGTGATCGAGCAACGGCTTGTCGGGGTTCTTGAGCAGCTTGGCATAGGCGGCATTGCTGATCCCACGAGCGAACACGTTGTTGTCGTAGGTCGGGAGGCTGACCAGGGCGAGGACCTCGCCCGTCTGCGGGTTCATGACGATCACCACCCCGCGCTTGATGCCCACCTCCTTCATGGCCCATGTCATGGCCTTCTGGGCGTATTGCTGTTCTCGTGTGTCGATCGTCAGGTGCAACGAATCGCCCGGGCGGGCGTCGGTCAGCGTCTGGAGTGTCTGGGTCTTGCGACCGGACGCATCGCGCTCGACGCTTTCGGTCCCGTACACGCCGCGGAGCTCCGTCTCGTATTGGGCCTCGAGACCGACCTTCCCGATGAGGTCGTCGGGCAGGTAGCCATCGGCTTTGAGGGCCTTGAGCTGCTCGCCGGAGACCGGACCCGTGTAGCCGAGGATCTGCGACATGAGGGGGCCGTCGGTGTATTGACGCCGGGCCTCGACATCGACCTGGACGCCGGGCAGATCTGCCCCGGATTCGGCGATCAGCCTGGCCGTGTTCTCGTCGACATCGCCGGCGATCCTGACGAGGTCGAAGGTCGATCCCGGATTGCCATCGATATTCGCGTTGATCTCCGGCGCGGTCATGTGGAGGAGCGCCGCGAGTCGATCGACCACCATCGCGCGCTCATCGAGGGGCAGATCCGACGGGCGCAGCTTGACGACGAAGGTGGCGACGTTGGTTACGAGCGGCCGGCCGTTGCGGTCGTAGATGAGACCGCGTGGCGACTGGATGGCCTCGATAACGGTGCGGTTGTGCACGGCGAGCGTCGCCAGCCGGCCGCCATCGACGATCTGCAGATAGAACAGGCGCGCGGTCAACCCGCTGGCGCCGATGACCACGATCAGGGCGAAGGTGAGGAACCTCGACAACGACCGCACTGGTTTGGGTCGATGGTCGAGGAAGGCGGTCACCGGTCCACCCGGTCCGTGTCACTACGCCGGTCGTGGATCGAGACGACAAGCGGGCCGATCAGGGTCGCGAGAATCGTGTCGTAGACCGCTCCGGGGAGGACCAGCGCGACAGGGTCAGCCACCGGGATCGACGCGACAAGCGCGTTCAAGGCGACGTAATGGATCATCGAGTAGACCAGACTTAGGAGGAGGGTGGCGAGGATCGGGACGAGCAGACGAAATCGAGTGAGCGTGCCCGCGATCAGCGACGTGGCGCCGACACTGATGAGCAGCGCGAACGATGTCGAACCAAGTGGTCGTTGCGCGATGACGTCGATGGCGAGGCCTCCGACGAAGGCCCAGACGAGCCCCGCTTCGAGACCGATCGCCACCGTCACGATGATTCCGAGGACGAGGACGAGATGCAGTTCGGCCGTTCCGACCTTCAGGTATGGACCCACGGTCAGTTCCAGCAAGGCCGTCACCGTCGCACCGACCGCGGCGAGCAGCAGGGTCATCGGGTGAGTCGATCCTCGGCGGTTTGGCCGAAGGTCGCACCCGCCCGCACGGCCCCTCGAGTGACGGTCGAACGGCGGCGACCTCGTCGCGAAGTATCCCACGGACGCGTGTTCCGGGCAACGGATACCGTCCGCTCATGGTCCTGGGTCGAATGTCCGGGGCAGGGATCCTGGGGCGCTGGTGTTTCACGTGAAACGGGCCCACAGGACGGTGCCGACGGCCAGCGGTCGGGCGGTCGGTCCCCTCCCGCCGCCGCTCGCCGAATGCGGATCACGTGGAACCAATCCGGGAGAGCGTGCCGCCAGGTCGAGCAGCCGGCTCGTCGACCGCCGCGGCCCGACCGCCGAGCCTCGCGCCGCGGTCCGACCGCGTGAAACGGACCCAAGGAGAAGGGCGCCGCGGGGTCGAGCATCCCCCAGCCCGCGGAACCGTCACCGACCGACGGCGTTTCACGTGAAACACGACTCGAAGACGGACGGCTCGATTCCCTGGGGGAGTCAAGGCCGTTTCATGTGAACCAGCCGGCCCGAACCACGCACCTCCCGGGCCGTGCCGGATACGCGCGAGTTGATCGGCGGGTGGCACACTCGTGGGCAACGCCTGAAGTCGGGGCCGCAGCATCCAGCGATGGTAGGATTGAGCATCGTGAGACAGATCCGAGCAGGACACTGAGTGGGCCAGACCATCGCCTGCGCGAACCAGAAGGGCGGCGTCGGGAAGACCACGACGGTCGTGAATCTGGGGAGCTACCTCGCCGCAGCCGGTGAGCGAGTCCTCGTCATCGATCTCGATCCCCAGGGAAACGCGACGAGCGGCCTTGGGTTTCGGCGCGACTCCGTCGAACGGTCGGTCTATGACGCCGTCATCGACGGAGTGGATCTCGCCGACCTGGTCATCGCGGGTCCGGTCGAGGGACTTGCCGTGATCCCGTCCACGATAGCCCTGGCCGGGGCAGAGGTCGAACTGGCGCCCGTCGAGGGCCGTGAACGACGCCTCAGCCGCCTCCTCGCCGATATCACCGATGACTACGACTACATCCTCATCGACTGTCCGCCGTCACTCGGTCTGCTGACCGTGAACGCCCTGACCGCCGCCGATTCCGTGCTCATCCCGTTGCAATGCGAGTACTACGCCCTGGAAGGATTGACCCAGCTGCTTGCCACGCTCGACCTCGTTCGTGACCACCTCAACCCGGAGCTCATGCTGAAGGGCGTTGCCCTCACGATGTTCGACGGCCGAACGAAGCTGTCCGCGGATGTCGCCAACGAGGCACGACGCTACCTCGGCGAACAAGTCTTCAAGACGGTCATCCCCCGGAGCGTCCGACTGTCCGAGGCTCCGAGCCACGGGCTTCCGATCTCGCGCTACGCCCCCGACTCCACCGGCGCCGTGGCCTACGCGGGTCTGGCGGCCGAACTTCGGGCACGCGATGGTCGCACAGACGCCACGGCCACCACGATGATGGCCTCGTGACGATCAAGCCGGAGCGCTCGCAGGGGCTCGGGCGCGGTCTCGCGTCGCTCATCCCCCAACGCCACCCCGGGCTGACCGGCACGATCGAGATCCCGGTCGACCGGATCCGCGCCAACCCACATCAGCCCCGCAAGCGCTTCGATGCCGACGGACTCGCATCGCTGACGGCGAGCATCGCCGAGCATGGCGTCCTGCAGCCCGTGCTCGTCACCGAGACCATCGATGGCTACCAGCTGGTCGCTGGCGAACGTCGCCTCAGGGCGGCCCAGGCAGCCGGGCTCGAACGCATCGCCGCCGTCGTTCGGCAGCTCGCCGATCGCGAGCAGATCGAGCTGGCACTGGTCGAGAACCTCCAGCGAGAGGATCTCGATCCGCTCGAGACCGCCGAAGCCTACCGCCAGCTGATCGAGGAATTCGGCTTCAGCCAGGAAGAGGTCTCGGCGCGCGTCGGACGGGCCCGCTCGACGGTTGCCAATACCCTCCGACTGCTCGATCTCGCGCCGGGTGTCCAGGCCGCGGTCGCGGACGCCCGCCTGAGCGAAGGGCATGGCCGGGCGCTCGGTGGCCTCGCTACAGCGCTGCAGGATCGGGTCCTCGATTCGGTCGTCGGCCAGGAACTGTCGGTCCGCCAGACCGAGGAACTCGTGCGTCGGCTGCGCGAACCGAAACCGGAAGCCGCAGGCGCGCCCGTTCGGCGCACCGACCCCGAGCTCGAGCGAGTCGAGGAGGACCTCCGCCGCTCCCTCGGGACCAAGGTCAGCCTGGCCCGTTCGCGTCGGGGCGGGCGGATCGTCATCGAGTACTACAGCGACGAAGAACTTGGGCGTCTCTACGAGCGCCTGACCGGAGGACCTGCGTGACCGAAGCCAGCCGACCGACCGACCCGAAGCCCCGCGTCGCCCCGAAGGCACCAGCTGCCGCACCGGGTGACGGCAAGACCAAGGGTCCGGGCAAGCGCGTCCGGTCGGCGTCCGACTATGACGCGGCGAGCATCCAGGTCCTCGAGGGTCTCGAAGCGGTCCGCAAGCGCCCCGGTATGTACATCGGGTCGACCGATGCGCGCGGTCTCCACCACCTGGTGTGGGAGGTCGTCGACAACTCGATCGACGAGGCGATGGCCGGCCAGGCGACGACGATCAAGGCCACGATCAAGGCCGACGGCGTCGTCATCGTCGAGGACGACGGCCGGGGCGTGCCGGTGGGCAAGCATTCGACCGGTAAGGACGCCCTCGAAGTCGTGCACACCGTGCTGCATGCCGGTGGCAAGTTCGGCGGCGGTGGCTACAAGGTGTCCGGCGGTCTGCACGGGGTGGGGGTCAGTGTCGTCAACGCCCTGTCCTCGTGGATGCGGGTCGAATCCGCTCGTGACGGCTCGATCTGGGCGCAGGAGTACGAGCGGGGCAAGCCGACCGGTCCAGTCAAGAGGATCGGTCCGCAGGGCTCGCGTCGCGGGACGACGACCAGCTTCAGGGCCGACTCGGAGATGTTCGAGACGACCGAGTATTCGTTCGAGATCGTCAGCCAGCGGCTACGCGAGTCGGCGTACCTGACCAAACGCGTCTGGATCACGCTCATCGACGAGCGCAACGATCGCGAGCGGTCCTTCTACTTCGAGGGTGGGCTGCAGTCGTTCGTGCGGCACCTCAACCGCAACAAGGAAGTCCTCCATAGCCGGCCGATCTACGTCGAGCGACGCGAGGGTGGGACGGCGGTCGAGGTCGCGCTCCAGTACAACGACTCCTACACCGAGAACGTCCTTGCCTTCGCGAACAACATCAACACGGTCGATGGGGGCACCCATGTCACCGGCTTCCGGGCTGCGCTGACGAGCTCGCTCAATGACTGGGCGCGCCGTGCCGGGGTGCTCCGCGACGCCGACGGCAACCTGTCCGGCGACGATGTCCGCGAGGGATTGACGGCGGTCATCAGCGTCAAGCTGACCGATCCGCAGTTCGAGGGCCAGACCAAGGCCAAGCTCGGCAATGCCGAAGTCAAGGGCCAGGTCCAGACGGCGGTCGCCGACAGCCTCGGTCAGTACCTCGACGAGAATCCGGCCGATGGCCGGCGGATCATCGAGAAGTGCCTGACCGCCGCCCGGGCACGCGAGGCCGCCCGCAAGGCGCGCGATCTCGTCATCCGCAAGGGCGCGCTCGATGGCATGTCCCTGCCGGGCAAGCTGGCCGACTGCCAGGAGCGGGATCCGGCGCGCAGCGAGCTCTACCTCGTCGAGGGCGACTCCGCCGGCGGCTCGGCCAAACAGGGACGCGACCGGCGTCAGCAGGCGATCCTCCCGCTGCGGGGGAAGCTGCTCAATGTCGAGAAGGCCAGGCTCGACAAGATCCTCTCGAGCGAGAACGTCCGGCCGCTGATCATCGCGCTCGGTGCCGGGATCGGGGACAGCTTCGACATCACGAAGCTGCGCTATCACCGGATCATCATCATGACCGACGCCGACGTCGACGGCGCCCACATCCGGACCCTGCTGCTGACGTTCTTCTACCGCCACATGCCGCAGGTCATCGAGAACGGCTACCTGTACATCGCCCAGCCGCCGCTCTATCGGGTGAGCACCGGCAAGGTCACGAAATACGCGCAGTCCGAAATGGAACGCGACAAGATCGTCAAGGACTTCAACGTCAAGAACTTGTCCGTGCAGCGGTTCAAGGGACTCGGCGAGATGAACGCTGATCAGCTCTGGGAAACGACGATGAACCCGGCGACACGGACCCTGCTCCAGGTCGACAGCGACAACGCGGCGCTGGCCGATGAGATCTTCACCATGCTCATGGGCGAGAAGGTCGGGCCGCGCAAAGACTTCATCAAGGCCGAGGCCCGAAAGGTCCAGAACCTTGACGTCTGAGGTGACCCGGAAGCCCGGGGTCGCCGCCGACCCGATCGCCACCGTCAGCAGGCCCGCGACGTCGGGGCCGGCCGCCCGGCCGGCGATCGAGACCCCGGCCGGCCGGTTCGACTTCGCCGCCCACAATTGTTTCGCCTGCGGGACGCTCAACGCCGGTGGTCTCGGGCTAGACCTCCACATCGAACCGGGACGCTCGTGGGTCGAATTGACGCCCGAGCGCCGGTTCGAAGGTTGGGAAGGCGTCATCCACGGCGGGATCCTGTGTGCGATCCTCGATGAGGTCATGGCCTGGGCGCTCGTCGGCGGGGACGACTGGGGCGTCACCGCCCGGATGGCGATCGATTTCCGCCGCCCGGTCCGGGTGGGCTTGCCGATCCGCGCCGAAGGGTGGATGACCCGGTCACGACGCAGGATCGTCGACACTGCGGGTCACATCGTCGATGCCGCGACGGGCGTCGAGTTGGCGACTGCCAGCGGCACCTACGTCGCGGCGAGCCCCGACCGGAAGCGGCTCCTCCGCGAGTGCTACGCCTATCGCCCGAGCGGTGACGGCGCACCAGACGACGCGGGCGCCACGCCCGATCTCGCCGGACCGGTGGACGGAGCACAGGCGTGATCGAGACCGCCGCCCGGGCGCCGACCGCTCCGCGCGCCGCGCCCATCGCACGCAGCGAGGCGACCGCCCATGCCGTGGCCTTCGTCGGCGCGCACCGCGAACGGGCCGAGGCGCTCGGCACCGAACTCGCCGAGTCTTCGAACGACCCCGACGGGTTCGCCGCGGCCCTGACCGTCGGGCTCGCCGACCTGGCCGATCCGGCCTACCTCGCCGGACAGCAACGGATCGCCCCGGGGATCGGCGCGATCCACGGCGTCCGCGGGCCGCTCCTCACCGCCGTCGGACGTGGGTTCCGCAACGCGACCCGGGGCGAGCGCCCGACGCTCCTGCTGTTCATCGCCGACCGGCTCTTCCACGAGCCGGCGCTCGAGGCGCGCTGGTTCGCGTTCGGGCTCCTGGAACGGACGCTCGCTGTCGAGACCGAGCGGACCTGGCAACTCCTCCGCCGCGCCGCCCGCGAGGCCGCTGACTGGATCACCGTCGACTCGCTCGCGCACCCCTATGCCAAGGGCATCGCTGCCGAACCCTACCGTTGGGCCGAGCTTGAGCTGCTGGTCTACAGCCCATCACGCTGGGAGCGTCGGCTCGTCGGCTCGACCATCGCCACGATGACCAACGTCGACCGTCGCCGCGACCGCGGCCGCGACCCGATGGTCGCGGCGCATGCCCTGCCGCTGCTCGCCAACCTGATGGGCGACGCCGACCCGGACGTCCAGAAGGCGCTCGCCTGGGCCTACCGCTCGCTGACCCTCGTCGATCCGGCGGCGACGGAACGCGCCCTGCGCGACGAGACAGACCACGCCGCCCGCGACGACGACGGCCACCGGGCCTGGGTCGTCCGCGACACGCTCACCAAACTCGACCCGGCGACGGCCGACGAGCTGCGAACTCGCCTGACCGGCATCCACAGGCGGCCGGGCGCCCCGCCGACCTCCGCCGCCGCCGACACGGCCGCCCGGTTCGGCGGTCTCCCGAACCCGACCGCATATCCGGAGCCTCCGCTCTGATGCCCCCGACCCGACCCCGCTGCCCTGATCCGACAGGAGTGATCCGAACGTGACCGACGACCTGGGCGAGATCCGATCGATCCGCATCGAGGACGAGATGCGGGTCAGCTACCTCGATTACGCCATGAGCGTCATCGTGTCGCGCGCCCTGCCCGATGTCCGCGACGGGTTCAAGCCCGTCCACCGCCGGATCCTGTACGCGATGGGCGAGATGGGCCTGTCTGCCACGAGCTCGTACCGCAAGTGCGCGGCGATCGTCGGCGAGGTGATGGGCAAGTACCACCCGCACGGCGACAGCGCCCTGTACGACGCGCTCGTCCGGCTCGCCCAGGACTTCTCGATGCGCTATCCGCTCGTCGACGGCCAGGGCAACTTCGGGTCCGTCGACGGCGACACGGCGGCCGCCATGCGCTACACGGAGGCGCGCCTGACGGCGATCGCCGGCGAGATGCTCGCCGACATCGACAAGGACACGGTCGACTTCGTCGACAACTACGACGGGACCCAGAAGCAGCCGTCGGTCCTGCCGGCCAGGCTCCCCAACCTCCTCGTCAACGGCAGCTCGGGGATCGCGGTCGGGATGGCGACCAACATCCCGCCGCACCATCTCGGCGAGATCGTCGACGCGACGATCGCCTTCATCGACGACCCGGAACTGACCTCGGACGGCCTGTGCGAGTACGTCAAGGGGCCGGACTTCCCGACCGGCGGCACGATCTACCGCTTCGAACGCCAGCGCAACGCCCTGACCGGCGAGTGGGAGACCGTCGACGCGATCCGCCAGATGTACGCCCACGGCCGCGGCCGCGTGATCATGCGGGCGCAGGTCGCGTTCGAAGATGTCAAGGGCGATCGGACCGCCATCGTCGTCACCGAGTTGCCGTACCAGGTCAACAAGGCCAGCCTGCTCGAGAAGATCGCCGACCTCGTCAAGGAGAAGCGGATCGAGGGCATCGGCGACCTGCGCGACGAGTCCGACCGCGACGGCATGCGCATCTACATCGAGCTCAAGCGCGACGCCAACCCGCACAAGGTCCTCAACAATCTTTTCAAGCACACACCGATGCAGCTCGCGTTCAACATGAACATGCTGGCGCTCGTCGATGGCCAGCCCCAGACCCTGCCGCTGCGAAGCGTGCTGGTCCATTACCTCGAGCACCGGCGCGAGATCATCCGCCGCCGGACCGAGTTCGACCTGGCCAAGGCAAGGGCCCGGGCGCACATCCTCGAGGGCCTCAAGATCGCCCTTGACAACCTCGATGCGGTCATCAAGACGATCCGCGAGTCGCGCGAGGTCGATGACGCACGCTCGAACCTCATGAGGGCGTTCGATCTGTCCGAGCTCCAGGCCCAGGCCATCCTCGACATGCGGCTCGCGCGCCTGGCCGCCCTCGAGCGTCAGAAGATCGAGGACGAGTACCTCGCCATCATCCAGCTCATCGCCGAGCTTGAGGACATCCTCGCCAACCCGGCCCGGGTCAGCCAGATCATCAAGGACGAGCTGACCGAGCTCAAGCGCAAATACGCCGGCGAGCGCCGCACGCGGGTCGCCGACGACTCGAGCCGCGAGATGACCGACGAGGATCTCATCGCCGACGAGGACGTGGTCGTCACGATCTCCGGTCGCGGCTACATCAAGCGTCAGCCGGTCGCCACCTACCGACGCCAGCACCGCGGCGGCAAGGGGATCATCGGCCACGTCACCCGCGAGGAGGACGCGGTCGAGCACCTGCTCGTCGCCAACACCCACCACTGGGCGCTGTTCTTCACCAACCGCGGTCGCGTGTTCAGTGCCAAGGTCCACAACATCCCGGATGCCAGCCGGCAGGCCAAGGGCATCCCGATCATCAACCTGCCGGGCGTCCAGGTGGATTCGGGCGAGGTCCCGATGGCGACCATCACGCTGCCGGACTTCAAGGCCGGCTCGTTCCTGGTCCTCGCGACGCGAAACGGGATCATCAAGAAGACCCCCCTCGAGCAATTCGAGAAGGTCCGTTCATCGGGGATCCGGGCGATCAGCCTCAACGACGAGGACGAGCTGGCCTGGGTCGACGTCTCGACCGGGTCGGATGACGTCATCATCGCGACCGCCCAGGGCAAGCTGGCCCGCTTCTCGGAGGGCGAGGTCCGGGCGATGGGCCGCGACGCCGCCGGGGTCATCGGCATCCGCCTCGCCCGCAAGGGTGATTCGGTCGTCGGGATGAGCGTGGTCCAGCCGGACAGCGACCTGCTCGTGCTGAGCGAGACCGGCTACGGCAAGCGCGTGCCGCTGGCGGAGTTCCGGCGCAAGCACCGCGGCGGCCAGGGCGTCGGGCTGATCAGCC
Source organism: Candidatus Limnocylindrales bacterium (assembly GCA_038248915.1). GTDB lineage: Bacteria > Chloroflexota > Limnocylindria > Limnocylindrales > CSP1-4 > SPCO01. The sequence continues at coordinate 43,065 of JBBRXB010000014.1, read as the reverse complement.
TCGAGGGCCGCAAGACCGGCGACGTCGCCGCGGTCCAGCAGGTCACCGAGGAGGACGAGGAGCTGCTCCTGATCAGCGCCGGCGGCCAGGTCATCAGGACCGAGACGAACACCATCAATCGCTACTCCCCGCACGCCCGCGGCGTCATCGTCATGCGCCTGGCCGAGGGCGACCGGGTCGTCGCCATCGCGGCTTTCCGCGCCGGACTTGCGGAGCAGGACGGCATGGGCGACGATGACGGTCCGGGAACCGATGGTTCGAGCCCCAGCGACGCGAGCCCCAGCCCGGAGCGTGGCGGATGAGGTCGGCGTGACGACCTTCTCGGCCTTCGGCGGACGGGAGGCGGCAGGCTTGTACGCGGACCAGTTCGAGATCTACACCGGCAACTCGAACCCGGATCTGGCCCGGAAGATCTGCCGCTACCTGGGCACGGAGCCAGGCAAGCTGGAGGTCTTCCAGTTCGCCAACGAGAACATCTTCGTCAAGATCCTCGAGAACGTCCGCGAGAAGGACGTCTTCCTGGTCCAGCCGACGTGCCATCCGGTCAACCAGTCGATCATGGAACTGCTGATCATGATCGACGCGTTCAAGCGGGCCAGCGCGGGCCGGATCACGGCGGTCATCCCCTATTACGCGTACGGCCGTTCGGACAAGAAGGACCAGCCGCGGGTGCCCATCACGGCCCGCCTGATCGCCGACATGATCACGGTCGCCGGCGCGGACCGGGTCCTGACGATGGATCTCCACCAGGGCCAGATCCAGGGCTTCTTCAACATCCCGGTCGACGAGCTGACCGCGGTCCACATGCTTTCGAACTACTACCGCCACAAGCACATCGAGAACGCCGTGGTGGTGACCGATCTGGGCTTCGCAAAGCGCGCCCGGGCGTTCGCGGAGCTGCTCGACGCGCCGCTGGCGATCATCGAGAAGCGGCGAGTCGGCAACCTCGACCGGGCCGAGCTGATGAACGTGATCGGCGATGTCCGCGGCAAGCGTGCGATCATCGTCGACGACGAGATCGATACGGCCGGGACCCTGGTCGAGATCACGCGCGCACTCGAACGCGAAGGGGTGACCGAGATCTACGCATGCGCCACGCACGGCATCCTGAGCGACCCGGCGATCGACCGGATCGCCGCGTCCAACGTGCTCGAGGTGGTGCTGACCGACTCCGTGCCACTGCCCGAACGCAAGCGACTGGGCAAGATCACGACGCTGTCCGTCGCGCCGCTCATCGGCGAGGCGATCCGGCGGATCCACCGGGGCGAATCGGTCGGCGCGCTCTTCTCCAGCGAGGTCTCGCTGACCCAGGAGATGCTCCTGTGGGAGGGCGGTGACGAGGGCACGCTCGATACTCGTGGTCGCGACGGCGTGCCATCGTCAGAAACGCTGGCGTCAGCATCCGACGCCTTCGCAGCGTCCGCACAGGCAGGAGATCGATGAGCCTTCAGCTCCACCGACCCGACGGCGAAGGCGGCCTCGAACAGGTCCCGCCGGCCGACAGCGACTGGCGCGGCCAGCTGCGGTCACCGAGGTGGGGGACCGCCCTCGCAGGCGACCGACTGCCAGAGCTCAAGAACCCGGAGATGAACCCGACCTCGCGGTTGCGCTCCGTGCTGTTCTGGCTGAGCCTCGGGCTGGCGACGTTCCTGATCCTGGTGGTCGCCTACGGCATCGGGTTCTGGACCCTCCCGCCGAAGGCCGAGCCGACGCCTGCGCCCGCCATCGTCCGCGAGTCGGACGCGACGGCCGCGTTGCGGCCGACGATCCTCGTACGAGAGGCGCGCACTTAGCTTAGACAGGCCGGAGCAACGGCTCGACCTCCTCGGCCGGCGCCACCGCCGGCCCGCTCTCAGGGACCGGCGACAGACCTCCCCTATACTTGGCGCGATATGCGATTCCTGAATCGGTTCGTCGACTCGAACGACCGCGAGATCCGACGCCTCCAACCCCTGGTCGATGCGACGAACGGATTCGAGGCTGCGTACGAAGGCCTGACCGATGACGAGATCCGCGCCAACTTCGAGGAGCTCAAGGTCGAGGTCCTCGAAGCCGCCGAGCCTGACGAGCCGTCCGACGACGAGCTCCACCATCCCGATCTCGAGCGCCGGCGCGAGCTGAAGGTCGAGCGTCGCAAGAAGGAGAACGCCCGGCTCCAGGCGGCCCTCGACGAGGTCCTGCCCGAGGTCTTCGCGATGACCCGCGAAGCGATGAAGCGCACGCTCGGGATGCGCCACTTCGACGTGCAGCTGATGGGCGCGGCCGTCCTTCACCAGGGCAAGATCTCGGAGATGCGGACCGGCGAGGGCAAGACCCTCGTCGCGCCGCTGGCGGCCATCCTCAACGCGATGTCGGGCCGCGGCGTCCACGTCGTCACCGTCAACGACTACCTCGCTCGCCGTGACCCGCAGTGGATGGGCCCGATCTTCCACTTCCTCGGCGTCAGCGTCGGGATGATCACTCACGATACGTCGTTCGCGTTCGAACCCGGCTATCCGACGAGCGACGAACGGCTCCTCAACCTGCGCCCGGTGACGCGGACCGAGGCGTACGCCGCGGACATCACGTACGGCACCAACAACGAGTTCGGGTTCGACTACCTGCGCGACAACATGGTCCTCGAGCTCGACCAGCGGGTGCAGCGCGAGCGCAGCTTCGCGATCGTCGACGAGGTCGACAACATCCTGATCGATGAGGCGCGCACGCCGCTGATCATCAGCGGCCAGGCGGAGGAATCGGCCGACCTGTACTTCACGTTCGCTCGACTCGTGCCCCGGCTCAAGGGCCGGCCCGAAGGCGACGAGGAGGGCGGCGACTACTTCATCGACCTCAAGGACAAGGCCGTCTCCTCGACCGAGGAGGGCATCACCAAGATGGAGGGCTTCCTCGGCGTCGAGAACATGTACGACGCCGACCCGCGCCTGGCCCGCCACTTCGAGCAGGCCCTGCGCGCCCACGCGCTCTACAAGCGCGATCGGGACTACATCGTCAAGGACGGCGAGATCGTCATCGTCGACGAGTTCACCGGTCGCCAGATGCCCGGCCGGCGCTGGAGTGAGGGCCTCCACCAGGCGATCGAGGCGAAGGAGGGCCTGCGCGTCCAGCGCGAGAGCGTGACCCTGGCCACGATCACGTTCCAGAACTACTTCCGTCTGTACGACAAGCTGTCCGGGATGACCGGCACGGCGATGACCGAGGCCGAGGAGCTCCACAAGATCTACAAGCTCGAGGTCGTGGCCATCCCGACCCACCGTGAGATGGTCCGCGAGGACTCTCCGGACCTCGTCTACCGCGACGAACCGGCCAAGTTCAACGCCCTCATCGATGAGATCGTCGAGATGACCGAGGAGGGCCGGCCGGTCCTTGTCGGCACGGTGACCGTCGAGAAGTCCGAGATGCTGGCCGAGATGCTCAAGCGCCGCGGTATCAAGCACGAGGTTCTCAACGCCAAGTTCCACGAGAAGGAATCCGGGATCGTCGCCCAGGCCGGTCGGTCCGGCGCGGTGACCATCGCGACCAATATGGCCGGCCGCGGCACGGACATCCTGCTCGGCGGCAACCCGGCCGGGCTCGCCTCGGAGAATCTGCACAGGCGCGGCCTCAACCCGGCCGAGGTCGACAAGGAGACCTACGACGCCGCCCTCGCCGAGGCCAAGGCCATCACCGAGGAGGACCACGATCGGGTCGTGGCGGCCGGTGGGCTCCACATCCTCGGCACCGAACGACACGACTCGCGCCGGATCGACAACCAGCTCCGTGGCCGCGCCGGCCGGCAGGGCGATCCGGGTTCGTCGCGCTTCTACCTGTCCCTCGAGGACGATCTCATGAAGCGCTTCGCCAGCGAGCGGGTGACCGGGCTGATGGAGCGTCTCGGGCTCGAAGACGACGTGGCCATCGAATCGCGACTCGTGTCGCGCACGATCGAATCCGCCCAGAGCCGCGTCGAGGGCTTCAACTTCGATATCCGCAAGCGCGTCGTCGAGTACGACGACGTCATCAACAAGCAGCGCGAGACGATCTACGCCGAGCGCGACAAGGTCCTCCACAACGAGGACCTGACCGAGACGGTCCAGACCTTCCTCGACGACGAGGTCGAGATGCTCGTCGAGACGCACCTCGTCGGTGACGACCCCGATGACTGGAACCTCGACGGCCTGACCGCCACCCTCGCGGCGATGGGCCTGTCCGGCGAGGGAACGACCGCCGACGAGCTGTGGGACCTGCGGACCCGCGAGGCGATCGAGACCCACGTGCGCGACCTGGCCGACGAGCGGCTCGCCGCCAAGGCAACCGAGATCGGCGAAGACGACTGGAAGACCGTCGAGCGCCTGGTGCTCATCCGGACGATCGACTCGCTGTGGGTCGAGCACCTGACCGAGCTCGACGACATGCGTCGCGGTATCGGGTTGCGCGGGTATGCCCAGCAGGACCCGCTCAACGAGTTCAAGCGCGAGGCCTTCCAGCTGTACGACGAGCTGCGCGGGCTCATCCGCCACGGCGTCGCGTCGTCGATCTTTCGCGTGACCGTGACGCGCCAGCCAGCGCCCGGGACCGAGGGCCCCGACCCGGCCGTGGCCGCGTCATTGGCTCGCGGCGCGGCCGCCCTGACCGGCGCCAACGGCTCGAACGGTTCCGGCTCGGCGGCCGGCGCAGCCACGGGCACAGCTGCCGGCAGTGTCGGCCTCGCAGCCACGGGCGCCGGGGCCAGGCTGCCGGCCGCGGCCGGCACTTCAGTGGGTGGCTCGGCGATCCTGCGCGGTGGGCCGGCACCGGCACCGACGTCCCGCCCGATGCGCGAATCGCTCGGCGACCAACCGCTCGTGAGCGGTGGCGCCGCCGGGCCGACCGCGGGTGGCCCGAAGCCCGGATTCACGCCGAGCGGCGCCCGGATCGGACGCAACGATCCGTGCTGGTGCGGGTCCGGCGCGAAATACAAGAAGTGTCACGGACGCTGACGCCCGCCGATCGAGATCGCCGCGCTCCGTGCGCTTGACGCAACGATCGGTGGTGCGCGACCTGATCTGGCTGGCCCTCGCCGGCGGTCTGGCGCTGGTCGCGATCGCCGGCTACGCGACGTTCCGGATCTGGGTCCAGGGCCAGCGCGACGACCAGCGGCCGGCCGATGCGATCGTGGTCATGGGCGCGGCCCAGTACGACGGACGCCCCTCCCCGGTGTTCGCGGCACGGCTCGACCATGCTGTCTCGCTGTACCTGGCCGGGGTCGCGCCGACCCTGGTCGTGACGGGTGGCAAGGCCGACGGCGATCGGACGACCGAGGCGGCCACCGCGCGGGCCTACGCGATCGCCCGGGGCGTGCCACCGGCTGCCATCCTGTTCGAGGACGGCAGCCGGACCACGCGCGAATCGATCCAGTCGGTCCGCCAGATCCTGAGCGACCATCACCTGACCAACGCGGTGTTCGTGTCGGATCGGCCGCACATGCTGCGGGTCCTGCGGATGGCCACGGACGACGGCATCACGGCCTGGGGCTCGCCGACCGCCACCAGCCCGATCGAGTCGGATCCGACCGGTCGTCTGGACGCGACGCTGCACGAGCTCGGGGCGTTGGCGCAGTACTTCATCCTGGGTCGCGGCTGATCGGCTGCCCCAGAGGGCCCGCTCGCGACCGAACGGATTTCCCTCTTGGCGATAGGGGTTTGGCCCTCTATACTGTTCCAAAACCCGCCGATATCGGGCCTCCCCAGGGCCCTGTGGCCAGATCGCACCGTCCCCGTTCGTTCCTGCCCCAGCCGACTGAGAGGTAGCCCGTGAAGCAGGCCGAGGAAGCGTCGTTCGTCGATCTGATCGCGTGTGAGCGTGACTGCCGGTCGTGCAGTTACGCGGCAGCGCTCGACTGTGACGGCAACTGCGGCGTCTGTCCGCACAACTCGTACTGCCCCTGTGTGAACCCCGTCGTCGCCCGGAGCAAGACCGCGCTGCGGCTCATCGAGCTGCGTCCGATCCTGCTCCAGGATCTGCAGGCCCGGAACTAGGTGGAAGCCGCCGCCATCCGGGACCTGGCTGAACGGATCCAGTCGACCTCGGGGCATCTTTGACCTCAAGGCCAAGGAAGCTCGCGTCGCACAGATCGAGGCGCTGACCCAGGAACCCGGGTTCTGGGACGACGGCCGAAGCGCTCAGAAGGTCCTCCGCGAGGCGGATGGCCTCCGTTCCGAGATCGAGACGTGGCGTGTCCTGCTGACCCGCGCCGACGACCTGCTGGCCGCCGTCGAGCTCCTGTACGAAGCCCCCGATGCCGAGCTCGAGACCGAGCTGGAGCACGACACTGCCGCGCTCGAGACCGACTTCCGCCGCGAGCGCACGGCGCTCCTCTTCTCCGGTGAATACGACGAGCGACCCGCACTCCTGTCGATCAGCGCCGGCGCCGGCGGCACGGAGGCGACCGACTGGACCGAGATGCTTCTGCGGATGTATCTCCGCTGGGCGGAACGTCATCGCTTCCCGACCGAGATCCTCGATCAGCAGGAAGGCGAGCAGGCCGGCCTCAAGAGCGTGACCGTCGCGGTCAACGGCCGGCGCGCGTATGGCTGGCTGCGGGCCGAGCGCGGGGTCCACCGGCTGGTCCGGATCAGTCCGTTCGATTCGCAGAATCGCCGGCAGACGACCTTTGCGCTGGTGGAGGTCCTGCCCGAGGCCGAGGACGATGTCGAGATCGAGCTCGACTGGGACCAGATCCGGGTCGACACCTTCCGGTCGCAGGGCGCCGGTGGCCAGCACGTCAACAAGACCGATTCGGCCGTCCGGCTGACCCACCTGCCGACCGGGATCGTGGCCCAGAGCCAGAACGAGCGGAGCCAGACCCAGAACAAGGAGATGGCCATCAAGGTCCTCAAGTCCCGGCTCCTGGAGCGGGCGCTCGAGGAGAAGGAGGAGGCCGTCCGCAAGCTCAAGGGCGAGCACGTCGAGGCAGGCTGGGGGAACCAGATCCGGAGCTACGTGCTGCATCCCTACCAGATGGTCAAGGACCTGCGGACCAACTACGAGACCGGCAACACCGGCGCGGTCCTCGACGGCGATCTGGACGCGTTCATGCAGGCCGAGCTCGAGCGTGGCATCGGCGAGGAGGCGGTCGCCCGGTGACCGGTGTGGCTCGGCCGGGGAGCGCGACGGCCGGGTTCGCCTTTCGACCGGTCCGGGCGGACGAGCTGGCCGATTGCGCGGCGATCTGGCGGACGTCGATCAACGACTACATCGGCCACCTCGGGCAGGCCGAGATCCCACCAGAGATGGCACCGATCACCCGGCTGTACACCCACCTCCGGTCGACCGATCCCGACCGGTTCATCGTGGCGACGGTCCCGAACGGCTCCGGCGCCTGGGATCGGGTGGCCGGATTCGCCGCCGCGACGACCCGCGAGACCCTGTGGTACCTGTCGATGCTGTTCGTGCTGCCCGAGTTCCAGGGCGCCGGGCTCGGGAGCGAGCTGCTCGCCAGGGTCGCCCCGACGGACGGCTCGATGGTCCGCGCCGTCGCGACGGACAGCGCCCAGCCGATCTCGAACGCCATGTATGCCGCGCAGGGCATGGTCCCGCGCATGCCGTTGTTCAGCCTGACCGGGTTGCCGCGGCGACCGGAGGCGTTCGGCGAGCTGCCGTCCGGCGTCAGGCCGATGGCTTTTGACGAGATCGCGACCGGTCCGCCCGGCGGCCAGGGGCACCAGATGCTGGTGGAGGCCGTGGACACGCTCGATCGCGAGCGGCTCGGGGTGGCCCATCCGGTCGACCACCGCTTCCTCCGCTCGGAATCGCGCCACGGCTGGCTGTACCTCGGGCCGGATGGCTCAGCGGTCGGGTACGGCTATGCCGGGGAGGCGGGCCGGGTCGGGCCCGTGGCGGTTCGTGACGACGCGCTGCTGGCTCCGATCCTCGGGCATCTGATGAACGCCGTGGTCCCGCGCGGAGCCTTTGCGCTGTGGGTCGGCGGTGCCGCGGACCGCGCTGTCGTGGCCAGCCTGCAAGCCGGCTTCCGGATGGACACGTTCCCGGTGCTGATGTGCTGGGATCGGCCATTCGCGACGTTCTCGCACTATCTCCCGATCTCGCCCGGGCTCCTGTGATCGGCGCGCTACACGGTGGGTTTCCGGCCATCCGCCACTGGTCCACCCGTTTGCCGGACCATCGCCCGAGTGGTAGCCTCGGGTCCGATGTGGCTCCCCTGTCGTGCCTGCGGTCGGAGTCGGTGAGATCGTGACCATTCGCGGCAACGACCGCCGCCCACCATGCTCGCGGAGCCCACTGTGACCGTCGCCCCAGCGTCGAGCGCCTCGCGCTTCATCCGCCGCCGGGTCCTTGGTCGGACCCGAGACCAGGCCAAGCAGGAACGAGCCGTCCTCATCCTGCACGACGTGACCAAGCAATACCCGAACGGCAAGCTCGCCCTGCGGGACGTGGACCTGGTCATCCCGGAGGGCGACTTCGTCTTCCTCGTCGGGCCGTCCGGGGCCGGCAAGTCGACCCTCATCAAGCTGCTCATCCGGGACGAGGTCGCGACGCGCGGCGCGGTCGTCCTGGACGGCCAGGACGTCGCCCGCCTCGGCCGTCGCCAAGTCCCGAAGATGCGGCGCAAGATCGGGATCATCTTCCAGGACTTCAAGCTGCTGCCGTCGAAGTCGGTCTTCGAGAACGTCGCCTTCGCGCTCGAGGTGACGGGCACGCCGCGGCGCAAGATCCGGCCGGCGGTCGATCGAGTGCTGGCGCTGGTCGGGCTGTCGGCCCAGGCGAAGCAGACGCCGTCGCAGCTGTCCGGCGGCGAGCAACAGCGGACCGCCATCGCTCGGGCGCTCGTCCACGATCCGCGGCTGATCATCGCCGACGAACCGACCGGCAACCTCGACCCACTCATCAGCTGGGAGATCCTCCAGCTCCTGTTGCGGATCAACGAGCTCGGCACCACGGTCATGATGGCGACTCACAACGCCGAGGTCGTGACCGCCCTGCGCAAGCGCGTCGTCGCGCTCGAGGAGGGCCGGATCATCCGTGACGAGGTCGGTGGCGCGTACCACCGCGAGGACTGAGCGGTGATCACGTTCGTGCTGTTCAGCGTCGGACGGGCGTGGCAGGGGTTCTGGCGCAACGCGGTGATGAGCCTCGCCGCGACCGCCACCATGGTGCTGATGCTGCTCCTGCTGGCTGGGTTCTGGATCATCCAGACGGGGCTGCTGGCCGGTCTCCAGTTCACGGAGCAGAAGGTCGAGGTCGTCGCCTACCTGCAACCCAATGCGACCGTCCCCCAGGTCACGGCGCTCCAGGCGCAGCTCAAGGCGATGCCCGAGGTCGCGTCGGTCGCGTATGTCGACCGTGACCAGGCGCTGGTCCGGTTCCGCGCCTCGATGCAGGCGCAGGGACGCGAGGACCTGACCCGCTACCTCGACGCGAACCCCCTGTACGCGAGCATCGAGGTCAAGATGGTCGACCCGTCGCAGGTCCGCGTCGTGGGTGACGCCCTGCGAGCCGACCCGAGCGTCCGCAACGTCATCAACATCGAGGACCTCGTCGAGCGCGTACTGACGGTCACCAGCATCCTGCGAACGGCCGGCACGGTCGTGCTCGTGATCGTTGGAGTCATCGCCCTGTTCATCATCATCAACACGATCCGCCTGGCCGTGCTCGCGCGGGCCGAGGAGATCGAGGTCATGCGGCTCGTTGGCGCATCGGACGCGTTCATCCGCTGGCCGTTCGTGTTCGAGGGCGCATTCGTCGGCCTCCTCGGGTCGCTGCTGACGCTGGCCATCCTGGCTGCCGTCGCCGATCCGCTGAGCGCCTTCATGGCGGACTTCTTCCGCGTCCTGCCGCTCCAGTTCGGTTCGCTGACGCGAGACCTCGTCGCGCTGGTCATGGGCGCGGGCGTCGGGCTCGGGATCCTGGGGTCGTGGCTGTCCGTGCGGACCTACCTCATCCGCTGAAGCACCGGCCGCACATGGCCCTGCCCGACGGCCCTCGCCGAAGACTCGTCGTATGCTGTGCGCCCTCTCGGAGACGCTGCAGCTGCAGGAAGAAGGCGATGGTTCGACCACCTGATCGGGCGCCACGACGCCTTCCGCTCGTCTCGATCTCGATCCTGCTGATCGCGCTCCTCGGAGGGTCTGCCCTGTTCGTGTCGGGCTACACGCTCGGCCGGCAGGCGGCATCCGACCCAGGCACGCCGGCCTCCGAACGGGCCGCGTTCCAGCCGTTCTGGGACACCTACCACACGATCACTGACCGTTATGCCGGCGGCGACGTCGCCCCTGAGACGCTCATCCAGGGCGCCATCCGCGGCATGATCGGCGCGCTCGACGATCCGTACTCTGCGTATCTGTCGGCCGACGAGTACCGGCAAAGCCTCCAGGGCATCAGCGGCCAGTTCGAGGGGATCGGCGCGCAGATCACCGCCAAGGCCGCGGACGGCACCGAAGGCTGTTCGCCGCTCGGAGCCACCTGCCGGCTGATCGTCACCCAGCCGCTGCCCGGATCACCCGCCGAGCGGATGGGGCTCGAGCCGGGTGACGTCGTCGCTCTCGTCGACGACGCGCCGCTGGATGGCCTGACCGTCGACGCTGCGCGCGACCGGATCCGTGGTCCGAAGGGCACGGACGTGCGACTGACCATCGAGCGTGGTGCCCAACCAGCCCAGGTCTTCGTCATCACTCGCGACGTCGTTCAGACGCAGGAGGTGACGAGCAAGGTGTTGGGCGACGGGACCGTCGGCTATATCCGTCTCGCGAGCTTCTCCGACGCCGCCGCGGACCAGGTGGTGGCAGCCCTGAAGGATCACCTCACGGCGGGCCGTCGCAACCTCATCCTCGACCTGCGCGGCGATCCGGGCGGGTTCGTCACCGCTGCGCGCAAGATCGCCAGCCAGTTCATCGGCTCCGGCGTCATCTTCTGGCAGCAGGACGCCAAGGGCAACCAGACCCCGACCGAGGCCCTGACCGATGGCGTCGCCACGGACCCGAAGGTGAAGGTGGTCGTGCTGATCGACGGCGGCAGCGCATCGGCCAGCGAGATCGTGGCCGGCGCGCTGCAGGATACCGGGCGCGCGACGCTCGTCGGTCAGCGGTCGTACGGCAAGGGGACCATCCAGCAGTGGCAGGAACTGACCGGGGAGGGGGGCGCGTTCAAGCTGACCGTCGCGCGCTGGCTGACCCCGAACAAGCGTTGGGTCCACACCGTGGGGCTGACCCCCGATGTCGTCGTCACCTTGCCGAAGGTCGTGCCGGCTGGGTCCGATCCGGATCTCGAGCGGGCGCTGGAGGTGTTCGGCGGGGCCGCGATGAGGCTTGTGTCGGACGTCGCCGCCTGAGCGTCATGGCGGCCCTGGCGGCGACCGCTCGCGAGCAACAAGGGGCTCACGCCTTGATGCCACTCGAGAGCATCAAGAACCCTCGGCGCTGCGGCGGCGGCGAGCCGCCAGTCCCCCGATATGCTCTCGAGTGGCATCAGCGGGTGAGGCCTATCGGCGGCGGGGCGGGCGGCCCCGGCATCCAGCTCGCCGATATGCTCTCGAGTGGCATCAGCGGAGGAGACCCTTTGGCGGCGGGGCGGCTCTACGGCGGCGAGGCAGCCACGCAATGACAAACCGCGCTCGCGCCACTCTTGCGCTCGCCTCGTGCATCGGGTACGGTTTCCGAGAACGAAAGGAGGTGATGTGCAGTGATCGACAGTACGCGTAGCTGCACCACCTCGCAGGAGATGGCCGTCTAGTCGGACACCCCTGTGGGTGGTAAAGCACTCGAACGCCGGCCCGCATAGGGCCGGCGTTCGCGCGCTCCGGCCGCTCCGGCCGATCCGGCCGATCCGACCAATCCGACCAGCCAGGAGACCACCATGGGCGACGAGACGACCGTCGCGCTCAACCGAAGAGCCCGCCACGACTTCACCATCGACGAGACGTTCGAGGCCGGCATCGTCCTGACCGGGACCGAGATCAAATCGCTCCGGGCCGGCAAGGCGAACCTGTCCAACGCCTATGCTCGCATCGAGCGCGACGAGGCGTGGCTGGTCGGCGCAGACGTTGCCAAGTTCGAGGGCGGTAACCGCTACAACCACGAGCCGAAGCGGACGCGCAAGCTCCTTCTTCACCGCTCCGAGATCGACGAGCTGCTCGGGAAGACCAAGGCCAAGGGCCAGACGATCGTCCCGCTCCGGCTCTACATCAACGAGAAGGGCAGAGCCAAGATCGAGCTCGGGCTCGCGCGCGGCAAGCAGCTCCACGACCGCCGCCGCGACATCGCCGATCGCGACGCCAAGCGCGACGTCGCGCGCGAGCTGGCCGACGCCCAGCGCGGTCGCTAGGCCGTGACCGAGATCCCCGGACGGCTGCGCGTCGGGCCCGTCATCGAGGCCGTCGATGCCCACGCTGCGGGCGAACCGGGTCGCGTGATCGTCGGCGGCGTGACGGGCGTGTCCGGCGCCACGATGTTCGAGGCGATGACCTGGCTGCAGGCCAACCGCGACGACCTTCGCCTGCGGATGCTGCGCGAGCCGCGCGGATATCCGGCGGCCAACTGCAACCTCATCCTGCCGTCGTGGAACCCGGAGGCCGACGCCGGTTACGTGATCATGGAACAGATCGAATACCCGGGCATGTCCGGGACCAACACGATGTGTGTCGTGACCGTGCTCCTCGAGACCGGCATCCTGCCGATGAAAGAGCCCGTGACCGAGCTGACGTTGGAGTCACCGGCCGGGCTCATCCGGGTCACCGCGACGTGCACCGATGGCAAGGTCCGTGGCGTCACCTTCCAGAACGTGCCGGCCTTCGCGACCCACCTCGACGCGCCGGTCGAGGTGCCGCACCTCGGGACCGTGACCGTCGACGTTGCCTACGGCGGGATGTTCTACGTCATCGCCGACGCCGAGCGGTTCGGCCTCGGGCTCACCCCGGACGAGGGCGCGGATATCGTCCGCATCACCGAGATGATCAAAGTCGCTGCCGCCGACCAGCTGCCGGTCGTCCATCCCGACCAGCCGGGCTTTGCCGGGATCACCATCGGCCAGCTGTCCGGCCCGCCCCACGATCCGGCCAACAGCCGCCGCAACGTCGTAACGGTGTCGACCGGCACGCTGGACTGGGCGCGGCCGGCGACCTGGACCGGCGCGATCGACCGCTCCCCGTGCGGGACGGGGACATCCGCCCGGATGGCCACGCTGCACGCGCGGGGTCTGCTCAAGGTCGGTGACGCGTTCCGGCACGAGGGTATCCTCGACACGGTCTTCACGGGACAGCTGCTCGAGGAGACCACCATCGGGGGGTACCGGGCGATCGTTCCGAGCATCACGGGGCAGGCCTGGATCACCGGCTTCGCGAGCTACGTCCTCGACCCGACCGATCCGTTCCCCGAAGGCTTCACGATCGGCGACATCTGGTGAAGTTCGGATTCCTGGTCACGGCCGGCGATCCCCGGACCGCAGGGGACCTCGCGGCTGAAGCGGAGGCCGCGGGCTGGGACGGCGTCTTCTACTGGGACGCGATCGCGATCGCGGACATGGAGATCTACGACCCGTGGATCGTCATGGCCGCCATGGCCATGCGCACCGAACGCGTCACGCTGGGCGCCATCGTCAGCCCACCGTCGCGTCGCCGGCCGTGGAAGCTGGCCCGCGAGACGATGACCCTGGACGTGCTGTCGAATGGACGGCTGGTCGTGCCGGTCGGGCTGGGTGCCCTCGATGACGCGGCTTTCGGGAACGTGGGCGAGGCGACGGAGGCTCGCGTCCGAGCCGAGCTGCTCGACGAGTCGCTGGCCATCCTCGAGGGACTCTGGTCGGGCGAACCGCACGGCCACGAAGGAACGCATTACCGATTCGCACCGATGACCTTCCGCCCGACCCCCGTCCAGCGGCCACGGATCCCGATCTGGGTGGTCGGCGCGTGGCCCAACGAACGGTCGACCCGGCGCGCCCTGCGCTTCGACGGCATCCTGCCGCAGACGACCGATCCCGACCAGATCCGGGCGCTGGCCGCCTATATCGGACGGGAGCGACTGGCGGGGCATGGCGGCGTCCAGACGCCGTTCCAGATCATGGTCGAGGGGGTCACCTCGCCCGATCCGGTCGCCGCCGGCGCCGGCCTCGCGCCGATGGCCGACGCAGGAGCGACGTGGTGGATCGAAACCGACTGGAGCGGGGCCACGGTCGAGTCGCTCCGACGTCGTCTCGCGGCCGGACCACCGCGCCTGGCCACCAACCCGTAGGACCAACAGCCACCTAGGCCGTCGTCGGTCGAACGACTTCGGGCGCTCTGGTCGGACACCGTCCTTTTCGGTCACGACCGATAGGTGATAGCATCCCGCATCCGAGCCGGTTCTCGGACCTGTGGGGATGTGTGGTTTCGACAGGGCCTGGCTACCGGGGAACGCGAGCCGAGGACGCCACTGGGCCTCGTTAATCACGTGGCAAAAAGAAGTACCTGGCAACCGCCAGTCGACTCTCGCTCTCGCTGCTTAGGCAGTAGAGTGAGCGTGGAAGCTGCCTCCGCCTCGCGGGTAGTGGAAGCGTCATGCAGCGAGGCTGCGATCCGGACCAGCGTCACGTAGTCCGGAGGCAAGCCCGATCTAGGGGCACGTGACTGGATCGCCCGGCAGAGTGCCGATGCCCGTCCGGGCGATCGACGATAAACCATCGGACACGCTCGTAGTGGTCTCCGGCGAAGGGTTCTGGACGGGGAGTTCGACTCTCCCCCATCTCCACCACTTCCTCTTCAGCGTGGTCGGGTGTCGTGGTCATGGCGAACGACGTTCGCTTTGGCCGGACGGCCAGCCGCTGCGTCCAGACGGAAAGCGGTCACCTGCGTGCCCACGGTCGGGACGCACCAAGAGCGCCTTCATCGAGGGCCATCAGCAACGGCGGAGACGCCGGTTGCGCTTCGCGTAGCAGCGACCGGCATCACATGCCGGTCCACAACACGCCGAACATCCCGAGCGACGGGATCACGACCACGATGCCGAGAACGATCACACCCACGGCGAGCCAGGGAACCCACCGCCGTGTCGTTGTGGCCGTCATCTCGCCCTCTGGTGGTTCGCACTGTCGGCGACGAGCGCAGCATCGGCCCCGGACCGCCGATCGGCGAGCCACACGTGATCGGGGCCTGTGTTCCCGTGCCGTCTGACGGTCCCTTCATGAAGCGCCCCAGCACGGTCACCGATGACCTTCTTGCGGCATGACCCTCGAGTCCCTTCATCGTGACCTTCGACGCGTACAGCTACGTCGCCGAGGCGGAGGGCAACAACCCGATCGCGAACAACGATCACCAGCCGAGTCTCGCCGGTGCCCTCATCCCGCTGACCAGCGCCGCTACGCGGCCGTTCAGTCGACCGAAGGCGTCTCGAACTGGGTCGCTGGCCCGGTGCTGGATGCGATCTCGTGGGCGGCGTGTCGCTTGGCGATGGCCTCCTCGTAGAAATCGGCGCCATCTGCGTCGAGCTCGGACTGGACGGCGAAGCCGCCGGCGATGAGGAGTCCATCGATGACGAGGACCGGCGCGTCATCGGCGTAGCTCTTGGCGGCGCGGATGTCCTGCAGGCCCCCGAGACCACGGATGTTCGACACGACCCGCCAGTCCGCCGGGACCAGGATCTGGCCACCACCGAAGACGGCCCGTAACTCGAGCGTCGCGCCCCGCGGGGAGATCAGTGCGTCGCGCAGATCTAGTACGCCACCGCCGTACCAGAGCTCGACGCGGCCGCCCCGCAAGTCCCTGGCGGTGCTGTGGTACGCCAGCGGTCCGAAGATCGCACTGACGGCGATCTCGTCGGCGCTCTCGTCGGTGTTCGGGCCGACCCGCCGCTTGGCATTCATCGCGGCGATCATGCCGACGACCATACTGCCGATCCAGCCGACGACGATCAATCGAAGGATTCCCTTGAACATCCTGCGTCCTCCTCACGGTGCTCGCGTTGTTCCTCGGACACCGGAGCCTACCCCGTTTGAGGCGCGGTCAGCCGGGCGACGACCCGGCCTTTACTGGGCGGCGGCGGCGCGCCCGACGAGCACGATCCCGGTGACTCGCGAGTAGTTCGAGTAGTACGTGTGCTCGCTGATGACCTTGCCCTTCGAGTCCCGCACGGTCACCGTTCGCCAGACCTGCTTGCCGTCGACCGGCGTCTCGATCCGCTGCCTGACCCCCGCTGCCAATATCGAGGTGTACTGGACCGAGTCGCTCGCGATGCGGACGTTCTTGATCGTCGGTGCGCTGATCGCGACCTTTCGGCCATTCGGGACGCTGTACAGCTCGAACCGCACGTAGCCCGTGCTGCCGCTGCGCGTCTTGTAGGCGCGGATGAGCACCGGGTAGTCCGTGTCGTTCGTCCACGACATCGTGGTCACGCTCGAGCCGCTGATGGCGACCGTCGCATCGAGCCCGAGCGGGTAGCGATCGATGGAGTAGTAGTGGTTCCGGCGTGCGCCCATCTTGTAGCCCGCTCGAAGCGCGGCGTTGAACAGCGTGGTCGAGCACGAGCAGATGCCGCCGGCGAGCGCGCCTTCTGGGTCCGTGCGTCCATTGATGATCGCGCCACCCTGCTTGTAGCCCAGAGCCGGAGTGACGGGCCCGACCGCCTGCCAGAAGTCGAAGGTCGCGCGCGGCGCGACGACATAGCCATCGATGGTCAGGGCCGGGATCCAGATGTTGGCGCCGAAGCCGTTATGCGACCAGATCGGGAAGTGGGTCGTCCAGCCCGGGCCGACCTTGCGCATCTTCGGGGCGGCCGCCTTGGCCTCGGCCGTGGTCAGCGCCGGGACCGATGTCTTGAGCGCCGGCCGGATATGGGTCGACACCGTGCCGGCCGCACGGGTCGCCAGGAGCGCCTCGATCTGCCTGGCCGTGGCCGGTACGTCGAGCGAGTAGCCATCCTTGCTGGCGATCGTGGCGGTGATCCGGTTGCCGCTCGTGCGGTAGGTGGCGTTGACCGCCTTCTTGTCGATCTTCTTGGCCATCCCGTCGAGGAGTGTCGAGATCTTGCTGGTGTCGACGACCGGCGTGTAGCCGCCGTCGGCCGTGGTCGCAAAGGTGATCCACGGGCGCAGCTTCTTGGTATCGATCGGCAGCTTCTTGGACCCGACGATCAACGTGATGTTCGCCGCGATCCGTTCGGCGGCGGCTTCCGCGTCGGCAGCCTCCCTGGTGTTCACGCTGGGCTCGAGGACCTCGACCGGGAGCGTGGCGGTGAGCTCGGCCGGAGCCTCGAGCTGGGCGAGCTGCGCCGCCAGGCGCTCGGTCACGGCGGTCGGATCGACGTTGCGACCGGCGTGGCCGGGAACCACCTGGAAGTCGAGCTTGGCGTCGGGGACGACCGACGCTTCGGCCGGCTCGATCCGGAGCCCGGTCGCGACCGCGGCGATGCGGTCGGCGAGCTTCTGGGCATCGAACCTGAGCCGCGGAGCGAGGTCCACGCCGTGCAGCGCGGTCCGGGCATTCGCGACGGCGCGATCGATGGCGGTCCCGTCGCGGCCGACCGCCAGGGCATCGGCGATGAGCCCGTCACTGTCGAGCCCGCGACCGATCTCGGCGTAGGTGATCGTGGTCGGACCATCCGGCCCGTCGAGGATGATCTTGCCGGCCGAGAAGTCGTGATAGGCGGTATCGAGCGCCGTCCTGGCCGCGTCCGGGGTCAGGCCCGACAGATCTACGTCACCGACCGCCACGCCCGGCAGGATCCGGCCGGAGTACTGCTGGTCGTAGGCGTACATCGCCCCCGCGCCGATGCCGAGTGTGACGATCAGGCCGATCAGAAACGCCACCGTGAACCGGAGCCGGGCCGACGGACCGCGCGAACGGGTCGTCTCAGGCACGGGATCGAAGTTCGATGTCATGGCTGGGCGGACTTCCTAGCAGGGCAGGCTCGGGTGCTCGCCGAGGGCGGCGGTGTGACGCTCGGCGGCGGCGTCAGGTGACTGTCGCCGGTCAGCCCGGCGCTCGCGGGACGACCACGACGCGTCGATTCGGCTCCTCACCGATCGACTGTGTCGCCACCCCGGGATGGTCGCGCAGCGACAGGTGGATCCAGCGGCGCTCCAGCGCGGACATCGGTTCGAGCTGGAGCATCTTGCCGGTCTCGACCACCCGAGCCGCGGCTCGGTCGGCGAGCTCGCGGAGCTGGCGCTCGCGTCGCCCACGATAGTCCTCGACATCGACGAGCACCCGCGTCCAGGTGCCCATCTCCTTCGACAGCATCAGGTTGACCAGGTGCTGGAGGGCGGACAACCGCTCGCCCTTGCGCCCGATGAGTGCGCCGAGGGCATCCTTCTCGTCACCGTCGGCGACGACGTTGAGGCGGCTCGTCTCACCGGTCTCGACCTCGACCCGGACATCGAAGCCGAGGTGGCCCATCAGCCGCTCGAGGATGGCCTTGCCGGCGGCGAGGGCCTCGGGCGAGGCTTCGGCGGCCTCGAGATCGGCACGTTCCGCGGCCAGGGAGCCGCGCGCGGCCGCGACCTCGGCGGCCTCGGACGCGGACAGGTCGGCCGATCCGCCACCGGCGGGGGGCCGCTCGCGGTCATCCCGGCGCGGCCTGTCGTCACGGCGCGGCGGACGATCGCCACGCGGCTGGTCGTCCCGGCGCGGCGCACGATCATCCCGGCGTGGCGGGCGGTCGCCACGCGGCTGGTCGTCGCGCGGTCGGTCATCGCGCGGTCGGTCGTCGCGCGGTCGGTCATCGCGCGGTCGGTCGTCCCGGCGCGGGCCTCGGTCCTCCCGTGGCCGGTCGTCATGCGGGCGAGCCGGCGGGGTCGGGAGCGGGATGGCGGCTGCAGCCTCGCGCTTGGGTGCAGCGCCACCGAGCGCTGCGCGCGGCGCGGCGACGATCCGGGCGGGCTCCGCGCCCATCCCGAGGACTCCCCGGCTGCCCGGGGTGAGGATCTCGAAGTCCAGGTCGTTGAGCTCGGCACCGAACGCCTCGCGGGCGAGCTTGAGTGCCTCCTCGACGGACTTGCCAGTGAATTCCTGGTACTCGCTCATGTCAGCGTCGTCTCCCTCGTCGGCCCTGACGGCCCCGCTCGCGGGGGCGGATCGTCTTGTCGGCCGTGGTCTTCTTGTCAGCGTCGGTCAGGATGGCCGCACGCTTTCCGGGCTCTGGTGGTGGTGGCATCGACACCGGGAATCGCGGCGTGTGCGCGGTCGCGAAGCGCGGGGTCCGGCCGAATAGCGGGAACATGCCGCCCCAGCCCACGATGAGGTACTGCTGGGCGATCGAGAAGATCGTGGCGGTGATCCAGTAGATGAACAGGCCAGCCGGCAGGAACCCGCCGTAGGCCACCGAGATCAGCGGCAGGAACAACATCGTCTGGCGCTGGATCTTGGTGTTCGGGTCGTCGTCCTCGGGCTTCGTCTTGGGCAGCATCATCCGCGACTGGACCAGCTGCAGGCCGGCCGAGATGATGGCCAGGATGCTGATGCCGAGGACGAACCCGCCGAGCGCGACCGAGAAGATCGTCGACGGCTGGCTGACATCGATCGAGGTCCCGAGGAACGGGATGATCGTGTTGATGCAGGGGCCCAGGGCCAAGTCGGGCTGGCCGGTCACCGGACTGATGTTGTTGCACGTCAGGGGCACGACCTGGTGGCCGAACACCACCAGCATGGCCGAAGGGTTCACGTTGGTCAGCCCGTTCTGGATGACCGAGTACATGATGAACAGGAGGGGCATCTGGAGGATGAGCGGCAGGCAGCCGGCCAGCGGGCTGATCCCCCGCTCCTTCATCAGCTCCTGCTGGGCGACCCGGGACTTCACGGCATCGCCCTTGAAGCGCCGCTGGATCTCCTTGATCTCCGGTTGGAGGAGCTGCATCCGGCGCTGCGACGTCAGCTGACGCCGGTAGAGCGGGATGACGATCGCCCGGACCAGGAGCGTCAGGGCGACGATGGCCCAGCCGACGGCGGCCGGGACGCCGAGGCTGCCCAGGAAGTCGTAGACGGCGACGAGCACGATGAACATCGCCTGGAAGATGGGGGTGAAGATCCAGGCCAGGAAGCTGATCGGGTCCGCGCCAGGCACGGCCGGTGTGAGCGGTGGATGTGGCGTGGCGGACGGATGCACCGATCCGGAGGCGCCCGGACCACCCGGCGCGGCGCATGCGGCGACGACCAGGACGACCATGACCAGGAATGCGATGTAGCCGATCCGGTCCCACCGGAGCCGACGGAGTGTCACAGGCTTGGCGCCTCGCTAGCGAACCGGGTCATAGCCGCTCCCGCCCCAGGGGTGACAGCGGGCGATCCGCCGTGCACCCATCCAGCTCCCTCGCAGGAGTCCGTACTTCTCGATGGCCTGCTCCGTGTAGCGCGAGCAGGTCGGTTCATACCGACAACTCGAAGGCATCCAGGCGAACACGATCCGGTAGAGCCTGATGATCCCGATCCCGATCCGCTTCACCCAGTGGATCCTCCGAGTGCGCCGCCCTTGACGAGGGTTCGGCGCAAAGCCCCGACCAGCGTGTCTTGGTCGGTCTCGACGATCGCGGGCCGGGCGATGATGAGGACGTCCCAGCCGGGCTGGAACGAGGGCGCCATCACCCTGAGCGCCTCACGGAGTCGTCGACGCACTCGATTCCGCACTACCGCCCCGCCGAGCGCTCGGCCGGTCGACAGCCCGAAGCGGGTCGTCTCGAGATCGGTCCGCCGGAACCGGGCGGTCATGAGTGGATGGGACCTGGTGGTCCCGCCTCCCTGGAACGCCGCGAAGTCCTGCGGTCGGGTGAGCATCACGAGCCGCGGCATGTTCGAGCCGCGCCCGACGGTCAGGCTGTCAGCCGCTTTCGACCGCGAGCCCGGCGTGCTGCCAGGATCCGCCGGCCACCGGCCGACTTCATCCGGGCGCGGAAGCCGTGCTCCTTGGCGCGGTGGCGCTTCTTTGGCTGATAGGTCTGCTTCATCAGGACTGTCCGGGATCCTCTCCATCCGGCCTCGGGGACGGTCTGTCACTACCCCTGAAGGCACGCAAACGCGCCTGGCGCCACAAAGCGCACGGCGCGTCGTCGTCCGGCGGATGATAGGCCGGGGTCGAGAAACGTGTCAAACCTCACGGCTCGCGACGCTGGATCGACCGTCACGGCCGGGTCTGACGGCCATGCCGCGGCTTCCCGCCTCACCCGCGACGGCATCCGAACAGCCACGCACTCATACTCCATGGGGGTATCGCAGAATCGTCTTGCGGCCCCCCTCCGGGCGGTGCTATCCTCTCCGGGCCCTCGGCGCCGGAGACGTACGCGGGAGCCCCCGAAGCCCGAACAGGATCCTCGGGAACGTCGTAGACCGGTGCCAGCCAACGGCACGCTTTCCGAGACGCGCGCGACCCCTGGCGACGTACCCATCCGTGGCCGACGCTACCCATCGACGACCCATCCACAACGCAGGATCCCATCGACCGAATGGATGCAAAGCAGGTCTGGCGAGCCGCTCTTGGCGAGCTCCAGGTGTCGCTCTCGCCGGCGAACTTCGAGACGTGGCTGCGCGACACCCAGCTGGTGGACGTCGATGAGCAGCGCTTCCGGATCGCCGTCCCGAACGGGTTCGCCAAGGACTGGCTGGAGTCCCGCTATCGATCGCTGATCAGCCAGACGCTCGCCCGGATCGTCGGCTACAGCGTCCAGGTCGAGTTCGTCATCGGCCCATCGCCGGAGACTCCTGCGGAATCGGTGCTGGCGCCCCAGGCGGCGGTCGCGGTCCCGGAACGCCAGCAGGTCCGGGTCGAACCGACCCGGGTCGGGGGCGAAGGCGGCACGACCTTCCTCAACGCGCGCTACACCTTCTCGAACTTCATCGTCGGCTCGGCCAACCGGCTCGCGCACGCGGCCAGCCTGTCCGTCGCGGAGCGCCCGGGCCACGCCTACAACCCGCTGTTCCTGTACGGCGGGGTCGGTCTCGGCAAGACCCACCTGATGCACGCCATCGGCAACCAGGTCATCGCCAAGTTCCCGCGCAAGCGCGTCGTGTACGCGACCAGCGAGAAGTTCACCAACGAGTTCATCGCGTCGATCCAGCAGGGCAAGATCGACGATTTTCGCGCCCGCTACCGTCGGATCGACCTCCTGCTCATCGATGACATCCAGTTCATCGCCGACAAGGAACGGACCCAGGAAGAGTTCTTCCATACGTTCAACGCGATCCACGAGGACAGCAAGCAGATCGTGCTGTCGTCGGACCGGCCGCCAAAGGCGATCATCACCCTCGAGGAGCGCCTGCGAAGCCGGTTCGAGTGGGGCCTCATCGCGGATCTGACCGCCCCGGACCTCGAGACACGGATCGCGATCCTGCGGGCCAAGGCGGAGGAGGGGGCGGTCCCGATCACGTCGGACGTCATCGAGTTCATCGCCCGCAAGGTCGTCAGCAACATCCGCGAGCTCGAAGGTGCCCTCAACCGGATCGTCGCGTACGCGAGCATGGGCGCCATGCCGATCGGCATCGAGCTCGCCCAGGCGGTCCTCTCGAACGTCCTGTACAACCCGAAGAAGCGGCAGGTCACGCCGGAGCGGATCGCCAAGGTCGTGTCCGAGTACTACAGCGTCCCGATGGATGCGCTCCAGGGCCAGAAGCGCGACAAGGCGATCGTGGTCCCCCGCCAGATCGCGATGTTCCTGATGCGGGAGGAGACGGATGTGTCGCTCCTGCGGATCGGTGCGGAGCTCGGCGGCCGGGACCACTCGACCGTCCTCCATGCCTGCGACAAGATCAACCGCGAGGTGGCCGTCAATGACGAGCTGCGCCGGGAGATCGCCGCGGTCCGGGAGCTCATCTACGCCGACTGACGCTCGCCCAGGGGCGATGCGTGCGGGCCGACACCGCCCCGCGAAGACCATGAAATCCCTCGTTCCTGTGGATAACCACGCCGAATCGGTGGAAAACCACGGTGGACTGTGGACATCGGGGCCGTTCCGGGTCCGATCCGGTGGTCGCCGGCGTGGAGATCAGGACACCCATCCGAGGGACCTGGGGACGAGGCCCGGATCCGTCCACCGGCCGTCCGCGCCGGGCCCCCGATCCAGCGGCACCGTGTCCACCATCCGGCCCGGGTCGTCCACCGCCGATCCGCTCGATGACGAGCGTCACCATCCACCGTATCCACACCATGACTACGGTGATGACGGGATGAGATGATAGAGAGAAGATACCCACCTACCGACAGCGCGACCCGCGAACACGGCGCGACCTCGGTGACCCGCGACGGCCAGCCCGACCTACGTGGTGCCGTTCCGACCAGCCAACTGGAGTGAGCCCGACGTGAAACTCTCGGTCATGCAGGAGAACCTGGCGCGCGGCCTGTCGGTCGTCAGTCGCGCCGTGTCCAACCGGAGCACGCTCCCGGTGCTGGCCAATGTCCTGCTCAAGACGGAAGAAGCCGGTCTCAAGCTGACCGCCACCAACCTCGAGATCGGAATCACCTACTGGGTGCCGGGCAAGATCGAGACCGACGGCGCGACCACCGTGCCGGCCAAGTTGCTGACGGACCTGGTCAACTCGCTGCCAGCCGGTGACCGGGTCGATCTCGACCTGCAGGCCGGTGACGTCCTTCACCTCCGGTGCGGTCGATTCGAGACCCACGTCAAGGGGATCGACGCGGACGAATTCCCGGCCATCGGAGCCGCCGGCGAGCGGCCCACGACACGGATCGCCCAGAACGTCCTCCGCCAGGCCCTGGCCGAGACCGCGTTCGCGGCGGCCAGCGACGAGGCGCGGCCGATCCTGACCGGTGTCCTGGCCCGGTTCGAGGGCGATCAGCTGACGCTGGCCGCCGCCGATAACTACCGGATCGCGGTCAAGACGATCCCCATCCTCGACGCGGTCCCCGAGACGAGCGTCGTCATCCCGGCCCGGGCGCTCAACGAGCTCGCCCGGATCCTGTCCGACGTCGACGACCCGGTCGAGGTCGTACTGGCCGGCGGACGCAACCAGATCCTGTTCCACCTCGACGGGATCGACCTTGTCAGCCGGCTGATCGACGGCCAGTTCCCGAACTACCAGCAGGTCGTGCCCCAGAGCCACACTACGCGAGCGGTGCTCGACCGAGAGGAGCTGCTGCGCGCGGTCCGGCCGGCCGCGCTCATCGCCCATGAGTCGGCCAATATCGTCAAGCTCCAGGTGAGCGCCGACGGCGAGCCGGGCATCACGGTCAGTGCCAACGCCGAGGTCGGCGATCATGTCGGCCAGGTCGAGGCGGCCGTCGAGGGCGACGGCACGACGATCGCGTTCAACGCCCGCTACCTGGCGGACGTGCTCACCAACGTGGCGGCCGACCAGTTCGCACTCGAGCTCAACGGGCCCCTGTCACCCGGCGTCTTCAAGCCGATCGGCGACGACCACTACATCCACGTGGTCATGCCGGTCCGGACCACGTCCTAACCCCGCCTATCCGGAGGCCGGCCCCGGGTCCGCTCGGGATCGGACGACCCCTGCTCGAGACGATCCGCCTGCTCGACCTCCGGGGCTACGCTTCGCTCGATGCGACGTTCGGCCCGGGTCCGCACCTCGTGTGGGGTCCGAACGCGGCCGGCAAGACGAGCCTGCTCGAGGCGATGGTCCTGTTGGCCTGGGGCCGGTCGCATCGGACGAGCGCCGACGGCGAGCTCATCCGCTGGGGTACGGATCTCGCCCGGGTCGAGGGCCGCGTCGGTGCCGACACGGTCGAGGTCGGGATCGTCCGGGCCGGGGCGACGGGCTCGGCCGGTCGCAAGCGGATCCGGGTCAACGAGTTGCCACGACGGGCGGCCGGCCTGGCCGGGATCCTGCGGATCGTGCTGTTCGCGCCGGAGGAGATGCTGCTCATCGCCGGCAGTCCGTCGCTCCGGCGGGCTGCCATCGACCAACTGGCCGCCTCTGGCTCGCCGGCCTATGCCGATGCCTTCGCCACCTACGCCCGGACGCTCCAGCAGCGGAACAGCCTGCTGCGGACGATCCGCGAGGAGGGCACGTCGCGCGACGAGTTGCGGTTCTGGGATGGGGCGTTCCTCGATGCCGGCGGCACGATCGTCGCCGAGCGCCGGCGGCTGCTCGAGACCCTCGCTGGACCACTGACCGCAGCCCATGCCGAGATCGCCCCGGATGAGGCCGCCGGCGGCCCGCTGACGCTGCGCTATGAGACGAACGCGCCGCCACTCCCCGGTGAATCGCCGCGGGACGCCCTGGCGCGCCGCCTGGTCGAGACCACCGACAAGGAGGTCTGGAACGGCTCCACGCTGGTCGGGCCGCACCGCGATGACCTGGTGTTCGAGCTCGAGGGCCGCGACCTCGCCACCTTCGCCTCACGCGGCCAGCAGCGGACCGCCATCCTCGCCCTCAAGCTGGCCGAGCTCGACGTGGTGACCGCGCAGGATGGCCGGCCGCCACTGCTCCTGCTCGACGATGTCTTCTCCGAGCTGGACCCGGAACGGCGCTCGCACCTCGTCCGTCGGATCGCGGCCCTGCCCCAGGCGTTCGTCACGACGACGACGCTCGACGACCTGGACCCGGAGCTCCGGGCGATCGCCACGGCCTGGGAGGTCCGCACGGGGACCGGCGGTGCCGAGCTCATCGCGCCCGGGACGGCAGCCGCGGCGGCAGCCGACGCGGTCCCCAGCCCGTGAGCACGCCCCGCCGCCGGCCGATGGTCCGCCTGGGCGACCTGATCCCGGACGCCGCGCGTGCGCTCGGCCTCGAAGACGAGCTGCGGTTGTCGCGTGCCATCGCCACCTTCGAGGCGCTCGTCGCGGAGCGGGTTCCCGCCGCCGCCGGCGCCTGCCGGGTCGTGCGGCTCGAAGGTTTCACGCTCGACGTCGAGGCCGATGCACCGATCGTCGCCCAGGAGCTTCGGCTTCGCAGCAGGGAGCTCCTGGCGGCGTTCGCGGCCGCGCCGGGCGGAGTCGGCGCTCGTGAATTGCGGGTCCACGTCCGGCGCGCGGGTCCCCGCGTATAATCCCGGTCACCTGCCAGCCACCTCCTGAGGCCACCGGGCCAGGCGCGCTCTGATCGACACCCAGACCGCCCGGAACGGCCCTCGTTCCCGCCCGTCCCCGCGACTCCCCGGATCGAGGGGATCCGCCTGATCAGAGAGGCCCGGATGGCCGTACGGCTCCACATGAAACTCGGCGTCGTCGCCGAACACGACCGCCTCGCCGACTCGCCGGACACGCTCGTCGTGGTCGAGCCGAGCGTCGGTTCCGTCGCGCGGTCCAAGGGTCACCTGTACCTGCTCGTGACGTCGCGGATCTCGTCGCGTCACGCCCTGGACGCGACCCGCCTGGCCGCCGAGACGATCCGCAACGAGTACTACTACGACGAGTCGGCCGGGATCCGGGTGTGTATCCAGAAGGCCATCGCCACCGCCAACAAGCGTCTCGCCCACCAGGCCGACCGCCTCGGCATCAAGGCCACGGACGGCAACGGGCCGATCGGCATCGGCGTGGCCGTCGTCCGGGGCAGCGAGATGTACGTCGCGACCGTCGGCCCCGCGGAGGCGTACCTCATCCGCCAGGCCCGGCTGTCGACGTTGCCCGATCCGTATCGCGAACGCGGTCTGCCGTCGGGTGCCCTGGAACCGGACGTCTGGCGGGGCGAGATCTCGGTCGGCGACTCGCTCGTGCTCATCTCGCCCAACGTCATCGCCAAGCTCGGCTCGGACGAACTCAAGGACGCGATGCTGACGCTGCATCCGCAGTCGGCCATGGAGCATCTCCATCACCGCTTCGTGGCAGCCGATGGCTCGGGCAGCGACGGAGCCATCGCGTTCGAGGCGACCGAGGTGTCATCGACCAGCCGCGCCCGGACCCTCGTCCCGGTCCGCCCGGCGGAGCCACTGGCCGGCGCGCCGGACCGCTCGCCCATCCCGCTCGCGGACAACGTCCAGGCGGCCGGGACCGCGGTGAGCGCCGCGGCCGGCAACGCCCGGCTGGCGGCCGGTGGGGCCGTCGCCCGGGCCGTCACCCGGGTCCAGGACCTGATGCCCCGACGCAAGCCCGCCTACCGGCGCGTGACGCCGCTCGCCTCACGGCGCGAGACCCAGCGCCGGGCGGCCCTGGCGATCCTCGCCCTGGTCATCCTGGTCGGCGGGCTCGGCTTCGCGGTCTACGCCTTCGGTGGCAACACGCCGCGGCAGGCGATCAGCTCGGTCAATGCCGGACAGAAGGCGCTCGACCAGGCCAAGGCGGACCTGGCCAAGGTGACCGGCTCCGGGATCGACCTCGTGACCGACCAACCGGACGAGGCGCTCAGGCTCCTGACCGACGCCCACCAGCAACTGACCATCGCCCAGGGCGCCAACGTCAGCGCCAAGGTCATCGCCCCGCTCCTCCTGCAGACGGTCGCGGGGCTCGATCGACTGTACGGCGTGGTGCCGGTCGCCTCGACCCGGATCTACACCTTCAAGCCGGCGGCCAACGCGGCTCCGATCGACCTGAGTGCCATGGTCCGCGGTCCGGATGGCGTGCCGTACGTCATCGACCGCTCGACCAAGGCCGTCTACCGGATCAATCTCAAGACCAAGGCCGCCACGCTGGTGGCCAAGGCGGGTACCAAGAACAAGGCCGGCACCGTCGCCACACCGCGCTACCTGGGGGTCGGTGGCCAGGACCTGCTCATCCTCGACTCGAAGAACATCCTGTGGCGCTGGCGCCCGGCCGACGAGAGCGGCAAGGGCACGCTGACCAAGGTCACGCTCCAGGGTTCGGCCTCGCTCGGCGACGACATCATGGGCATCAACACGTTCCTGCGACCGGGTACACGCGGGCTGTACAACCTGTATGTCGTCGACCCGTCCGAACAGCAGATCCGGGCCTACTCGCCGGCGGCCGACGGCAGCGGCTTCCCGGCCGCGCCGACCTCGTGGCTGGCCACCGCCCGGGACGTCTCGATGCTGACGTCCACCTATGTCGACGGCGACATCTTCGCCGCCGAGGCCGGTGAGCTGCTTCGCTTCGTAGGCGGCAAGAGCGAGGGCTGGCAGGCCAAGGACCCCAAGGACCTGACCCTGCGGCCGGCGCCGAGCTACTCGATCGTCGCGTCCGGGTCGGCGCGGCGCGAGGGCGATATCTACGGCTTCGATCAGCCCAACGCGCGGGTCATCGCCATGGCCAAGGTGGACGGCACGTACCACGCCCAGTACCGGCTCGCCGGCGGGCTGACCGACTGGACGGACCTTCGGGCGATGTACGTCATCGTCGGCGCCGAGAACGAGCCGGCCACGCTCGTCTGGATGTCCCGTGACGGCGTGAACCAGGCGATCCTGGTGGCCGTCGCCGATGATGGCCCGGCGGCCAGCCCCGACGCGTCTGCGAGCCCGTCCGCCGGCCCGAGCAAGACACCGCCCAAGGCGACCCCCAAACCCACCAAGAAGCCCTGACCGGATCGCTTCGTGATCCCCCTGCGGGATGCCAATCCGACCAGACGGACGCCACTTGTCACGCTGTCGCTGGTCATCGCCTGCTTCGTCGTCTTCGCCTGGGAACTCGGCGTCCTGGCGACCGGCGGGAGCGCCGCGCTCGATGCGTTCATCACCCGGTGGGGGGTCGTCCCGGCGAACCTGACGGCCGCCTGGGCGCGCGGCGACTACCTGTCACACGAGACCGCCACGTTGGTCACGAGCCAGTTTCTGCACGGCAGCTGGCTGCACCTGCTCGGCAACATGCTCTATCTGTGGATCTTCGGCAACAACGTCGAGGACCGGTTCGGGCGGGCCGGGTTCCTGGGGTTCTACCTGCTCGGCGGAGCCCTGGCCGGGGTGTCGCAGGTGGCCATCGATCCGACCTCGACGGTGCCCACGATCGGGGCGTCCGGGGCGATCGCGGCGACGCTCGGCGCCTACTTCGTCATCTTCCCGCGGGCGCGGGTCACCTCGCTCGTCTTCCTTGGCTTCTTCTACCAGCTCATCGACGTGCCGGCCATCATCGTCCTGGGCTTCTGGTTCGTGCTCCAGTTGATCAACGGGCTGACGGCGCTGGGAATCATCCAGTCGGGCGGCGGGGTCGCCTTCTTCGCCCACATCGGCGGCTTCGTGGTCGGCGCGCTGATGGCCCGGATCGTGTTGACGGTGTCCGCGCGGCGCCACCGGACGGCTGCCCCGCCGACGCCGTCCGCGCCACCGGCCGTGGGATAATCCGGCGATGGACGACGGGCTGGTCGAGATGGTCGTCGAGAGCGTCCGGGTCCACATGCTCTCCAGCCGCCACGTCGTGATCCTGAAAGAGGCTGCGCGGGACCGCTACCTCCCGATCTGGATCGGACCGTGGGAGGCGAGTGCGATCGCCATGAAGCTCCAGGGCCTGACGCCGGAGCGGCCCCTGACCCACGACCTGTTCACGACGACGCTCGAGGCGCTCGGCGCCCGGGTCGACCGGGTCATCATCAGCGAGCTCGCCGACGAGACCTTCCACGCCCGGGTCCTCCTCGCGATCGATGGCCGGACGATCGAGGTGGACGCCCGCCCTTCCGACGCGCTGGCCCTGGCCGTCCGGTCTGGCGTGAAGATCTTCGCCGCCGACGCTGTCCTCGAGCAGGCGGCGCTCGGCGACACCGCGATCATCGATGACGGCGAGGGTGGTGAGGGCTCGACGCTCGAGGCGACCGGCGAGAACATCGTCGACCCACGGCTGGATGTGTTCCGCGACTTCGTCAACTCGCTCGACGTCGACGCCGAGGGTGAGGGCCGCTCGAGCTAGATCGGCCGGCGGCCGGGTGGCGGCCGTTTGCCCTCAGCCGTTGCCTGCCCCGAGGTCTCGGCCGTCGTCGCGTGTTGCTCATGGAAGGACAAACGCGACGATCGGACCCAGATTCGAGCACATCTCAAGCGTCTTTGGGACCCCGGGACCGATGCCGGGCCCCCGGTTCGAGGATTCGCGTGGGCACTGATGCTCCGGCAGGCATACCCGAGGGCGGGACGGGCGGACCCGGCGACCTGCGAATGGCGTTTGTTCTGCTGTGAGCAACACGGTGCGACCGACGGACGGCGACCCGGCGACCCGGCGACCCCGTTACGATCCGGCGGCCTTGCGCGCGATCACCCGGGTGAGGGCGCTCGCGTCCCGGCCGTCGATGTAGTCGAGCTGGTAGCGGTCGGCCAGCAGTGCGACCTCGTCGCGATCGAGCCGGATGACGTACACGGGCCGCTTGCCGAGATTGGCGTCGATGACGTCGGTCAGGCCGCCGAGGTTCTCGTCCAGCCGGGTCCGGTCATCGATGATCGTCACGTCTGGTCGTTCGCCCTCGACGCGCTGGGCATACCACAGCGGCGTCGAGAAGCTCCACCAGCTGACGATGACCGCGTCGGGCTCCATGGTGGCGAAGACGTGCTTGATCCACGTGGCAGCGTCGTGCTGGCGGCTGAGGTCGACGGCCTTGAACCGAGCCGGGGCGGCGAACACGGTGGGGACCAGGAGCGCGATCGCCACGACGAGGGCGATGGAGCCGGCCCGCAGGCCCGGGTGCGGGCCGTCGAGGCCATCCGTGCCGTGCGTGGGCGTGGGCGCCGCCGCCTTCGTCGAGAAGGCTGGCTCGCCCGTGGCTGGCTCGCCGGTCGCCGGGGTGCCTTCGGGGCGACCGGCTGCGACGGGCGCCGGCTCGTCCACCACGATCGGCTCGCCCATGGCTGCCGCCACGACCTCCACGACGGCGGCCGCCAGGACCGCGAGCCACGTCCAGGCCATGAGCGCGGGCACGAGGTAGTAGCGGTTGATGTCCGCGTTGACGTACGACGCCGCGAAGAAGCAGGTGATGACGGCGGCCGTCCCGGTCAACAGGGCGTACCGCGGCCGGCGGAAAGCCGTCGCGAGGAAGCCGACCGGGATGAGCGGCGCCAGGATGCCGAACTGGGTCCAGGTGCGGGTGACCAGCTCCCCGAACTTGCCCGCGAGGTCCCCGAACGGGTTCGACAGGCTGCCCCTGAACTGCTCGGCGAGCACGATGTAGCGGAACCCGTCCCAGGTGTCGGGGGTGCCGTAGACGAGGGCGGCCCGGAACGGCCCTGCCCGGAGCGGCAGCTCCAGGTAGACCAGGACGAGGGTGGCCGCGAGCACCGCGGCGCAGGTGAGGACCAGTCGGCTGCGGCGCCAGATGCCGGGGTTGACGGCGAGGACGTACAACCCCACCGGGACTGCGAGCAGCAGCGTCAAGGAGTGATTGCCCATCGCGAGCCCGAACACGAAGGTCGCCGCGATGAGGAATCGGTCGCCGCGATCGGGGCGGCGCACCGGCTCGGATCGGCCCACCGGGTCGGACCAGCCCCCCGGATCCGCATCGGACGCCGCCGTCGGAGCGGGTCGTCCAGGTGGCGCGACTGCCGCCGGCATCGGCACGGGTGCACGAACGCGGCCCTCCCACCCGACGAGCAGCCAGAGCAGGATCGCCACCAGCGCGAGATGGAGCGAGTGCGCCTCGGCATGGGTGGCGATCGCCCACGCGATCGGTGTCAGCGCCATCGCGATGCCGGCCGCGATGCCGAGCATGACCCAGCCGGTCAGCGACCGCACGAGGTCGACCGTCACGCCGGCCGCGACCGCCAGGCAGAGCGCCGAGAACAGGTTCATCCGAAACGCCGGCTCGCCGAAGGGCTGGAGCACCACCGATGCCAGCCAGCCCAGCAGCACGTAGGTCGGGAAGCCGGTCGGGTGGGCCGTGCCCATCAGCGGCCCGACCGCCTGGAGCTCGCCGGTGTCCCAGAACGCGACCCCGGGGAGCAGTGCCAGAGACGCGGCGATGAGGGCGATCAGGGCGACAAGGAGGGAGGGCAGAAGCCGTGCCCGGATCATCGATTCACCAGCCAAGAAGCCGGCTCCAGAGCACGCCCCAGGCATTGATCGCCAGGGACAGGATGACGAGACTCATGGCCAGAAGCATGCCCCATCTGTGGCGAACCGCCACGCGCTCGAAACCGAGGGCCACGAGCACCAGGGCGAACGGCACGGCATCGTTGCTGAACCGATACCCGAACTGGACCCAGCCCTGACTGAAGTGCATCAGGTCCACCGTGGCGATGAGGGCGACCGCGAGGATCGCGCCGACGACCAGCCTGTTCCGGCGCCACGCGGCCAGGGCCGGGAAGGCCAGCAGGTAGGCCGGGCTGGTCAGCAGCACGCTCATCCCGGTGTCGCGCGGGACCGCCAGCGGACAGGAGACGTCGAACAGGCCGCGGACCACATTCGGGGCCGTGCAGGCCACGACCCGGTGGATCCCGAGCGTGTCGGGAAGCGCGTTCGGCAGGAGGTCCGGTAGACCGAACAGGGCCAGCCCGACGTTCTGGAGCAGATAGCGCGGGTCCTCGGCCGCCCAATCGGCGTGGTAACCCAGCGTCGGGTAACCAGCCGCCTCGAGGCGATAGAGATGGTCGTAGGCGGGGCTCACGAGTCGCCCGGTCGTGGCGACGTCATAGAGCGCGAGCGCCAGGAGCGGGATGGCGGCTCCGAAACCGGCCGACCACGCCCGCCGTCGCCAGTCGCCGCCGGCCCCCACGAAGGCGAAGAACGGGGCGCCGAACACGACCGTCAGCCGAGCTGTGCATGCCAGCCCGAACAGGAACCCTGCCGCGAACTGGCGGGGCTCGCCGCGGAGACCACCGAGGCGGGGACGCGACGGGGTGCCGGCATCGGCGACCGGGTCCGCGCCGGCGACGGGGTGCCGGCATCGGCGACCGGGTCCGCGCCGGCGACCGGTTCCGCACCGGCGACCGGGTCCGCACCGATCGCCAGGCCGATGGCGAGGAACGTCAGCCCGACCGCCACGATGTGCGCCTGGTACCACGTCGTGGACAGCTGGGCGGTGTACCAGAAGACCGTCCCGAAGGCGAAGAAGACCGTCGTCCCGAGACGGACCGCGGTCGATACCGGGAGCCGCCCGATGGCCCACCAGCAGATCGCCACGTCGATCGCGGCGAGGACCGTGAAGACGACCTGGTCGTTGGCGGCAAGGCCCCAGACCGCGACGAACGGGACGAGCACGAGGGCGGGCAGCGGCGGAAATGGCAGCAGGGCGCGAGACACGCCGTCCGTCGTGGCGATCGGGAGCACGTCCTGGAAGTAGGCGTTGCCGAGCAGGCCATCGCCGGCCGCCACGGGGTACCGGATCGCGGCGTGACCCTCGAGGAAGGCCGCGGCCTGCCACACGAAGTGGTCGTAGTAGCGGTCGGTGTAGGTCAGGCCGTACACGGCCAGGGCGGCGACGACCAGCACCGCCCCGATCGCGACCGCCAGCCACCAGGCGATCTCGTCGCCAGGGACGCGGGGTGCCGGGCCGGGTCTGGGGTCCGCGGGTCGACCCTGTGCTACGCTCCGATCCACCTTCCACGCTCATGCAGGAGCCGTTTCCCGGTGACTGGC
The DNA here is from genome assembly GCA_038248915.1 of Candidatus Limnocylindrales bacterium. Lineage (GTDB taxonomy): Bacteria > Chloroflexota > Limnocylindria > Limnocylindrales > CSP1-4 > SPCO01. The sequence goes on along the minus strand of JBBRXB010000014.1, from coordinate 9,798 downwards.
CCCGCGACCGGCGGGACCGAGCGAGGCACACGAGCGCCGTCGCGGGTGACCGGGACGCAGGGAGCCGTCGGCGCGGTCCTCGTGGTCCTCGCGCTCGGTCTTGTCCTTCGGCTCATCATCGCATACCTCCTCCCCGGATCCGGGTTCAAGGTCGACTTGGACGCGTTCCGGTATTGGGCCGACCAACTCGCCCAGCACGGCCCTTGGCAGTTCTACGACCGGGACTTCTTCCACGACTACACGCCCGGCTACCTGTACGTCCTGTGGCTGGTCGGGATCGCCGGCAGCTGGCTGGGTGGCATCGGCGACCTGATCAAGATCCCGCCGATCCTGGCCGACCTCTGGATCGGCTGGCTCGCCTGGTCGATGGTCCGCGAACTCGGCGGGCGCGACCGCGTGGCGCTCGCCGCGGCTGCGGTGGCGGTCCTCAACCCGATCTCGTGGTTCGATAGTGTCGTCTGGGGCCAGGCCGACTCGTTCGGAGTCGTATTCGTGCTGCTCGGCCTGCGCGAGCTGTGGCGCGACCGCCCGGAGCGGGCCGCCATCTACACCGTCATCGCAGCGGTCATCAAGCCCCAGCTCGGGATCCTCATCCCGATCGTGGCGGTGGTCACCATCCGACGGGCGCTGTGGCCGGCGGGTGGGTACGGCGACCCCGACCGCACGGGCAAGCCGATCCGAATCATCAGCACCGGTCTGGCCGGGTTCCTGACGGCGGTCGCGCTCAGCGCGCCGTTCGCCCTCTCGGTGGTCTGGCCGAGCAGCCAGCCGCCGTACCTGTCGTCCGGCCTGCTGGGGCAGGTGGCCGTCGCCGCCGGCGGCTACCCGGCCCTCACGCTCAATGCCTACAACCCGTGGGCGCTCGTCCCATCCGATCTCGGCCAGAGCCTGGCCAACGCCGGCGCGTGGGTGTGCGACTACGCGGGCACCGCCAAGGACTGCGGCGCCGGGACGGCCGTGTTCGGGCCGATCCCGGCGGTCGTGATCGGGGCGGGGCTCCTCCTGGTGGTCCTCGCCATCATCCTGATCGTCGTCGCCCGCCGCCCGGACCGCCTCACGTTGCTGGTCGGGCTGGCCGTCCTGGCGCTCGCCTTCTTCATCGTCCCGACTCGCGTCCACGAGCGCTATGGCTACCCGTTCTTCGCGATGGGGGTCATCCTGGCCGCGATCTCGTGGCGCTGGCGGATCGCCTACGCGGTCCTGTCCGTGGCGGCCTTCGCCAACGTATACGTGGTGCTGACAACGATCTACCCGGACAACCCATCGATCACCGACTGGTTGGGGATCGGCCCGGCGATCCGGTCCCAGCCGGGCGTCGTCATCGTGTCCCTGCTGAATGCGGCCGCTTTCGCCTGGGCGTTCGTCCAGCTCCGTTCGAACGCCCGTGAGCGGCTGGCCGAGGAACGTCGGGCGGCCATGGACGGCGCGATCGCAGGCGCCTGGGTGGACGTCGATGACGAGGGCACCGACGGGACCGGGGTGGCGCCCGCCCGCGGTGCCGGCGCGCCCGTCGGAGCCGGTGCCGTGCCCGGCGCGGCGTCCCTGACCACGGCCGGTGGCACGGTGGCCACGGGCCGCACCGCACCGCCGTCCGACACCTCTGCCACGACCCCCACGGCGGCGACGACGCCGGCGGCCGTTGCCCTCCCCGTGTGGACGGCCCGGCCCGGGTTCGACCAGCTCGGCGTCGTCGGCTGGTTCAGGGCACGGCTCAACGAATCGCCGCTCCGGCCGGACCGGAGCGCGTCCCTCCGCCATGAGGGTGGCGGTCGGCTCGACCGTCTCGACCTGTGGTTTGTGATGGTGCTCATCGTCGGCTCGATGGTGTTGCGCACCTATCGACTCGAGCAGCCGTACCAGATGCACTTCGACGAGGTCTATCACGCACGGACCGCGACGGAGTTCCTGCAATCGTGGCGGTACGGCATCTCGCACGACATCTACGAGTGGACCCACCCGCACCTGGCCAAGTACATCATGGCCGGTGGGATCGTCCTGTTCGGGCAGGACGGCGTCGGCGCCACGAGCGACCTGGGCGTGCCGGTCGTGGCGGCCGCCGTGGAGCCGAGACGGATCGACGAACTGGTGTCCGGCGGCCGTGCCGGTGAGCGGCTGCACGTCGCGACCGGCACGGAGGTCCGGACCTATGACCTGCGGACGCGAGCCCTGATCGGGACCATCACCGCGCCCGGAGTGAGCGCCCTCGCGGTCGACGTGACTGGCCACCAGCTCATCATCGGCTACGGGGACGGCCGGATCGCCACGATGGACCTGTCGCTTCTGGGCGAGGGTGGGGCGGACCTTGGGCTCGAGCCGACGCCGCTCCTCACGCTCGACGACCCGGTCGACCACCTCCTGGTGAGCGACGACGGCACGTACCTGGTCGCCGCCTCGGCCGACCACGCCACGGTCGTCGACCCGGCCGGCGCCACGGTCGTCGGCTCGGTCGCGCTGGCCGGCATCGCCGATCTGGCCCCGGGTGGATCCGGCTCCGCGCTCATCGCCAAGGTGGACGACGTCACGGACCATGCGGCGGCCGCCTCCGGCCTGGCGAAGACGCTCGGCACGAGCGCCACTGACTACCAGGCCCGTCTCGACGCCGCATCGCCCGGTACGACCGTCGTCCTGGGCGATCCGGGGACCGGCGACAAGCGGACCGCGCTCGACGCGGCCATCGCTGCCGGGACGTTGCCCGGGATCTCGGTCGGGACCGCCGACCGGGTCGCCGTGGCCACGGACGCGGGCGTGGCGTTCATCGACCCGGAGCGGGGCACACTGGTGACGACCATCCCGCTCGACGGCGGCGCCCATGGCCTGGCGTCCGTGACCGGTCTCGACAGCCCGAAGCTCTACGCCACGTCCGGAACGGCGGACGACCCCCACTACGACGTCATCGCGGTCGGTGGCGATGCGGCCAAGGGTGGACCGGTCGACCAGGGCCCCGGTCTGGGCCTCAATCCGCTGCCCGGACTCGGGTCGTGGGTCACCTATGACGAGGCGAGCCAGCAGGTCCACATCCTGGGTCTTGCCCCCGACGCGAGCGTGGACGGGCCCTGGACGGTGTATGTCGTCGAGCCGCACGGCAACGCGGTCTATGCGGACGCCCGGCTGCCGGCCGGGTTCGTGCCAACGGCCTGGGGCGCGGACTTCAACCCCGACTACCCGTCCGAGGACCGCCAGCAGCTGCTGCTGTTCGATAGGGAGGGCGCGTCGGCGACGATCGATACGGGCTCGCATGCCTTTGCCTGGCGGTTGCCGGGCGTCGTCGCCGGGGCCCTGACCGCGGCCCTCATCTACCTGCTGGCCCGGATCCTTGTGCGGCGGCGGCTGGTGGTCGGCCTGGTGGCCCTGTTCGTGGTCGCCGACGGGATGTTCTTCGTCCAGTCCCGGATCGGCATGAACGACGTCTACGTCGGGCTGTTCATCGTGGCCGCCTACACCGTCTTCGCGGCCGTCTGGACCGGCTGGTGGCGCGGTCGCACCGCGTTCTGGGTCGCGATGCCGGTCATCGGGCTCCTGCTCGGCCTGGCGCTTGCCAGCAAGTGGGTGGCGGCGTATGCCATCGGGGCGCTGATCCTGCTGATCCTTGTGCGGAGCGCGCTCGGTCGCGTCCTGGCGATCCTTGGCCTCATCGGGATCACCGCGGTCCTCGGCTACATGGCCATCAGTGTCCCTGTCGCCCCGGGCGCCACCGACGCCGGCTTCGGCAACCTGACCTTCCTGATCGTCATGATCGCGCTGACCCTGCTGGCGGTAGTCGTGGCGGTCGTCCACCCGATCGCCTGGACGGATGAGGAGATGCGCTTCGCGGTCGCGGCACCGGCGGTCCTCGGCGGCGTGGTCTTCTTCGGCGCCCTGGCGCTCGGTCGGCTCGACCGCACGTACCACCTCGGGTCGATCGCGGTCACACCGCTGCTCGCGGCCATCGCGCTGGGGCTCGGGTCGTTGGTCGTCGTCGGGCTGTTCGCGCTGGCCGGCCGGCTCGGGTTCGGGCCGCTCGCGGCGCCGCCGGCTGCCGACGATCCGATCCGGCTGCTCGATCCGCCCGGTCAGCCGCCGGAGGGCTGGTTGCGACCCGGCTGGCTGCTCGGGATCCCGGTGGTCTGGGCCGCGGCTTGTCTCGTGGCGGTCCCGCTGGTCGTCTATGTCATCAGCTACATCCCCTGGGCGTTCATCGAGAGCCACCAGCTGTTCACGGGCTGGCCGCCAGGCCACACCGGCCAGACCCTGCTCGACCTGACCGGCCAGATGTACGCCTATCACAACAATCTCTCGTCGGCGCACCCGGCCTCATCACCGTGGTGGGCCTGGCCGATGAACCTCAAGCCGGTCTGGTTCTACCAGGAGGGTCTCGCGGGAGGCACCTCCGCGGCGATCTACGACGCCGGCAGCCTGGTCATCTGGTGGATGGGCATCCCGGCGATGGCCTTCGTGGCCTGGATGGCGTACAAGCGTCGGAGCCTGGCCCTGACCCTCATCGCGGTCGGGTTCGCCGCCCAGTGGATCCCGTGGGCGCGCATCGACCGGGCCGCCTTCCAGTACCACTACTACACGTCATTGCCGTTCATCGTGCTGGCGCTGGCCTACTTCGTGGCCGAGATCTGGCACGGCGCGTCGCGCCATACCTGGGCGTTGGCGCGGGCGGCCGGCGCCATCGCGATCATGGCGCCGGCGGCGATGTGGATCCTGGACCGGCCGCTGTGTGCGTTCGTCGGCGTCGAATCGGTCAACCCGGGGTCGCAGGCCTGCCCGGCCGTCATCCCCGATATGGTCCTGACCTCGCAGACGGCGGCGCTGGTGGTGGTCGTCGGCGTTGGCCTGGTGGTCATCGTCCGGCGATTCCTGGCCTTCCAGGGGCGTGACGGCGAGGAAGCCGGCGCGGACCAGCTGACCTCTGCCTTTCGGTCGCTGGTCGTGACTGGCGCGGTGGTCGTGGTCGCGCTCATCGTCGTGGCGCTCCTGCCCGACACCACGATCCTGACCCTGAGTGATCTCCCGGTCGAACCGATCGCCGTCCTCGTCGCGATCCCGCTCGGTTGCCTGGCGCTCCAGGTGTTCGCCGCCCGCGACGCGCGCCGGTACGTCGTGGGGCTCCTCGTGGCGGTCGTGGCCTGGTTCGCGATCCTCTATCCGAACATCAGCGCGCTACCGTTGCCATCGGCCGTCGTGGCCGCCTATCAGGGCATCCTGCCGACCTACCTGTACGCCTTCCAGTTCCCGGTCAGCACGGTCACCCGCAATACGGACACGCCGCTGTTCACGCCGATGCTGGCGGTCCTGACCATCGCCCTGGTGGTGACCTGCCTGGTCGTCGCCTACTCGGCCTGGGTCTGGCGGCTGGCACTGGCCGACAAGACCGCGGCCGCCTCGGCCGGCCCGTCCGATGACACGGATGGCCTGGCACGGACCGGCGGCGCCTGAGGGATGGGCGCCCGGAAGTCCTCGGGCAGCGATCCGCCGGCGGCCAGCCGGCGGATGACGAACCCGTAGTAATCCTCGACCTTGCCGGTCACCTGCGGCCAGCTGAACTGCTCCGCGCGAGCCCGGCCGGCAGCACTCATCTCGGCTCGCAGCGCCGGATCGTCGAGCAACCGGGCGATCGCGGTGGCCAGCTCCTTGGGATCGTGCGGCGGGACGAGCAGGCCCTCGCGCCCGCGCCGGACGACGCCCTTGTAGCCGTGGATGTCCGAGGCGACGATCGGCGCGCCGGCGGCCATCGCCTCGAGCAGCACGATCCCGAACGATTCGCCGCCGGTCGCGGGCGAGGCGAAGATGTCAGCCGTCCGGAACAGCTGGGCCTTCTCGGCATCCGACACGCGCCCGAGGAACTCGACCGCCTTGAGGCCGCGGGTGGCGACATAGCGGCGCGCCTCACGCTCCTGCGGCCCGGAGCCGACCACGAGCAGGCGCTCCCCGTACCCGGTCTTGCGCAGGATCCGGTGAGCCTTGAGGAGGTCCAGGAGGCCTTTGCGTGGCTCGTGGCGGCCGACGAACAGCACGTTCGGCGTGCCGTCCTGCCAACGTGCCAGCGGCACGGCACCCGCGAAGCGCGGGATGTCGACGCCGTTGGGGATGACCTTGTAGTCGCCCGGAAAGAACCGGTCGATGAAGTGACGGGCCGCGGCGCTGACCGCGATCCGGCCATGGAGCCGCGCCGCGTGGGCCTTCATCACCCGGCTGCCGAGCTCGTACGATGGCGAGAACCCGGCGTAGGCGTGGAACGTCGCCACGTTGACGCTGCGCGACTCACGCAGCAGGAACAGCGACAGGAAGGGCACGAACGGCTCGTGGAAGTGGAGGACGTCAAAGCGCTCCTGCTCGAGCAGGTCGCGGACCTGGCCGATGTAGCGCGGTGAGAAGGTCAGCGTCCCGATCGAGCCGTTGAGCGGCACGCTGAACCCGACTCCGATGCGGAGGATGTCACCTTCGGACGCCCGCTGCGGTCCGTGGCTGGCGGTGATGATCCGGACGTCGTGACCGCGCAGGCGCAGGTTCTCGTACAGGTGCCGGACGTGCTGCGCGACGCCGCCGTTGTCCGGGTAGATATACGGACAGACCAGACCGATCTTCATGCCGGCCCGCCCCGTTCGCCCAGGTCGGGCACCTCGAACCGTGGTGGCCGGTGCCGGCCGCCCGGGTAGCCGTGGTCACGCCCCGTGCCGTCGCGCCGGACCCGGCCGGCGACCTCGTCCCGGGCGTCGCGGCCGCGCTTGCGGAGCTGCTGCCCGAACGTGCCGAGCTGGCCCGTCGTCACGTGGAACGTGCCGCCGTGTTCGGTCGCGTGGGTCTCGATGGCGCGTCGGAGGTCCGCGGCATCGCGGCCCGGGAAGGTCGTCCAGCCCGTCCCGATCGCCTCGAGCGCGTGGGCGTCGCTGTCACCGACGTGGGCCAGTCCGTACGCGTCGGCGAACCGAACGACCCGCTGGTGCCACGGCTTGCCGAGGCTCGTCGGGTTGAACGTCTCGAGGGCGTCCGGGTGCGCGGCCGGATCCGGATCGTCAAGGAGCCGGCGCAGGACCCAGCCCTGGGCGCACAGCGGATACGGCACGAGCGGATGGGCGGGGACGGCCAGGCCGCCCGCCTCGTGGACGGCCAGGATCGTCGAGCGCAGCGACCTGTACGGCCGGATCGGACGATCCAGCCAAAGCCCCAGGAGATGACCGCCGAACGTGGTGATCTCCTCCCCGACGACGACCTCTGCGCGCAGGCCGCGGTCGCGCGCCATCGAACGTGCGGCGACGGCCGCATCGATCCGCTCGTGGTCGGTGATGGCGATGACCGCGAGGTCGGTCGTCCGCTCGACATGGTCGAGGATGGCCTCGACGCCGGCCGTGCCGTCGCTGGCCATGGTGTGGATGTGGAGGTCGGCTCGGCTGATGGTGGGGCGCGACTCGGCGTCGTCGCCGGCGCGCGGCGCGGCGGTCGGTTTGATGCCCGACGCCGTCACGCGGCGGCCTCGGCGGGTGGGCTTGCCACCTCGCTGACCGGCGCCTCGAGATCGGGCCAGATCGGGAAGAAGACGGCCCACCACTGCTCGGGGGCATCGGCGATGAGGTCCTCGAACGCGGCCGCCAGGTGCGTCATCGTCGTCGTGACCCGCTCGCGCCTGGTGCCGTCGGCGGGGACCTCGATGGGGATGAGGCGGCCGCGGTAGTGACCGTCGCCGGCGCGCCGGACGGTCATCCCGTAGACCGGGACGCCGGACTCGACGGCGAGCATCGCCGGGCCCATGGGCAGGACGGCCGGCGCCCCGAATAGCGGGATCGGGATCCCGCCGCCGGTCAGGTCGCGATCGCCGACCAGCCCGACCGGGATGCCGCCACGGAGCGCGTCGAGCAGTGCCCGGCGGGCCTCCCGCAGGCCGACCAGCCGGATGCCGGCGACGCCGCGGGTCCGTTCGAAGTACGCCTGCAGACCCGGGTCTTCGATGGTCTCCATCGGCGTCACGGTCTCGCCGACCTGGAACGCGAGGAAGATGACCGCCAGCTCGAGCGATCCGAAGTGGAGCCCCACGAAGAGGACCGCCTTGCCCGGCACGACCGCCTCGGCGACGAGCTCGGGCGTATCCATCTGGAGCCGGTCGTCGACGAACGCGGGGGTGATGCTCGGCGTCCGGGCGACCTCGAGGTAGTAGCGGGCCGAGTGCCGGAAGGCGGACCGGACCAGGCGTTCGAGCGCCTTGGGATCCGACGCGGCGGCACGGACCCGGTGGCCGCCCTTGCCGGCCGCCGAGAGCGATCGGCACACGCGGCGGAGGTTGCGCCGTGCCTGCGCGGCACGACCGGGTGCCAGCCGATACCAGAGGTCGCCGGCGAGGGCCGCGAACCTGAAGACGAGGCCCTCAGGCAGGCGGCAGACGAGCCACGACATCGCCAGCAGCAGCCGGCCGCGGATGGTCACGCGTCCGCCTCCACCGGGTCCGGAAGCGGGTCGGCCGCCGTCGGTCGCAGCCCCGGCGCGGGACCCGGATCCGGACGTCCGGCCTGCATCTCGAGGGCGCGTCGTTCGAGATCGGCGCCCTCCTCGGCCATCGCCGGCCAGATGGGCTTGAAGCTGTACCACTGCTCCGGCGCCGGCCCGACGGTTCGGGCGACAGCGTCGGCGATGGCCTGGGTAGCGCGCTGCAGATCGGCCGGATCGGACGGGGCGACGGTGATCGGCTCGGCGAACTCGACCCGCAGGCGACCGTCCGGTTGCCGGATGGTGATGGCGGGCACGATGAGCGACGAAGTCTTGGCGGCCAGCGTGGCCGGACCGGCCGGGAGCGTCGTCCAGGCGTCGAACAGCTTCACGGGGATGCCGTCGCTACGGTAGCCCCAGTCGACCAGAAGGCCGAGCAGCTCGCGGCGCCGGAGCACGCCGAAGATGGCCCGCAGGTTGGTCCACGGGATGAGCGTGGCGCTCCACCGCTCGCGCTGGCGCCGCAGGTGGTCGAACAGCTCCGGGAACGACGAATCGTCAGCGACCACGTTGAGCGGCAGCCCGAGATGGCCGATCGCCGCGCCGATCACGTCGTTGTTGCCGACATGCGCCGCGGTGATGATGATGCCGCCCTTCGGCGCCGAGTCGCGGATCGCCTGGATCCTCGCGGGGTCGAGCGGCTCCATCAGCGCGATGACCTCGTCCTCGGGCATGAACGGGACGCGCATCAGCTCGACGAGATAACGGCCGTATTCGTCGTACGCCCGCAGCGCCAACCGGCGCACACGCGGGTGATCGGGCGGCAGGCCGAGGACGTGCCCGAAGTTCCGGTTCGACCAGGCGCGCTTGGTCGGCCACAGCAGATAGGACGCCTGTGACCCGAGACCGAGCACGGCCCCGGTCGGACCCGGCGGCAGCGTCCGGAGCAGCCACGACACGACGCGGTAGCCGACGACGGCCGACCGCTCCACGATCCTCGGACTCGAGCCGCCCGGCCGGTGGGGCGCCTCGAGACGTCGTCCGGTGTCGGTCACCGCGCGGCGGTGGCGACCTTGGCCTTGGTGCCGGCCATCCGCTTGACCGTCTTCTTGACCGGCGCCTCGGTTCCCAGGAGGGTCTCGTTGTCGTCGCCCCGGATGAAGGCTTCGACACGGTTGAACGCGATGTCATCGTGGATCTGGATGGGCGGGCTCTTCATGAAGTAGCTCGACGGCGCGACCAGCGTCCCTTTCAGGCCGCGGTCCAGGCCGAGCTTGAGGCAGCGGATCGCGTCGGTGATGACGCCGGCGCTATTGGGGCTGTCCCAGACCTCGAGCTTGAGCTCCGCGTTGAGCGGCACGTCGCCGAACGTCGTGCCCTCCATCCGGATGTAGCACC
>JBBRXB010000013.1:0-74253 GCA_038248915.1 Candidatus Limnocylindrales bacterium | reverse complement strand
GCCGACCCCGCTCCGGCGCCGGCCGCTCCGGCGCCGGCCGCTCCCGCCGCAGCGGCTCCGCCGCCGCCGTCCGACTCGTCCACCGTCGCGCGCGAGCGGGGTTCGCGCGAACCGACCATGGCAGACGCCGACGCCCTGCTCGAGCCGGGCGTCGCCGGTCGTCCAGCAACACCAGACCCTGAACCGAGCCCGCCGGTCATCACGCCCGGCGACGACTCGGTCATGTCGCTGGTCGACCACCTCGTCGAGCTCCGCAGCCGACTCTTCAAGTCGATCCTGGCTGTTGCGATCGGCTCGGTCGTCGGGTTCTACTTCGCGACGGCCATCCGCGATTTTTTGATCGCCCCGCTTCCCGGCGGCAAGGTCCAGGTCCTCGGCATCGGCGACGCGTTCGTCATCCAGATGAAGATCTCGATCGTAGCCGGGATCATCCTCGCCATGCCCATCCTGCTCTACCAGCTCTGGGCGTTCATCGCGCCCGGGCTGACCCCGAACGAACGCAAGACGGTCCGGCCGTGGATCCCGCTCGCCCTGCTGTTCTTCGCGATCGGCGTCGCCATCGCCTATTTCATCCTGCCGTTCGCCATCGCCTTCCTGTTCAGCTTCACCGACGATGTCCTCGTCGCTCAGCCGGCGGCCGGTCCGTATTTCGACTTCGTCACGACCCTGTTCCTCGTGTTCGGCCTGATCATGGAGTTCCCGATCCTCCTGATCGGCCTGTCGCGAGTCGGCATCGTCACCTCGGAACGACTGGCGAGCTCGCGTCGGATGATCATCCTCGGCATCTCGATATTTGCCGCGGTCGCCACCCCCGGCGGTGATCTCGTCAGTCCGATCGTCCTCGGCGGCACGATGTATGTCCTGTTCGAGCTGACCGTCCTGTTCATCCGGCGCAGCGGTCGGTGACCGAGGGGGCCGGCACCCGGCCATCGTCTGATGCGGTGACCGAGCCGGCCGTCGTCATCGTCACCGGCCTGTCCGGCGGCGGCAAGACCGCGGCGGCCAAGCTGTTCGAGGATCTCGGCTACACCGTCGTCGACAACCTGCCGGGGGAGCTGCTGCCCGACCTGGCCGAGCTCGTGTCGTCCGACCGCGCACGCTTCGCCCGGGTCGCGATCGTCCTCGACGTGCGGTCCGGTGATACGACGGTGGCGCTTGCCGCGATGCGCGGCGCGCTCGAAGGCCGCGGGATCCGGCCGCGTGTCGTCTTCCTCGAGGCCAGCGACGACGTCCTGATCCGGCGCTTCAGTGAGACACGGCATCGCCATCCGCTCGGTGACGAGCACGGCATCGCCAGCTCGATCGCCGAGGAACGTCGCCGTCTCGACGTGGTCCGCACCGGATCAGACGTCGTCCTCGACACATCGGACATGTCGCTCCGCCAGCTGCGCGAGCGACTGTTCGCAGCCCTGGCCACGGACGTCCGGCCGGACCAGCTCGCGTTCCAGCTCATCAGCTTCGGGTTCAAACACGGTATCCCGCTCGAGGCCGATCTGGTGTTCGACGTCCGGTTCATGCAGAACCCGTACTACGTTGCCGACCTCCGCCCGCTGTCGGGTCTGACCGACGAAGTCCGGGCATTCGTCCTCGGTCAGTCGGTCGCCAGCCGCTTCCTGGCCTACCTGCGCGAGTTCCTGGCGTTTGCGATCCCGGCCTACATCGCCGAGGGCAAGACCCGTCTGACCATCGGTATCGGCTGCACGGGCGGGTACCACCGCTCGATCGTCATCGCCGAGGAGGTCGCGACCTGGTTGCGCGACCAGGACTTCGGGCCGGTCGCGGTCTTCCATCGGGAGCTCGACCGGACATGAACCTCCGGCGCTGGCTGACCCCCGGCATCGGAATCAAGCGCTGGCTACTGGTCGTCTTCGCCGGTCTGCTGCTGCTGGCCATCGCGTTCGCCCACTTCCTGCGCCAGATCACGCATGACCTGACACCGACCGGCCTCGCCGGCGGCGTCATCGACCTCTTGACCCTGCAGTTCCTGCCGTTCCCCCTGCGCGGCTTGCTGGCCGCATCGGCTGGTGTGGTGCTGGTGGCGCTCGGGGCCTACAAGACCGCTCACGTCCTGACCGACCCGCTCCGCGCGCCGGATCCCGATCAACCGCTCGTCGAGCTGATCTACCAGAAGCGCTTCCTGGCGCGCGGCCCGCGGATCGTCGCGATCGGCGGTGGCACCGGCCTGTCCACCCTCCTTCGCGGCCTCAAGCAGCACACCAGCAACCTGACCGCGATCGTCACGGTCGCTGACGACGGCGGCTCATCTGGCATCCTTCGCGAACAGCTCGGCATCCCGGCGGTCGGCGATATCCGCAACTGCATCGTCGCACTGGCCGACGCCGAGCCGTTGATGAGCGAGGTCCTCCAGTACCGCTTCCCGGATGCCGCAGGCGGCGCGGCCGGAGGGGCGGTGGGCCGCCGCGAGGCCCACGGCCTGGGCGGGCACGCGCTCGGCAATCTCCTCATCGCGGCGATGACCGCGGTCGAGGGCGGCGACTTCGAGGACGGCATCCGGCTGATGAACAGGATCCTGGCCGTCCGCGGTCAGGTCGTGCCGGTGTCGTCGACGCCGCTGACCCTGCACGCCACGCTGGTCGATGGGTCCGTCGTCGACGGCCAGTCGCACATCATGCGGACGGCCGGCATCGACCGGGTGACGATCAGCCCCGCGGACGTGACGGCCTCCGCGGTCGCCCTGACCGCCATCACCGAGGCGGACCTCATCGTGCTCGGGCCCGGCAGCCTGTACACCAGCCTCCTGCCGAGCCTCCTGATCCCGGCCATCCGAGACGCCGTGCTGCACGCCGGCGCGCCCCGGATCTACGTCTGCAACGTCGCGACGCAGGACGGCGAGACCAGCGGCTATGACCTGGCCGCCCATGTCGAGGCGCTCGTCGTGCACACGAGCCCCGACATCGTCGATGTCGTCCTGGCCAACAATCGCGTCGTGCCGCGCAGCCATCGCCCGGTGCCGGGGCCTGTCGACGGCGCCCCAGCCGGGGCCGACGCTGCGCGGGCGGGTGTGTCCGCGCCGACCGCCGTCAGCCTCCGCTGGCCACCGGCGTTCGTGCCCGCCCCGCGGCTGGTCCTCGATGACGTCATCGACCCCGACAACGCTCACCATCACGACCCGGCGCGGCTGGCCACGGCGATCATGCGGACCCTCGACCATGAGGCCAGCATCCGGCGGCGGGCTGTCGGCCGGACGGCGAGCCGGACCGCCTGAGGTGACGCGTTCGGAGCGCGACCTGGTCACGGCGCTCCGCGACGAGCTGGCCGCCATCGACCCGTCACGCACCTGCGATCGGGTCGCCGAGGTCGATGGACTCGGTCCCGAGCCGAGCGGCCGCGAGGCCTCCGTCGGGCGGCTCGTGCACCGGCTGCGGCGCCTCGGCAAGGGGCACACCGGAGCGGGCTTCCTCTGGCCGACCGCCGCCGAACATTGTCGCGCGGCGTGGCTGCGTGGACGGTTCCTTGCGCGCGGATCGTTGAGCCTGGCTGGTGGGCGGACGCATCTCGAGTTCGTGGTCGCGCCCGACGAGGCTCCCGAGCTGACCGCTCGACTGATCGAGTACGGGCTGCCGGTCTCCTGGCGGCTGCGCCGTGGCCGGGGTGTCGTGACCTCCAAGAACGGGGAGGCGGTCGGCACGTTCCTGCGTCGGATCGGAGCCAGCGGGGCGCTGCTCGAGGTCGAGGCTCGCCAGGTGTCACGGGCCCTCCGCGGCGAGCTCAACCGGGTCCTCAATGCCGAATCGGCCAACCTCCAGCGGGCCGTGAGCGCCGCGGGCCGCCAGCTCGATGCGATCGCGACGCTCGACGCCGACGGCCGGCTGCCGAGCCAGCCGTACGTCGTCCGACTGGTCGCCGAGGCTCGCCGCGCCACCCCCGAGGCGAGTCTGGCTGAGCTCGCCGAGCGGCTCGAGATCCACCGCTCGGCCGTCCAGCGAGCCCTCGAGCGACTGGAACGGCTGGCGACGCTCGAGGCCGAGGTCGGCCCGCCGGGGCGACCCGCTCTGGCATGATGCCGGGTATGCGCGACATCATCGTGGCCGCCAACTGGAAGATGCACACCACGCCGGCCGATGCCGGCGAGCTGGCCGTAATGATCGCCGCCCGGACGCGCGTCCCGGGCGTCAGCCGGGTCATCTGTCCGCCGTTCGTGTGCCTCGCCGCGGTGCGTGACGCGCTCGCGGCCTCGGACCCGGACATCGGGATCGGCGCCCAGAACGTCCACCACGAGCTCCAGGGCGCCTACACCGGCGAGATCTCGGCGCCGATGCTGGCCGGGCTGGCCGACTGGGTCATCGTGGGCCACTCGGAGCGGCGGCGAGACGCCGGCGAGACCGACGAGCTCATCGGCCGCAAGCTGGCGCGCGCCACCGACGCCGGCCTGCGCGCGATCCTGTGCGTCGGCGAGCGGCTCGAGGAGCGCGAGGCCGGCGACCAGGACGCGGTCGTCGAGCGGCAGCTTCGCGGGGCGCTGCGCAACGCCGACCCGGGAGCGATGCGGGCCGCGGGCCACGTCATCGCCTATGAGCCGGTGTGGGCCATCGGGACGGGCCGGAATGCGAGCGGCCGCGATGCCGCGGCGATGGCAGGTGCCATCCGAGGCATCCTGACCGGCCTTGGCTGGGGCGATGTGGCCGAGGCTGTGCCCGTCCTCTACGGCGGCAGCGTCACGTCGGCCAATATCGCCGAATTCCTGGCCGAACCCTCGATCGATGGCGCCCTCGTCGGTGGCGCATCACTGAAGCCGGATGAGATGGCCGGCATCGTGGCCCGGGCCGGACTGATCGCCGCTGCTCGAGGTGGCGCCGTATGACCAGGGTCCACGGCACGTCGGCGTGACGGACGCGCGACCGGCGACCGGCGATCCCGTCCGAGCGACCGCCCAGCGGGCCAGACCGATCGTGCTCGTCGTCCTCGACGGGTTCGGGATCGGCCACGCACCCGCGGGCGATGCCATCGCCGCCGCCGACATGCCGACCTGGCGATCGTTGCTCGCTCACTGGCCCCATTCGGTCCTCCGCGCGTCGGAGGATGCGGTCGGGCTGCCAGCCGGTCAGATGGGCAACTCCGAGGTCGGCCATCTCAACCTCGGAGCCGGACGGCCGGTCCTCCAGGATCTGCCGCGCATCGACGCGGCCATCGCGGACGGCAGCTTCGCGACGCGACCGGCCCTGTTGGCGGCCTGCCGGCGCGCGGCCGAACCCGAAGGGCGGCTGCACATCGTCAGCCTCATCGGGCCGGGCGGGGTGCACGCCAACGATCGCCACCTGGTCGCCCTCATCGAGCTGGCCGCCACCCGGGGCGTCCCAGCCGTCCGGCTCCATGCGCTGCTCGATGGGCGGGACACCGCGCCGCGTTCGGCCATCGGGTTCATGGCGGATCTCGAGCGCCGCCTCGCCGGCGCGCACCCGGATGCCCAGGTCGCGACGGTGGGCGGCCGGTACTACGCGATGGATCGCGACCAGCGCTGGGATCGGGTCGAGCGAGGCTACGACGCCATCGTCCACGGAGTGGGGGAGCGAGCGCCCAGCGCGACGGCGGCCATCGAGGCCGGCTACCAACGAGGCGAGAGCGACGAGTTCCTGGTCCCGACCGCGATCGACGGTGTGGACGGGCTCGTCCGTTCGGGTGATCCGCTTGTCCACGCCAACTACCGGGCGGACCGCGCGCGCCAGCTGACCCATGCCCTGGCCGATGCCGATTTCGACGGGTTCGATCGGACCTCGCCCGACGGCCGGCCGGCCCCGACGGACCTGCTGATCGTGACGATGACCGAGTACCAGCGCGGCCTGCCAGTCGAAGTCGCCTTCCCGCCCGAGAAGGCGCGCTCGCTCGCGCAAACCTTCTCCGAAGCGGGCTGGCGGCAGTTCCACGTGGCTGAGACCGAGAAGTACGCCCACGTGACGTACTTCTTCAATGGCGGCGTCGAGGCTCCGTATCCGGGCGAGGACCGGCGCCTCATCCCGAGCCCCAGGATCGCGACCTACGACCTCGAGCCGGCGATGAGTGCGCACGGCGTCACCGACGCGCTGATCGAGGCCATCGGCTCGGGCCAATACGACTTCATCGTCGCCAACTACGCCAACCCGGATATGGTCGGCCACACGGGGATGTGGGACGCGACCGTCGCTGGTCTCGAAGTCATCGACGGCTGTCTCGCACGGATCGTGGCTGCCATCGACGCGGTCGAAGCCGCTGATCCCGCCGGGCCGGGCGCGCTCCTCGCGATCACCGCCGACCATGGCAACGCGGACGAGCTGCGCGACGCCGAAGGCCACCCCGTCACCGCGCACTCGCTCAACCCGGTGCCGTTCGTGCTGGTCGGCCGGCAGGCCCGCGGCCTGACCCTGACCGATGGCGTCCTGGCCGATGTGGCGCCCACGCTCCTCGCCTTCGCCGGCCTGCCGCGCTGGGAAGGGATGACCGGCAGGTCGCGCATCTTGTGATAGCATCCGCCGTCGAAGCGATCAGAGGAGCCTGACACTCGTGGACCCCCTCCTGGCCATCGGCCAGATCCTGGTGAGCATCGCGCTCATCGTCGCCATCCTGTTGCAAGCCCGCGGCGTCGGCCTGTCCGGCACGTTCGGTGGCGACTCCGCCGTCTACCGCAGCCGGCGTGGCGTGGAACGCCGACTCTGGCAGTTCACGATCCTGCTCCTCGTCCTCTTCGTCGTCTTCTCGCTGGCGGCGTTCATCCTCGCACCAGCCACCACCACCACCGCCTGACCCGGGGATCGCGGCGGCCCACCGCGACCCGGCGCTCATTCGGAGCTCGATGACCCGTACCGACTCGTTCGTTGTCGGGACCCTGGTCGTATTGCTCGCGATCACCGCGGGCCTGGTCGGCGTCCCATCCCTGCTCCCGTCGTCCACGGTCGCGGGCGCGCCATCCCCACCGCCCGCCGTGCCGGCGAGCCGGCCGTACCGTGAGGGCGTGCTCGGACGACCGGTCTCGGTCAGCCCGTTGTCGGCCCGCACGCAGGCCGACCGCGACCTCGTCGCGCTCGTCTATTCGGGGCTCGTCCGGAACGGCCCGAACGGGACGCTCGTCCCCGACCTCGCCGAGCGCTGGTCGGTCGACCCGACCGGCGCGGTGTGGACCTTCCTGCTCCGCGACGATGCGCGCTGGCACGACGGCGAACCGGTCACCGCCGAGGATGTCGCCTTCACCATCCGCGTCCTCCAGGATCCGAAGTACACCGGTCCGGGCGCCGGCTCGTGGGACGAGGTGTCCGTCCAGCCGGTCGGGATGCGCACGGTCATCTTCACCCTGGCGACCCCACTCGGCGGGTTCCTGCAGGCCGCCACCCAGCCGATCGCGCCGGCACATGTGCTAGCCGGCGTGCCGATCGACCAGCTGGTCGACGATCCGTCGGGTCGCAAACCGATCGGGTCCGGCCCATTCGCGGTGGCCAGCCTCGACGACGACACGGCCGAGCTCGTCCCGGCCGCGAGCCAGCTGCCGCCGCCGCAGGCGTCGGCCGGTTCCTCGCCGCATGCGACCGATTCGCTGGCCACGCCCGCTCCGCTTGACCGCCCGAGCCGGCCGGTGCCGTATCTGGCCGGGATCGAGTTCCGCTTCTTCGACCGTCCGGATGACCTGGCCAGCGCCTATCGCGCCGGCGACCTCGATGGGGCGTCGGGCCTGCCGCCGGAGATGACCCGTGCGCTGGCCCGGACCGATGGCAGCCGGGCGCTCGACTATCCCGGCTCGACGTTGACCACGGTCCTGCTCAACCTTCGGCCGGGCCACCCGGAGTTCGCCAACCCGGCCGTCCGGACCGCCCTGCTCGAGGCGATCGATCGACGGTCGCTCGTGGCCGGGGCATATGCCGCGGCCGCCAGCGCCGCGAGCGGCCCGATCCCGCCATCAAGCTCGATGTTCGACCCGTTGGCCGACCTGCCGGTCGCCTACGATCCGGCCGCCGCGGCGACGGCCCTGACCAAGGCCGGCTGGAGCAGGGCCGCGGACGGCTGGCATCTGCCGAAAGCCAAGGCGGCGCTGACGATCGAGCTGGTCAGCCCCGATGAAGCATCCAATCCGGCGGCCTACGGAGCTGCGGCGGCGGTCGCCCGGGACTGGACCGCGCTCGGTCTGACGGTGACGCACGTTCCGCTGCCACCGGGCGAACTCGTAACGGGCCGCCTCGCCAAGGGCAAGTTCCAGGCCGCGGTCGGCGATGTGACGATCGGTCTGGACCCGGACCTGTATCCGCTGCTCGCGTCGAGCCAGACCGTGACCGGCGGCTCCAACGTCATCGGCCTGCAGGATCCGGCACTCGACAAGCTCCTCGTGGCGGCCCGTGGACCCGGCACCGACCAGGCGCGCAGGGCGGCCTATTCCGCGCTCCAGAAGCAGCTGGCGATCGGTCGCTACGTGCTCCCGCTGGCCTTCGCCGACGAGGCGATCGTGGTCCGGACGACGCTCGACGGACCGGTCGTCCGGCAGGTCGCCGACCCGGCTGACCGATTTTGGGATGTGCTAACATGGCGCCTCGCTGCGGGCCGGTAAGCTGGTCGCGCATGGTCCACGCCGAGGTGGCGGAACTGGTAGACGCGCTAGCTTCAGGAGCTAGTGTCCGCAAGGGCGTATGGGTTCAAATCCCTTCCTCGGTACCAACCCTCGGTCCGGACTGTCGATCGCGGCAAGGCACCTCTAGCCCAGGTGGCGGAATTGGTATACGCGTACGTTTGAGGGGCGTATGAGGCAACTCATCCGGGTTCAAGTCCCGGCCTGGGCACCAACACGCGGAAACCCGACGGCCGTCGCCGGCGCGCCGGTCGTTATGCTGTCCGCGGGCGGTTAGCTCAGCTGGTCAGAGCGCCTCGCTTACACCGAGGAAGTCACTGGTTCGAACCCAGTACCGCCCACCACCTGACCGTGCCGCGCCCGTGCCGCATCCGGATGTTGATGCCCGCCGATCCTTCGTGCGTTGCGCAATGGCACTGGTAGACTCAACGGACACGGGCCGAGCGCCAGCTGTGCCCGACCGGAGGAGCTGCATGAATCCAGCGATTCTCATCGTCATCGTGATCGTCGTCGTCCTCGTCGTGGTCCTGATCGGGATCTACAACGGCCTGGTCCAGCGGCGACTGCGCATCGACGAGGCGTTCGCCCAGATCGAAGTCCAGCTGAAGCGCCGCCACGACCTCATCCCGAACCTCGTCAACGCGGTCAAGGGCTACATGGGGTTCGAGCAGAAGGTTCTGACCGACGTCACCAATGCCCGGGCCGCCGCCGTCGCGGCCGGTGCCCAGGGGCCGACCCAACAGGCCGCCGCTGAGAATGCCCTGACCGGCACCCTGCGTTCGCTGTTCGCCGTCGTCGAGAACTATCCCGAGCTCAAGGCGAACGAGAACGTCCTCGCGCTCCAGGAGCAGCTGACCACGACCGAGAACCAGATCTCGTTCTCGCGTCAGCACTACAACGCGACCGTGCTCGACTACAACACCTCCATCCAGACGTTCCCGGCCGTCCTCATCGCCGGCATCCTCGGCTTCGTCAAGCGCGACTTCTTCGACGCCGAGCCGGAAGCGGCCAACGTCCCGAACGTCGACCTCAGCCTGAGCTGACCGGCAGCCGCGGGAGTCGGCCGTGGCGACGCGATCCTCGTTCTACGGGCAGATCTCGGCGAATAAACGCAACTCGTTCCTGATGGCCGGATTCGTCGTGGCCATCTTTGCCCTGCTCGGGTTCACCATCGGCTACGCCATCGTCGGATCGCCGGCCGGCGGCGTCGCCGCGACGGCGCTTGCGCTCGGTGTCGGCTCGATCACGGGAATCGCGACCTATTTCAGCGGCGACAGGCTCGTTCTGACGGTCAGCGGCGCCAAGCTGGTCGACGAGGCCACCGCGCCGCAGCTGCTCAACGTCGTTCGTGAGATGGCCGTCGCGGCCAACGTGCCGATGCCGGCGGTCTACACCATCGACGACACGGCGCCGAACGCCTTCGCCACGGGCCGCGACCCCGCCCATGCATCGATCGCGATCACTACG
The DNA here is from genome assembly GCA_038248915.1 of Candidatus Limnocylindrales bacterium. GTDB lineage: Bacteria > Chloroflexota > Limnocylindria > Limnocylindrales > CSP1-4 > SPCO01. The sequence continues at coordinate 64,247 of JBBRXB010000013.1, read as the reverse complement.
GGCCTCCTCGAGAAGCTCGACCGCGAGGAGCTCCAGGGGGTCATCGGGCACGAGCTGTCTCACGTCCGGAATTACGACATCCGCTTCTCGCTGATCGTCGGGGTGATGGTCGGCGCGATCGCCATCCTCGCGGACTTCTTCCTGCGCTTCACGTTCTGGGGCGGGATGTCCGGGCGTCGCTCGGACCGGGACAGCAGCGGTGGCAACGGCGCGGCGGCGGTCATCGCCATCGTTGCCATCGTGCTGGCCATCCTCGCCCCGATCATCAGCCGGTTCATCCAGCTGGCGGTCAGTCGCCAGCGTGAGTACCTGGCCGATGCGTCGTCGGTCGAGCTGACGCGCAATCCCTACGGCCTCGAGCGGGCCCTGGCCAAGATCGGCACGGACAAGGAGGTCCTCGAGGTCGCCAATCGCGGCACCCAGCACATGTACTTCACCAATCCGATCAAGAAGTTCGAGGCCCGGTCCTCCGGGCTGATGGATACCCACCCTCCGATCCTCGACCGGATCAACCGGCTGCGCCAGCTGACCGGCGAAGCGCCGCTCGAGGCGTCGGACGCGGCGGCTCTGGCCGGACTTGACTGAGGCGCCGCGGTCGCTGGTCGATCGGTCAGCGCGCGGGTACGACCGGCGTCGTCCGGGCGAACCAGAGCTCGACCGCGGTCTTGGCCACGGTCATCGCGGCGATGAACCCGACCGACGGTCCGGCGAGGGCGATGCCGACCCCGCCAACCACGATCGTGGCAAGGATGGCCAGGATCCGCACGAACGGATCGCGCAGAAGCTCGAGTGACGTGACGGTCAGGTAGCGCCGGCCGAAGACGTAATCGAGGACGTACGCGCCGACCTGCGCCGCGACGAGGCTGATCGTGCCCCAGGCGACGGCCGCAGCCGATGGCCCCGTCCAGCCGGTCCGGCTCGCCCCCTCGTAGAAGCCACCGGTCGCGACCTGCACGACGGTGATCCCGAGGATCGCCCAGAAGCCGGCATAGGCCACCAGCCAGACCGCCGGGAGCAGCCAGGAGGGCTGGCCGGCGGTGCCGCGGGTGTCCCCGAGCGCCGACCCGAAGCGCATGGCCTTGCTGATTCGAAGGACGTTGATGACCCCGACGACGCCGGTCTCGATCCAGTACATCACGAGGATCGACGAAGCGTCCCAGCCCCACAGCACGACGCCCGCAAGCGTGATCAGGTTGCCGACGGCGAGACCGACGAGCGAGGTGGTCGTCATCGCGACCCATCTCGGGGTTCATCCAGCGTCGGATCGGTCATGGCACCACGATGATGCCATCCGGCCGTCGGGAGGCAAGGTTTCTGCCACCTACGAGCCGCATTCGTCGAATGCGAGTTTCGACGCTCGTGACGCGCGTGAGTGAGGGTCGATCGAGCGTGGGATGGCCCGTCGACCTTGCCAGACGGCCGTTCGTCTTGGCATAGCACGACCGGCGTTCGTATCTGGCAAGAACCGCCGCGATCCGTGCCTCGCGACCGCCCCGCGTTGATGGTGTCGCGAGGCCCGTGGTATCGTTCCACCCGCCGACGGGCAGCCGACGGCTGGTTGACCATCGGGCCGAGATAGCTCAGTTGGTAGAGCACGCGACTGAAAATCGCGGTGTCGCCAGTTCGATTCTGGCTCTCGGCACCACCTCAGGGTGGACGGATCTCAGGCGGAAGTGGCTCAGTTGGTAGAGCATCACCTTGCCAAGGTGAGGGTCGCGGGTTCGAGTCCCGTCTTCCGCTCCAATTCCTCCGTTCTCGGGCCGCTGCCCCTTCGTCTAGCGGTAGGACAGCGGACTTTGGATCCGTGAACCGAGGTTCGAATCCTCGAGGGGCAGCCAGCATCCGTTCGATGCCTGTCTGCGAACCACATCTGGCGACGTGGTGAAGTGGCTCAACACGGAGGTCTGCAAAACCTCTATTCACCGGTTCGAATCCGGTCGTCGCCTCCACTTTCGTGCTCACAGGCCCGAGCGCCCTCACCGAGCACCGTGGCGCGAAGTCTCAGCGCCTGTCACCGCTCCGGAGATTGGCTCGTTCGTTGAGGCTTCGCGGGCTGACGATGAGGCCAGCGCTGCCCCTACGGCAATGGGCCGCCGGAAGTACCAGGTGCACCCGCGCACCTGGCAGACGACGGCGCCTGCGGCGGCTGATGCCCCGGGCCGTCCCCCGGCGATAGGTGCATCGCCCTAGTGCAAACGGTCGATGACCCGGCGTACCGTGCGCGACTGGTTCGCTGCTTCCCCCGGGTGGCGGATCAGGAAGGGCCCCAGTCGGCCCCGATACGCCCGGAGCGCACGGAGATGCACTCTGGGCGCATCGCTGTCCGCCCTCCTTCACCGAAGGCAGCGGGGCGCTCTGTGCTCGCCGCCGGCCATTCGCACTGTCCGATCCAGCTATGGCCGCCTCCTCGCCCGCGCACAGGAAGGGGACGGGCGCGGTCAGGCGGCAGAGAGGTCTGGCTCGGGATCGGCGGCGCCGCGTGCGAGGAGAACTGCCCAGATCGGGACGAGGATGCCGGCAGCGAACGCAACGATCAGATCGGACACCTGGAATGGGTCGAAGGCCCCGATGAACACGAATTCGGCGAGGACACGCAGCGCGACGGCCAGCAGCAGCGCCACCGCGATCACGTACGAGAGAGTCCGCCACCCCGCGCTGATGTTGACCAGCCGGCCGGCCATGGCGACGCCTGAGCCAACGAGCGTCAGCGCGCCCAGTGACAGCCAGTTGACCATGGTCGAGCCCACCATGAGCGCGTAATTCTGGCCGATGACTTCGTCGACCTTGTACCCGCAGTCGCAATAGCCGAACGTCGCAGCGTTCCCGACAGCGATGTTCAACAGGTTTGCGCCGATACCGAGCACACCGCCGATCAAGAACAGTATCGCCATCGCGTCCCGTTGCGGCGTTGCGGGAGCCCAGGATCGCAGGGCGGCTCCAAGGAGCGCTGCGATCAGAAACACTCCGATCGTTGCCAGCGAACCGAGGACCACGAATGGAAACGCGTCGGTGTCGCTGGTGCGGTTTGCGATCAAGCGTTCGACGAGGTCCTGGACGTCATGCGGGGGACGGAGAAGTCCTGTCGCAAACAGTAGGGTCACCAATGCAGAAATGATGGCGAGAACGACCAACGCCGAGCACAGCCCGCGCAGCCATCGAATCGACGCGACCATCTGCCACCTCCTAGCCGATGTATCCCCCGCCGGGCAGTGTATTCCGGCGTCGGGTGGGCGATCGCGCCCTCCCAGGCCGGCTACGTCCTCGAGGCTAGACCGGCGGCGGCGACGAGGGGCTCTGCTACGCCGGCCCCGTTGGCCGCAACAAAGGCCGCACATCGGCGGCGGATCGCCGGAAATGAGCCCCACGCCCGCTCTGACATCACCGCGTTAGCCAAGCCGATCCTGACGGACCCGTCGATCCGGCCCTCCCTCGTTGATCTCATCGAGGCCCTGCATCTCTGGACCATCCGCATCGACGTGGGTCGCGCCGGGTCGCATCGGGCGCCGAGGGCATTCCCTGACGGAAGCCCGGACACTCCTATACACCATGGCCACGTTTCGGCGATACTCCGCGGTATGAGCCGATCCCCGTCCACAAGCACCCGGCTTCGCGTCGGTCATGCCGCCGAGATGCTGCAGGTCTCGGTCGAGACCCTCCGCCGCTGGGAGACCGAAGGGCGGCTCCACATGGAGCGCTCGGACGGCGGCCAGCGGCTGGTCGCCGTCGAGGATGTCGCCCGTCTGCTCGACGAACGCCGCAAGGCCTCGACCGATCGACCGATCGTCGCCCAGTCCGCGCGCAACCGGTTCCCCGGCATCGTCACCAGGGTCGAACGAGATGGCGTCACCGCCGTCGTCGAGGTCATCGCCGGTCCGCACAGGATGGTCAGCCTGATGACCGCCGAGGCCGTCGAGGAGCTCGACCTCAAGGTCGGTGACGAAGCCATCTGCATCGTCAAGGCGACCAACGTCATCGTCGAGATCCCATCGTCCAGGGAGACTCGAGCATGAGGACCGACCTTCGCTCCCTGATGGCCCTGGCGGCCATCCTCGCCATCGTCGCCTGCTCGAGCGATGGAGCATCCCCGAGCGCCGCGGCGTTCGTCGCCTCGGCGGCACCATCCTCGGCCGCGCCGTCGGTCGTCCCGTCGACGTCCGCCGAACTGACGATCTACGGGGCCGCGTCTCTCAAAGGCGCGCTCGACGCCGCCAGGAGCGCCTATGAGACCGCCAACCCGGATGTGACGCTGACCACCTCGATCGATGCATCGTCCGCGCTCGAGACGCAGATCGAGCAGGGCGCTCCTGCCGATGTCTTCCTGTCCGCCGATACGACAAACCCGAAGAAGCTCGTCGATGCCGGGCTGACGGTCGGGCCGGCGGTGGATTTCGCGGGCAACGAGCTGGCGATCATCGTCCCGACAACGAACCCGGCTGGCATCAAGACGCCCGCCGACCTGGCCCGGGCCGGGGTCAAGATCATCGCTGCCGGCGACGCCGTCCCGATCACCAAGTATGCCAACCAGCTGGTCGACAACCTTGCCATGGCGCCCGGCTACCCGACCGATTTCGCCGCCGCGTACAAGGCCAACATCGTGTCCAAGGAGGACAACGTGAAGGCCGTGGTCGCGAAGCTGGAACTCGCCGAAGGAGACGCCGGTATCGCCTATGTGACCGACGCCAGGGCCTCGACCAGGGTCGCGACGGTCGACGTCGTCCCGGAATCGGCCAACGTACTGGCGACCTATGCCGGGGCCATCGTCAAGGCTTCCAAGAACCCTGACCAGGCTGGGGCGTTCCTGACTTGGTTCTCCGGTCCAGGCGGGCAGGCCATCCTCGCCGGGTTCGGGTTCCTGCCGCCCACGTGATCGGAGACGCGTCGGGGGCACGCGTGGAGGCGTCCGGGGCCGCTGCCGCGAGCGCGTCGCCGGTCGCGGTCCTCACGCGCGGGTGGGGCGATCGTGGTCTCGTCTTGGTCGCGGCGCTGTTCGCGCTATTCCTCGGCCTGCCGGTCGTGACGCTTGTCGTCCGTTCCGTGGCCGATGGGTCGTTGTCGATCGCGCTAGCCTCGCCGGTCGTGCTGGACGCCCTGTGGCTGAGCCTGGTCACGACCGCGATCAGTCTCGTCATCACCGTCGCGCTCGGGCTGCCGCTGGCGGTCGTGCTGGCCCGCCGCCGCTTCCGCGGCAAAGGCTGGATCGAGGCCATCGTGGATCTGCCCATCGTCTTGCCGCCGTCCGTCGCTGGCCTCGCCCTGTTGTTGGTCTTCGGCCGCCGCGGGCTCCTGTCGGCGCCGTTCGAGTTCCTCGGCATCGCCGTGCCGTTCACCACGATCGCCGTGATCCTGGCCCAGACGTTCGTGTCCGCGCCGTTCTTCATCCGGTCCGCGCGGACCGGGATCGCCGGCGTGGATCGCGACCTCGAGGACGCTGCGCGCGTGGATGGCGCCTCGGAACGCCAGCTGTTCCGGGCCATCACCGTGCCGCTGGCGAGCGCCGCCCTGGCGGCCGGCCTGGTCATGACCTGGGCGCGATCGCTCGGCGAGTTCGGCGCGACGATCATGTTCGCCGGCAACATCGAGGGCCGGACGCAGACGCTGCCGCTGGTCGTCTACAGCGAGTTCCAGGGCGGCAACCTGGACGCCTCCATCGCGGCGGCGGCGATCCTGGTGCTGGCGGCCTTCGGCGTGCTGGTCGCCGTTCGCTTCCTCCATTGGGGCCGGGTGCTCGATGTTCGAGGTGTCGCCTGACCCGGAACGTCGCGAACCCAAATGATGTCGACCCTCGGCACGGCCCTAACGAGACGGCGTCAGTCGCGTTGTCCTAAAGAGGGATCTTCAGGTTCTGGCTGCGTTGTCCCCCCGGCGGTGTTGCCAGGCCTGGGGATCCCTCGTAGTTCATCCTCACCCGACCAGCGTCCGGGCTACGTTCCCGATGACGTCGTGCCGGGCCCGTGGCCCGACCACCGCTCGCGGTCGTCGCGTCGGGGACAGGCGCCGGACATGGTTCTCGCCTCAGCGCGGCATGCAGCCCATGCAAGCTCCGCACCTTCCGGCGACCAAGCCGTGCAGCGCTCCCGACCAGCATCGATGACGGCGTTGACCATGGCGCGCCAGCGGACCGCGGACCGCGGACCGTGTAGCCCGGCCTGGGACGCTGCGATGGGACTCGTCGATGACCTCGAGGCCGCGTTGCGCGGTCAGGACGGCTCGGACGGCTCCGCGTAGATCCGCTGCCGCGCCTCGGCGACGAGCCGAGTCATCGCCGCGGCGTGGATCGAAGCGACGAACACGCTGACGGCCCGACCGCAGCATTCGATCATCAACCGAACGCGCTCACGGCCCGACGTCAGCCGGATCGTCAGCGACCGATCGAGGGCCCAGGTCTGGATGCCGCTCTTCGGTCGGAACTGTGTCCCGTCACGGACGAGCATCAGGCGCTGATCGGTCAGCACGAGGGTGCACCCGACGGCCTCGGCGAGCCAGGTGACGCGTTCCGAGCGGTCGAGCGCGGACATGAGCGCGGATCGAACGGGATCCGGCAGGCCCTCGAGATCGAGGTATCGCCTAGCGACCATGATTCTCGTGTGCGGTGGTCCAGCGCGCGCTCGGGCCACACCAACCATACAGGACCGGTCCTGATCAGGTCGCGCCGCAGCCTCGAGGTCCGCGCTGACAACACGTTGAGCACCCGACCATGCGGCACGCTCCGATGCATCCCGGCAAGCTGCAGGTGGTAGTGCCAACGCTCCGCCCACGACCGACGGCCAGGTCGACGGCGGCTGATCGGCGAGTCGCCCACGCACGGTCGTCGGCTACGCTGTCGGCCGGCCGGAGTGGCGGAACAGGTAGACGCAGCGGACTTAAACTCCGCGGCCCGCAAGGGCATTCGAGTTCGAATCTCGGCTCCGGCACCAACGTTGCACGGCGACCATGGACACGTCGTTAGCGCCGATGTCGAGAGCGGCGCCGCCCGACAGCGTACGATGGCGTCACTCCGGCGCCGCGATCCCCAGCGACCGACGTCCCCCCGAACGTCGCTCGGCTACTTGCGGCGTCGGAGCCTCGTCCGTGCGCGGGTGTGCCGGCCTTCCGCCACATCGGCGTTCACCGGCGGTCACCTCCTGACGACTCGGATGTGGTGCGCGGACGCCGCCATCCTTCCGAGTCCACCTTGGTGACGAATGGGCTCTACCGGTTGCCGAACCGTCGGGCGCACGATGCCGGCTCAGCACGCCCCCCTGTGGGGGCTGTGTGTCCGACTCACGAGGGGGGCGAGATGGTGCTCCGCGACTACGACCGGAACGGGACACGACAGCAGCTGCGGGCCGCCCGCCAGCGCGTGATGGAGCTACAGCCATTCAGCCCGGCATGGGATGCCGCGATGGCCCGCGTAGAGGACCTCGAGCGCCTGATCTGGCGCCAGGACCTCGCCCGAACTGGCGACCCACGCATCGCGGCGATGCAGGCGAACTGATACCCGCCCGACGGCGACCCTGATCTCCCGCTTGACCACCGATGCTACGGTGGGTGTCCGGCTTGGGGCCGATGCGACCGTCAGGGTGGGCATGCAATGGCCGCCCGACGGGCTCCTGGCAAGCATCTCGCGCTGACGGCGACCGGCGCGACTGATGGGTCTAGCGCCGCCGCCGGAACAAGCCGCCCGACTTCTTTTCCTCGACGACCGCGGGCACGGCGAAGCCCTCCTCTGCGAACGCCTGGCTCATGATCCTGACCAGCCGCTCCGCGGGCACCGAGCGGGGGGCCCCGGTCACGATCGGGATGCCTTCGTTGACCGCCTTGAGGTAGAGGAACGCGTCGTACGGTAGTTCGACGGCGATCTTCGATCCGAGGAAGCTCTCGACGTCGCGCAGCTTGAGGATCTCCCGCGCGAAGACATCGTTCAAGACGAACATCGACTTGAGCCCCACCGAGCCGGCTTCACCCAGGTACTCCACCAGCGCGTGCATCGCCTTGAGCGCCCCGATCTCCGGGGTGATCGGCAGGACCACGCATTCGGCGAGCTCGAAGATCGTCAGGACGCGCTCGTCGAGCGTCGACCCGGCATCGACGATGACCATGTCGTAGCCCTCGAGCAGGGTCTTCAGGATCTGCTTGACGTGCGCCGGCGTGATGGTCTCGGCGGCTTCGGGGGCAGCGGGTGCAGCCAGGACGTGCAGACCGCTGTCGTGGCGCATCGCATAGGTCCGCAGTAGCTCGGGTTCGCGCAGCGAGGCCTCATCGCGGACGACGTCGGCGAGGGTCTGCTTCGGATCGAGGTCGAGCAGCGTCGCGACGCCGCCGAACTGGAGGGCGAGATCGACCAGCACGACCCGGTCGGGCCGGGGCCCCACCGCCGCGATGGCCACGTTGGTCGCGATGGTCGTCGTCCCGACGCCACCCTTGGGGCTGTAGACCGCGACCGTCCGGCGGGCGCGGCGCATCGTGACCCCGTCCGAGGTGACGACCGGGGCGCGGTCCCGCGAGCGCTGGAAGCGGAGGAGGAGCGCCTCGACGCGGGCCTCCAGCTCGCGCGCGTCGAAGGTCCGGGCCATCACGTCGTCCGCACCAGCCTCGAGGAAGCTGATTCGCTCCTCGACGTCCTCGGTCGCGCTGACGCACATGACCGGGACAGCGGCCAGCGCGGGCGTGGCCCGGATCTCGCGGCACAGATCGACCGCCGAGCGTGGTCCGGTCGTGGAGCCGATGATCAGCAGCTGATGCTCGGCGGCCTTGGTGAAGGCCTCCTCCGCGTCGACTGTCGCGGTGATGACGTAACCCGTGTCGGACAGGATCTTCGCGATGGATGCCGACGTGGCGGCATCGGATTCGAGGAGCAGGATGGTGCTGGCGGGCAAGACGCCTCCGCGCTGGTCGTTGGGATGGGATTCGGGGTCTGATCGGCCAAGAGGATACAACGGCGACCGACGCCGAGCGCCGTCGGCGACCGCTCGGCACGCTCGTGCTAGACTCCGCGTCTGTCCTTTCCGCTCCGTGCCGGACGACCGTCAACGGGGCATCCCCTTTGGAAGGAGAACTGCGCGCATGCGCCGCTACGAACTCATGCTCGTCATCCGCCCCGACGTCGCGGACGACAAGAGCCAGGCCCTCGTCGATCGCACGACCCGCGGCATCGTGAGCGCCGGTGGTCAGATCGTGAAGGTCGCCCCTTGGGGCCGCCGCCGACTGGCCTACGCCATCGACCGCCACCGTGAGGGCTCGTACCACATCATCCTGTTCGAGGCCCCGTCGGACTCGATCGTGGAGCTGGAGCACACCCTGCTCATCACCGAGGAGGTGCTGCGGCACCTCATCACCCGCGTCGAGCGTCCGGCGAAGGCACCCCGCGGCGACGGCTCCGAGCTCGATGAGTTCGACGGCGCGGATCTGCCATCAGGTCTCGATGAAGAGGACGACGTCGACCGCCCGGAATTCATCGACGAGTCCGAGAGCGAGGCGGCCCCGGCCGCCATCGACTGACGGGAGGGTCACGACATGGCGTTCTGCAAGGTCATGATCATCGGCAATCTCGGGCGCGATCCGGAGATGCGCTATACCCCGACCGGCAAGCCGGTCACGCAATTCAGCGTCGCCGTCAATCAGAGCACCAAGAACCAGCAGACGGGCGAGTGGATCGAAGAGACCGACTGGTTCCGCGTCAGCGTCTTCGGCGATCGAGCCGAGCGCGCCGCGGAGCAGCTCCGCAAGGGCAACCGGGTCTTCGTCGAGGGCCGCTTCCGGACGCGCGAGTTCGAGGGTCAGGACGGCCAGAAGCGGACTTCGCTGGACGTGACCGCCGACAACGTCATCAGCCTCGAGAAGCGACCGCGCGACGACGAATCCGGCTTCACCGGCGCCCCGGCCGCGGTCGGCGCTCCGGGCGGTCATGCCGGCGGCAACTCCGGCGGCAACTCCGGTGGCGGTCGCCCGCCCGCCGACGACACCGACCTCGACGACCTTCCGTTCTGAGCTGACCAGGAGACACCGACCACATGCCACCCCCCGTTCGAGCCAAGAAGCGCGACGACTTCTATCGCGACCGACGCCGCCGGAAGGTCTGCGCGTTCTGTGCCGACAAGACGGTCCAGATCGACTACAAGGAGGTCAACCGCCTCCGTCGCTACCTGTCGGAGCGCGCCAAGATCGAGCCGCGGCGCAAGACCGGAACGTGCGCCGGTCACCAGCGCGAGCTGGCGGTCGCGCTCAAGCGCGCCCGTCACGTCGCCCTGCTCCCGTACGCTCCCCAGCACCTCCGACCCTGACCCCGGTCGGGCCGCCGCCGCGAGTCGCCTGACGTGCTCGTCGGGCTGCTGCTGCTCGGCGGAGGCGCGCTGGCCGGCGCATTCGGTGCGCTGCTGGGTCTGGGCGGCGGGATCCTCATCGTCCCGCTGCTGACCCTCGGGTTCGGTCTGCCGCTGCGCGAGGCCGCCGGCGTCTCGTTGATCTCGGTCATCGTGACCAGCAGCGCCGCCGCCGGCGTCTATCTCGAACGTCACGTCGTGAACCTGCGGCTCGGGATGACGCTCGAGCTGTTCACCGCGACCGGTGCCTTCATCGGTGGCTCGATCGCGTTCCTGCTCGATGATCGGGTGTTGTCGGTCCTGTTCGGAGCGCTGTTGCTGTACTCGGCGGTGACGATGGCCCGCGCGAAGACCGAGGTCGGGCTCGAAGAGGGGATCACTCCCGACACGGACGACGAGACGGACACCCACGTCCGGCCGCCGGCGGCGACCGATCCGGACCGGCTGTCCGGCCCTGACTACCGTGTCCGCAACTTGCCGCTCGGGCTCGTCGGCTCCACGTTCGCCGGGATCGTGTCGGCGTTATTCGGGATCGGCGGGGGCATCGTCAAGGTGCCGCTGATGCACCTGGCGATGGGCGTGCCGCTTCGCGTGGCGACCGCCACCAGCAACATGATGATCGGCATCACCGCGACCGCGAGCGCCGTCATCTATCTGACCCGCGGCGGGATCGATCCGTACGTGGCCGGCCCGACGGCGATCGGGGTCTTCCTCGGCGCCACCGCCGGGTCGCGCCTGGCCCACCGGGTCGACGGGCGCTACCTGCGTCTCCTGTTCGTCGCCGTCCTCCTCTATACGGCCAGCCAGATGCTCCTGCGCGGGCTCGGGTGAGCGGCGCGTCGCCGACCAGTCGGACCTCGACCGCCGAGCGGTTCAGCGGGCGGCTGCTCATCAGCTTCACGTACGTCGCGATCGCGTTGCTCGTGATCGGGGTCGTCCTGATGCTCGCCAACGGCATCTCGCCGCTGGAGGCCACGCCGATCTTCGATCTGGCGACCCTCCGGTCGTCGGTGCTGGCGCTCGACCCCGCCGCGTTCCTGTGGCTGGGCCTGCTGGCGGTCATCGCCGCGCCGATCGGCCGGGTCATCGTGGCGGGGGTGGCCTACGCCGCCGATGCGGACTGGCTGATGGTCGGGATCTCGATCGCGATCCTGCTGGTCATCGCCATCGGCATCGGTGCGGCCGTCGCTGGTACCGTCTAGGCATGGACATCCTGATCCTCGTCATCGCCTTCATCGTCATCCTGGCGGGGGCCGAGCTGTTCACCAACGGGATCGAATGGTTCGGCCGGAAGCTCGAGCTGGCCGAGGGTGCGGTCGGGTCGGTGCTGGCGGCGGTCGGTACTGCGCTGCCCGAGACGATGATCCCGATCATCGCGATCCTCTTCGCGACCGGCGAATCATCGGCCGAGGTCGGCGTCGGGGCGATCCTCGGGGCGCCATTCATGCTCGCCACGCTGGCCATGTTCGTGACCGGGATCGCGGTCCTGTGGTCGGCGCGGCGACGGACGACGGGCGACACGATGAAGGTCGACACGGTCGTCCTGGCGCACGACATGCGCTACTTCGCGATCGCCTACGCCCTGGCCATCGGCGCCGCGTTCCTGCCGCTCGAGCCGGTCTGGCTCAAGTGGATGGTGGCCGCGGTCCTCATCGGGATCTACGCCTGGTACGTCAAGGGCCATTTCGAGGCCGACCCGGAGGTCGACGCGTCCGACCTCGCCCCGCTGCGCTTCCATCGGCTGGACCGCGGGGCACATCGTGCCGACCCGGTCGTGCCGCGCCTCCGGGTGGTGAATCTCCAGGTCCTGGCGGCGCTCGGGCTGATCGTGCTCGGCGCCGTCTTCTTCGTCGATGCCGTGGAGCACCTCGCCCACCAGTTCAATGTCGACAGCGTGCTGCTGGCCCTGGTCATCGCCCCGATCGCGACCGAGCTGCCGGAAAAGTTCAACTCGATCATCTGGGTCCGCCAGGGCAAGGACACCCTGGCGATGGGCAACATCACCGGCGCGATGGTCTTCCAGTCGACGATCCCGACGGTCGTCGCGCTCGTGTTCGCGTCGAGCACGTGGGTCGTGTCGCCGGGGTCGTACGTGGCGTTCGCGTCGGCCGGCATCGCGTTCCTGTCGGCGGCCGTCATCTTCATCCCGATGGCGCGCCGCGGCGTCCTGCACGGCAAGGGCCTGCTGGTCGGTGGCGGGTTCTACGTCGCGTACCTGGCGCTCGTCATCGCTGTCGTCAGCGGCGTTCTTGGCTGATCCACGGCGGCCCGGGATATACTCGGCCGACAGCGCAGGAGCCAACCGCATGTTGACCGAGAAGCCGGACGCCGCGCCCGCGCCGGCCACGCACCACGCCCCCTCTCCCGGGTCGCTCGACGACTTGGTCTGCTACTTCGAGGGCGAGTGGGTCGCCATGCGCGACGCCAAGGTCAGCATCATGACCCACGCGTTCATGTACGGCACGGCCACGTTCGAGGGGATCCGAGCGTACTGGAACGCCGACGAGAGCCGCCTGTACGGGCTCAGGATCCGCGACCACGTCGAACGGATCCGCCAGTCGTGCCGGATCCTGCTGATGCAGGACGTCCCATCGGTCGATGAGCTGATCCGGCTGATCGTCGAGACGGTTCGTCGCAACGGCTTCCGGGAGGATGTCTACATCCGGCCGTCGTTCTACAAGTCGACCTCCGCGATCGGCGTCCGGTTGCACGACCTCGACAACCAGTTGTACATCATCGCCTTGCCGTTCGGGAACTACATCGATACCGAGTCCGGCGTGCGGGTGATGACCTCGACCTGGCGGCGGAACGCCGATGAGGCCCTGCCGGCCCGTGGCAAGATCGTCGGTGGCTACGTCAACATGGCGTTCCAGAAGACCGAGGCCGAGCTCAACGGGTTCGACGAGGCGATCGTGCTGACGGCCGGCGGCCACGTCAACGAGGCGTCGGCCGCGAACGTGTTCGTCGTGCGCGACGGGGTGGCCCTGACGCCGCCGGTCAGCGACGACCTCCTCGAGGGCGTGACCCGCAAGGCGATCATCGAGATCCTGACCAATGAGGGCGTCCCGGTCGACATCCGTTCGATCGACCGCTCCGAGCTGTACGTCGCGGACGAGCTGTTCCTGTGCGGCACGGGGGTCCAGGTCTCACCGGTCGTCGAGATCGATCACCGGCCGGTCGGGTCAGGCGACATCGGTCCGATCGGGCGCCTCGTTCGCGACCGCTATTTCGACGCGGTCCGCGGCCGGCTCCCCGAATACAGCCACTGGCTGACCCCGATCGAGTAAGGAGCGAGCGGGCCTGCGGCCCGAGCCGGCCGTCAGGACGAGGGCGGCGCCTCGAGGTTGGGGGTGCTCTTGCCGATCGTGACCACGACGTCGGCCCGGATGGCCGGATCGGTCTTGGTCGTGACCTTCACCCCGAAGGTCTTCTCAAGGTAGGCGATCGTATCGGACAGGTCGGCCTCCGCGCCGTTATAGACGACGATCGAGGTGTTGGCTGGGACGGCGCCCGGCGGCCTCTGACGGGGCGCCGAGGCGGCCAGGCCGTGGAAGTCGAGGAACCCGGCGAGGGCCGTTCCGCGGCCGGTGTCGCTGGTGCCGTTGAGGACCCACACCTGGGCACCTTCCTCGGCCAGGTTCTGACGGGTCGCCTCGTCGGCCGGATCGGTGGTGAAGGCGTTCCGGACCGCCGCGCGGATCCGGCTGATCTTCGGCAGCACGACGCAGCCGCGCGGGTCAAGGCACGTGTCCGTGGAGTAGAGCGGCGGCGCGAAGACGTATGAGCGGATGCTCTTCGTGTCGATCTGCGACGCGAGGCCAAGGAGAGGGGCGAGCTGGTCGGCCGGGATGTCGGTCGAGACCGCCGAGCTCAGCGCATCGATGAGCTGTGGCAGCCGCGGGATGAGGGCCTGCGGGTCGGCCTGTTCGCGCAGTGACAACAGGACCCGCTGCTGCCGGGCGCCGCGGTCGAAATCGTTGGAGCCGTGCCGCGAACGCGCGTATCGGAGGGCGTCGCCACCACTCATGTGCTGGATGCCGCTCGGGATGTAGACCCGTCGCAACCGGCCCTCGCTCGAGGGAAAGCGATCGTCCGAGACCGGGACCTGGACGTTGATCGTCACGCCACCCATCGCGTCGACGACCTTCTGGAAGCCGTCGAAGTTGACCTCGACGAAGTACTTGACATCCAGCCCATACAGATTGCCCATGATCGCCTTGAGCCCGTTGTACCCGCGGGTCTTCTTGGTGCCGGGGAAGAGATCGGAACGGAGATGGATGTTCGTCCACCAGGCGTTGATCTTGTTGCGGTAGGCGGAGCCGAAGACCTGCCGGGCCGGGCCGGGCGGGACCGGAACGTCGACGGTGTCGCGCGGCAGGCTGAACATCGCGACCTGCTTGGTCACCGGGTCGATCGACACGACGATGAGGGTGTCCGTGTTGAACGTGTTGTCGCCCGGTCGCTGGTCGGCGCCGATGAGCAGGATGTTGAGCCGTTCCTTGCCGTCCCATGGCGGGATGGAGACCTGCGGCAGGGCCGTGCCGACCGGTGTGCTGTCCGGCTCGGGTGTGTCGGTCGGTGCGCTCGAGGGATCCCGGCTCTGGGTCGCGGTCGCCGCAGCGCCAGGCGATGACGAGGCATCGAGGTCGCAATGGTTGGCGGGGTCGCTGATGAAGATGCAGCCGTTGTCGAGGACGCCCTTGGCCAGGACGTCGTAGCGCGCCACGACGACATGGCTGCCCGCCATCACCAGGACGATCGCGATCAGGCCGGCGATCGACAGCGGGTTGCGCGTGATCCGGGCCGGGCCGGCCCGGCCATCACCGGACCCGGAGGCGGCGTTGAGGTATGCCGCCACCCGGTAGGCATCGACGATCGCGACCAGCCGGTAGACGAGGACGCCGAGGTTGATGACGAACACGGCATCGAGAACGGTCGGGTCGATGAGGAAGCCGAGGAGCGCGATGCGATCCAGCCGCAGGACCATCCCCGCGCCGAGCGCCAGCGCGAGGATCGGGGCGGCCGCGAAGGCGAGCGCGCGCATCGGGGCGCCCGCGTACAGCTGACCGAGTCCAGGGAAGATCAGGGAGAGGAAGGCCGCGGCGAACGGCGATCGCGCGCGCGGTGGCGCGCCCTCAGGTTCGTGCATCGCGGGTAGGATACTCGGACCCGCCGAATCGAGCACCTGCGCTGCAGGTCCGTCTCGCGCGACCCGACCCAGCCCCAGTCCCCGAGGCCGAATGTTCCGATCCGTCAGCTCGAAGCCCGACTTCGTCGCCCAGGAATACGAGATCCTGGACACCTGGCGCGACCGGCGGACGTTCGCCCGTCTGCGAGCCCGCAACGCCGGCGGTCCGAAATGGAGCTTCCTCGACGGCCCGATCACGGCCAACAATCCGATGGGCGTCCATCACGCCTGGGGCCGGACGTACAAGGATCTCTACCAGCGCTTCCACGCGATGCTCGGCGAGGACGAGCGCTACCAGAACGGGTTCGATTGCCAGGGATTATGGGTCGAGGTCAATGTCGAGCGCGACCTCGGCTTCACCTCCAAGCGCGACATCGAGGCGTTCGGCATCGCCGAGTTCGTGCGACTCTGCAAGCAGCGCGTGCTGACCTACGCCGCGCGCCAGACGGAGCAGTCGATCCGGCTCGGGATGTGGATGGACTGGAACGACCCACACGAGCTGCGGCGGCTGGGCGACCTGCTCGGCGCGGACCCGTCGGCGGTGACGACCATCGAGGGACCCAGTGGCCCGGTCACCGACACGGTCGAGATGCTTGTCGGGCGGCTGGGCATGCCCGACACCGGCGGCAGTTATTTCACATTCAGCAACGAGAACAACGACCTGATCTGGGGCTTCCTCGCGGAGTGCCACCGACGCGGCTGGCTGTACAAGGGTCACGACACGATGCCGTGGTGCGCGCGCTGCGGGACCGGTCTGTCACAGACCGAGATGAACGAGGGCTACCAGGATCGCGACGATCCCGGGCTGACGGTCCGGTTCCCGCTGGTGGACCGGCCCGCTGAGAGCCTGCTCGTCTGGACGACGACGCCCTGGACCCTCACCTCGAACGTGGCCGCCGCCGTCGGGCCGGCCCTGCGTTATGTCCGAGTGCGCCAGGGTGACGAGCAGTTCTGGCTCGCCAAGGGCACGCTCAAGACCGCGCTCGAGGGACCGTTCGAGCTGCTCGAGGAGCGGGCCGGTAGCGACCTCGTCGGCTGGCGCTACACCGGGCCGTATGACGACCTGCCCGCGGTCCGGACGGCCTTCGCCGGCGATCCGGGCGATTCGTCCGGTGGTCCGTACGAGCACCTGGTCGTGCCATGGACCGATGTCGGCGAGGACGAGGGGACCGGCATCGTCCACATCGCACCGGGCTGCGGGGCCGAGGACTTCCAGCTCGGGCAGGCGCTCGGGCTGCCGGTCGTCGCCCCGCTCGACGAGAGCGGCATCTTCCTCGACGGGTTCGGGCCGCTGTCCGGGCGGGACGTGCGCGATGTCGCGGAACCGATCATCGAGCACCTGCGCCGCGAGGGCCGCTTCTATCGTCTCGAGACGATCACCCACCGGTACCCGCACTGCTGGCGCTGCGGGACCCCGCTCGTGTTCCGGCTGGTCGACGAGTGGTTCATCAGCATGGGACCGCTGTACGACCAGCCGCGCGAAGAGCTGACCACCGAACAGGTCGACGCCAGCCTTCGCTACCAGATCATGGACGTCGTCGACCAGATCCGCTGGATCCCGGACTTCGGGCGCGAGCGCGAGCTCGACTGGCTCCGCAATATGCACGACTGGATGATCAGCAAGAAGCGCTACTGGGGGCTGGCGCTGCCGATCTACGACTGTGCCGCGTGCGGGACGGTCGAGGTCATCGGCGGCCGCGAGGAGCTCCACGAGCGAGCCGTCGAGGGCTGGGAAGCCTTCGAGGGCCACACCCCACACCGACCATACGTCGACACGGTCAAGATCGCCTGCCCGACCTGCGGTGCGCCGGTGGAACGGATCAAGGATGTCGGCAACCCGTGGCTCGATGCCGGGATCGTGCCCTTCTCCACGCTCCACTACCGCGAGGATCCCGACTACTGGCGGCAGTGGTTCCCGGCCGACTTCATCACCGAGAGCTTCCCCGGCCAGTTCCGCAACTGGTTCTACTCGATGCTCGCGATGTCGACCGTGCTCCGTCGCGAGCTGCCGTTCAGGACGATCTTCGGTTACGCGACCCTCTTTGCCGAGGACGGCCGGGCGATGCACAAGAGCGCCGGCAACTCGATCGAGTTCGACGAGGCCGCCGATCGGATGGGCGTCGATGTCATGCGCTGGATGTTCGCCAAGGCCCGCCCGGAGGAGAACATCCTGTTCGGCTGGCACGCCGCGGACGAGGCGCGCCGCGAACTGCTGATCCTGTGGAACGTGTACGCCTTCTTCGTCACGTATGCCCGGCTGGCGGGTTGGAGTCCGCTGGAGGCCGCGCCACCGGTCGCCGAGCGGCCGATCCTCGACCGCTGGATCCTGTCGCGGGCGGCCGGCACGGCGGCGACCGTCGAGAGGCGGCTGCTCGACGTCGACGTGCTCGGTGCCAGCCGGGCGCTGTCCGGCTACCTCGACGGCCTGTCGACCTGGTACCTGCGCCTGTCGCGCCGCCGCTTCTCGCGCTCGGGCGACCCGCGCGACCAGGACGCTGCGTTCGCGACGCTGCACGAGGCGCTCGTCGCCAGCGCCCGAATGCTCGCCCCGACCCTGCCATTCCTGGCCGATTCGCTGTACGGCAACCTGGTGACGACCGTCCTGCCCGACGAGCCCGACAGCGTCCACCTGACGCCCTGGCCGAGCGCCGACCTGGCCAGCCATCGCGATGACGGCCTCGAAGCGTCGATGGGCATCGCCCAGGGAGCGGTGGACCTCGCCCGGACCCTGCGGAGCACCGCCCATCTCAAGACGAGGCAGCCGCTGGCGACCGCCTGGCTGGCCCTCCCGGAGCGCGGCCTCCGGATCGACCAGGACCTGCTCGACCTGATCGCCGACGAGATCAACGTGAAGCAGGTGGTCGTCATCCCGGACGACTCGGCGCTCGTCGAGCGCCGGGTCAAGCCCCTCCTGCCGAAGATCGGCAAGCGCCTGGGGGCCGCCATCCCGGCGGTCATGGCTGCCGCCCGGGCGGGCGAGGTGACCTTCGAGGCGGACGGCTCGGTCACGGTGGCTGGGGTGACCCTGGCCCCCGACGAGGTCGAGATCCAGGCCACGCCGCGGCCCGGCACGGCTGTCGCGCATCACGATGGGCTCGTCGTCGTGCTCGACACGGCGCTGACCCCGGAACTCATCGCCGAGGGCGACGCGCGCGAGCTGGCCCGGGCGATCCAGGAGTCGCGGCGCGAGGCAGGGCTCGAGCTCGACGATCGGATCGACCTGTGGGTGGGCGGTGCCCCGGCTGCCGTGGCCGTCCACCTGGCCGCCATCGCGGCGGACACCCTGGCCGAGCTCGCCGATGGCGATCCACCGCCCGACGCCGCGACGGCGACCGTCGAGCTCGACGCTGGACCGGTGATCATCGCCCTCCGGCGCCGATCCGCCACCGCGTCGCCCGGATGAGCACGGAGGCGCCCGGCGAGGTGGCGGGGTCAAGCCCCGTGGCCGCGACCACCAAACGCACCGGTGCGCACTGGCTCGTCTTCGTCGGCATCGCCGCGCTCGTCCTGATCCTCGACCAGCTGTCCAAGGCCTGGCTGGTGGCGAACGTGTCGCCCGGCGAGGTCGTGCAGGTCATCGGCGACTACGTCCGATTGGTGTTCAGCCAGAACTCGGGGGCGCTGTTCGGCCTCTTCCGCGACAACGCCCTGGTGTTCGGGGTCGTCTCGCTCGTCGTCGCCGGGCTGATCGTCGGCTATCACGCGAGGGCCGGCAGGAGCCTCTATCTGTCGCTCGCGCTGGGGCTGCTGCTCGGCGGCGCCATCGGCAACCTGGCCGACCGCCTCCGGCTCGGTTTCGTCGTCGACTTCGTCGACATCGGACTCGGCGACCTCCGGTTCTTCACGTTCAACATCGGTGATTCGGCGATCACCATCGCGATCCTCATGCTCATCGCTGCGGCACTCTTTCCGGTGCTCTCCAGCCTCGGCGACCGGCCCGACGATGGTTGACCCGGCGTACGCGCCGGGCGTGCGGCTGCTGCGGGTGCCCGACGGGCCGAGCAGCCGGGTCGATCGCTACGTCGCGGACGCGACCGGGCTGTCGCGGAGCTATGTCCAGAAGCTCATCTCCGACGGGCGCCTGACGACCGACGGTCTGCCGCTGCGCGCGAACACCATCGTGGGGGCCGGCACGGAGCTGCGACTCGACGTGCCGGAACCGGTCGCGTACGAGCTCGCGCCCGCGCCGGAGATCCCGCTCTCGATCGTCTACGAGGACGACGATCTGCTGATCATCGACAAGCCGGCCGGGCTCGTCGTCCATCCGGCGCCCGGTCATGCCGATGGCACGCTGGTCAACGCCCTGCTGGCGCACGCCGTCGGGTCGGCCTGGGGCGGGATCGCCGGGGTCCAGCGGCCTGGGATCGTCCATCGGCTGGACCGCGACACGAGCGGCCTGCTGATGGTCGCCCGACGCGACTCGGCGCAGGCCTCGATCATGGCCCAGCTCAAGGCGCGGCGGGTCAAGAAGACGTACCTCGCCCTGGTCCAGGGCAGCGTTTCGGCGGCGGTCGGCCGGATCGAGGCACCCATCGGTCGCGACCCCAAGCACCGCACGAAGATGGCGGTCGTGCCGGACGGACGGCCGTCGGTCACGGGCTACCGCGTGCGCGAACGATTCGCGGACTGGACGCTGCTCGAGCTCGACCTCGTGACCGGGCGGACCCACCAGATCCGGGTCCACCTCGAAGCCATCGGCCACCCGATCGCCGGCGACCCGGTCTATGGCACGGGCACCTCGCGGCGCGGACCGGTCGGGCTCGGCCGGCTGTTCCTTCACGCCTGGCGCCTCGAGCTCAACTCGCCGACCGACGGCCATCTCATCCGCGCCACAGCGCCGTTGCCATCGGAGCTGGAGTCCGTGCTGGACGGGCTCCGCGTGGTCGTCCGATGATCGAGTCGTTGGAGGAGATGGACGGCGCCGATGGCGCGATGCTGGTCATCATCTCGGGACCCAGTGGCGTCGGCAAGGACACCATCATCGATGCGCTCCGGCTGCGGTCGCACGACCCGGCGTACCACTACGTCGTGACCTGCACGACCCGCGCCATGCGGCCCGGCGAGGCAGACGGGATCGACTACCACTTCCTGGACGGTGGGACGTTCGCCGCGATGCGTGCCGCCGGCGGGTTCCTCGAGGCGAACGAGGTCCACGGCAACTGGTACGGCACGCCTCGGAGCCAGGTCCGCGAGGCGCTCGCGGACGGCCGCGACGTGATCCTCAAGATCGACGTCCAGGGCGCCCAGGTGGTCAAGGGCAAGGTCCCGGGGGCGTTGCTCATCTTCCTCATCCCGCCCTCGCTCGAGGACCTGTTCCACCGGCTGCGCAGCCGGGCGACTGAGACCGCCGACGAGCTCGAGCTCCGCCAGCGCAACGCCGCCATCGAGCTCGCCCGCCAGGAGGACTACGACTACGTCGTGACCAACGAGACCGGCCAGGTCGAGCGGACGGCCGAATGCATCGACAGGATCATCGCCGACGAGCACCGCCGCCACCCGGATCGGCGCGTCGTGGTCTACCCACGGTCGCCGTGATCTTCGGGCGAGCCGTCGAGGTCGCCGTGGACGCGGCCGGGCGGGGTGGTGACCGGACGTACACGTACATCGTCCCCGACGCCCTCGCGGACCTCGAGCCGGGCGAGGCGGTGCTCGTCGAATTCGGGCGGCGGCAGGCACTCGGGATCGTCGTTGCGGAGGCGGAGGCGCCCGCCACCACCAGCCTCAAGCCCATCGTCGATCGGGTCCGAGCGGACGGGCCGCTCCTGCCGGCGCTGACCCTCGCGCTGGCCCGCGAGATCGCCGAGCACTACCTGGCGCCGCCGGCCCTCGTTCTTCGAGCGATGCTCCCGCCCGGCCTCCTCGAACGGCTGGAGCTCGTGGCCGAGCTGGCGCCGGGGGCGGGGCGCGAGACCGATGCGAGCGACCCGGTCGTCCTCGACCTGGTCGGCCAGCTCGAACGAGGCCCGCGGCCCGTCCGGGATCTGGCCGGCCCGGACGGACGGGCGGGTCTGCTTCGGCGTCTGCGATCACTCGAAGGCAGCGGTCGGGTCAGCCTCGAATGGACGCTCCTGGGTGCCGGGGCCGGGCCGCGCTACGAGCGCTGGATCCGCCTGACCGAGGCCGGTCGGGCGGCGGCACCGACGGCTGTCGGGGCCGATGCTGGGGGGCGCCCCGCCGGCCGCGCCCTTGGACCGCGCCAGCTGGATGCCCTCCGCGAGCTCGCCGCGGCGCCGCCGGACGGGCTGCCGGCGACGCAGCTGTCCGGTCGCCACGGGACCGGCGCGCTGGCCGGCCTGGTGCGCCGGGCCTTCGCCGAGGCCGAGGTCCGCGAGCGACCCCGACGGCCGCTGGCGTCACGGCCCGCCGGGCGTCGTGGCGGCCGCCCACCGGCCAGCGACCTGCTCCCGGCCCAAGCCGAGGCAGTCGGGCGGATCCGGGCGGCCGTCGCGGCACGCGACCCGCGGCCGCTCCTGCTCGACGGCGTGACGGGTGGTGGCAAGACCGCCATCTACATCGAGGCCATCGCGACCGCGCTCGAGCTCGGCCGCCCGGCGCTCGTGCTGGTGCCCGAGATCGCGCTGGCCCTGCCGCTCGTGGATCGGCTGCGAGCGGACCTCGACGCGCGCGTGGCGCTGGTCCACTCGGGCCTCGGCGAAGGGGAGCGGGCCGATGAGTGGCGGCGGATCCGCTCCGGCGAGGTTGACATCGTGGTCGGCACCCGGCTGGCGGTCGTCGCGCCGCTGGCCGACGTCGGGGTCATCGTCGTCGACGAGGAACATGACGCGGCCTACAAGAGCGACCGGACGCCACGGCTCCAGGCGCGCGACACGGCCATCCGCCTGGCACGGCGAGCCGGCGCGGCGATCGTCCTTGGATCCGCCACCCCGGCGGTCGAGAGCGTCGGACGTGCGCGGGCCGGCGACTATGACCGGGTCGTGCTGCCGGCTCGGCCGGTCGGTCGGCCACCGTCCGTTGAGATCGTCGACCTTCGGGCGGAGCTGGCAGCGGGCCAGCGGGGCCTCCTGTCGCGCTCCCTGGCCGCAGCGCTGGCGGGGTTGGCGACGACCGACGGTGAGCAGGCGATCCTTGTCCTCAATCGCCGCGGGACCGCGTCTGTCGTGCTCTGCCGCGACTGCGGCCACGTCCAGACCTGCCCGGACTGCGAGCGGCCACTCGTCTATCACCAGGCGGGCACCACCCTGCGCTGCCACCATTGCGGGCGTGCCACGCCGCTCGCGTCCCGCTGCCCCGACTGCGCGTCGCCACGGATCCGCTATCTCGGCGGCGGCACGGAACGTGTCGAGCGTGAGGTCCGCGAGACGTTCCCCCACCTGCGCGTCGGGCGGCTGGACCGCGACGTGGTCGAGCATCGGGGGGCCGCGGAGCGCGTGATCGACGCCTTCGCCGCCGACCGGCTCGATGTCCTGGTCGGGACGAGCCTCGTGGCCAAAGGGCTCGACATCCCGTCGGTCACGCTTGTCGGGATCGTCTCCTCGGATGTCGCGCTGAACCTGCCCGACGAGCGCGCCGCCGAGCGCACCTACCAACTGCTCGTCCAGGCGATCGGGCGGGCCGGTCGCGGCGAGCTCGCCGGCCGGGCGATCATCCAGACCTACCAGCCGGACCACCCGGCGATCATGGCCGCCGCGACCGGTGACCGGACCGCGTTCTACGACGCCGAACTGGCACTCCGCGAACGGTTCGGCTCGCCACCGTTCGGCCGACTGGTCAAGCTGACGATCGGGCTGGTCGATCCGATCGCGGCCGAGCGCGAGGCGCACGCGATGGCCGACCGGCTGCGAGCCCTCGCCGCGGAACGAGGTGTGGCGGTCGCCGTCGTCGGACCCGCCCCGGCCTATATCGCTCGCCGTGCCGATCGATGGCGCTGGAATCTCGTCCTCCGCGGCGACCACCCGGTCGCGTTGCTCGACGGTGGCGTCGACGCGCCATGGTCCGTCGACGTCGACCCGGACACCCTGCTCTAAGGGGGGACCTTTGGCAGATGCCCGGTCGGCTGGTTCGTGCGACGATTGCCGCCATCACGCACCCGAGGAGCACCAGCCATGACCGAGCCGATCAACCCCACCCCGACGCCTGGCGAGCCCGCCCCAGAGCGAACCGCGCCCGACGATTCGTTCACCTGGACGAGCGACGCCGCCTCCGGGCACACCGGTGGCGGGTCCGCCGGCGCGGACGCCGGCACGGCCGGTGCCGGGTCCACGTCTTCCGGTAGCGCGGCCGGTGGGGGCTCGGCAGCGACCGCGATCCTGGAGTCGGTCCGCGAGGCGGTCGATGACCTCGCCGAACGAGCGACCCCGACCGTTCGCGAGATCTCCGCCCGGGCCGCAGAGCTCGCCGCGGTCGCCGCGGACCGGGCAGCGCCGTTCGCCCGGCGGGCCGGTGAAGTGACGTCCGACGCTAGCGCCAAGCTCGCCAGCCGGTCGCGCATCTGGGCCGCGGATCTGCGAGCGTCGATGTCCGGTGCCGACTCCGCAGCGACGCCGGATGCCGACGCCACCGCCACGGCTGCGGACGCCCCGGTCACGCCGCCTCCGCCGGCGGCCGATGCCGGTCCCGCGCCGACCGACGGACCCACGCCCGCCTGACGCTCGAACCTATACTCCGCCCATGAGTGTCCGACCCATCGTCCTCCTCGGGGACCCGCGCCTGCGACTCAAGGGCCTGCCCGTCGACAGCTTCGGGAAGTACCTCCACGAGCTGCTCGACGACCTGGCCCATACGATGCGGGACGCGCCCGGTGTCGGGCTCGCGGCGCCGCAGCTCGGGGAGGCCGTCCAGGCCTGCGTCATCGAGGTCGAGGACCAGCTTCACGAGCTGGTCAACCCGCGTGTCGTCCGCTCGAGCGGCGACGACCGCGACCTCGAGGGCTGCCTGTCGATCCCGGGCTACGTCGCCTACGTGACCCGTCGGGAGCGGGTATGGGTCGTCGCCCAGAACCGTCACGGCCAGAAGATCAAAGTCGCGGGCTCCGGGCTGCTCGGGCGGGCGCTCCAGCATGAGCTCGACCACCTCGACGGCAAGCTCTACATCGACTACCTCGAATCGATGGACGAGCTGCTGCCGGTCACCGGCGGTGACGAGGACGACGCCGAGGTTCGCGAGGCGCAGAGCGCCCTGGCGTGACCGACGAGCGGGCCGGCGGCTCGCGCGTGCGGACGGTCTTCCTCGGAAGCGGCGGCTTTGGCGTCGAAAGTCTTCGACGACTCGCGTTCGATCCGTCCGTCGAACTCGTCGGTGTGGTCACCGCTCCCACGCGACCGGCCGGTCGAAGGCAGGCACCCGCCGCGACGCCGATCGCCGCGACCGCCGAACGGCTGGCGGTCCAGATCATCCTGACACCCGCTCGACTGCGCGACCTGTCGACGATCGATGACGTCCTGGCGCTCCAGCCGGAGCTCCTCGTCCTGGCCGACTACGGACAGATCGTGCCCGCGGCCCTGCTCGGGCTGCCGTACGGCGCGCTCAACCTCCACCCGTCCCTGCTGCCGCGCCATCGCGGCGCCACGCCGATCCCGGCAGCGATCATCGCCGGCGACGCGGAGACGGGGGTGAGCTTGATGCGAATGGATGGTGGCCTCGATACCGGGCCGATCGTCGGCCGGGTCCGGATCCCTCTGGGAGGTCACCAGACCGCGCCCGAGCTCGAGGCGCAGCTGGCGGTGGAGGCGGCCGACCTCCTCGAACGTCTTCTCGCGCCGTGGTTGCGCGGCGAACTCAGCTCGACGCCCCAACCGGCTCCCAGCGCGACATTGACTCGGCCGCTTCGGCGGGAGGACGGCCGCCTGGATCCGGCGCGCTCCGCTGTCGAACTCGAGCGACAGGTCCGGGCGTACCAGCCATGGCCGGGTTCGTTCGTCGACACGCCGCTCGGGCGGATTGTGGTATGGGCGGCCGAACCCGCCGTGGACGGCCCGCCAGCCGGCGCCTTCGACGATGACGGCCTGGGTGTCGGGCCAGGGGAGCGCCTCCGACTCGTCGAGGTCCAGCCGGCGGGCGGCAAGCGGATGCCGTGGGATGCCTTCGTCCGCGGTCGGCCGGCCATCGTCGGCAGCTCGGTCGTGCCGGCGCCGTGACCCGCTGCGCTAGCATCGGGTCGTGAACCCCGACCTCCAGCCTGGCATCTCCGGTCTGGCACCCGACGCCCTCGCCGTCTGGCTGGCCGAGTTCGACCAACCGGCCTATCGAGCGCGTCAGGTGAGCGATGCCGTATGGGGCGGGACAGCCACCGCCTTCATCGACATCCGGACCCTGCCCGCCGACCTTCGGGCCGCGCTCGAAGCAGCCTTCACCTTCGACACCGTCGCCGACACCGAGTGGAAGGAGGGCGACGGCGGCCTGACCGAGAAGGCGCTCCACCGCCTCGCCGATGGCGCCCTCATCGAATCGGTGCTGATGCATTATCCGGCCCGCCCCGGATCGCGCGAGCGGCACACGTTGTGCATCTCGAGCCAGGCCGGCTGTGCCGTCGGCTGCCCGTTCTGCGCCACCGGTGAGCTCGGGTTCGGGCGCGATCTCGAGGTCGCCGAGATCGTCGACCAGGTCCGGCTCGCCTCGCGACGGCTGACGGCCGGCGGCCAGCGGCTGACCAACATCGTGTTCATGGGGATGGGCGAGCCGCTGCTCAACCTCGATCGCGTGCTGGCCGCCATCGAAGCGCTCAACGACCGGCGCCGGTTCGGGCTCGGGGCGCGGCACATCACGGTCTCGACGTCCGGAGTGGTCCCGGGCATCCGCCGGCTGACGGCGCTCGGGCCCCAGTTCACGCTGGCGGTCTCGCTTCACGCCGCACGCGACCCGTTGCGTGACGTGCTCGTCCCGCTCAATCGCCGCTGGCCCGTCCGCGAGGTGATCGAGGCGGCCCGTGAGCACAGCCGCACGACCGGTCGGCGGATCAGCTACGAGGTCACGATGATCGCCGGCGTCAATGACACGGAGGCCGATGCGACCGCGATGGCGGACCTGCTCCGTGGCGACCACGCGCACGTCAACCTCATCCCGATGAACCCGGTCGCCCACACGCCGTGGACCGCCAGCCCGATGCCGGTCATCGAGCGCTTCGCGGCCACGCTCCGCGCCGCCGGCATCGAGACGACGATCCGTCGCAACCGGGGCCAGGAAGTGGGTGCCGCATGCGGTCAGCTCGCGGCGGAACGGGCAGGGGAGCCGCCCGCCCCGGCGGTCGCTCGGCGACGGGCCCGGCTCGAAGCGGAGAGCGCGGCCGCCCTCCTCGGCGAACGCAGTCACGAGCCGGCACCGGCCGGGGTGGGGGACTAGCCGTGGCCGACGGACGGGCGCGCGTCGCGGCGAGCATCCTCGACGCGGACCTGTCGAACCTCGCTCATGCCGTTCGGCGGGTCCAGGCGGCCGGCGTCGACCGGATCCATCTCGACGTCATGGACGCCCATTTCGTGCCGAACCTGACATTCGGGGCGAAGACCATCAAGCACCTGCGCAAGCGGACGGAGCTGCCGTTCGACGCGCACCTCATGGTCGACCAGCCGGGGCGCTTCCTCGACGAGTACCTCGACGCCGGCTGCGACTCGATCACGTTCCAGGTCGAGATCGCGGAGGAGATCGCGCCGACCCTGCGGCGGATCCGCGCGGCCGGTCGGGCGGCGGGCCTCGCCGTCAAGCCCGCCACGCCCCTGGCCGCGCTCGAGCCCTACCGGGAGTTGCTCGATATCGTCCTGGTGATGACCGTCGAGCCCGGGTTCGGTGGTCAGACGTTCATGAAGGACGTCGCCGCGGCCAAGCTGCTGGCCGCGCGCGACCTGCTCAGCCACAAGGCGTTCGGGGCGGAGATCCATGTCGATGGCGGGATCAATCGCGAGACGGCCGAATTCGCGGGCGGGCTTGGGGTCGACATCCTCGTCGTCGGCTCGGCCCTGTTCGTGCCCGGGCGCGACATGGCGCGCGAGGTCCGGCTCATCCGGGCGCTCGCGGACGAGGGCTACCAGTACACGCTCAACGACGGCGTGCCGCCGACCCCGCGCGACCGGATGGTGACATTCACCTCGCTGCCGAAGCACCTCGCCCATCGCCTGATGGACGAGATCGAAACCGGCGGCGTGCCGGTCATCATGCTCCGCGGCGACGGCCAGATGAACCCGGACGGGGTGCGCGACTACGACCTGCTCGTGCCGGTCTCCACCGAGCCGCTCGTCCACGAGCGTCATGACGCGGCCCGCGACGTCGCGGAACGCGAGGCCGAGGCGTGGCGCCGGGCGTTCATCGCAGAACACGGGGTCATCCCGCCACCCAGCGACGCGTGAGGGCGCTCCTCCAGCGGACGACCGGGGCCGACGTGCGGGTGGACGGGCAGGTCGTCGGGGCGATCGGAGCCGGGCTGGTGATCCTGCTCGGCGTCGGTCCCGGGGACACGGATGCCGTCGCCGACGACCTGGCGCGCAAGGCTGTCGAGCTGCGGATGTTTCGCGACGATGCCGGGCGGACGAACCGGTCGCTGCTCGACATCGACGGCATGGCGCTCGTGGTCTCGCAGTTCACCCTGTACGCTGACACGCGACGCGGACGGCGGCCTGGGTTCACCGCTGCGGCGGCGCCAGACCTGGCCGAACGGCTGTACCTGCGGTTCGCCTCAGCGTTGCGAGACCTCGGAGTCGTGGTAGCGACTGGTCGGTTCGGGGCGGAGATGGCGGTCAGCCTCGTCAATGACGGGCCATTCACCATCTGGCTCGATACCGACGAGCGGTAGCGCAGGCCTGATACTGGATCCATGGTCAGGACGGACGCGCTGAAGCGACTCGGTGGCGGGCGATGGGAGACGCGCGACGGCCGCTTCCAGATCGAGCCGCAATCGGGCACGTGGGTCATCGTCGACACGACCCAGGAGAACGACTTCGGTCTGCCGCTGGTCCGCGGACCGTTCGCATCGCTCAGCGCAGCCAAGGACGCCATCGAGACGGCAAGGACGGATGGCCCGGCCGAGTCGCCGCTGGCCGAGCGGATCGAGCAGGCGCGGCGGGAGGGGCAGGAGGCCACGGTTGCGACGGAGCCGCGGGAGACGCCAGCGAAGGCGACGACCGAGAGGCCGACGGCGAGGTCCCAGCCGTCGAAGGCGGCCGAGCCCGAACCATCTGCCGAGCCCCCGTCGGCCGAGCCCGAACCATCTGCCAGGCCCGACCCGCCTGTCAGGCCCGAACCGCCTGCCAGGCCCGAACCGCCTGCCAGGCCCGAACCGCCTGCCAGGCCCGACCCGCCTGCCAGGCCCGACCCGCCTGCCAGGCCCGACCCGCCTGCCAGGCCCGAACCGCCTGCCGAACCCGCCTGGCTGCGCGCGATCACGGCGTCGCGTCGGAAGACGGCGAAGGAGCTCATCGAGCGACTGGAGGCCCTCGGCGTCGATGACGCCGAAGCGATCGCCAAGGCCGAGATCGTCGACCTCGAGCCGGCGGTCGCCCGGCTCGCCCTCGAGCGGCGAATCCGCGATGCCCTGCTATCGAAGTCGCCGCGGACCGCCGTGGCGGCGGCGATCGAGGCGATCCTGACAGGCAAGGACGACGACCTGGGCACCGAATCGAAGCTCGTCGACGGCAACGGCCGACGGATCAGGGCCATCGACCTGGAGGGATAGCGGCCCCTCGCGCCCTTGATGTTCCTGTGAGGCGCAGGTCTGGCACATCCGAGCGTGCACGGGGCCCGATTCGACCGGATTTGTGCAGGAACTAGCAACCGGGCACGCTTGGCTGATCGTAACGTGCGCCTGGCAGGAACGCGGGCGTCGCGATCGAAGGACATCTCGTGGAATCGGCCATCGTGGAGGCTGAGCCGCGGGATCAGTGGCGAGCTCCGCCAGCTGCGGCGGCGGCCGCGGGAGGACCGCGTCGAGGTGCCTCGCGTGTTCAGCCCACGAACGGGTCTACGCGTCCGCTTCGCCGTCGCGTGCCGCATCGGGGAACGAGCGCATCGGCGACCTTCGATCTGCCCTTCACCGACCGGTCATGTATGCGCGTCGGCGGGTTGGGCCTGACACGGTGCCGAGAATCGAGGTCTCGCAACCGGTCGTTCCCGAAGGACGGACCAGCGGCAGGGATCACTCCAGAGGGCACGGCCCGGCCGTCTGGCGCGACCTCCCTCCCTTGGTTCGTCGACCATCTATGCGCGGAGTGACCATCGGGCCACGATCGACCCGCCTCTTCGAGGTGTGATGACCAGATCCACGCTTACGGACTGACCGGATCTGTGCCATGGAGTCCTTGGATCGGCGATTCCCCGGCCTACCAGTCAGGGGGTACATGACTGGCCAGCCAGCCGCCGATCAAAGGCCAGATATGTGCCGGATGACTAGCTGGCCATCGCGTGGGCGACGGAAGCGAGCGCTCCGGCCACGCGACGGGCCGGGCACCCCCCACGGGCCTGACCAACACGACGAACCGGCCGCTTTGCGCGACCGGTCGGTGCGGAACGTCGTCTTCGTGGGAGCCGTCGCGGGCGAACGGCGTCGGCTACTTGGCCGCCTTTAGCAGTGTGCGCCGGCAGCGGGTGCAGACGAGCGACTTCGTCGGCTGACCCTTGACGTCGATGACGAGCGGCTGAAGGTTGGGCTTCATGCGGCGGTGGGCTCGAACACGGTTCATCCCCGATGACTGGGGGTTGAAGCCGCCCATCGATTCCTTGCCGCAGATCGCGCAGGAGCGGGCCATGCGTGGTCCTCTGGAGGTCGAGATGGAGGTCGCGGTGCCCGGACGGGCCCGAACGGAGCGGTAGAATAGCACACGGGTCCCCGACGCCCATGTCCGGACGACGCCCGATGCGCTCACGCCACGGAGGACCTCGCCCGCTTGCCGACCACACCGAAGTCCGGCCGATCGCTGGTGACGCGCCGGGCTGTCATCGACCTGGTGCGAGCGGCGACGATCGGATCGTACGGCGTCACCGGGTTCGCGGGGCGGCCGCACGAGCGACTCTTCGAGCGGCTCGGGCTGGCGCAGCCGGGTATTGACGTCCATCTCGGGGCGACGCTGGACGTCGATCTTGACCTCGATGTCGCCTATGGCGTGCCGGTCGCGGAAGTAGCCCGCCAAGTCGACTCGGCGATCCGCTACTCACTTCAGCACCATCTCGGGCGCGACGTCCGTCACGTCTCGATCCACATCGGCGGCCTGCGGTTCGGCCCGGGTGCCGCGCCGCCCGCCACGTTCCATGCGGATCCTGGCGCGGTCGGGCCACGCGACCTGGCGGACAGTGGGACGGATGTCGCCTGATGGTCCGTCGGGCATGTGACGGCGAGGGCCTTCTCAACGCGTTCCGTGCGGCAGTGGCCAACCTCGAGGCGCACGTCGACGAGATCAACGCCCTCAACGTCTACCCGGTCCCCGACGGCGACACTGGCACCAACATGCTGGCCACGGTCCAGGCGGCGCTCGCCGAGGCCGAAGGCGCAGCCGGCCAGTCCGCCGAACGGATCGCGGCGGCCATCAGCTTCGGGGCGTTGATGGGCGCCCGGGGCAACTCCGGGGTCATCACCAGCCAGATCTTCCGCGGCATGGCCGATGGACTCGGCGGCAAGCGGCGGTTCAACGGCCTCGACCTCGCCCACGCCCTTTCACAGGGCTCGAAGACGGCCTACGGTGCCGTCGCCAAGCCCGTCGAGGGCACGATCCTGACGGTCATCCGCGAGTCGGCCGATGCCGCGGTCAAGGCCGCGGAGCGGGACAACGACATCGAGACGGTGCTCACGGCGACACTCGACGCCGCCGAGAAGTCCGTCGCCCGGACGCCCAGCCTGCTGGCCATCCTGCGCGAGGCGGGCGTGGTCGATTCGGGCGGCCAGGGCCTGTATCGGCTCTTCCAGGGAGCGTTGCTCCACCTGGTCGGCCGGTCGCCGGCCGGCGCCGCGCGCGACCGATCGCATGCATCGGCCGGCATCAAGGCGTCGACGCTCGTCGCACACGCGGACGAGGGGTTCGGCTACGAGACGATGTTCCTGCTCCAGCCGAACGGCTCCGGCACCCTGGACGTGGACGCCATCCGGGACCATCTCGAATCGATCGGCGAGTCCGTCCTGGTGGCGGGCGACAGGCGGGCCCTCAAGGTCCACGTCCACAACGACCGACCCGATGCCGTGGTGGCGTATGGCCTGGGGCTCGGCACACTCAGCCGGATCAGCATCGAGAACCTCGACAACCAGGCCCGGGACGTGCGGGAGACGCGGGCCGCGGCCTTCACCGGTGCCGAGGTCGCGAGCACGGACGGCTTCGCCGCCACACACGCGTCGGCCACGACGGCGACCGCCGCTCCCGTCACGCCCGCCCTGGGCGTCATCGCGGTGGTCGCCGGGGACGGGCTGGCGGCCATCTTCCGCGACTTCGGCGTGGCGGCGGTCGTGCCCGGTGGCCAGACGTCGAACCCGAGCACGGGTGAACTCCTGGAGGCGATCCGCGCGGTCGACGCCCGCGAGATCATCGTCCTGCCCAACAACCCGAACGTCGTCCTCGCGGCGCGCCAGGTCGCCGGGATGGCCGATCGCCCGGTCGTCGTCATCCCGACTCGCAACGCGGCCGAAGGGTTCGCCGCGCTGCTGGCGCTGGACCCCAGCCTCGACGCGTCCGCCAACGACGCGCCGATGACCGACGCGGCGCGCGAGATCCAGACGCTGGTCGTGACCGAGGCGGTCCGGGATGCGGCGATCGGTGGCCGCAAGGTCAAGCGCGGCCAGACCATCGCCCTCGACCCGGATGATGGCCTGGTCGCCTCGGGTCGCGATCGCGACAAGGTGGTCCTCGGGGCCGTCGCGTCGCTCAAGCCGGGCTACGAGCTGCTCACCCTGTTCTACGGCGACGGTGCCGATCTCGAAGAGGCCGAGGCGATGGCGCGCCGGATCGGGGCGGTGACCCCAGGCGTCGAGGTCGAGGTCCGCCACGGCGGACAGCCGTTCTACCGGTACCTGATCGCAGCCGAATAGGCGTGGCCAAGGCGACGAGCCCGGTTGCTGCCCCGACCGATCCGGTCGAGCTGCTGTCGACCCCGCTTGCGCAGTCCGGGCTGGCGGCGGCGGCGACGCTCCGGCGGGCCGGGATCAAGCTCGACTTCTATACGGTCCGCGACCTGCTCTTCCACCTGCCGCGCCGGTACGACGACCTGCGCGAGATGCGCAAGCTCGGCGACCTCGCCTGGGAGGCGGACGGGACCGTCGTGTCGGCCCTGGCCACGGTCGGCGACGTCCGGGTGGAGCCTGGCTTCCGCGGCCGGACGCAGCGCACGATCGCCCGGCTCGAGGACGACAGCGGCAGCATCGATGCGACCTGGTTCGGACGGCGGTTCATCGAGCGCCGACTGGCGGTCGGCAGCGAGATCGTGGTGTCCGGCAAGGTCAAGCATTTCGGACGCAAGCTGACCCTCGATAACCCGGAGTTCCAGGTCTTCGCCGGCGAGCTGGGCGAGACCGAACTGCTCCACGCCGGACGGATCGTGCCGGTCTACCCGCTGACCGCCGGCCTGACATCTGTCCGGCTGCGGGCCGCCATCCGCGAGGCGCTCGACAAGGCGGGCCATGCCTACCCGGAATACCTGCCCGGGACGATCATCGCGGACGAAGGGCTCGTGCCCATCGCCCGCGCGATCGAGGAAGCCCACTATCCCGATACCTTCCCGAACCGCGATGCCGCGTTGCGCCGGCTGGCGTTCGACGAACTGCTGGCCCTCCAGTTCGGGATGGTCGCCCGGCGCCGCCAGCGGGTCCGCGATGCGGCACCACAGATCGCGGTCGATCCGGCCACGGACGTCGCGGTCCGGGCGGCATTGGTCGACGCGCTCGGGCGGCGGGTCGGTCAGCCCGTGGACCTGACGAC
Organism: Candidatus Limnocylindrales bacterium; assembly: GCA_038248915.1. Lineage (GTDB taxonomy): Bacteria > Chloroflexota > Limnocylindria > Limnocylindrales > CSP1-4 > SPCO01. The sequence continues at coordinate 30,930 of JBBRXB010000013.1, read as the reverse complement.
CGACCAGGACGCCGCGATGACCGCCCTCCGCGACGACCTGACGCGTCCCACCCCGATGCTGCGGCTGTTGCAGGGCGACGTGGGGTCGGGCAAGACCGCGGTCGCGGCGTACGCCCTGGCCGCCACGGCCCGGGCCGGACTCCAGGGCGCCCTTCTCGCCCCGACCGACCTCCTGGCCCGGCAGCATCTCGAGACCCTGGGGTCGCTGCTCGAAGGAGTCGGCATCGGGGTGACGCTGCTGACCGGCTCCCTCAGGGCCGACGTCAAGGCCAAGGCTCTCGAGGCGATCGCGTCCGGCCAGGCGCTCGTGGTCGTCGGCACGCACGCGCTCATCCAGGACGCGGTCACCTTCGCCGACCTCGGTCTCGTGGTCATCGATGAGCAGCATCGGTTCGGCGTCGACCAGCGCGGCCAACTCGAGGCCAAGGCCGGCGGCCGGTCGCCGCATGTTCTCTTGATGACCGCGACCCCGATCCCTCGCACGCTCGGCCAGGTCCTGTACGCGGACCTCGACGTGTCCGACCTGCGGACGCCGCCGGCCGGTCGGGTCAGGATCCGGACCGGGGTCAAGCGCCCGACCGATCTCGACGGCACGTGGCGCAAGGTCCGCGAGGAGGCCGCCCTCGGCCATCCCACGTTCGTCGTCGTGCCGCTCATCGAGGAGGGCGTCGATGACGGCGACGGTGCGGTCGCCGCGGAGAGCGAAGCGGTCAGGCTTTCCGCGCTCCTCGACCCGCTCCGGGTCGGGATGGTCCACGGCCGCCTCAAGCCGGCCGAGCGCGACACCGAGATGACCCGCTTCCGTGACGGCGAGCTGGACGTCCTCGTCGGCACGACCGTGGTGGAGGTCGGCGTCGATGTGCCGGCCGCGACGATGATGGTCATCGAGGGCGCCGATCGGTTCGGGCTCGCGCAGCTCCACCAGCTGCGCGGCCGGGTCGGGCGCGGCAGCGTCGAATCGTTCTGTGTCCTCGTGACCGATTCCACGGACGAGGTGGCGATGGCGCGCCTGAAGGCCGTCGTCGAGTCCGATGACGGGTTCGCGCTCGCCGAGAAGGACTTCGAGCTGCGCAAGGAGGGCGATGTCCTGGGGCTCGCCCAGAGCGGCTTCCCGCGGTTGCGGGTCGCCTCGCTCCAGGTCGCCGAGCACCGCGAGCTGGCCGTCCGGGCCCGCGCCCATGCCGAAGCGCTGCTCGATGCCGACGGCCGGATGGCGCCACCACGCCCCGCCCTGACCGCCGAGCTCGAGGGCGGCTGGCTGCGGCGGGTGGCGGCCGGCGAACCGGCCAGCGGCGCATGACGGCCGGGGACGCCGGCCGGGTCGTGGCGGGCGCCGCCCGCGGCATCCGCCTCTGGGCACCCGGACCCGGCACCCGGCCGCTGGCCGACCGCGTCAAGCAGACGCTGTTCGCGATCCTCGACCCGGATATGGCGGGCGCGAACGTCCTGGACCTGTTCGCCGGGTCCGGCGCGGCCGGCATCGAGGCACTCTCGCGCGGGGCCGCGCACGCCACGTTCGTCGAACGGGACAAGGTCGCAGCCGCGGTCATCGCCACCAACCTTGGTCGGACGCACCTGGCCGGCCAGCGTGCCCGGCTCGTGCGAGCGGAGGCGCTTGCCTGGCTGGGCGGGCCGGAGGCCACGGCTCGTGCGCCGTTCGACATCGCCATCGTCGATCCACCGTATGCCGAGACGGCCCTGCTGACCGCGGCACTCGAGGCGCTCGGCCCGCACCTGGGGCCGGATGCCCGGGTCGTCGCCAAGCACTTCTGGCGTGACCCGCCGCCGGCGACGGTCGGACTGCTAGCATCGGAGCGCGAGCGCCGCTTCGGCGAGACGACGCTGACCTTCTACCGACGAGCGGAGGATCGATGAACACGATCGCGGTCTATCCCGGCTCGTTCGACCCGATCACCAACGGCCATCTCGACATCGTGACCCGGGCCCAGAGCGTATTCGATACGGTCATCGTCGCCGTCCTCGCCAACCCGCGCAAGACGGCGCTGCTCCCGGTCGACACCCGCATGCGGGTCATCCGCGAGGCGCTGGCCGAAGGCGCGGGGCAGGAGCTCGATCGCCTCGAGATCAAGGCGTTCGACGGGCTGACGGTCGAGTTCTGCCGGGCCAATGGGGCGACCGCCATCGTGCGCGGCCTGCGCGCGATCAGCGACTTCGAGACCGAGATGCAGCTGGCCCACAACAACCGCGCCCTGGCGCCCGAATTCGACACGGTCTTCTTCATGACCTCGGTCGAGAACGGGTACGTCAGCTCCAGCCTGGTCAAGGAGATCGCCGGCTTCGGCGGCGACATCTCGGGGATGGTCCCGCCGGCCGCTCAGCGCGCGCTGCACGAGGCGCTCGGCCGGCCCTGACCGCGCCGCCGGGCGTGCCATACTTGCGGTCAGCCTGCGCCACCCGGGACCCGCCACCGTCAGCCTGGAGGGCACTCCGATCGACATCATCTTCCTCGTCGAGCGCCTCGAATCGGTCATCGCCAACGGCAAAAAGCTGCCGCTGACGACGAATGTCGTGGTCGATCAGAACGCCGCGCTCGGTCTGATCGACGAGCTGCGTGTGGCCGTCCCTGAGGAGGTCCGGGCGGCAAAGCGGATCAACGCCGAGGGCGAGCGGATCATCGAGAAGGCTCAGGAGGAGGCCGAGCGGATCGTCGCCCGTGCCCAGGAGCAGGCCGCCTTCCTGATCGACGAGCGCGGCCTGACCCAGTCCGCCGACGCCCAGAGCCGCGTGATCATCGCCGACGCGCACCGCGACGCGGACGAGATCCGGCGCGGCGCGGACGAGTACGCGGTCGGCGTGCTGGTCGGTCTCGAGGGCGATGTGGTCAACACCCTGACCAGCATCAAGAATGGGATCGCCATGCTCGACGAACGGCGCGCCTCGATCGAGGGCGTGGACAGCGTGGCTGGCAGGGCGGCGGGCGCGGATCGCCGGGAGGATGAGGCGGCCGAGCCGTCCACCAACTCCCGGTGATGCCGAGCCCGTCCAGCGAGGGACGACTCGACTGGAACGTCGCCGGGCTGCTGACCGACGAGCCCGGCGCCGACCGGATCCTTGAGGTCGACGGTGTTTCGATCGACCTTGGCGAGGACCTCGCCCTGGCGGAGCCGATCTCCGGCCGCATCCGGCTGCTGCGGACCAACCGCGGGATCCTGGCCACGGCCGACCTCCACGCTGCGCTCCGGCTCGAGTGTGCCCGCTGCCTGCGCGAGATCGTCTACCCGGTCGACGTGCGGATCGCTGAGGAATACCTGCCTGCCCTCGACCTGGCCACCGGGCGGCCGCTGCCCGCCGATGACGAGCCTGACGCTGCCCGCCTGACGGACCACCACGAGCTCGATCTCGAGACGCCGGTCCGCGAGGCCATCCAGCTGGCGGAACCGTTCGCACCTCTCGACCGGCCCGACTGCCCCGGGCTGTGCATCGTCTGCGGGCTGTTCCTCGACGATGGCGTCCACGACCATCCGGTCGACGATATCGATCCGCGCCTGGAAGCGCTGCGGGGGTTCCGCGTCGATCAGGGATGAGTCATCGCTATCATCGCTCAGTGAGCGACGTCGACCCACGGCCCGCGCAGAGCTCATCGCGGCGGCAGGTCGCGGTCCTTGCCACGGTACCGGTGCTCGTCCTTCTGGCCCTTGCAGCGGTGCGGATCGTGCGGCAACCGAAGCTGAACTTCGATGAGCACATCTTCCTCGATGTCGGGCGCCACATCGTCGACACCGGCCTGCCAACGCGGGCCTACGGCTTCACGATCCCAGCCCTCTTCTTCGACCACACCCCGCTGTATGTCTATTTCGTCGCGTTCCTGACGTTGTTCGACGGCCCCACGGCGCCGATCGCCCGCGGCGCGTCCCTTGCCTTCGGGGTCCTCACGGTGCTGCTGGTGTTTCGCATCGGGCTCGAAACTCGCGGCCCCGGATCGGCATTCGTCGGTGCCTTCCTGCTCGCCGCGAATCCGTTCTTCGCGACGTATGCCTGGTTCGTCCGCATGGAGGTCCCGCTCTGCTTCATGCTGGTCTTGTCGCTATATCTGCTGCACCGTGGGCGATTCCTGCTTGCCGGCCTGGCGATCGCCACGGCCGTCATGCTCAAGGAGATCGCGCTCGCCTTCTGGTTGGTGGCCGTCCTGTACGTGCTCGTACGGCGTGGAGGTCGGGCCGCGGCGGTCGTCGGCCTGCCGACCCCGCTCGTCTTCGTCGGGTGGGTCGCCTATGCCGACCAGATCGGTCAGGGACAACTGCTGGCGACGATGGGGCGGTGGTTCGGCTCGGCGGCGGGGACGAACGCCATCACCGATCGGCGACTGCATGTCGGGCTGCGTGCCTGGGCGGCGACGGTCGTCGATGTCGTCATCGGGCCTCTGCTCATCTTTTCGGCGGGGGCCGTTGCCGTCTTGGTCGCAATGTGGCGCCCACGGATCCCGCCGATCGTCGCCATTCCGATCGCCTACATGCTTGTCGCGGTCGCCGCGTCGTTCGTGATCCGCCTGAAGGAACCGCGGTTCCTGATCGCGATCGTCCCGATGGCGGCGCTGACCATCGCGTTGCTGATCGACTGGGATCTCGTCTGGGCTAGGATCCGACACCCCGCCTGACGACGCGGCCCGATTCGCGCTACACTCCGCCGTCGGTCGGACGACCTCGTCGTGAGGTTCCGCACCCACCCCACGCAGCCCCCGCATCGCGGTCCGTGATGACCCGAAGGAGCCCTCGACCCCATGGGTGTACCCAAGCGACGCGTCTCGCATGCCCGGCAGGGCGAGCGGCGTGCGCACCTCGCCATCAGCACGCCGACGCTCGAGGAGTGCTCGCACTGCCACGAGATGAAGCTGCCCCATCACGTCTGTCCGAACTGCGGCTACTACCAGGGCCGCCTGGCCGTCCAGCTCAAGCCTGCCGCCGCCGACGACGCCGCACGCTGACGCGGTGACCCAGCCCGCACCCCAGCCGGCCCGCCGCGCCGGGGTCCGCGTCGCGGTCGACGCGATGGGCGGCGATCACGGTCCCGCGGAGGTCGTCCCGGGCGCGCTCGATCACGCACGGGCCTTCCCCGAGGATCAGGTCATCCTCGTGGGCGATGAACCGGTCATCCGCCGCATCGCGGGGACCCTGCCCCCGAACGTCTCGGTCGTCGTCGCCAGCCAGGTCATCGGCATGGACGAACATCCTGCCCTGGCCCTGCGCGAGAAGAAGGATTCGTCGATCCTCGTGGCGGTCGACCTCGTCAAGCGCGGCGAGGCCGACGCGGTGGTCACCGCTGGGCACACCGGTGCAGGGATGGCCGCTGCGGTCCTCCGCCTCGGACGGCTGCCCGGCGTCGACCGACCTGGATTGGCGGTCCAGATGATCACCGCCGAAGGCCCGATCGTCCTGCTCGACATCGGCGCCAACCCCGATTCGACCGCCGAGAACCTCGTCCAGTACGCGCGGATGGGCGCCATCTTCGCCGAGCGCGTCCTCGGCATCGCGCGCCCTCGGGTCGCGCTCCTGTCCATCGGCGAGGAGAAGGGCAAGGGCGACGCCCGGATCCAGCGCGCGACGGAGCTCCTCGACGCGACCGACCTCAACTTCACGGGCAACGTCGAAGGCAAGGACCTGACCCACCACCTGGCCGACGTGGTGGTCTGCGACGCGGTCCTCGGCAACGTCGTCATCAAATTCTTCGAGGGCTTGTCGACCTTCATCTTCGATCTGTGGCGGGGCGAGTTCGAGCGCTCGTTGCGCGGCCGGCTGGCGTACCTGCTGTTGCGGCCCGGGGTCGGCCGCATCCGGGCCGTGTTCGACTACGAGAAGGTCGGCGGCTCGCCGTTGCTCGGGGTCCGCGGCACCGTCATCATCACCCACGGTCGCGCCAAGCGGCGGATGGTCGCCTTCGCCTGCGAGGTGGCGGCCACGACGGCCCGGACCGGCGTCCCCGCGCTGATCGCCGAGTCCCTCGGTTCGGGCGTTCCGCACGTGCCCACGGCGGTGGAGGCGACATGAGCGGTCCAGAGGTCACCGTCGGGCGGGGCGTCATCGCGGAGCTCGTGCGACTGGCCGCCTTCGAGGTGCCCGGGGTGGCCCGGGTCGGCCGTGGCGGACCGGCTTGGCGCCGTCTCATCGGCGGGCCGTCGGTGGCGGTCCGCATCCGCGACGAGCGCGTCCTCGTCCGGGTTTGGGTGGTGGCCCGGCCGGGGCAGCCGCTCGGGCCGCTGACGGCGCAGATCCGGACGACCGTCGCCGCGACCGTGGAGCGACTGCTCGGGCTCGATCTCGGGGCGGTCACCGTGCTGGTCGATGGTGTCGGGGGCTGACCGCGTCCGTGGCCGGCGGACCGGTCGCCGGCTGGCCCTTGCTGCCGTGTTCGAGGCGGACTTCGGACAGCGGACCGCGGATGCCGTCCTCGAGCGGCACCTGGCCGAGGAGGAGCGCGACGAGAACGCGGCGGCGCTTGCGCGCGAGCTCGTCACGGCCGAGATGACCTATCGCGACGCGGTCGATGCGGAGATCACCCGGCGCGCCCCGCAGTACCCGGTCACCGGGCTGGCCCGCATGGACCGAGCCCTGCTCCGTTGCGCCATATCCGAGGTGCTACACTCGGCCACGCCGGCCCGGGTGGCCATCGCCGAGTGGGTCGAGTTGGCACGCACCTACAGTGGAGAGCCCATGCGACGCCTCATGAACGGCGTCCTTGGGAGCATCGCAGCGGAGCCCAGCGGCGACCGGCCGACGGCACCAGCACCCAACTCCGAGGAGGGAGTCAGTGGCAACAACGTACGAGCGCCTCAAGAAGATCGTCGTCGAGCAGCTCGGCGCCGACGAGGATGAGGTCAAGCCCGAGGCGTCGTTCGTCGACGATCTGAACGCCGACTCGCTCGACCTCGTCGAGCTCATCATGAGCCTCGAAGAGGAGTTCGGGACGGAGATCTCGGACGAGGACGCGGAGAAGATCCGCACCGTCCAGGACGCCGTCGATTACATCGACGAGCACTCCTCCTAACCGCATCCGGGGCCGTCGGCCGGAGCACGATGACGTGCGCTCCGCCGAGGCCTTTGCGGCGAGGATCGGGCTGCCGGTCCGGGACCTGGACCTGCTCGAGCAGGCCCTCGTCCATTCGAGTTGGCACCACGAGCATCGCGGCGCCGCGCTCGGCCACAACGAACGCCTCGAGTTCCTCGGTGACGCCGTGGTCAATCTCGCGATCTCCGAGGCGCTCTACGCGCGCCACCCGACCGACGACGAGGGCTACCTGAGCGCCCGCCGAGCCGCCATCGTGTCGACCACCGGGCTCGCGCGACTGGCCGGCCGGATCGACCTCGGGTCCTATCTGCTCCTCGGCGAGGGCGAGGCGCAACGCAGCGGCCGTCGTCGGCCGTCGCTCCTGGCAGCCACCTTCGAGGCGGTCGCCGGCGCCCTCTTCCTCGACCTCGGCTTCGAGCCCATCCGTGACTGGGTCGTCAGCCTGGCCGACATGGAGCTCGTCGCCGAGGCACCGATCGGTGTGTTGAAGAGCCCGAAGAGCCGGCTGCAGGAGTACACCCAGCGGCATGCCGGGGACCGGCCGACCTACCGGCTCGTCGACGCGACGGGTCCGGATCACGAACGGTCGTTCCGCATCGAGGTCCTCGTCGACGGCGAGCTGCTGGGCGTCGGGGAGGGGCCGTCGCGCCGCGCGGCCGAGACGGCCGCCGCGGGCCAGGCGATGGAACGGCTCCGCAAGGCCGGGGCTGCCCCGGCGGCCGACGCACCCGATCCACCCCACGGGCCAGACGCGTGACGATCGCCGGCGGCCCTGCCGAGCCGCGCCTGCTCGCGCTCCGACTCCAGGGCTTCAAGTCGTTCGCCGAACGGACGAGCGTCGAGTTCGGGCCCGGCATCAGCGCTGTCGTCGGCCCGAACGGCTCGGGCAAGAGCAACCTTGCCGACGCCCTGCGCTGGGCGCTCGGCGAGCAGGGCCGGGCGCTCCGCTCGCGCAAGAGCGAAGACGTGATCTGGGCGGGCTCGGAGAAGCGCGCCGCCCAGGGGATGGCGGACGTCACCCTCGTCCTCGACAACGCCGACGGCCTCCTCTCGGTCGACTTTCAAGTGCTCGAGCTCGGGCGCCGCCTCTATCGCTCGGGCGAGAACGACTACCTCCTCAACAAGAGCCGGATCCGGCTGCGCGACCTGGTCGACCTGCTCGACGCCGCCCACCTCGCCGACAACGCCTTCCTGTTCATCGGCCAGGGCATGGTCGACCAGGCGCTGGCCCTTCGACCGGAGGAGCGACGGCCGCTGTTCGAAGAGGTGGCCGGCGTCCGCCGGCACGAGCGCCGCCGACGTCGCGCCGAGGAGCAGCTGGTCGAGTCCGGGACGAACCTGGCACGTGTCGAGGACATCCTGGGCGAGCTCCGGCCGCAGGCTCGCCGGCTGGCCGCACAGGCGGAGCAGCAGGCCACCCGCGCGTCGACCGCGGACGAGCTGGCGACCGCGCTTCTCGCCGCTATGCATGCGCGCTGGCACGAGGCGGCCACGCGGCTGGCGACCGCCGACGCCGAGCGCGACGGGGCGAGCCAGACCGTCGATCGTGCGATCGCCGCCCTGACGGCCGCAGAAGTGGCCGCGGCGGCCCTGTCCGCCGAGCTCGGGGTCCGGGCTGCGCTCGAACGCGAGCGGCGAGAGGCCCACGACACGGCGCGCGCGGCGGCGACGGGCGCCCAGCTTCGCGACGCGCGGCTGGCCTCGGACCTCGACGCCCTCGAGCGGGACCGCCGGCGCCTCCTCGAGGAGCGCGCCGCCGCCGAAGCCGAGATGGCCGCCGGGCGACGGGCGATGGCCGCCCCGGTGCCGGCCAGGGATCTGGATCTCGATGGTGCCCTGGCCGAGGCGGAGCGGGAGCTGGCCGAGGCCCTTGCCGAGCTGGGTGCGTTGCGCAGCGCCCGGCAGGCGAAGGGCGAGGAACTCGCCGCGCTGCGACGTGCCGCCGCAGCCCAACTGGCCGAGCGTGAGACGGCCCGCCGCCGGCTGGTCGACATCGAACGGCGGGCAGCGGACGAGGCCGACCAGGCGGCGACAGCGTCCGCGCGCCGGGCCGCCCTCGACGCCGAACTGTCGGCGGCCCGGAGCTCGCTGACCGCGGCGATCGAGATGGAGCGTGCGACGATGACGGCCCGCGAGACCGCGCGTGGGCGAGCCGGCACCGCCGATGCCGAGGCCGCCGCCGCCCACGAACGTGCGGTGGCCTCGAGCGCGGCCGCCGCCGCGCTGCGTGCCCGGCTCGAAGGCCTCGGGGCCCGGCTCGCCGAGGAGGAGACGCGGGGCATCGCCCGGGCCGCCCGACGCGTCGGCGGCCGGCGGCTCGACGAGGACCTTGCCATCGACCCGCCGCTGCGAGCTGCCGCAGAGGCCGCCCTGGCCGAGGCGACGCGAGCGTATGTCGTCGTTGCCGACAGCATCGTGGCCCTGGCCGGTGAGCGCGGCTCGCTCGTGGTCGCGGAGCGGGCTGCCGGGGCCGCCCCGGCCGAGGATGCTCGCGAGCGTCGGTTCCGTGAGGCACTCGGCGCGGCTGGTGGCGGGACGTTGGACGGCGCCGTCCGACGGGACACCTCGGGCGCCGCCCGCCGATTGCTGTCGCGCGCGGCCTGGCTCCCGGACCTGGCGGCCTGCCTCGCCATCCAGGCCGCGATGCCGCCCGGCTGGATCGCCGTCACCCGGGACGGCAGTGCGACCGTGACCGATCTCGGCGTGACCTTCGGTGCGGGCGAGTCGGTACTGGAGCGACGGGCGGAGGCCACGCGGCTCGGTCAGGAGCTCGAAGGGCACGAGGGCGAGCTCGCCGATCTGCGAGCCGCCGCCGTCCGACGAGCGGCCGATGCCCGGGCGACAGCCGACGCAGTCGAGGCGGCTCGTGCCGAGGAGAGCCGGGCCGGTGGGGCGCGGCGCGCGGCGGAGGAGGCGGAACGACTCAGCGCCCGCCAGCTCGAGACGGTCGTCCGCGAGGCGTCGTGGCACGAGGCGCAGGCGGCGCGGCTGGCTGCCGAGCTCGAGCGGGCGCGGTTCGCGATCGGCGGCACCGACACGGACGGCGGGCCCGAGATCCCGGCCGGAGCACCGTCCAGCCCGAATGACGACACGGCCGATGGGGCCGCCCTCGCGGCATGGGAATCCCGCGCGGCGACCCTCCGCGCCCGCCGCGACCGACTGGCGGAGGAATCCGGGACCCACGAGGCGGCTCGCCGCGAGGCCGAGAACCGCCGGGCGCGGGCCGAGGCCTCCACGCTCATCGCGGAGGAGCGGATGGCGCGGGCCGACCGCGATGTCGCGGCGCTGGGTGATCGCGAGCGGGCCCTCACCATCGAGCGCGACGCGCTCGGGTCCGAGGTCGCCGTCGGCGTCGCCCGCGAGGCCGCGGCCCGTCAAGCCCTCGACGAGGTCCACGCCGCCGACGCGGTCGATCGCGACCGGCTGGCCGCGGTCGAGCGCGACGCCTCGACCGCCCGGGAGCGCCTGCGGGCGGTCGATGCACGCCTGCGCGCGGCCGATCACGTCGCGCTTGAGGCGCGACTCGGCCTCGAAGCGCTCCACGAGGGCATCGTCGTCGACCTGGCCGGGCTCGGGGAGCTGGCGATCGGCCGGCTGGCGGCGCTCTCCGGAACGCCCGCGACCCCCGAACGGGATCCAGCCGGGGCCACCGGGGCCACGGGAACCACCCGAGCCGCCGGCGCCGATGACACCAACGACCTCACGACCGACGACGAGGCGATCTCGCAGGAAGCCGAGGCGCTCGAGCATGCCGTCGCGCTCGTGACCCCGGTCTGGGCCGCCGAGCCGCCAGCGACGCCGCCGCCCAGCGCGGTCCGCCTCGGCCAGCTTCGTCGTCGGTTCCACGAGCTCGGGGCCATCAACCCGTACGCCGTCGACGAGTACGCCGAGCTCAAGACCCGGCTCGAGACGCTCGAGACGCAGGCCTCGGACCTGGGAACCGCGATCACCCGGACCCGCGAGCTCATCGCGGAGCTCGACACGATGATCGCCGACCGGTTCCGGACCACGTTCCAGGCGCTCGAAGCCGCCTTCGCGACGCGGTTCGAACAGCTCTTCGGCGGTGGCTTCGCCAAGCTGTCGATGACCGACCCGTCCGATCTCGGGACGACCGGTATCGAGATCGTCGCGCGACCGCCGGGCAAGAAAGCGCAGGCCCTGGCGATGCTGTCGGGCGGCGAGCGAGCGCTGACCGCGGTCGCCCTGCTGTTCGCGATGCTCGAGGTCCGGCCGGTCCCGTTCTGCGTCCTCGATGAGGTCGACGCCGCCCTCGACGAGGCCAACATCGGCCGATTCGCGGACGCTCTGCGCAGCCTCGCCGATCAGACCCAGTTCATCGTCATCACCCACAACCGCGGGACGATCGAGGCAGCTGACGCGCTCTACGGCGTGACCGTCGGCGACGACTCCGTCAGCCGGGTCATCAGCCTCCGCCTCGACGAGGCCCAGGCGCTTGCGGCGCGCGATCAGGACCGAACGGCCCTGGCCGGGTAGGCTTCCCGGATGCCCTTCTGGCGCCGTGACCGCAACGAGGAACCGCCAGTCCGTGAGGTCGACGAGCCGGTCGACCCAGACTTCGTCGAGCCCGGCTGGGAGCCGGATCCGGCCGATTTCGAGGATGCCGCTGACGACCCCGAGACGACCGACGAGCCGGCGCAGGCTGCCGACCCGTTGCTGCCGTTCGACGCGCCGCCGCCCGCGGTGATGACGATCGAGCTGCCCACGCCGCTGCCGCCCGTCGAGCGGCCCGTCCCTGTGTGGGCCGAGCCGGTCCGCGAGACTCCGATGCCGGCCCCGCCATCGCCGGAACCGCGCGGGCCGTCGACCGAGATCTCGACCGAGGCGACGCTCGACGCCGGTCTCGAACGCACGCGTGGCGGGTTCATGACCCGCTTGCGCGGTTTCCTCGTGCCCGAAGCGGGCGAAGGACCGTCCTGGGACGACGTCGAGGAGACGCTCATCGCCGGCGACGTCGGGGCAGCCCTGGCCATCGACCTGGTCGAGCGCGCCCGTAACCGTCGCGACCCGGGCGGTCCGGAGGCGGCTATCCGGACGGAGCTCGCGAGCCTGCTCGTGGCGCGCGATCTGGCCTGGAGCCCGCGGTCTGCGGTGACCGGTGGGCCTGCCGTCGTGCTCGTGGTCGGGGTCAACGGAACCGGCAAGACGACGACCATCGGGAAGCTCGCCAGCCGGTATGCCGGCGAGGGCCGGTCGGTCATCCTTGCCGCCGCCGACACGTTCCGCGCAGCGGCCATCGACCAGCTCCGCATCTGGGCGGACCGGGCCGGCGTGCCGATGATCGCCCACGCACCCGGCGCCGACCCGGGCGCCGTCGTCTACGACGCGCTCGACGCGGCCGTGGCGCGCGGCGCGGACCTCGTCATCGCGGACACGGCGGGCCGGCTGCACACCAAGTCGAACCTGATGGACGAGCTGTCCAAGGTCCGCCGGATCATCGACAAGCGACTGCCGGGCGCCGAGCCATAGACGCTCTTCGTGCTCGACGCCACGACCGGCCAGAACGGTCTCGCCCAGGCCAAGGCATTCCATGAGGCGGTCGGGCTGACTGGCGTGGTCCTGACAAAGCTCGATTCGACGGCCAAGGGCGGGATCGTCTTCGCCATCGAGGACGCCCTCGAGATCCCGGTCCGGTTCGTCGGGGTGGGGGAGGCCGTCGGCGACCTGATCCCGTTCGACCCCGACGCCTTCGTGGCGGCGCTCTTCGCCTGACGGCCGCGGGCCGGCCCCGTCTACGCTCCCGGCGGCTGTTCCATCTCGATCGCGACACCGATGGCGTGGGGGTCGAGCGGCGGACCGCCGCCGCCGACAGCGGCCGGCAGCACGATCAGGTGGCGGACCGGCGAGAACCACAGGATCGCCGCGCCGAGAATTCCGCCCAACGGCGCCAGCCATGACGTCGCCCGCAGGCCGATGACCTCGGCCAGCACGCCCGCCGCGAGCGTCGCGGCCAGTTGGGCCAGCACGGCCAGCACATGGAAGGTCGACGACACGCGGCCCAGCGCGCGGTCGTGGACGAGGGTCTGACGCACGGACACCTCGGTGATGTCGTAGACGGTGACCGCTGAATCTGCGACCAGCTGCTGCATCACGAGGCAGCCGACGGCAACCAGGGGCAGACCCGACGGAGCAAGCGGGATGAACGCATTGCCCACTGCTGCCAGCAGCATCCCGCCGATGGCAACTGGCCCGACGCCCCAGCGACGGGTGGCCCGCGATGCGACGACCGCGCCGATGAACGACGATCCGCCGCCGACCCCGGCCACCACCCCGAGCACGGCCGGGCTCAGCTGGAGGTCGTCGAGCACGAACAGGAACCACGTCGCGCCGAAGATGCCCCATAGCGCCGCAAGCGCCATCTGGGCCCCGGCGAACGCCCGCAGGATCGGATCGTGGCGGACCAGCTCCAGCCCGGCCCGGATCTCGGTCATGACCGGCTCGCGGTCCTCCGCCTTGGGCGGCGGCGCCTCCTCCCGGCGGATCGACCCGAGCAGCAGCGCCGACACGAGGTAGCTGACGGCGTCGATGGCGATGGCGATCGGGGCGGTGAAGATCTGGACCAGGAAGCCACTGATGCCGAAGGCCATGAATTCGGCCGCCGAGCCGCTCGCCGCGAGGGCGCTGTTGGCGTCGACCAGGCGGTCGCGCTCGACGATCGTCGGCAGGTAGGCGTTATCGGCGGCGTCGAAGAACGTCGTCAGGACGGCCGCCAGCCCGGACACCACGAGCAGCTGTGGGAAGCCGAGGACCCCGAGGACGAAGGCGACCGGCACCGATCCGAGCAGCGCCGCCCGCCCGAGATCGGCCAAGATGAGCACCGGTCGGCGTCGCAGGCGGTCCACCCACGCGCCGGCCACCAGCCCGAACACGAGCGCCGCGCCGAGGTCCAGCCCGCGCAGCATCGCCACCTCGAGCGCGCCGGACCCGAGCACGAGGATCGCCACCAGTGGCAGGGCGATGCGGGTGACCAGCGACCCGAAGATCGAGATGGTCGCGGCGGACCAGACTCGCACGAACGCCTGGTTGCGCCAGAGCACGGAACCGAACGGGTTGCGCACGAGGGCGCAGCCTACATGACCGGTGCGTCGCCGCGACGCCCAGGACCATCGTTTCGGGGGCGTTCGGACGGGCCTGCGGTACACTCCGCCTGCTCGGTGCGTCAGAACTCGCGCACCACCCGGGCCGACGCCTCGTCGATCCGGCCCACCACCCCGACGGAGCCCGCACCCGAACCATGTTCGACACCCTCAGCGACCGGTTGCGCAAGACCCTCGACACGCTCACTGGCCGCGGCCGGATCAGCGAAGCCGACGTCGACGCCGCCATGCGCGAGGTGCGACTCGCCCTGCTCGAGGCGGACGTCAACTTCAAGGTCGTCAAGGACTTCGTCGCCCGGGTCCGCGAGCGGGCCATCGGCCACGACGTCCTCGAGAGCCTGTCGGCCGGCCAGCAGGTCGTCCAGATCGTCAACGACGAGCTCGTCGCGCTCCTCTCGGCCGGCGACAAGACCTTCCGGCTGTCGGGCAACCCGGCGGTGGTGGCGATGGTCGGCCTCCAGGGCTCGGGCAAGACGACCTCCACGGCCAAGCTCGCCCGCCACGTAATCAAGCTCGGTCGCCGGCCGCTGCTGGTCGCCGCGGACCCGTACCGACCCGCTGCCGCGGACCAGCTCGAGACGCTCGGCAAGAGCCTCGACATCCCGGTCTATCGCGCGCCGGTCGGCACCGCCGTCGTGGACATCGTACGCGGCGGCGTGGAGGCCGCCAAACGCCAGGTCCGCGACGTGGTCATCCTCGACACCGCCGGCCGCCTGTCCGTCGACGAGGCCCTGATGGCCGAGATCGCCGCCGTCAACGCCGCGGTCCGGCCGATCGAGACGCTCCTTGTCGTCGACGCGATGACCGGTCAGGAAGCGGTCGCCGTCGCGCAGGCGTTCGTGGCCGCGGTCCCGGTCACCGGCCTCATCCTGACCAAGATCGACGGCGATGCCCGCGGCGGAGCGGCCCTGTCCATCTCTGCCGTGACCGGCGTCCCGGTCAAGTTCCTGGGCACCGGCGAGAAGACCGACGCCCTCGAGATCTTCCACGCGGATCGCCTCGCCGGCCGGATCCTCGGCATGGGCGACATCCTGACGCTCGTCGAGCGGGCCCAGGAGCACGTCGACCAGAAGCAGGCGGCCAGGCTCGAGGA
The DNA here is from genome assembly GCA_038248915.1 of Candidatus Limnocylindrales bacterium. Lineage (GTDB taxonomy): Bacteria > Chloroflexota > Limnocylindria > Limnocylindrales > CSP1-4 > SPCO01. The sequence goes on along the minus strand of JBBRXB010000013.1, from coordinate 15,702 downwards.
CAAGATGCGCAAGGGCTCGTTCACCCTTGACGACATGCTCGACTCGATGCAGCAGATGCAGAAGATGGGGCCGCTCGGCCAGGTCATGTCGATGATCCCCGGGATGGGCAACCTTGCCGGCGAGGCGCAAGCCGCCGTCGACCGAGGGGACCTCAAGCGGACCGAGGGCATCATCCGAGCCATGACGCGCACCGAACGGCGCGATCCTACGATCCTCAACAGCTCACGTCGGCGACGGATCGCTGCTGGTTCGGGCACCAGCCTGCCGGACGTCAACCGGCTGGTGAAGCAGTTCCTCGAGATGCAGAAGCTCATGAAGCAACTCGCCGGTGGCGGCAAGCGTGCGGCCCTCGGCGCGTTGACGGGCCGGCGATGAGCCGGCAGGAGGGGACACGATGACCGACGAGCGCGAGCCAGGGACCGATCCGACATCGAGCGGATCCGATGAGACCACGCGGACACCGATGACGCCGGTCGAGTCGACCACGTCCGGGACGCCGCCGCGCGCGACGACACCGGTGCCGCCGCTGGCGCCGGCCTGGGACCCCGTCGTCACAGATCCGTCGGCGGCGGCGCCCGCCTGGAGCCCCGCCACTCCGACGACACCGCTGACCCCGGCCAGCCGCCCGTCCGGACCGGCCCCGGTCTACGAGAACGACGTCGCCTGGGCCATCTCGGCGCCGGTCGTCGCCGATCGGCCCGCCTCGGAACGTCGCCACAGCGGTCGCCTCCGCTGGGCGGCCGCCCTGGCCATCGTCGTCCTGATCGTCGGCACCTCGGCCGCCGTCGCGGCGATCATCGGCGGGCGGACCGCAGGTTCGACCGTCCTCGGCTATGTCCCCGAGCACACCATCATGTACGCGGAAGCGCGCCTCGATCTGCCCGGCAACCAGCGCCAGGCGATCGGGACCTTCCTCCAGAAGTTCCCCGGCTTCAAGGACCAGGCAGCCCTCGAGACCAAGCTCGACGAGGTCCTCGACGACCTCGTCCGCGAGACGACCAACCATCAGCAGACCTACACGGGCGATATCAAGCCATGGTTCGATGGCGAGCTCGCGTTCAGCGTCGGCCCGCTACCGACGGTGGCATCGCTCACGAGCGGCGACCAGACGACTGCCCTGAACGGGCTTCGGATCCTGGCCCTCGTCTCGATCAAGGATCCGGCCGCCGCCCAGGCCTGGCTCGATGCGGCCATCGCCAAGGCCGGCGCGACCTCCACGAGTGTCGACTACGCGAGTACGACCATCCACCAGTTCGATCAGACGGCTGGCCTCCAGCCCGCCTACGCGGTGGTCGACGGCAAGGTCGTCGTCATCGGTGACCTCGTCTCGGTCAAGGCCGCCATCGACACCAAGGGCCACGGCGGCTTCGCCTCGGAGCCGGGCCCCAAGACCGCCCTCGACTCGACTAGCGGCGATCACGTCGGGTTCGTCTACACGGCTCTCCGTCCGCTGATGGCCTGGGGCAACGATGCCACCAAGGCGCTGGGTGGCGCCGCGCCCGCGGCGATCAGCGACTCGATGCTCAAGGTCATCCCGGACTGGGCGGCCTACTGGCTCAGCTTCGACAACGACGCCCTCGTCCTCGAGGCCACGGCCCCGAAGCCGGAGACGACCGTCGGTCCGACCGAGAATCGCGCCTCGGCCGTCCTCGATTCGATCCCGTCGACGGCCATCGTGGTGGCCATCAACAACGACCTCGGCAAGACCATCAAGCAGGGCCTCGACCTGTACCGCGCGGAGCCGTCCTTGAAGCCGATGGTCGATCAGATCGACCAGGCGCTCGGTCTCGTCGGCGGCGCCGATGCCGCGTTCGGCTGGGCCGGCGACAGCGCGATCGTCATCGATGCGGCCGATGGCGCGCCCGAAGGTGGTCTCATCGTGACGCCGACCGACCAGGCCGCCGCCGCCCACCTGTTCACCTCGCTCGGTTCGTTCATCGCCCTCGGTGGTGGCCAGCAGGGCATCACCGTGCGCGACGAGGACTACAACGGGACCACTATCACGACCATCGACCTCGGCGACCTCGGCAAGCTGACGGGTGCCAGCGGCTCGAACCTGCAGCTGATGCCGCTCCCGACGGGCCACCTCGAGATCGCCTATGCCGTGACGGCCAAGATCGTCGTCATCGGGTCCGGTCCCGGCTTCGTCAAGCACGTGCTCGACACCACGCCGTCCACGTCGCTCGGCTCGAATGCCCGTTACCAGCAGCTGGTCGATCGGGTCGGCACAGGCACGGGCACCGCCTTCGTCGATATCGCGGCCATCCGGGCCATGGCTGAGGCCGCCCTAAAGTCGGCTGACCCGACCGCCTTCGACACGTACACCAAAGAGATCAAGCCCTTTGTCGATCCATTCGACGCGATGATCGCGTCGGGCTCGGTGTCGGGGGACCTGGTCAAGTCGGCCCTCATCGTCACCGTCAAGTAGGCCGGGCGCGTCGCGTCCCGGACCAACAAGGAGGAGCACCAACGCCCATGGCAGTCCGAATCAGGCTAACGCGCGTCGGCGCGCACAAGCAGCCGAGCTATCGCGTCGTCGTCGCCGACGGTCGGAGCGCCCGCGACGGGCGTTCGCTCGAGACCATCGGCCACTACAACCCGCGCAGCGAACCCACCGAGTTCGTCGTCGACGCCGAGCGCGCGAAGGCGTGGCTCGACAAGGGCGCCCAACCGTCGGACACGGTCCAGCGCCTCTTCCGTCAGGCGGGCATCCTGCCCGCCGCCAAGTAAGGGGCCGCGACGATGGCAGCCAAGGATCTGGTCGAATACGTCGCGAAGTCCCTCGTGGATGACCCCGATGCCGTGACCGTCGAAGTCGTGGTGGAGGACGGAGCGACCGTCATCGAACTCCACGTCGCGGAGGACGACATGGGCAAGGTCATCGGGCGCAATGGCAGCGTCGCCAAGGCGCTGCGCACCCTGCTCAAGGTGACCGCCGCCCGGGACGGCGAGCCGGTCCAACTCGAGATCCTCTGAGCGTCGACGAACGGCTCGTGGTCGCCCTCGTCCGGGGTGTCCACGGGCTCAGCGGCGCGGTCCGGGCAGAGGTCCTGACCGATCGGCCCGAGGACCGCTTCGTGGCCGGTGCGGTGCTCTACCGCGAGGGCGACGGCCGACCCTTGACGATCGCCTCGGCGGAGGCCGTCGCCGATGGACCCGGTTGGCGGCTCCGCTTCCGCGAGGTGATGTCGCGTGACGCCGCCGATGCGCTCCGGGGGGCGTACCTCGAATCCGTGGTCCGGCCCGACGAGGATCTGGCGCGCGGCTCGTACTACTGGCACGAGGTCATCGGCTGCGCCGTGCGCGGCCTCGATGACGAGGAGCTGGGCACGGTCAAGGACATCTACCGGGTCGGCGAGACCGAGGTGTTCACGGTCGATCGCGCGGGGTACGGCTCGTTCGACCTGCCCGCCGTCAGGGCGTTCATCCGGATCTTCGCGCCGCGCCGGGGCGAGATCGTGGTCGACGCGGCGTCGCTCGATCTGCGCCTGGCCCGCCCGGCCGGACCGGATCCTACGCGGCGGAAGGCGCCACGTCGCAAGAGCCGGCGGGGAGCCGCCGCTGTGACCGCGTCCGCTCCCGCGCCGAACGCGGCCGACGCCGCGCACCCGTCCGAGGCACCTGAGGCGTCCGGGGCGGCCGAGGCGTGATCCTCGAGATCGACGTCCTGACCTTGTTCCCAGCGATGCTGGAAGGCCCGCTCGCCGCGAGCATCCCGGGCCGGATCCAGGAGCAGGGTCTGGCCACCATCAGGATCCACGACCTGCGGCGATGGGGCCTCGGCCGCCACCGTTCGGTGGACGACGCGCCATACGGTGGGGGAGCAGGGATGATCTTTCGGCCGGAGCCGGTCGCTGGTGCGCTCGATGCGCTCCGGCGCGACGACACGCTCGCGATCCTGCTCGACCCGGCCGGCGAGGTCTTCCGCCAGGCGCGGGCCGCCGATCTCGCCACGCGGCCGCATCTCATCTTCGTGTGCCCGCGCTACGAGGGCGTCGACGAGCGGATCCGGTCGCTGGTCGACCTCGAATTGTCGATCGGCGACTACGTCCTGACCGGCGGCGAGCTGCCCGCCCTGGTCGTCATCGATGCCGTCATCCGACTGCTGCCGGGCGCCATCGAGGACGCCTCCACGATCGAGGAATCGTTTGCCGACGGGCTGCTCGAGTACCCGCAGTACACGCGGCCGCCGGTCTTTCGCGGGATGGAGGTGCCGGGCATCCTGACCTCGGGCGACCACGGCGCCATCGCTCGCTGGCGCCGCGACCAGGCGGTCGAGCGCACGAAAAGCCGGCGCCCGGACCTGGTGGCCGGCGACTGATCGCCGGCGAGGCCGTGCTATACTCCGCCGCCGACGCCCGTCCGCGTCGCTTCCGAACGCCAAACCGCAGCCACGGCTGCCCAGAAGAGTCAGGAACAGCCCCGTGACCGTGCTCGACGAGATCGTCCAGGACCAGCTCCGATCCGACCTCCCGGAACTCGCGACCGGCGACACCGTCAAGGTGTCGGCCAAGGTCGTCGAGGGCACCCGTGAGCGCATCCAGGTCTTCGAAGGGACCGTCATGCGCCTGCGCGGCGGCGGCATCACCCGTTCGATCACCGTCCGGCGTATCGCGTCCGGCGTCGGCGTCGAGCGGACGTTCAAGATCAACAGCCCACGGATCGAAAAGATCGAGGTCGTCCGGCACGGCGTCGCCCGGCGCGCCCAGCTGTACTTCCTGCGCGACCGCGTCGGCAAGGCCGCCACCCTGCGCGAGCGCCGCACGAACGGCTGAAACCGGCCGGGCCGAGCATGGTCCGCTCCGTGTCCGGCTTCGGCCGTCGACCCCGCCCGTCCGGGTCGTCCGGCGGGGTCGTCCGATTCCGGTAGGCTATCGGTCGATGGCTCCGATCGTCCCGACCCTCCGCCACGAGCGCCGTCTCTGGAACGAGGGGATCGTGCGGGTCGTCGGCGTCGACGAGGTCGGGGTCGCTCCGACCAGCGGCGCGGTCGTCGCGGCGGCGGTCATCATGCGGCCCGGCTGCCATCGCATCCCCGGCGTCCGCGATTCGAAGACGCTGTCGGCCGCCCAGCGTGAGCGGCTCGCCCCGATCATCCGGGCTCGTGCGGTGGCGGTCGGAGTTGGCGCGGCGTCCGTCCACGAGATCGACCAGCTCAACATCTACCATGCCACGCATCTCGCGATGCGCCGGGCGATCGCGCGCGTCGGCGGCCATCAGCACGTGCTGGTCGACGGCAACCGGATCGTCGGGTTCGAGTCGCACGTGGGGCCCTACTCGAACATCGTCGACGGCGACGCTAAGGTCTACTCGATCGCCTGCGCGTCGGTCGTCGCCAAGGTCGTCCGCGACCGGATGATGGGCCGGCTGGCCGCCCGCTACCCGGGCTACGGCTGGGAGCGCAACCAGGGCTACGCCACACTCGAGCATCGGATGGCCATCCGCGAGCTTGGTCTGACCCCGTTCCACCGGCGGTCGTTCCTGGCGCTGCAACGGACGCTGGCCGGGGATCAGCTGGAGCTCGACCTGCTGGCCGATCCTTCCGCGTCCTCGGCGATCCATGAGCTGCTGACGCGTGAGCTGGTGCCGGTCATGGCGGACGACGCGATGCTCGATGCGGAAGACCTCGACGCGCTCGAGGCCGGGGAACCGGACGCGCTCGAGATCGGCGTCCTCGCCTGAACCGCGGGATACGTCGCAGCTAAGAGCCGTCTGCGACGATCCCGCCGTGACGGACCGACCCGACGATTCGATGCGGACGGCGGCCCAGCAGGCGGGTGATGCTGCCGAGACGCTGGTCGCCGCCCGGCTCGCAGACGCTGGTTGGACCGTCCTGGCCTGGAACGTCCATGTCGGTCGCCACGAGCTCGATCTCGTGGCGGTCGACCCGGGTCCTCCAGCCGCGCTCGTCATCGTCGAGGTCCGCTGGCGAGCCGGCCGCGAATTCGGCCTGCCCGAGGAGACCGTTGACCACCGGAAGCGGGTCCGGGTGCGGGCGGCGGCATACGGGCTGCTCGACCGGGGCTCGCTCCCGGATGGCTCGGCCCTGCCGCGGCTGCCCTTGCGTTTCGACCTCGTGGTCGTCGAACCCGGCGGGAAGGTGCGGCATCACCGGCACGCCATGTGAGGACCTGCTCCTTCGGGGTCGGCACGAGCGCGTGGGGTGCCGTTGATGCGGTATAGCTATTCGGTGCACACGATCGTGATCGTCGAAGGCGCAACCGACAGATTGGCGCTGACCTTGGCCGCCCGGCGACTGGGACGAGACATCGAGGCGGAGGACCTTGCCATCATGCCGATCGGTGGTGCGCATGCCATCACGCGAGTCTTGGCGGAGCTGGCCGGCCAGCGTGCTCAGGTCAGGATCGCCGGCATGTGTGACGAGGGCGAGGAGGGCGTGTTCCGAACCGCCCTTGAGCGGGCCGGTTACGGATCGAACCTTTCGCGCGACGAGCTTGAACGGCTCGGGTTCTTCGTCTGCAGCGCAGACCTGGAAGATGAGCTGATCCGCGCCCTCGGCGCACCCGCCATTCCCGGTCTTGCCGAGCTCGAAGGCGATGCTCAGGCCTGGTCCACATTCCAGAGGCAGCCGGCGTGGCAGGGACAGGCCACGCATCAACAGTTTCGCCGGTTCATTCGGAGCATCTCGAACCGCAACGTGCGCTACATCCGCGCCATCATCGAGGAGCTTGAACCCAGTCGACTGCCGCGGCCGCTGCGACTGCTCCTGGCCCACGTCGCGCTCCGCCCGGCGGCCGGTGAGTAGCAGGCCACGTGCGCCTGCATGTCGCGGTGGCTACCCTGGTCCGGCGGCGGCGCGCGCCACAGACCGAATTCGAACGCGCCGGCCCAGCCCCCGACCGAGCCCGCACCGCGACCCGTGCTACACTCCCGCCCGGTCCGGGGTCCGTCCCCGAGCCGCCAGAACCCATCGCCCACGTCACCAGGCGTGGAGCACACACGCGGACCGTTCCCGACCGGGACGGTGCCGGCAGGGCCCGACGGCCCACCGGTCCCCGGCGACGGCGTCCGCGGAGGTAACGAACCGACAGGAGGTCGCTCACCGTGCCGTCCGTCTCCATGCGCCAGCTGCTCGAGGCCGGTGTCCATTTCGGCCATCAGACCCGCCGCTGGAACCCGAAGATGAAGCCCTTCATCTTTGCCGAGCGCAACGGGATCCACATCATCGACCTGGCCCAGACCGTCCAGCGCCTGGACGTCGCGCTCGAATTCGTCCGTGAGACCGTCGCTCGTGGCGACCAGGTCCTGTTCGTGGGCACCAAGAAGCAGGCCCAGGAGCCGGTCGCGCAGGAGGCGACCCGCGCCAACCAGCCGTACGTCAACAAGCGCTGGCTCGGCGGCATGCTCACCAACTTCGTCACGATCAAGAAGCGCATCGGCCTGCTCGAGCAGCTCGAGGCCCGCCAAGCCAACGGCGACTTCGAGCGGATGACCAAGAAGGAAGCGGCCAAGCTGACCGAGGAGATGGTCAAGCTCCAGGGCACGCTCGGTGGCATGCGCAAGATGAAGCGCCTGCCGGGCGCCATCTTCATCGTCGACCCGCACCGCGAGCGGATCGGAGTGACCGAGGCCAACAAGCTCGAGATCCCGGTCGTCGGCACCGGCGACACCAACGTCGACCCCGACGAGCTCGACTTCATCATCCCGGCCAACGACGATGCCATCCGCGCCATTCGCCTGCTCTGCACGCTGGTGGCCGACGCGGCGATCGAGGGTGCCCGCGAGCGCTCCGCGCGGAGCGCCACAGAGCCCGAGCAGATCGAGGCGATGGCCATGCCCGAGGCTGAGGACGAGGTCCCTGGCGCGACCGATGAGCTCGTCGCCGCCCTCGCGGGTGGCGCCGCGCTGTCGTTCGAGCCTGACGCCGATGACGATGACCTGCTGCCCGGCGACCGTGTCGCACGGGCTGAGGCCGCCGTCGCCGAACCGCCCGCCGAGGCGTCGCCCGAGGAGATCGCCGCCGAGCTCGCCCGCGAAGCGGCCGAGAAGGCCGACGACTCGCCTGCGGCCGGCTGAGGCGACCGCACCGGACCGATCGCCGGCCATGGACGGCCGGCAGCACTCAGCAGCGCGACACCTCGGCGGTCCGGACCGGGCCGCCGCGAGACAGGAGAATGAACAGCCATGGCGGACATCTCGGCGGAGCTCGTCAAGGAGTTGCGCGAACGAACCGGCGCGGGTTTCATGGACTGCAAGCGCGCCCTGACGGAGACCCACGGCGACCTCGACCAGGCCGTCGCCGTGCTCCGCGAGAAGGGCCTCGCAGCGGCTGCCAAGAAGGCCGATCGCGACGCCCGCGAGGGCCTTGTGTCGAGCTACATCCACACCGGTGGCCGCGTGGGCGTCCTCATCGAGGTCAACTGCGAAACGGACTTCGTGGCCCGGACCGACGAGTTCCAGAAGCTCGTCCGGGACCTCGCCGTCCAGGTCGCCGGGCTCGCTCCGCTGTACGTGGACGTCGACCACATCCCGGCGGCCGACCTCGCCGCCAAGCAGGCTGAACTGCTGGCGGACGAGTCGGTCCAGAAGAAGCCGGAGAACATCCGACCGCAGATCGTCGAGGGCCAGCTCAAGAAGTGGTACTCGCAGGTCTGCCTGCTCGACCAGCCGTTCCGCGACGAGGAACGGACCGTGCGCGACCTCGTGACCGAGAAGATCGCCACGATCGGCGAGAACATCCGGGTTCGCCGGTTCACCCGCTACGCGCTCGGGGAGGAGCTGTGACGGACTCGCCCACGGACGCACGCCCGCTCCGCTACCGGCGGATCCTCCTCAAGCTGTCTGGCGAGGCCCTCCTCGGCGACCGTCAGTACGGCGTCGATCCGGCGGTCTGCGTGTTCATCGCCCGCCAGGTCGCCGAGATCCACGGTCTCGGTGTGCAGGTCGGCATCGTCGTCGGTGGCGGGAACATCTTCCGCGGACTGGCGGCGTCCGCCCGTGGCATGGACCGGGCGACCGGCGACTACATCGGCATGCTCGCGACCGTGATGAACGGCCTGGCGCTCCAGGATGCGCTCGAGCGGGCCGGGGTCCCGACCCGGGTGATGACCGCCATCGCGATGAACGAGGTGGCCGAGCCGTACATCCGGCGGCGCGCCATCCGTCACCTCGAGAAGGGCCGGGTCGCGCTGTTCGTCGCGGGTACCGGCAACCCCTACTTCACGACCGACACCGCGGCCGCCCTGCGTGCGGTCGAGATCAACGCCGAGGTCCTGCTCAAGGCGACCAAGGTCGACGGCGTCTACGACAAGGATCCGATGGCGCACCCCGACGCGCAGCGGTACGCTCATCTCGACTACGCGGACCTGCTTCGCGACCAGCTCAAGGTCCTCGATGCGACCGCGGTGAGTCTGTGCATGGAGAACGATCTGCCCATCGTCGTCTTCGACCTCAACCGACCTGACAACATCACGCGGGTGGCCGCCGGCGAGCCGGTCGGGACACTCATCTCGGGCGCTTCTGGCGCCGCCGGAGGTGCGCGAGCATGAGCAGCGAGATCATCGCCGACGCGGACCACAAGATGGCCCGCGCGGTCGATGCCATGGAGCGCGATTTCCAGGGCATCCGGACTGGCCGCGCGTCGACCGCGCTGGTCGAGCGGATCCACGTCGAGTACTACGGGACATCCACGCCGCTCAACCAACTGGCCGGGATCAGCGTCCCGGAGCCGCACCAGATCGTCATCCAGCCGTGGGACCGGGGCGTCCTGGGGGCGATCGAGAAGGCCATCACCAAGAGCGACATCGGCCTGATGCCCAACGTCGACGGCACCGTCGTGCGGCTCAATATCCCGCCCCTGACCGAGGAGCGTCGCAAGGACCTCGTCCGGGTCGTCCACAAGCGGATGGAAGAAGCCAAGGTCGAGATCCGCAATCTGCGCCGCGACGCCGCCGACGCCCTCAAGAAAGAGGAGCGCGACGGTGTGGTCGGCACGGACGAGGGTCATCGACAGCTCGAGACACTCCAGCGCACGACGGATCGCCACACCGCGGAGATCGACCGTCTTGGCGCCGCGAAGGAACAGGAGGTCCTCGAGGTCTAGTGACCCGAGCCCAGCTGGCCAGGCCGACCGATGCGCCGCCCGCGGCGCATGACGCGGCGCCCGACAGCGACAGCGCGACGTCGCCGGTGACCCCGGACGGCGAGCAGCCGACCTTCCCCGCGGATGACCTGCCGCGTCACGTGGCGATCATCATGGACGGCAATCGCCGCTGGGCGCGCCAGCGCGACCTGCCCGAGCTCGAGGGCCACGGGGCCGGCGTCGAGGCCATCCGCGAGCTGCTCCGCCACGCCGTCCGCCGCGGTGTCCCGGTCCTGACGCTGTACGCCTTCAGCCGTGAGAACTGGGCGCGGACCGATGACGAGGTGACCGGTCTGTTCGGTCTCCTCGAGGCGGCCATCCGGAGCGAGACCGACGAGCTGCGGGCCGAGGGTGTCCGGATCCGCCTGCTCGGCCGGCTCGAGGAGCTGCCCGTCGCCACCCGCGCGTCCATCGAAGAGGCGCTGGCGGCGACCGCTGGCGGCGACCGGCTGTTGCTCAACATCGCCTTCAACTACGCCGGCCGGACCGAGATCGTGGATGCCGTCCGACGGCTGGCCGCCAGTGGTCTTCCGCCCGATGACATCGACGAGGCCGCCATCAGCGGGGCGCTCTATACCGCCGGCATCCCGGATCCGGACCTCGTCATCCGGACCGGCGGCGAGCAGCGGCTGTCGAACTTCCTGATCTGGCAGTCGGCCTACGCCGAGTTCTACACGTGCGAGACGCTCTGGCCCGACTTCGGGCCCGACGCCTTCGACGCCGCCCTCCTCGAATTCGCCCGACGCCATCGCCGGTTCGGTCGCTGACCGGTCCGGGCAGGGGAGCGATGCGTCAACGAGCGACCAGTGCCGCCGTGCTGGTGCCGGTCCTGCTGGTCGTCCTGGCGCTCGGCGGCGTGGTGCTCGCAGCGGCGGTCGCGCTCGTCACGGTCCTCGCCGCCGTCGAGGTGTTCCGGCTGCTCAGGACGGCCGGCTATTCGCCGTTCGCGTGGCTCGGGACGGTGCTCGCCCTGGTCGTCGTCCTCGACGCGGCATCGCCCAAGACGCTCGAGAGCAGCGGCCTCCTCCTGGTCGCGGTCGGGATCGTGCTCGCCGCGGTCGCCTCGTTCACCAGGGTCGATCCGAAGGATGGCCTGCAGGCGTGGATGACCACGGTCTTTGGTGCGCTCTACGTCTCGCTGCTGGCCTTCCTCATCCGGCTCGGGCAGGCGGCCCCGGCGGTGCCGGCCGGGTCACCCCTCGAAGTCCTCGGCGGCGAGCGTGGCTGGATCCTCCTGCTGGTGCTGGCGGTCTGGTCCTATGACACGGGCGCCTTCCTCGTCGGCAAGAACCTCGGTCGCACGAAGTTCCTCACCCACATCTCGCCATCCAAGACCGTCGAGGGTCTCGTCGGCGGGGTCATCGCTACGACCCTCGTGGTCGCTGTCCTTTTGTGGGGCCTGGGCCAGGACCCGATCCACGCGCTCGTGCTCGGGCCGTTGACCGCGCTCGCGGCCCAGGCCGGCGACCTCGCCGAGTCCGTCATCAAGCGTGCTGCCGGAGCCAAGGATTCGGGCACGCTCATCCCCGGGCATGGCGGGATGCTGGACCGGGTCGATTCGTTCGTGTTCGCCGCCCCCGTCGTGACGTTGTATGTCCTCGCGCTCATCCGCTGACCGGCCCGGGCCAGGGGAGCGGCCGCCGACGCGCGTCGCGCTCCTCGGCTCGACCGGATCGATCGGCCGCCAGACCGTGGACGTCCTGGCGGGCCTGCCCGACGCCTTCCGGGTCGTCGCCCTGGCGACCGGTTCGAACGCGGGCCTGCTCGCCGAGCAGGCCGTCCGGCTCCGACCGGCCGCGGTGGCGCTCGCCGACGGCCTGGCGCTCGCCGGGCTGGACCTGCCGCCAGGCGCGGAACGCGTCGGCGGCGCGGACGCGCTGGAGGCCCTCGCCACGCGCGAGGATGTCGACCTCGTCATCGTCGCCACCGGCGGGGTCGTCAGCCTCCGGCCGGTCCTCGCCGCGTTGCGGGCCGGCAAGGTCGTCGCGACCGCCAACAAGGAGACCCTGGTTGCGGGCGGACACCTGGTCATGCCGCTTGCGCGCAACCTCGCCGCGGCCGTCGCCGCGAGGACCGCGGCCGACCCGTATGCCAGCCCGCTGGCCTGGCTGCGCCCGATCGATTCGGAGCACTCGGCCATCTGGCAATGCCTCGTCGGCGAGCCGATGACCGGCGTCTCGGCGCTCATCCTGACCGCCTCGGGCGGCCCGTTCCTCGACGCCTCAGCGGCGGCGATGGCGTCCGTCACGCCCGAGCAGGCGCTCCGCCACCCGACCTGGACGATGGGCGCCAAGATCACCATCGACTCGGCGACCCTTGCCAACAAGGGGCTGGAGGTCATCGAGGCACACTGGCTGTACGATGTCGACTACGACGCGATCGAAGTGGTCATCCACCCGCAGAGCGTCGTCCACTCCGCCGTCCGGTTCGTGGACGGCTCGCTCAAGGCCCAACTGGGCACCCCCGACATGAGACTTCCCATCCAGTACGCCCTGACCTACCCGGACCGGCGACCGTCGCCGGCGCCGCCGCCAGACCTCATCGCCGCGGGTCGCCTGGAGTTCCGGGCGCCCGACGAGACGCGCTTCCCGGCGCTGCGGATCGCGCGCGACGCGGGTCGGCTCGGACCGCGCGCATCGGCCGCGCTGATCGCCGCAGACGAGGTCGCGGTCGCGCGCTTCCTCGATGGCAGCCTCGACTTCCCGGGCATCCCGCGCCTCCTCGAGGCCGCCGTGGACCGCTTCGGCTCGTCGCAAGCCGTGCTCGACACCGACGAGCTCATCGAGCTCGACCGCGTCGTCCGCGACGCCTTTGCCACCACCCGCTTCGGAGCCTCTGCGTGACCGGTTTCATCCAGTCGATCATCACCGTCGTCCTGTTCATCCTGATCCTGGGCGGCCTCGTCGTCATCCACGAGCTCGGCCACTTCATCACCGCTCGGCTGTCGAGGGTCCGCGTCCTCGAATTCGGGATCGGCTTCCCGCCGCGCGCCAAGGTCCTGGCCTCGGGCGGTGAGACCCTCTACACGCTCAACTGGCTGCCGATCGGCGGCTTCGTCAAGCTCGAGGGCGAGGACGGCACGGACGCTGACGACCCGCGCTCGTTCGCGCACCAGGGCCTGCTCAAGAAGCTGACCATCCTCATCGCCGGCGTGGCGATGAACGTGTTCCTCGCTTTCGTCATCTTCACCGGCATCGCCTGGCTCGCGTCGCCATTCGTCGGGGTCAAGTTCTTCGAGGTCCAGCCCGCGTCGCCAGCGGCGGCGGCCGGCCTCCAGCCGGGCGAGTCGATCGTGGCGGTCGACGGGCAGCGCTACCAGTTCATCACCGGTCCGACGCCCCTGGGCGCCCTCCGCGAGCACGCCGGCGAGACCATCACCCTGACGATCGCCGGCGCGGATGGTCAGCGGCGTGACGTGCCGGTGACACTTCGCTCGCAGGCCGAGATCGACGCCAACAAGGGGGCCCTCGGGATCTCCGGCGTCGACAAGCCATTCGAGGCCTACTTCTTCGGCGAGTACACGACCAACGACCTGCCGGTCGCGATCCAGGTCGGTGCCGACCAGACCATCCGCTGGATGGGGCTGATCGTCGGCGGATTGGCCAGCCTCGTGACCTCCGTCGCCAACGATCCGACTGCCCCGCCACCGGTCTCCGGCCCGGTCGGCATCGCCACCCAGATCGGCGACATCTTCTGGAACAGCGGCCCGATCATGACCCTCTACGTGGCGGGCATCCTGTCGGCCAACCTGGCGGTCGTGAACATCCTGCCGTTCCCACCGCTCGATGGTGGACGGATGCTGATGCTGACACTCAAGCGCATCTTCGGGACGCGCATCAGCGTGCGGGCGGAGCAGATGACGTATGTCGTCGGGTTCGTGTTCCTGTTCGCGTTCATCATCTGGGTGACCGGCTTCGACATCATCCGCAGCCTGGGCGGCTAGCCAGAGATGAGCTCCCTGGATAGCCTGCGACCGCGCCGCCGGCCGACGGTCAGCGTCGACGTCGGCGGCGTCCTGGTCGGGTCCGCCCACCCGGTCGTCGTCCAGTCGATGACCAACACCGATACGGCCGACGCCGACGGCACGGCCATCCAGGTCGCGCGGCTGGCCCACGCCGGGTCGCAGCTCGTGCGGGTGACCGTCAACACGGAGGAGGCCGCCGCGGCCGTCCCCGAGATGGTCCGCAAAGTCCGCGGCCTGGGGGTGGATGTGCCGATCATCGGCGACTTCCACTACAACGGGCACAAGCTTCTCGTCGAGTACCCGGCCATGGCCGCGGCGCTGGCCAAGTACCGGATCAATCCGGGCAATGTCGGGGCCAAGCGCCATGACGAGCATTTCGCGACGATCGTCAAGGTCGCCGTCGACCATGACAAACCGGTCCGCATCGGGGTCAACTGGGGCTCGCTCGATCAGGCCATCCTGACCGAGCTGATGGACGCCAACGCCCTCGCGGCCCAGCCCCGCGACGCGCGCGACGTGATGATCGAGGCGATGCTGGAATCCGCCATCCGTTCCGCGGAGCTGGCCGAGGCGACGGGCATGCGTCACGACCGGATCATCCTGTCGGCCAAGGTGTCCGGGGTCCGCGACCTCGTCGACGTCTATCGACTGTTGTCGGCCCGCAGCGACTACCCGCTGCACCTCGGTCTGACCGAGGCCGGGATGGGCGACAAGGGGATCATCGCCTCGACGGCGGGGCTCGCCATCCTGCTCAACGAGGGTATCGGCGACACCATCCGGGTCTCGCTCACGCCGGAGCCAGGGGCACCGCGCGAGCGCGAGGTGGAGGTCGCCCAACAGGTCCTCCAGTCGATGGGCCTCCGCTCATTCCAGCCGCAGGTGTCGGCCTGCCCGGGCTGCGGCCGGACCACCTCGACGTTCTTCCAGGAGATGGCCCAGCAGATCCAGCAGCACCTGAAGGACCGGATGCCCGACTGGCAGGCAACGCGACCGGGCGTCGAGGAGATGCGGGTCGCGGTCATGGGCTGCGTCGTCAACGGGCCCGGCGAGAGCAAGCACGCAGACATCGGGATCTCACTGCCCGGCACGTTCGAGGATCCGGTGGCACCGGTGTTCATCGACGGCCGTCTCGATCGGACGCTTCGGGGCGACGGCCTGGTCGCCGAGTTCATCGGGATCCTCGAGGACTACGTCGAGCGACGTTACCCGTCGCCTGCCGGCGGCGCCGCGGAGTCGGCCCCGGCCTGACCGGGGATCCGGTGGTCGCGTCCCGTGGGGCGGGCGATGACGACGCTTGAAACCTTCGCCGGACTCAGCGGACGGCGCCGAGCCATGCTCCCGGGCCGTCGCCAACGGCGGCGATCGTCCGACCTGCCACGACGAAGCCGCTTGGGACGATACCCGCGGGAAACTGAGCGACCGGCGCGGTCGGCTGCCAGCTGATGCCATCGGCCGAGACAAAGATCGAGGGCGCCCCCACACCAGAACCTTCGCCGAGCGCCACGAGGCCAGGACCACCGGCTGCAAGGAGCCGGAATTCGATCAGTGCACCGTTGGGGATCACCGCCTGTTGTTCGGCCCCGATCGGGACGTCTCGCAGCCAGGCCGCGCCGTCCGCGCTGAGCCAATGCGTCT
>JBBRXB010000012.1:0-78235 GCA_038248915.1 Candidatus Limnocylindrales bacterium | reverse complement strand
TCCGCCTCGCCATAGCGATCGAGCTGATCGCGGAAGAGGTTGGTCGCGACGATGACCGACGCGCCGAGGTCGGGCAGGATCTGCTCGAGCGCCAGCTCGTCGACCTCGAAGACCGCGGCACGCGGTCGGCCATGGTCGGCCAGCAGCCGTCCATGGAGGTCCGACGCACCGACGAGTGAGGTCATGATGCCCTGCCGCCTGTTGGCGCCGGACCGATTCGCGATCGGCCGCCCGTCGGCCCGCGAGACGATCTCGGCGATCAGTCCTGCGGTGGTCGTCTTGCCGTTCGTGCCGATGACGAGGATCGTCGAACCGAGCTGGCCCGCCAGCGCCGCCAGGCCGTCAGGCCAGACCCGCGCCGCCGCCATCCCGGGCAGCGCCGTCCCCTGGTGATGTGCCAGACCAACCAGACCGGCCGTGATCCGGGCGATGCCGACCGCGGCGCCTCGGCGCAGGCCATCGGATCCGCGGGCGGGCGCGCGCCGGCGTCTGGGACCATGTGCTGGGGGCCGCGGGTTGACGATGATGGCCATCGGGACGAATCGTACTCCACGAACCTGAAGGCAAGGTGAGCGCGGCGGCCCTCAGCCCATGACGCGCCGTGCCGAGGAAGCCGCCGCCACGAACCGGTCGAATACCGCCAGTGCATCGAGCGGCCCAGGCGCCCCTTCCGGGTGATACTGGACTGTCTCGATCGGCTTCTCGCCGTGGCGGAGGCCCTCGACGGACCCGTCGTTGAGGTTGACCTGGCTGACCCGGAAGCCCGAGGCGGCGGGGATCGACCCGCCGACGACCTGGACCTCGTGGTTCTGCGCCGTCACCTGGACGAGGCCGAGCTCGAGATCGCGGACCGGGTGGTTGGCGCCGTGGTGCCCGAACCGGAGCCGGTTGGTCTCCGCGCCGGCCGCCCGGGCGACGATCTGATGCCCGAGGCAGATCCCGAGCAGGGGCCGGCCGTCATCGATGACCGCCCGGGCGAGGGCGACCGGTCCGTCGAGCCGGGCAGGATCGCCGGGCCCGGGCGAGAGGATCAACCCGTCGACGTCGCGGGCGAGCGCCACCGCGCTCGAGATCGTGTGCGGCAGGATCCGGACGCGAGCCCCACGTCGGCGCATCGCGAGGACGATGTTCGACTTCAGCCCGAAGTCGATGATGCCGATCAGCGGACCGCCTTCCTCGGCGGTGCCGATATCCATGATCGAGAACGGCGAGACCTGGCCGACGAAGTCCTGGTCCTCCCAGCGCGGCACCGACCGGGCGGCCGCCACGGCCTCGGCCGGGTCCGTCTGGCCGGGCGCGGTCACGATCCCGCGCAGGCTTCCGTGGGTTCGGAGGTGACGGGCCAGGGCGCGGGTGTCCACGCCGGCGATGGCCGGGATGCCATCGTCCCTGAGAAGGGCTGCCAGCTGCCGGGCGTCGTCGAGCACGGCGGCGGTCGCGTTGGCGACGACCAGCGCCCGCAACCAC
Organism: Candidatus Limnocylindrales bacterium; assembly: GCA_038248915.1. GTDB lineage: Bacteria > Chloroflexota > Limnocylindria > Limnocylindrales > CSP1-4 > SPCO01. The sequence continues at coordinate 76,768 of JBBRXB010000012.1, read as the reverse complement.
GGACGGCTTGACTGGTCATCGTCGGCCAGGCGGCCGTAGTTGCCGATGAGCGGATAGGTCATGACGACGACCTGGCCAGCGTACGAGGGGTCGGTGCAGACCTCCTGGTAACCCGTCTGGCTGGTGTTGACGACGAGGTCGCCACCGGCCGCGATACCCGCCCCGAACGCCACGCCCGGAAAGACGGCGCCATCCTCGAGGGCCAGCAAGGCAGGCCCGAGATCGCCGATCCGCGGATCGACGACCGCACTGGTGCGAGGAGACGGCGGCACGGTTCGAGCGATCATTTGACCCCGGATACGACGAGCCCACCGGCCTCGCGGGCTCGGTGGGCGGACGCGTGCGCGGACATCGAATGCCTCCTTCGCCGGCCTCACGGGACCGGTACGCCAGCCTCACAGGACCGGCCAATGAAAGGACCACGTCAGGGTAGCATCCCGGACCGCCCGACGGCGGGCGGTGTCCGACGGCGGGCGGTCCACGACGAACGAACGCCCCTCGCGGCGGGTGCCGGAGAGGCGTCAAGTGCGACAGGTCGGCTGGTGTCAGGGCTTGACGGCCTGCCAGTTCTGGTAGACCCCGTTGGCGTCGCCGGGCGCCTTGTCGTTCTTGAAGAAGTAGATCGGCAGGCCGTTGTAGGTCACCTGGAGCGTCCCGTCGTCGCGGGTGATCGTGCCCAGCGTGCCCGTCGCTCCGGTCCCGGCGGTCGGGGTGGCACCGGCGGCCACGGTCAGCGGTGGCCAGGTCGCGGCGCAGCCACCGATGCAGGCGCTCTTGCCGCTGTCCTTCGTGTCCTGGGTGAAGGTGTAGACCGTCATCCCGTTCGAGCCAGCGACGAGCACGGTGCCGATCGAGCCGACCGCCTTTGCCTCGATCGTGGCGCCGGATGCGGGTGCCTGGGACGCCGGCGCCTGGCTGACGGGGGCCTGGCTGACGGGGGCGTGACTGACGGGTGCCTGAGTGACGGGTGCCTGAGTGACGGGTGCGACCGACGCGCCGCTCGAGCTGCATCCGGCGAGGATGACGGCGGCGAACAGCGATGAACCGACGATGGCTGGGAATCGCATGGCGCAGGCCCTCGATAGGAGAATGGTAGGTCGGCGATGTAGCCGCCGACTGGGATAGGTACGTCCGGACGCGACCCTCCGGTTTCGGGCGCCAGACCCAAACCGGCGATCGAGGTCTCAGGCGGATGCGGCCGTCCGGGCGAACGTCTCGAGCAGGATCGCGACAAAGCGCCGCTCGTCGGCGTCGAGCGCGACGTGGACATTCGGCTCACCGTCACCCCGGCGGTTCGTGTCGACCACGGTCTCGCCGACGGTCAGCTCGCCGCGGGTCTCGACGTCGACGTGCAGGAACTGCGTCGAGATGACAGCCGGATCGATCAGTGAGGCGACCGCCAGGGCGTCGTGGACCGGCGCCGCGTTCGGGCGTTTCATCGGCTGGGTCGCGTCGTAACCCTCGATCCGACGCTCGGTGAAGCGCGCCGCAGCCTCCCCGGCCGGCGTCCCGAGCGCCCGAAACGCCCGGCAATCATCGAGCGAGACGAGCGCCTGGTGGGTCGCGTCGAGCGGCACGAGCGTGATCCGGCGCACCCCGCTGCCCAGGACCGCGCGGGCAGCCGCCGGGTCGGCCCATACATTGAATTCGGCCCGTGGCGTGACGTTCCCATATCGATCGGCGCCGCCCATGATCACCAGCTCCGGGATCCAGTCTCGGAGGCGCGGCTCCGCGGCCAGCGCGGTGGCGATGTTCGACAGTGGCCCGACCGGCACGAGCACGATCGGGTCCGTCGCCGCACGGTAGGTCTCGATCAGGAACTCGACCGCGCCGGCGGACTGCTTCGTCGAGGTCGCTGGCGGGATGTCGAGCAGGCCGCCGTGTACGGCGCCGGTGCTCCGGATGTTCGACCGCGGGATCGGGAAATCATCACGGGCGATCGGATGGCTGACGCCCTCGAACACCGGGACCGGGATCCCGATGTGGTCGAACACCCGCAACGAGTTCTCCGTGCACGACTCGACCGGCACGTTGCCGTTGACGGTGGTCGCCCCGAGGAGCTCGAGGTCCGGATGGAGCGCCGCGAGCATCAGGGCGACGGCATCGTCGGTCCCCGTGTCGACGTCGAGGATCAGTTTGGTCGGCATGTGCCAAGTCTATCGGCGCCGGTCTAGCCGCTGACGGCCTCCGGCGGATCGGTGGCCCGCGGGACCCTGAACAGGAGGTTCTCCACCGGACCACTCGCCGGCTCGGGATCGGGCTCGGCGGTCACGTGCAGGTCGAGCGTCCGCGCGGCCGCCTCCAGGATCGCGTCACTGTCCGTCCGGGCCAGCCCGCCCACGGTGACCTCGACGCCCTCGACCTTCCAGGACGACTGCCACCACCACGGCCGATCCTCGTCGGCGGGCTCACTGAGCCGCCCGACCACGATCCTGATCTCGGACTGGAGTTCGATGGCGCTGTCTCGCACTGACGGTCGGGTGCGGCCCGACAGGGTCGGGCCGCGGTCGAACGCCCCGAGGATACGCTCCGGCGCGCTCCGGGTCGATAGGTCGGACGGACGGGGATCTTCGGGTATCATGCCGTCGGGCCCGTAGCTCAGCGGCAGAGCAGGAGACTCTTAATCTCTCGGTCGTGGGTTCAAGTCCCACCGGGCTCACCAACGCTCCCTGGTCACGCGGTCGCCACGTCGATCCACCAAGGTCGAGGCCCCACTGTCACGCGGGCGCAATGGTCGACGCTCGTCCGTCCGTGCCAGGGGGCGGCCCGCCGAGGCATCATCTGATGGTGACCGCCACGGAGACCATCGACCCGAACGACCCCGGTGCGCCCATCGCCGGCGCCCGAGGCGAAGCGCTCGAGGGCGCCGCGATGGTCCCGATCGGCGTGACCGGCGGCGGCCACATCCGCGTCGGCACCGCGTCCTGGACCGACCCGACGATGACCGCGAGCGGCGTCTTCTACCCGACCGCCGCGACAACCGCCGAGGAACGGCTCCTGTACTACGCCTCAACGTTCCCGCTGGTCGAGGTCGACGCCACCTACTACGCGCTGCCATCGGCCAAGACGTCACAGCTGTGGGTCGAGCGAACGCCGGCCGACTTCACCTTCGACATCAAGGCACACGCGTTGATGACCGGGCAGGGCACGGAGACGAAGCGACTGCCCAGGGCGATCCGCGAAGCCCTCCCCGAGCCGGCCGCGGCGAGGAGCAGGATCTACGCCAAGGACCTGCCGCCAGAGCTGCTCGACGAGGTCTGGGCGGCCTTTCGCGACGGGCTCGAGCCGCTCCGCGAGGCGGGCCAGCTCGGCTCGATCCTCCTCCAGTTCCCTCGCTGGTTCTTCCCGTCGTCGGACAACCACGCGACGATCGAGGACGCGGTCCGACGCCTCGACGGGATGACCCCGGCCGTCGAGTTCCGGAACGCCTCGTGGTTGAATGAGAAGAACGCCGAGCGGACGATGCGCTTCCTGCGCGATCGCGACATCGCCTTCGTGATGGTCGACGAGCCACAAGGCTTCAAGAGCAGCGTGCCACCAGTCACAGCGGTGACATCGTCCGAGCTCGCCCTCGTCCGGTTCCATGGTCGCAACCGCGAGACGTGGGAGGCCAAGGGCATCACCCCGGCCGAGCGCTTCCGCTACCTGTACGGTCGCGCCGAGCTCGAGGAGTGGGTCCCACGCATCCGCCACGCGGCGACCGAGGCCAAGGACACGCACGTCCTGATGAACAACTGCTACGCCAACTACGGCACGACCAACGCCCGGGAGATCGCGGCGCTCCTCGCGGGCGACCTCGACGACTGAAGTGGACGAGGAGGCCGCCCAGGTCGAGCCGCGACCGTAGACTGCGCGGATGCCCACCGGTCATGTCGTCGTCTGCGGCCTCGATCATCTCGGCCTGCGCACCGTCGAGGAGCTCCGGATGCGCGACGAGGTGGTCGTCGGCATCGGGGCGAATGACGACTCGCGTGACGATCTGACCGCGGCCGGTGTCAGGCTCATCGTCGGCGACGCGCGGCTGTCCCGCGTCCTCGCTGCGGCCGATGTCGAGTCCGCGTCAGCGATCGTCGTGACCAGTGATGACGACCTGGCCAATCTCAACACCGCCCTGGCCGCGGCCGAGCTCAACCCGACGATCCGGATCGTCATCCGGATGTTCGACCAGGAGCTGGGCTCGCATATCCCGGAGCTGTTCCCGGACGCCGTCGCGTTGTCGTCCTCGGCGCTCGCCGCACCCGGCTTCGTGTCGGCCGCCATCGACGGCGAGAGCGGGACGCGCTTCTGGCTCGGCGGCCGGCTCATCGCGTCGCGCGGGTCCACCGATCCTGCGTCGTCTTCCCGGTCCATCCCGATCGCCCGGCTCAACCCCGATCGGAGCGTGGAGCTGCTCCCCGACGTGCCGTCCACCGCCGCCGATCTCATCCTCGTGGACGTGGTCGATGCCGCCGACCCGGCCGCGGGTGGGGGCGCCACCGGACCGGCCGCGGCGCCGCCGCCGGTCCGGCCCGCGCCGACGCAGCGGACCCGGCGCGGGCCGATCGCCACGATCAAGACTCGCGTCTCGGCACCGGAGGGGCGGCTCCTGCGCTTCGGCCTGATCCTCGTCCTGCTAGCCGGCGGCTCGGCGGTCTTCTTCGACGTCGTGGCCGGGCTGACGCCGCTGGATGCCGTGTCCTACGCGATCACGCTGCTGACCGGCGCATCGCTGCCGGCCGACATCTCGGGCGCGGCCGCCAACACGGCCCTGCGGATCTACGCGATCTTCCTCAGCCTCGTCGGCGCCGCGATCGTGGCCGTCGTCTATGCGTTCATCACCGACGCCCTCATCCGGTCACGTCTCCTCCAGACCCTCGGCCGGCGAACGGTCCCGGGCGGGATCCACGACCACGTCATCGTGGCCGGGCTGGGCTCGATCGGCTATCGGGTGGCTCTCGGCATCGCGGCCCGCGGGGTCCCGGTCGTGGCGGTCGAGGTCAGCGACGACGGCCGGTTCGTATCCCCCACCCGGGCGGCCGGCATCCCGGTCTTCATCGGCGACGCCAGCCATCCCGAGGTCCTTCGAGAGCTGCATCTCGATGCCGCCAGGGCGATCGTCACGGCCACGAGTGACGACCTGGTCAACCTGTCGGTCGCGCTCAACGCCCGAAAGCTCAGGCCGGACCTGCGGGTCGTCGTCCGGCTCTACGATCCGGCGTTCGCCATCCGGGTCCAGCAGGGCTTCCGGATCCGCTTCACCCGCAGCGTGTCGCACCTGGCCGCGCCGGCCTTCGCGGCGGCGGCCGTCCGGTCCGAGGTCGTTGCCAGCGTGCCGGTCGGTGACAAGCGGATGATCCTGTTCGCTCGTCTCCACGTCCCGGCCGGGTCACGGCTCGAAGGGCGGCTCGCGACGACGCTGGATGCGCCTGGCACCCTTCGTGTGATGGCTGTCGCCGATCCGGGGTCCGAGGCGGCCCGCTGGGACGTCCCGGCCGACGAGGTGCTCGACGCTGGCGAGGAGGTCATCGTCGCCGCGACCCGAGCGGGCCTGGCGGAGCTGCTTCAGCTCGCGTCGGTCGTCGGCGAGGGGCCGCCGGCACCACGCCCCCTCGATGAGCGCCCGGAGCAGCCCGGTCTTGACCCGGCCCAGTTGGACCGTCACCCACCCGAACCATCCGACATGGGCCGACGGCCGGAAGTCTCAGGGTCGTGATCGACGAGGTCGGCCTGTGTCGCCGGGGTCACCCTGCACGTCGTCGAAGGTCGGCCCGCCGGTCAGTCCGGCTGGTTGTCGATCTGGGCGCGCTGGAGACGGCCCGAGAAGTCGACGTAGATCGACTTCCACTCGGTGTACGTGTCGAGCGCGACGTGACCGGCCTCGCGATGGCCGTTGCCGGTCTCCTTCCAGCCGCCGAACGGGAGATGGACCTCGGCGCCGGTGGTCCCGGCGTTGATGTACACGATCCCGGTCTCGAAGTCGCGCATCGCCCGGAAGGCCGTGTTCACGTCACGGGTGAAGATGCTCGACGACAGGCCGTAGCGGGTCTGGTTGAGGGCCAACATCGCCGCGTTGTAGTCCTCGACCGGGATGACCGACAGGACCGGCCCGAAGATCTCCTCCTGGCCGATCCGGTCCATCGGTCGGACGCCGGCGAAGATCGTCGGCTCGAAGAAGTGGCCGTCGGCCAGACCATCGCCCATGGCGCGCCCACCCCCGAGCACGAGGTCGCCCTCGCCGCGCCCGATGTCGACATAGCCCTCGACCTTGTCGGCGGCGCCCGCGTTGATGAGCGGGCCGACGTCGACGGCCGGGTCGAGCCCGGAGCCGAGCCGGAGCTTGCGGGCGCGGACCTCGAGACGCTGGAGGAGCGGCTCGGCGACGGCGCGTTCGACGATGACCCGAGACGCGGCCGTGCAGCGCTGACCGGTCGTCCCGAAGGCCGACCACAGGATCCCATCCGTCGCGAGATCGAGGTCCGCGTCGCCGAGCACGACGACGCCGTTCTTGCCACCGAGCTCGAGCGAGACGCGCTTGAGCCGACGCCCGGCGTGCGCCGCGATGTGCCTGCCGGTCGCCGACGAGCCGGTGAACGAGATGACCGACACGTCCGGACTGTCGACGATGGCGTCGCCGACCTCCGCGCCGGAGCCGGTCACGAGGTTGACGACGCCGGGCGGGAAGCCGGCCTCGACCATCAGCTCGACGAGAAGCGTGGCGCAATGGGGCGTGTCCGACGATGGCTTGAACACGACGGTGTTGCCGGTCACCAGCGCCGGCATCGTCTTCCAGCACGGGATCGCCATCGGGAAGTTCCAGGGGGTGATGATCCCGGCGACCCCGAGCGGCTGGCGGATGCTCATCGCCCACTTGTCGGGCAGCTCGGACGGGACCGTGTCGCCGGCCATCCGACGGCCCTCGCCGGCCATCAAGTAGGCGATGTCGATGCCTTCCTGGACGTCGCCGCGGGCCTCGGCCAGGACCTTGCCCATCTCGCGAGTCATCGCCCGAGCCAGCCGTTCCTTGTGCTGGGCCATCAACGCGCCGAAGGCGTACAGGATCTCGCCGCGCTTGGGGGCCGGCGTCCGGCGCCACATCGGGAAGGCCGTGTCGGCGGCCTTGATGGCCATCGCCACATCGGCGGCGGTCCCCTGCTGGAACCGGCCCACGATGTCGCGCGGATCGGCCGGGTTGTGGCTCTCGAAGGTCGCGCCGGAGGTGGACGCGCACCACTCCCCGGCGATGAAGTGGCGGAAGGTCGGGGTCTCGATGGCGGTCTCGGTCATTGGCCCATCGTAGACCCGACGACACCGTTCCGGATCGACCATGGTTCGAGGATCGCGTAGGCGGCCGCCATCTTCGGGGTCGGGACGGCGAGCTCGCGACCGAGCCGGACCGTCGCCCCCTGGAGGGCGTCGAGCTCCATCCGCCGCCCGCCGAGGAGGTCGGTCTGGAGCGACGCCCGCGACGCGTCGCCCTGCGACATGACGAGCCCGTGTTGCCGATCGACCAAGCCGTCGTCGAGCGCGACGCCGGACGCCCGGCCGACCGCCCAGACCTCAGCCATGAGGTCTCGGAGGAGATCGACGGCCGATGTCGACCGACGGATCTCGCCGAGCGACAGCTGTGTCGTTGCCGAAACCGCCGAGAGCGCGGCGAGGAGGACGTACTTCTCCCACTTCCCGACGCGGATGTTCGGGCTGACGACCGCCCCGACGCCACCGGCTTCGGCGGCCTCGACGATGCGGCGGACCCGGGCCGAGTCCGGATCGCCCTGCCACTCTCCGAACACGATGCTGCGCGGGCCGCTGGCGACGACGATCCCCGGCGCCCGGATCTCGGCGAAGATGTAGGCCGCGCCGCCGAGGACATACTGCCAGCCGATGACATCGGCGATCGCCGCCTCGTTGTCGATCCCGTTCTGGAGCGAGACGACGGCCGTGTCCGGCCCGAGCAGAGGCCGGAGCAGCTCGGCGGCGGCGGCCGTGTCGTAAGACTTGACGCAGACGAACACGACGTCGACCGGCCGGACCTCGGCCGGGTCGTCGGTCGCGGGGATCCATTGGTGCTCGGTGCCCTCGGGTGTCTCGACGGTCAGGCCACCTCGTCGGACTGCGTCGAGGTGCGCCCCTCGGGCGATCAGGTGGACCTGCGCCCCGCCCCGGGCGAACCCCGCCCCGTAATACGACCCGATCCCGCCCGCCCCGAAGACGGCCAGCTTCATCCGCGGCCGCCCGGACCCGAAACGTCGCTGTCGCTCATCGCCGCGAGTCTACCTTCGGGGCAGATGACGGGAGGCTCAGTGTCGGCGCCATGATCGGGGCTCAGGCGAGAGCGCCGAGCCAGGGATGACGGACCGGCTCGGTCAGGGCGATCGCCTCGCGGAGCCAGGCTCGGTCGGCCGGCGCCAGCTTGGGGAGGACTGCGACAAAGTCGGACTCGTCCTTCTCCCAACGGCGTCGGGCCTTGTATAGCAGCGTGACCTCGGGCCGCTGGTACGGAACGCCGTCCGCGCCGATCCGAACGACGTCGTCGAGGGGTCGCGAGACCCGCGCATCCCGCTTGTAGAACCACGTATCGCCCGTGACGGGGGTCAGCATCAGATCAACCAGCCACGGCGAGTAGGCGTCGCGGCGGAGCCACAGCTGGTCGTGATCGGCGGGTAGGTCGGCGACTGGCCCGAGGTAGTGGATCCCGTGGGGACCCGTGTCCCACAGGTGATAGTCGTCCAGCCATTCGCGAAGCGCCGGCAGGTCTCGACGTGGCACCGCGACCTCGAGGTCCTCGTGGAACCGCCGTGGTTCGGCCCCAAGCTCGACCGACCACCCTCCCGCGACCCACCAGCGGAACGGCGCGCCCTCGAACAGGGCCGCGGCTTGCGCCGGCGAGAGTGGTCGGATCGGGCCGAAGATCCGTTGGAACGCCTCGAACCCCATCTCGGTCGGTGCGGGCGGTGGAACGAGCGCGTCGTCCATCTAAGTGGCCGCGGTAGCGCCTGGTCAGACGCGCTCGAACGCCGCCGCAACGGACCCGCCGCCGCCGAGGCAGAGCGTCGCGAGCCCGTATCGACCTTGGCGGCGCTGCAACTCGTGGAGCAGCGTCGCCACGATCCGCGCCCCGCTCGCGCCGATCGGATGACCCAGCGCGATGGCGCCGCCGTTGACGTTGACCTTATCCCAGTCGAAGCCGAGTTCGCGCCCGTCGGCCAGGGTCTGTGCGGCAAACGCCTCGTTGATCTCGATCAGGTCGAACGCTTCGATCGGCAACTCGATCCGGTCGAGCAGGCGGCGCACGCCCTCGACCGGCGCGAGGAACAGCCACTTGGGCGCGACCTCGGCCTGGGCGTAGCCGACGATCCGGGCGAGCGGGGTCAGACCGAGCCGCTCAACGACTCGTTCGCTGGCAATGACCGTGGCGGCCGCGCCGTCGGTGATGCCTGGGGCGTTGCCGGCCGTGACCGTGCCCTCGGTCGCGTTGCCGCGGTCGTCGCCGTCTGGAAGGTCGAAGACCGGCTTGAGGCGGGCGAGCGCCTCGGCCGAGGAGTCGCGTCGCGGCCCCTCGTCGACCGACACGACGGTTTCGCGACCCTTCGCGTCGCGGACGGTCACCGGCGCGATCTCGGCATCGAAGCGGCCGGCGTCGATGGCCGCGATCGCCTTCTGATGGCTGGCCAACGCGAACGCGTCCTGGTCGGCCCGGCTGACCCGATCCTTGATCGCCACGCGTTCGGCGTGGGTGCCCATGTGGCAACCCTCGATCGCGCACCACAGACCGTCGTGGACCGTCGCGTCGACCAGTTCAGCATTTCCCAGCCGATAGCCGAACCGAGCGCCGGGGAGCAGGTAGGGCGCGCGGTTCATCGACTCCATCCCGCCGGCGATCGCGACCTCGGCGTCACCGGCGCGGATCTCCGCGGCGGCCAGCATGATCGCCTTCAGCCCCGAGCCGCAGACCCGATTGATCGTCGTGGCCGAGGTCGTGTCGGGGAGACCGGCCTTGAGTACTGCCTGGCGCGCCGGGGCCTGGCCGGCGCCCGCCTGGAGGACCTGGCCCATCAGGACGTCGTCAACCTGCGCGGTCGCCGGGTCGAGCCCGGCGCGCTCTACCGCGGCGCGGATCGCGACCCCGCCGAGCTCGGTGGCGGGGACGCCGGCCAGAGCGCCGCCGAACTTGCCGATCGGCGTCCGGGCCGCACTGACGATGTAGACATGGCCGTTCGGGCCGGGAATGGGCTGGGTCATGGCCCGAATCTACACCGTGGGCCGAGCCGAGCCCTGGCGACCGAATGGTCCGTGGGCCCGAACCTCAGCCCGGACCCAGCCCCCGCAGCAGCTCGTCCGCGACGATGAGCCGGTGGATCTGGTTGGTGCCCTCGTAGATCTGGGCCCCCTTGGCGTCGCGCATCAGGCGTTCCACACCGGTCTCGCGCGAGTAACCGCTCGCACCGAACAGCTGGACCGCGTCGGTGGCGACGCGCATGGCGGTATCAGAGGCAGTCCACTTGGCGATGGACGACACCTCGGCCAGCGGCTCGCCACGATCCTTGGCGGCCGCGGCCACGCGGACGACCGCCCGTGCCACCGCGACCTCACGGGCCATTTCGGCGAGCATGAACCGGATCCCCTGCTGCTCGGACAGCGGCGCCCCGAATGCCTTGCGCTGCTGCACGTAGCGCGCCGAAGCCTCCAGCCCGGCCCGGGCGACCCCGACGCAGGCAGCCGCGATCGAGATCCGCCCCTCCCCGAGCGCCGACAACGCGATCTTGTAGCCATCCCCCTCCCCGCCGAGCCGGTTAGCGACGGGCACCTCTGCTCCATCGAACACGAGCTCAGCGGCCGGGCAGGCCCGGATCCCCATCTTCTTCTCGTGCGCACCGAACCGAAAGCCGGGCGTCCCCTTTTCGACAAGGAAGGCGGTGATGCCCTTGGCGCCGGCGTCGGGGTCGAGCGTCGCGAACACGAGATAGCGGTCCGCCTCGGGGGCATTGGAGATCCAGATCTTCGCGCCGGTCAGGCGGTAGCCGGTCGGGGCATCGGCCGGACCGATGGGCTCGGCCCGCATCCGGATCGCCGCCGCATCGCTTCCCGCGTGGGGCTCGGTCAGCGCGAACGCGCCGAGCGCCTCCCCGGCGAGCATCGGTGGCAGCCAGCGCGCATGCTGCTCGGGCGTGCCCCAGGTCACGACCGGGTACTGCGACAGGATGTGGACCGACAGCGAGACGGCCGTGGCCATGTCGGCGGCCCCGAGCTCCTCCATGACCAGCGTCCAGCCGAGATAGGAGAAGCCGGCGCCACCCATCGACTCCGGCAATGGCGCAGCCGTCAGACCGAGCTCCCCCATCTTCGTGAACAGGGACCGGTCATAGCGCTCGGACTCGTCGCGCTCGATGGCGGTCGGTGCCAGCTCGCGGGCGGCAAATTCCCGGGCGGTGGCCTGGAGCAGGCGCTCCTCCCCGGTCAGGCCGCCGATCATCGTGCGCCAGCCGCGGGGTTCGGCGCATCCGGGCCTGGCGCTTCGGGGCCAACGGCCGGGGCCACCGTGGCCGGCACCGTCCCGGGTTCGGCCGCCGGTCGCGGATACGGGTGGAAGCCCTCGCCGGTCTTCTGGCCGAGCTTCCCGGCAGCAACGAGGTCGAGCAGGACCTGCGGCGGCCGGAACCGGTCTCCACCGAAGCCATCGTCCAGGACGCGCATGATCCCGAGACAGACGTCGAGACCGATGAAGTCGGCGAGCTCGAGCGGCCCCATCGGGTGGTTGAGCCCGATCCGCGCTCCGGTATCGATGTCGTCGGCAGTGCCGAGGCCATCCTGGTAGGCGCGCATCGCCTCGGCCAGGAATGGCATGAGGATCCGGTTGACGATGAACCCGGGCCGATCGGCCGACACGATGACCTGCTTGCCAAGCGACGCGGCGAGATCGCGGAACGCGCTGACGGTCTCGTCGGACGTTTCGCGGCCACGGATCAGCTCGATGAGGGGCATGACCGGCACGGGACTGAAGAAATGCATCCCGATGAAGCTGGCACGTCGCTCGCGCGATATGGCATCCGCCAGGCGGTGGATGGCGATCGACGAGGTGTTCGATGCGAACAGGGCTGGCGCCGGGGCCAGGATATCGAGCTCCCGCCATAGCGTGGTCTTGACCGCCACGTCCTCGAAGACGGCCTCGATGACGAGATCGGCGTCGGCCACGTACGCGATGTTGGCCGTCGGCTCGATGCGGGCGACGGTCGCGTCACGCTCATCCTGCGTGAGCCGGCCCTTGGCCACGGAACGGTCGAGGTTCGTCGCGATCCGGTCACGCCCGGCCTCGGCACGGGCGACATCCGGCTCATACAGGATGACGGTCTTGCCGAGCGCGGCATGGACCTGGGCGATGCCGTGGCCCATCAGACCGGCACCCGCTACGAAGACGCGTCCGATCGCAGGGGCCATGGCCGCGATGGTACCCGGCCCGCGTGCGTCGATGCGGCCGTCCGGACGTTCCGCGCAACGAGCCCGCTTACCCGCCGGTCTCGCCTCCGTCGCCGGACGGGCCGTCGCCGCTGCCGTGGGACCCGTCGTTGGTCGCATGGTGGTCAGCGCTCGGCGGGTCCGAGGGTTCGTCGCTGGCCGGTGCGTGGTCACCATCATGGCCGTCGGACCCGTCACGACCGTCCGAACCACCGGAGCCCCCGGAGCCACCGTCGTCGTGGTCGCCGTCGCCGCCCGACTCGCCCGTCCCCGGCGTCGCATGGGGCCGGTCGCCCGAGCCAGCGCCCGGACGGGGGGTCGCTCCGCCGGCCTTGCCCGCGGCAGGCGGCTTCGAACGCCCGGGGCTCGGTGCGGGCGCGTCAACGGGAGAAGAGCCGGTCCCCGGAGTGCTCGGGACCGGCGAGACGGTCACTGCGGGCCGATCGGTCGGGCCTGCTGATGCCGGAGACGCGGCGGCGGTCGGATCGATCGTGACCACCGTGGACTCGTCGTGCCCCACCGGCGTGATATGGCGCACGGCGGCCGCCGTGACGAGCGAGCCCGTGGCGAGCACGGAGGCGACTGCCAGGACCAGCGCGAACGAGCGCGCCCGGACGCGTGGCGCGATCGGCCAGGATCGCGTCGTGACCAGGTGCGAGGCGACCAGAACCGCACGGGCAGCGTCACCCGGGGCCCCGGCCCGCACGGCGCTCAGGAACGTGCGTGTCGGCGTCGGGGCTGGTGCGGAGGCGACCGCCGCCATGACCCGGTCCGTGAAGGCGTCGGGAGCAGGCACAGCGTGCTTCAGGGTCGGCTCGGGCACGGCCGGATCGATGACCGGGCTCATGGTGCCGACCTCGGGGTGAGCTGGTCGCGGAGGCTCGCCAGGCCCCGCGACAAGCGCGACTTGACGGTGCCGATCGGATCGTTCGTGGCGACGCTGATCTCTTCGATGGACAGGTCCCGATAGAACCGCAGCATGACTACGATCCGCTGTGGCCCCGGGAGGTCGCGGATCGCGTCGATGATGCTCGCGCGACGCTCGGCTTCGAGCGCATGGCGTTCTGGATCGTCGCCGGATGGGAGCATGGTGGCGCGGGACTCCGGAGCGTCGCCGTCGAGCCAGATCAGGTCGGGCCGTGTCGCCAGCCGGGCGATCGCCGCCCGGACCGCGATGCGCCTGACCCAGGCACCGAATGGTCCGTCGCCTCGGAACGTCGGCAGCGCCACGAACGCCTGCGCGAAGGCATCCTGCGCGACGTCTTCTGCCTCGGTGGGATCGCGCAGGATGCGCCGCGCGGCCTCGATCACGTTCGCAGCCTCGCGCTCGACCAGGACGCGGAAGGCCTCGCGGTCACCACCAAGGACGGTATCGATGACTTGCCGATCGCTGCTCGTGGGTTCGATCATTGACGCGTCCGTCCGGGCTCATCCTGGGCTTGCGGTGGAGCCCTACCATCCGCCCGACCGCGCCGGGGCGGTATCCCCAGCGCGGGTCAGGCGAAGTGCGGCGAAGGTCCTGCCGGCCGTCGTCCATCGACCTCGTGGCCTCGGTCGGTCAGTCGCCGCCGCCGTTGTCGCCGCCGTGGTCGCCGCTGCCGTCGTCCTGGCCGCCATGCCCGCTGTCGCCATCGTCGGCGTTGTCGTGCTGGCCATCCTGGGCGTCGTCGTTGTCGTTGGCATCCTCGCCCTGGTCGTCCCCATCGGTCGTGCCGGCGGACGCGTGGGTCTTGGCGGACTTGGCCTTGGCCGGCTTGGCGGGCGTCGCCTTGGCCGGCTTGGACTTGGCCGGCTTGGCCGCGACCAGGTGGTGCTCGCTGGAGCGCTCGAGATCGTGCGCCTCGGCGTCACCCTGGTCGTCCGCGGTCGCGCCCGTGCCTTCGTCGGCACCAGCCTGCTCATTGGCGTCGCCCTGGTCGTTCGCGCCTTGGTCGGCCTCGTCGCCGGCAAACGGGGGGAGGAAGTCGGTCGCCTGGCGGTCGTCATCGGAGAACCGGGCGGAGGGCACCGACGTGGTTCCGGCCGCGGGATCGTCGGCCCTCGATCCGTGAGCGAACGCTCCTCCGGCGACGAGAAGGACCGACGCGCCGGCCACGGCCAGGCTTCGGGCAAGACGGGGAGTCGTGGACATCCGATGGCACCTCTGGCCGCGAGACCCGGGTCGGGTCGCTCACAAGGTATGAGCGGATCGGGACGCGGAACGTTCCCGTTCCAGGCGGGGCAAAGGTCCCGGACTGGCGGCGGATGGTCCCGTCGACGCGTCTACCCGCCGTCGACCTTGCCGAGGAGCCGGTCCGCGGCCGAATACGGGTCGAGCCGGTGGGCCGCGACCTCCCCGATGAGCCCCGCCGTGTCAACCACGTGGGCCGGGTCGCCCAGTCGTGCCCGGATGCGCTGGGCCACGATGGCGAACACCTGGGTCTCCGCCCGCACGAGCCGAGCGGCGCTGGTCTCATCGACCCGGCCACCGGCCCGATGGCGGTCGAGCGCCGACAGCAGCTCCGGGACACCTGCGCTGGTCGCGGCCGTGGTGATCATCACGTCCGGGCGCTTGGGTCTCGGACGGTCCGGGGCACTGCCAGTGGTCCCCGTACGCGGCGCGGAGGCGACGAGCATCGCCCGCAGCTGGGCGGCCGTTCGCTGGGCGCCTGGCTTGTCGCCCTTGTTGACGACCACGATGTCGGCCACCTCGAGGAGGCCGGCCTTGATCGCCTGGACCTCGTCGCCCATCTCGGGTGCCTCCAGCACGACCGTCGTGTCCGCCATGGCCGCCACTTCCACTTCGCTCTGGCCCGTCCCCACGGTCTCGACGAGGATCAGGTCGAACCCCGCGGCATCGAGGACGGCCGCCGCGGCCGTCGACGTCGGCGCCAGCCCACCGGCGTGGCCGCGCGACGCCATCGACCGGATGAACACGCCGTCGTCGGACGCGTAGGCCTGCATCCGCACGCGGTCGCCCAGGAGAGCGCCCCCGGTGATCGGGCTCGATGGATCGACCGCGATGACCGCCACGGACCGACCGGCCGCCCGGACCTCCGCGATGAGGGCGGCAACCAGCGTCGACTTGCCGGAACCCGGCGGACCCGTGATCCCGACCAGGTGCGCCCGGCCCGCGATCGCGTACAGCCGGCGCAGGGCCGCCTCCGCCACGGGCGTCCCGTTCTCGACCGCCGTCAGCAGACGGGCCAGCGCCAGACGGTCGCCGGCGACGGCGGCCTCGGACAGGTCGGCCGCCCAGCGCGCGGCGTCGGCCGTCACGCTAGGCGCGCGGTCGCGCGTTCGCCCGCAGGTAGTCGGCGACCTGCGCGATCGTGGTCCCGGGGCCGAAGATCTCGGCCACGCCGGCCTCGCGCAGGGCCGGCCCATCGACGTCCGGGATGATCCCGCCGACCGTCACCAGCACGTCGCCCATGCCGCGTTCGGCGAGCAGCCTGGTCACCCGTGGCACGAGCGTCATGTGCGCGCCGGACAGGATCGACAGCCCGACCACATCGACGTCCTCCTGGAGCGCCGCCGTGGCGATCATCTCGGGCGTCTGGCGAAGCCCCGTGTAAACGACCTCGAAGCCCTCGTCGCGCAACCCGCGGGCGAGGACCTTGGCGCCGCGATCGTGGCCATCGAGTCCGGGCTTGGCGATGAGCACCTTGATCGGCCGGTCGGTCATCGGCCCATCATAGCCAGCGTGGCCGGCCCGCCACGCCCCGATACTGTCGGGGTGATCGCTTCGCCCGACCGTGAGAGCTTCGACCGGGCCCAGCGGCGTCATCGCCGGAGTGCTCGCCTGCGGGCCATCCCGGCGGCGCTCGCCGCGGCCGTCATGGGCATCCCGATCGGCGTCTACCTCTCGCCCGTCCTCCTCGCCCTCGCGATCATCGGGACCGACCTGCTCAACCTTGTCGTCCCGACCGTCGACCTTGGTGGCGGGGTCTGGAACCTGCTCGATGGCCTGCTCAACGGCGATCCCGGCATGGCCCGGTCCATCGCGTTGATCCTCGTCGTCTGGCTGATCCCCGGGATCGTCCTGCTGGCCGTGCTCTACGTCTTCGTGGCGTGGCGCCTCCGACGGATCGGTGGCGAGGGCATCGCCGCCGCGATCGGCGGTCGCCCGCCACGGACGGACGACGCGCAGGAGCGCCAGCTCGTCGATATCGCCACAGAGCTGGCGGTCGCCGCCGGGATCGAACCGCCGCGCGTCCTCGTCTATGACCACGGTCCAGCCAATGCCCTGGTCTTCGGACGAGACCACGATCACGCGACGGTGCTCGTCGCGCGCGAGCTGCTCGAGGAGCTCGACCGCGAGGAGACGCAGGGGGTCGTCGCACGGCTGGTCGCCTCGGCGGTCGACGGCGACCTGCGTCTCGCGGTCGACATCGGCGCGGTCTACGTCGCGTTCGGCCTCGTGACGACGACCCTGGCCGCGATCGTGAGTCACGCCGCGCGGGCCCGCTGGCGCGCCGCGATCGGGCCCCTCGTCGGCCGCCACCGCGATCCGGCCCAGGACGCGCTCAGCGTGGCGGCGCTCCTGGGCCCGGCGTCGGACGACGATCAGCCGAGCAGCTCGGCCGGTGGCTGCCTGACGCTGCTGACGATGGGCGGCCTCATCGGCATCGGCGTGTCACTCATCAACCTGTTCCTGGCCGGGCCGCTGCTGACCTTCGCGTGGCGCTCGCGCGGCTACCTCGCCGATGCGACCGCCGTCGACCTCACCCGTGACCCCGACGGCCTGGCCCGCGCCCTGGCGATGCTCGATCGCGGCGGACGCGATGTCGCCGGGACGGCCTGGTTGGAGCTCCTGCTGGTCGTCAGCCGGTCAGGCAGCGGCACGGCCAGACCCGGGACCATGCCCGGGCTGTCCGACACCGGGCTGGCCACCTCGTTCGTCCCTCCGGTCGACAAGCGACTCGCGCGGCTGCGGGCGATGGGCGCGGACGATGTCGAACCCAACGGCGACGTGACAGGCGTGACGATCCCGCCTCGGAGCGCGACATCTTCTGCCGACGCGACAGACGCCGCCGTGACAGGGGTGCGAGCCCGAGCACTCGCCGGGCGGTCGGTGGCCCCGCGGCGCGGCTTCCCGATCTGGCTCATGCTGATCATCGCGCCGCTGATCGCGCTCATCGCGATCCTCGTCCTCGTCGCGGCCGCTCTCATCTTGTACCTCATCGCGATCGCCGCGTTCGTCGTCCTCGCCATCGTGGCCGGCCCGATCCACGAGCTCCTGCGGGGCCTCGCCGGCCGTTGACCAGTGGCAGATGATGCGGCCGTCGACAGCGCCCTTCGATCGGATCCAGGCGACGAGCGACGCTCGGTACGCGCTCGAGATCGTCGGCGGCTCGAAGTCGATCGACATCGTCGAGCGCTGAGACCTTCGGGCCGGGGCCGGGAGCCGAGGGCCGTGCCGGCGCCGAGGCCCGCGGGGGACGGCATTCGGAGCCGATTCGCGACCACCAGTCGCGGTTGACTCGAACCGGCTGAAACGGCCGGCCGGACCGTGCCTCGGGCGCAGAAACGCGCCTGGCCGTCGCGTGTCTGGTCCGAGGCCACCCCGGCGCCGGACCGCCCGCCCGCCGCGCGGCGTCAGCGCTGGTCGCCGCCGGTCAGTGAGATCGTCTCGCCGGTGACATACGTGTTGGCCGCCGACCCGAGCCACACCACGAGCGCGGCGAGATCCTCGGGCGTGGCCAGGCGGCGGAGTGGGATCGACTTCGCCATCTCGGTCGCCCGCTCGTCGGGGATCGACGGCACGCCCCCCTTGCGGGTCAGGATGTTGGTCGGAGCCACGGCGTTGACCAGGATCCCGTCGGGCCCAAGCTCCTTGGCCAGCGACGCGGTGAGACCCACGATCCCGGCCTTGGCCGCCGCATAGTGCGTCGAGCGCGCCACGCCGACCAGCCCGGAGCGGGCCGAGATGTTGACGATCCGGCCCCAGCCGACGGCCTGCATCCCTGGCACCACCGCGCGGCTCGTCCGAAATGTCGCCCCGAGCATGTCATCGACGACCGCCGCCCACGACGCGTCCGTGATCTCCCCGAACCGCTGGGACTTGTAGGCCGACGTCGCCGTGACGAGCACCGCGACCGGTCCCAGCTCCGCGCCGACGCGCTCGACCATCGCGCCGATCTGGTCGGTGGACGTGAGGTCCGCACTGACGGCCATCGCCCGCCCGCCGTCCGCCACGACCTCGGCGGCTGCCGCCGCCGCACGCTCTGCGCTGGCCGACCCCGCCCGATGATGGAACGCCACGAGCGCACCTTCGGCCGCGAACGCCCGGCCGATCGTCGGGCCGGCTCCACCACCGCCGCCGGTGATGAGGATCGCCCGCTCGCGCAAACCGAGATCCATGGTCAGCCCTCGTGTGCCCGGCGTTCGAGGTGGGCGAAGAACTCGGCTCGGGTCCGGTCGCGCGTCCGGAACAGCCCGAGCACCGACGACGTGGTCATGATCGTCCCGGGCTTGCGCACCCCGCGCATGACCGCGCACAGGTGGGTCGCCTCGACCACGACACCGACGCCCTGCGGGTCGAGCCGGTCCTGGAGGAATTCAGCGATCTGCTGGGTCAGCCGCTCCTGCACCTGGAGACGACGGGCGTACATCTCCACGACGCGCGGGATCTTCGACAGCCCGATCACGCGGCCGCGCGGGATGTACGCGACGGCCGCGGTGCCGAAGAACGGCAACAGGTGGTGCTCACACAGCGAGTAGAACGGGATGTCCTTGACGACGACCATCTCGCTGTAGGCGATGTCGAAGATCGCGCCGTTGATGAGGCGCTCCGGGTCAACGTGGTAGCCCGCGGTCAGCTCCGTGTACATCCGGTGGACGCGGCCCGGCGTCCCCGCCAGCCCCTGGCGATCGGGATCCTCGCCGATCTCGAGCAGGATCTCGCGGACCGACGCCTCGACCCTCCCGTTCGGGCCATGGTGTCCGGTCCCATCGCCCTCGATGATCGATTGCGGGCGACCCGGTCCTTCGCCGATCTCGTTCTCGATCTCGTCCACGATGCGCTGGACGTGGCTTGGCAGCTCGGGTGGGCGGGACACGTCGGTGAGGACTCCGGCTACAGGCGGCGATGGTACTTCGGGCACCGAGACGCTGCGCAGATGTCCCCCACGCCGCCCGGATCTAGCCCGATCGCCCACGGCGGCCGAGGTAGTCGTGCCAGAACAGCCGGGCGGCGACCGATCGCCACGGGCGCCACGCTTCGCCGAAGGCCGTCATCTCCGCCGCGTCCGGGCGGTGACCGAGGCCCTTGACCTCGCCGACCGAGGCCGCCAGCGCGATATCGCCGATCGGCCAGACGTCGGGCCGGCCGAGGACCATCAGCAGGTAGATCGTCGAGGTCCACGGTCCGATACCGGGGATGGCCTGCAGCGCGCGGTGGACGCCGTCGTCATCGACCGCAGACAGTCCCTCGAGATCGAGGCTGCCCGCCTCGATCGCGGCCGCCAGCGCCCGACCGTAGCGCGCCTTCTGGCGGCTGAACCCGATGGCCAGCAGCTCCCCGTCCGACAAGGCGAGAAACATGGCCGGCGTGAGCGGGTCCGTGGCGACAAGCAGCCGATCGAAGGCGGCACGGGCCGACGCGAGCGAGACCTGCTGCTCGAGGACGATGTGGAGGAGCGTCGCGAAGCCCGGCGCCCGGTCCCACAGCGGCGGCGGGCCGAAGCGCGCCACGATGGCCGCCATCTCGGGGTCGCGCGCCGCCAGTTCGTCGACCGCGGCCGCGAGCAGAGGCACGGTCAGCGCCTCCCGCGTCGACGTCATCGATGCGCTTGCCCAAGCGCCCGCCACCCGGCCTCGATCGCCCGCCACGCTACTCCGCGACGGCCCCACGTTGCCCGAACCCTGCCGCCGGCAGCGGGTCGAACGACCGTCCCTCGGCGCCACGCAGCCACGCCCGGGCATTCTCGCCGAGCGATGGCCGGTGGTAACCGCCCTCCTGGAGGATGACGAGGCGCCGGCCGAGAGCCGCCGTCCGCCGGCCGATCTCGTGATAGACGTCGGTCGTGAGCGCGAACGAGCCGATCGGGTCGAGGCCATAGGTGTCGAACCCGAGCGACACGACGATGACCGAGCCCGGGACCGCAGCGATCGCCTCGAGTGCCCGGTCGACCGCCGCGAGGTACGCCGCATTGCCCGTCCCGGCCGGGAGCGGCAGGTTGAGGTTCTCCCCTGCCCCATCGCCCTCGCCGACCTCGTCGGCCCGCCCGAGGAAGTACGGGTAGTCGGTGTCCGGATGCGCATGGATCGAGACGTAGCGCACGTCGCCTCGCCGCCAGAAGATCTGTTGGCTGCCGTTGCCGTGGTGGTAATCGATATCAAGGATCGCGACGCGCTCGCCGGACGCTCCGACGATGGCCTCGGCCGCGATGGCCGCGTTGTTGAAGAAGCAGTAACCGCCGTACATCGAGCGGGCGGCGTGATGACCGGGCGGCCGGCACAGCCCGTACGCCGCCGTCGCCCCGCCGAGCACGATGTCGACCGTCGTGAGCGCAACGTCCACCGCCGCCCGCGCCGCGACGTACGTGCCGGCCACCAGCGGCGCCGCTGAGTCGAGCCCCCAGAATCCGGCCCGGCCGCCGGCGTGGACCGGCTCGCGGACCAGCTCGGCGATCGCGTCACCGGACATCCCCTCGAACATCGCCCGACTGGGATAGGTGTCGGCCGACAGGAACGGCCGGACGATGCCCTGTGCTCGCAGCTCCGACCAGGCGACCTCGAGGAACCGCACGAGGCCCGGATCGTGGACCGCGGTGATCGGACCTTCGCCGTGCTCCGTCGGCGCGACCCTCGTGAACCCGCCATCAGCGTCGAGCGCGACCCGGATGCGCTCCGCTCGCTCGGCGACCTCGTTGGCCGGCACGGGCAGACCCATGGACGTCTCGAGCGTGATGTCGTGCCCGAGATGGGCGGGCGTGTAGACCACCTGCATCCGAGCCGCCGACCCCCTAGTGCGCCGTCTCGCCGGCGACCGACAGGATCGCCGCGCTGACTGCCTCCGGACGGTAGCGCATCAGGTTGTGGCCGTCGTGACCGAACGACGCGGCCCGGATCCGGCCCCGGCCCGCGGCGGCGCGTGCATCGGAGGCGGTGGCCAGGGCCCGGGCCCGCGAGCCCGTCTCGTCGTCGGCGGCGGCGACGGCCACGACCGGCGCGGAGACCGCGGCCAGGGTCACCGCCGGGTCGTACCGGAACATCGCCCGGACACTGGCCTCGACGGCATGCGGCCGGGTCGACGGCACGACCTTTCCGGCGTGGGTCTCGACGACGGCCGCTCGCGCGGCACGCTCCTGGTCGGCGTCCCAGGTGCTCGGGTCGAAGGCCGTGCGATCGGCCAGGTACGCCGACATCGAGCGCATGACCTCGGGCGGCTCGTCGAGACCGCGCAGGAACTCGTCGACATCCATGCCGCTCGCGACTTCGAGCGTTTCCCAGCCACCGTCGACGAGGACGAGACCGGCGCAGCGATCACCCAGCGCCACCGCTGCCCAGGCCCCGACGATCGCCCCGAACCCGTGACCGGCCAGGACGACCCGGTCGTCCGGCACGGCGAGGAGCCCGGATCCCTCGGCCGCCGCGATGACGTCGTCGGCGAAGGTCGGCGGGTCATAGCCCTCGGTCGGGGCATCGGACAGGCCATGGCCGCGCAGGTCCATCGCGACGACGTGGCGGACCGCTCGAAGGCGACGGGCGACCGGTGTCCACGACCATGCGCTGTTCGACAGCCCGTGGATGAGCAGGACCCCGGGGGCGCCATCGACCGGGCCGACCATGCCCCCGGCAGGAGGCCCACCCCAGTCGAGGAAATGGATCCGGTCGCCCGGCGTCACGACCACCACGAACCCCTCGGGCTCGGCGGCGGTGTCCGGCGGCGGCACGGGCTCCATCGCCCCTAGGATACGGGCACCATGGTCAAGCGCCGCCGCGGATCCCGAACCAGCCGCCCCCGCTCCCGCCATCGTCCGTTCGAGGAGCTGGTCGGCCTCGCCCTCGACGCCATCCCGGATCCGTTCGCGGCAGCCCTCGACGAGGTCGCCATCGTCATCGCGGACGAGCCGAGCGCAGACCAGCGGCGCGAGAACGACATCGGCCCTGACGACACCCTGTACGGCCTGTACGAGGGCGTGCCGCGAACCGAGTGGGGCGCCGATCAGGCGGCCGTCCCCAACCGGATCACCGTCTTCCGACTGCCGCTCGAGGAGGACTATGCCGATCCGGACGACCTCGCCGACGAAGTCTGGCTGACGGTCATCCACGAGCTCGCCCACCACCTCGGCATCGACGACGATCGGTTGACCGAGCTCGGCGTCGACTGACGCCGCGCGACGGGCCGGGGAGGCCGACTCAGCGCCCGATGAGCACCAGGAAGACGACCGAGGCGACGATCCCAAGGCCGAACCCGGACAGCATCCGGCGCGTCAGCCATCGAAATCGGCGCCCACCCGGGCGGACCAGCATCGGATCGCGATCGCCACCCGGCCGAACGTGGTCCAGCCCGAACGTCGCGTGCGTCAGGCCCACGAACATCACGACCTGTGGTGCCAGCGAGATGGCGAGGGCCGTGTAGATCAGGGTCCCGAAGGCGAACACGCCGACGCCGATCCCGATGACCACGAGCGTCAGCCCCGCCGGACCCGATTCCGCGCCGAGACCGAGGCTGTCGAAGACACGCAGGGCGAGGTCGAGGCCCGCGCTGACGCCGAACAGCACGAGCAGGATCGCGATCGTCTGGAAGATCGCGACCAGCGCCGCCGCGAGCTTCCTCGCCCGAAACACCCGAAACGACCGGCGAGTCGCCTCGAACGGATCGACGTCGCCCAGGACGATGCCCCCCAGCACGTAGGCCAGCGGTGCACCGACGACCCCGGCGACGAGCGCCGACGTCACGAGGGCGCCATCGGTCTGGGCGCCGAGGACCCCCTCGAAGGCGACGTTGACGAGGTTCTGGGCGATGCCCACCGGGATCCCGACGACGACCGCGCCCACGATCACCCGCCAGAAGACCGCCCTCGACCTCGCGACGGCCGCCCGGACCGTGATCGGCCGGCCGGCCAGGTGGCCGCCGAGGATGGCCGTGGCCATCGCCTGGCTCTCGATCGCAGCGACGATGACGCCGACGGCGGCAAGGGTGATGAGCAGCCCATACCAGCCGTCAGCCCCGCTGTCGAGCAGCCGCTGCATCTCGCGGCGCGTCCTGTGGATCGAGACGACTTCGAGCGCAAAGGTCGCGACCGCAAGCGGACCGATCGTCCCGAGCACGATGGCCCCGATGTAGAACGAGGCCCGGCGCATGTCGTCCGACGTGCGCGTCAGGAGATCGAAACTGGCGCCGAGGAGACGACGCGTGGACTGGACCGCCGGCGGTGGCGGCGCGGCCGGCTCCGGTGATGCCGGCTCGAGCGGTCCGGCGGCCGCCTCGTCGCGCCCGCCGTCGTCCGGCCGGGACGGATCGGAGCCTTCGGTCACGCCTCGGTGCCGGGCAGCGAGCCGGCCGCAGCCAGCAGCTCGCCCAGCCGTCCGACCTCGACGTTCCCGCCGGACGCCACGACCGCCACCCGGTCCCCATCCCGCACCGGGATCCGGCCCGCCAGGACCGCGGCGAGGGCCGCGGCGCCGGCCGGCTCGAGGACCTGCTTGGTACGCTCCAGCGCGAAGCGCATCCCGGCCAGGATCGTGGGGTCGTCGAGGAGCACGATGCCGTCGAGGTAGCGCTGGCACATCGCCAGCGTCCACTCGCCGGCGAACGGCGCCTCGAGGCCGTCGGCGACGCTGTGCGGCTCGATCCGGACGACCGCCCCGCGTTCGAGGGCGATCGTCACCGCCTTCGAATCCTCGGGCTCGACGCCGAAGACTCGCACTCCCGGTCGCCGTTCCTTGAGGGCGGCCGCGACACCCGAGATCAAGCCGCCCCCGCCGACCCCGACGACCACCACGTCGACGTCGGGCAGGTCCTCGAGCAGCTCGAACCCGATCGAGGCGTGACCGGCGATGACGGCCGGATCGTCGAACGGGTGGACGTACTCGAGGCCTTCGGCATCCCGGATCCGCTCCATCTCGGCGACGGTCTCGCCGACGTGCGCGCCGTGCAGGACGACCCGGGCGCCGTAGCCCAGGCAGGCCTCGACCTTCGAACGGACGGCGCCGGCCGGCATCGTGACCGTCACCGCCACGCCAGCCGCCCGCCCGGCCCAGGCGTACGCCTGCCCGGCGTTGCCCGCCGACAGCGTGATGACCCCACGGGCGGCGGCCTCGGGCGTCAGGGCCGCGATCCGGTTGGTCATCCCCCGGGCCTTGAACGAGCCGGTCTTCTGGAGATGCTCGGCCTTCAGGTAGATCCGACCGTCGGCGACCTCGACCCCGCTCGCCGCCTTCGTCCAGGCCGCCGCCGTGGCCGACGACAGGAGCGGCGTGCGATGGACGACGCCGTCGATCCGGGCGCGGGCGGCTTCGAGGTCGGCGAGCGGGACGATGCGATCGGGATTGCCGGGCATGCGCGCGAGTATGCCATCCGCGGTCCCCCACCCCGCGCCGGATCCTTCTCACGCTCGCCCGACACACTTGCGTGTTTGCGCAAGTGGTGATACGGTCTGACGATGTTGGACCGCCTGCCAGTCTCAGCCGAACCCGACCGGGAGCGCTACGCTTCGATCGGTCGAGCGCTGGCGGACCCCAAGCGCCTGTGTGTCCTCGAATCACTCGCCATCGGCGAGCTGTCCGTGACGGATCTCAGCGAGCGGGTCGGCTGCCAGGTCCCCAACATGAGCCAACATCTGGCGGTGCTGCGGAACGCCGGGCTGGTCACCAGCCGGCGCGAGGGCAACACCATCCTGTATCGCCTTGCCGACCCGCGGGTCCTCGAGGCCTATCGACTCATCCAGGACATCGCGCTGACGACAGCGCACTAGAAAGGGGAATGGTTCCCGATGGCGGAGATCAAGATCGCGACGGACGCGAATTTCGAGGAACTCGTCCTCAAGTCGGAGCGCCCGGTCGTGGTCGACTTCTGGGCGGCGTGGTGCGGGCCGTGCAAGATGGTCGCACCGGAGATGGAGAAGCTGGCCGAGAAGTACGAGGGCACGGTCGACGTCGTCAAGGTCGATGTCGATGCCAATCCACAGCTGTCGCAGGCATTCAACATCCTGAGCATCCCGATGATCGCGTTCTTCAAGCCGGGCTCGCCGCCGCAGGGCGCCGTGGGCTTCCGGCCGCTCGAACAGCTCGAGCAGACCTTCGGGCTCGCGGAGTTCGCGCCGGTCGCCGCCGACTGACCGAACCCGACAACACGCTCGCTTCGACCCCGGTCATCGACCGGGGTCGTTCGATTCCGGGCGGACCGCCGTCAGTCGCGCGGTCCCAGGCGGCGGTGGGCCGAGGCGAACCACGCCACGGCCCGATCCGCGGCGTGATCGTCGAGGACGTCGGGTGCGAAGGCAACCCAGCCCGGACCGCGTCCGGACATGATCACGTCCGGGGTCCGGATCGCCGCGGCGGCCACGCTCGGGTCGAGGGCGAACTCGGCGACCGTGCCGCCAACGCTGACCGCAGCGAACGGCCGGCCGCCACGCGACCAGGTGATGGCGCCATCCTCGGCGAGGCTGGTCTCGATCGCCGGCAGGTCCACGGCGGCACCGGTCAGCAGTCTCGCGAGCGTCATCGTTCCGCCGCGCCGAGGATCGCCGCCAGGTCCGCCGCATGCTCGTCGTAGTGAGCGGTCGTCTCATGGAGGAAATAGCGCTGGTGATCGGCGTGCTTCAGCCAACGCGTCTCGGGCACGACCGTCAGGTAGCCGCGCAACTCCCCGGGGAGCGTCCGGAACCGCTCGCGCAGGTCCGTCATCGGCAGCGCCGCCCACTCGGTGTCGATCTCCGCGTTGATGACCTCGCCGCCGCGCGACGCCCAGTCGGCATCGGCCTGCGCCTTGGTCGGGCTCGACTCGTTGACCGCGAGCTCCGTGGCGACCTTGAGCGCGATCGTCTGGCCCGCCGCGAGGTGGCCCATCAGCTGGCGGCCGGACCAGCCATGGGCGTCGGCGACGGGGTTGGCCAGCTGTTCGTCGGTCAGCTCCGCGAGCGCCTCGAACGGCCGCCACGCGTCCCGTTCCTCCTCGAGAAACTCGAGCGAGTCCAGATACACGCTAGACCGCCACGGGCTCGCGGTACTCCCCGAAGACCTCGCGCAGGACCGCGCACTGCTCGCCGAGCGTCACGTACGCCGCGGCGCAGGCGATGAAGTGCGGCATCAGGTTCGTGTCGCTCGATTCCTGGCGGGCCGCCGTCTCGTGCAGGCCGCGAAGGGCCGCCTCGACCGCGCCGGCATCGCGCTCACGGCGCGTCCGGGCGAGCCTGGCCAGGTGGCGCTCCTCCGAACCCGGCGGGACGGACAGGACCGGGATCGCCGGCACCTCGGTCGCATCGGCGTAGGCGTTGATCCCGACGACTCGCCGCTCGCCGGCATCGAACTCGCGCTGGTAGCGATAGGCCGCATCCGCGATCTCGTGCTGGGGATAGCCTTCCGTGATCGCCGCGACCATCCCGCCGCGCCGGTCGATCTCGTCGAGGTAGCGCCAGACCTGCCGTTCGGTCTCGTCGGTCAGCGCCTCGACGAACCACGACCCACCGAGCGGATCGACGGTCGCCTCCACGCCACTCTCCTCGGCGATGATCTGCTGCTGGCGAAGCGCCAGCATGGCGGCCTCGGCGGTCGGGACCGCGAGCGCCTCGTCGTACGCGTCGGTGTGCAGCGACTGGGTGCCGCCGAGGACCGCGGCGAGCGCCTGCAGCGCGACCCGGGTCAGGTTGTTGAGCGGCTGCTGCGAGGTCAATGACACCCCGGCGGTCTGGGTGTGGAAGCGCATCCACGCGGACCGCTCGTTCTCCGCGTGATAGCGCTCGGTCATCAGCGTGTGCCAGATGCGGCGCGAGGCGCGAAACTTGGCGATCTCCTCGAAGAAGTCGCTGTGGCTGTTGAAGAAGAACGACAGCCGCGGTGCGAAGTCGTCGACCCGCAGGCCGCGGGCCAGTGCCGCCTCGACATAGGCCATCCCGTCGGCGATCGTGAAGGCCAGCTCCTGGACCGCCGTGGAGCCCGCCTCGCGGATGTGATAGCCGCTGATCGACACGGTGTTCCAGCGCGGCAGCTCGCGCGTCCCGAACTCGATCGTGTCGGTCACCAGGCGCATCGACGGCGCCGGCGGGAAGAGGAATTCCTTCTGGGCCACGAACTCCTTGAGGATGTCGTTCTGGGTCGTGCCCTCGAGACGGTCGCGCGGGACGCCCGCCTTCTCGGCGGCCACGATGTACATCGCCCAGATCGGCGCGGCGGGCGAATTGATCGTCATCGAGGTCGACACGCGCTCCAGCGGCAACCCGCCCAGCAGGACCTCCATGTCGGCGAGGCTCGAGACGGCCACGCCGCAGGTGCCGAACTCGCCTTCGGCCTCGGGGTCGTCGGTGTCGTAGCCGTACAGGGTCGGCATGTCGTAGGCGATCGACAGCCCGGTCTGTCCCGCGTCCAGGAGCTGGCGGAACCGGGCGTTGGTGTCCTCCGCCGCGCCGAACCCGGCGAACATCCGCATCGTCCAGAGGCGGCTGCGGTAGCCCGTCGGATGGATGCCCCGGGTGAACGGCGGCGCGCCCGGAAAGCCGATGTCCCGCGCGGGGTCCGTGTCGGGCGACGACCACGGCCCGTACAGCCCCTCGATCGGCATATCGCTGATGGTCGAGAAGCGCGGCTTGCGCTCCGGGCTCCGGGCGAGCGCGGGGTCGACTCGTTCGGTCTGCCAGGCGCGGCGCCGAGCGGCCAGGTCGGCCGGTCGATCGGTCATGGCGGCGACTCTAGCACGAGGCGCCCCGCGGATCGGTCACGGGTTCGGCTCGCCGGTGGGCGCCTCCGCGTCCGGTCGCCGCGGCCACCCAGGCCGTCCCCGCCCGCGAGCCACGCCGGTCACGCCGCGACGGGCGGCGCCTGCCCCACGCCGCAGACTCCGATCGACGATCGGGATCCGCCGCGCCTTGTCGGCCATGACCATGGCGTCCCAGACCATCAGGGCCGGCACCGCCCGCCGGCCGATCATCCGGACGAGACCGTAGCGGACGACGAAGCGGAGCATCAGTGGCTCCCGAACGCGTCGATCGCGTCCTGGATGCGGGCGTCCGGGAGGTCGTTGGTGATGACCACGTTGACGACGTCGCGGTCTGCGCCCGGCCACACGACGACGGTCTGGACCCGTTCCCCGGTCTTGGTGTCGAGGCGGTGCCCGCCACGGCCGAGGATCATCGGCGACGACGCGGCGACGATTTCCGTCCGTGACGCGACCTTGGCACTGTCGAGGTAGAAGGCGGCCATGCTGTCAGCCGTCAGCCCGGACGCCCGGAAGACGGCCAGGACCGCCGCGCGCTCGGCCCCGAACGTCCAGGTGCCACCGGCGAACCGGACCTCCGCGATGCCGACCGAGGCCAGGGAGCCGAGGTTGGCCGCGCTGCAGTTGCGCCCGGAGTCGAGCGTCTCGGGCGGCACACCCTGGTAGCGGGTCGGGACCATGGCTTCGAGGTCCGGGAAGGCGCCGGGCACGCGACCGTCGCCGGAACACGGGCCGGTCGGGTCGAACGAGGCGGATGCGTAGGCGTTGCAGGCGGCCAGGACCACGGCGACGAGGAGCGCCAGGAGGCCGAACCTAATCGAGCGGGGCATGTCCGACAGGGTAGCCCGACTCCCCGCCGGACGCCGCTGAGGGTGGTGCGCCCTGGCACCTGGTACGAGCGTCCCGTTGTGGTGCGCGGATGCGCCCGACCATCGACGGCCAAGATCGGGACAAGGGTGCCATTGCCGAGCCGAGCGGCCGAGGCGTACCTTCTGCCCACGCCACCCCGCGATACAACAGGGACAAACCTGGGGCGTCGGTCACGGAACTGGACACGGTCGTTCGACCCGAGGAGGTTCGGGACGTTTCGATCCCGGGTCCGGCTCACGAGCCGAGTAACTGGTCTTCGGCCAACAGGCCTGGTGACCGTCGGGGCGGCAGCACTTATCGAATTCATCAGCGTCACGGTCGCCTCCCGGTATCGGGGGGCGATCTCGCCTTTTCGGCCCCTTCGCCGCGGTCGCGGGGCCGACGTCAGCCACGGGCGACCCTTCCCCACCCGCTGGTTCAAGCGCTCCGCGGTGTCGCTTTCCGTTCGCTCGACACGTGCGACCGCCGGGCGATCCCGCGCGAGTCCATGTCCGCCTGGACCACGCGCGCCGCATTGACCAGGTCCGGATCGTGGTTGACGGTACCGGCCACCCAGTCGATGTAGGACGGCTCGAACGCGGCGATCTGACCGAGCGTGTGGTCGTGGAACTTGCCGAACGGCATGATCGTCGCCTGGGCCACCTCCAGCGATGGCAATGGCGCGCGCCGGAAATCGCGGACCCGGTCCCGGACGAGCGGACCGGTCGGCGTCGAGGCCCGCAGCGGCTCGTGACCGATGACGTTGGTCGCCTTGGGTGGCTGGCCGGGCAGGGGCGTTCGGCCGGAGCTGTTGCCGAAGGCCTGGTTGCGCGGCTGATACACGCCACTCATGTCGACCCGGCCGGTGACCGGGCGGGTCGGCTTCGGGGCGGGCGGTCCACCGCGGCGACGGACGACGCCGGGTTCGAACGGCGTGTCATCGGGACGAGGACCGCGGCCCCGCGCTGCGTCGGTCCCGCGGGTGAGCGCGGCGTACGCGTCGTTGATCTCGGCCATCCGCCGGGTGGCCAGACGGGACGCCGCCGGATCGTCGCCGGTCAGGTCGGGATGGTTCGTTCGGGCGAGCCGCCGCCAGGCCGCCTTGATCTGGGTCGCCGACGCACCGGCCTCGACGCCGAGGACGACGTGCGGGTCTCGTTTGGTCATCACCCCTGAGTCTAGGGCACAGCTGGCCGAACGCCGCGGACCGCCGGCCAGGTCCTGCGCCACCCTCGACTTGACAGGCTCGGCCGCGTGCCGTCCCCTACAGGGAGCATGGGAACCTTCCGTCGGGTCGGCATCGCGGCCGCGGCAGCCGCCGCGCCGCTCGGGCTCGCCTACCGCTTCGCGCTGGCCTACCGCGTCCGGGCCGGCTATCCCCGCCGGAGCCCGCCACGCATCACCCCGGCCGACGTCGGGCTGCCCTATGCGTCGATGATCATCGAGTCCGATGGGCTGCCGCTGCCGGCCTGGTTCATCCCGGCCCGCGACGGCATACCCGGACCGGGCGTCGTCCTCGTCCACGGCTGGGAGTCCGCACGCGACCGGACGCTACCGATGGCCGCGTTCCTCCACGCCGCGGGCTTTCATTGCCTGACCCTCGACATCCGAGGCAACGGCGCCAATCCGGCCGAGGACCTGCCCCTGTCCGCCGGCGAGTTCGGGGCGGATGCACTGGCCGGCTTCCGGGCGCTGATCGATCAGCCCGAGGTGACGGTCGGAGCGATCTCCGGGCATTCCATGGGCGCCATCGGAGCGATCCTCGCCGGCGCCGCCGACCCACGCGTCGCCGCGGTCGTGGCCACCTCCGCTCCGGCCGATCCGTACCGGCTCACCCGCCAGACCTTCAGGCTGGCGCACCTGCCCATCCCGGACCCGATCGCGTATCCCCTCGCCTGGCTCACGACCCGTGTCTATGTCCGGCCGCGCGGCCATCTGGTCGAGGACATCAGCGCCACGACCGCCATCGCGCGGTACGACGGGCCCGTCCTCCTGATCCACGGTTCGGACGACACCGTCGTCCCGGCCGGGCACCTGGATCGCCTCGCCGCGGCGGCGCGCGCCGGACGGGCCGCTGACCCGTTCGCCGCCGAAGTGGAGACCCTGGTCGTGGCCGGCGGCCAGCATTCGTGGCTGTACGAAGACCCGCGTTATCGTCGAACCGTCGCCGGTTTTCTGACCCGGGCCATGGGCGGACCACTCGACCCCGCGGTCGCCGAGGACCTCGCGGCCGCCACCGATGCCCGGCGGATCCCCGACGGCGAGGCTCCATTCGCAGCGGTCGAGGACACCCTTGGCGGGTTCCGGACCCTCGCCCAGGTCGCGCTGCCGGGCGCTACCCGTCCGCCACGACCGGAGATGACCGATGCGAACATCCCGGTCTCCACGACCATCGAACCGTGACCGACGCCGACCCCATCTGGCAGGCGATCGCGGCGAAGCGGGCCATCCGTCGGTTCGCGGACCGGCCGCTGGAGCCGGCCGATCTCGATCGCATCCTGAAGGCCGGGCGGCACTCGGGCAGCAGCAAGAACCTCCAACGCTGGGCGTTCATCATCTGTCGCGACCGGACGCACCTGGTCGAGCTGTCCGAGGTCGGGCCGTGGGCGGGGCACCTGGCCGGCGCCGCCGTCGCCATCGCCCTCGTGACCCCGGATCCGCGAGGCGCCCTCGACCCGCGTGGTGATGGAGCGCCGCTGTCGATCATGTTCGATCTTGGGCAAGCGGCGCAGAACATGATGCTGGCGGCCTGGGAGCTCGGCATCGGCAGCGTCCCGGCGACGGTCTACCAGCACGACCTCGCGCGGCGCCTGCTCGGCTACCCGGAGGACTGGCACTGCGAGTACCTGCTGTCGTTCGGCTATCCGGCCGACTCGACCGATCTCAGCCGGCCACCGCGGGCCGGCGGCCGGCACGACCTCGCCGAGCTGGTCCACGAGGAGCGCTGGTAGGCCGGCTTACTGCCACTGGAACTTGCGGGCCGAGATCCCGAAGCAGACGACGAGCCAGCCGAGCAGGACCGCCGCGCACACCCACAGCGGCGCGAACGCCGCCCCACCGACCATCACCTGGCGCAGGGCGTCGGCGAGATACGTCAACGGGATGATCCGGGCTACGACCTGGAGGAACGGCGGCATCTGGTCGATCTGGAAGAAGGCGCCGGACAGGAACATCATCGGGAACTGGATCATCGAGGTCATGCCGTTGGCGGAATCCTCGGTCTTGGCGAACGACGCGATGAGATAGCCCAGGGCGAGGAAGGCCATCGCGCCGAGCGTGACGAAGCCCGCGACGAGCAGCAGGCTGCCGGTGACCTCGACCCCGAAGGCGAGGGTCCCCACGGCGACGATGATGATCGCCTGGGTGAACGCGATGAGCACCCGCATCAGCACGTTCGAGCCGACCAGCTGCCAGCGCCGCAGCGGCGTGGCGGCCAGGCGCTTGAGGATGAGCTTCTCGCGGTCGGCCACCAGCGGGATGGCGGCGAAGATGCCGACCTGCATGATCGACAGGCCGAGCATGCTCGGCACGAAGTAGCTGATCGCGTTGAGGTTCTCGGTCTGGACGATCTGCGGACTGGGGACGACGAGCGGCGGGCGACCACCCAGGTTGACCACGCCGAGGACGGTGCCGACCGCCTGGTAGATCGTGCCCTGGAGCTGCGGCCGCGACGGGTCCGTGTAGATCTCGAGCTGGACCGGCGGGCTCGTGCCGGCGCTCGCGGACGCCAGCGATGCGCCATAGCCGACCGGCACCACGATGATCGAGTCGACCTTGCCGACCTGCATCTGGCTGGTCGCGTCGGCGCGGGTGGTCTTGACGAGCGTTACCCCGTCGAGCGCCTCGAACCCGTGCTGGAGCTGCTGCGCCGCCGGCGAGCCGTCCGTGTCGACCCAGCCGATCGTCAGCCGGGTCGTCCCGCTGCCCTGGAAGATGAGCCCGAACAGGACGATGAAGACGAGCGGAAAGGCGAGCGTCCAGAAGACCGCCGCCCGGTCCCGGGTGTAGCTCCGGATGTTGGCGCGGGTCAGGGCGAGCAGTGCCTGCATCGGATCGGTCCCCCTCGGTCGTCAGTCGCGCAGCGCCCGGCCGGTCAGATCGAGGAACACGTCCTCGAGCGTTGCCCGCCGGATGGCCAGGTTCTGCGGCTCGATGCCGCGCGACTCGGTCTGGGCGAGGACGGCGCCGACCGTAGCCGCGACATCGCTGGTGTAGAGCAGGACCGAGCCGTCATCGTGCTTGACCGAGGACACCGCTGGCAGACCGGCGAACACGTCGTCATCGATGCCGTCGATGGCGTCGAACCGGACGGCACGTTCGTTGAACCGCTTCGAGATGAGCGCATCGACGGTGCCCATCTCGAGGATCCGGCCCTGGTCCATGATCGCCAGGCGATCGCACAGGATCTCGGCCTCCTCCATGTAGTGCGTCGTCAGGAGGACCGAGCGGCCCTTGGTCTTGAGGCCCTTGATCAGATCCCACAGAGCCCTGCGGGCGGCCGGGTCGAGGCCCGTCGTCGGCTCGTCGAGGAAGACGAGCTCCGGGTCATTGACCAGGGCGAGCGCGACCGCCAGCCGCTGGCGCTGGCCGCCCGACAGCTCCTTGGTCCGGGCGTTGCGACGCTCGCCGAGCTCGAGCAGGTCGATCAGTTCCTCGGTCGGTCGCGACGTCGTGTAGAAGCTGCGGAACAGGTCGATGACCTCGACCACGGTCAGCTTCGGGTAGAGCGCCGCCGTCTGGAGACTGATCCCGATCCGCGGCTTCAGCGAATCGGCGCCGCTGGCGACATCGACGCCCAGGACCTGGACCTCGCCGCCGTCGGGCGGTCGCAGCCCCTCGAGGATCTCGACCGTCGTGGTCTTGCCGGCCCCGTTCGGGCCGAGAAGGCCGAACACCTCGCCCGGCGCGACATCGAAGTCGATCCCGTCGACTGCCCGGATGTCGCCATACCGTTTGACCAGCCCCCGCACCCGAATGACCGGGTCCGTGGCGAGGCCGGTCGTCGCGGCGGTCCCTCCAGCATGCATGCGCCGATGGTGACAGGCCGAACGCTGACGTGCCGGGCGGCGGCTGTCAGTCGACCGTCAGAGCTTCTTTCGCAGGTACGCGGTGACCGACCCGTCGTAGCCGAGCGACTCGTACAGGTGCCGAGCGTCCGGGCGGTGATGCCCGGCGGTCACCTCGATGAATGCGGCACCGAGCTCACCGCCGATCCGCTCGGCCTCCGCCATGAGCGTCCGCCCGACGCCGCGCTCGCGCGCCCCGGCATCGACCACCAGCGCCACGATGCGGATGATCCGGTCGTCGTGCTCGAAGCGCGGCAGCGCGCACAAGGCGATGAACCCGAGCAGCGCGCCGTCGTGCTCGGCGACGACCACCCGCGCCTCCTGGGTGGCGAACCGCTCGAGACGGCTGACGATGTCGGTCGGGCCCGCCGGGAAGCCCTCGTCCGTGAACAACGCGGCGATCGATTCGGCGTCCGTCGGCTCGGCCAGCCGCAGGGCGATGGTGGCTTGGTCGGTCATGACGCGATGGTACCCGCCACGCCCACGATGAGGAACCGATGTGGACCGTGGATGGGGTCGTCGGCGACCAGGCGCTCCGGCCCGAACGGCCCAGGCTGGGCTGTCGCGAGACCAACGCCGGTAGCCGCGGACCCGGTCGCGTACCAGACGACGGCCGGGCCCTCGCCATGGCGCGCGAGCGTGCCGGCCAGCCGGCCCTCGGTCGACGGCTCGAGGATGACCAGCGAGAGGCCGTCCGGGAGGACGCCGACCGCGATGCAGCCGCTCGCGCCGAGGGCGGCGGACGACGCCGCCTCGCCGAATGCCCCTGCGGGCAGACCGAGTGCCACGCTCAGCTCCGCCTCGGCCCGGTCCAGCTCGACCGTGGCCCAGCCGATGGCGTGGGGCCGAGCCCCGGGGAACGGGACATCGGTCTGCACGGCGGCGGCGATCCGCTCGGCCCGCAGCCGGTCCATCGCGGCCGTCACCGTCAGATCAGCATGAGGTCCGCGACGGCCTCGCCGACGCGGGCGTAGCCGGACCGCTCGTAGAGACCGATCGCGACGGCGTTGTCGGCGAACACCCCGAGATATGTCCATTCGCTGTCGGTGGCGACGGCCTCTGCGGTGGCGACCCGGGTCACGAGACTGCCGAGGCCGCGTCGACGGGCCCAGCCGGCCGTGCCGATCGACGACAGGTAGCTCGCGCCATCGAACGTAGCCCGGCGGGCCACGGCGGCCGGCCGACGTTCGACCCGGATGACGTACTGGGTGAACCACGGATGGGCGAGCGATGCCACGGTCTCAGCCTCGATGCCGGGGCGTCGCGCGGGCTCGACCTCGAAGGCATCGATGAGGACGTCCACGATGTCGGTCGCGGCCGTCGTTGCCGCCCCACCGACGAGCCGGCTGAGACGGTCGATCGTGACACCCGCCGGGATCTGGGCCGCGGCTGCCGCCTGGGACGGAGCCGGGTCGGTCACGGCCATGAACGCGCCCGGACCCATGTCGCGAAAACCGTTGGCCGCCAGCCGGGCGACGAGATCGGTCGGGGCGTCGTAGAGCGGCGATGCCCAGATGTGCGGCTGCCGGCCGAGCGACGCGAACAGCACGAGCATCTCTGTCAGGCGCCGGTCGAACCCGACCGGATCAGCCGGCCAGCGCACGCACTCCAGGCGGTTCCAGAACGGCTCGGATTCGCTCGCGTCGTGCAGCAGGATCGCGTCGCCCAGGTCGCGCAGATCGCGGCTGGGGACGGCGTGGACCCGGGCTTCATGAAGGAGCAGCCGCCGCATCGTCGCCGCGTCGATCGGCGGCGATGCCCGGCTCGGAGTCGGGCGCGGCGTCGTCATGGACGACACGATAGCGGCCATGACCGGGCGACGACGGTCGGCGTACCGTTGGCAGGAACGGATCAGAGGTGGAGGATCGGATGGCCCGTCGCTCACTCGGTGTCATCGGTGTCATCGTCGCCGGCGTCGCTTTGGCCGTGGCGGCCTGCTCGTCGAGCGGAGCGCCGTCGGCCCCGGCATCCGCCGCCGCCCCGTCAGGCACAGCCGTCGCCGCGGTGCCGTCGACCGCGGCCCCCGCCCCGGCATCGGCACCTGCGGCATCGGCGGCCGTGTCGAGCGTGCCGTCGCTCGCTGCCGGCACGTGTTCCGAGACGAAGGATGCCGGCGCGGCGGCGGTCTCGATCAAGGACTTCGAGTTCGATCCGGCGGCGATCAGCGCCAAGGTCGGCCAGGTCATCGCCTTCAAGAACACCGGCTTCGAGCCCCACAACGCCACCCTCGACGCCGGCGGTTGCGCGACCTCCACGCTGCAGACCGGCAAAACGGACGGCCTGCGCTTCGACGTCGCCGGTATCTATCCGTTCCACTGCACCGTCCATACCCAGATGCACGGGACCATCACGGTCACCGGCTAGGCGCTACCGGCGCGACCTGGGCGACCTGGGCGACCTGGGCGACGGCGCTTCAGGTCCGCTCGGCGAGGAACAGCGACGCGCCGGACGGCAGGTCGATGAGGGCCGGCGTCGGGAGCTCGGCCGCCGCGAACCAGCCGAGGAACTGCTGCCGCGTCGCCAGCGCCGTGCCCTGGTACAGCTCGTCGAGCTGGACGCCGGCGATCAGCTCGCCGTGGCGGGTGCGGAACTCGTCGCGCTCCGACGGCAGGGGCCAGTCGAGGACGATCAGCCGACCGCCCGGACGCAGGGACGCCCACGCAACGCGCAGGACGGCCGGCGCGTCATCGAGCTGGTGCAGCGCGTACTGGAAGTAGACCAGGTCGAACTCCCCCTGTCCGCCGGGTTCGGTGGCGCCGGCCTGCCGGATCGAGATCCGATCGGATAGCCCGGCCGCATCGACCTTGGCCCGGGCGCGCACGACCGAGTCCGCCTCGAACTCCACGCCGATCAGCTCCAGCGCCGGGAAGCGCCGAGCCATCGCGATGAGCCAGCGTCCGCCCCCGCAATGGACGTCCACCACGCGCCCGCCCCGCGACAGGTCGGCGACGAGTTGCGGGAGTGCGGCAAGGGCCTCCTGGAAGAAGACCGCGATGTCCTGCGCGGTGAGACGCTCGATCGCCATCCGGTAACGGTCCGGGCGCTGACGGATCGGCGCACCGGTCCGGAAGAAATCGACCATGCCGCCCCAGTCGAGGGAGGCGACCGCAGCGTGGACGAACTGGCCACCGAGGTATTCGGAGCGGCCGTCGTCGAGAAGGATGACCGACACATCATCATCGATGGTCAGGCGCTCGATTTCAAGGGTCACAAGGTCGTGCGCATCGGCTGCCCAGGCCCACGCCTCGATCGCCGCCGGCCGGCACCCGGCCCGGGCAGCGAGCTCATCGGCCGTCAAGCCCTCGGCACCCGCTGCGCGGATATGGCCGAACAGCCCGAGCTCGATCCCGAGATACACCAGCCACGTACGGTGGAAACCGCCGAGGCTGGCGATCAGGTCGTCGAAGCGATCGTCGAGCGGCATGGTGGCCGGATTGTCGCACGCCGTGCGTCCCTCGAACCGTAGCGGCCGGGTACCGTATGGGACCCTTGACGAAGCCGATGCAACGACCGGGCCGCCGGATGGGTTCTGGGGACTGATGGATACCGACAGCCCGCTCATCATCGCCCTGGCAGGCGACCTCGATGGATCGTTCGAGGCGCTCGTGCTGGCTCACCAGGACCGGCTGTACTCGATCGCGCTCCGGATGCTCGGCGACCCACGCGATGCCGAGGAGGCAGCCCAGGACGCGTTCGTCCGCGCGTATCGGGCCCTGGCGGGCTACGACGCGACCCGCATCACTGAGCTCCGCCTGCGTCCGTGGCTCGCCACGATCGTCCTCAACCTGTGCCGCTCACGTCTCGGCCGGCGGTCGACGGGGGCTCGTGCGCCATTGTCGCTCGACGCCGCGTTGCCCGGCGACATCGAGCCCCGCACGGACGAGGCCCACGGCCCGGCCGCGGCTGCCGAGGTGCGCGCCGGCGCCGAGGATTGGGCCGGCCTGCTGCTGAGCCTGCCGCCAGCCTATCGAAGCGCGGTCGTGCTCCGGCACGTGGATGGCCTGTCCTACCCGGAGCTCGCCAAGGTCCTCGATCGGCCCGAGGGCACCGTCAAAGCCCAGGTCCACCGTGGCCTGGCCCTGTTGCGCATAGCGTTCGAGGCCGCCCAACGGCGCGAGCGCGAGGAGATGACCGCATGACCAGCGATGGAGACATCGAGACCGCCATGGCCGCCCTGCTGACCCCGGCACCGGCGACGTTGGCGCCCAACGTCCTGGCCGAGGTCGGGCTGGCCGACTGGTACGCCCGGTTCGACTCCCCGATCGGCCCGCTGGTCGTGGCCTGGAACGGCCTCGGTGTGGCCGCCGTCGAGGCGGCCGATGACGACGCCACGTTCGAGGCACACCACGTCGCCCGGACGGGCCGGCCGGCCCGCCGCGCGGAGCGCCTGCCGCGGCGGCTGGGGTCCGCCATCGCTCGCCGGCTCGATGGCGACCGGCGGGTCCGGATCGACCTCGACCTGCGCGGCCACACGGCCTTCGAGCGCGACGTCTGGCACAAGGCGCTCGAGATCCCGCGTGGCGAGGTCCGGCCATATGGCTGGATCGCTGCGGAGATCGGCCGGCCGAAAGCCGTCCGGGCGGTCGGTACAGCCCTCGGCCACAACCCCGTGCCGCTCATCGTGCCGTGCCACCGCGTCGTCCGGACGGATGGCACGATCGGCCGATACTCGCTCGGCGGGCCGCACAACAAGCGGACGATCCTGGCCGCGGAAGGGCTCGACCCGGATGCCATGGAATCGGCCGCCCGCTCGGGCGTGCGCTACGTCGGCTCCGACACGACGCACATCGTCTGCCTGCCCACCTGCCACAACGCCAAACGGATCGCGCCCGATCACCGGGTGCCCTTCCGGTCGCTGGCCGGAGCGGCCGTCGCGGGCTATCGGGCGTGCCGCGAATGCCGGCCCACGTCGGGAACCCTGGCCGCCTGACTCCAGGCTGGACATCCTAACCGGACGCTCCCTATACTCCGGTTACTTTGGACCAGCCTTCTATGCCAACGCCGACGACGGCGCCCCCACGCGGGGCGCCGATCTGGCTGGGGATGCTGGTCCTCTACTTCGTATGGGGCTCGACCTACCTCGGGATCGCCATCGCCGTCGACTCGATCCCGCCCTTCCTCATGGCGGCGGTCCGCTTCCTGACCGCTGGCCTCGTGCTGCTTGCCTGGTCGGTCCTGCGCGAGGGTCGCGCGTTCGTCGCCCCGAGCCGCCGCGAATGGCGCGACAGTGCGATCGTCGGGGCGCTCCTGCTCGGCGGCGGCATGGGGCTGGTCGCCTTTGGCGAGCAGACCGTCCCGTCCGGGATCGCCGCACTGCTGATCGCGATGATGCCGGTCTGGGTCGCGATCCTCGGCGGGATCCTGCTAGGTGAGCGACTGCCCAGGCTGGCGGTCGTGGGGATCGCGATCGGGCTCGCCGGCGTCGCCATCCTCGTCGGGCCGTCCGCCGTGGGTGGGGCCGGCGCGCTGGATCCGCTCGGTCTCGTCGCCTGCCTCCTGTCGCCCATGGCCTGGGCGCTCGGGTCGCTGTTCGCCTCGCATCGGGCGACGCTGCCGGCCCGCCCGCTCGTGGCGACCGGTCTGCAGATGCTGCTCGGCGGGCTGGTCCTCGCCGCCGCGGCGACGGTGACCGGCGAGGTGGCCGCCTTCGACGCCGGCGCGGTGACCAGCAACTCCGTGCTCGCGCTGCTGTACCTGACCGTGGTCGGCAGCCTGCTTGCCTTCACCACCTTCGGCTGGCTCCTGCGTGTCGCGCCACTCCCGCTGGTCACCACCTACGCCTACGTCAATCCCGTCGTCGCGGTCATCCTCGGGGCGCTGGTGCTCGGTGAGACGGTCGACCCGCGAACCGTGGTCGCCGGCACGGTCATCGTCGTCGCCGTGGCGCTCATCGTCACGGCCCGGCGCCGGCTCAGGGCCCCGCGGAGGGATCGAGCGTCTGATGCCGTGCCCGCGGCGAACGCCGTGCTGGCACCCTCCGGGACCGCGGCCGAACCCGCATCGAACCGCTGAGCTGGCGCGCCCGCCGGGCGGCGCTGATGGTCCGTCAGCCGGGTTGCGATCGGCGACGGCGCACGATCACGCCGGCGACGACCAGCGGCGCGCCCGCGGCCAGGGCCAGGATCAGCCCGAACGTCCCAGCCCTGGGGTTCCCGTTGATGAGCCCGCCGACGAACAGGTGCCACAGGCCGAACGCGGTCGCGCCGACCAGCGCCAGGGCCACGATCGCCAGCCCGAGCCGGACCGGGCGCCCGAGTTGGTTCGCGCCGAGGTCCTCCGCGCCGGTCCGGCCGCCACCAGTCATGTGGTCGGGCGGTCCCAGCCCTGGGCCGGCCATGGCTCACAGCGCAACGGCCGGTCCTCCCGGTAGCCGAGGGCGTAGTCGGCCTGGATGAGCGTATGAAGCTGGCTTGTCCCCTCGTAGATGACCGCCGCCTTCGAATTGCGCAGATAGCGCTCGACCGGGAACTCGTTCGAGTAGCCGTTGGCGCCGTGGACCTGGATGGCGTCGAGGGCGCTCTGGACGGCATGCTCCGTGGCGTGCCACTTGGCGAGGCTCGTCTCGCGCGTGTTGCGCAACCCCTGGTTCTTGAGCCAGGCGGCACGCCAGACGAGAAGACGGCCCATCTCGGTGCCGGCCGCCATCTTGGCGATCATCTGCTTGACGAGCTGGTGCTCGCCGATCTCCTGGCCGAAGGTCTGGCGCTCGTGGGCGTAGCGGACCGACGCGTCAAGACACGCCTGGGCGAGTCCGACGGCGCCGGCGGCGACCGTGAACCGGCCCTGGTCGATGGCGCTCATGGCGATGAGAAAGCCCTCGCCTTCCTCGCCGATGCGGTGCTCG
Organism: Candidatus Limnocylindrales bacterium; assembly: GCA_038248915.1. GTDB lineage: Bacteria > Chloroflexota > Limnocylindria > Limnocylindrales > CSP1-4 > SPCO01. The sequence continues at coordinate 35,721 of JBBRXB010000012.1, read as the reverse complement.
GCCGGCACCGCCACGTCGTCGAGATCGATCAGCCCGGTGTTGCCGGCCCGGATGCCGAGCTTGCCGTGCAGCGTGCCGGTGGTCAGGCCGGCCATCCCGCGCTCGAGCATGAACGCGGTCACGCCCCTGTGCTTCCGGGCGCGATCGACCGACGCGAAGACCAGGAAGTGGTCGGCGATGTCCGCCAGCGAGATCCAGATCTTCTGGCCGTTGAGCCGATAGCCGTCGCCGTCGCGGCGGGCCGTCGTTGCGAGGTTGGCCGCGTCCGTGCCGACGCCCGGCTCGGTCAATCCGAATGTGGCGAGCTTCTGGCCGCGCGCCTGCGGGACGAGCCAGCGCTGGCGCTGCTCCTCGGTCCCCCACTGGAGGAGCGCCAGCGAGTTGAGCCCGACATGGACGCTCTGGATGACGCGGAACGAGGTGTCGGCACGCTCCAGCTCCTCGCACAGGATCGCAAAGCTGAGGTAGTCCATCCCTGCGCCGCCATAGACCTCCGGGATCGGCGCACCAAGGAACCCGAGCTCGCCCATCCGCTCGAAGACCTCACGGTGGACGTCGCCCTTCTCATCCCACTCCCGGATGTACGGCAGGATCTCCGCCTCGGCGAACGCCCGGACGCTCTGCTGCACGAGCCGGTTCTCGTCGGTCAGGGTGAAATCGACCATCGGCCCGATCGTAGCAGGCAGGCCCGGCGCCGGGACCGACCCTATACTCGACCGACCCCACCGATCAGGAGCCTTCCGCGATGACGTCCGATGCCGCCACCGACTATGCCGCGCTCGCCGACGGGAACCTGACGCCCGTCCTCGGGCGCTATTTCCAGCGCTCATGGAGTCACGGCGTCGGACATCGGCTCTACGATTCGGATGGCAAGGCCTACCTCGACTTCGCGAACGGGATCGCGGTCACCGCCCTCGGCCATGCGCACCCGCGGGTGACGGCGGCGATCCATGAGCAGGTCGACCGACTGATCGGGCCGATCAATGCGATCGGCTTCGCCGAGCCGGTCTCGCGCCTGGCGGTCGAGCTGGCGGCGACCTTTCCGGAGCCGCTCGACACGGTCATGTTCCTCAACTCGGGCTCCGAGGCGATCGATGGGGCCCTGAAGCTCGCCCGCCGGGTCACGGGGCGGCCGGGGATCATCGCGTTCCGCGGCGGGTTCCACGGCCGGACCTTCGGCGCGACGAGCGTCACGACCTCCAACCTCAACTACCGGACGGGCTACGAGCCGCTGCTTCCGGGCGTCTACTTCGCGCCGTACCCGGCGGCCTATCCCGAGTTCGATGGGGACGAAGAGGCGGCATCGGCGGCGTGCCTGTCGCTCCTCGACTCCCTCCTCGGTTCGGTCGTGGCGCCGTCGACGGTCGGGGCCATCCTCATCGAGCCGGTCATGGGCGAAGGCGGCTACAACCCCGCCCCGTCGTCGTTCCTGCGCGGATTGCGCGAGCTGTGCGATCGCCACGGGATCCTGCTCATCGCCGACGAGGTCCAGTCGGGCTACGGCCGGACCGGGAAGATGTGGGCATTCGAGCACGCCGGCATCGTCCCCGACGTCGTGTGCGTGGCCAAGGCGATCGCCAATGGGCTGCCGCTGTCGGCCATCGTGTCGAGCCGGGCGCTGCAGGAGCGCTGGGGCCGAGGCGCCCATGGCTCGACCTTTGGCGGCAATCCGGTAGCCTGCGCGGCCGGCCTCGCTGTCCTCGACACGATCCGCGCCGAGGGCCTGCTCGACAATGCGGCCGAGCGCGGCGCGGAGCTCGTCGCCGGGCTCGGCAAGATCGCGGCCGAGGACGACCGGATCGGCGACATCCGAGGCATCGGCCTGATGGTCGGCGTGGAGTTCACCCGCGACCGAGGCACAGGCGAGCCCGACCCGACGCTGCCGGACGTGTTGATGGCGGCGTGCGCCGATGCCGGGTTGCTGGTGCTGACCTGTGGCCGTGTCCACGAGGTCATCCGCTGGATCCCGCCACTCGATGTCAATGCGGCCGAGATCGCCGAGGCGGTCGAGATCTTCGGAGAGACCCTCGCGTCCCTGCCGCGAACCTGATGGTCGGCACGAAGGCCGCCGGCCGCCGGCCGCCGGCCGTCCGGCCCGTGCCGGCCGTGTTGAGGCGCCCGTGCTGGTGCGCCGGTGCTGGTGCGCCCATGCTCCCATGCGCCCGTGCTCCCATGCGCCCGTGCTCCCGTGCTCCCATGCTCCCATCAGGCGCACAACTTCGACAACTGAGCGTGACCGCAGGCCGATTCCTCCCGGTTTCGTCGAATCCGACAGGCGACCACGCTCATCTGTGATCGGAGCGCGCCCCATGGGAGCCTGGCGCCTCAGGTAAGTCCGGATCGAGCGCTCGATGCTCCAATAGCGGCATGCCACTCAGGATCTCGTTCGCCAACCTGTGTCGAACCACGCGGATAGGACTTCGGTTGACCCAGCGCCAGCTTGCCGCGGCAGCTGGCGTGTCGCGCGGCTACGTCGCCAACATCGAGCGTGGGCACGCCGATCCGTCGCTCGATCTTGTGGAGCGGATCGCACTCGCGCTGGGCCTCGAGGTCCGTTTGAACGCGACGATGCCGATCGTTTTCGGCGCGACCGGTCAGCGCGATCTCGTCCATGCCCGGTGTTCGGGCCAGGCCGATCGACGACTTCGCGCGGCCGGGTGGTTGACGGCGGCGGAAGTCGAGGTCGTCCACGGTCGGTCACATGGTTGGATCGATCTGCTCGCCTTCAACCCGGCCACCGGGATCTTGCTGGTCGTTGAGGTCAAGACCAGGCTCGACGATCTGGGCGCCATCGAACGACAGCTCGCCTGGTATGAGCGCTCCGCTCCCGACATCGCGATGCGACTCGGTTGGCGACCCCGCGTGGTCATCGGCTGGCTGCTCGTCCTTGCCAGTGATGAGGTCGAGGATGCCGTCCGGTCGAACCGTGACGTCATGGCCCGGGCGTTCCCGATCCGTGCGCGGGCGATGATGGAGATCGTCGCCGGCCGGAGCGCGGACGTTGGCGCCCGTGGAGTGGCGCTCATCGACCCCACGAGCAGACGGCACGCATGGCTGCTTCCATCGCATGTCGATGGTCGACGTTCAGCGGCCCCATTCGCCGGCTACCGGGATGCCGCGCAGCGGATGCCAGGCTGACGATGCGTCCCACAGGCGCACGTCACGAAGATCTGAGCGTGATCGGGCGACACTTCGGACGAATGCTGCAGAATCCGATGGTCGGCCATGCTCGGCTGTGAGAGTCGTGCGCCCTACAGGAGCGGCCCGCGGGAACACTGGGGAGCGGCCCGCGGGAACCCTGGGGAACGGCGGCCTCGCCGCGGGAACCCTGGGGAACGGCGGCCTCGCCGCGGGAACACTGGGGAACGGTCGCCTCGCCGCGAGGCCGGTCGGTCGCCTAGCCGTGTACGGGACGCGATCGTCAGCGGTTCTGTGACAGGAACTTCATGACGTCGTCCAGCCGAAACCGGCGATCGCCACGTTTGCACACGCGATAGAAGGGAAGCTCACCGCGATCGCCGAGCCGCTTCACCGTATTGACGTGCAGGTGAAGCATGTCAGCCACCTCGGTGGCGGTGAGCATCGGTCCCAGTTCATTGACGGCCATCGATGCCATGTGGTCTTTAGCCTCGCTCTGCACTGCTCTCGACAGGTCCGGGTCCATGAGGTAGTCAGGGGTAGGGTCCGGCCCGCTGCGTGGCAGAGCGTAGGAGTGGGGGTGGGGTCCCGTGAAGCCGTACTTTGGTATAGCGCGAGGTACCAACCGGCTCATCCGCAGGCCGGATCGAGGCTACTGCGCGCTCGGATCCGCCATGACCGAGGCGTAGGCGAAGAGAATCAGCCCGAAGACGACCAGGATCCCGATAAGCATCGAAATCCGCCGCGCCATGTCGGCGGCGGATACGGATCCGCCGCACTCCCGTCATCGGCTCCCACGGACCGGCATAGGGGTCGGCCGAGGCCGTGTCAGTGGCCGTGTCAGTGGCCGTGTCAGTGGCCGTGTCAATGGCCCGGATGCAGCGTCTCGCCGCATCGGTCAGCGGCCGCGGCCCACCTGGGATGCGGCCGACGACCGGCGGTACGGCATGACCAGCCGGGTGACTCGCCGGGCGCGGGCGCTCCGCTGAACCTGGGGCGCGCCGGTCATCAGGTCTCGAGCGGTCGACGGACGCGCACGTCACAGCCGCCCTCGTCGGCTCTCAACAGGGGTTCCAGGATCAGCCCCCGGTCAGCGGCCAAGGGTCGCACGATGGCCATCGCCGCCTCACCCAGCCGGAGCCCTGCGACGGTCGTCGATCTGGCGACCCCGCTGGCCACCAGGCCGATGGCACCGGTCAGGAGGTCGGCGTCACGGTCGATCGTCCATCGGTCCTCAGCACTCGACGCCTCGTGATATCCCATACCTTCACGGTCGCAGGCAGCCTCACGAGGAAACGGCCCGCCGGAGCCGTCAGCCGCTCAAGGACCGCTCAAGGCGCGGTGATCCGGTAGCCGACCCCTGGCTCCGCGACGATCAGCCCCGCCAACAACCCCTCCGGGTCAGCGGCATCGAGCTTGCGCCGGATCTGGCTGACGTAGACGTGGACGTAGTGGGCCTCCTCGCTATAGGCGCTGCCCCACACGGCGCGGAGGAGGCGACCGTGTGTGACGAGACGTCCGGCATGCATCACCAGCACCCTGAGCACCTCGTACTCCCGCGGCGTCATGTGGACGATCGCCCCGTGGACGGTCACCCGCCGATGCGTCACGTCGACGATCAGGGCGCCGAGCCGGATCTCGCCGTTGGCATCGGCGGCCGGCCCCGCCGAGCGACGGATCAGAGCGTCGATCCGCGCCCGGAGCTCCGTCATCCCGAATGGCTTGGTCACATAGTCGTCGGCGCCGCGATCGAGCGCGGTGACCTTGTCAGCCTCTCGATCCCGAGCCGAGAGGACCAGGATCGGGGTCGTGGCTTCCTCTCGGACGCGACGGATGACGTCGAGCCCATCGCGATCGGGCAGCCCGAGGTCCAGGACGAGGAGGTCGGGTCGGCGCGCCTCCCACGCGGTCATCGCGGCTGCGACGTCGCCGGCCTCGCGCACCTCGTGACCGTGGCCGCGCAGGAACGTCGCGATCGACCCACGGGTCGCGGCATCGTCCTCGACCAGCAGGATGGTCGCCGCGTCAGCGGGCGTGCTCATCCGGATGCCATCGCGGGCGCCGTCGGCAGGTCCAGATCGATCGCCAGGCCGCCGAGGTCACTGCGGCGGGCGACCGCCCGGCCGCCCATCGCCTCCACCAGGCCCTCGACCACCGACAGCCCGATGCCGGTCCCCCGTCTGGACCCTTCACCCGTTCGTGGCACCCGATAGAACTTCTCGAACAGCCGTGCCATCGTCTCCGGTGGCACGCCCGGCCCGGCGTCATCGACGGAAAGGCGCACCGTGCGGTCGGCCAGTGGTCGGGCCGTCACGGCGATCGCGGCGTCCGGCCCGGCATGCACCACCGCGTTGTCAAGGATGTTGACCAGGACCTGGCCGAGGAACACCTCGTCGACCATGACCGGTGGCAGGGCGGCGGGCACATCGACGCGCAGCCGGGGTCCCGCCAGCCCGGGCGAGGACCGATCGACGGCCTGGTCGACCAGGTCGCCGAGATCGAACGGGCGGAGGCTCGGCTGCAGTTCACCCGCCTCGATCCGACTCATGTCGAGCAGGTTCGTGACGAGCCGGTTCAGCCAGTCGGCCTCGTGGTCGATCGATGCCGCCAAGGTGCGACGCTGGTCCGCCGGCCACTCGACCTCGGGGTCCATCAGCGTGCCGGCGGCGGCCCGGATCGATGCCAGCGGGGTCCGCAAGTCATGTGACACGGAATCAAGGAGCGCTGACTTGAGCGCATCGCTGCGCCGCGAGACCTCCGCCGAGGTCGCCTCGCGCGCGAGCCGGTCGCGCTCGAGGGCCCCGCCGAGCTGGTCGGCGGCGGCGCCGAGCACGCGTGTCTCGCCGGCATCGGGGACCCCGAGGTCGCGCGGGCGGCTGCCCCACAGCGACCCGTACGTTCGCTCGCCGGTGATGATGGCCACCCGGAAGGCGGTCTCGGCACCGTCGCGTCCCGCCCCCGCGGCGGCACCTGGGACGTGGACCAGCACCCACGCTGCCGGTTCGTCCCCGGGTCGACGGCGGAGGACCGCGTGGACGGCCGGCGCGCTCGCGAGTCGCGATCCGGTCGTGTCGGCGGCGATCGCCTCGCCCAGGACGACCCAGACCCGCGACATCCGGGTCTCGTTGCGGATCGTCGCCACGATCGAAGCGAGCGCCTCGGTGGTGTCACGGCGACCGGACAGCGCGAAGCTGACCTTGAACAGGGCCCGTGCCTCGCGCTCGCGCGCGAGCGCCTGCTCGGCCCGATCGCGTTGCCGGCCGGCGAGCTGACCGACGACCGCGCCGACGACCAGTAGCAGCAACAGGTTGAGCCACTCCCCGGGATCGTGGACCGTGAGGCTGAAGCGAGGTTCCGTGAACAGGAAGTCGTAGACCACGAACGCACCGACCGCCGTGAGGATGGCTGGCGTCGTCCCGAACGCGATCCCGATGCCGACGACGGCCAGCAGGTACATGGACGATGCATCCGGCACGGCGATCTGGCTCTCGAGCGCCGCGACGGCCAGGGTGACCAGGCCGAGCGCTGCCAGGGACGTCCCGCCGATGAGCCCGAGGCGCCGCGTGTCAACGCTCGGGCGGGACAGGCTCGCGAGGCTGGGCATTCACTCGCCCCGGACGATCCGGCGGGCATCCCGGCTGACCCGAAGGAACTCGGTCAGGTGCGCCACCGGCCGGATGTGGCTCGGTTCGCCGGCGTAGATGGTGCGGATCGGCACATCGGTCATCGGCAGGCCGAGGGCGATGCAGCGGGCGATCATCTCGACCTCGAACTCGAAGCCCGATTCGCGGCTGTCGAGCAGAGCGGTCATCAGCCGCCGGCCGATGAGGCGGTAGCCGGACTGGTTGTCCGCGACCCGCTGGCCGACCGCGGCCGAGAAGACCCAGCCACCGAGCGTGTTGGAGAGCCGGCGGACCGGGGGCATGGCCCTGAAGTCGCGCCGGCCGATGATCAGCTCGGGTCGATCGATGGCGAAGGCGGCCAGGAAGGTCGGGATCTCCGTCGGGTCGTGCTGCCCGTCGGCATCGAGGGTGACGACGGCCGCGGCCCCGTGCTCGAGCGCGTAGCGGAACCCGGCGCGAAGGGCCGCGCCTTTGCCGGCATTGGGCCGCTGGACCAGGACCGTGGCCCCGGACGCCTCCGCCTGGTCGGCGGTGTCATCGGTCGAGCCATCGTCCACCACGACGACCGGGAGGCGGGCGGCAGCAGCGGCCACCACGGCCGCGATGCGCGGCCCTTCCTGGTAGCCGGGGATGAGCGCGATGATCGAGTCCACGCCCGAACCGTACAGGCCCGGCGAGCGCGCGGTCTCGGCGCGCGGTCAGGCGAGCGATGGGGCGCGTCGCGTCCGCGGGAGGGTCCGAGGACGTCCCAGCCTACTGGTCCTGGTCGCCCCGATCCGATGCGCCGTTGGGCCAGCGCAGCCACGAGCCGGCGCCGGTGCTGCGCGGCATGACCACTGTCTCCGCCGCGGGGACGGTGACTGGTTCGCCCGACCCATCGTCCGTGGCCTCACCGATGAGCACGTCAGGACCCACCTCGAAGCCGTCGCTCGATGGCGTCTCCGCAACCGAGCCTTCGGCAACGAACGAGCGCTCCGCGACCGGCTGCTCGTCAGCCGGCGGCGGCGTGCTCTCCTCGGCCTGCCATTGCGCTTCAGCTGGCTGGTTGCTCGCCTCGGGGTCCATGACCCCGATCAGCGGTGTGGGACCGGAGCCATCGTGCTCGTCGTTCGTCTCGGCCCCGGCTTCGGCGACGACGGCCTCGTGCACGGGCTCCGCCTCGGCGACGACCGGTTCGGGCTCAGGCTCGGCAGCAGCCTGCGCGACGATTGGCTCGGGCTCGGGCTCCGTGGCGATCGGCTCAGCTTCGACGGCGACCGGCTGCTGCGCGACGTCGGTTCCCGCCTGCGGCTGGGCCTCGTCCTGGTTTGCCTCGGACGACGCGACCTCCTGGGACGCTTCGTCGTGGGCGGCCGTCTCGTACGGGACGGCCTCCTGGGACGCTTCGTCGTGGGTCGCGGCCGGGTAGGCGGTGGCGGCGGGGACCTCCTCGGGGCCGATCTGGTCGAGCGCGGGGAAGGTTGGTCGGGTGCCCGCCTGGCGGGCGATCTCGACCGGGTCCGTCTCGGATCCGAGGCGGAAGAAGAAGCGCTCGATCTCGGTCCGATAGGTCGCGATGGAGGCCTCGACCGCGTCGACCTCGCGAGCGACCACGCCGCGATGCTCCTCGAGCCGGATCTGGAGCTGCTCGCGTCGCGAAGCGATGCGACGCTCGCGCTCGAGCTTGATGCGCTTGATCTCGCCGTCGGACCAGGCGTCGATGCCCTTGACGTCGTCCTTGGCGATCTCGCGGAGATCCTCGGCTTCGATCGCCTCACGGGCTCGGATGGCGTCGAGGTGCGACTTGCGCTTCTGCTCGGTGATCTCCGCATCGCGGGCCTGCTCGGCCGCGGCGGTGGTCTGCATGGCCCGCGCGAGGTCGGTCAGGAAGTTCCCGCCGTCGCTGCGCTCTTCGCCGTCGATCTCCGCGGCGAGGGCGTAGGCGCCAGGGTCATTCCCGTTGGAACTGAAGGAACCAGTCACTGCCGACTCGACCTCCGGATACTGGGCGTTGACCTCAGACTCTCGATCGGACATGCCGCGCTCCCGGGAATCCCACACACGACGCGACCGCGGTACCTCCGTTGCGCATCGCCGGGTGGGAGATGGTACGTCGGCAGACGGATCTGGGCAATGGGCAGGTCGTCCTGCGCGTTGCAAACAGGCGACGTCCCCCCCACCAGACCGCACCGGACCGCAACACCGTCGATGGCGCCCCCGGCAGGATTCGAACCTGCGACCTTCCGCTTAGAAGGCGGCTGCTCTGTCCGCTGAGCTACGGGGACACGGTTAGCTGCTTAGTTCTCGCACAATCTGTGCCGTTGACGCCTCGTTGGCCGGGTCGCTAATCTTGCCATGACGCTCCACTGAGCAGCTAACAGCGGCCGAAATGACTGAGATTACGCACGAACTCGACGCACTGAGCAGTCTACGCGAATCATTTGCGCTGCACCTCTCCGCGACCAGGGCCGAGAAGACCGCCCGAATCTACCTTGCCGCGCTAGATGCCCTGATGCGGCATCTCGAGGCAAAGGGGATGCCGACCGGTGCCCGGGCGATCAGACGCGAGCACGTCGAATCGTACTTCGCCGAGCGGCGCGAGCACGTGAAGCCGACGACGCTCTCGGTCGAGTTCCGCGCGCTCCAGCAGTTCTGGAAATGGGCGCTTGACGAGGAGGAGATCGATCGGTCACCGATGGAGCGGATGCGACCGCCCCGGGTGCCTGACTCGCCGGTGCCGGTCGTCTCGATCGAAGACTTCCGGCGGCTTCTGAAGTCGACGGCGGGCCGAGACCTGGCCGACCGCCGCGACACGGCGATATTGCTGCTCCTCTTCGACACCGGGATCCGCCGTGGCGAGATCATCGGGCTGCAGATCGATGACCTCGACCTCCGGGAGCGAGTGGCGTACGTCACGGGCAAAGGCGGGCATCGTCGGGTCGTTCGCTTCGGAGGCCGAACTGCCGTCGCTGTCGACCGCTACCAGCGCCTCCGGCGGGCTCACGCGAGCGCGGACTCCCCTGCCCTCTGGATCGGCCAGGACGGCCCGCTGACCGCGTCCGGGCTGGCGCAGCTCATCGCACGGCGCTGCAAAGCGGCCGGCCTCGAGCGGCTGCACCCGCACCAGTTCCGGCACACCTTCGCCCATGAGTGGCTCGCCAGCGGCGGCCAGGAGGGCGACCTGATGCGTTTGGCTGGCTGGCGCTCACCCCAGATGCTTAGACGCTACGGCGCGAGCCTCGCCGACGAGCGCGCGCGAGCTGCGTATCGCAGCCCAGCTGATCGTCTCTGACCGCATCCACTGGCTATGCCCAAACGCCGCGAGCCCGACAAGATGGACGCGCTCGGCCATCCTTGGTCGATCGTCTTCTTCGAACGCCACCATGAGGACGATCGGACCGAGGAAGTTCCTGGCGCGGCGTTCCTCGAGGCGTGCCCAACTGGCGTTCGTGCCAACCTCGTCGCCATCCTCAAAGCCGTCGCCGAGGCGCCGCCGCCGCGCTTCGCCGGTGGCCTCCAGTGGCAGGCCATGCACGGCGAGATGGCCGGCTTCTATGAGGCTCGGGCGATGGGACCGGGAAAGCGGCTCTATCGAGTCTTCTGCATCCTCGAGCGCGAGGCCGAGGGCCTGCCCGGTCCGAGCCTCGTCATCATCACCGGCCTGGACAAACCAAACGAGACAGCTTTCTCGAGAGCCGACTACCGCCGGGTCCGCGAGCTGGGCGACGAGTATCGAGCGCGCTCGCCGCGCAGCATCGAGCCCTGAGCGAGGCTAAGTCATGCGGCGTCCGCAGGGCGAGCTACCCGCGGCCGCCGGGCGCGTCGCTTTGGCTGAATGACGATCTCCAACCCCAGCTCGTGAGCCATGTCGACCACGCGAGCGATCTGTGGGTTTGGAGTCGCCTGACTGAAGATCCTCCGAACCGCTGCCGGTTCGGCTTGGATCCGCCGGGCCAGCGTAGCCTTCGTGAGTCCCTGCTTCTCGCGGGCGTCGTCGAGGGCTCGCATCAGTTCGTCGATGGCGTCGATTCGGGCACGATGCTGCTTGTAGGCGGCCTCGAACTCCGGATCCTCCATCCATCGGTCGAACCGACGGTCAAACGATGTCCCAGCCACGAGAGTCAGCTCCAGTCATTCCGTATCCGTCGTCAGGGCGTGGCTTCAATGTTACATGTTCCGCGTGGCAAGTCAAGAACGCCAACATAAAGTTGGCCCTACAACCCCGCTTGCTCTTGAGCGACTCGGGTTCACGCAAAAGACGCTCGCCTGAATGACCGCGGCACCGAGCTCAGGCGATCGCACCCCCGAGTGCGTGTCGGCGCCGAGCCCTCGGACTCCGAAAGGGCCTCCTTCCTGGGATGACCGTGTCGGTCGCCGAGAGCGTCCCGAAGGCCAGCTATCCGACCTCGATCTGAGCAACTAACAGTGCCAGATTCGCTCGCCACGGCACGCTCGCGGCCATGGCGTTCAGCGCTCGACACTTAGAAGGCGGCTGCTCTGTCCGCTGAGCTACGGGGACCGCGACGAGTCTACCGTCCCACGGTGACGGTTCGGCGGCACGCCTCGGTTCACGGGTCGGCGTGTCGATTCCACCGTGCTACACTCCGCGACCCATCGCCCCGGCCGGGAACCGGGACGGGGACCAGGAGGTCCAGCACCGCCGATGTCGGCCCGTCCGGCGCACTTCACCGCGCGCCAGCTCGCCCTCGAGCTGCCGGTCGAACTGCCGGCGATCGATCTCCTGCCCGAGTGGAAGGACCAGCAGCGGCTGTGGGGCCACGCGTTCCACCCGATGTGCTCGTACCTCGCGAGCTTCCCGGCCGCCCTCACCCACGCCTTCATCGCACGCTACTCGCGACCGGGCGATGTGGTGCTCGATCCCTTCTCGGGACGCGGGACGACCCCGTTGCAGGCGTGCGCGGAGGGCCGCATCGGTGTCGGCAACGACCTCAATCCGTTCGCCCACCTGCTGACCGCGGCGAAGGTCGAACCGGCGACCCGCGCCCAGGCGGCCACCCGCCTCGCCCAGCTGCGCCTGGGCTGGAACGCGAGCGCAGCGGCCTGGCTGGCCCTCGCGCAGCGCGTGTCGCGCGCGCCGACTGGCGCCGATGCCCTGGTGCCGGTCGCCGGGTCCGGCACGCCGCCGGTCGACGGCTCGGAACGCGTCCCGACCGAGGTCGCCCTGGCGTTCCACCCGCGGACCCTCGGCCAGCTCCTGTTCGTGCGGACCGCACTCCGACTCGACGATCGGACCGACCGCTTCCTCGCGGCGGCCCTGACCGGGATCCTGCACGGCAAGAGCGCGAGCTACCTGTCCGAACTGATGCCCAACACGTTCTCGATGGCGCCGCGCTACGTGCGCGACTTCGCCGCCCGGACCGCGTTCGCGTCACCGGAGCGCGACGTGTTCGACGGTCTGGCCAAGAAGCTCGACCGGCTGTTCCGCCAGGCGCCGCCGTCGATCGAGGGCATCGCGTTGCTGGGCGATGCCCGCGACCTAGCTCCGCGGACCCGAGCCGCCCTGCGCAGCCGCAGCCGGCCGGAGCGGGCCCGGCTCGTGGTGACCTCACCGCCGTATCTCCGGGTCGTGAAGTACGGCTACTACAACTGGCTCCGGACCTGGTTCCTCGGCTTCGATTCGCGGGCGATCGACGCGACCCTCGACGATGCACATCACCGCGAGCCCTATCTCGCGTTCCTGCGCGACGTGCTGGCGGGCATGCGGCCAGTCCTCGCCGACGACGCCGTCGTGGTCTTCGTCATCGGCGATGTCGAGACGGACCGCGGTCGCAAGATCCGGGGCGGGGTCGACCTGGCCGCGCGGGTGTGGGAGTCGGCCGCCGAGCCCGAGGGCTACCGACTGGCCGGGGTCGCGCTCGACGATGTCGCGGCCAACCGCAAGATGACCAAGCTGTGGGGCGACGAGGCCGGGCGCGCGACCAAGACGGACCGGATCCTCGTGCTCGGCGCGACGGAGACCGGCCGCCGCCGGGCACTGGCCGCGGCGCCACTGGACGTCGACTGGACCTGGCCGCCGAGGGGTCTGCGCTCCATCTAGAATGCCGTCATGCAGCAGATGTACCACCCTTCGGACCTGGCCGCGATGGACCCGCTGGTCCTGATGAAGAACCTCGACCACGTGCGGATGACCAGCCGGCGCCTGTCGTACATCCTCCAGGGGCAGCTCCACCTCTACACCCCCGAGGCGAACCAGATTCGCGACCAGATCGACCGCTACGTCGAGGCCGAGCGTCAGATCGAGGGCGAGATGGCCCGGCGCCGCATCCGCGCCTGAGCCTGAGAATCGAACGACCCCCGCCGTGGCGAGGGTCGGCCGGTCCGTCGCGATGACTCGACGGGAAGAGATCGGTGTCTGGGCTAGGCCCCGCTCGGGGCCAACACCAGCCGGATGGGGACGTCGAACGTCCGCTCCTCGCTGGCCTGGGGCGGTGGTTGGGCGACGGTCGCCGCCACGGCGGGCGTGACGACCTGGGTCGGATCGGCATCCTGGGGGATGACGTCATCGACGGTGAGCATGACCGCGACCGGTCGGCGGAGGGCCTGTTCCTCGGCCACGATCCGGCCTGCCAGGATGGACAGGGCGGGCATGTCGAAGAGGCTGAAGCCGATCCCGATGCCGGCCAAATCGTCCGCGTCATAGCCGCGAAACAGGCCGCGCCCCGCCACGGCACACATCTCGTCGTACAGCTCCGGCCAGCCGACACGTCGGCGGCGATAGCAGAAGCGCACGAAGTCGATCGCATCCGGGCACGGCGTCCCAGACGCGGCGCTACTGGGATCCATCGATGGCCTACCTCCCTTCGGTACTGTCACCAGGCGGGCACGACCCAGGCCGGACGCCGGCAACGCAAACATGGCCCGAGTGGCCGGACGGGGCTGTCCGGCTCTCGGACGTGGGCTCCAGGACCCCGGCGGCTCCTCAACTCAGGAGTCCGGCCTGCCGGTGAGCGGTCATCGTAGGACCTCCGACGGCGCCGCGGGAAGGGGGCTTGTCCACCAGTTCGTCCACCAAGTTATCCACAAGAACAGGTGTTCACCAAACGTCCGTACGGTTCGTGCGTGGTCCGTCACCCGCGGTGGCCGGGTGTCAGGCGGACGGACGCCGGGTCAGCCCCAGGCCGGGTCGCTCGGGCAGGATCCAGCGATGCTCGGCGTCCAGCTCGAGGCCCTCGAACGGGTCGTCGGCCAGGAGCAGGCAGCCATCGAGGTCGAGCCAGTCGGCGAACGACGCGACGACCGCCGAGCCGGCGATCCCGACCGAGGTCTCCTCCATGCAGCCGATGAAGATCCGGAACCCGAGCTCGCGCGCCCGTTCCAGCATCCGCCGGGCAGGGCCGATGCCGCCGCACTTGGCGAGCTTGACGTTGATCCCGTCCACGACCCCGCCCAGGGCATCAAGGTCCTCATACGTCACGGCGCTCTCGTCGGCGACGATGGGGATCGACGAGCGCTCCTGGAGCCAGGCCAGGTCGCGATAGGCGCGCGCCGGGAACGGCTGCTCGATCAGCTCGACCCCGAGCTCGACGAGCTCCGGCATCAGCCGCTCCGCGTCGTCCCGCGTCCAGCCGGTGTTGGCATCGATCCGGATCGGACCGCTGAACACGCCACGGACCGCGCGCAGCGTCTCGAGGTCCTGCGGACCGCCGAGCTTGATCTTGAGCGCCGGGAAGTCCGCGGCACGGGCGGCCCGCTCGGCGACGATGCCGGGCTCATCGATCCCGATGGTGAAGTCGGTCGGCGGGATCGCTGACGGCAGGTCGAGCAGTCGATGGACCGGCAGACCGAGGACCTTGCCGGCGAAATCATGAGCGGCGATGTCGAGGGCGCACTTGGCGCCGCCATTCCAGCGCAGGTTGTCGTCCCATGCGCGCCCCAGGGACTCGAGGGCGGTGCGGGCGGCCGCGGGGTCGGTCAGCGCGCCCGAGAAGTCATCGGCGAACGAGAGCAGGTACGGGAAGACTGCGGCCATCGTCTCCGGCGTCTCGCCGTAGAACCGGTCCGGGTAGCCCTCCCCCACCCCGACGATCCCTGGAAAGCGGTCGTCGCGCAGCTCGGCGATGACCGTCGTGACGGTCGATGCGTCGCCGTCGCCCGTTCGGGCGATGCGCAGCGGATCGCTCAGGGTGAGGTGGAGGACCTCGTGGGTCAGCTGAAGAGTCACCGGCCGGCGACCCATGGCAGCGCATCGGTCGCGTTGCGAATGGCCGGCCATAGCCGCTCCGCACCGAATCTGACCGGATCGTCGGTCGGCAGGCCAGTCTCCGCCTCGGTCGCGGCGATGATCCGGCGCGCTTCGGCCTCATCCGGGTAGAGCGAGGTGTTGAGCGCGACGGCCACGACCCTGGACGGCGCGATGAGCCCCGCGATCTGCTCGTGCAGAGCGATGAACGCGGGCAGCGGCGCGATCGGGAAGGACGCCTCTGGCAGATGGTCGAAGTCGTGCTCGCGCAGGCCCGGCTTGTGGACCATGACCATCGCCTGCGGCGTGGCCCCGTGCATCAGCGCGAGCGTGACCGACGAGTAGGCCGGGTGATCGAGTGACCCCTGGCCCTCGACGATGACCCAGTCGGCCAGGCTCTCGCCCTCCTCGACGAGCCATTCGACGGTCCCCTGGGCGAAGTCGCTGATGAGCCGGTCGACCGCCACGCCCCAGCCCTCGATCATCATCCCGGTCTGGCCGGTCGCGACGAACGACACCGGATCGCCACCGGCGACCGCGGCGCGACGCAACTCGAGTGCAACGGACATCTTGCCGATCGCACAGTCGCTGCCGACCGTCAGGATCACCCGCTTGCCGGGACCGTGCCGCCGCCCGACGGCCGTCTCCATCCGCTCCGGCGGACGCCGATAGTCGACGATCGAGGTCCCGGCGGCGGCTGCCGCGGCGGCGAACTCGGGGTCATCGCCGAGGAATGTGTGCAACCCCGACAGGATGTCCAGCCCGGCCGCGATCGCCTCGAGGATCACCGCGCGCCACAAGGCGGGCAGCCGTCCGCCGGTGGGCGCGATGCCGATCAGCAACGCATCGGGCCGAGGCTCCATCGCCAGCGTCTCGGCCAGGGTCGCCACGATCGGGATGTCGTGCCCGGGCAGATAGGCATCCACATTCTGGCCGGCCCGAGTCGAATCGAGCACGGCCACGACGTCATCACGCCCGTAGCGGATGACCCCGAACGCCGTCTTCGCGTTGTGCGGGACGAACTCGCCCTCGGCGAGGATCACGAGCCGGCGGATGGTGGTTGGTCGCATCGCGCGAGTGTACGGAACCGCCGACCGCCACGAAGGCCCGGAGCGTCAGGCGGGCGTGTGTACGGAACTTCCGTCGGTACACGACGTAGATGTCCCGGTCGCGACAGGGCGCGTCTACCGGTCCCGGACACGTACTGAGATAGGTAGTCCTCCCTATCGCGGCGGCGCGCCCGCTTCACTACCATCGGGGTTGGTCGGTCTGGCGCCCGGCCGGAGGAGGCGCATGGGGACCAATGAGGCGGAGTCCGCGCCGCGAAGGGTGGCCGTCGGCCCGAATGCTGACGCCGATGCGGAGGACGAGGCGCTGGCTGCTGCGGCGCGCGCCCGCTACCTGACGGATGGGATCGAGAGTATCGAGCCGGACAACGCCATGCGCTCCGCGCTTCGGGGCGGCGAGCAGCTCCTGGCGCTCCGCGAGATGGCCTCGATCGACGCTCCCCCGCATGGCGGGCCGTCCCCGCTGTCGGGCCGGCTCGCCCTGACGAACGAGCGCCTGGTGATCGTCGACGGATTGGCGATCACGGTGGCGACGCTGGAGGAGCTCGACGACGTCACCCTCATCGCTGATCGACTCCAGGTCATGTTGGCGAGCGGCACGGGCTTCACGATCGAGGCACAGAGCCCGCGACTGCTGCGGGTCCAGCTCGCCGAGGCCCGCGCGAACAGATCCGAGCGTCAGGGGGGCGAGTCCGAGGCCGATGAGGAAGCACCCGGCGACCTGACTCGTCGGTAGAGCATCCCCGCTTCCGATCGGTTGCGGACCTCGAGCTTGCGGAGGATCGCAGCCACATGGGTCTCGGCGGTTCGCGGTGAGATCGTCAAGGCCAGCGCGATCTCCCGATCTGAGTGACCGTTTGCCAGGTGTCGGAGAACCTCGCGTTCCCGGACACTCAGTCGAGTGAGCTCGGGCTCCTCGAGACCGCCGCGATTGCGCGCCGCATCAGCCAGCCTCTCGACCAGTCGTGCGGCCATCGCCCGGGGCATCGCCAGCTCGCCTCGGCGGGCGCTGCGCACGGCCCGAAGCAACGCCTCCGGGCCCACATCCTTTGTCAGATAGCCCTTGGCGCCGGCCATCACCGCGTCAAGAAGATCGGACTCCGAGCCCGAAACGGACAGCATGACGAACGTGGTGCTCGGGAGGAGTGGCGACAATTCGCGCACGACCTGGACACCGTCCGACCCGCCCAGATCGATGTCCACCAGGACGACGTCGGGGCGAGACTGCATGGCTCGCTCGAGCGCCTCCGAAGCGGTAGCCGCCTCTTCGACGACCACGATGTCGGATCCTTCGATGGCATGGCGCACGGCGGATCGAACCAGGGCGTGGTCGTCGACCAGCATCACCCGCAGTCGACCGATGCCCTCGTCCGATCCTGCGCGCCTGGGGTCGTTCTTGCCTGCCGCGATCGGGCCGGTCATCGCTGACTCACGAGCTGGGAGACAGGCACCCGAAGGATCATCGTGGTGCCCTGACCGGGAACCGACGCGATGGTCAACCGTGCGCCGATCGACTGGGCACGTTCGTGCATGCTCTGCTGCCCATAGCCGCCCGTCTTGACGGTCGGGTCGAACCCGACGCCGTCGTCACGAACCGACAGGTCGATCGAGGCGCGGCGCCGCTCGACGCGAACGACGACGTGACGGGCCGCGGCATGTTTCCGGACGTTGTTGAGCGCCTCCTGGAGGATCCGCAACATCTCGACCGAGACGCGTGCCGGAATGGCCTGGCCCTCGCCAACGTGACTCTCGATGCGAATCCCGAATCGATCCGAGAACTCGTTGACCTGGCGGCTGATCAATTCCGACAACGTGATCGTGGGTTCGTCGGTAGAGCGCATCGCAAGGACGGCGGTTCGAGCCTCGCTCAGGCCGGCGTCGATCGATCGCAACAGCTCGACGCAGAGCGCCCGAGCATCCTTGTCGAGCGTCGGGTGGCGCTCGAGCTTCGAAGCGGTGAGCTTCGCCAACCACAGATCCTGAGCCAGACCGTCGTGGATCTCGCGCGCGAAACGCGCTCGCTCGACGGCACCGGTCATCCAGGCAGAGGAACGGTCAGCCGGTAGCTGGCTCACAAGGAGCGTGACGAACGATCGGCTGCCGCCAGGTGCCGAAGACCATGCGAGCACTTCGAGCGAGCGCGGATCGGACGGCGCGCCGACGGTCACCATCCGGCGGCTCAGTCCAGGCGTGTCACGAGCCGCGGCGACGATGTTCCGCCAGCGATCGTCGGTCGATGGCGCGATCTCGTCCAGCGTTCGATGGAGGGCAGGCTGAGTCAGGACGCCGAGGAGCCGCGCGAACTCCGGATTGAGTTCGGCGAGCCTGCCGTTGGCGTCCACTCGGCCGATGCCGATCGGGGCAGCATGAAACGGTGCGTCCGGTTCGCGAGCCCCAACGTCTAGCGGCTCCAGAACCATCCCTCCATCGCCGAGCCTGGGCTGGGCTCGGTTGGACAGCCCCCGGTGTCGTTGTGAGGGGTCGGAAAGGTACAGCCTTGCGAGGCTCTGCCTGACCGCTCCCACGTCAGCTTGACATCACCCTAACAGGGCGATCCTCGCGTGGCGTCTCGAAATACCGCTTTGTCGTTGCGTTTTGCGATGACTTGACCCTGCGCGAAGCGACCAGCATCCGTGCTTCCACCGACGTCGCCGCGGTGCGTCGGCGCTCCATCAAACCCGCGACCGTGGGCATTGCCTGACGAGGCCGCGAGGCCGCGAGGCCGATACGAGGTACCGGCTCACTTTCCGTACTCGGGTCGGGAGGACCACGGATGGCGATGACGTCCGCATTGCCTAGGGTGGTCCGACCCTGTCCGTTCTGGCGGCGTGGGTCGCGGCGCTCGGCGCACGGTTGAGGAACGTGATCGCATGATCAGACGGCACCTTGTGGTGCTACGCCTGGCACTCATGATCGTGGACGGACTCAGCGCCGCGATCGTGTTCGCGCTCGTGTCGCTCGTGCGTTTCGGCGAAGGCGCCGGCGCGGGACTCTCCGAAGTCCTCCGGATCGACGCCCGAGCCGCAGCCCTGCTCTTTGCTCTCGCGTGGGTGTTCGCCCTTCAGTACGTCGGCCTGTACCGGCTCCGTATCCGATGGCGTCTGGTGACGGAGGCGCAGGACATCGTCAAGGCCACCCTCGTCGTCCTTGTCGTCACCCTGTCGGTCCTGTTCATCCTCAAGCAGGACGCTGTCAGCCGGTCCTTCCTGGCACTGCTCTTCGTGACCCAGCCCTTGGTGACCCTCGCTGGACGTGCCTGCCTCCGATACGGGTTCGGGGTCCTGCGTCGACGCGGACATAACACCCGATACATGCTCATCGCCGGCGCAGGCCCGCTCGCCCAGGAGTTCGCCGATCGGGTCGAAGCGCGCTCGAGTCTCGGCATCCGTGTCATCGGCCACGTGTCGTCGCCTGGCGATGTCGAAGGTGCCGTGTCGCGGCCGGTCCTGGGGCTCGTGGGCGAGATCGCGACGGTCTTCCATGCGCAGGTCGTTGACGAAGTCGCCGTCTGCCTGCCCGAGTCCGCGCTGCACTACGTCGAACCCGTCACGCGCCTGGCGACCGATGAGGGGAAGACCGTTCGGATCGTGATGGATCCGATCGATGACCGGGTTGCCAGCGTCAAGCAGGAGGTATTCGATGGCTTTCTGGTGCGGTCTGTCATCCAGGATGACCAACACGAGCTCGGCCTGATCGCCAAGCGGCTGATCGACGTCGCCGGGGCGCTCGTCGGACTGGTCATCCTGAGCCCGGTGCTGCTTGGCACGGCGGTTGTCATCGGGTTCCGCGAGGGATCGACCATCCTCTTTCGACAGACCCGGGTGGGGCTTCACGGTCGTCCGTTCACGATCTACAAGTTCCGGACGATGGTGCCGGATGCGGAAGCGCGGCTGGTCGATGTCGCGCATCTCAACATGCGCCAGGGGCACGCGTTCAAGGCGGTCGATGACCCTCGTGTCACGCGCGCGGGCACGCTCCTGCGACGGTCCAGCCGCCAGCGCCCAGGCCGACGGGCGGCGCAGCGTGGTCGTCCCGACCAGTGCGTGCCAAAACAACAGGGCCATGATCCCGAAGACGGCCATATGGCCGAGCTTGCGGATGATGAAGTCGAGGCCCGCATCCGGTGCGAATCGCAGATCTGCCTGGGCCGAGAGCGCAAAGATCAGCCCGGCCCAGACGACGACCATGGCCCACGTCGCGACCGAGCGGCGCCGCTGGTACCTGGGGCGTTGCTCAGGCTCATGCACCCGGTGAGGATAGCCCTCGCCAGCCCCTGACTCGCCCGATCTCCAGTGCGCCGTCGCGAGCGACTCGTCTCACGTGGCCCGCCCAAGTGTCGCATTGGTTCGCGCACCCTCAAGATTCGCGAGCTCAACGAGCTCATCGAGACGCTCGCTCAAGCCGAACCGCCCGTCTCCGTCGGGTGGATGGACTCACCGTTGACCCGGCGCGTCCATTTCGCCATATGGCACACCGAACGAGACATGGGAGTTGGTTCATGCTGAGCAACGCACTGGCCGTGACGACCATCGCCGTCACCGATCTCGATCGGGCCAAAGAGTTCTACGGCGGAACGCTTCGGTTGATCGCCCTCGACGAGACCCCATTCTCCGTGCGATATGGCACCACCCGCGGATCACAGATCGCGGTGCGGCGTGGGACGCCGAACATCGGTCAGACCGTCGATCATTTCGAGATCGATGACATCGAGCGCCGAGTGTCGAGGGTTCCGCGCTCGATCGAGCACGAAATCGGCCAACAGATGAGGGTTGGTACCGCATACCGGATTCCGAGTGAAACGTCTCATTCGTCTCAGTCGAGTTCAGAAACGCCTAGCAAGAGACGCATGAGACACAAGAAACAGGATCGATAAGGGCTCCTGGACTGGCTGCAGCTCAGAGGAGAGGCACGATGCGGGTTCGAACCGGCGAACCGTCCCACCCGATCGATCGCGATGTCTCGATACCCTGGCGTATGGACCGACTCGTGCTGGCGGCATAGCCTTCGTATGGCCAGACGTCGTCGTGATACGCGCGCGCTAGAGTTAAGCAACGGGGACTGGCATCGATCAAGGCGCGGGCTTCGGAGCGAGGGGGTGACCGGTTGGCAGACACCTTCCGTCGCACCGTCGTACGCTCTCGCGACCTGTTCGTCGTCGAGTTGCATTTCCACGACCTCGCGCTGGACGGGTCGGGAAGCAGGCTCATCCCGACGGCCGGTGGCGAGCCGCTGATCGTCGCGCACCTGCCGCCGCAGCACCTGGCCGAGCAGGTCTTCGAAAAAGACGCCGAGACCGATGTGGCGCCCGTGGCAGCGAGCTACAGCGCGGAGCTCTCACGGGTCGCCTTCCGTCTTCCCTCGACCGTGATATCAGTCCCGCTCCAGCTCGATGCGCTGCTCGACCTACTCCAGACGTGCGAGCTGCGGGTCGTCGATGCTGCGTTACCCAGGTCGGACGATCCGTCACCGCCCGGCTGCATCGTGGGATTCATCCCGTGGATCGCCAATCTCTTCGGACCCCCCGGACCCGCCTTGCGGCCGCCGCGCCTCGATGAGACCTCGCTCGAGGTTCCATGGCGGCTGATCCTGTCGCCCCCGAGCTCGGCTGGATTCATCCATCTCCCGAGGCCGTTCGACAGCGCCGCCGGTCGCTCGGAGCTCTGGCACTCGCAGCTCGGAATCGTCCCGGGCACACTGGGCGACCTCGACGCGGCTGATCGATCGGTGCGGGCGGTCTGGCTGCGGACCGGCGACGAGGGGAATCCGTTCAACCCGAACGCACCGACGCCGATCGACACGGCCGTCGGAACCAATGGCTTCGTCACCACCCTCGCCCCTGGCGAACGACAGCAGATCGTCCATCTGTCCGCGAACTTCCGCGCGCGACGCCTCCCGAAACCGGTGCAGATCTACCCGCGGGCGATCTTGGTCAAACGAATGGCCCTGACGAGCCAGGGCGCGACCGTCAACCTGGCCGGCGAATGGACGCCACCCGCGGAATTGAGCCTCGCCGAGTGGGTGCATCGGTCGTCCGTCGGACGCGACACCTACGTCCGCACCGAGCACGTCGGATGGCTCTTCCCGTTCGGGCATCGGGCCAGGTTCATCAAGATCTCCGAGCGGCATTTCGACGATCGGCCCGCACAGGCCGCGCTGATCCGCCAGATCTGCTTCGTGATGCCGCTCGAGCGGGTCCGGACGTATGCCGTCCCCGATGCCCCCGAGCCACGCCTCGCCCGGCAGATGCCGCTTCGACGTGTGGAGGTTCTGACGCGGATCACGACACCGATCGAGTGCCCGACCACATTCGACGCGTTCGAGATCCAGTTACCGAGCGGGGCGCCGTTTCCGTTCGACCTCCACGCAGCCGATGCGGTCAGCGGCGGCAACCCGGCCGACATTCGGATGCCCCTGTGGTTCGTCTTCCAGGGTCAGGACCCACAGAAGGCGATCGACGGCTTCTCGAAGGACGCGTGGCCCCTTGACGGTGATGGCAGCCAGGTGACGGGCGGCGTCCCGTTCGACATCGTGGGCGATCCGAGCCTGCCGCCCGGCGATTCGACCTGGCGCGTTCGCAGCGTCACTTGGTCGGCGACCAAGACGGCGCCAAGTTCCGGCGCCACGCCGCCAGCCCCGTTCTACCCGATCGCGACCAGGATCTCGCTCCGGATCCCGGCCGCGGAGGCGATCTCCGGCGGAGACGCCGACACGACCGTCGTGTTCCACACGCGGTACCTCGACCACGGTCTCGATCCGGGCCAGAACCCCGGAGCGCTCGTGGCGGACATGTCCGCGTCCGCCATCCCGCTCGCGTTCGACGGCAAGGCAGACCGCACGGGTGGCCTGGTCCGTCCCGACCTGAGCCTGACCGGCCTCTCGCGAACGGTCGGCCCGGTCGGCGGCCCCGATCTCGACGCGATCGCGAACGGCAACTTCAACCCGTCCGACTTCTTCAAGGGGGCGAATGCCCCGAAGCTCTTCGGCGCGATCCCGCTGGACGGCGTCCTGACCGCGATGGGCCTCCACGACGGCGGGAAGCCGCGGGCGCCAAGGATCCAGGTCGAGCCGGATGGATCGGCCACGATGCGCTGGGAGCCGCTGCTTCGGGACTACCCGACCACCAAGCCCGTGTTCGTCACGACGGGGGCGAGTCGGTTCACGCTGACCGTTCGGACGCCCGCCGCACCGACGGCGGTAGCCGCCCACCTCGAGTGCAACCTCGAATCGTTCGGCATCCATCTCGTCCCGGGGTTCGAAGCGATCGAGATCGACTTCGACCACGCCAGGTTTACGGTCGACGCCGGCAAGCCCGACGTCGATGTCGTGCTCAAGGACGACGGCGTCCGTTTCGTCGGTCCGCTGTCCTTCGTCGAGACACTGCAGCGGATCATCCCGCTCGACGGCTTCAGCGACCCGCCCAGCGTCCACGTTGATGCGCATGGCGCCGAGGCCGGTTTCTCGCTCGGCGTTCCCAGCCTGACACTTGGCATCTTCAGTCTCGAGAACATCTCGTTCGGCGCCGGATTCCTCATCCCGTTCGACGAACGCTCGATGAGCGTCAAGTTCAACTTCTGCACGCGCAGCGAGCCGTTCCTGCTGACGGTGTCAGCCCTCGGTGGCGGCGGGTTCTTCCTGATCGAGATCGATGCCGCCGGCGTCAAGCGCCTCGAGGCCGCGCTGGAGTTCGGGGCCAGCCTGTCGATGAACTTCGGTGTCGCCAGCGGCGGTGTCCACGTCATGGCCGGCGTCTATTTCGCGTACGACTCCACAAAGGGGGCGGCCCTCACCGGGTATTTCCGGGTCGGCGGCAATGTCACGGCGCTCGGCATCGTGTCGGTCTCGATCGAGCTGTACCTCGGCCTCGCCTACGAGTTCTCGTCGGGCAAGGCCCTGGGTAAGGCGACCCTGACCATCGAGGTCGAGGTTTTCCTCTTCTCGGCGTCGGTCGAGATCAGCTGCGAGCGCAAGTTCGCTGGCTCCAAGGGCGACCCGACGCTCCTCCAGGTCATGGCGCCGTACGACAAGGACTCCGACGTCGGCGTGTCGGCCAGTCCGGTCGGCTTCGAGATCCAGGACGGCGAGTGGCCGTTCGAGACGTACTGGAACGCATATGGCTGACTTCCGGATCCTGTGGACGGCCCTGCCGCGCGGTCTTGCGGGCGGCGACCTCATCGTGGATGCCTTCGTGTCGCCGCGTCTCGGCGTCGGAGCCGCGGCCGGCTCAGCGTTTACCCTCGCGGACTTCGCGGAGCTCGTCGACTGGCCGGCGCAGGTCGCCGATCTCCTGACCTTCGAGATCGACTTCGGCTCCGGCGCTCCGGTTGCCGCCGTGCGCGTGCCGCTGACGCCCGGCGAGAGTGACGTCGACCTCGACTCCGCCGCCTGGACCGGCCTGTTCCCGTCCACGACTCGAGTGGCACCGTGGTCGCTCCGGAGCGTCCGGACCAGGCCCTTCTACTCGTATCCCGCGGGCCAGGTCGCGGACTACATCCACGACTCGTACCAGAAGTACAGCACGCCTGGTCCCGACCCGGTCACTGACGACGCTCTGGACGAACTGGTCCAGGACGCCGGCAACCTCATTGACACCCGACCGGATGTCGAGCGCGCAGAGCCGACGTCGCACGCGACCGGCGGCGAGGTGACCGGCGGCGGACGGCCGCAGGCCAAGCCCGGCTGCATCCCGGGCTGCCTGTTCGCGCCGGTCGCCTGGCTCGTCTGGATCGCGAGGTGGCTGTGGCACGCGATCATCGGCGGGCCCGCTCCGGGTCCCGCGCCCGTGTCGGTGGCGCCGACGCCACCGCCGGTGTCCGAGACGCCCATCGTCGTCACGTATGAGACGCCGCCGCGTCCGCCCGCACCCGTGCCCGCGGCGCTAGCGGCCATCGAGGCCCACGTCCTGACCCACGGGGTGACGCCGCCGGCCGGCTGGGCGCCACCCGGTGGCCAGGCGACGCCGCAGGCCGTTGCTCTCGCGGCTGCGTGGCGTTTCTACAACCGTCCCGAGAGCGAGCCGCCCAAGGTCGAACAGCCGGACATCACGCAGGTTCCAGCCTCGCCGACTCCGCCGGACTGGGACGTCCATCAGCGGCTTGGCGCCCTGGGCGACTACCCGCTGCTGCTGCG
This sequence comes from Candidatus Limnocylindrales bacterium, assembly GCA_038248915.1. Lineage (GTDB taxonomy): Bacteria > Chloroflexota > Limnocylindria > Limnocylindrales > CSP1-4 > SPCO01. The sequence continues at coordinate 10,588 of JBBRXB010000012.1, read as the reverse complement.
CCGGATCGGGATCGTAGTTCGGCTGCGAGTACCACGGCCCCCGGCTGCGCCGACGAGCGTGCGGGTCGTCCCGAAGTGGGACGGCCTGCCAAATCCGGCACGCGACCTCACGCCACGCACCCGGTGTGTCGTGTCCGGCGGCGTTTTCGCCGCCCAGCCGCGACCCGGTTCCGAGTACCGGGACGGCGTCCTCGACCTCGACGGCGCAGGCGGAGGACCTGCCAGCCCTGCCGGCTTCCGCGCCCTGGTCGTCGATACCGATGGCGCCGTGCTCAAGCTCATCCATACGGCGGCGTCGATCGTGCGCTTGCGCTGGATGCGGCTCCATCGGCTAGTCCGCGACGCCGCGCAGCCCGAGGGCGTTGCTTCGCTTCGAAGCGCCGGGATCGCGATCGTCCGGAGCGGACGCGCCGCGGCGCTCAAAGGCCACATCCAGGCGCTGGAGCTGGCAGCGCCCGCAGCCAAGCAGCACGTCCCCGATGAGCTCTGGGCCGACGATCTCATCCGCGGCGTCAGCGTCCAGGTCCAGGACGTGACGGACGACGACCAGGGCCCATGGCGCAGTCTCTGCCTTCGCGAAGGACGCTACTTCGTCCTCGACGACACCGGCGCGATCGTGAATTCGTTCGAGCTCGCCGACGAAGGCTATGTGAAACGCTCTGGCGCGACCTCGGCCGATGACGAGGACTCGCCGCTGTACGTCCACGAGACGCTCGTCCGGTGGGACGGCTGGAGCCTGGTGACGCCTCGTCCTGGACGGATCATCAAGGCCGTTCCGGGCACGCGCGTCGAGCCGGACGGCCGGGTCGTCCCAACGCAGATGGAAACCGTCGTTGCTCCGGTTCCGGAGCCACACCCACCGCTTCACCTTGCGACGACATTCCAGACGCCGGCGCATTCGCTGCCGAAGCTGCGAATCGGTCGGTCGTACCGCTTCCGGGCTCCGTGGGTCGATCTCGCCGGTGAGAGCGTCAAGCCACTCCCGACGACTGCACCCGTCTCCGGTGATGTCCAGTACCGGAGGTTCGAGCCGCTCGCGCCGCCGACGCTCCTGCCGCTCGAGCCGTACACGCCGGGCGAGTCACTCGAGGTCCTGGTCATTCGCTCGACGTTCGACCAGCCGGCGACGACGTATGTCCCGACCGTCCTCGAGCCGGCCGATTCGACGCAGCAATGGCGTATCACCGCGACGCGCCACGTGTTCCCGGCCAAGGTCACCCAGGAGCGGGCCGAACAGCACGGCGAGCTCGATCTGCCTGCGATCGACTGGCGCTGGCGGGCAAGCCTCCGTGCCGACAACACGCTCGACAACCCGACGCTGGTCGACCTCGACGACGGGACGACTCCGATCGCCTTCGGGATCCCGGGCGGCGTCGAGATTGAGCCGTCGCAGGAGGCGATCGATGGGAAGCGGGAGCGGTACGCCGTGAACGGTGCGGATCAGACGCTGCCGACACCGTATCTGCCGGACCCGTTCGCACGCGAGGTCGCCCTGCGCCGGCTGCCCGGCGCCGACGCGCTGCCCGGTGGCGGAACGTTCACCGCGGTGCCGCTGCCGCCGACGACCGACCTCGTCTGCCATGTCGCGCTCACCGGCGACTGGCCGGCCCGCGATTCCTTCCGGATCCGAGTAGTCGAACGGCCCGGGACGGTCGATCCGGCCACGGGCATCGAGTCGTTCATGAACGCTGACGACCCGCCCGACTGGGACGCCTTCGCACGGGTGCTCACCGTCTACCTCGCGAAGGGCCAGGTTGCGGATGTGCCATTCTCGACCCGCGCGTCGACTGAGGATCGGAAGGCGATGGGGGTCGTGGCCTGGCTCGGGGAGACAGGCGTCGCCGAGATCGAGACCCAGATGGAGTTGGGCTGCCACTGGATGATCTCGCCCTCTCGAACGTTGCAGCTGGTCCATGCGGTCCAGCGGCCATTGCGTCCTGCCGACTTCGTAAGCGCGGCAGCGGGCAAGGAGGTCGGCGCGACGCTGGCCAGGATCACCGGCTCCATGCAGCTCGACCTGCCGACCACCGGGCACGTGACGTTGCTCGCGAAATGGGTGGACGAGACCGACGACGGGACCGGACCGGCGCTCATCAGCCAGCCAGCCAGTGCGGTCCTCGAGACGTTCACCGTGCCGCTCGATCTGCCGGTCGCGGTCGCTGGTGCACCGTTCCCGCCGGATCCGGCGTCACCGCAGGCGATGGTCGCCCGCCACGAGTTCGGAGACACCCGTCACCGGATGGTGACGTACCGGCTGCGGGCGTCGACCCGGTTCCGCGAGTACTTTCCCCCCGGCTTGGCCGGAGCAACGGCCGCCGATGGTTCGGACGGGTTCTCGCGATCGGGCGCCGAGCTCATTGTGTCCGTGCCCAACTCGGTTCCGCCCATCGTGCCCGTCATCCGCTACGTGATGCCGAGCTACGGATGGGATACCGCGGAACCCACGCCACCCTTCGCGTGGTCCACGTTCAGACGACGTCGCGCGGGTGGCGGTGTCCGCGTCTTCCTCGATCGGCCGTGGGTTACGTCCGGCCCGGGCGAGCTCCTCGGGGTCGTCCTCGCGCCAGCCGGCGAATCCGAACTGGACGCCCGGCACACGAGGATCGGGGTCGATCCGACCACAAATAGCCTGTTCTCGCCGGCGATGGCCCATCTCGATCCCTCGATCTTCACCGGCGGAGTGGCAGTCACCGGAGTCGTCCTCGAGGACAGCAGCACGACCGTCGACGTCGTCGGCTACGCCGTGACACTCGACCATCCACGCAACCAGTGGTACGCCGACGTGACCGTCGACATGTCGCTTCTGCCAGAGGACAGCTACGCGCCGTTTGTCCGTCTCGCCGTCTGCCGCTTCCAGCCCGAGTCCGTGCTCAAGACCCACGCATCAAAGGTCGTCCTGGCGGAGTTCGTCCAGCTCGCCCCCGACCGGGAACTCACGGCGACGGTAACCGGCGACATCGTCAAGGTCATCGTGACCGGTCGCGGGCCGCGTCACGGACCGCCGAACCAGATGATCATCGCGCTCGACGAGGGCGACCCTCCGAACCCGGACGAGCTCGGCTGGCGGCCCGTCGGCAGCACCGCGGGGCTGCCCGACCTTGGCGACGACCTGACCTCACGGCTGAGCGACGCCGTGGCGGGGACGTCGCAGGCGGACGGGTTTCGATGGGAAAAGAGCCTGACGATCCCGGGTGTTCGTGGCGATCGGCCGCTGCGGATTATCGTCCGCGAGGTCGAGTTCCGTCGTGGCGATGTCGATCCCTCAGTGGGGGGCGGCCTGCGCGAGAGTGATGGGATCGCCAGGGTCGGGTCATCCATCGTCGGATCGCCGCACGATCGGCTCATCCCTCGGATCGTCTACGCGGATGCTGTGAGGTTGGGTTAACAGACTCTCGGAGGAGAAGCAGATGGAAGCCTCGGCTCCGGTGTGATCAAGATCTCCGACCTGGTGGTCCAGCGACATCGCCTTCGACCTCCGGCAGAGCCACACGCCGTTCATCGGCTGGCCCTGGTCCGCTGGCAGCCTCACTCGCTGCCCGACTTGGAGCTGTCAGGTTGGTGCTGGCAAAGCTCGCCCAGCCTGCTCCCGACCGGGTGCTGACGATCCTGCGCAGCGTGTCCGACCCGCTGGGCGGCTTCACGGGTGACGCTTCGCGGCCGGACCCCTCCGACCCGCAACCACAGCCGTTGAGCGTGCGCCTCCTGCTCGAGGGTCCTGGACCGGCGACCCGCACGACGGTCTCGGTGCAGCAGCGGATAGTCGGCACCCGCGACGAGGTCGGCTGGGTCGACGTGGCAGGCCCGAGCAGTCCGTCTCACCGATGGATCCCTCCACCGGCTCGGCCCCGCTGGGCGGTCCGGGCTTCCTCCGACGATGTCTCCGCGGCCAACTTCAGGTTGCTCATGCGGGAGTCCGAGGTGTTCTCAGACGGGCGGCTGCGCACGTTGTTCGTGGACACGATCGAGCTGTGAAGCCGCTCGGAGCAGATTCCTCCACCAAAGGGGATGAATGACATGGCTCTATTCACCGGTGCTTACACGAACCCGCTGGCGTTCTCGCCAGACACCACGATGCAGGCCGCGATGGACACCACGCAGGCGGCGCTTTCCTTGGCAGGGTCCCCCAACGTGAACAACCTCGCGATGACGGTCGTGATGATCACCGGAAGTGAAGGCACCTTCGACCACCCGTGGGCCGGTCTGCGCGTCCACGAGACGCACTACGCGGCCAGCATGATCAAGATCGCCGCCATGTACGCCGCGTTCGACATGCGGTCTAGCGCCGACACCCTCGTCACTGACCTCGGGCTCACCGCGTGGCCGGACATGGAGGCCGCCCTGGTCGCGAACTTCAACCCGGAGATTGACGCGCACAACCCGGCACAGATCACCGGGTCGCCTCTGCTCAGGCCGGAGGACAGGTCCCGCAAGCCCAACTACGCGGCCATGCTCCAGCCCGGCAGCGGCGGGGTGTTCGCCGTCGACTTCACCACGGGCCAGCTGGCGGCCTTCGAGGACTTTGTGGTCCAGCAGCACAACCAGGGCGCCGGCACGACAATCCACAACACGGGCTATCCGTACCTCAATGGCAAGATCGCCGACGACGGCTTCTTCGACGGCACCGACGGACTCTGGCTCGCCGGCGACTACGTCCACACCTGGCCCGCGGCGCGCATCGCCTGCGTCAACGACGTCGACACGGCCCAAGGGACGACGACCTTTCAGTTCGCGTCGCTGATGACCCTGCTGGCCGACGAGGTGCTGGTGGGCCCGACGAGCAGCCGGGAGATGAGGGCCCTGATGGGGCGCGCCGGCACGTTCTTCCCCCAGACGGTGCCGCCGCTGTGGCCCGCGGGCGGTCAGTTTAGGGCCACTCACGGCAAGGTCGGGATCGGGCCGTTGAAGTCGGGGAAGACCGTGTTCTCGGAGGCCGTCATCGCCGTCGACACCATCCGCGACCTCGAGTTCGTCGCGGTGTGGGAGAACGTGGTCCAGAACGGCCAGACCCAGCGCCAGCTCTTCGAACCGGTGGCGCTCCTGATGGAGGCTGCTGTCACGGCGTTCGTGCCCTGAGGAGTGGACAAGTTCCGATCGCGACTCTTTGCCAGCGCCGACGGCCTGGCCCGCATCGCGGAGGGCGACTGCGGCACACCTTCGCCACCCTTCAACTGGCCGCCGGCACCAACCCCCGATCGTCAGCGAGGTGCCGGGCCACAAAGAGATCGCCATCACGCTCGACCGCTACAGCCACGCCCTGCCGACGATGCAGGCCACGGTGATGGCCCGGCTCGACACGATCTTCGGCCGAGGCGACGACGTCCCGCCCGCCGCCGAGAGCAATAAGGGCTCCAATAAGGGCTCCCCACCCCCGCGGAGGCAAGCGAGGCGCGATCCGTGGATCGGGGCTTTAAATGGCGAGTTTGGTACCGCATACCGGATTCGAACCGGTGATCTCCGCCTTGAGAGGGCGGTGTCCTGGGCCTCTAGACGAATGCGGCCCTGTCGGCGGCGGCGCAAGCGCCAGCCCGGTCGACATGATACCAGCGACGTCCTCGAGCCATCGACACGTGTCCCTGCTCGCTGAATCTGGCAGGACCAACTGCTCAGTGAATTTGTCAGTCTCACGCGACGATTCGGCCTTATCGCCGGTTGTGGCGCCCCCGTCCACGCTCAGATCGGCTGTCGATGGTGGCGTCGAGGCTCCAGATCGGGCCTATTCCCGGCCTAATGAGCACCGCAGGACTATCTGGCCAGATTTGGCCGGCGGGACCGGCACATGAACGGCGGGCAGGGCCCGTGTGCCGCAGGCCGCCGGGCGTCGACCGCGCTGCCGACCCCGGCCGACCCCCATCTGCCCCCGACCCCGTCCTACAGCCGGTTGACCTCGAGGAACCCGCGAATCGCGTCTGCGACCTGCTGGTAGCTGTTCTCGCCGAGGACCAGCCCGTAGTGGGAGTGCGCCGCGAACGGCTCGTAGTCGGCCTCCAGCCAGCCGGCCAGCCGTTCCGTGTCGGCCAGCGTCACCATCCGGTCCAGCCCGGCGCCGACGACGAGGCGAGGCAGCTCCGAGAAACCGCGCCTGTCGATCGGCACGCCGGCCAGCATCTGGCGACGGGCGGCGCCCGCCTCGTGCGGCTTCTGGCCGAGCATGTGCTGGACGCGCAGGACATCGGCCAGGGTGAGGTCGCGTTCGTCGCGGACCAGGCGTTCCGGGAGCGTCTCCCAACCGATCATCGAACGGCCATACACCTCCGGGATCTCACGCAGCTCATGCGTGCGGGCGGGCGTCCGCAGTTCGCGGGGCAACTCGGAGCTGAGCAGCACGAGCCCCGCCATCGGCATCCGCTCGGCCGCCTTGAGCGCGAGCAATCCACCCATGCCGTGGCCGACGACGACGACCTCCGAGCCGAACCGCTCGAGGGTTGCGACGACATCCTCGGTGTAGGTGTCGAACGACAGCGTCGCCGGATCCGCGGTCTGCGACCAGAAATGGTTGCGCAGGTTGAGCGCGTGGCCCTCCCAGCCGCGAGCGGCGAAGTAGCCGAGGTAGCGCTCCCACAGCCACGAGCCGGCCAGCTCGCCATGGATGAACAGGAGCGGCTTCCGTCGAGACCGTCGCTCCGGCAGCCACGACTCGACATAGATGCCGCGCTCGTCGAGCTCGATCTCGTCCTTGCGGATCGGGCGCCCATTGGCGGGCGGGAGCTGGGCGCGGGTCAGGATCTGCTCAGGCATCGTGTCGGGCATGCAGGTTCACCATTCGTGTGGGTTGGGGACTAGGAGGCGATTTCGTGCTCAACTAGGCCAGTCTTGGCCATCGATGCAGCCACAGCTGCAGCCACGGGCTCCGAAAACACCCTATCCATGCGCTCGGCGGCGTCGCGATGGAGGTTGCCTTGGCTGTCTTCACTCACGTTTCCGACGGTCGGCGAGAGGTCGTGCTTCTCGCCGTACCCGAGGTGTCGGACCCGGACGTATCGGCCGTCGGTGCGCTGGGACAGAGAACCTTCCTGGGGCCCGCAGTGCGTCATGGGCAACAGTATGCATGGCCAGACTCGACAGCCCTGACACAAGAGCCTCTGGCTGAAAGCGGACCAGCGATCGGTCGCGACATGTGGAAGCCGGGGACGGAATGGACGATCACCCGGTCGAACCTCGGCTCGCTCCAGGTGACGTACAACGGACTGCCCCTGTACTTCTTCTCCGGTGATCAGACCGCGGGCGATTCGAACGGCGTGTACACCGGCTGGCGGGCCGTGAACCCATGACCGACCGTGCTATCGCCTTCGGAACGCGAGCCTCGGTTCGTCGCATCGGGTGGCTGTTCGTGATCGTCCTGCCGGTCATCCTCGCCGCCTGCGGCAAAGGCGGCAATGCCATTCGGACGTCCTCAGAGGCGCCCGGCCTTGTGGCGATCGGTCCGAACGCCATGGGCCGCCACGCGCGTGTGTGCCCCGCGGCGACGATACGTCCAGATGCGATCCAACGGTGCGCCGCGCCACCACCAACGCGGCGACCCGGGCTGCTCCTGCCCGTCAAAACGGACGACGCGGCATACTTGTACGGGCTGGAGAAACGGCACTGCGCCGCGATCCGGGTGCGAGACATGGAGGGGACCTCATGATCGCTACGGCGCGCTGCCGCCTGGACGACCTGCTGATGGGTCCGTGCGCGTGCGCCCCGTTGCAGATTTGGCGATGAGCGCACGGCGCGGGCGGGGGGCACTCTGCCTCAGTCTCGGCTTGCTGCTCGCCGTCGCCCAGGCCGGGACGGTGGCCGTGCCGCCCGTCTCGGCCGCCGATCCGACACCTACGCCGTCCTCATCGGCGACGCCGGTCACGCCACCGCCGCGGCTGTTCGGCAGGTCGAACGGAACCACCCCGGCCAAGACGGCCGCCACTGGACCGGCCACCCCGGTCCCGATGGCCGGCTTCGCCGACACGATCGTCATGTCGGGCCTGACCCGGCCGATCGCCATTCGCTTCGCATCCGACGGGAACGTGTTCGTCGCGGAGAAGAGCGGGCTCATCAAGAAGTTCTCGAGCCTGACCGATACATCGCCCGTCGTCGTGGCCGACCTGCGGAGCGAGGTCCACGACTACTGGGACCGAGGCCTGTTGGGATTCACCCTCGACCCGAACTACCCCTCGTCGCCATATGCCTACGTCTTGTATGCGTACGACGCCCCGATCGGGGGCACGGCACCGACCTACGGAGACGGCTGTCCGAAACCTCCGGGCGCCAACACCGACGGTTGCCTTGTCAGCGGACGCCTGTCACGCCTGACCATCTCGGGCGCCGGCTCGACCGAGCAGGTCTTGATCAATGACTGGTGCCAACAGTTCCAGAGCCACTCGGTCGGTGATCTTCGATTCGGTGCGGACGGGGCGCTCTATGCGACCGGAGGGGACGGGGCGAGCTGGAACGGCGTCGATTTCGGACAGTTCGGTGGCACGACGACGCCTCTGCCGCCGACGCCACCCACTCCGGCCAACCCATGCGGAGACCCGCCCACCGGATCGGGCGGCACGGAGCAGCCACCGGCGGCCGAAGGCGGAGCGCTCCGGGCTCAGAGCGCGCGGCGCGCCGCGGGCGAGCCGGTCGTACTGGGCGGCACAGTCATCCGGGTCGACCCGACCACGGGCGCAGCACTGCCGGACAATCCCCTCAGCGCAAGTTCGGACGTGAACGAACAGCGGATCGTCGGCTACGGGCTGCGCAACCCGTTCCGCTTCGCCATCCGGCCGGGCACGAACGACCTGTGGATCGGCAACGTCGGTTGGAATACGTGGGAGGCGATCGATCGGGTGTCGGCCCCCTTGGCCGCGACCGTCTCGAACTTCGGCTGGCCGTGCTACGAGGGGCCGAACCCGGAGTCAAGCTATCAGGCCGCGACCCTGGCCTCGTGCCAGACGCTCGCCGGATCTGCGGTCGTCGCGCCGTATTTCGCGTACACTCACGCCTCGGCGGTCGTCCCCGGCGAGACCTGCCCGACGGCCAACGGCTCGTCGATCAGCGGGCTGACCTTCTACGCCGGCGGCAGCTATCCAGCGGCATACGATGGAGCGCTGCTCTTTGCCGACCACACTCGCAACTGCATCTGGGCGATGTTCCCGGGATCGGACGGGCTGCCGGACCCGACCACGATCCAGACTTTCGTCGCCGGGGCGTCGAACCCAGTCGACCTCGAGACGGGGCCGGGCGGGGACCTCTTCTACGTCGACCACGAGGGTGGGGCGATTCATCGGGTCACGGTCCAGAACACGACCGCGCCGACCGCGCGAATCACCGCGGTACCGACCGCCGGGGCGACGCCGCTGACGGTCGACTTCGACGGCGCCGGCTCGACCGACCCGAATCCCGGCACCCTGACCTACGCGTGGGACCTGGACGGCGATGGGACCTTCGGCGATTCGACCTCGCCCACGCCGACCTGGACCTATGACAACTCGGTGCCTGTCACGGTCGGGCTGCGGGTGACCGATTCCTTCAGCGGGCTAAGCGGGAGCACCACGACCGTGATCTCGCCCGGCGTCGCTCCGTCCGTGACCATCGACTCGCCTGGCAGCTCGCTGAAGTGGGCGGTCGGGGACACGATCCATTTCAGCGGCCACGCCACCGACGGGCAGGGCCACCCGATCCCGACCAGTGGGCTGAGCTGGTCACTGATCGTCCATCACTGTCCGTCCAGCTGCCACACACACCTCGTGCAGACGTTCGAGGGGGTCGCCAGCGGATCGTTCGCTGCCCCGGATCACGAGTACCCGTCGTATCTCGAGCTTCAGCTCACGGCCACGGATTCGACGGGGCTCCAGGCCACCAGGAGTGTGTTGCTCCAGCCGAAGACGGTGGTCCTGTCCTTCCAGTCGAGCCCCGTGGGTCTCGCTCTCGCGATCGCGACCAAACCAGCGACCCCGACGCCGTTCAGCGTGACGGAGATCCAGGGTTCGGCGATCACCTTGAACGCCTCCCAGGTCCAGACGCTGAACACCGTGGACTACGCCTATGAAGGCTGGTCCGACGGCGGGGTCCAGAGCCACACGATCACGGCCGCCACGTCGGCCACGTACACGGCGACCTATGTCTTCACCGCCACGTTCCACGCCCTCAGTCCGACCCGCCTGCTCGACACCCGGGACGGCAATGGCCTGTCCGGGACGTTCAAGAGCCACGTCGCGCGGACCTTTCAGGTGACCGGCCGGGGCGGGGTCCCGAGCGGCGCGGTCGCGGTCACCGGCAACCTGACGGTGACCGGCCAGGCTGCCAGCGGCTACCTGTTCATCGGGCCAAACCCGATCAACAACCCGACCAGTTCGACCCTCAACTTCCCGAAGGGTGACAACCGGGCCAACGGGGTGACCGTCGCCCTCAGCGGGACAGGCAGGTTATCGATCACCGCGACGACCACGACCCAGGCCATCTTCGACGTGACCGGCTACTTCACCGCCGACGCGACGGGCTCCAGCTTCCACGCCCTCAGTCCGACCCGCCTGCTCGACACCCGGGACGGCAATGGCCTGTCCGGGACGTTCAAGAGCCACGTCGCGCGGACCTTTCAGGTGACCGGCCGGGGCGGGGTCCCGAGCGG
>JBBRXB010000011.1:0-85746 GCA_038248915.1 Candidatus Limnocylindrales bacterium | reverse complement strand
GGACCGTCTCCGCGGGCTGGAGATCAGCATCGTGACGACGGCGAAGACCGACGAGGAGTCCAAGAAGCTTCTTGAACTCCTCGGCATGCCCTTCGCCTCGTAGGCGCGGGGAGGGAGCAACATGGCCAAGAAATCGATGATCGCCAAGGCGAAGCGGACCCCGAAGCACAAGGTGCAGGCGTATCACCGCTGCACCGTCTGCGGACGGCCGCGAGCCTTCATCCGGCGGTTCGCGCTCTGCCGCATCTGCTTCCGGGAGCGTGCGCTCCTGGGCGAGCTGCCGGGCGTCACCAAGTCGAGCTGGTAGGAACCGATGAACATCTCCGACCCGATCGCGGACATGCTCACGCGCGTCCGGAACGCCTCGCGGGCACGACACACGGAAGTGGTCGTCCCGGCCTCGCGGACCAAGCGTGAGATCGCCCGCATCCTCAAGGACGAGGGCTTCATCGCCGACGTCACCGAGGAGCAGGACGGCCCGACGGCGGTCCTGCGCATCCAGCTGAAGTACGTCGACGGAAAGGTCCCGGTCGTCTCCGGCCTCAAGCGGATCAGCAAGCCCGGCCTGCGCGTCTATGCGCGCAAGACGGACATCCCGCGGGTGCTCGGCGGCCTGGGCATCGTCATCGTCAGCACGAGCCAGGGCATCATGACCGGTCAGCAGGCGCGCCAGGCGCAGCTGGGTGGCGAAGTCCTCGCGTTCGTCTGGTAGGCGGGACGACATGTCGCGCATCGGACGCCTCCCCATCACCGTCCCGTCGGGGGTCGACGTGACCATCGACGGCCGCAACGTCACGGTCACCGGGCCGAAGGGCAGCCTCAGCCGCGCCCTCCACCCCGACATGACCGTCAGCCGGGAGGACGGGACCATCGTGGTCACGCGCCCGACCGAGCAGAAGACCCACAAGCAGCTCCACGGGCTGACTCGGACGCTGGTCAACAACATGGTCGTCGGGGTGACCGACGGCTATCGGAAGGGCCTCGAGATCACCGGCGTCGGCTACCGGGCCGCGCTCAACGGCCGCAAGCTGACGCTCAACCTCGGCTACAGCCACCCGATCGAGATCGACCCGCCGGAGGGCATCACCTTCGAAGTCGAGAACCCGACCCGTCTCGCGGTCGTCGGCATCGACAAGGAGCTGGTCGGCCAGATCGCCGCCAAGATCCGCTCGACGCGCAAGCCGGAGCCCTACAAAGGCAAGGGCGTGCGCTACTCCGGTGAGTACATCCGCCGCAAGGCCGGCAAGGCCGGCAAGATCGGCGGCAAGAAGTAACGTGACTGACAAGGAACGAACACGATGACGCAGGTCGCCACCCGCGGCGCCGCCCGACGCAAGCGCCACGACCGGATCCGCCTTCACCTGGCGGGCACGGACGGGCGGCCGCGCCTCGCGGTCTTCCGCAGCCTCAACCACATCTACGCGCAGGTCATCGACGATGCGTCCGGAAAGACGCTCGCCGCCGCCTCCACGGTCGAGAAGGAGCTGAAGGGCTCCAAGGCGAGCAAGTCGGAGGAAGCGGCCACCGTCGGGAAGCTGGTCGCCGAGCGGGCAAAAGCCGCCGGCGTCGAGCGCGTGGTCTTCGATCGAGCCGGGTTCCGGTACCACGGGCGGATCAAGTCGCTCGCCGATGCCGCCCGCGAAGCCGGCCTCGAGTTCTGATCGGAAGGAGCCACCGTGGCACGAATCGACCCCAATAAGCTCGCGCTCGAGGAGCGTGTCGTCCAGATCAACCGAGTCGCCAAGGTCGTCAAGGGCGGCCGGCGGTTCAGCTTCAGCGCGGTCGTCGTCGTCGGCGACGGGGCGGGCCACGTCGGCGTCGGGATCGGCAAAGCCGGCGAAGTGCCGGAGTCGATCCGCAAGGGCGTCGAGGACGCCAAGAAAAACCTGATCCGGATCCCGATGGTCGGCACGACGATCCCCCACGAGGTCCAGGTCGTGTACGGCGCGAGCAGCGTCCTCCTCAAGCCCGCCTCCCAGGGCACCGGTGTCATCGCCGGCGGCTCCGTGCGGGCCGTGCTCGAGTCCGCCGGCATCCGCGACATCCTGTCCAAGATCCACGGCTCGACCAACCCGGTCAACGTCACCCGAGCGACCATCGAGGCCCTTCGCAGCCTGCATTCGGCCGAGGAGCTCGGTGCCCGTCGCGGCGTCAAGCTGGTCAGCCGCATCGCCGGTCAGCCCGCGCCCGTCGCGACGGAGGTGACCGGTGGCCGCTAAGCTCAAGGTGACCCAGGTCAAGAGCACGATCAGTCATATCGCTCGCAACCGGGCCACGGTCCGGGCGCTCGGTCTGCACGGCATCGGCAGCACCAGCGTGATCACGGACAACCCGGCCACCCGCGGCATGGTCCGTCAGGTCCACTTCCTCGTCACGATCGAGGAGATCGCCGACACCGAGACGGGGGACGAGTCATGAAGCTGCACGACCTCAAGCCCGCCGAGGGCTCGCGCCAGGCGCGGACCCGCGTCGGTCGCGGGATCGCGGCCGGCAAGGGCAAGACCGCCGGCCGCGGCACCAAGGGCCAGAAGGCTCGCGCCGGGGGCGGCATCCCCGCCTGGTTCGAGGGCGGTCAGACGCCGCTGCACATGCGCATCCCGAAGCTGCGCGGTTTCAAGAACCGGTTCAAGATCGAATACGAAGTCGTCAACATCGGCGCCATCGGCGCGCTCGCCGACGCTGGCGCCTTCGAGATGGAAGGCGGCAAGGCTTCGGACAAGGCGCCGGTCACGATCAACCAGGACATCCTGCGCGCGGTCGGGCTCGTTCGGACGCTGAACAAGCCGCTCAAGATCCTCGGTGCCGGCGACCTGTCGGTCCCGCTCTTCGTCGTGGCCGATGCGTTCACCGCGTCCGCCCGGGCCAAGATCGAGGCCGCCGGTGGCAGCGTCAACGTGCTCGAGATCCCGAAGACGCCGCTGGCGGCGCTCGGGGTGACCCCGGATGCCGGGGCCGACGAGGCAGCCGCCCCGAAGGCCAAGGCGACGGCCGCCGCCGAGGCGCAGGTCAAGGCCGACAAGCCAGCCAAGGCCACCACCGACCAGCCGGCCAGGGCCGCCACGTCGAGGGCCAGCGCCAAGGCGACGGCTGATGTCGATGCCGACGCCGAAGCTGCAGCATCCGATGCGGCAGCGCCCGGGGTCTCAGCGTCCGAAGCCGAGACCGATGCGGTCGAGGCCGCCGCCCCTGGCCCCGACGCCGACGCGTCCGCCACCGCCACCGACCAGACCGACGCGGATGCGGCGGCCCCGGCCGATGAGGCCGAGCTGCCGACCGGCGACGACGCCTGACCCGTGTTCGAATCGCTCCTCAATGCCTTCCGGGCGCCGGACATCCGACGCCGGATCCTGTATGTCCTCGGCCTGCTGATCGTCTTCCGCCTGCTCGCGTCCGTGCCCATCCCGGGGGTGGACAAGGCACAGCTGAAGGTCTTCGTCGAGGGCAACGCGCTGGCCGGTCTGCTCGACCTCTTCTCGGGCGGCGGGCTATCGCATTTCTCGGTCGTGGCACTGGGGATGAACCCATATATCAACGCATCGATCATCATGCAGCTGATGAGCGGCGTCGTGCCGTCGCTCCAGGCCCTCAGCCGCGAGGGTGAGTTCGGCCGCAACAAGATCAACCAGTACACCCGCTACCTGACCGTCCCGATGGCGATCCTGCAGGCCTACGGCGTGCTGGCGCTGCTGGCCTCGCAGAACGTCCTGACCGGCACGTTCGACCTGTCGAGCTTCACCACCCTGACCCAGATCGCCACCCTGACCGCGGGCGCCATCGTCCTGATGTGGGTCGGCGAGCTGATCACCGAGCGCGGCATCGGCAACGGCATCAGCTTCATCATCTTCGCCGGCATCGTCAGCCGGGCGCCGGGCGCCATCAATTCGTTCCGGCTCAACCCGAACATCACCCTGGCGATCGCGTTCGGGGTGGTGGCGATCGCGGCCGTCGGCGTGATCATCTACATCCAGGAAGGCCAGCGCCGCATCCCGATCCAGTACGCCAGCCGCGTCCGTGGCCGGCGGATGTACTCGGGCGGGCAGACCTTCCTGCCGCTGCGGGTGAACCAGGCTGGCGTCATCCCGATCATCTTCGCGGTCAGCATCCTGCTGTTCCCGCACCAGCTGGCGACCTACTTCTCGACGTCGAACATCCCGATCATCAAACAGATCGCCGACTTCGTCGTGACCATCTTCAGCAACAACTCGCCCTTCTACATCGTCACGTACTTCCTGCTGACGATGGGGTTCACGTACTTCTACACGGCCTTCACGTTCAAGCCCGACGAGACGGCCGAGCAGCTGCGCAAGAACGGCGGGTTCATCCCTGGCATCCGGCCGGGCCGGCCGACCCAGGACTACCTTGCCCGGGTCGTGACCCGCATCACGTTCGCGGGCGCGCTCTTCCTCGCCATCGTGGCCGTCTCGCCATCGGTCGTCGCGCTCGCGGTGCCAGACCTTGCGACCCTCGGCCTGGGCGGCACGAGCCTGCTGATCGTCGTGTCCGTGGTCGTTGAAACGATGAAACAGATCGAAGCCCAGCTCATGATGCGAAATTACGAAGGCTTCATTCGATGATGGTGGCCATGCATGCCAGGACAGCCGTGTGACGGTCATCGTGCTCTTGGGGGCTCCGGGGGCTGGCAAGGGCACCCAGGCGCCGGCGCTGTCGAACCGTCTCGGGATCCCGGTCCTGGCGTCGGGTGACCTGCTGCGCGCCGCGGTTGCCGCCGGCACGGCCCTCGGGCGGGAGGCGGATCGGTTCATGAGCCGGGGCCAGCTCGTCCCCGATGAGACCATCGTCCGCGTCTTCCTCGACCGGCTCGATGCCGCTGATGCCGTGGGTGGCGCGATCCTCGACGGGTTCCCACGGACCAAGGTCCAGGCCCAGGCTCTCGACGAGGCGCTGGCCGAAGCCGGCCGGCGGGTCGATCTCGCCGGCTACATCGATGTCCCGCTCGAGGACCTGGTCAAGCGGATGGCCAACCGGCGCATCTGTACGGCCAACGGCCATGTCTACAACCTCGTGTCGAACCCGCCAACGACCGACGGGATCTGCGATCTCGATGGTGCCGAGCTCGTGCAGCGCGGCGATGACGAGGAGGTGACGGTCCGGGCCCGGATGGCCCAGCAGGTGCCGCCGCTGCTCGAGGTCGTGGAGCATTACCGCGGCCACGGCGTCCTCACCACGGTCGACGGCCGCCAGCCCATCGACGACGTCACCGACGCCCTCCTGTCCGCCGTCCACGACCTCGGACCGGTCTGACATGGTCACCCGCAAGTCGCGTTCGGAGATCGAGCGGATGCGTCGTGCCGGCCAGGTCGTGGCCGAGGTCCTCGACAAGATCGAGGCCGAGCTTCGCCCCGGCGTGTCGACCGCCCACCTCGACGCCCTGGCCGAGGACCACATCCGGTCCGTCGGCGGGACCCCGTCGTTCAAGGGCTACCCCGGGATCAACCCGAAGCGTCCATTCCCGGCCAGCGTCTGCATCTCGATCGACAACGAGATCGTTCACGGCATCCCCGGCCAGCGGACCATCCAGGCCGGCCAGATCGTGTCTGTCGACGCCGGTGCCATCGTCGACGGCTGGCATGGTGACGCGGCCCGGACCTTCTACATCGGCGAGCCGCCCGCCCGGGTGGCCGAGCTGATCGACCTGACCCGCGCGGCCATGCTGGCGGGCATCGCGGCCGCCGTGCCGGGCAACCACATCGACGACATCTCGGCTGCCGTCGAGGCTGTCGCCGACGCAGCCGGTCTGGGGATCATCCGCCAGTTCGTCGGGCACGGCATCGGGACGGAGATGCACGAGGAGCCGCAGGTTCCGAACTATCGGACCGGCCGGCCGGGTCGCAAGCTCGAGCCGGGCCTGTGCCTGGCCATCGAGCCGATGTTCACCCTCGGCGGCTACGGCACCCGGATCGGGCCCGACGACTGGACCGTCGTCACGGCCGATGGCTCGATGGCGGCCCATTTCGAGCATTCCATCGCGGTCACCGAGGACGGGCCGCAGATCCTGACCGTGGCATGACCGGGCGGTTGCCGGGTTCGGTCATCTTTGGTAACCTATGCGTTCGTGTGTCGGCCCGGTCGGGCCGACACTGCGCGTGAGAAAGGGAAGCACGTAGCCTGTGGCCAAGCGAGACGCGATCGAAGTCGAGGGAACGGTCATCGAGCCGCTCCCGAACACCATGTTCGCGGTCGAGCTGGAGAACGGTCACCGAGTGCTCGCCCACATCAGCGGCAAGCTGCGCATGAACTTCATCCGCATCCTGCCCGGTGATCGTGTCCGCGTCGAGTTGTCACCGTACGACCTGACCCGCGGCCGCATCACCTATCGCCTCAAGTAAGACCGGCCACATGACACGATCGAGGATCCGTTGAAAGTCAGAGCTTCCGTCAAGGCGCGCTGCGAC
Source organism: Candidatus Limnocylindrales bacterium (assembly GCA_038248915.1). Lineage (GTDB taxonomy): Bacteria > Chloroflexota > Limnocylindria > Limnocylindrales > CSP1-4 > SPCO01. The sequence goes on along the minus strand of JBBRXB010000011.1, from coordinate 79,333 downwards.
AACTGCAAGGTCATCCGGCGCCATGGCACCGTGATGGTCATCTGCACCAACCCGAAGCACAAGCAGCGGCAGGGGTAACCGATGGCACGTCTCGCCGGCGTCGATATCCCACGCGAAAAGCGTGTGGAGGTCGCCCTCACCTATGTCTTCGGGATCGGTCTGCCGACCAGCCAGAAGATCCTCGCCCAGACGAACATCAACCCGGACACCCGGGTCCGCGATCTGACCGAGGAGCAGGTCAACCGCTTGCGCGAGCTCATCGACCGGCGCTACAAGGTCGAAGGCGACCTGCGCCGCGAGGTCGCCCTCAACATCAAGCGCCTCATCGAGATCGGCTCATACCGCGGCCTGCGCCATCGGCGCAACCTGCCGGTGCGTGGCCAGCGGACGAAGACCAATGCTCGCCAGCGTCGCGGACCGAAGAAGACGGTCGGCGTCAGGCGCAAGAAGTGACGAAGGACTGACGAGGCATGGCGGAACGCAAGCGCGCGGTCAAGACACGTCGGCGTGAGAAGAAGAACGTCCCCCAGGGGCACGTTCACATCCAGGCCACGTTCAACAACACGATCATCACGATCACGGACCTAAACGGTGCCGTCATCAGTTGGGGCTCGGCCGGGGTCGCCGGTTTCAAGGGCTCCCGCAAGAGCACGCCGTACGCGGCAGCGCTCTCGGCTGACGGCGCGGCCAAGCGTGCGATGGAGCACGGCATGCGCCAGGTCGAGGTCTACGTGAAGGGTCCGGGCGCCGGGCGAGAGCAGGCGATCCGTTCGCTCCAGGCGGCCGGCCTCGAGGTCAGCGCCATCACCGACGTCACCCCCATCCCGCACAACGGTTGCCGCCCGCCCAAGCGGCGCCGCGTCTAGAGCCCGAGGACCCATGGCCCGATACACCGAATCCGTCTGCCGCCTCTGCCGCAGGGAAGGCGCCAAGCTCTTCCTCAAGGGCAGTCGCTGCTATTCCAAGAAGTGCTCGTTCGAGCGTCGCCCGACGCCGCCCGGCCAGCATGGCGTCCGCCGCCGCAAGGTCGGCGAGTACGGCCTCCAGCTTCGCGAGAAGCAGAAGGTCCGGCGCACCTACGGCGTCCTCGAGCGTCAGTTCCGCAACTACTTCGTCGACGCGGAGAACCGCCCCGGCGTGACTGGCGAGAATCTGCTCCGCTCGCTGGAGCTGCGGCTGGACAATGTCGTCTACCGGATGGGCATCGCTGCTTCGCGCGCCCAGGCCCGCCACTTCGTCGCCCACGGCCACTTGGCCGTCAACGGCCGGCCGACCAACATCTCGTCGTACCAGACCAAGCCGGGCGACCGGATCGAGGTTCGCGAGTCGCATCGGACCCGTGAGCCGTTCAAGATCGCCAAGGAGACGCTCCGGTCGCACCAGGCGCCGGAGTGGCTGACGATCGATCCGGCCAGCCTGTCCGGTTCCATCGTCAGCCCGCCATCCCGCGACCAGATGCCGCTCGATCTCAACGAGCAGCTCGTGGTCGAGTATTACTCGAGGTAAGCCGCACTCATGATCGAACTCGAGAGCCCGCAGATCGAGCCTGTCGAGGAAGCCGGCACGTACGCCAAGTACGAGGCGGGCCCCCTTCAGGCCGGCTACGGCGTCACCCTCGGCAACGCCCTCCGACGTGTCCTCCTGTCGTCCCTCGAAGGGGCGGCTGTCACGAGCATCCAGATCCGTGACATCTACCAGGAGTTCTCGACGATCCCGGGCGTCAAGGAAGACGTCACCCAGATCGTCCTCAACGTCAAGAAGCTCCGTCTCAAGAGTTACGCCGCCCACCCGGTCCAGCTCCGCCTCATCAAGAGTGGTGCCGGCGCGGTCACGGCCGCGGACATCGCCGAGTCGGCCGATGTCGAGATCGTCAACCCGGACCTCGTCCTGATGACCCTGGACACGGACGACGTGACGATCGAGATGGACCTGACCGTCGAGCGCGGCGTCGGCTATCTCGGCGCCGAGCGCGCCGAGGCGCTGCCGATCGGGGTCATCGCCGTCGACGCGATCTTCACCCCGGTCCGCAAGATCAATTACTGGGTCGAGAGCATGCGGGTCGGTCAGATGACCAACTATGACAAGCTCACGATCGAGATCGAGACCGACGGCACGATCGGCCCGGAGGAGGCGCTCAGCCGCTCCGCGGAGATCCTGGTCAACCAGTTCCGGCCGTTCGTCACGGTCGGCATGGCGGCCGCCCCGGTCGTCGCGGCCACCGGCGCGGCGGCCCTCCCGGCCAACATGCTGGACATGCCGATCGAGGAGCTCGACCTACCGATGCGCGCCTACAACTCGCTCAAGCGCAACAACATCGTCAAGGTCGGTCAGCTCCTGCAGCTCAAGGACGACGACCTGCTGCGGATGCGCAACTTCGGCAAGAAGTCGCTCGACGAGATGAAGGAGCGGCTGCGCATGCGCGGCTTCATCATCCCGGAGACCGAGAGCGACGGGATCGAGGACGTCGAGGGCGACGAGTCCTTCGACGACGAGACAGAGGGCTGACCGATGGCATCGCATCGGGTCGGTGGCCGCAAGTTGAGCCGCAAGCAGGGCCCGCGGCTCAGCCTGTTCAAGAACCTGACCGTGTCGGTCATCCGTTACGAACGGGTGAAGACGACCGAGGCGAAGGCCAAGGAGATCAGCGGTCGGGTCGAGAAGATGATCACGCTGGCCAAGCGCGGCGACCTGTCGGCTCGGCGGGCGGTCGTCGCCCAGTTCCCGAACGAGCCGCTCGTGGTGGCCAAGCTGTTCGATGAGATCGCCCCGAAATATGCCGACCGATCATCCGGGTTCACCCGGATCGTCCGGCTCGGCCAACGACGCGGCGATGCCGCCGAGATCGTCCAGATCGAACTCGTCTGAAGCAGGCAGTCGAGAGACTGCCGCCCGGCGTTTTCGCGCGCGGGTCGAATATGACGGAACGGACTTCGCCGGGTTCCAGGTCAATCCTGGGAAGCGGACGGTCCAGGGGATCCTGGAGGCCGCGCTGGCCCGCCTCGGTGACGGGGCGGAGAAGCGGGTTGACGGGGCAGGCCGGACGGATGCCGGCGTACATGCCAGCGGTCAGGTGATCGGGTTCACCTACGCCGGGCGGCTCTCCGCGACGGAGCTGGGTCGGGCGCTCGAAGCGCTCCTCCCGCCGGACGTGGCGGTGCGCGATGTACGACGGGTGCCGGACAGCTTCAATCCCCGCTACGCGGCGCGGTACCGGGAGTACCGCTACACCCTCTGGAACGGGCCGCGCAGTCCGCTGCTCGAGCGCACGGCGCTCGGGGTGCGGGCCCCACTCGACACCGCCGCGATGGCGCGGGCCGGGTCGGCTTTCATCGGCCGGCACGACTTCAGCACCTTCGGGGCGGCGGGCCGAACGTCGGTCCGGACCGTCATGGCGGTCCGGGTCAGGCGGAAGGGCCGGCTCGTGACGATCGATGTCCGTGCCGACGCCTTCCTGCGTGGGATGGTCCGCCGGATGGTGGCCGTCCTCCTGGAGGTCGGCCTCGGCAGGATGGAAGCAACGGCGGTCCGGACGGCACTCGCCGGCGATGGACCGGCCCTCGACGGGGCGTCTGCCCCGGCCAGGGGCTTGTGCCTCAGGCATGTCGCCATCGGGCGACCGCCACGGCGAACGAACGGAGATAACGAGGAACGATGAACGCGAAGACCTATTCGGTCCGAGAGGGTGAGATCGAACGACGCTGGTACGTCGTCGACGCGACGGACGAGACGCTCGGCCGCCTCGCCTCGCGCATCGCGCACGTCCTCGAGGGCAAACACAAGCCGACCTACCAGCCGAGCCTCGACTCGGGCGATCATGTGATCGTCCTGAACGCGGGGCGGATCGCCGTCACCAGCGACAAGCTCGAGAGCAAGCTCTACAGCCGCCACAGCGGGTACCCCGCGGGCTTCAAGCAGGAGACCCTCGGCCAGCTGCTCGCACGCAGGCCCGAAGAGGTCATCCGGCGGGCCGTCAAGGGGATGCTCCCGCACAATCGCCTCGGGACCCAGCAGCTGCGCAAGCTGAAGGTGTACCCCGGGTCCGATCATCCGCATCAGGCCCAGCGGCCTGAGCCGCTCGCCTGATCAGGAGCTCACTGACGATGACGATCCCAGCGTTCTATTCCGGCACCGGCCGCCGCAAGACGGCCATCGCTCGCGTCCGGCTCCTGCCGGGTGAGGGCGAGATCGTGGTCAACGGTCGCTCCCTCGACGAGCACTTCGGCAACGCCGTCAACGAAGCCGACGTGCGGATGCCGTTCCGGGTGACCGGCACGGAAGGCCGCTTCAACGTCATGATCAAGGTCGAGGGCGGTGGCGTCACCGGCCAGGCCGGCGCCATCCGGCACGGCATCGCCCGCGCGCTGCTCGAGCTGGACCCAGAGGGCTATCGCCTCCCGCTCCGCCAGGCCGGGCTCCTGACCCGCGACCCGCGCATGAAGGAACGCAAGAAGTACGGGCTCAAGCGCGCGCGCAAGGCACCTCAGTACACCAAACGCTAGTCAACGGCGCCGCGCAGGAACGTCCATGCGTGCGTTGCCGGACTGCGCCTGCGCGGCCGAGGGCGAGCCCTCGATGGCGTGCGTGAGGGGCCGCCGATGACCGCCGGTTCGCTTCAAGGGCGGGACTTCCTGAGCGTGGCGGACTTCTCGGCTGAAGAGGTCGGGCTGGTGTTTGCGACGGCTGCGACGCTCAAATTGGAGTTCCGGGCGACGCGGCGGCATGCGGATCTGCGGTTGGCGGGCCGAACCCTGGCGATGTTGTTCCAGAAGCCGAGCCTGAGGACGCGGGTCACGTTCGAAGCCGGGATGGTCCAGCTCGGCGGGCACCCCATCTACCTGACCCATGACGCGGTCCTCGGGGCGCGTGAGAGCGTCCGGGACGTGGCGCGCAATCTCGAGCGGTTCGTCGATGGCATCGTCGTGCGCACGGGCCCGCACGAGGTCGCCCAGGAGCTGGCCGCCCAGGCGGACGTCCCGGTCATCAACGGCCTGACCCTCCGCGAGCATCCGTGCCAGGCCCTGACCGATGTCTTCACGATGCAGGAGCGCTTCGGGGATCTGCGCGGTCTGGTCGTCACCTTCGTCGGCGATGGCAACAACGTCTACCATTCGCTCGCCCTGCTCGGGGCGACCCTCGGGCTGGAGATCCGCCTGGCTCATCCGCCGGGCTATGCGCCCGATCCGGCCATCGTCGCGCGGGCGACCGAGCTGGCTGCGGCGTCCGGCGGCCGACTGACATTCGGGGGCGACCCGGTCGAGGCGGTCCGGGGTGCCGCGGTCGTCTACACCGACGCCTGGACGTCGATGGGCCAGGAGGCCGAGACCGAGGCGCGCCGCGACGCGTTCGCCGGCTTCCGGCTCGACGACGCCCTGCTCGACGCGGCCGGACCGGATGCGGTCGCGATGCACTGCCTGCCCGCGCATCGGGGTGAGGAGATCACCTCGGCGGTGATGGATGGACCGCGTAGTCTCATCTGGGACCAATCGGAGAACCGACTGCACGTGCAGAAGGCGCTCCTGGTCGAGATCCTCGACGGGACGGAGGCGGCGCGGTGAGCGAAGTGCTCTACGAGCAATACAAGGATGCGTTGCGGCGTGGCCACGTGGCCGCCCTGCGCGGCCGGCTCGACGCCGCCGCGGCCGCTTATCGCGAGGCGGCCCGGATCGCCCCGGACCGGGCGCTGCCCCACGTCGGGCTCGGCGGTGTGCTGACCCGGCTCGGCCGACCCGAGGAGGCATTGGCGGCCTATACCGCCGCGCTCGACCGTGCCCCGAGCGACGAAGGCGCGATGCACGGCCGGGCCGATGTGCTCGCCGCGGTCGGGCGTCGCTCCGAAGCCGCCGACACCCTCGACGGTCTGGCCGCCAATCTCGAGCACGAGGGGCGCCTGGCCGATGCCTGCGACGTCGCGCGTCGGGCACTCGAGCTGGCCGAGTCCCGCGGCCGGCGCCGCCAGGTCGAGAGTCTCGTCACCCGCCTCCGGATCGCGGCGCCGGGTGACGCGGCGGCGGCCGAGGCACTCGAGCGGGCGTTGGGTGTCCTCGACTCCGTCCCGGGCGTGGACCCGCTGCCCTCCGTGACCGACGCCGGGGTGGCCGTCGGCGCCGGCCCGATCGAGCCCTCCTTTCCGCCCGCGCCCGACCCGGCACTGCTGACCCTGGCGGTCGAGGAGGCCCTCGAGGCCGGTGACCTCGACGAGGCCCGCCGGCGAGCCCTGATGGCCGCCATCGGCCACCGGGCGGTCGGCCAGTTCCACGCCGCGATGGACGCCTGCTACCAGGCCCTCGCGATCCTGCCGTCGGACCCGGACATCCACCTGCTGCTGGCCGAGCTCTACCTCGACCGCGGCTGGCGCGGCCCAGCCGCGGACAAGCTGGTCCTGCTCGGTCGCCTGTCGCAGCTCACCGGCGACGGGGCGACGCGGGGCCGGCTGTGCTACCTGGCGGCGGCCCGGTTCCCGGACGATCCGCGGCTCGCGGCGGTGTGCGCCTAGACCCGGCCCGGTCAGGCGAGCCGTCCACGCCACCGTCGTGCCGCGCCGGCGCCCCACTGGGGCGATGTACACTCGGACGCGATGTCCCTACTCGGTTCGATCTTCGCCCAGGTCAGCCTGACGAACATCATCGACATCGGGATCACCGCGCTGCTCATCTACTGGCTGTTCAGCCTGATCCGAGGGACGCGCGCGGTCCGTCTGGTGATCGGCGTCAGCGTGCTCGTGGTGGTGTATGGGCTGGCCGTCGCGTTCGACTTCCGGCTCCTCACCCAGATCATGCAGACGGGCGCGTATGTCGGGCTCTTTGCGCTCGTCGTGGTCTTTCAGCCGGAGCTCCGCCGGGCGCTCGAGCGGATCGGTCGGGTCGGCTCGTTCGGCTGGCTGCTGTCGCCGGCCGAGACGCGCGCGGTCGAGCATGTCGCCGCCGAGGTCGCCCGGGCCGCCGCGCGGCTGTCCGGGCTCGGCCATGGAGCCCTCATCGTGCTCCAGCGTGAGACCGGTCTCGAGGAGTATGCCGAGACAGGCGTGATGATCCACGGCGACGTGTCGGTCGATCTGCTGTGCACGATCTTCACGCCCAAGTCACCGCTTCACGATGGCGCCGTCATCATCCGCGACGAACGGATCGTGGCGGCCGGGACCCTCCTGCCGCTGGCCGAGACGTCGATCCACACCGAGCGCTTCGGGACACGCCACCGGGCGGCTCTCGGGATCACCGAGCAGACGGACGCGGTCGTCATCGTGGTCTCCGAGGAGAACGGCCAGATCAGCCTCGTCGAACGAGCTCGGATCGTCCGGAACCTGACCGAGGCCGGGCTGTCGCGGGCGATCCAGGGGCTGCTGGACCCGGCCGGCGGACGGCGCGGTGCGTTCGGCTGGCGATCAGCCGCCCACCGCCCCGATCTCGGCGGACGGTCGCCCCGCTTGCGCGAGCTCGGCCGGCTGGTCGGTCGCCCGGGCGCTCGGCCGCCGCAAGCGACCGGCCCGACGGCGACCAGCCCCAGGCCGGCGACCGCGGTCGCTACCGCCCCGACAGCTGCCGCGAACGACGCGGCGGCCGGTGGGCCGAAGCCGCCGTCTGCGCCCCCGCCCGGGCCGCCGGCCGCGTCCGGGGCCGATGACGAAGCCATCCCATCGACGGCCGTCCGGGCGCCGCGGTGACGCGGATCCTGCGCCGGTTCGTCCATAACTGGCCCCTCAAGCTGGGCGCAGTCGGTCTCGCCACCCTGATGTACGGCGGGCTGGCGCTGTCGCAGAACACCCAGACGTACCCCGACCGGATCCCGGTGCAGTACATCAACGGGCCGTCGAACGCCGTGGTCCTGCCCCGGATCCCGGCACCGGTCACCAGCATCCGCTTCTTCGCCCCGACCGGGGTGACGGTCGCGCCGAGCTCGTTCCTGGCGACCATCGACCTGGCCGATCTGGCGGGCAAGACCGGTGTCGTCAATCTGCCGATCAACGTCACGACCCCGGATAGCCGCGTCCGGATCCTCAGCTATGACCCCCCGTTCGCGACCCTCGAACTGGACAAGCTGACGTCCAAGGACGGCATGCCGGTGAAGGTCATCCACGGGACGACGCCGGACGGGCTGACCCTCGGCACGACGAAGCTGACACCGGCCGTCGTGACCGTTTCGGGTGCGGCGTCCATCGTCGATCAGGTCGATTCGGTCCGCGCCGACGTCGTGATCCAGTCGAACGGCATCGACATCGACGAGGATGTCCAGCTCGTCCCGGTCGACAAGCTCGGCAACGCGCTGCGCCCACTGGAGGTCACGCCGCCGACGGCGCGGGTCGTCATCCCCGTCTTCTCCGACCAGCAGAGCCGGACGCTGCCGGTCAACGCCATCATCACCGGCCAGCCGGCCGCCGGCTTCGAGATCGAATCCTTGACGATCGATCCGCAGGTCGTCCTCGTTACCGGCGATGCCGACACGCTGGCGCAGCTGGCCCGCGTCGACACCGATCCGGTCTCGATGACCGGGGTATCCGAGGGCGAGACGGTCGAAGTCGGCCTGGCCCTCCCGACCGGGGTCGTGGCAGTCGGCGACGGGATGATCAGCGTCTCGATCAAGATCCGACCGGTCACCGCGACCCGGACATTCAGCGCGGGCATGCGCCTGATCGGGGCGGCCAATGACCTGACCTATGCCCTGTCGACCGACCGTGTCCTGGTCACGATCGGCGGCTCGACCGCCGACCTCGACCGGCTGTCCGGGGTGACGGTCGTGGCCGACCTCGATGTGGCCGGGCTCAAGGTCGGGGTCCACGACGTGCCGGTGACCGCCAACCTGCCCGCCGGGACCACGCTCGTGGCGGCCAGTCCGGCCAAGGTGACCGTGACGATCTCGGTGCCGACGGCCTCGTCCGCGCCAGCCATCACGTCGCCATCGCCATCGCCATCGGGGCCCTGACCGGCATGTCCCGCCTGTTCGGCACCGATGGCATCCGTGGCGTCGCCAACGTCGAGCTCCGACCGACGACGGCCTATGCCCTCGGCCGTGCGGTCGCCCATCGCCTCGCCGGACAAGGCGGCTCGATCGTCGTCGGCCAGGACACCCGTCGCTCGGGCGACATGTTCGTGGCCGCCATCGTGGCCGGGGCGACGAGCCTCGGCGTCGACGCTCACGTCGTCGGCGTCGTGCCGACCCCCGCCCTTGCCTACATCGCCGGATCGGGCCCGTTCGCGGCGGGGATCATGGTCTCCGCATCGCACAACCCGGCGGAGGACAACGGGCTCAAGGTCCTCGATGACCACGGGCTCAAGCTCGACGACGCCATCGAGGACGAGCTCGAGCAGCTCATCTGGCGGTCGGAGGAACTGACCGGCGCCCGAAACGACGACCTCGGCCGGATGATCGACGCGACCGCCCGCCTGGCCGATTACCGGGGCCACCGGCTGGGCCTTGCCGGAACCATCGATGCGGTCGGCCTGCGGCTCGTGCTCGACGCCGCGAACGGGTCGGGCTCGGCCATCGGTGCCGACATCCTGGCAGCGACCGGCGCGCAGGTCGAAGTCATCCACGACCAGCCCGATGGCAGCAACATCAACGTCGAGTGCGGTGCCACGGCCCCCGCCTCCCTTGCCGCGAAGGTCGTCGCCACCGGCGCCGATGCCGGGTTCGCCCTCGACGGCGACGCCGACCGGCTCATCGCGGTCGATGCCGGAGGCGAGGTCGTCGACGGCGACCAGGTGCTCGGGATCCTGGCGCTCGACCGGCTGGGGCGGGGCGAGCTGCCCGGCGGCGGACTCGTCGTATCGGTCCTGTCGAACGGGGGCCTGCAGTCGGTCGTCGAGGCGGCCGGCGGCCAGGTCGTCCGCACGCCGGTCGGCGACAAGTACATCCTTGAGGGGATGCAGGTGTCGGGCGCCGTCCTGGGCGGCGAGAAGAGCGGCCACGTCATCGTCCTCGAGCACACGACGTCGGGCGACGGCATCGTCACCGCGCTCGAGGTCCTGCGCGTCATGGCGGCCCGCGGCGTCGATCTGGCCACGCTGGCATCGGCCATCCCGATGCTGCCCCAGCAACAGCGCGCCGTGAGGGCCCGGCACAAGGACCAATGGGAGGGGGACCCGATCCTGCAGCGCGCCATCGCAGAGGCCAAGCGCCGGCTGGGCGCCGATGGTCGCGTCCTCGTCCGGCCGTCCGGCACGGAGCCCGCGCTGCGGGTGATGGTCGAGGGACCGGACGACGCCCTGGTCGCCGAGCTGGCCGACTCGCTCGCGGCCCTCGCCGGAGAGCGACTAGACTAGGCTCGGTGCCCACCCATCGGAGTCACCACTGCCCACCGGCCTCGGCCGCGGGCACGAACGGAGGACTTGCGGCATGTGTGGCATCGTCGGGTATACGGGCCCCCGGGAAGCGGGGCCGATCCTCATCGAGGGCCTCAAGCGGCTCGAGTACCGCGGCTACGATTCGGCCGGCATCGCCCTGGTCGACGACGCCGGCGACCTGTTCGTCGAGAAGCGGGCTGGCAAGCTGGTCAACCTCCAGACGGCCATCGCCGACCGGACGCCCCACGCCGCGATCGGGCTGGCCCATACCCGCTGGGCGACCCATGGCCGGCCGAACGACCTCAACGCCCACCCGCACCGCGATTGCACGGGCAAGATCACGGTCATCCACAACGGCATCATCGAGAACTTCCGCGAGCTGCGCGACGGGCTCGAGGCGCGCGGCCATACGCTGACATCGGAGACGGACACCGAGGCCATCGCCCACCTCGTCGAGGAGTCCTATCAGGGCGACCTCGCCGACGCCGTGCGTGAGGCGCTCCGCCGGCTCGAGGGCGCCTACGCCATCGCGGTCATGCACACGGGCGAAGGGGACCGGCTCGTCGGCGCCCGCAAGGACGTGCCGCTCATCGTCGGCCTCGGCGACGGCGAGAGCTTCCTCGCCTCGGACGTGGCGGCCATCCTCGTCCACACCGACCAGATCGTGTTCCTCGAGGACGGCGACGTGGCCGACCTGCGGCCATGGGGCGTGACCATCACGGACGTCGCCGGGGCAGCGCTCCAGCGGCCGGTCACGACCATCGACTGGACGCCCGAGGCGGCCGAGAAGGGCGGGTACGAGCACTTCATGCTCAAGGAGATCCACGAGCAGCCCGAGTCCCTGAGCCAGTCCATCGCCGGGCGGGTCGACCGCGAGGACCGGATCGCGGTCGGCGAGCTGGCCGGACTGGGGGACACCCTGCGGACGATCACCCGAGTCGAGCTCATCGCCTGCGGCAGCGCCTACTACGCGGCGCTCATCGGGGCCGCGGCGATCCAGGACTGGACGGGCATGCCGGCCCGGGCCACGGTCGGCTCCGAGTTTCGGTACGACCCGCCACCGCTCGACGGGCACACGCTGGTCATCGCGGTCACCCAATCCGGCGAGACGGCCGACACCATCGCCCCGACGCGTCTGGCCCGCGGGCGCGGCTGTCCGATCGTGGCCGTGACCAACACCGTCGGGTCGGCCATCACGCGCGAGGCTGATGCGGTCCTGTTCCTGCAGGCCGGGCCGGAGATCGCGGTCGCCGCGTCGAAGACGTTCGTCACCCAGGTCACGACCCTCGTCATCCTGGCGGCCGCCATCGCCAAAGCACGTGGGACGCTCGCTGATGTCGACGAGCTCGCCCTCGGCAGCGCCCTTCGCGCGCTGCCGGCCGCCAGTGCCCGGGCGCTGACGGCGGCCGCCCTGTCGACGCCCGACCTCGCCCGCCGCTACGTCAATTCGCGCGGGTTCATGTTCGTCGGTCGCGGCGCGACCTACCCGGTCGCGCTCGAGGGGGCGCTCAAGCTCAAGGAGGTCAGCTACGTCCACGCCGAGGGCTACGCGGCCGGCGAGCTCAAGCACGGCCCCATCTCGCTGCTCGACGCCGAATGCCCGCTGGTCGCCGTCGCCACCCGTTCGAAGGTCTACGACAAACTGATCAGCAACGTCATGGAGGGCCGGGCACGGGACGCCCGGGTGATCGCCGTGGCGACCGAGGGCGACGAGGCGATCGAGCACTACGCCGACGATATCTGCTGGGTGCCCGACACCCACGAGGCGCTCAGCCCCGTCCTGGCCATCATCCCGCTCCAGCTGTTCGCCTATCACGTGGCCGTCGCGCGAGGCACGGACGTCGACCAGCCGCGCAATCTGGCGAAATCGGTCACGGTCGAGTAGGCCGCGGTGGACGTTCCCGCCGGCACGACCGAGCTCGGCATCGACATCATCAAGGTCGACCGGATCCGGGCGGCGCTCGAGCGGTTCGGGCCGCGCTTCAGTCAGCGCGTCCTGACCGAGACGGAGCGGCGCTATGTCCGCGACCGACCCGAGACGATGGCCGGTCGCTGGGCGGCCAAGGAGGCCGTCTCCAAGGTCCTCGGGCTGGGTGTCCGGGGGATCGGCTGGCGCGACATCGAGATCGAGCGGATGCCGACCGGCCAACCGGCGGTCCGCCTCCACGGCCGGGCTGCCGCGCGGGCCGAGCAGCTCGGCATGGAGCGGATCGCCGTGTCGATCACGCACGAATCGGACTACGCCGTGGCCATCGCGTTCGGGGTCCGGACCGCCGGCGGGCGGTATGTCTTCCCGCCCGACATCGAGGACCGGCTCGACGAACGCGAACGGCGGATCCTCGCCCGGATCGAACACCTGCGCTCGGCGGCCGCGGCCGGCGGCGCCGAGGCCCTGGCCTCCGACGCTCCACAGCCGCGCACCCCGGAGGGGCCCCGTGCCTGATCGCCAGCCGGTCGGGTTCGGGCGCCGGGACACCGTTTCGGAGACGTCCGGGCCGATCGCCGCCGCGCCGTTTCCGACCGGTGCCACGCGGCTGGACGATGACCTCGCGGCGAGCCTCATCCCGGCGCGGCCGGCCCGTGGCCACAAGGGCACCTTCGGGAAGCTGCTCGTCATCGCCGGCTCGCTCGATCACGCGGGCGCTGCCCTGCTGGTGTGCCGGTCGGCCGGCCGGGCCGGGGTCGGGCTCGTGACGCTGGCCGTGCCGGAATCGCTGCAGCCGTTGTTCGCGGCGAAGGTCGTCGAGGCGACGACGATGGGTCTCCCGGAGGATGACGTCGAGGAGATCGATCCGGAGCCGGCGCTCGCCCGGATCCTCGACCACGAACACGACGCGCTGGTCGTCGGCCCGGGATTGCGGCCGGGCCTGGCCACGACCGAGCTGGTCCGGTCGCTGCTGGCCGTCGGGGGCGAGAGCGACGACACCCCGATCGTGCTCGATGCCGAGGCGCTCCGGTCGATGGCCACGCTCGATGGCTGGTGGGAGGGCGACCGGCGGCCGGCCGTCCTGACCCCGCACGCCGGAGAGTTCTCCCGGCTCCGCGCGGGGAGCGGCGACCATCCGGCCGACGATGGCGACATCAACGACGATGACGACGCTCGGCTGGCGGCGGCGCTCGACGCGGCGGCCACCTGGCACTCGGTGGTCGTGCTCAAGGGCGCGCGCACGATCGTGGCCGCCCCGGACGGCTCGGCGGCCATCGCTCCGTTCGAGAACCCGGCCCTGGCGACCGGCGGGACCGGTGATGTCCTGTCCGGCGCGATCGGCTCGCTCCTCGCCCAGGGGCTCGACCCGTTCGCCGCCGCGCGGCTCGGCGTCTACCTGCACGGTCTGGCAGGTGATGCGGGACGGGAGCGGTTCGGCGATGCCGGGCTGCTCGCCTCGGACCTGCCCGACGGCATCGCCCACGCGCGCAAGCGCCTGGTCGTCGTGGCCGAGCGTCGCTCCGCCAGCAAGCGGCTCGGGTTCGGGGCGCTCGGGACGCCGCCCGGCGGGTCGCCGCTGACGGCCACGCCGTCAGCCGCGCCGGCCGAGGAACCGGCAGCCGACGCCCCGGCCGATCCGCCCTGATCGTCGAGTCGCCTCGATGACCGAGTTCCGGGCGCGTCGGCCGATCGAACGCCGGCTGTCCGACGGCGGGCTGCCAGCCTTGCCGCGGACGGCATGGCTGGAGCTCGATCTCGAGGCGCTCGCCGGCAACCTGGCCGTCCTGCGTGAGCTGGCCGGTCCGAACGTCCCGGTCCGACCGGTGGTCAAGGCGGACGCCTATGGCCACGGCGCGGTCCCGATCGCGCTCGCGCTCGAGGCGGCCGGCGCGGACGGCTTCTGCGTCGCCGCCATCGACGAGGCGCTCGAGTTGCGCGGCGGCGGCCTGCGTGGTCCGATCCTTGTCCTGTATCCGATCCCGCCGGCGCTGGTCACGGAGGCCGCGCGCCTCGGGATCGCGGTCGCTGGTGGCGACGGATCCTCGCTCGCGGCGACCGTCCGGGCGGCCGCCGCGGTGGATCCGGCGCGGCCGCTCGTCATCGATCTCGAGGTCGACACGGGCCTCGGTCGCGGCGGCCTGTCCGAAGCCGACCTGGCCGCCGCCGCCCGACTGGTCGCGACCGCACCGGGGGTCGCGCTGGGCGGGATCTGGACCCACTTCCAGGCCGTCGAGGACGAGGCCATCACCGCCGCCCAGGTCGCCGGCTTCGAGGCCGCACTGACGACGGTCACGGCCGCCGGCTTCGAGCTGCCGCCTCGGCACGTCGCGGCCAGTGCCGCGCTGCTGGCCGACGGCACCCTCGCCTACGACGGGGTCCGACCCGGTCTGGCGATCTATGGCCTCGTGCCCGACGAGCTCGATCCGTCCGCCGTGTCGCCGCAGGCCGAGGGCCGGCTATGGCCCGTGCTGTCGCTCATCGCCCGGCCCGTCCGGGTCGCCGACCTGCCGGCCGGTCACGGCATCAGCTACGGGCCGACCTTTCGGACGGACCGGCCCAGCCGCATCGCGACGCTGCCACTCGGCTACGGCGACGGCTGGTCGCGGCGGCTGTCGAACCGGGCCAGCGCGATCGTGCGCGGTCAGCGGGTGCCGCTCGTCGGCAACGTCGCGATGGACGCGGTCATGGCCGACGTCACCGACGTGGCGGGGCCGCCGGTCGGCACGTCCGACGAGTTCGTGCTCATCGGCGCGTCAGGGACCGAGCGGATCACCGTCGCGGACGTGGCGCAGGAGCGCACCACCAACTCGTGGGAGGTCGTCACCGGAATGTCCCGGCGTCTGCCTCGGGTGTACCATGCCGCGGCGGGGCCGGTCGGTCTGCGGACGCTCACCGAGCGGAGAGGGTAGGGCTTGGCGCGCATCGAGCTGTGGAACGGCGACATCTGCGATCTGGAGGTCGACGCCATCGTGAACGCGGCCAATCTCTCGCTGTGGATGTCGACCGGTGTCGGCGGCGCGCTCAAACGCGCCGGCGGCGATGCCATCGAGTTCGCAGCGGTCCGCCAGGCGCCCGTTCCGCTCGGCGAGGCGATCGTCACGCCCGCCGGCAATCTCGCGGCCAAGGCCGTCATCCACGCGGTCTCCCTCGACCGCGAACGGCGGACGAGCGGCCCGGTCATCGATGCGGCGGTCCGCAGTGCGATGGCCCGCGCCCGTGAGATCGGCGCCACGAGCGTCGCCTTTCCGGCGCTCGGCACCGGCGTCGGCGGGTTCCCCCTCGAGGAGGCCGCCCGGGTCACGGTCGCAGCCGTGCGCGACGAGCTGGCGAACAGCCCGACCATCGACCACGTCATCTTCGCGCTGCGAGGTGCGGCGGCCTACCAGGCGTTCAGCGACGCGCTGCACGCCGCCGCCCCCGAGACGATCGGCGGCGGTCCGGCATGAGCCAGCCGTATGAGGCGACCGAAGAGCAGCGCGACGAGCTCGTCGAGCAGGTCGCGCGCGAGATCCAGCTGCGCGGGCTGACCGGACCGGCCGTTCACTTCCTCGAGGCGAGCCGGCCGTATCGGGCGCTCGGGGCCAACGCGATGCTGTTCTTCGACCCCGTCCTGCGCGGTGTGTTCGGGGGTGAGCTCGCATCCGCCAGCGAGATCCTCGCCGATGACACCGGGATCGAATTGCTCATCGCCCGGCTCGAGGAGTCGGACGACGAGATCGCCTGGGACGCCTGACCGACCCCCATCCGAACCGGCCGGACGCCGGGCCGGGTAGCATGTACGGGTGACGAGCGAGCCCCGCGCCTTCCTCGCCCTCGATACGGGCGCCGCGACCATCGCCGCTGCCATGATCGGGCGGGTCGGCGGTCGCTGGCGGCTCATCGGGTCGGTGGCGATGCCGGCCGGGGCTGACGTCGAGGCGGTCATCGCCGTCCTGGGCGATCGCACGCTCGCGGCCGACCCGGGTCTGGGGGCGGCGCTCGAGCTGCGTCGCGGTGGCGCGATCGACCTGCCGCGCCTCGAGGTGTCGAGTCACGCGCCGCGGCGGCTGGCCGTCATCGCTGCATCCGAACGGGCGCTCGCGCCACTCGTTGCGACCGCCTCCCGGAGCGGCTGGCGGACGATCGCCGCGAGCGCCGAGTCGGTCGATCCGCTGGTCATGTCGACCCAGCTGCTCGACGCGTCTGTGAGCGGCATCCTGGTCGGGGCCGGCGACCCGCCGGCGGCCGACGAACGGCGCGCGCTCGGGGAGATGACGGCGCTCGTGGCGGCGGTCGCCGAGCGTCGGCCCGAGCTGGTCATCATCCTGGCTGGCGGCATGACCGACCACCTTGTCGCATTCGGCGACGTCGGCCGACGACCGGGCGAGGTCGTGCTCGGTCCGGCGGCGCGACGGGGTGTCCCCGGCGGACCGCTGGCCGACCTCCTGCTCGAGCTGGCCCTGCCGCCCGACGATTCGCATCGCTCGCTCGGACCGGGCGCCATGGCCCTGGCCGAGGTCCTCGACCGGCGGATCGACGTGGTCGAGATCGGCTACGACGTCGGGACCCGGGCGGCCGCCTCGCCCGGTGTCGGCGGCGGACCGGCCACCGTCGACCTGGCGGTCGTCCCGACGGCCGCGCTGGCTCCGTCGGATCCGGACGATGGGGTGGTGGACCGGGTCGGGCAGTGGTCGACCTGGGGCGTCGACCGCCATCGCCTGCGCGACCGGATGCGCGAGCTCCGGATCTCGCCATGGGCCGACGCGACCGGCGACGGCGCGATGCTGCGGATGGCCGCCGCTCGCGCCGCGCTTGGCCGGCTGGCCGAATGGACACCCGAGTGGGATGACCGTGCCCCGGCCGATCTCATCGTCGCGACCGGCGGGGCGTGGGCGATCGCGCCGGCCCCCATCGTGGCGCTCGCGCTGGTCGACGTCCTGCGCCGCCCCGGGGCCGGCCAGTACGCGCTCGACCATGCCCGCATCCTCGCCCCGCTAGGGTCGATCCCGGACCCCGACGAGCGGCGGGCGATGATCGCCGACCTCGTCGACGACCTCCTGGCGCCGCTCGGCACGGTCGTGACCCCGGCCGGCATGCGGACGGGCCGGAGCGCCGGCTCGGTGGCGATCCACGGGACGAGCGGGACGATCAGCCACGATCTGATGCCCGGTGGCCTCGCCCTCGTGGACCTGCCGCCCGGGACCTCGGCGGTCGCCGAGTTCCGGTTCCGGGACACGGTCAAGCTCGGCGCGCGCGGACGGCACTTCGCGATCGACGTGACGGGCGGCCTCGGCGGCCTCGTGGTCGACCTGCGCGATGTCCCGCTCCGGCTGCCCGATCGGGCCGATCTGCGCGGCGAGCTGCTCGAGTCGTGGCAGACATCGCTCGTCGATCGGCGCGACGCATGACCAGCGGGGACGTCCGTCTCGTCCCGGCACGAAAGCTCATCACGGCCCCGGTCGACGCGCTCTTTGTGCTGGCACCCGGAGATCGACCGCTGGTCACGGCCGGCGACTCGGTCGTGGTCGGTGCGCCGATCGCCGAGCGGCTGCGCGATCCGCGGCTCGACGAGCTGGATGTGCCCGAGGCGGCTGCTGCGAACCCGCGGCCCGGGGCGCGCTGGGTCGGCCAGCCGCGGCGCGGCGACGATCGCGGTCCGAGCGGCGAGTACGTCTTCGAGTGGCACGGCCGCTGGCGGGTGGCGGCCGGCGACATCACGGACGGGCTGGAGACGCCGATCGCCGGGATCGTTCGGGAGGTCCGCCCCGGGACTGGCATCACGATCCGGGCGGCCGGCCGTGGCATCCGTGGCATCGCGGCACTCGGCGGACCGACACGCGGGCGGCTCCACGCCGGCGTCGACGGCGAGCTGCGGTCGGGCGGCCTCGATGTCGGCTCGGCCGGCACGATCCTGGTCGTCGGCTCGCGGGTCGACGCCGAGACGCTGACCCGGGCCCGGGCGATGGGCGTGTGCGGGGTCATCGTGGCCGGCCTGTCGAGCAAGGAACGGCGCGACTTCCTCGCCTCGGAGGCGCGCCAGCGGGCCGCGCTCCACCGGCTGCCGCCCTTCGCCGTGCTGGTCCTCGACGGGGCGACCCGGCGGCCGCTGGCCGGCGCCGTGCAGGCCGTCCTCGGCGCGCTGGCCGGCCGAGAGGTGGCGATCATCACGGACCCGCCGATGCTCGTCTTCGACATGCCCAACCTCGTCATCCCGCCACCGCCGGTCGACCTCGTCCGGGTCCGGGCCGGAGCGATGTCGGGCCGCGAAGGCCGATTCGTCGAGGCCATCGGACCGCGCCGCCATCTCGGCGGCGTCCAACTGGAGTCCGGCATCGTCCAGCTGCCCGACGGCACGGATGCGGCCATCCCGCTCGGGGACCTCGAACGCTTCGTCTGAACCGGGTCGTCCGGGGCGCCGGAGCGGTGGCGGGACAGGCGGGCACGGCGTCCTTCGGCTACGCTCGGCCGACCATGCCCGCCGCGACCCAGCACGAACGCCACCTCGTGTGCGCCGAACCCGCCATGACGACGGAGCTCGGCCGTGACCTCGCCGGCGCTGCCCGGGCGGGCGACATGGTCTGCCTGTGGGGCGACCTGGGTGCCGGCAAGACGCATCTCGCCAAGGCGTTCGGGGCCGGCCTCGGGGTGACCGACACGATCATCTCACCCAGCTTCATCCTGATGGCCGAATACGACGGCCGTCTGCCGCTCTTCCACATCGACCTGTACCGCCTCGGCGACGCCTCCGACGCCCTGAGCGGCGGGCTCATCGACGATCGCCAGTCGGCCGGCGTCACGCTCGTCGAGTGGCCGGAGCGACTCGGCTCGGCACTGCCGGCCGAACGGCTCGATGTGGTCATCGACGGCGCCGGTGACGAGCCCCGGGCGATCACGCTCCGCGCGGTCGGCGACCGCGCACGGCGGTATCTCGAAGTCGTGCCGTGACGACCGCTCGCGACGACGGCGGGGTCATCCTCGCCATCGACAGTGCCACGACCCGGGTGGTCGTCGCGGTGGGCACGACGGCTGGCACCGTGCTCGACGCGAGCGACTGGCCGGCCGGCTACCGGCACGGCGAGACCCTGCTGCCGGCCATCGACGACCTCCTGCGCCGAGTGGCCGTCGGCCGGGCGGGGCTGAGCGCGATCGTGGTCGGGACGGGTCCCGGCGCCTTCACCGGTCTGCGCGTCGGGATCGCGACGGCCAAGGGTCTGGCCCATGCGATCGGTTGCCCGATCGTCGGCATCTCGACGGCGGAGGCGCTGCTCGCCGGTTCGCCGCCGGGCTCGATCCTGCTCCTGCCGGCCGGTCCGTCCGATCGGCTGGTCGTGCCGATGGGCGGACCGGCGCGGCTCGCGCGCGCGGGGTCGGACCCGGACATCGACCCAGCCGCGACCGTCGTCGCGGTCGACCTCGACGACCGCGCCCTGGACGATGCGCTGAGCCGAGGCGAGACGGCAAGGACCGGCCTGGCGGCGGCCCTGGTCGCGCTGGGAGCCCGGCGGCTGGCGGCCGGCGACGTCGACGACCTGGCCCGGCTCGTGCCCGAGTACGTGACTCTGCCCCGTGGCGTCCAGACCGAGAACGGGGAGGTCGCGTGGTCGCACGACCGTCGATGATCCTGCGCATCGAGCCGATGCGGATGGAGGACCTGCCGACGGTCCATGCCATCGAGCGGGCGAGCTTCGACGCGCCCTGGCCGCCAGAGGCCTACCAGCACGACCTCGAGACGAACCGCCTGGCGCAGTATCTCGTGGCCCGGATCGGCGACGAGGTCGCGGGCTATGGCGGGATGTGGCTGATGGTCGACGAGGGTCACATCATCACGTTCGCCGTCCACCCGGACTGGCGCCGCCAACACATCGGCGAGCGACTGCTGCTGGCGTTCCTGGACCTCGCGTCGGAGCGCGGCGCGCACGAGGCGACGCTGGAGGTCCGGCTGTCGAACCTGCCGGCGCGCCGGTTGTACGAGAAGTTCGGCTTCCGGCCGGTCGGCCTGCGGCCGCGCTACTACAGCGACAACGGCGAGGACGCGCTGATCATGACCACGGAGGCGCTGGCCAACGCCGCGATGCGCGAGCGGGTGGCTCGCCTGCGGGCTGCCATCGATGCGGCGCCGCCGCCCGCGCCATCGCCCGCGCCCGATGGTCCGGTCGCCGCGGCCGGGGACCCGCCGTGAGGGCCGGCCGGTGAGCGGCGGGCTGATCCTCGCCATCGAATCGTCGTGCGACGAGACCGGCATCGCGCTCATCGAGGACGGTTGCCGGATCCGGGCCAATGTCGTTGCATCGCAGGTCGCGCTCCACGCGCCCTCCGGCGGGATCGTGCCCGAGGTCGCCGCGCGCGCCCACCTGCGCTGGATCGTGCCCGTCCTCGAGGAGGCGTGGAGCGACGCCGGCGCCGACTGGGCCGACATCCGCGCGGTCGCGGTGACCTATGGCCCGGGGTTGGCGGGGTCGCTGCTGGTCGGAGTCAACTTCGCCAAGGCGCTCGCCTGGGTCCAGGACCGGCCCCTCGTCGCGGTCAACCACCTCGAGGGCCACGTGTACGCCGCCTGGCTCCGCGATCCGGGCGAGGCGGACCGGCCCGATCCGGTCTTCCCGCTCGTCGCGCTGGTGGTCTCCGGCGGCCACACGTTCCTGGCCGAGATGAGCGGCCACCTGACCTATCGGCTGCTCGGGACGACCCTCGACGACGCCGCCGGCGAGGCGTTCGACAAGGTCGGACGCCTGCTCGGGCTGGGCTACCCCGGCGGTCCGGCGATCGGGCGTGCGGCGGAGGCGGCCACCCGCCACGATCGGGTCTTCCCCCGGGCCTGGCTGGGCGACAGCTACGACCTGAGCTTCTCCGGGCTCAAGACCGCGGCCCGCCGGGTCATCACCGCGGCACGGGCCGATGCCGGGCTCGCGGCCACGCCCGAGGCGCCGCTCCCCACCGACGTCGTGGCCGAGCTGGCGTGGGGCTTCCAGGACGCGGTCGTCGACGTGCTCGTGACCAAGACGATCCGGGCGGCGACGGCGACCGGGGCGCGCTCGATCGTGATGGGCGGTGGGGTCGCGGCCAATGGAGCCTTGCGCGCGCGGCTGGCCAGCGAGGCCGAGGCGCTCGGCCTGCCGCTCATCGTGCCGCGACCGGCCCTGTGTACGGACAACGGGGCGATGATCGGCGCGGCCGGGGCACGTCGCTTCGCCGCCGGCGAGCAGGCCGGGCTCGACCTCGACGCGCGCCCGTCCCTGCCGCTGGCCAAGCGGTGAGTGGCGCCGCCGGGCCACGGGTCGACCCCGACACGGTCCGGGCGACGCTCCGGGCAGCCGGGTTGCGGGCGCGCCACAGCCTGTCCCAGAACTTCCTGGCCGATCCGGACGTCCTCGACGCGATCCTGGCCGAGGCGGATCCGGCGCCCGGCCGCCGGATCCTCGAGATCGGTCCGGGACTCGGCTTCCTGACCGGCGCGCTGCTGGCCTCGGGCGCGGAGGTGACCGCGGTGGAGCTCGATCGCGGGCTGACGGCGTTCCTGCGCGAGCGCTTCGAGGACGAAGGTCGGCTGTGGCTGATCGAGGGCGACGCGCTCGACCAGGACCTTGTGCGGCTGGTCGAGTCGCCCTACGACGTCGTCGCCAACCTGCCGTATCACATCACCAGCCCGATCCTCCACGCGCTGCTCGGTGCACCGCCACGCCCGGACCGGCTCGTGCTGATGGTCCAGCGCGAGATCGCGGAACGGATCGCGGCAGCGCCCGGGAAGATGAGCTACCTATCGGTCTTCGTGCAGTACCACGCCCGGGTCCGGATCGCCGTGCATGTCCCGGCCGCGGCGTTCGAGCCGGAGCCGGCTGTGGAGTCTGCGGTCATCGTGGTCGAGCCGTACGACCTCGACGACCGGCTCGACCCGGCGACCGAAGACGAGCTATGGCGGCTCGTGCAGGCGGCCTTCCGCGAGCGGCGCAAGATGATCCACAACGTCCTGTCGCGGCAGCTGCCGGTCGATGCCGGGCGGGTGACCGCCGCGCTCGCAGCGGCCGGGATCGACCCCGACCGACGGCCCCAGACCCTCGCGGTCGGGGAGTGGCTGGCCCTGCGCGAGGCCCTCGGCCCGATCGGCCCGGACGGTCGCGGCCGGCGCGTTTCGGCCGGTGCTCCGTGACGGACCCGATGCGCCGGCTGACTCCGGTCGTCCGGCTGGCCCCGGCCAAGCTCAACCTGACCCTTGCCGTGGTCGGGCGCCGGGATGACGGCTACCACTCGCTCCACTCGGTGTTCGTGCCGCTGGCGCTCGCCGACCGGCTGAGCCTGGCCCCCGCCGCGGGCAGCACCGATACGCTCCATGTCACCGGGCTCGATGCCGGGCCGCCGGCCGACAACCTCGTCTTCCGGGCCCTCGCCGCGG
This sequence comes from Candidatus Limnocylindrales bacterium, assembly GCA_038248915.1. Classification (GTDB taxonomy): domain Bacteria; phylum Chloroflexota; class Limnocylindria; order Limnocylindrales; family CSP1-4; genus SPCO01. The sequence continues at coordinate 56,766 of JBBRXB010000011.1, read as the reverse complement.
CCCGCGCGGCCGTCGGTGGCGGCTGGCCGGGCGGGCCGACCGCGGCGCCGGCGATCGCCGCCCGGCTCGACAAGCGGATCCCGGTGGCGGCCGGCCTGGCCGGCGGGTCGTCCGATGCCGCGGCCACGGTCGATGGCGCCCTCGAGGCGTGGGGTGCCGAGCTCGACGACCATGCCCACCATGCGGTCGCGGCCCACCTCGGCTCGGACGTGCCGTTCTTCCTGGCCGGCGGTCCCGCCCTGGTCGAGGGGCGCGGCGAGCAGGTGGCGCCGCTGCACGGCCTCCGCGGCGCGCCCGGGGTCGTGCTCGTCACGCCGCGCATCGCGGTCCCGACCCCTGACGTCTTCGCCGCCTTCGACGCCATCCGCCACCAGGGCGACGGCGCGGTGCGGATGTCGTCCGCCCACCTCGCCGAGGAGCTGCGGGCCGGTCTGACGACGGACGACCTGGTCGCCCGGGCCGGCGTGCTCGCCTCGGCCAATGACCTGCTGCCGGCGACAGCGCTGGTCGTCCCGACGCTCGTGCCGTTCAAGCGGGCCCTCAGCCGCCTCCTGGGGCGGCCGATCGGGCTGTCCGGCTCGGGCCCGACGTTGTGGGCGCTCTATCCTTCGGAGACGGACGCGGATGCCGCGGCCGATGCCGTGCGGGCCGCCCTGCGCGAGGGAGCGCTCGTGGCGCCAGGGTCCGCCGAACCGTTCGTGTCCGCCACCTCCATCGTCGGTCACAGCCAGCAAGGGAGTGAACCATGACCCGTCGCGCCATCACGACCACCGGTGCGCCCGCCGCCATCGGGCCGTACAGCCAGGCCATCGCCAGCGACGGACTCTTGTTCTGCGCCGGCCAGGCCGCCCTCGATCCGGCCAGCAGCGCGCTCGTCGAGGGCGGCATCGAGCCCGAGACCGAACGGGTCATGGCCAACCTGACGGCGGTGCTCGACGCGGCGGGGGCCACCTGGGCCGACGTCGTCAAGACGACGATCTTCCTCGTCGACATGGGCGACTTCGCCGCGGTCAACGCGATCTATGGCCGGTTCGTCGGGGATCCGCCACCGGCCCGCTCGACGGTCGCCGTGGCCGCCTTGCCCAAAGGCGCCCGGGTCGAGATCGAAGCGGTCGCCCGGCTCGGTTGACACCCCCGACGAGCCACCCCTACGATGCCCCGACCCACTGATGACTGCTGATCCCATCGCGACGGCCCCGACGCAGGCTGAGAGCGATCCACGCTCCCGGACCCGCGCCCGACGGCGCCGCCACACGTGAACCCCCCAGGTCCAGCATCGGCCGACGGTCCGGTCGCCGTCGTGCTGGCGGCCGGTCTCGGGACCCGCATGAAGTCCGCGGTGCCCAAGGTCCTCCACCCACTGTGCGGACGGCCGATGCTGGCCTACGTCCTCGACGCGTGGGGGAGCACGGCCGATGGCGCCGTCAGCGGCCGCCCGATCGTCGTCTTCTCACCGGCCGTGGCGGCGCTCATCGACGCGTTCGCCGACCGTGCCGTGTTCGCGCTCCAGGACGAGCCGCGCGGGACGGGTGACGCGGTCGCGGCCGCACTCGGCGTGGTCGCGGCCGCCGCGACCGAGATCCTCGTGCTGTCGGGCGATGTCCCGCTGGTCACCGGGGCGGATCTCGAGGCCGTGCTGGAGGCGCGCCGCCAGGATGATGCCGCCATCGCTCTGGCGAGCGTGTTCGCCGCCGATCCTGCCGAGCTCGGGCGGGTGGTCCGCGGCGACTTCGGCACGGTCGAGCGGATCGTCGAGGCGCGCGACGCCACGCCCGATGAGCTGGCGGGCAACGAGACCAACGCGGGCATCTACGCCTTCGATGCCGCCTGGCTGCGACGCCGGATCGCGGCCCTCGCGCCGTCCGAGGCGACCGGCGAGCTGTACCTGACCGACCTCGTCAGGCTCGCTCGCGAGGATGGCCGCATCGTCAGCGCCGTGGCGTTCGAGGACGACGGCCGGTTCGAAGGGATCAACGACCGCTCACAGCTGGCCGCGGCCGAATGGAACATGCGGGTCCGGCTCAACGAGGCACACATGCGCAACGGCGTGACGATGCGCGACCCGTCGACCGTCTACCTCGACTGGACGGTCGATCTCGGCTCGGATGTCACGCTCGAGCCGAACGTCATCCTGCGTGGCGCGACCACGGTCGGCGACGGCAGCGTCATCGGCGCGGGCAGCCAGCTGGTCGATGCCACCATCGGCGCGCGCGCCCGGATCTGGGCCAGCGTCATCGAGTCGTCGACGGTCGAGGACGAGGCGACGGTCGGTCCGTTGAGCCACCTGCGCCCGGGCAGCGTCGTCGGTCGCGGCGCGGAGGTCGGGAATTTCGCCGAGCTCAAGAACACCCACCTCGGCCCAGGCTCGAAACAGCATCACATGAGCTATCTCGGCGATGCCGACATCGGGCATGACGTCAACATCGGGGCGGGCGCCATCACCGCCAACTACGACGGCGCCCGGAAGCACCGGACGACCATCGGCGACGGGGCGTTCATCGGGGTCGACACGATGATCGTCGCCCCGCGGGTCATCGGCGACGGGGCGCGGACCGGCGCCGGCGCCGTCGTCACCCGGGACGTGCCGGCCGGCAAGCTCGCGGTCGGGATCCCTGCCCGGATCCGCGAGCCGCGCGTCAGACCCGAGGCGGGACCGCCGGTCGATGAGCCTGTCGTCGAGGATCCGTCCGGCTGATGGACACGATCCTCCAGATCATCGTCATCATCATCCTGACCTTCCTGGAGGGGATCTTCGTGGCCGCGGAGATCGCGCTCGTGACCATCCGCCGAACCCGGATCGACCAGCTCGCCGAGGAGGGCAACCGGAGCGCACAGCGCGTCAAGCGCCTCGTGGCCCAGCCCGGGCGGTTCCTGGCCGTCACCCAGATCGGGCTGACGTTCCTCGGCTTCCTCGCTTCGGCCTACGCCGCGGTCAACCTGACCCAGAGCCTCCAGATGGTCTTCAAGGGAAGCGATCTGCCGATCATCAGCACCTCAGCCCAGGCACTGGCGCTGATCATCGTGACCCTGCTGCTGAGCCTGTTCACGATCGTCTTCGGCGAGCTTGTGCCAAAGAGCCTCGCGCTCGCTCACACGGAGGCGTTCGCCCTCCGCCTGAGCGGCTTCATCGTCGTGCTCCTGCGCATCCTCGGTCCGTTGGTCCACGTCCTGACGGCGATCACGACCGCCGTGGCGCGGATGCTCGGGGCGGGCGACCAGGCCCAGGGTGTGATGACGACGCAAGAGCTGTCGATCCTGGTCGAGCGCGGCGGCGAGCAGGGCATCCTCGAGGCCGAGGAGGAGCAGATGATCCAGGCGGTCATCGAGCTCGGCGACCAGCGCATCCACGAGGTCATGGTCCCGCGCATCGCGATGGTCTCCTTGCCAGTCGGGGCCAACATGGAGGATGCCATCGACATCGTCGTCGATGAGGGGCATAGCCGGATCCCGGTCTACGAGGACACCATCGACGAGATCGTCGGGATCCTGTACGCGAAGGATCTGCTGCCATTCCTCAAGGGCTCGGCGACGGAGCGGCCAGCGCTTCGGTCGCTCCTCCGGACGCCCGTGTTCGCCCCCGAATCGATGAGTGTCGACGACCTGCTCCACGAGTTCCAGCGCCGCAAGGTCCACATCGCGATCGTGCTCGACGAGTACGGCGGCACCGCCGGCCTGGTGACGATCGAGGACCTGCTGGAGGAGATCGTCGGCGAGATCCAGGACGAATACGACGAGGAGGAGCCGCTCATCGTCCGGCTGTCCGCCGACGAAGCCCGGATCGACGGTCGGGCCGACGTCGACGACCTCGCGGAGCTGTTCGACACGAACCTCGGGCTCGAGGATGCCGACGAGTACGACACGGTCGGTGGGCTGATCTATCACCGCATCGGCGGCGTGCCGAAGCCGGGCGACCAGGTCACGGTCGACGGTCTGACCCTGACCGTGGAGACGACCGATGGACGCCGGGTCGGGAAGGTCCTCGTCGTGCGCGAGCGGCACGAGCCGCGGCCCGAGGACGACGAGGCCGACCGGTAGGCCCGGTCAGCGACCGGCGCCTCGGCGGCTCAGGCGCTGATGACGGAGACGATGATCTCCTCGAGCCGGGCGCGGGCCTCGGGCCGGACGACCCCGGCGGCGTCGAGTTCGGCCAGCGCCTCGTCGCGATAGCGGTGGGCCTCGGCGCGGACGTAGTCGTGCGCGCCGGTGCGCTCGAGGATGGTGATGATCTCGGCTACGGCGTCGGGACCCGGGTCGGACCTCGCATACAGCGCCGCGAGCCGCTCGCGATCCTCCGGCCCAGCGTGCTCCCACGCGTAGATGACCGGCAGCGTCTTCTTGCGGTGCGCCACGTCCGACGGCTCCTTGCCGGTCGTCTGTTCGCGGCCCCAGATGCCGAGCAGGTCGTCGTTGAGCTGGAACGCGAGCCCGAGCGCCCAGCCGAAGGCGCGGTACCGGGCGATCACGTCCTCGTCCTCGGTCGCGAGCAGCGCGCCGGCCTCGATCGAGGCTGCGATCAGGGCGCCGGTCTTGCGGCCGATCATGTCGAAGTAGAGCTCGACGCTCATGATCTCGTTCGAGGCGCTCACCGCGATGTCGATGTACTGGCCCTCGCACAACGCCAGGCACGTCTCGTCGAACAGCCGCATCAGGCGCAGCACGGTCCGGTCCGGGAAGCCGAGGTCGGACAGCCGGTGGAGGGCGATGCGCGACAGGCTGAACATCGTGTCGCCGGTGTTGATCGCCTGCGGGACGCCGTGGATGGTCCACAGCGTCGGGCGGTGGCGGCGCTCGATGTCGCCATCCTCGATGTCGTCGTGGATGAGCGAGAAGTTGTGCCCGAGCTCGACGGCGGCGGCGCCGGGCAGCGCGCGCCGGTGCTCGCCGGTGATGCTCGCGTAGGCCAGGAGCCCCAGGAGCGGACGCATCCGCTTGCCGCCTGACGCCCCGGACCCGTCGAGTGCAAGGTGGTAGCGGACCATCTCGTACAGGCCGTGGGTCGACGGATCCCGGTCCCGCACGAGGCGCACGATCTCGCCCTCGGTGTCGGCGATGAGTTCGGCGAGGTCGATGTCGGGCGTGGCGGTCGTCATCACGGGCCGAGTGTACACGAAACGTGTCCCGCACAGGTAGCCTGAATGGCTGGCGGCCTGGGCTCCTTAGCCCTGGCAACCGCGATGGGCCCGTCCCGCGAGGTCGTCGATCAGCCGGTGGACCGAGCTCCTGTGCACGGGTTTCAGCTGATGCAGCATGTCGCCGCTGTCGAACACGCTCAGTGCCCTCTGGATCCTGGCGTCCTTGACCACGGCGATCAGGATGCCGGTGACCGAGATCGCCCGTCCTGTCGGTTCGAGCTCGCCGAATCGCCCGGTGTGGGTTCCCGTGAACGTGTACTGGGCCGCGACTCGATCGCCGTCTGCAAGCATGTCCGCGACCGTGAAGTGGATGTCCGGGAATGCGGCGCGGAACGACATCACCCGCCGCTTGAGGCCATCCCGGCCGAGCGTCTCGCCATGCGCCTCCACCGAGCCGTCCGTTTGGATAGGGGCGTCGAGGACGTAGCCATCGGCGTAGATCGCATCGATGACATCGAGCTGACCCCGATTGAGGACTTCCTCGAAATGACGCTGCAGGAGTCGCTTGTTCGCATCCAGCACCTGACGCCCCTTCGACAGATCGGGCTCGATCGACGGTTGATGGGTCACGGTAGCACCCGATCCGCCCGTGGATGAGGTTCGCGCGAGATGAACCGCCGCGGCCCCTCCGACGTATCCGTTCGTAGGCGCCGGTACGGTCGCGTCCCCCGTGCCGGCGTCGTTCGATCCGTCACGGCGCCGGCCGATTTCGTCGCGCTCGGCCCGTTCGACCGCACGGTGGTACCGTCGCCGGGATGCCCATCCCGCGTCGCTACACGACCGATGCGATCGTCCTGTCGAGGTTCGATCTCGGTGAAGCCGACCGCGTCCTGACCCTCATCACACCCGGCATCGGCAAGCTCAAGGCGATCGCCAGGGGCGTCCGGCGGCCGACTTCGCGGCTCGGCGGCAGCCTCGAGCCGTTCGCCGAGCTCAACCTCGGGCTGGCGCGCGGCCGGACATTCGACGTGGTGACCGAGGTGCGGGTCGGGCACGCCTGGCTGCGTCTGCGCGATTCGCTCGAGTCCGCGGCGACGGCCTGGTATCTGGCCGAGCTGGCCGATCGTTCGCTCGAGGAGCGCCATGCGGCGGAACCACAGTACGCGCTGCTCAGGCGGGCGTACGAACTGCTCGACGCGGAGATGGCCCCTGGCCGGGTCGCCCGCTGGTACGAGATGCATCTGCTCGATGAGCTCGGTCAGCGACCCGAAGTCGATCGCTGCGTGGAGTGCGACCGAGTCCTCGAGTCGGACGAGCGTTTCCGCTGGGTGCCGCCGCTCGGCGGGATCCTGTGCGAACGATGCCCCGGTCCCGCCCGCGACCGGGCGGGCATCACGCTCGAGGCGGTCAAGCTGCTCAAGGCCTACCAGCGCCTCGACATCGAGGCGATCGCCGCCCTGCGCCTGGCGCCCGAGGTCGAACGAGAGACGGAGGCGGCCCTGCGCGAGTTCGTCCGCGGGGCGTTGGAGCGCGACGCCCGCTCCCTGGCCTTCCTCGACGAGGTCCGGACGGCCCACGAAGCGGGCATCGGCCGGGCATGACGGCCGGGCCCGTGGCGGTCGTCGTCCGATGACGGCCGCCCGGCGCGGCATCGCGGCGGTCGGGCTGGCCGGGGCTGCCGCGGCGGGGGTGGCCGTGGCTGGGCTGGGCGCGAGGGCCGGCGGCCGTGCGATGGTCTCGCGCACGGAGGCACGGCTGTGCCTGACCGGGGCGCCGCCGCCGTACCACGCGTCTGATCGAGCGCGGGCGCTCCACGCCCGCCTGTGGATCGCCGACCTCCACGCCGATTCGCTGCTGTGGGGCCGGGACCTGCTGCGCCGTGCGACCCGCGGTCACGTCGACGTCCCACGGCTGATCGATGGCAACGTCGCGCTCCAGGTCCTCGCCGCCACGACCAAGTCGCCACGTCACCTCAACCTGGAACGGAACGACGACAGGAGCGATGACGTCGTCCTGCTCGCGCTCGCGCTCGGCTGGCCGCCGGCCACGTGGCGCCGGCTGCTCCCACGCGCGCTCCATCTGGCCGCCCGGGCGGACGATCTCGAGGCCCGGTCGGACGGACGGTTTCGGGTCATCCGCTCCGCGACGGACCTGGCCGCCTACGAGGCCGCTCGCCGGGATCGGCCGGCGATCACCGCCGGACTGCTCGCCATCGAAGGCGCACACGCCCTTGATGGCGACCCCGCCAACGTCGAAGTGGTGGCCAACGCCGGCTTTCGGATGATGTCGCCCAGTCATTTCTTCGATAACGCGTTCGGTGGCTCGGCGCATGGGCTCGCGCAGACCGGGCTGACCGATGCCGGCCGGGACATGGTCGAACGGATGGAGTCGCGGGGCATGCTCGTCGACGTCGCGCACGCGTCCGCCGCCACGGTCGATGACGTCCTGGCCATGGCGGTCCGGCCGGTCGTCGCGTCGCATACCGGTCTGCGCGGCCAGTGCGACAACGGCCGCAACCTGACCGACCGGCACGCCCGCGGCATCGCTGTGACCGGCGGCGTCCTCGGCATCGGGTTCTGGCCCACGGCCTGCGGGGGCGACGATGTCGCCTCGATCGTGCGATCGATCCGCTACGCCATCGACATCGCCGGGGTCGACCATGTCGCGCTCGGCTCGGACTTCGATGGCGCGGTCCCGGTGCCGTTCGACGCGACCGGCCTCGTGCAGCTGACCGACGGGCTGCTGGACGCCGGGCTCGACGACGACACGATCGCCAAGATCATGGGCGGCAACGTCCGCCGGTTGCTGGCCGACGTCCTGCCCTAGGCGGCGTCGACCCATCGCAGAAAGAACTGGAGGTCGGCCGGGCCATAGGCGTAGAGCGAGCGCCAGCTCGACCCATCCGTCATGAACGCCTCATCGAGCGAGATGTAGTCGCTCGCCGCGGACGATGCGGTGATGGTGGACACGATGTGATAGAGGCGGCCCCTGGTCAGCCGGGCGGGCGACGAGAAGTGGTTGGTCGGATGGCGTTCCCAGTGGCCCGACGGTTCCCGGGCTCGATCGTCAGGCTGAACAGGACCGTACCCGACGGCCTGCCATCCTGCTGGTCTCGACCGTGACCTTCAACGTCCCGGCGGCTGTCAAGGGGTCAGTCGAGATTCGGTCGCCGTCGTGCTGTCCGGCAGTCGTGCCATCCGGCAGGTCCGCTCTGCTAGCATCGGTTCCCAGTCCACCGCGCCGGCCATGCCAGGTCCGGACGCCCCTTGGAGACCTCGTGCCATGACCCACCCCCAGAGCGACCCGGACGACGTCGCGCCGGCCATCGCCGACCTCGAGACGATCGTCTCACTGTCCAAGCGGCGCGGGTTCATCTTCCCGTCGAGCGAGATCTACGGCGGAATCAACGCCGTGTGGGACTACGGCCCCCTTGGCGTGGAGCTCAAGAACAACGTCAAGCGCGCCTGGTGGCGGGCGATGGTCCAGGAGCGTGACGACATCGTCGGGCTCGACACCGGGATCCTGATGCACCCGCAGGTGTGGGTCACGTCCGGGCATGTCGGCTCGTTCAGCGACCCGCTGGTCGAATGCGGGACCGACCACCGCCGATTCCGCCTCGACGAGCTACCCGGGGCGGAGCACCTGACTGCTACCGAGTTGCAGGATCCGGACATCGTCGAGAAGCTCGGCCTGCGGTGCCCGGTCGATGGCGGGCCGCTGTCCGCCCCGCGCCGGTTCGACCTGATGTTCAAGACATTCATGGGTCCGGTGGAAGAGGACGCCTCGGTCATCTACCTGCGCCCGGAGACGGCGCAGGGCTCGTATGTCAACTTCAAGAACGTCCTGCAGTCGTCACGCAAGAAGCTGCCGTTCGGGATCGCCCAGATCGGCAAGTCGTTCCGCAACGAGATCAGCCCCGGCAACTTCGTCTTCCGGATGCGCGAGTTCGAGCAGATGGAGATGCAGTACTTCGTGCGACCAGAGGCCGACGCGGCCGCGGCATTCGAGATATGGCTCCCGAAACGGCGCGCCTGGTACGAGCGCTACGGGGTGACCCCGGCACGGCTGCGCGTCCGTGAGCACGCCCCGGACGAACTGGCCCATTACGCCAAGAAGGCGGTCGATGTGGAGTATCGCTTTCCGTTCGGCTGGAAGGAGCTCGAAGGCGTTCACAACCGCGGCGATTTCGACCTGGCGCGCCACAGCGAGGCGTCGGGCGAGAAGCTCGAGTACTTCGACCAGGCGACCGACGAGCACGTCATCCCGTGGGTGGTCGAGACGGCGGCCGGGGCCGACCGGGCCGCCTTCACCTTCCTCATCGACGCCTATCGCGAGGAAGAGGTCCGGGGCGAGACCCGCGTGTCGCTGGCGCTCCACCCGGACCTCGCGCCGTACAAGGTCGCCGTGCTTCCGCTGCTCAAGAAGCGGTCGGAGATCGTCGAGTTGTGTCACCGCATCAAGGCCGATCTCAAGCGGCACACGATGGCGGTCTACGACGACACGGCCGCGATCGGCAAGCTGTACCGCCGCCAGGACGAGATCGGGACGCCGTGGTGCGTCACGGTCGATGTCGAGTCGCTCGAGGACGGCGCGGTGACCGTCCGCGACCGCGACACGATGACCCAGGAGCGGATCCCGGTCGAGGGCGTTACCCGGCTCATCGTCGATCGGCTGGAGGCGGCTCGGGGAGCGGCCGAGGCGTGAAGTTCGGGCTGGCTGGCGGCTCGGGGCCGATCTCGGCGCCGTCTTGACGGGCGGTCGGCCTACTTGAAGACGAGCGTCCCCGAATCCTTGAGGGTGACCGTCAAGGCGCCGCTGGCGATGGCGTAGCTCGCGGCGTTACCGAGTCCCGCGACGTACTGCGACCCCATCGAGCCTTCTGGGCAGGCCACCAGGGTCGATGGACCGGGGACGATCGTCAGCCCGTTGGGCGACGTCGTCGTGTAGGTCCCACTGACCTGATTGCAGTCGGCCTTGGCGTTGAAGGTGCCGTCCGTCTTGAACTCGATGGTGTAGTTCGCCTGCTGCTCGGCCGGGACGACGCCCTGGAATGCCGGAGTGACCTCCGTGATCGCCGTCAGCTGCCAGGTCTTGCCGGTCAACCCGCTGCCGCTCGAGCAGGCGGCGATGACCGCCGCCACGACCAACATGAGTCCGACCAAGGAACGTTTCTGCACCGGTTGCTCCTCCACATGGTGATCGCGCGCTGACGCGATCGTACGCTCGATCGAGAGCCGACGACTACTGGTCGGCGTTGGCCTCGGCGGCCTCGATGGCCGTCGCGAGATCCGCGCCGGCCACTCCGCGCGGCTCCTTGCCCTTCGGCCAGTACAGCTCCTTGTGGACCTGCTCCTCCGGATACCCGCGACCGAGCAGCGTCGCCTCGGCGCTCAGGATCATGTCGGGGTTGCCGCAGATGTAGGCGATCGAATTCGACGGATCCAGGCTGCACTCGTCGAGGACGGGACCCAGGATCATCTCGACACGCCCGGTCCGCCCCATCCACGTGGCGTTGGCCGGGTCGCTGGCGCGCGACACGGTGGGGATGTAGGTGACCGGGTACTCGCCGGTCGCCTGCCACGTCTCGATGCGCGCGCGATACCCGAGCTCATGGGCGTATGACACGCCGTTGAGGAAGAGCGCGCGGCGCGGGGCGCCGTCGGCGAGGAGCTGGCGCATCATCGACACGAACGGCGCGTTGCCGGTTCCCGACGAGATGAAGATATGGGTCCGGTCGTCGCCCGGCCGGAGCACGAACTTGCCTTTCGGGCCGATCATCCGCATCCCCTGGCCAAGCGGCATCCGCCACAGCAGCGGGGTGAACATCCCGCCCTGGACGAGCCGGACGTAGAACTCGTAGCCATCGTCGCTGGCGACGACCGGTGGCGAGGCGACCGAGTACGGCCGCTGGATGAGCTTGCCGTCGACCATCACCCCGATGGTCATGTACTGGCCCGGCTCGAACGGCGTGGGCTCGCCATCGAACCGGACGAAGAAGTACGCGAGCGAGTCCGTCTCATCGATCCGACGGATCAGGCGGGCGTTGTACTGGGAGGCTTCCGCGTCGATGACGCGCGGGTCGGCGGCGAGGTCGGTCATGCGCGGATGGTACCTGCCGCGCATGACCGTGAAGGTCGGCCGACGCCGCGGCCCCCGGCTTACGCCTGGCTGGCGCGCCGCTGCGGGATGCCGCAGTCGAACCTGGTGGTTCGCGCCCCGACGGCGCTGGCCGTGTCCCGACCCTGATCGGTGGCCGCAGCCGCCCCGCCGCACGAGACGGTCGGGTTGAACGGCGCGAACATGCCCGCTGGGTTGTCGTTCCAGAGCCACAGATGGAGCGAGAAGAACGCTGGGATGTCGAAACGGTTGTTGTCGCCGGTCGCCATGAACATCTGGCCGAACAGGGACGGCATGGTGTTGCCGTGCTCCGCGATCCAGGGCGCCTGGAAGACGACGTACTCGAGTGCTGCCAGCTTGAGGCGACCATGCGAGTCCGGGGCGTACACGAGGGCTTCCGGCTTGGTCGGGTCGACCGTCGTGTCGAGCAGGCCACCGTTGATGAAATGGAACCCCATGGCGCCCGTGCCGTCGAACGACGCGATGCACTCATGGAGGGGGGCCGGGGCGGGTGGCTGACCGTAACCGGCCCGGCCCGCCTGGACGAGGCTGTGGTAGCGGGCCGTCGCGGCTCGCACGGCATCGATGCCCGATGGGTGTGCTGCGGCGACGGCCGCGGAGCTGGACAGGATCATCATCGAGGCGAGGATCGCCGTAGCGACCCGCACCAGCTGGCGCATCATCATCGTGTCAAACCTCGACCGTCAACTCGTAGATCTCGCCGGTCGGATGCCCGGCCCGCTCGTGGATCCGCATCACCGATTCGCGCGATGGCCCGGACGACAGGCAGAAGACCTTGCCCAGGTCCGGGTCCAGCCAGGCCTTTTCGAAATGGACGCCTTCGTCCGCCTCGATCGCCAGGTCGCGCCCGTGCGCCTCGTCGAGCTGTTCCGCAGTCACCCCGAAGAACCCTGAGTGGACGTCCATGTATCTCGCCATGTGTGCCTCCAGCCGTGGTGTCCTCGACGCCCTTGGCCGAGGTCTCCGGGGTCCAGCCTCGGCGCAGATCCGCCGGCGGTCATCGGTCGAACGACCGATGACTTCGAACGACTTCGGCCTACACTGCTGCGTCATGGAGCACTTGGTCGGACCCGTCCGCTGTCCGTTACTGATCGGTCGCGATGACCTCCTCGAGCTGGCCGACCGGCGCCTCGAGGACGTCGAGGCGGGTCGCGGGCAGTTCCTGCTCGTGGCCGGCGAGGCCGGCGTGGGCAAGACCCGGTTCCTTGACGCCATCTCCCGGAAGGCACGCGAGCGCGGCTTCGTCGAGTCGTGGGGGGCCGTCGCGCCACAGGACCACGATGTCCCGGCCGCCTCGATCCTCGACCTTGCTCGAACGATGCTCCGATCGCCGGTGTTCGCCGACCTCGGCGCGCAGCTCCTGTCGCTCCGCGAGCGGGTCATCGACGCGGACTACCTGCGCCGGCGCCGGCAGCTCGTCATGGACGCCGTCGACGGGATCCTGGAGGCGCTCCCAGGTCGAACGCTGCTCGGCTTCGAGGACCTCCAATGGACCGACGACCTCAGCCTCGAGATCGTGGGTGAGCTCGCCCGTCGATCCCGCGACCGACCGCTGCTGCTGTGCGGTGGCTATCGAACCGATGAGGGCCCTCCCGGCGCCGCGCTGCGCGACTGGCGATCGAGGCTGCTGACCCAGCGGATCGCCGAGGAGGTCCGGCTCACGCCCCTGTCGAAGGTGGATACCGCACTCGTCACGACGCTCATCCTCGACACCGGTCTGCCGGCGCCACGCGAGGTCGTCGATGCCGTCTACGACCGGACGGACGGCATCCCGCTGCACATCGAAGAGCTGCTCGGTGCGCTCGGCGCGGAGGCCAGGGCGAACGGCCTGGCCATCCGCGAGGCGACGGTCCCCGACACGATCGAGGACGCCGTCTTGACCCGCCTGCGGCATCGCTCGACGGAGGCGCAGCAGGTCGCTCGCGCCGGCGCCATCATCGGCCGCTGCTTCGTGCCGGACGTGCTGGCCGGGATCATGGACGTGCCGGTCGACGTGCTCGACGCGCCGCTCCAGGAGCTGATCGACCACTTCATCCTCGACGCTCCAGGCGACCGGGGCCTGTACGACTTCCGGCACCAGCTGTTGCGCGACGCGATCTACCGGAGCGTGCCGGTCGGCGATCGGCGGCGCTTCCACGCTCGAGCGGGCGAGTTCGGGGCCCAGCTGGAGGGCCAGTCCGAGATTCATTCCTCGCTCCATTTCGAGCGGGCAGGGCTCCGCCGCCTGGCCTTCGATGCCGCCTTGGCCGGCGCCCGCGAGGCGAGCCGGCTGTCCGCACACCGCGAGGCCGTCGAGCTCTATCGACGGGCGGTGGCCAACATGCCGCCCGACCTGGCGCCAGCGGAACGAGGGTCGATTCTCAACGACGCGGCACTGGAAGCCGCCAACATCGAGGAGAACGAGAGCGCGGTCGAGCTCGCGCTGGCCGCCGCCGCGGCGTTCCGGGCGGCCGGCGACCCGGTCGAGGCAGCCGGGGCGATGCTGACGGTCCTCAACACGGCGCGACGGGACTGTATGCCGGTCTCGGAGCGGCTGGCCGCGCTCCTGGCCGCCCAGACCGAGCTCGATGCGTTGCCCGATTCGCGGAGCTCGCAGCTCGTTCGCGCCGAGCTGACCTTGATGATCGGCATCGCTCATACCGATCGTCGCGCCATGGCGGACGCGCGTGCCGCGTTCGAGGTGACCCGCCAGCTCGGTATCTCGACTGGTGACGAGGAGTACGTGGTCGGGGCCGACTGGAAGGAAGCCGTGCTGGATGCCGTCGGCGGCGATGTCGTCGGCGCCGTGTCGGCGATCGGCGAGATCGCCATCGCGGCCGAGCGGTCGGGGCAGGAGGCGACCGGCGTGTCGACCTACCGCGATGCGGCAATGATGGCATCGTTGGCGATGGACTATGCCGGGGCGCGCCGATGGCTGGCGGCCGGGCTGCGCTACTCGGACTCCATCGAGCAGTCGCACTGTTCGCACATCATGAGTGCCACCTCCGCGATGGTCTCGTGGGCGGGCGGCGAATGGCCGGAGGCGGCCGCCGAGGCCCGGCAGGCGATGGCCGATCGCGGGTGCCGCCGCGCCCGGGAGATGGCCGGCTACGCGTTGGGGTACGAGGCGTTCGGTCGGGGCGATCTGGACGAGGCCCGTGCCCTGCTGGCTGACGGGCTCCAGTTCGGCGAGCTGTCCGAGACCATCGACCTGGTCCTGCCACCGCTGTGGGGTCTCGCCGAGGTGGCCATCCAGGCAGGCGATCCGGTCCGCGCGGCCGACCTGTGCCGCGATGCGCTCGAGCGCGCCACGGCCGTGGGCGAACGGATCCAGTTCGTGCCGTTCGTCGTGACCGGCGTCCGTGCGGCGCAGCTGGCCGGGCGCCCGCTCGCGGCGTCGGCCTTCCTCGAGGCCGCCATGACGCTCCTGGCGCCCATCCCGGACGTGGCCGGTCCGGCACTGGAGCACGGCCGCGGTCTGGTCGCCCTGGCCGACGGCTCGACGGGTATCGCCCGGGCATCACTGGAGGCCGCCGTGACCGCCTGGGATGAGCGCGGACGGATCTGGGAAGCGACGTGGGCACGGCTGGATCTTGCGATGTGCCATGTCCGGACGAACCGCTTTGCCGCGGCGCTGGCGCTTGCGGTCGAGGCCCGGACGATCGCCTCGCGACTCGACTCGCGTCCGCTGGCCGACAAGGCCGATGCGATCGCCCGGATGGCCCGTGGCCGGGTGGCGGTCGAGGAGCCGTGGCGGCCGCTCACCGCTCGCGAGTACGCCGTCGCGAGGCTCGTCTCGGAGGGCTACACCAACGGCGAGATCGCCGATTCGCTCGGGATCGCACCAAAGACCGCCAGCAGCCACGTCGAGCACATCCTGGCCAAGCTCGGGGCGTCCCGGCGAGCCGAGATCGCGAGCTGGGCAAGTCACGTCGAGCGCAACCCCGCGCTGCACTGATGACGATCGCCACGGACAGATTCACGGGGTTCCGGCCCGAGGCTATCCAGTTCCTGGCGGACCTTGCCGAGCACAACGACCGCGACTGGTTCACGCCGCGCAAGGCGGAGTACGAGCGGCTGCTCAAGCGACCGCTCGAGGCGCTGTGTGCGGCGCTCAACGTGTCGTTCCAGGTCCGCGCCATCCCGCTCAACGCGGATCCGGCGCGATCGCCGTTCCGGATCTACCGCGACGTCCGCTTTTCGAAGGACAAGTCGCCCCACTACGACAAGGTTCGTACTGCTAGACGAGTCGGGCTGGTGTCGGGTCCGTCATAGGCTCATTCCGTTGTAGAGCCATGCGGTCACGACCACGACGACAGCCAGTACCACGGCGAACGTGAAATAGAAGGTTCGGCGCTCGGGTTCACGCCGAACGCGAAAGGTCACACTAAACAAGAGGACCGCAAGAGCGACGATGACATAGACGCGGAGGAATAATGTCATCGCCTGAGTCTAGCGCGCGGTCGTGCCGACTCGGCGCCGGGTTGTCCCACAAGAAATCCGGTTGGTTGCCGTACAAGACCAGCGTCGGGGCGAGCTTCCCGTGGACCGGCGACGGTGAAGGCCGGTCCGGGGGATATTTCCACCTGTCACCGGGCGAGATCTTCGTCGGCGGCGGGATATGGCATCCGGAGCCGGTCCAACTGGCGGCGTTCCGCGCCGTGGTCGACCGGGAGCCGTCCCGGCTCCATGAGATCGTCGAGGAGCCGCGGTTTGCCTCGACTTTCGGTCCGCTGATCGGCGACCGGCTGACCCGCGTCCCGAAGGGCTTCCCGGCCGATCACCCCGAAGCGGAGATCCTCAAGATCAAGGACGTCGGGTTCTGGCGGGCGATGAGCGATCGCGACGTCGAGACCGCGTCGCTGCCTGACGTCATCGCCGAGACGCTCGAGGCGGGCGTCCCGTTGCTCCGGCTCCTGGCGTCGCTGCCCGCGTGACGCGCTCGGCCGCGTGACGCGCCGGCTCCCCCAGCTCAGCGGCCAGCGTGAGCACGGCTATCAGCCAGCCGCAATCGGAGCCTCGACGGGTGCGACGGTACAATCGGGCCGATACTGACCGCGCGCGACCGCGGCCGCCACGACCGGCCGTCGCCCTGGAAGGACCCGCCCGATGACCCAGACCGTCCCGACCGCCGCCGATCGTCCGCATCGCGCCGCGAAACGCTACATCTACGCGTGGGGCGGTGGGCATGCCGAGGGCGACGCGACGATGCGCGACCTCCTCGGTGGCAAGGGCGCGGGTCTTGCCGAGATGACCAACGCGGGGCTCCCGGTCCCGCCCGGCTTCACCATCACCACTGAAGCCTGCAACGACTACTTCACGGCGGGCGAGCGCCTCCCGGACGGCCTGTGGGACGACGTCCTCGAGGCGGTCAAGCAGGTCGAGGCGGAGACCGGCAAAGGCTTCGGCAACGCCGCGGATCCGTTGCTCGTGTCGGTCCGCTCGGGCGCCAAGTTCTCCATGCCGGGCATGATGGACACCGTCCTGAACCTGGGTCTCAACGAGGACACGCTGCACGGCCTCATCGCGCTGACCGGCAACGAGCGGTTCGGCTGGGACGCCTACCGTCGGTTCATCCAGATGTTCGGGCGGATCGTGATGGACGTGAAGCCCGAACGGTTCGACCTGGCGCTCGAGGCGAAGAAGCACGCCCGCGGCGTCGAGCAGGACACCGAGCTGACGGCCAACGACCTGCGCGAGCTCGTCGACGAGTTCAAGACCATCGTCCGCGAGGATACCGGGCGCGACTTCCCGACCGACGCGGACGAGCAGCTGGATCTCGCCATCAAGGCGGTGTTCGCCTCGTGGTTCGGCAAGCGCGCGATGGACTACCGCAATAACCAGCACATCGCTCACGACCTGGGCACCGCGGTCAACGTCGTGACCATGGTGTTCGGCAACATGGGTGACGACTCGGGCACGGGCGTCGCGTTCACCCGTGACCCGAACACCGGGGCGAAGGAGCTGTACGGCGAGTACCTGACCGATGCCCAGGGCGAGGACGTGGTGGCCGGCATCCGGACGGCGCCCAAGATCGCACAGATGCAGATCGACATGCCGGACGTCTACCGCGAGTTCCAGCGCATCGGCGAGCAGCTGGAGCGCCACTACCGGGACGTCCAGGACCTCGAGTTCACCATCGAGCGCGGCAAGCTGTACATGCTCCAGACGCGTTCGGCCAAGCGGACCGCGGCGGCCGCGGTCAAGATCGCGACCGACCTCGTGACCGAGGGGCTCATCTCCAAGGAGGAGGCGCTCGGCCGGATCGAGCCCGCCCACGTCGATCAACTCCTGCGCGACCAGTTCGATCCATCGGCGCGCGCCGACGCGACCCGCATCGCCAAGGGCCTCAACGCCTCACCCGGCGCGGCCGTCGGTCGGGCCGTGTTCGATGCGGACACCGCGGTCGAGTGGGTCGGCCGGGGCGAGCGGGTCGTGCTCGTCAGGATCGAGACCTCGCCCGACGACTTCCATGGCATGGCCGTGGCCCAGGGGATCCTGACCGCCCGCGGTGGGGCGACCAGCCACGCCGCCGTCGTCGCTCGCCAGATCGGCAAGCCGTGCGTGGCCGGCTGCCACGAGCTCCACATCGACTACACCGCCAGGTCGGCCGAGGCCAACGACGTCCGGTTCGCCGAGGGCGACTGGATCAGCGTCGACGGCGCGACCGGCGAGGTCTTCCTTGGTGCGCTGCCGACGGTCTCGGCCAGATTCGAAGACCAGCCCGATCTCCAGACGATCCTCGGCTGGGCGGACGAGGTCCGCCGGATGGAGGTCTGGACCAACGCCGACAAGCCGGAAGAGGCGGCCCTCGCCCGGAGCTACGGCGCGCAGGGCATCGGCCTGTGCCGGACGGAGCACATGTTCCGCGAGGGCGAGCGGCTGGAGATCGTGCGCGGCGCGATCCTGGTGGCTGATGCGGCGACCCGGGCGAAGGCACGCCGAGCGGCGGGGGAGACGCTGACCGACGAGGAGACCGAGGCCGTCACGATCTTCGACACCGCGATGGGCAAGCTTGAGGTCCTCCAGGAGGCCGACTTCGAGGGCATCTTCCGGGCGATGGACGGCCTGCCGGTCGTCATCCGCCTGATCGACCCGCCACTCCACGAGTTCTTGCCGAACCTCGAGGATCAGCTGGTCAAAGTCACCCGCGCCGAGAGGACCGGCGGCGCGTCCGAGGCGGACAAGGAGCTCCTCGCCACGATCAAGAGCATGCACGAGCAGAACCCGATGCTCGGGCTGCGGGGCTGCCGGCTCGGGCTGATGATCCCGGACTTCGTCAAGGTCCAGACCCGGGCGATCCTGCACGCGCTCATCGCGGTCAAGGCGTCCGGTGGCCACCCGAAGGCGAAGATCATGATTCCGCTGGTCGGTCACGTGAACGAGCTCAAGGCGACCAAGGACCTGCTCGAGGCGGAGGCCAAGGCGGTCGAGGCGGCGGCCGGGCTCGAGGTCGAATACGTGTTCGGGACGATGATCGAGGTGCCGCGCGGCGCCCTGACCGCCGACGAGATCGCCCACCACGCCGCGTTCTTCAGCTTCGGCACCAACGACCTGACCCAGATGACGTTCGGCTACAGCCGCGACGACGCCGAGGGCGGCTTCCTGCTCAAGTACGTCGAGGACGGCATCCTGCCGTACAACCCGTTCCAGACCCTCGACGACGCGGTCGCGGGCCTCATGAAGACCGCGGTGGAGAAGGGCCGGGCGACCCGTCCGGACCTCGAACTCGGGATCTGCGGTGAGCACGGCGGCGATCCCGAGTCCATCCATAAGTGCGAGCGGATCGGGCTGGACTACGTGTCGTGCTCGCCGTTCCGCGTCCCGGTCGCCCGACTGGCTGCGGCCCAGGCCGTCCTCGCCAGCGCCGAACGCGACAAGTAGCCCTTCGGGCGATGGGTCCGTCGGGCGAGACCGCGCGTCTGCCGCACCGGGTCATCGTCGTCGGTGGCGGGTTCGCCGGGCTGTACGCGGCGAAGAGCCTCGGCACCGACCCTGAGGTGCGCCTGACGCTCATCGACCGGCGCAACTTCCACCTGTTCCAGCCGTTGTTGTACCAGGTCGCCACCGGGGCCCTGTCGCCGGGCGACATCGCGCAGCCGCTGCGCTCCGTGCTGCGCAAGCAACGCAACACGACAGTCATCCTGGGCGAGGCCGTCGGTATCGATCCGGAGCGGCGCGAAGTCCTGATGGCCGATGGCGGGCCGATCGGCTACGACACGCTCATCGTGGCGACCGGCGCCCATCACACCTATTTCGACCATCCCGAGTGGGCATCGATCGCGCCCGGACTCAAGTCGATCGAGGATGCGACCGAGATCAGGCGACGGATCCTGATCGCTTTCGAAGCCGCCGAGCGCGAGGCCGACCCGGACCGCCGCCGGGCCTGGATGTCGTTCGTGCTCGTCGGTGGTGGGCCGACGGGCGTAGAACTGGCCGGCGCGCTCGGCGAGATCGCCCACGACACCCTTAAGCGCGACTTCCGATCGATCCGGCCCGGCGAGGCGAGGATCATCCTCGTCGAGGCCATCGATCGGATCCTGCCGCCCTATCCGCCCGGGCGGTCGGCCTCGGCGAAGCGCCAGCTCGAACACCTCGGGGTCGAGGTGCGGACCGACACGCGGGTTGTCGATCTTGACGAGGACGGGGTCCGCGTGATCGGACCGGATGGGGCAGAAGAGACCATCGCGGCGCGAACGATCTTGTGGGCCGCCGGTGTCCTCACGGCGCGGTTCGCCCGGGCCGTGGCGGAGGCCGCCGGCGCCAAAACGGACCGGGCCGGGCGGGTGATCGTGCAGCCGGACCTGACCATTCCGGGCCACCCGGAGATCTTCGTCGTCGGCGATGCGGCCATCGAGCCGTGGAAGCCGGACAAGCCGACACCCGGGGTCGCCCAAGGGGCGATCCAGGGCGGCTCGTACGCGGCCAAGGTCATCAGGCGGCGGATCCTGGGCCAGCCGTTCGCGCCGTTCCGCTACAGCGACCACGGCGATGCCGCAGTCATCGGCCGGCTGTCGGGCGTCACCAACATCAGCTGGCTGGGTCCGTTCGGGCAACAAGGCGGGTTCCCGGCGTGGGCGCTCTGGCTGGGCATCCACCTCTTCTACCTGATCGGCTTCTCGAACCGGATCGTCGTCCTCGTCCGCTGGGCGTGGACGTTCCTGACCCACGGTCGCAGCGCGCGGTTGATCACCGGGTCGACCCTGCTCCCGGAGATCGTCGAGCCGGAGCCGCCCGTCACGCTGCCGCTGGATCCGGAGGTCGGCGCGATGGGTGGATCCGTGGCGGTGGCCTCGGGGACGGCGTCGGCCCAGGCGGCGGCCCGGACGGTCACGGCCCCGGCCGAGGCAGCCCGCCCGGCCGCGGCCGATACGGCCGACCCGCACGAGCCGGCGGGCGACTGAGGCTCGCCAAACGACCCGCAAGCGGGCCGGGGGTGGAACCGACGGGCCGCGCCAACGTTCGTCCGGCGAGATTATGGCAACTCGGATGGGCGCGGCGCGCAACGGCCACGGCCGCCCCGGCTGCGACCGTTCAGCCCGCGGCCGGCACCTCGATGAGGAATGTCGTGCCGGCCGGGCCGGTTCGTTCGACACGGATACTGCCGCCGTTCGCGCTGAGCAGCTCGCGGGCGATCGTCAGTCCCAGGCCGAGACCCGTCGGCCGGCCAGTGGCCGGGTCCGTCGCCCGTGACGTGTCGGCGCGATAGAAGCGCTCGAACACGTGGGCCATGTCAGCCGGGGCGATGCCCGGCCCCGTGTCGGCGATCCGGATGGCGATGGATGGGCCATCACGCGAGGTCCGCACCGAGACGGCCCCGCCGGCCGTGCTGTGTGCCAGCGCATTGGCGACGACGTTGCGCAGCGCGCGACCGAGGTGTCCGGGATCGGCCCAGGCATCGGTCCCGGCCGGCACGTCGACGGAGATCGTTGCGTCTCGCTCGCGCCGCACGCCGTCGAGCGCGAGCGCGATATCCGGGATCGCGAGCGTCAGATCGATCCGCTCCGGCCGCGCCTGGAGAGGCGCCGCTTCGGCACGGGCCAGGTCGTCGATGTCGCCGACCACCCCGGCCAGGGCGGCCGCCGCAGACCTGGCCGCCTCGAGCCCCGCCGCATCGGTGGGCACGACACCGTCGATCATCGCCTGGAGTTGCGACTCGAGGACCGTCGCCGGGGTGGCCAGGTCGTGAGCGATATCGCTCGCCGCCCGGCGCCGCAGCATCTCGGAGCGTTCGAGCCGATCGGCCATGGCATTGAACGCTTCGGCCAGTTCGGACGACTCCAGGTCGCCACCGCCGGTCGCGCGGGCCCCGGACTCGCCGGCCTCCAGCCGCCGGGCCGCCGCCGCCACGTCATGCAACGGCCTGGTCAGCCGCCCGGCGATCGACGCCGAGATGGCGACGATGGCCAGCACACTGACGAGCCCGGCGACCGCCAGGGTGGCGTTGAACAGCGGCAGGAAGCCGCGATCGCCGGCGCGGGCGGGGACATCTGCCTGGAGCGTGGCGACGACCCGTCCGTCGACCTCGATCGGGACCTCGTAGTGCGCCGGGTCGCCATCGGGTAGGCGGCCGAAGGCGGCCAGGGTCGAGCCGGCCGTGCTGACGACCTGGATCTCGCCTTCGAGCGAGTTGGCCAGCCGCGTGACGACCGCCTGGGCCCTGGCGAGTCCTGCCGGTCGGGCCAGGCGATCCGCAAGGACGAGGACCGCGTCATCGAGCCGCTGCTGCTGCTGATCGGTGAGCACGGTCTGGAACCCGCTGCTGACGACCCGGTTGACCACGACCCCGACGAGCAGCAGGACGACGACGACCGATACCCCGAGCAGGAGACCGAGCCGCCAGGCCAGCGACCGGCGACGGGTCGCAGCCGGCACGCGCGCGTCGAGCGGGACCCGCGCCACGCCGGTCGTCGCGACCGGGTCCGTCACGGAGCGTCCCGCGCGGCGACGAGGCGGTAGCCGGTCTGCGGGATGGTCTCGATCAGCCACGGCTGGGCCGCGTCGTCCTGCAGCTTGCGCCGCAGGTTCGCGACATGGACGTCGATGACCCGGTCGTACACCTCGTCCGGGCGCCGCGTGACCGCCTCGAGCAGCTGATCGCGGGTCAGGACCGCGCCCGGTCGTCGAGCCAGCGCCCCGAGCAGGCCCAGTTCGCCGGGCGTCAGGCGCCCCTCGGCCGGCGCGGGCTCCGTGGCGAGCGTGTACCGGCGGCTGGCCGGATCGATGACTAGCCGGCCACCATCGAACGACCAGGGGACGCCGTTCGCGTCACCCGCCACCGCCGGCGTGACGCCCGGCATCCCGGGCGGGCGGCTGCGGCGCAGGATGGCCGCGACGCGCGCGGTCAGCTCGTTCGGGTTGAACGGCTTGGCCAGGTAGTCATCCGCGCCCATCCGCAGGCCGGCGATCCGCTCGAGGTCGCTGCGCCGCGCCGAGGCGATGAGGACCGGGGTGTCCCCACGTTCGCGGATGGCGGCCAGGACCGATTCACCGCCCATCCCCGGGAGCATCAGGTCGAGGACGACGAGGTCCATCGCCGTGGCATCGAACGCCGTGATGGCATCAGTGCCGTCGTTGACGACGGTGACCGCATGGCCGTCGCGCTCCAGGTACAGCCGCAGGATGTCCGCCAGCCGAGGCTCGTCCTCGACGACCAGGATCCGGGCACGGGGAACCATGCCGCGCATCCTAGCCGCGTACCGGTCAAGGAGTCGTGAAGAGGTTCGGTTCAACACACGTTCTTGATGTCCGGGTCCGATGGTGTGGCGACCGACGCAATCGAGCCGGTCGCGCGGCCAACCGTTCGAGGATGACACGAGCATGTCCACTGTCCGAATCGCCGGGTTCGCCGGCCTCCTGGTCATCGCCGCGCTGATCGGAGGCACGATCATCGGCTCGGTGGCAGCGTCCACGATCACGCCGGCAGCCACGATCCCGATCGCCGCCGCGCCGCCGGCCGCCGCCTCTGCCGCACCCGGCACGACCGCCGCGCTCGGCGCGTACTGCGCCGACTTCCGGAAGGCGTTCGCCGTCAACCTCAAGGTCGACGAATCCGCCCTGGTCCCGGCGGCCAAGGCGGCCGCCATCTCCGCGATCGAGGCGGCGGTGGCCGGCGGGACGATGACCAAGGCTGCCGGCGACCGGCTGACGGCCCGGATCCAGGCCGCCGCCGCCGACGGCTGCGGCCTCCTCGCTGGACGGCTCCGTGCGGCCAAGGCTGCGACCGGTGGCAGTGCCGGAGGCGGGGGCCTCGGCCTCGTCAAGGACGGCCTGACGGCCGCGGCCAAGGCACTCGGCCTGACGCCGGCCGAGCTCGGTGCCCGGATCCGCGGTGGCGAGACACTCCAGGACGTCGCCACGGCCACGGGCGCGCCGTACGCGTCAGTGTCGGCCGCGGTCCTCACGGCGGTCAAGGCGGACCTCACCAGGGCCGTGGCGGCCGGGACGATCCGCCAGGCTCGTGCGGACCGGGTGCTCGACCGCCTCACGAAGGCGCTGGCCGATGGTCGGCTGCGCCCGGTCCGCCCGGCTCCGGCGGCGGTTCCCAGCGCATCGCCGGGGTCCTGACCGAGTCTGCGGTTCCGTTCGGCAACGCATTCGGATGTCCTCCGGTTGACCCACTGGGGTCCCATCCGCCAAGGTACGAAGGTCATCATCTCTCGGGGTACACCGCTGATCATGCCTCTCTCGAGACGACCCATCCGGGCCGTCGCCGTCTTCAGTCTGCTCGTCGCCATGCTGCCGCTCGGGATCGTCGCGCCCGTCCTGGCCGCCGGCGGCGCGACCGTGCCGACCGGGTTCGCTGATGAGGCGCTGCTGACCGGGCTCGACCACCCGATGGCGATCGTCTTCGCGCCGAACGGGAACGTGTTCGTCGCGGAGAAGCGGGGCGTCATCAACTTCTACACCGACATCAACGACCAGACCCCGACCGTCTTCGCGGACCTGAACACCAACGTCCACAACTACTGGGACCGTGGGCTGATGGGCCTGGCGGTCGACCCCGGCTACCCGGCGAAACCGAACGTCTATGTCCTGTATGCGTACAACCACGTCCTCGGTGACTCGGCGCACCCGGCGCCGCGCTGGCCATCGGCGGATGCGCTCGTCCCGCCGGGCAGCAAGTACGACGACCGCTGTACCAACCCGCCGCAGGGCACCGTCGACGGCTGCGTCATCTCCGGCCGCCTCTCAAAGCTCACCGTGGGCGCCGGCGGCGTGATGACCGGCAGCGAGCAGGTGCTCGTCGAAGACTGGTGCCAGCAGTACCCGAGCCATTCGCTGGGGAGCCTGCAGTTCGGCCCGGAGGGCGCGCTGTATGCGTCCGGCGGCGAGGGCGCCAGCTTCGGCGGCGAGGCCGACTACGGTCAGCTCGGCGGCACGCTGCCGAACACCCCGACGCCGAGCAACCCGTGTGGCGACCCGGGCGGGTCCCATCCATCACCACCCAGCGCCGAAGGCGGCGCGCTGCGCGCCCAGGACATGCGTACGCCTGGCGATCCGCAGACGCTCGATGGCGCGGTCATCCGCATCGACCCCACCACCGGCGCCGGCTGGCCGACCAACGCGACCCACAGCCTGTCCGACGTCAACGCCCAGCGGGTCATCGCCTACGGCCTGCGCAACCCGTATCGGTTCACGATCAAGCCGGACACCGGTGACCTGTGGATCGGCGATGTCGGCTTCAACACCTGGGAGGAGCTGAACCGGCTCACCAACCCGGATGCTGCCCCGCGCAACTTCGGCTGGCCATGCTACGAGGGCAACGCGGTGCTGCCCGCGTACGACGGGCTGGGCTTGTCCATCTGCCAGAACCTGACGCCGGCCGAGGTGACCCTGCCGTATTACACCTACAACCACCAGGCCTCGGTCGTCGCCGGCGATGGCTGCAGCGTCGGGAGCTCGTCCGTCTCGGGCCTGGCGTTCCTGCCGAACAGCAGCTCCTATCCCGCCGCGGACCACGGCGCGCTGTTCATGACCGATTATTCCCGGCGCTGCATCTGGGAGTTCCGCGCCGGCTCCGGCGGGAACCCGGACACCAGCGCCCCGCGCCTGTTCGCGAATCTGAAACGGTCCGGCACGGACCTCAACGGCGGATCCGTGTACCTCACCATCAGCCCGACCGGCGACCTCGTCTATGTCGACTACGATCGTGGCGAGATCCGCCGGATCCATTATTACGGCACGGATTCGCCGCCTGTCCCGAGCTTCACGGCGACCCCGTCATTCGGCCCTGCGCCGCTCCACGTGACGTTCGACGCGAGCGGCACGACCGACGCCGACCACGATCTCCTGACGTACGCCTGGGACCTCGACGGCGACGGCCAGTACAACGACGCCACCGGGGTCACGACGTCGCGGACCTACAGTGGCGGCGATGTCGTGGTTGGCTTGCAGGTCAGCGACGGAACGTTCACGCGGTCGACCCAGCGGACCGTGTCGGCCGCCAACACCCCGCCGAATGTGACGATCGATCTTCCGGCGACCGCGCCGGTCTGGAAGGTCGGCGACCAGATCGACTTCAGTGCCAGCGCGACCGATGCCCAGGACGGCCCGCTCCCGCCGTCGGCCTTCGACTGGACACTGACGATGCGGCATTGCCCGTCGGACTGCCATCCGCACATCATCCAGACCTTCAGCGGCGTGGACAGCGGCTCGTTCGACGCGCCCGACCATGAATACCCGTCGCACCTGCTGTTGTCGGTCGACGTGACCGATTCGGGCGGTTTGACCAGCCATGCCGAGATGGAGATGTTCCCGGCCACGGGCACGGTCGCCGCGACGACCTCGCCGGCCGGCATCCCGATCACGGTCGGTCCGGTGACGGGCGCACCACCCCCGGCGGCGACGGGCATCGTCAACTCGAGCATCAGCGTGTCGGCCCCGGCGACCGCCGTCGTCGGCGAGTCGGTCTACGCATTCCAGGATTGGTCGGACGGCGAGGCGCGGACGCATGCCGTTGCGATCACCCCGGACCCGCAAACGGTGACGGCGACCTATCGGACCACCGGCAGCATCGACCGCTCGAACACGTGCGCCAGCTCGCCGGCCGCCGTCAGCCCATCCGGCGCCTGGGAGACCGGCAAGTTCGCGACCGCCAACGATGTCGACTGGTACCGCTTCGAGCTGACCTCGACGACCCGGGTCCGCCTCGTCCTCGGCAATCTGTCCAGCGGCGGCCAGTTGGCCCTGTACAGCGGGTGCACCAAGCTCCTCGAGTCGTCCGACCACAGCAACAACAGCCCCGAGGTGATCATCCGGAGCCTGTCGGCCGGCTCGTACGCCGTCCGCGTGTCCGGGAGCGGCACTGCTTCGAGCCCGGCCTATGCGCTGCTGATGAAGAAGCTGCCGGCCACCGTCCAGGTCCTGGCGGGCTACGCGCGGGTCGATGGGACCGTCCTCCGGCTCGTCGGCGAGGTCATCAACAACACCTCGAAGCCGGTCGGGCCGGCCACGGTCACGGCCCGGCTGTACAACGCCGCAGGCAAGCTCCTCGCCACCCGGTCGGCCACCGCCCTCCTGCCGTACATCCCGGTCGGCGGCCGGGCGCCGTTCAGCGTCGACGGCTCGTTGCCCGCCGGCTACCACCACGCGACCTGGGCGGTCACGGCCAAGTCCACGTCGAAGTCCCTCGGCACGCCGACCGTCACCGTTGCGTCGGACCGGCATAACGCCGCCGGCCAGTGGGTGTCGAGTGGCACGGTGCGGAACCCGTACACCCGGACGGTGACCGGGGTCGCCGTGGCCGAGACCCTCTACGACGGGCGCGCCTACGTGATCGACGTCCGGCGGGCCACGCTCGGCACGACGACCCTGGGTGCAGGCAAGTCGACGACGTTCGGCGCCACCATGCCGACCGGGCCATCGCCACTGCTGACCTACTTCCGGGGTCTGCTTTACCGCTGATCCTCGCGGTCCGGCGGAGCGACCGTCAGCCGTCGAACTCGATGACCTGGCGGAGGCCATCGCCGCCACGCAGCCGGTCGAACGCCGCCTCGAGCCGATCGAGCCCGATGCGCCGGTCGATGAGCCGCTCGATCGGCAGGCGGCCGGCCAGGTGGAGCGTGGCATAGCGCGGAAAGTCGATCGCCGGGACCGAGAAACCGTAGTTCGAGCCGAGGATCCGCCGGCTGCCGTCGACGAAGGGGTAGACTTCGAACGAGGCCCGTGCCGCGACCGGAGTCATGCCGACGAGCACGGCGGTCCCACCGACCGGCAGGCTCTCGATGGCGAGCTCCGCGGTGTCCGTCCGGCCGATCGCCTCGAAGACGAAGTCCGGCCCGCCATCAGTCAGGTCGCGCAGGGCGGCGATCGTGGCGGCCGGATCGTCGTTGGTGAGGAGTCCGTCCGTGGCACCCACCTCGCGTCCGACCGCGAGCTTGGCCTCCACGCGGTCGATCGCCACGATCCGCGCCGCGCCGGCCAACGCCGCGCCCATGACGCACGACAGCCCGACCCCGCCAAGACCGATGACTGCGACGCTGGCCCCGGCCGGGACCTCGGCCGTCTTGAGCACGGCCCCGACCCCGGTCGACACGCAGCAGCCGATGAGCGCCGCGACGGCCGGATCGACGCCGCCCGGCAGCGCGATGGCGGCCGCCTCCGGCACGACGGTCGCACTGGCCATCGTGCCGATCCCGCAGTAGGACAGGATCGCCTCGCCCCCGGCGGCCGCGAGCGACGTCGCGCCATCCGGCAGCCGATGGCGGAACGACGGCGAGTCCGGGCAAGCCCATGGGCGACCGGATCGGCACGAGCGACAGGCGTCACATGGGACCAGCCATGACAATGCCACCGGTTGACCGACGCGTTCCGGCGACACGCCTGGCCCGACCGCCTCGACCACGCCGGCGCCCTCGTGACCCATCACGATCGGCGTCGGGCGGGGCCAGTCGCCGTCGCGGACATGGAGGTCCGAGTGACACACGCCGGATGCCAGGATCCGGACGCGGACCTCGCCTGTGCGCGGCGCGGCGACCTCGAGCGTCTCGATGCCCGCAGGCGACCCGACGGTGCGCAGGACCGCCGCCCGGGTCGTCGTCACGTTTCGGTGACCCGCCGCCGTTCGCCCTGGCGCACCGGCGAGTAGGGAACATAGGCCGGCCACCACATCGCGGCGTCGATGACCGCCTCGAGGTCGGTGTCCGCCGGGATCCCGGCCGCGCCCGCCGCCACGGCCTCCGCGGCGACGACCCGTGCGATGGACCGAGTGACGGCACGCAGGTCGGACACCGGGGGGTACAACGCGCCGACTGCCAGGCGATCCGCGGTGACCGCCTCGGCCAGCGTCCGGGCCGCGGCGAGGAACATCCGATCGGTGACGGCCCGCGTTTCGGCCGCGATCGCGCCGAGGCCCAGGCCGGGAAAGACGAACACGTTGTTGGCCTGGCCGATCTCGCGCCGCCGACCATCGACCTCGACCGCGTCGAACGGCGAGCCGGTCGCCACGAGCGCCCGCCCGTCGGTCCAGCGCAGCACGTCGAGTGGGGTCGCCTCGGCCGCTGAGGTCGGGTTCGACAGCGGCAGGACGATCGGTCGCTCGGTCCCAGCGGCCAGCGTCCGCACCACCCGCTCGTCGAACGTGCCACCGACGGCGGTCGTCCCGACCAGGACCGTCGGCCGGACCCGTTCGATGGTCTGGACCAGGCCCGGGAACTCGGTCGTGAAGCCGTAGTCCGTGAACGCTGCGGCCGGCAGCGCCAGTTCGCGCTTGGTCGGGTCGAGGTCCTCGCGCCGATCGTGGACCTGCCCGCGCGAGTCGACCAGGACCAGGGCCCGACGCGCGGCCGCCTCGGTCATCCCATCATCGAGCATCGCGAGGCGCAACAGACGTGCGATGCCGATCCCGGCCGCCCCGGCGCCGGCCAGGACGACCCGGGTGTCGGGCAGGCTGGTGCCCAGTCCGCGCAGACCGGCCATGACGCCGGCCACGACCACCGCGGCCGTGCCCTGGATATCGTCGTTGAACGACGGCGCGCGGTCGCGGTAGCGGTCGAGGATGCGCAGGGCGTTGGCCTGCTTGAAGTCCTCCCACTGGATCAGGCAGCCCGGCCAGACCTCGGCGACCGCGATGACGAACGCCTCGACGAGGGCGTCGTACTCGGCACCTCGGAGCCGGGGCGCCCGATATCCGAGATACAGCGGGTCGGCCAGTAGAGCCGGATTGTCGGTCCCGACGTCGAGCGACACCGGCAGGGTCAGCGCCGGATGGATGCCGCTCCCGGCCGTGTACAGCGCGAGCTTGCCCATGGGGATGGCCATCCCGCCGGCGCCCTGGTCGCCGAGGCCGAGGATCCGCTCGTTGTCGGTCACGACGATGAGCCGGACATCGTCATATGGGCCATGACGGAGTAGCTTCGGTATCCGATCGCGGTCGGCCGGGGTGATCCAGGTGCCGCGCGTCCGCCGGATGATGTGGCTGAACTCCTCGCACGCTCGGCCGACCGTCGGGGTGTAGACGATCGGCAGGAACTCCTCGAGGTGCTCGGCGAGCAGGCGGTAGAAGACCGTGGCATTGCGGTCCTGGAGCGCGGCCAGCCCGATATAGCGTTCGAGCGCGTCGTCCTTGCGGCGAAGGTGCTCGAGCTCGAGCGCGACCTGCTCGTCGATGGTCAGGATCCGATCGGGGAGCAGCCCGCGGAGCTCGAAGGTGTCACGTTCGGCGGCGCTGAAGGCGAGGTCCTTGGTCAGCAATCGGCTGCCGAGCAGGGCCCGCCCGGTCAGCGCGATCGACGCCGGTCGGCCGGCCGCGATGGCGTCGAATGGCGGCGGCAGCGGTCGCATATCCGGAGGATAGCCTCCTCCGGTCAGTCGCCAGTGACGACCAGGGTCCCGACCATGCCGTAGGCCTCGTGGCCCGGCAGGTGGCAGATGTACAGGTAGGTGCCCGGCGTGTCGAACCGGATCGTCGTCGACCGGCTCGTGCCGGCGGGGATCGTGACCTCGGTCGGGCGCGAGGCGTGGACCGGCTCCGTGCCGGTCCGATGACGCTCGTGGACCGCCGCGTCGCCGACGATCCACTCGTGATCGATCGGATCGTCGTTGCGGAGCACGAACGTGACGGCAGCCCCGGCCGGCACGGTCAGGCGGCTCGGTCCGTAGTGCGAGTAGTGGATGTCGATCTCGGCCGTGACCGGACCGAGGCCGGCCGTCCCGACCCATGCGGCGGCCGCTCCGGCCAGACCGAGCGAGAGCGTGATCCCGCCGACCAGGGCGAGGCGCCCGGGTCGGCGGCGTGGGTGGCGTGGCGCGGTCATCCGACTCGGTCCGCTCAGGCCATCGACAGCGGCGGGCGCCGTCGCGACATGAGGACGATCCCGCCGATCCCGCCGACCGTCAGCGCGATGCCGACCAGCAGCCGCACGATGTCGGCCGACCGGTCTTCGGCCACGGCCGTGGCGCCCGGCAGGTCCAGCCCGGCCATCACGCGTGACGGCGCGCCGGCCCCCGACGCGTCGATGGCGAGATCGAACGACAGGTCGCTCGCGGCGGCGTCGATCGTCACCTTGCTCAGCCATGCCTCGGTCGGGACCCAGCCCATGCCTCGGTCGGACCGCAGGTCGTCGAGGAGCGAACTCGTAGCGGGTGCGTCGTGCTGCAGCCCCAGCCCATTGGCCGCGATGGGGGCGGGTAGCAGGGCCGGCCGCCGGTCGGTCAGGAGATAGACCGAGGCGTCGACCCGCTCGGCTGCGGTCTTGCCGAGGGCAAGGATGCGCAGCGGCACCCAGGGGTTGGCGGTCGGGATGGTGATGTGGACCGGTGTCCCGTCACCGACCGACTGACCGCGCGCCGCCGCGGCGTCCGCGTCGAACACGGCGGCGAGGAAGATCGGTGAGCGGGCGGCGTAGAAATCGAGGACCTCCGGGGCATCGGGCGGAAGCCGGAAGCCGTGGTCGGTGGCCCACTGGCCGACGGCCGCGGGGCCGCCGCGCAGGACCGTGATGTCGAGCGCGTCGATGCGCACCTTGAGCAGCTCCTCGGCGGACCCGGCGGGGGCGGCATCGGCCGCGCTGAGCCGCAGGGATTCGGGCACCGGGTCCGTCTCACGGACCAGCCGCTGGAGTGTCCAGTCGCCGCCCTTCTCGACCTTCGACGGGACACCCGGGAGCGGGGTCAGAGACCCGAATGCTCCGCCGCCGCCCGCGAACTGGAAGGCGGTGATGTAGTGCTCCTCGCCGTCGTGATAAGCGGCCAGCGTGGTCGTCTTGAGCAAGTTGACCGCGCCGTTCGGCCCGATCAGTCCGCCACAGGCGAACGCCGGAGCGGTCGACACGGCGATGACGAGCGCGGCGGCCCCGAGCGCGCCCGCGACGCGGGCGGTGGGTCGTCTGATCGAACGGATCATCGTCGATCTCCCCTGGATGGCCGGTCCGGATGGGCCGGTCCTGTTGGGGCTCAAGACTCCGCTGGCGCCTCCGGTGTTCCCTCGGGTTGCGGTTCCGGTCGTGACTAGCCCCAGCGCGGGGTGGCCACTTGCCGCATGACCGGCCATGATGCACCGATGCACCACCGCGTGGCGCGCCCAGTCGTCGGGTGTTCGATTCGCTCCATCACGCTCGCGAGCACCTGTCGCTCGAGCAGAACCTCGCCATCCTGCGCTGGCTGACCACCGGCTACGGCACGGACGGCCGGATCACGAACATCGTGAACACGCGCGAGATCTGGATCGTGTTCGCGGTCGATCCCGACGGCGCCGAGTACGACCTGACCGGCTCGCCCTACCGTGCCTGGCGCAAGAACCGCCAGCCCTACGCTGGGTCGACCGCCGTCGGCACGGACCTGAACCGCAACTACGGTGTTCACTGGGCGTGCTGCGGCGGGTCGTCGTCATCGAAGTCGTCGGACACCTACCATGGCTCGAGTGCGTTCTCGACCCCGGAGACACGCGCCATCCGCGACTTCATGGCCAGCTGAAGGATCGGCGGCCGGCAGCAGATCAAGACGGCCATCACGTTCCATTCTGCCGGCGCGCAGATCCTGTGGCCATATGGCTACACCAGGACGGACGTGCCGGGCGACATGACCTTGGACGACCACGCGGCACTCGTCGCGCTGGGCAGGAAGATGGCCAGGAGCAACGGCTACACGGCGATGCAGTCGAGCAGCCTGTACATCACCGACGGCGACGAGATCGACTGGGCGTACGGCCACGAGCACATCTTCATGTACACCTTCGAGCTCTATCCGAGCCATAGCCAGGTGAGCACGACCAAGCGCTTCTACCCGCCCGACGAGGTCATCGGCCCGCAGACCGAACGCAACCGCGAGGCGATCCTTTCGCTCATCGAAGCGGCCGGTTGCCCGTACACGGTCATCGGCACGACGAGGGCCGACTGCGGACCCCTGTACGACGATTTCGAGACGTATGGCGGATGGATCACGAACCAGCTGGGCAAGGACACGGCCACCAGCGGCGCCTGGCAGCGCGCCAACCCCGCGGCCACCTCGCGCCAGGCTGGCAGCGTCGTGTCCGGCTCCGAGGCGCTCGTGACCGGACCGAAGGCCGGGACCAAGGCCAGCTCGTACGACGTCGATGGCGGCATCACGACCGTGCGCTCGGCCCCGATCGCGCTGCCCGCCACGGTCGGCTCGCTGACCTTCCGGTATTACCTCGCCCACAGCTCGAACGCGTCGAGCGCCGACTACTTCCGAGCGTATATCGAGCGGGCCGATGGGACATGGACGCTCGTCCGCCAGGAGCTCGGCGCGGCGAACACGGACCTGCCCGCCTGGGCGTCGGCCACCATCCCGATGACGCGGTGGGCCGGCCAGACGATCCGGATCGTGTTCGCGGCGGCCGACCGCGGCGCGCCGAGCACCATCGAGGCGGCCGTCGACGACGTCCGGATCACCCGCCCGTAAGCGGCCATCGGATCCGGCCGACGCGTCGCCCTTGACGAACCGGTCGAAGACGTGGGGCAGCAGGGCCGGGTCGATCCCGGAGCCCGTGTCGCGGACTCCGAGGAGGCGGGGTGGATGTCGACATGGTATTGACAGTGCAACGTCCTGCTGGCAAGATAGCGGCATGCCAGACGACGAACGATACTCGCTGACGGAGCTCGCCGACCTCGGCGGGGTCACCCCGCGGACGGTGCGCTATTACCTCGCCCAGGGGCTATTGCCGGCCGTCGGCGCCAGCGGGCCGGGCAGCAAGTACGACGCAACCCATCTCGCCCGCCTGCGGCTCATCCGCCGGCTCCAGGCGGAGCATCTGCCCCTCGCCGAGATCCGGCGGCGGCTCGACGGTCTCGACGTCCGCGAGATCTCCGAGCTCGCGGGCAGCCACGAACCCGCTCCGCCGGCCGACTCGGCACTGGAGTACCTGCGGACGGTCCTCGCCGGATCCCGGCCGGCCGGGTCGTCCGTCGCCGCGCCGCCCTTGGTGCCGGTCGTGCCGCCCTCGGCCCCGGCCGGTCCCGACCTCGGCGCGCGACCGACACGGCCGCTGCTGGCCCGTCGTTGTGTCGGTCTGCCCGTCGCCCGCACCGCCCACGCCGAGCGCCTCGGCGAACCTGATCCACCGGCGGCGACCGTCTCGCCCCCGGAGACACGCGGCGCCACGTCCGGACCGATCGAGCGTTCCCAGTGGGAACGGATCGGGCTCGGCCCGGACGTCGAGCTCCACATCCGCCGTCCGCTCGCGCGGGCGCAGCAGAAAGCGGTCGATCGCCTCGTGACGATCGCCCACGAGCTCCTCGAGGAGGACCGACCATGACCACCCGAACCGATCCGACCCTGACCGTCCGGCCCGACCGGCACCTCATCCGCCCGAACGGACACAGCCAGCGCTTCGTCTTGGGGCGCATCACGGCGCCGCGCGCGACGAGCGAGCGAACGCGTCCGAGCGTCAACCTGGCCATCGTGCTCGACCGCTCGGGGTCGATGTCCGGGCCCAAGCTCGACGTCGCCAAGGCCGCCGTCATCGAGGCGATCGACCGCCTTCAGCCGACCGACCGGTTCAGCGTCGTGGTCTACGACGACGTCGTCGAGGTCGTCATCGAGTCCACGCCGGCGTCGTCCGAGGCCCGCCGCGGTGCGGTCGACCACCTGCGCTCCATCGCCGCCCGCGGCAGCACGAACCTTGGCGAGGGCTGGCTGCGCGGCTGCGAGCAGGTCGCGACGCATCTCGCCGAGCGTGGCGTCAACCGCTGCCTGCTGCTGACCGATGGCCTGGCCAACGTCGGCATCACCGACCCGGGCGCGCTGGCGACCCATGCGGCCGAGCTGCGGGCACGGGGCATCTCGACCTCGACCTTCGGCGTCGGCAGCGATTTCGACGAGCGCCTGCTGCAGGACCTCGCCGACACCGGTGGCGGTCACTTCTACTACATCGCGGACGCAGCGCAGATCCGGGACGCGATCACCTCTGAGGTCGGCGAGACACTCGAGATCGTGGCCCGCGACGTGGCCCTCGAGGTCGCGGCCCGCGAGGACATCCGGGTCGAGCCGATCAGTCCATACCGGGCCACGGCCGTCGGCGGCCGGACGGTCGTCGCGCTGGGCGATCTCGGGTCCGAACAGGTCGTCGACGTCGTCCTGCGGCTGTCATTCCCATACGGGAGAGCGGGGCACGAGACCGGTGTCATCGTGACCCTGAACGATCGCGATGGCGTGTTCGCCGCAGGCGGACCGGGCGCGGCCGAGTCGGTCCGTCTGACGTGGGCCTACGCGGACGACCTCGCCAACGACCGCCAGCCACGCGATCGCGAGGTCGATCGCGCGGTCGCCCGCCTGTTCGCCGCACGGGCGCGCCAGGAGGCGCTGTCGCGCAACCGGGAGGGCGACTTCGACGGGGCGCGCCGGGTGCTCGATGGGACGCGCCGGCGGATCGTCGGCTACGCCGGCGATGACCCCGACCTGCAGGCGCTGCTGGGCACGCTCGCGGAGGAGCTCGTCGTGTACGCGGCCCCGATGGCCGAGCCCAGCCGCAAGCGCCTCCACTACGCGAGCGCCAACCTGCTGCGCAGCCGCGATGTCGCCGGCCGGTCGATCAAGCGGGCGTAGGCCTCGGGCGCTTGGTAGCGGAGCGTATAGTCCGCACCGAGGGGCGTCCGATCACGTCTGCCTGTGCCCGGCAGCGGACGTCGAGAGGGTTGGAGGGTTCCATGTCTGTGGAGTCGATCGTCATCGGCCTGCTGGCCATCGGCATCGGTCTAGCGTGGGCGTTCTACGGGTTGAAGCTGTTCACCATCCTGCTGCCCCTGTGGGCGTTCTTCTTCGGGCTCGTGGCCGGCGCGCAGTGGGGCACCGACGTGTTCGGCCAGGGCTTCTTCGCGACCGTGCTGTCGTGGGGCATCGGGCTGATCTTCGGGATCGTGCTCGCGGCCATCTCGTTCTTCTGGTACTACGCCGCGATCGTCATCCTCGCCGGCGCCGCCGGCTACGCGCTCGGCGTCGGATTCTTCGCCTATCTCGGTCTCGGGACCGGCGTCATCGTCGTGCTGATCGGCCTGATCGTCGGTGCGATCTTCGCCGTCGGGACGTTCGCGCTCGGCGTGCCGGTCATCCTGGTCATGGTCTTCTCGGCGTTCAGCGGTGCCGCCGCCGTCGTCAACGGCGTCCTGATCTTCCTGGGCCAGATCAAGCTCGAGACGCTGAACACGGGCATCTTCGGGTCGCTGCTGACCAACGGCGTCATCGGCTCGGTCGCCTTCCTCGTCCTGGGCGCCGTCGCCCTGTACTGGCAGATCCGGGACGTCGGGACGTCGATCACCACGGTCGAACGGAGCGCGTACCGCTACTAGTCCCGCCGTGGAGCCGCGATCGCTCGTCGCCGCCATCGACCAGGGGACGACGAGCAGCCGCTGCATCCTGTTCGACCGGGCCGGGCGCCCGGTCGCCAGCCATCAGCAGGAGCATCGCCAGATCACCCCGCGCCCAGGCTGGGTCGAGCATGACGCCGACGAGATCCTCGAGCGCGTGCGGACCTGCGTCCGGGTCGCGTTGCGTGACATCGGGGCCGACGCCGGAGCCCTGGCGGCGGTCGGCATCAGCGACCAGCGTGAGACGACCGTCGTCTGGTCGCGACGAACCGGCCGACCGGTCCATCACGCCATCGTCTGGCAGGACACCCGGACGGCCGACGCGGGCCGACGCCTGGCCGCCGGCGACCCACTCGGCCCGGACCGGTTCCGGGCACTGACCGGGCTGCCGATCTCGACCTATTCATCTGCGCTCAAGCTGGCCTGGCTCCTTGATGAGGGCGGACCGGAGCGACGGGCCGCCGCCGCCGCGGGCGAGCTCCTGTTCGGGACCATCGACACGTGGCTCGTCTGGCAGCTGACCGGTGGGGTCGACGGGGGCATCCACGTGACGGACGTCACGAATGCCTCGCGGACGATGCTGATGGGTCTCGAGTCGCTGGCCTGGGAGCCGGCCCTGCTCGAGGCGTTCGACGTACCACCGGCGATGCTGCCAACGATCTGCTCGTCATCGGAGGTCTACGGCACGGGCACCGGCGATCTGGCCGGCGTCCCGATCGCGGGCGACCTCGG
Source organism: Candidatus Limnocylindrales bacterium (assembly GCA_038248915.1). Lineage (GTDB taxonomy): Bacteria > Chloroflexota > Limnocylindria > Limnocylindrales > CSP1-4 > SPCO01. The sequence goes on along the minus strand of JBBRXB010000011.1, from coordinate 20,084 downwards.
CGACCAACAGGCGGCCCTGTTCGGTCAGACCTGCTTCGAGACGGGCCAGCTCAAGTGCACCTACGGGACCGGCTGCTTCATGCTCATGCACACCGGCGAGCGGCCGATCCAGTCTCGGCACGGGCTGATCACGACGGTGGCGGCGAGGCTCGGGGAGGGACCGGCGACCTACGCGCTGGAGGGCTCGGTGGCGGTGGCCGGCGCCCTGATCGGCTGGCTGCGCGACAACCTCGGCATCATCGGCGACGCGTCGGAGGTCGAGCAGCTCGCCCTGTCCGTGCCCGATTCGGGCGACGTGGTGTTCGTGCCGGCCTTTTCCGGCCTGTTCGCGCCGCACTGGCGGAGCGATGCCCGGGGCGTCATCGCCGGCCTGACCGCGTACGCCACGCGCGGCAACATCGCCCGGGCCGCGCTCGAGTCGACGGCGTACCAGGTCTACGACCTCGGGGTGGCGATGGTCGCCGATCTCGGCGAGACGCTGCCGGCGGAGCTGCGGGTGGACGGCGGGATGATCCGCAACGACCTGCTGATGCAGTTCCAGGCGGACATCCTCGATCGGGCGGTCGTCGCGCCACCGATCGCCGAGACCAGCGCACTGGGAGCCGCCTACGCCGCCGGGCTGGCCGTCGGCTTCTGGTCGGGCCTCGACGATCTCCGCGCGATGGATCGTGCCAGCCGCCGCTGGGAGCCGCACATGGCTTCGAACACCCGGGCCGCCGGCATCGCTCGCTGGCACAAGGGCGTCGAGCGGACGCTCGGCTGGGTCGACCGGACCGGGTGACCCGGCCGGTCCGGCAGCGCGCCCGACCCGTTCGGCGCGCAGGCCGCCGCCAAACGTTTCGTGGCAGCCACACTTCGCGCCCGCTCGGCTCGCCAGACGGGGATGTAGAGCGGGGCGGCCAGGGCGCAGATGACGCCGCCGACGATCATCGCGGTCGACAGCGACGTGCCGTCGGCCAGCGCCGCCAGGAGGATCGCCCCGAGGGCGCCGGCCGGCTGCGCGACCATCGAGTTCATCGACAGGACGGTCGGCAGCCAGCCGGTCAGGACCAGGAAGCGGCGGCGCGCCGTCCGGACGTCGAGCGGGGTCATGATGGATCGGCGTCCCACGGAAAGGCGTACAGGTAGATCTGGATCAGGCGAGCGTCCGAGTCGTCGTCGGTCGAGTCACCGCTCCGATAGCGCTCGTACAACGCCCCTCGAAGTCCGCCTGGAACGCGGCCAGCCGGGCAGGGGACAGGCGGAGCGCGACATCGAACTGGCGCCGGCGACGTCGCGCCAGTCGATCGGCCAGGCCGCCTGGGCGTCGAGCCAAGCCCGGTAGCGGTCGATGAATGAGCGAAGGTCGTGCCGGCGGAGCCAGTCGGCGGCGGCCGCGCCGTTCGGATCGTCCGCGATGTCGCGCTCGGTCCAGCCGTGCATCTCCGTGGCGGCGCGCCACCAGCGCTCCCGGCCGCGGCCCTGATCGGTCTCCTCGACCAGGCCGACGGAGGCCAGCTTGCGCAGGTGATAGCTCGTCGCCCGGGTGTTGGTCCCGAGGGTCTCAGCCAGGGCGGTGGCGGTCGCCGGTCCGTTCGACCGGAGCGCCATCAGAAGGCGCGATCGGAGCGGGTGGGCGAGCACCTGGAAGGCCCGCGAATCGAGGCGGAGGAGGGACGCTGGCTGGTCGGTCATGCCCGCAGGCCGGCATGCATAAAAGATATGCACAAGTGCTATGCACAAGTGCTATGCACGGGATGTGTGGAACCTGATCAGGGACTCCACGATGCCGCGATCCCCGTCGCTATAGGACGGGCGTCGGAGCCGTCCGCGGCGATGACCACGATCCGGCTCGTCCCATCGGCGTCCGCCAGCGGCAGCACCAGGAACCGGCTGTCGCTCGACCACCGCCGGTGGCTCAACGCGTACTGGTCGAAGAAAGGGAGCTGCTGAAGCGCGAAGTCGTCGGCGACCTCGACCGGACGCTGAGAGCGGACCGTTCCGGTCGCGACGTCGACGAACACCAGTCGGAGTGCGAGACCCGGAGTGGTCGCGCCGAGCGTTGCGCTCCGTTCGGACGCCGCGACCATCCGGGCCGGCTCGACCCCGCCAGCCGTGGCGATCCCCGGGTCACCCGGCGCGGCGACCTGGAGAGCCGCGATGGTCCGCCCGTCAGGCGACCAGAAGAACGCCACGGCCGACCCGGTCAGGACCGTCCGGACGTCGCCCGAGACGGCATCGATGAGCCGCAGCGGCCCGACCGGCAGGCTGACTGCGCGGCCGGCCACCGCCGGGGCGATGAACGCCAGCTCGACACCGGCGGGCCCGAAGTCGATCGCGGCGTCGCCGAAGACGTCGATCGCGCGGCGCGTCGCCCGGTCGCGGCTCTCGACGATGACCTGCGCGGGCGTTCCTTGGCCGGGCACGACGTAGCCACGAAACCGGCCGTCGGAGGTGATCGCTGGCGCGCGGAAACCGCCACTCTCGATCGGATCGGGCTCGACCGCCACGCCGTCCGTCCCGATCTCGCCGAAGAACGACCCGGGGTCCGCACCCCCGCTGTGGACCAGGAGGTGGCCGGCGTCGGCCCACGCCCAATACATCGGCGACCCGGCGCGGATGGCCACGGCGGGCGCGCTGCCGTCGGCCGGCACCAGGCGCAGGGCCAGGCCGTCGGGCTCGGTCGTGAGGAAGGTCAGCTGCCGCCCGTCGGGCGACCAGTACAGGTAGAACGGGGGCCGGTCCGGGCTGGCGTAGACCGTCACCGGGGCGCCTATCGCGGAGCCAGCGGGGTCGATCGTGAAGACGTCGACCCGTGCCTCGCCGGCCCGGCCGATCACAGCGATGCGGGTGCCGTCGGGCGACCACGCCGGGTACGCATAGGTCGCCCCAGGGTCGCCCATCGCCTGGACCGTGCCGCCGGCCCCATCCGTGATCGTGAGCCGCCCGACCGCGTCGATGATGGCCAGGCGCTGCGCGGCCACGTCGACCGGGGAGGCCGCCGGCGGGGTCGTGCCCGCCGCGGCCGGCGTCGGGGTCGAGGCGACGTTCGGCACGACGGTGACGATCCCCCGACCCGAGACGAAGGCCAGCACCACCATCGAGGCGATGAGCGTCACGAGCACCGCCACGGTCAGAGTCTGGCGCAGACGGCCCGGCGACTGCGGCGCGGGTGGCCCGGGATCGTCGAAGCGCTCGGGCTCATCCATGTCGGCCCCACGATACGGGACGCTGGCGGACCACGGCGTTGACGGGGCGATGTAGCATCGCGTCGCGCCGCGCGCTCGGGTCGCGGCTCCAGGAGGGATCGAGCCACTGTGGCGACACGCAAGCGCAAGACCGTCTACCCGCCGGCCCGGACCGATACCAAGCCGGCTCCACGAGCCGGAGCGGGCCCCGAACCGTACGTTCGCCCGACCGTGGCGACGATCGACCTGAACGCCGGCAGCGGCCGGGCCGGTCTCGTGGTGGGGGACCGGGTCAGGATCGCCGGCAGCGGTCTGTATACCGGCGAGGCGGCCGTCATCGAGAAGCTCACCTCGGGTGTCATCCCGGCAGCGCTCGTGCGCACGGAGGCGGGTCGGACGCGGCAGGTCCGCACGATCGACCTGGAGCCGATCGCGCGCGAGGGCTGACGGTGCACGCCTGGGATGCGACATCCGCCTGAGGGCGACACGATCGATCGGCCCGGTCGGCCCCGCCGCAACCCCGATCGAGGCGAGGCCGGCCCGACCGATCGATCGCGCACCGCTTGGTCACGCGCCGGATGGGAGTGCCCGGCTCGAACCGCTGCTCGCGCTGCGCGAGCGGGGGTGACCGACCGCGGTCGTCAGCGACCGAACGAGACCGGCTAGACCGACGATACCGCCGCGGGCCTGGCCCGGGTGCTGGTCGCCGCCCTCGCGGGCCGCTCGCTCCAGCGCTCGCCGGGCCATCGCCCGCTCGCGGTCCTGGTCGACCATCTCGATGTAGGACTCGGGATGCATGTGCATGGCGGGATCTCCGTTGTGCCTGACCCCGATGCCCGAGGTCGTTGATGGCACACTACGGACGGCAGCGCGGTCCCGGCATCGACCGACTGCCCCATCCCGGCCCGCCCGGACCATTCATTTTCGACGCGATCCCAGGGCCGAAGGGCCTTTAGGCACGCGGGCGACATTTAGCCACCACTGTGCCAGGGAGCGCCTGCGGTACCGCCCACGGACAGGACGTTCGGACGATGGCCGGTCCGGCCTCGTTTGCCGCACTATTCGGCGTGGACGAGACCAGCCCGCTGGGCTGGCCGGACGGGGCCCGGAGATCGTCGTCGGAGGGTTCACGGTGGGTGCCACCAACCGGTCACCGCGCGGATGGAGGTCTGCGCCGGGTCGGTGGTCGCCTCGACGTGACGACGAGTACCTCGGCGTCCTGGCCCGCCCCTGGCCGACGACCACATCGGTCTGCGGGAGTGCCCCCTGATGGATCCGAACCGGCCAGTCTCGAACAGCTGGGACCACGTGGCCGCGCCGATCAGCCTCGAGGTGCGGGTACACGCTGACCGTTCGGCGCTCACGCTCTACCTGTACACCGCCGCGACCATCGTGGCTGGCCTCGGCGCCCTCCTCTGGGCCTCGATGTCCTTCGTCATCTCGCCCAGGATCTCGCTGACCGCCGCGGGCGGCCCAGAGGGGATCCTGCTCGGGCTCGTCTTCTGGGTCGCCATCGGGCTATTGGGCGGGACCCGGGTCGAGCGTCTGCACGGCTTTGGCGTCCTGACCTTCCATCTGCCGTTCATCATCGCAGCGACCGCGCTCGGCGGCCCCGTGGCAGGCGGCTGGGTCGCGATGATCTCAACGCTCGAAGCGCGCGAGATCCGCGAGGTGCCCTGGTACGGCACCTTGGCCAACCACTCGGCGATGGCCCTGTCGGCCGTGCTCGCCGGTGTCGTCTTCGAGTTCGCGCTGAGCGGGCCGCTCGGAGCCGTGACCGGCCAGCCGCAGGCCGTTCAGCTCATCGCCATCGTCCTGTCGACCCTGGTGCTGTCCGGGCTGTCGGCCGCGCTCGCCACCGGGACGGTCGTCCTGCGCGACGGATTGAGCGTCCGCGAAGCCGCCAGGCTGCTCGACACCTCGTATCGGACGACGTCCGCCAGCGAGGTCGTGATGGGCTGGGTGCTGGTCGTCGCCTACAGCACCATCGGCTGGTGGGCCGCCATCGTGTGCGCGACCCTCGTTCTCGTCATCTGGCAGGCGCATGACGCACGGGAGATCGCCCGTCACGATCCGCTCACCGGTCTGCTGAGCCGGTCCGGGTTCGATGCGCGGTTGGCCGAGATCCTGGCGGGGATCCGACGCGGCGGCGGTCGAGCCGCTCTGCTGGCGATCGACCTCGACGGCTTCAAGGCGGTCAACGACACCTACGGTCATGCGACCGGCGACGAGGTGCTGCGCGTGGTCGGGGCGCGGTTGCGGGGATCCATCCGCCTGACCGACGCCGCGGTCCGCCGTGGTGGCGACGAGTTCGGGGTCCTGCTGGCCGGCGTGTCCGATCGGGTCGCGGCCGAGGTCCTGGCCCGAAGGATCCTCCACGACCTGTGCGATCCGATCGAGACCGACCGGGGTGTCATCCGGATCGGCGCATCGGTCGGCGTGTACGTCATCGAACCATCGACGCGGGTGCTGTCCATCGAGCGGCTCCACGCGCTGGCCGACCGTGAGATGTATCTGGTCAAGCAAGACGGTGGTGGCGTGCGGATGCAGACGCCCGAGGACCTCGCGGTCTCGCCACCGCCGTCTGGCGACCGCTGAGGCGTATCCTCCGTCGATGTCCAGTCGTGAAGTCGAGGTCGCGGGCGCGCGCCTTGCCGTCGTCGACGAGGGCGGTGGACCGCCCATCGTGCTGCTCCATGCCGGGGTCGCGGACCTGCGCGCCTGGGACGACGTGGTCCCGCGCCTGCTCGCCGCCGGCTATCGGATCGTGCGCTACGACGCCCGCGGGCATGGCCCAAGCCCGACCGAGGATGTCGAGTTCTCCCAGCGCACGGACCTGCTCGCGGTGATGGACGCCCTCGGCGTCGGGCGGGCGGCGCTGGTCGGCAACTCGCGCGGCGGGATGACCGCCATCGACACGGCCGTCGAGTCGCCGACCCGGGTCGCGGCGGTGGTCGCGGTCGCGGCGGGGGTCAGCGGCTTCGACGGCGATGCGACTCCCGAAGAGATCGAGCTCTTCGAGGCGTATCGCAAGGTCGACACGGCCGAGCCGTTCGATGCGGCCGCGCTGACCGACTTCGAGGTCCGGGTCTGGGGCGACGGCCCCGGTCAGCCGCCGGGGCGCGCCGCGGCGCTCGTCCGGGAGCGGCTGTCCGCCATGGATCTGCCCCTCAACGAGCCCGGGCGGGTCCGTGGCCGCGAGATCGCGCTCGATCCGCCGGCGAACGAACGCCTGGCGGAGCTCCGATGTCCGGTGCTCGCGATCGCTGGCAGGCTCGACTTCAGCGAGACCGTCCAGGTCGCCGAACGGCTGGCGGCCGTGGCACCCGACGCGCGCGCGTTGGTCTGGGACGACGTCGCCCACATGATCGGGATGGAGCAGCCCGAGCGTCTCGCCGCGGCCATCGTCGAGTTCCTGGCACCGCTCGACCGCTGGGCCTGACCACCGAGCCCCGGCGCCCGTCGACCTCGACGCGCCGGCCGTACTCGACCGACATGAGCCGATCGGCCGGGCGGTCCAGCCGGGAACGGTCGGCCGCCAGATCAAACCGGGAGGCGCAGGCTCTCCGCGATGTCGAGCGCCCAATCGGCCACTTCGTCCCACGACCGGAAGTCGCCGGCCGGCGCGTGCACGGCCCCGACGACCGCCCGCTCGACGAGACCGAGTTCACCCTTGTCGAGGACGCCGGCGAAGAGGTGGTGGCCGCGCGCGTGGGTTGACTCGACCAGCGTGGCGATATCGCCCGAGACTTCGACCGGCTTGGGCGGATCGCCCAGCGGGCCGCTCGAGAACAGCCAGACCGGCCGGGTCGCCAGCGCGGCCGCGTGGTGGTCGACAAAGCGTCGCGCCGGCTCCAGCCAGCGACCCATGTAGACGGCGCTGCCGAGCACCACGGCATCAAAGCCGTCGAGCGTGGCCACACGGTCGATCGGGCGGACGTCCACGCGCAGCCCCGCTTTGCCGAGGACGGCACCGATGCCGTCGGCGATCTCCATGGTCCCGCCATGCCTGGACGCCGCAATCACGAGCACGCGCATGTCATCACCCTCCACTATCAGCCTTGGGGTCGATGGTGGTCCCGGCGCCCGTGGTCGCGGAAGTGCCATCCGGGCCGGATCGGCGAGCCTCATGACCCGAACGGGACGTCAGCCCGGCTGGCCGCCGGTCGCATTCTCAGCGGCTTCTCACAGACGCGGCGCAGCATCGTCGGTGTTCTCTCCTCCGCGCGAACGCCGGAGGGCTTCGGATCGCCGACGACGACCTCCTCCCTGTCGTGCGCGATCGCCGGCCCTCCGGCGTTCGCTCATGTCAGGACCGCCACACGTCCCGCCACTTGACCCGATCCGGGCGTACAGCCACGCTGTGGGCATGACCCGACGGCCCATGATCGGCATCGGTGCCGTCGCCGTCGTCGCCACCATCGCCGTCGTCGTCACCATCGCGCTCGTGGCGGCATCGCTCCCGAAGGGCGTCGCGTCCCCGACGCCGCCCGGACAGGCCGCTGCCAGTGGCGGGACCGATCGACCCCCGAGCCCGCCACCGATCCCCGGCCACGAGTTGTTCGGCTTCGTGCCGTACTGGGAGATGAACGCGGACATCGTGGCGCACCTCGCGACCACGCCCCTCACCACGCTCGCACTGTCCTCGGTCACCCACACCAAGACCGGCAAGATCGACACCGCGCAGACCGGCTACAAGCGGATCACCGGCGCGATCGGCAAGCAGCTCATCCGCGAGGCACACGACCGGGGCGTGGCGGTCCAGCTCGTCTACACCAGCTTCGGGACCGCACGGAACGACCGCTTCTTCGGTTCGCTCGCGGTCCAGGACGCGACGATCGCGGCCCTCGTCGCGCTGGCCGGCAAGATCGACGTCGATGGGATCGACGTGGACGTGGAGCAGATCCGGGACGAGTGGATCCCGGCCTATGGCGCGTTCGTCGGACGGCTTCGCGTGGCGCTGCGCAGCGACCACCCCACCGCCCAGGTTTCGGCCGCGACCAGCGCCGGCCGGATCGGCGCCGGGATGGCACGGGCCGCGGTCGAGGCCGGCGCCGACCGGATCTTCCTGATGGGCTACGACTACCACTATGCCGGGTCTGATGTCGGCGCCTCGGCGCCGATGGATCGGCGTGACGGGGCGGAAGCAGACCTGCCGTGGTCGCTCGACCTGTACGCGCTGAGCGACGTGCCGCCCGAGAAGACGGTCCTCGGGCTGCCCCTGTACGGGGTGCGCTGGCGGGTCGCCGGCCCGGAGATCGGCGCGCCGCGGCTGGGTGATGGAGCGATCTGGGTGCCTGCCGACAACCCGAAGTTCCTGGCCGACCCGCCGGCTCCGCCGCTGCTCGACCCGCTCGAGGTCGTCGAGTTCTACGCCGTCGCCCCGACCGTCAGCCCGGCACCGGCCGACTCACGGGCGACCGCTGGCTGGCAGGCCATCTACGTCGACTCGCCAGAGACGCTCCGCCCGAAGCTGGCCCTCGCCAACGCACACGGTCTGGCCGGCGCCGGGTTCTGGGCGATCGGCTACGAACGGGGGCTGCCCGGCTACCACGACCTCATGGTGTCGTTCGCCAATGGCGACCTTCACTAGCGTCGCTCACGCCGCGGCCAGGACCTGTCCGGCCAGCGCGCACAGGCCGACCACCGCGATGGGTGGCACCCGGCCGGTCAGCAGGAGGCCCAGTCCGCCGGCGGCCACCACGACGTCGGCCGGGGCAGCGATCGCGCTCGTCCAGATCGGCGTGTAGAGCGCCGCCAGGAGGATCCCGACGACGGCGGCGTTGGTGCCGGTCAGCGCGCGCCGAACGCCGACCGACGCCCGCAACCGGTCCCAGAACGGGAGTGCCCCGAAGATGAGCAGGAAGGACGGCAGGAAGATGGCGACCGTCGCGATGACCGCACCCGGGACGCCGTTGGGGGCCGGCCCGACCACCGTGCCGAGGAAGGCCGCGAACGTGAACAGCGGTCCGGGCACGGCCTGGGCGGCGCCATAGCCAGCCAGGAACTGGCCGTCGGTCACCCAGCCCGGCTCGACCACGGTCGCGTGCAACAGCGGCAGCACGACATGCCCGCCACCGAACACGAGGGCGCCCGACCGATAGAACGCGTCGAACAGCGCCACGGGTTGGCCGCCGCCGGCGCTTCGCAGGACCGGCAGGCCGAGCAGCAGTCCGGCGCCCAGGGCCAGGGCGCCGACGCCGACGCGGCGCGAGATCGGGCTGGGCTCGGGTCCCGTGACGGTCGCCGCCGGCGGCACGAGGAGCAGCCGTCCGACGATGGCGCCGCCGGCGATGATCGCGACCTGCGAGAAGGGCGTCGCCCAGAACACCGCGACGCCCGCGGCGATCAGCGCCACGATCCGGCGCGGCCAGTCCGGAGCGAGGCTGCCGGCCATCGCCCAGACGGCCTGGGCGACCACGGCGACCGCCGCCAGCTTGAGGCCATGGACCCAGCCCGCTCCAGCCAGGTCGACGCTGGTCGCCACGAGTCCGAACAGCGTCAGCGCGATGGCCGACGGGAGCGTGAACCCGAACCACGCGGCGAGCCCGCCGACCATCCCGGCCCGGCGCGTCCCGATCGCGATGCCGAGCTGGCTGCTGGCCGGACCGGGGAGGAGCTGCGCCAGCGCCACGAGGTCGCCGAAGGCTGTCTCGTCAAGCCATCGTCGTCGCGTCACGTACTCGCCCCGGAAATAGCCCAGGTGGGCGACCGGGCCGCCGAACGAGGTCAGCCCGAGGCGCAAGGCGGCCGCGAACACCTCGATCGGCGAGCCCGCAGCGGGCGAGGCGGTCAGGGGTGCTGGTGGAGCCATGGACGGAGGCTACCCGTCCGCGCCGACGCCGGACGGCAGAACCTGCGCGGCAGCGAGACGAGCGGGTCGTATGATGCCGAACATGGTGGCGAGGTCATCGGCGACCACGACCTCACAGCTCGTCGTCATCGGCTCATCGGCCGGAGGGATCGAGGCGTTGTCGCGCGTCGTCGGCGACCTGCCCGGCGATCTCGGCGCGGCGGTCGTCATCGCCCAGCACCTTGACCCGCGCCGACCCAGTCACCTCGCTCAGATCCTCGAGCGGCGTGCCAGCCTGCCGATCCGCGTCGTTGAGGACGGAACGGACCTCGAGGACGGCATCATCTACGTGGTCCCGCCCAACCACCTGGTCGAACTGGTAGCCGGCGTCCTCCGCCTTCATCCGATGGGCTCATCGCTGACCGCACCGTCGATCGACCGGCTGTTGACGAGTGCGGCGAAGGCGTTCGGCGAACGGCTCACCGCGGTCATCCTGACCGGCACCGGGGCCGACGGGTCGGCCGGCGCGTGGGAGGTCAAGCGTGCCGGGGGCACGGTCGTGATCGAGAACCCGGCCACGGCCATGTTCCCGTCGATGCCCAGCTCGGTATCGCCGTCGATCGTCGACGCGAGGGCCGATCTCGACGCGATCGCCGGGACCCTCGTCGGACTCCTCCAGCCTCCGGCGAGCGCGCCCGAGCGGGGCGCGCCGGACGCCTTCGGGCGCCTCCTCGACCGAGTCCGCGAGCGGAGCGGGATCGACTACAGCGCCTACAAGCCGGCGACCGTCAACCGGCGGCTGCTCGGCCGCATGCACGCGACCGGCAGCCCGTCGATCGCCGACTATGCCACCCTCGTCGAGCGCGACCCGGCTGAATACGACCATCTGATCGATAGCCTGCTGATCAAGGTCACGGAGTTCTTCCGCGACCCGAAGCTATGGGCCCACCTGCGCGAGCGGATCGTGCCGGAGCTCATCGAGGCGACGCGCCAGGATGGTCGCGAGCTCAGGATCTGGTCCGCGGGCTGCTCGACCGGGGAGGAGGCCTACTCCCTGGCGATGACGGTTGCCGAGGTCCGGGCCGCTGGTGGGCCGGCGCCCGACGTCCGGATCTTCGCGACCGATGGCGACCGGCCGGCGATCGCATTCGCCCGTCGTGGGGTCTATCCACCAGGCGCGATCGGCAATGTCCCGGCCGACCTGCGGGCCCGCTACTTCGTGGAGACACCCGGCGGCTTCGAGATCGTCAAGCGCCTCCGCACGCGGATGATCTTCGGCGAGCACGACCTGAGCACCGGCGTGCCATTCCCGCGGATCGACCTCCTGCTGTGCAGGAATGTCCTGATCTACTTCACGGTGCCGCTCCAGCGGGTGGCGCTCGAGACGTTCGCCTATTCGCTGCGACCGGATGGCCGGCTGGTCCTCGGCGCCGCGGAGACCGTCGCCGCCCTGCCGGGGCCGTATGCTGAGGAACAGGCGCGGCTCCGGATCTACCGACGGCTGCCCGGACAGCAGGTGCTTGCGCATGCGTGGCCGAAGGTGGCCCCAACGACCCGAGATCCCGTCGCTCCGGTCCGTGACGCGACCCTCGTGCCGGCGCCCGCTCGCCGCGTGAACGGCGACGGCGCGACGCCCGCCGAGGGCGTCCTGCTGGGCCTCGACATCGGGGTCGTCGTGGTCGACCCGCGGTACGACATCGTGCGGATCAACACCGCCGCCCGGCGGATGCTCGGCATCCACGGCGTTGCGTTCGATCAGGACTTCGTCCACCTGGCCGACGCGCTCCCGTCGGCGGCGATCCGGACGGCGATCGACACGGGCCTGACGGGCAAGCGCAGCACCGCGGTCCACGAGGTCCAACCGCTCGACGTGGCGACCGACGCGACGCGCCACCTCGAGGTGACCGTACGGCCGTTCCAGGGCGACACCGGCTCGATCGACGCGGCCGTCATCGAGTTGGTCGATGTCACCCAGGCTGAGCGCGATCGCCTGACGCAGGCACGGACCAGGCAGCGCCTCGACAAGGCGGCGGTCCTCAACGACCGGTTGCTCCGGGCCAATGACGAGCTGTCCTCGCTCATCGCCGATCTGCGTTTGGCCAATCGGACGCTCCAGCGATCGAGCGAAGAAGCGCAGGCCGGCCGCGAGGAGGTCGAGACCCTCAACGAGGAGTTCCAGGCGACCAACGAGGAGCTCGAGACCCTCAACGAGGAGCTGACCGCGACCGTCGAAGAGCTCCGCATCGCCAACGAGGATCTCGGCGTCAGGACCGAGGAGCTTCGGGTCCAGACGCTCGCCATGGAGGTCCAGACGCGCGACGCCGAGGAGGAGCACGACCGCCTGCGCTCCATCCTCGCCAGCATCGGCGACGCGGTCGTGGCGGTCGACCACGAGGGCCGGACGGTCGCCACCAACATCGTCTACGACCGCCTGTTCGGGGGACCCTCGGGCGAGATCCTGACGGAGGACGTGGCCGGTCTGCCATTCCCGCCCGAGGAACGCCCGCAGCAGCGGGCGGCCCGCGGCCAGCGGTTCCGCGTCGAGTTCGCGGTCAGCGATCCCGACGGCAAGCGCCGCTGGTTCGAGGCGGTCGCCGAGCCATTGAGGGTCGAGGACCGGACGTGGGGCGGCGTGGTCTCCATCCGCGACATCTCGGAGCGGACGATGCGCCTCAGCCTCGAGCGGCTGATGGCGGCCGCCGGGCATGAGCTCAAGACGCCGACCGCGGCCATCCACAACTACCTCCAGCTCGTCGAGCGACGGCTGGCCAGCGGCGACCCCGAGGAGGCGGCGACCTATGCCCATCGGGCCAGGGTCCAGGCCCAGCGCCTCAACGAGCTGGTCGAGCGCCTGTACGACGTGAGTCGGATCCAGACCGGCCAGCTCCATGTGGTGTCGCGGTCGATCGATCTCGTCGCTGTCGCGCGCGAGGCGACGGAGGTCGCGTCCGTGCTGCCCGGGGCACCGACCATCCGATTCGATGCCAGGCCGAAGGCGCTGACCGTCGAGGGCGACTCGGGTCGGCTTGAGCAGGTCTTCCTCAACCTGCTGGCCAACGCCGTCGAGCACGCGACCCGGACCGGCTCGATCGAGGTCGTGGTCCGGCGGATGCGGGCTTGGGCGGAGGTCCGGGTCATCGACCACGGGGTGGGCATCGGCGCCGAGGACCTCGGCAACATCTTCGATGCGTACGCGCGAGTCGGCCATCCACCGGCGACCGGTCTCGGGCTGGGCCTGTACGTCGCGCGTGAGATCGTCGTCGCCCATGGCGGCTCCATCAACGCGACCTCTGAGGTCGGCACGGGGACGACGTTCACGGTCCGGCTGCCTGCCGCGGCCGCCAGGGCTCGCCCGACGCGGACCGGCAAGGCCACCCCCCAGACGTGATCCGGCTGGCGATCGTCGAGGATCACCCGGCCCTGGCCGACGGACTCGCCACCCTCATCCGGGGATCGGCCGATGTCGAGGTCGTCGGGACCGCGCCAGACATCGTGAGCGCGGTCAGCCTGATCCAGCGGGAGAGTCCCGACGTGGTCCTGTGCGACATCCGGTTGGCCCATGACGGCGACGGCTTGGAGCTTGTCGGGCGGTTCGCGCCGCGACCGGCCTTCATCATGCTGACCGTCGCGTGGTTCCCGAGCTATCACGCCCGCGCCGTCGACCTTGGTGCCAAGGGCTACCTGTCGAAGATGGCCTCGGTCGAGGAGATCCTCGAGGCCATCCGGATCGTGGCCAGGGGCGGGACCGCCTATCCGAGCGAGGCGCGCCGGTCGGCCGCGGCGGCGTTGCGTCTGCCGACCAGCCGCGAGCTCGACATCCTGCGGCTGGTGGCCGAGGGTCTGTCCAACGTCGAGATCGCCGGGCGCCTGTCGTTGCGGGTCAAGACCGTCGAGAGTCAGCTTCGCCGGCTGTTCGACCGGTACGACGTGTCGAGCCGGACCGCCCTCGCCCGGCTGGCGGTGCGGCAGGGCTGGATCGACGAGGCCTAGCGGCTCGCCGTCGGTCGTGTTTTCATCCTCGCGGGCGGAGCACCCGGACCCGTATCGTCCTGAAGCAAGGTCGACAGGGTCGATGACGAACCGCCCCTCCGGGACGCCGTCCCCTCCGACCTCGTAGCCCCTCGTCGCCGGACGATCAAGACCGGCGACGAGGGGTTCACCTTGTCCGGCGCCTAGGCGACCGACCCCGACCTGGCCGGCTCCACATCCTCGTCCGGCTCGCCCTCGATGGTCACCCGCGGGATCCAGTCGAGGACTCGCGGCATCCACCAGTTCCAGTCGCCGAGCAGCGTCATGGACGCCGGGAGCAGCACGCTCCGGATGAGCGTCGCGTCGATGAACACCGCGACGGCGAGGCCCAGGCCGAGCTGCTGGATGAACACGAACTTCAGGCTGACGAACACGGCGAACACCACGACCATGATCGAGGCCGCGCTGGTGATGACGCCCGCGGTCACCGAGATGCCCTTGGCCACCGCGGCTCGCGACTCGAGGCCGCGGTCGCGGGCCTCCTTGATCCGGGTCAGGATGAACAGGTGGTAGTCCATCGACAGGCCGAACAGGATCGTGAAGATGAACAGCGGCACCCAGCTCTCGATGACCCCGCTCGGCGTGATGCCCAGCGGTCCGGCGAACCAGCCGTCCTGGAAGACCAGCACGAGGACGCCGTAGGCCGCGGCGGTCGATAGCAGGTTGAGCAGGATCGCCTTGATCGGGATGACGATCGAATGGAACGCCACCAACATCAGCATGAATGACAGGCCGAGCACGAACCCGAAGATGAGCGGCACGCCGTCCGCGTAGACCTGCACGGTGTCGACGGTGAACGCGGCATCGCCAGTGACGTAAGTCCGGACGTTCGGCAGGCCGCCGAAGATGGCCGGGTCGAGCTGGGTGCGCGCCTCATGCACGATCGTCCGGTTGGCCTCGTCATTGCGGTTGCCGCCCATGGTGAACGAGACGAGTGCCACCTTGCCGTCGTGCGACGGCGTGACGTCGACCGGCTCGCTCAGCCCGGCCACCTTGAGACCCTCGGTCCTGAGGCGCTCGATGGCCGCCTTCGTGGCCGGCTGGTCGTAGTCGGTGACGACGACCTGGAGCTGGAGATCCGTGCCCTGCGGCCATTTCTCGTTGAGCAGCTTGATGCCCGCCACTCCATCGATGGAGTCGGGGAAGGCGGTGATATCTGTGATCCCGGTGCGCAGCTGGAGCACCGGCGACGCGATCACGAGCAGGAGGACCACCGAGGCGATCGTCATCGGGACCGGATGCGCCATGACCCGGGTCACGAGCCGCCCCCAGAAGCCACTGCCCTCTTGCCGGGCGGCGCGGTCGTCCAGCCAGGCCATCGCAGAGCGCCCCCGGCGGCTGACCGGTCCGAGGGGTAGCGCGGCCGCGAGCCGGGGCAGCCACGCCGCCGGCCGGCCGACATCGACCTTGTCGCCGAGGATGGACAGGGTCGCCGGCAGGAAGGTCAGGCTGCCCACGACGGAGACGAATACGACCGAGATGGTGCCGATCGCCATCGAGGTGAACAGCGACACGCCGAGGGTGATGAGGCCCGCCAGCGAGATCATGACCGCCAGCCCGGAAAAGAAGACGGCCCGGCCGGCCGTGCTGCTCGAGACCTCGATCGCCTTGGCGCGGTCGCGGCCGGCGCGGCGTTCGACCCGGAAGCGCGTGATCATGAACAGCGAATAGTCGACAGCCACGGCCAGCCCGATGAGCACGATCAGCTGGGTCGCATTCGGGCTGACAGGTCCGACCAGCTGGCTGTAGATGCCGAGCATCCCGAACGCGGCCACGAGCGACGTGACGGCCAGCACGAGGGGCACGACGGAGGCCACGATCGCCCCGAACGCGAACAGCAGGATGATGAACGTGAGGGGGATCGTCACGCGGAGCGAATCGTCGAGGCCCGTGGAGATCAGCGCGTTGATGTCGTCGTTGATGAACGTCCTGCTGATGGCATGGATCGCAAGGTCCGGGTTCGCGCTCCGGGCTTCGGCCAGGATCGGCAGGACCGGCGCGATCAAGGGCACCACCCGGGTCTTGTCACCGTCGATCCGGCCGACGATCCGCACGGTCGAGCCATCCGGTGCGACGAGACCGGCCTCGGGCGCGGAGTGAAGCGGGTCGACCAGCTGGCTGAATGTCGGGGTCTGGACGCCATCGAGCGGCGCACCGGTGGCCTTGAGCTTCGCAACGAGGTCGCCGACGGCGGCCTGGAACGCCGGATCGGCCGTGGCGCCGGGCGCTCCGCCGACCACCACGAGCACCTGCTCGAACGGGTCGTTGGTGCCACCCGCGTTGAATACGTCGTAGGCCGTGCTGGCCTCGAGCTGCCGCTCGTTGGGGTTGCCATTGGCGTCGACCGCATCGATGCCACCCATCGACAGGCTGATCGTGAGCAGGCCGATCGTCCCGACGAACCACAGCGCTGCGACGGGCCAGCTGTGTCGCGCGCTCCACATCGCGATGCGAACGGTGGCCGGTGTGCGCCCAGCCGGCTGGCACGGGTGGCTCGTGGACATGCCTTGATGGACTCCTGGTCGAGGCGGCGCCGAATGACGACGGCGGACTGGCCGCACGGCAGTCTATGGCGCCTCACCGATCATGGATCTCGAACCACGACCTCGCCGGTCAGGCCGCCGGTCGCGAAAGCGATGAGCCGGGTTCCCTCCGCCACGAGGGCCGCCGGGTCGTTCGGCTCGACGCCGTCGAGCAGGTCGATGGTCAGCGTCACCTCGTCCGGGCAACGCTAGTGGATGGGCAGCACCAGCACGAACCGGCCATACCACTCCAGCTTCGACGCCCGCACGCCCGGCGTGTACGGGTCGTCCAGCGTGCTGTCGGTCTCGTAAAACCGCTGGAAGCGGAAACGGTAGTTCATCGTCGTCCGCAGCCCGGTGAAGCCAACGCTGCGGTTGACGGCGATCGATGCCCGCAGGGGGTCGGTCAGGTAGAAGCCGGCGACCGTGAAGGTGTTGGTGTACTGCCCGGTGGCGTTTCTGGCGAACGGGTTGCCGACTAGTCCGGAGTAGCCGGTGATCATCTGGGCGTGCGCGCCCAGCCAGCCAAGGAGGCCGACCGGCTTGCGAGTCGCGATCAACGCCCGGACCGCGGTCTTCATCGCCCCGTCGAAGGAGCTGTACGAGACGTCCTCGTAGATCCGATTGCCGTCATACAGGGCTCGGACACCCCAGCCGTAGAAGTTGAGGGCGTTGCGCCAGCCGTGCGGGTCGGAGCCTGACCCGCCGACGAGGGTGTCGTGGGCGCGCTCCCAGGCGAGGATCCGGTCGCGCACGATGCCGGCGTTGGTCGGATGCCAGATGAAACCCGGACCGGGCGACCCGCGCATGGCGATCAGGTTGAGCATCGTCCGCACCGATGCCGCCGTACAGGCCGCCCAATTGGGGTCCTGATAGCGGAATCCAGTGCTGGTGAACAGGTTCATCGTGCGCGGGGCGAACGGCACGACCGGTGGTGGTGGCGGCGGCGGGACGGTCGGTTCCGGGGTCGGGGTTGGGTCGGGCACGGGCGTCGGGTCGGGAACGGGCGTTGGATCGGTCCCCGGCGTCGCGGCGGGTGTCGGGTCGGGCGTGGGCGCTGCCGTCGGGGCCGCCGTGGGCGCTGCCGTCGGGGCCGCCGTGGGCGCTGCCGTGGGTGCCGCCAGGGGGGACGCCTCGGGCGCGGCGGACGGATCCGCAGCTGCCGCGAACCCTGGCAGCGCGACCATCGCGAGACCGCCGGCCAGCAGGCTCGCGATCGCGAACCGGCGGATGAACGCGGGCGTCCGTGTCGAGCGGGGTCCGACGTCTCGCATGGTTCAGTCGACCATAGGCGACCGGCGTTCCGGCGACATCACTCGAAGGTACCGGCCACGAATGACCCAGCCCGCGAACCTCGAACATCTGTGCTAAGATGTCCACCTCGTCGCAACTCGTGGCGATGCTTCGCGTGGTCGACCTCCTCTTCGAACGGACCGTGCGTTCTGCGACCCCAACGTTCGGGGAGCATCAGGAGGTCATCATGGCCACCGGTACCATCAAGAAGGTCGTTGCCGATCGCGGCTTCGGCTTCATCGCCGCCGAGGACGAGAAGGAATACTTCTTCCATCGCGGCGGACTCGACTCCTCGCTCGACTTCGACCGTCTCATCGGCGGCGAACGCGTCGAGTTCGACATCGAGGCAAGCCCCAAGGGTCCGCGCGCCAATCACGTGCGCGCCGCCTGACGGCCTGAACGGCCCGTCTTCGGACGGGCCGTTCGCCTTTTCCGGAGCCACCAGGCGCACGACGCGCCCATCGCTCGATCGGAGTCGCTCATCGTCCGCACCGCATTCGTCTCCACCTACCCACCGCGACGCTGCGGGATCGCCACGTTCACCAGCGATCTCAGCCGCGTCACGGAGAACCGCGAGATCGCGGCGCTCCATCCGCCGGAGCAGGCGATGCCGTACCCCGTCGAGGTCCATCACCGCATCCGTCGGGATGAGCCGGCCGACTACATCGGGACGGCGCGGTCGCTCGGTGCGTGCGTGGACGTCGTGTCCATCCAGTACGACGACGCGATCTGGGGCGGGGACGACGGGGCGTCGGTCCTCGATTTCCTGGCTGCCCTCGACGTCCCGGCCGTCGCGACCCTGCATGCGATCCATCGCGAGCCGAGTGATCGGCAGCGGGCGATCCTTGGCCGACTGATCGACGGCGTCCAGGCGACGGTGGTGATGTCCGATGCCGCGGCGAAGCTGTTGACCACGGCTTACGGCATCCGATCGGACCGCGTGGAGCACATCCCCCATGGCACACCGAACCTGCCGCTGCTTGACGCCGACGCCGTCAAGCCGGGCCTCGACCTGGCTGATCGGTCGGTGCTCCTGAGCTTCGGCCTCCTCGGACCGGCCAAGGGCTACGAGCTCGCCATCGACGCGCTGCCGGCCATCGTGGCCGATTACCCGACGGTCTGCTACGCCATCGTCGGGCCGACCCATCCCGACGTCATCCGGACCGATGGGGAGGCCTATCGCGCCTCCCTGGTCGAGCGGGTCAAGCGACTCGGCATGACCCGGCACGTCCGGTTCGTCGACCGGTTCGTGGGTCGCGTGGAGCTGACCCGCTGGCTCCAGGCGGCTGACGTGTTCGTGACACCCTATCCAGACCCGGATCAGATCGTGTCTGGCATGCTGTCGTACGCGATGAGCGCCGGGCGGGCGGTGGTCTCGACACCATTCAGCTACGCCACGGAGATGCTGGCCGACGGCCGCGGTGTCCTCGTTCCGACCGGGTCGCCGGATGCGCTGGCGGCCGCGATCGGCGAGCTGCTCGGCGATGACGCCCGACGTTTGGCGATCGGGCAACGAGCGTACGACCACAGCCGCCGGATGGTCTGGCCGGAGGTCGGCGGCGACTATCGGCGCCTGCTGGCCCGCGTGGCTGCCGCGGAGCGCCCGGACCGCCGGGCGCTTGCATCGGGACCCACCCTCGCCCCGCTCCGGGTCTGACCCCGGAGCTCAGCTCCCGCCGCCCCACAACCTTTCGGGCGGCGTTCCCGACGACGGGTCCGGCCAGACGACATCACCCAGTGACCCACCGAACCATGTCCGGGTTGGCGTGCCGCCGACCACGACCCTGCTGAACAGCGGCTGCGGCGAGCCGACCCGCTAGCTCGCTAGGAGCGGCCCTTGGGCGGCCGCTCGCCGGGCTGGAGCCGGTGTCGGGTGGTGACCTCGACCCGCGCCCGATCATCTGCGGCCGGATGCTCGACGAGGGCGATCAGCCGAGAGGTCATGAACCGCCCGGTGCGGACCGGCACGCCCGTGCGGGTCACCTCGCGGACCTCGACGACACCGCGCGAGGTGACCACCTCGATCCGGCGACCGGCCCGCGTCGCCACCATCTCGAAGGTCTGCACGCCCTGACCCGTGTCGACCACGGCTTCGACTCGGTCGCCCTTCATGGAGCAACCATACCGCAGGCATCTAGCCTGAACAGTCCCCGAGTTCTCCCGACACCCGGGAGCGTGATCGCCCGATAACGAGTGGCGCCGCTTCCTCATGCTTGTCGTGTCTAAAGCGATGAGCAGGAGGCGCGGCGCCGTGGTCGATGATGACGTCCTCTTCAAGTT
>JBBRXB010000010.1:0-87014 GCA_038248915.1 Candidatus Limnocylindrales bacterium | reverse complement strand
GGTGACTGTTGGGCCACGAAATCGCCGCTCAACGACCCTCGAGGCTCGGATCCGCGCTCAAACGCTCGGCCGGAACCACCCAATCGGGCCGGATCGGCCCGATTCCCTGGCCGAAGAGTCAGCCCGTGCATATTTGGCCAAGATCCGCGGTCGGGGACCCCTATCCGGCCACCACGTCGCGCGCATCGGCGCGCAGCCTGGCGAGGAAGGCCGAGGCGCCCTTGTAGTTCGGCCACGTAACGTCGTGCCCGGATGGGGCCGGAGCCTCCGACAGCCGAAGACCGTCAAGCGCGATCGCCTTCGCTCCGGCCGCGGTGGACAGCGGACGGTCGAACGTCAGCAGCCCGCCATCCGTGGCGTCGGCGAGCGCGAGGTAGGTCGCGTCGTAGGCGGTCAGCCCATGGCGCTCGGCAACGTCCAGGGTCGCGACCAGCAAGGCGCGATCAAGATCGACGGTTTGGAGATCGAAGGCATCCAAGGCATGGATCGCCGCCAGCACCGCTTCGCCAGGCCATCGATAGCGACCGATCAGGCCGTTCAGGACCTCGAGCCAGAAATGGGACGGCACGACAAGATCGACCCGGTCACGGACCCAGCGATCCATCGCCGCGGCCGCCGGTGGACCTTCCGGCTCGTCTCGGAGGATCGCGATGGCAACCGAAGCGTCGATGACGACCGAGTTCATGGCTGGTCCGGCCTGCGAGGGCGCGAGCCATCGATGATCCGGTCGGTCCGCTGTTCGATGTCCTGGCGCCGCCATTCGGCGTAGGTCAGCCCGTCTTCGGGATCATCCGGGTATTTCGCGCGCATCTCCTTGCCGAAGGCGACGAGCCGGTCGAGTGCCGCCAGCCGCCTCGCGATCCGCACATCCCGGTCGGGATCCAATCGATCGCCCTCCTCCACCGAGACGAGGTATGCCAAGGGCTTGTGGTCGCGCTCGATGAGGATCCGCTCGCCCGCTGAGGCCGCGTCCAGGATCTCGCCCAGCCGCTTGCGCATGTCCATCGCCGTCACGGTTCTCATGGCCAGTCATGATAGTCGACCATGATAGCTTGTCCAGCCGGGTACACTCATCTCATGGTCGAAGCGAACGCGGTGCCGCACTTCCTGCCGAGCGCCCAGGGGCTTCATTTCGCCAATCGGTATGCCTCGGGGCCGACGGTCAAGTTCGGCCCGCTCGACCCGCGCTGGCTGGGGATCGGCGACGCGTCCGCCGGGCTGTGCGGCGGGATGAGCTGGTACGTCCGCGATCGATACGTCGCCGGCCGACCGATCCCGCCCGACACGGAGGCGCCGGTGAACGGCTCGCCGCTGTTCAATACCATCGTGCGGCGCCAGGTCCAGTCACTCGAGCTCCTGCGGACGCCGCTCCATTTCTGGCAGGTCGGGGCGCTGGGCTTGGACGGTGCCGCTCGTCGCACCTTGGAGGTGGAGTGGCCGCACATCCGCGCCGACGTCGACGCGGGCCGGCTGTCGATGATCGGTCTCGTGCGCCAGACCGGCTGGAACCCGTTCAAGCTGACCAACAACCACCAGGTCGTCGCGTACGCCTACGAGGTCGACGGCGCCACGATCACGCTTCGCCTCTACGACCCCAACTGGCCCGACCGCGACGACGTCACGGTGACCATCGAAGGCGCACACCTCCGCCAATCAACGGACGAGGTGCTGGCCGGGGTGATCTGGCTCGACTAATTGCTTGAAGGTCCCGCGTCCGCGCTGTGGGCACCTCGAATGCGGTTGCGGTCGGTGCCCTAGCCCTCGCCTGAGTTGAAGTCCTCAAGGTCTCTGAAACCAGCTTCCTTGAGGTACTCATAGGTCTCGTCAAGGATGTGTATCGGCGGAACGAATACGACGACACCGTCTCGAGCACGTGTCAGCAGAACGCGGTAGGCATTGAGTCGCAGTTGGAACCCGTCGTGGATGCGGGTGGGGTCCTGGTAAGTCCGGGAGCGACTGACGTCCCACACCCCCGCGTCCCTGATGAAGTCCGTGCCCCAGGCGAGTAGTGCGCCGTCGAGTTCAAGGCCTTGGCAGCCAAACTCGGTTACGCATTCGCGCAACTCTCGACACGACCTGCCGAGTCGATCTTCGTCGCCTTCGACGAACCAAGGTCCGTACCTCAGACGTTTCGTTGAGTTCCAATCGTTGGGAACCCCGAATCGCGCAAGATCTCGGTCTCGTGACGAGGCGATCATCCCGAAGCGCGCGTTCGGATCGTCGTCGTATCGCCGCTTCATGTGACGCCGACTGGTTTCGAGATCGCGACTGAGTCGAAGGGCATATCCCTCGCGTTCAAGCTCTTCGGCGATCGCTCGCAAGGTAGATGGTGCTGTGCCGGCTAATAGGCCATCGACGAATGAGTGGACTGCACCAGCAAGGTGGTATCGAAGCTCGGTCACGAGGTGCAGACGATCGTCCAGGCGAAGTCTAGGAACACCACTGACGTGGTGCTCCGCGGCAGGCGGAGCGTGGACTATCCACGTCCCGGCTTGGGGCGATCGCGTGATCGCGTCTCGCCACTGCTCGACGCCCCCCTCTTCTCCAACGTGGATCTCCTGACCCGAACCCAGCAGGCCCACGACGACGCACCACTCGGGAATTCGCTCTGCAAATTCGACGAAGTGTTCTGCTTCCGAAAGTCCAACCGCCGCCTTATGAACCACGGCTACCTGAGCTGCATCGTGCGCGCGTTGAGCTTCGTCAAACACCAACACGTGTTCGGAAGGTGGGAGGGCCGTGTTCGATGCGTAACGCCTGACATACGCCTTGACGTCCCGGACAAACGTTCGGCCGCCGCCACCAGCCGACCCCAACTCGTATTGCAGCACCTCGACCAACGGTCCGTTACCGGACAAGTAGACCGCTGGTGCCGTCGGTTGACCTCCCGACCGGACGACCGCGAGGTCGTCCAAGAAGCGGGAATGAACCAGCTGGAGCCCGACGAGTGTCTTGCCCGTTCCCGGTAGTCCACTCACGAGGACCAAATGACGAGTCTTCGTTCGGACCGCCTCGTGCACCACATCGGCGAGATAGTCGACCGTCGGGCCGGTGGCCGCGGCGGCTCGACGGACCCGGCGAAGCTCGCCGTGTTCCATGAGCTCGCGCGCCGCCTCGACGAGCGACGGCAAGGGGCGGTAGGCCTCTGGTTGGAGAAACAACGAACGGTCCAGCGGCTCTCCGGGGCTCGCGGCATTGATTTCCCGCGCCAGATCGTCCAGAGCGTCTGGGCCGAGGACTTCGACGCCCGCCGACACACCCATCCTTCCCTTGCCCTGAATGAGGACCAGCGCGGCCGTTACATCTCGCGTTTCGCAGTCTCGATGGTATGCGCGCAGATCCCGCGCGTAGGCGCTCGCCTGATCCAAGTCGGAGAGCTCGGGTCGACGCTTTCCTTTGAGTTCAATGACAAGAACCGCGCCACCCATCAAGAGAATGACGTCTGGTCTGCGCTGCTCCATGGGCAACTCGTATTCGAGGATGGTTGAGTAGCTCGCCGCCAACGGGTCCCTACCGATGACCTGCCCGATCTCGTCCTGAAGTGGCGGGATCGAGTCATCCCAGGCCTTGATCTGTTCGGGTGACGCGAGCTTTAGGAAGTCGAGAAGCGACTGCCGAACATAGGGCGCGGACGCCTCACGAAAGGTCGGGAACGTTGAGCTCCAACCCGAGGCCTTCGGATATTCCGAGTCGTTCAACGATCCGTCGTCTGCTTCAGGACGAAGACGATTGCTTGGTCTTCGCGACCGTCTCGAGCCGTACGTTCGAGCTCCCATCTAACGAGCTCGAAGCGACCTCTGAAGACATACCCGCATGAGGCTTGGAGGAACAAGTACAGGTCAGGACTGCGGTCAACGACGGCCTTATTGCCGCCTGTCATGCTCATGTCCCCGGGACCATGCCATGCACCGAAGTAGCGATAACCGCGGTCTCCAACTGGTTGGTTCTTGTAGCCGTACTCGTTGACTTTGTCTGGGCTAGAAAACAGGAGGACGTGCGTCCCGTCACGGCGATAACTGATGCCGCTCTGCGGGCTCCCGCCGAGTCCGGATGCATGCAGGTCGCGCCGCCTGTAGCACGACCCCACCACTAGATCCTCGACAGCCATCGCCGGGGCGCTCGTGGTCTCCTTGCCTGAGGTTCGGGGTTTCGGAGTTGGACCAGCCGGTGAACCAAGGGCTACAAGGGCCGCATCGATGTCTGCCTGAAGTCGTTCGCTCGTAACGTTCGGGCGCGATCGTCGAAGCGCCTCGATCGCCGTTTGCCGCGGACCTAGTTCCCCAGCTCGCTGAATCGTGCGAATGGCGAACGCGGCGTAGTGTGAGTCCAGGATCCAGGCTTCGCCTGAAAGCTGTCGGATTGCCTTATCGCCAAATGCGGCGATGTCATCGCGGAACATGATTCGCGAGCTGGGCGGCGCTTCGCCGGCAGCCAGGAGCAGCGAGTCGAGGCGATCGTCCTTCGCCATCGCTCCAGGATAGCCGCGTATCTGGGGACGTATCTGCGGTGCCTACCAGGCAAGCCCCAGGTTCGGATAGCGCTGCGCCAGCTCGTCAAGGGTGAACGACGCGACGCCGAGGCGGGCTTCGGTGCCGTCGAGGTCGGTGATGACGGCGTCGACTAGGAGTTCGGCATCGCCAGGGCGGAGGCCGATACCTTCGAGCACGAGCTTGACGATCGCAGGCAAACCTTGTGCGACCTCGTTCCGCAGTTCTTCGCCATGGGCGTGGATGACGAGGTTCAGCGCCCAGCGGCGGCTTGCCGATCCCATGGCTCGACGCTATCGGGATCGATCAAGATCGTCAATTAGGTGCGGATCGCACCTATCACCAGTATCGGACGTAGGCCGCGTGTTCTCGTCCGAAGCTGCGACGGCAGGCACACCATCCCGCTGCGAAGATCCGCCCACAACCTTCGGTGTCACGGCCATGGAACTCGACGAGATGTCCGCAGCGGACGCAGACGTCGACCGGGTGCGGGTCGACAGTTGATCCGCAGCGCACGCAAAAGACCGGGGCACCTGACTCGCCGCCAACCGGCGAAGGTCTCGAGACCGGAATCTCGCATCGCCAAGCACCTCGGACCATACCGGAAAGGCTGCACCGATCCGGTGCGATCGTCCATGGTTTTGATCGCACAGGTCGGCGCAGAACGGGCGACCGAATCAAAACGGCGTCGAGCACCACGCGACGGCGTTGGTCATGAACAGCCGATCCGCATCGGCGATCGCGCCCTCGCGGCACTCCCCCACCCGGCCGGCGCGGCCCAGGTCGGCGAAGGTGAAGCCGCCGAGGAAGACGGTCGCGAGGTCGGTGGTGTCGAGGGCGAGGTCCGGGCTGTCGGTCGTTGGCGTCACGTGCGCCTCGCCGCCGGTGACCTCGACTCGCCAGCGGCTGGCGTTGGCGGGCAGGAACGCATCGGCCACTTCCAGGTTCACGACGCCGGAACCCTCGTACGAGCGACCCTCGAGCGCGGCCGGCAGGTCGATCAGGCGCAGCCACAAGCCGTCGCCGACCATGAACGCCATCCGGCGCAGGTCGTGCAGGCCGAGGAACAACGGGTGCGGCACGGGCGTGCGCCAGGCCTTGATCCGGCTGACCAGGTCGATCTGCGCGATCCAGTGCCACAGCGCGCGTTCGGCGGCGGGGTCGAGCCCGACCACCTCCATGACGGTCACTTCGTTCTGAGGACCGCGGTCGCCCCAGTCGGGCTTCGTGCGATACAGCGCGTAACCGCGTGGCTCGCCGCCGACCTCGAGCACGACGCGCGACTTCGCACCGACCTTGGCGCGCATGAACCCGCCGTTGGCGAGCAGTGACGCCTTCCACTTTGCCGAACTGCGGCTGACCTGCCCGGGCGCGTCCAGGCGAACCCGGTCGTACAGGTCCGGGATGATCCCGAACGCCTCCTCGGGATCGACCAGGCGCACGCGCCCGACGGGCTCCGCGGGCCGGCCGAACCAGAGCTGGCTCCGCTCGATGTCGAACGTCCCCTGGAGCGTCGCCAGACCGAACCCGAAGTGCGGGTAGATCGCGCCCTCCGAGGCATGCAGGATGGCGACCGGCTCGCCGCGCTCGGCCGCCTGATCGAGCAGCCAGTGCATCATCTTCGTGAGGATCCCGCGCCGGCGATGGTCCGGCCGTACGCCGATCCCGGTGATCCCGGCGGCGCCGACCTCCCGGCGACCCGGCACGGTCAACCGGTACGAATACGCGGAACCGCCACCGACCCACGCCTCGCCGTCGACCGCACCGATCGCCCGGTCCGCCTCGAACAGCTGGAGGTCGGCATCGAACTCGCTGTCGTCGATCGTTTCGCCGAAGGCTTCGGCGATCGGGAGCATGTAGGCGCGCAGGGACTCGGGGTCGGACCCCGGCTGGCGAAGCTCGATGGTGTCGTCGTCATGCATGCGGGCATCCTGCCACGTCATCGCTCGCTGGTAAGTGCGTGATGAGCGATGCCTGCTCGACTGCCAGCATTCCAGGTCTTGTCGCGCTGAGGAGGACGCTGTACGTTGTACACCATGTTGAGGACGCAGGTCTACCTTTCTGAATCGGATCTCGGGCGCCTCGACCGGGTTGCCGCGGCGACCGGACAGACGCGATCCCGATTGATCCGGGACGCGATCGAGCGCGCGTATCCGGATGACGTAGGTCAAGCCGAGTTCGAGTCGATCCTCCGCGAGGTCGCCGGATCCTGGAAGGTGCCGTTCACGGGCCAGGAATACGTCGACGCGATTCGGGGGCGTATACCCGGCGGGCTCGCGGCGCTGTGGCCGGAAGGGTACGGCCCGGATGCCGATCCTGGTCGATAGCACCGTCCTCATCGATGTTCTCAGGGGGCACCCGCCCGCCCGGGCGTTTCTTGCGGACGCACGACGATCGACCGGCCTGGTCAGTGTCACGCCAGTTCGGACCGAGGTCCTTGGCGGCGTCCGCGACGAGATGGTGCGTGGGACATTCGCCTTGTTCCGTACCATCGAATGGCTTGACGTGACCGTCGAGGTTGCCGACATGGCGGCCGCTCTTCGACGCCAGTATCGAGGCACCCACGGTGGCATCGGCACGGTCGACTATCTGGTGGCGGCTGCCGCGGCGCAGGTCGGCGGCGTGGTCGCGACCTCGAACGTGCGCGACTTTCCGATGTTTCCGGGCCTGCGGCCACCGTACTAGGTCCGCGTCAGACCTTGGGCAGCTCCTGGGCGTCGGTCTGGGCTGCGGCGAACAGGTCGCCGACGTCTGCAACGCGCTCGACGATGGTCCGGATGGTCCAGCGGTCGGGCCGGAGCTCGGTGTCGTCCAGCTCGTCCCAGGTGATCGGCGCGGAGACCGGGGCGTCAGGGGCGGGCCGCACGGAATACGGCGCGACGAGCGTCTTGATGCTGGCGTTCTGGGTGTAATCGAGCCGGGCGCGGCCCTTGCGCGCGCCCTTGGCCCACTCCCACGAGACGAGGTCCGGGACGGTGGCACCGACCGCCCGCGACACCTTCTCGACCCACGCACTGGTGTCGGCGAACTCGTACTTCGGCTCGATCGGGATCCAGACCTGGATGCCGCGCTTGCCGGTCGTCTTGGGATAGCCGCGGACGCCGAGGTGAGCGAGCGCGGTCCGATACAGCCGGGCCAGGACCAGGGTCTCCTCCCAGGTCGTCGCGTCACCGGGGTCGATGTCGATGTAGGCGAAGGTCGGCCGCCACGGGTCGGGCAGGCGGCCGGTCCAGGCGTGGATCTCGAAGCTGGCCTGGTTGCCCAGCCAGCACAGGCTCGCGGCACGGTCCGCGATGAGGTGGTCGTTGGCGGCGCGATCCTCGCGTCCGTCCACGCCGGTCTCGTGCCAGCGGGTCAGCCAGGTGGGCGCGGTCGCCGGGATGTCCTTCTGCCAGAACCCGGGCGCGGCGGCGCCGTTCGGAAAGCGCTGCAGGTTGAGCGGCCGGTCCGCGACATGCGCCAGCATCGTCGGCGCGATCCGGGCGAAGTAGCGGATCAGCTCGCGCTTGGTGACCGGCGGGTCCGCCTCGAACAGGGTCTTGTCGAGGTTGGTCAGCTTGAGGTCGTTGCCGCCGACGCGCCAGACGCCTTCCTTGCCGAGCGCGTCGAGGGCGGCGAGCTCGTCGTCCGCTACCTGCCAGGAGAATTCGGGCTCTCTGGCGGGCTTGGCGGGTGCCTTGGCGGTCTTGGCGGTTGGCGTTGCTGGCATGAGCGCATTGTCGGGCACTCGCTCGGTCCGGGGCTCGTCGGGCAACGCGTCGGCCTCGGCGTCACGCACGGCCGCGGCTGTTGCGACCGCCTGCTCGCGGATGACCGTTTTGGGGTCGCGGCCTTCCTCGACGCCCTTGAACGCGGACTGGCGGACCATCCCGTCGCGCGACCAGCCACCGAGCTCGGCCCGGATGACGAGCTCCGGGCGGACCCACGTAACGCCGACGAGGTCGCCACCCCAGCGCCCGCGGTTGTCCTTGGGCGGCGCCGGGTCGAAGGGCGGCTCGTCGACCTCGAGCGGTGCGAGCCGCTCGAGCAGGGTCTTGCGGGTCGCGGCCGTGAACCCGGAGCCGACCTTGCCGCTGAACCGGAGCTTGCCGTCCTCGTAGACGCCGACCGCCAGCGCGCCGAGGTCGCGGGCGTTGCCGGTCCCGGTCGTCCAGCCACCGACGACCAACTCCTGCTCCGGCCGGATCTTGATCTTGAGCCAGGCCGTCGATCGGCGGCCGGGCTCGTAGCGCGAGCGGCGGAGCTTGGCCACGATGCCCTCGAGCTCCTGGGCCTGCGCTGCGGCGCGAAAGGTCTCGCCTTCGCCTTCGATGTGAGCCGCGAACCGGACGCGCGGGTGCGGCCGGAGCACGCTCTTGAGCAGGCGCTTGCGGTCTTCGAGGGCGACATCGAGCAGGGACCGCCCATCGAGATACAGCAGATCGAACGCCTGGAAGACGAGCCCGGGCGCCGACTTGGCACCGAGCCGCTCTTGGAGGAGCCCGAAGTCGGGGCGACCGGCGTCATCGAGGGCGACGACCTCACCGTCGACGATGGCCTGGCGGGCGTCGATCCAGCTGGGCGGCGTCAGCAGGTGTGGGAAGTAGGTCTCGGCGTCCTTGAGGTTTCGGGTCCACAGCCGGACCCTGCCGTCGTCGACGACGGCCTGGACGCGATAGCCGTCCCATTTGATCTCGAACAGCCATTTCGGGTCGGTGAAGGCCTTGCCGGTCAGGGTCGCGAGCATCGGTTCGATGTGCTGCGGCATCGGCGCCTCGACGGCGCCGGTCAAGTCGATCTCGGCCGCGGCGGCGGGTGCCTGGCTGATCCAGACGGCGTCGCGGTCGGCCTTGACGTCGTCGTTGGTCCGGCCGGTCTTGACGCTCTGTGGGTGGTCCTCCGCGTCCCAGCCCTTTTGGGCGTCCGGGCCGCGCTTGTGGATGAGCAGCCATTGGTCGCCCTGGTCGTCCTCGAAGGCGCGCGCGGCCGGGTCGTCGCCCTTGCGCCGGCGGCCACTGGTCCGGACGATCGTGAAGCGGCCCTTCACCTTCTCGCCGTGGAGCTCGAACTTGAGCTCGCCGTCGGCGACGGCACGTTTGGCCTCGAGCGTGGGAGCCTCGGGGGTCCAGGTACCCCAGTCCCAGACGATGACGTCGCCGGCACCGTATTGCTTGGCCGGGATGACGCCTTCGAAGTCGAAGTACTCGATCGGGTGGTCCTCGACGTGGACCGCCATCCGCCGGACGTCGGGGTCCATCGTCAGGCCCTTGGGCACGGCCCACGACACGAGGACGCCATCGATCTCGAGCCGGAAGTCGTAGTGCAGCCGGGTGGCCCGGTGACGCTGGATGACGAACCGGCCGGTGCTGCCGGTCAGTTGGGCCGGGGCGGGTTCCGGGGTGATCCCGAAGTCGCGCTTGCGGCGGTATTCGTCGAGGGGCATGACGAGGAGTGTGCCGAGTGGGGGGCCGTGACGCAAAGGCGGCCCGCGGTGGCGGCCGGGGCGGCCCGCGGTGGCGGCCCGCGGTGCCGGACGGGGCGGCCGGTGGTGGCGGCCCGTTTTTGGCCAAATATGTGCCGGGTGCCTACTTTAGGCCACGCAAACGGCCGAGATCGGTGCGCCCGTCACGGGATCCACGCTCAGGCAGGGTCTCGCGAGGGCCCTCAGGCGACCGATCCCTGGCCGAAGAGTCACCCGGGGCATATCTGGCCGGGCAGAGCGGCCGATATGGCCATGTAGTCATCGGGTGCATTCCTGGCCCGGAATGGAGGCCCGCGCGACCGCCCGGGTCAGGCGTTTTGCCCGCGACGGCGGGACCCCGCCGGGCACCGCGACGGCAGGACCGTGCCGGCAGCGCCCGGACCCGGACGCGCAACGGCTGCACGGGACCATACTCACGGAGCATGACCAGCGACGTTCCGCATCCGCGCGATCTGCTCGACCTCCGTGGGTCGGTCGCCGTCGTGACGGGCGCCTCACAGGGGATCGGTGCCGGGATCGCGGCTCGGTTCGCGGCGGCCGGGGCGAGCGTGGTCGTCCATCATCGGCGAAGCCAGGAGGCGGCCGACGCGGTGGTCGATGCCATCACCCGCGATGGCGGGGCGGCCATCGCATCGAGCGCCGATCTGACCGACGAGACCGCGGTCGAGGCCCTCGCGCAGCTGACAGGCGAGCGCCTCGGCCCGATCGACATCCTCATCAACAACGCTGGCCAGAACTTCCCGCTCCATCCGGTGCTCGACATCACGCAGGCCGAATGGCGGGCCATATTCCGCGACAACGTCGAGTCGATGTTCCTGTGCACCCGGGTAGTCGCGCGGGCGATGCGCGAGCGTGGCCGCGGAGCGATCGTCAACATCGGATCGATCTCCGCCACGAACCCGGCCATGGACCACAGCCACTACAACAGCGCGAAGGCCGCCGTCCTGTCGTTCACCCGGTCGTGCGCCCAGGAGCTCGGTCCGTACGGCATCCGGGTCAACGCGGTGTCGCCCGGTCTGATCCACAAGACTGGCATCGAAGAGGCCTGGCCCGACGGGGTCGAACGCTGGCAGTCCAAGTCGCCGCTCGGTCGCCTCGGTGAGCCTGAGGATGTGGCAGATGCGTGCCTGTTCCTGGCCTCGCCGGCCGCCCGCTGGATCACCGGTCAGGAGCTGGTCGTCGATGGTGGGGTCATGGCGACGCGGATCTACTGACCCCATGTCGGTCGGTCGTGCTGGCCGCGAGGTCATGGGCACTGAGCGGCCGTTCGACCGGGCAGCCAGGTGCTCTGACGTGAGTGACGTCCCGACGATCCGGGATCAGCCGGCGGCAATCTGCTCGGCCGCTTCGGCGGCATCCGCTTCGGCCTTGGTCCGATGGATTGTCCCGGGGGCATGCTGGGGCGGTGCGTAGATCGTATAGAGGCGCATGTCAACCGACCCCGTGTTGACGAAGTCATGGCGCGTCCCGGCCGGAACGAACACCAGCCGGCCCGGCAGCACCTCACCGCGCTGTCCGTCGAGGATCGCCTCGCCCTGACCTTCAACGAAGATCAGGACCTGATCGACATCCGGATGCACTTCGTCGCCGATGTCGCCACCCGGTGGGATGCACATGACCACGACCTGGCTGTGTTTGCCGGTCGTGAGGACCTCGCGGAAATGGGAGTTACGTTGTGCCTGCTCGGCGATATCGA
Organism: Candidatus Limnocylindrales bacterium; assembly: GCA_038248915.1. Classification (GTDB taxonomy): domain Bacteria; phylum Chloroflexota; class Limnocylindria; order Limnocylindrales; family CSP1-4; genus SPCO01. The sequence continues at coordinate 75,370 of JBBRXB010000010.1, read as the reverse complement.
CATCGAACATCTTGGTGGACTCCTTCTCAGCGACACTGCGCCGAGCCGAGTTCCCGAGCAAGGGCCGAAGGTCACCCCATCGAGGGTCAGGCCGTCTTGCGCTTGCGTGCCGGCTTGGCGGGCGCCTCGGCCCCGTCATCCTCCGCAGCCTTCGCGGCCGTCGACTTCGCCCTGGCCGTCTTGCCGCCGGCGGCCCGGGCGGCCTTGGCATCCGCTACGGACACCGGCTTGTCCGAGCTTCCGTCACGAGCCGCCTTGGCCGCGCTGACCGAAGCCTCGAGCGCGGCCATCAGGTCGATCAGGTTGCCCGTCTCCTCGGGCTGCTCGATGGCGACCGTCTCCTTGCCCTCGACCTTGGCCTGGATGATCGTCTCGAGCGCCTCGCGGTACTCGTCCTTGTACTGGGCCGGGTCGAACTCGCCGGTCATCGCCGACACGAGCTGCCGCGCCATCGTCAGCTCGGCCGGCTTGAAGTCGTACTTCTCGTCACCCAGGTCGAGCTCCTCGGTGGAGCGGATCTCGTCCGGCCAGTGGAGCGTGGTCAGCAGCATCGTCTCGCCGAACGGATCGAGCGCCGCGAGGGCCTCCCGGTCCTTGATCACGATCTTGCAGATGGCGGTCAGCCCGTCGTCCTCGAGCACGGACTTCAGGAGGTTGAACGCCTTGCGGCCGACCTTGTCGGGCTCGAGGTAGTAGGCACTCTTGACGAAGCGCACGGCGGCGTCGTCGCGCTGGGCCTTGGTGAATTGCTCGATCTCGATGGAGCGCACGGTCTTGAGCGGGACGTTCTCGAGGTCCTCGTCGGTGATGACGACGTATTCACCTGGCGAGTACTCGTAGCCCTTGACGGTGTCCGAGCGTGAGATCGCCTCGTCCTCGACCGGGCACCAGACCTTCATCTGGATGCGCGACAAGTCCGTCTTGTGGAGCATGTTGAAGCTGATGCCCTTGGACTCGGTCGCGAGATAGAGCTTGACCGGGATGGTGACCAATCCGAACTGGATGGCCCCCTTCCACATCGCACGCGCCATGCCGAACCCTCTATGTGCTCACCGTGCGCGCCCACGGGCTACCCGGCCCGAGACGTCGCGACGGCCACCATAGCGCACCCGGGCAACCCGCGACCTTGCGACCGGCTAGTTCAGCACGACGAACGCATCGACCTTGACCAGCGAGTGGGCGCCGCTGCCGGTGGCCTCGACCGCGATCGTGTGGGTGCCGCCAGTCGCGAAGTAGCGCGTCATCGCGACCCATCGGCTGCGTGAGGTCCACGAGCCCAGGCTGATCCTGCGCACGTACGTGCCGTCGATATAGACATTGACCGTGCCCTGATACCGGCTGGTCGGTGCGACGAAGGCTACGCCATGGCCGACGAACCGGAACGTCATGCGGGCGCGGGCATAGGGCGACCCCGACAGCGTCCCCTGGTACGCGGCTGCGCTGGCCGTGCGGAACCAGGTCCCGCTGCGCGAGATCGAGGCGCTCCGGTCGTCCGCGACGCCGAGCCGCGTCGAGCCAGGTGTGCTGGCCCATGGGCTCCAATTCCCGGCCGTGTCCACGGCACGGACGCGGAACTGGTGGCTCCGGCCGAACGGGAGGGCGATGACCGCCTCCAGCTGCGTCGCGCTCCGGGTGATGGTGGCGCCCCACGGGCCGCCATCCTGGCTGCGCTGGAGCTCATAGCCGGCGATCGGGCTGGTCGGATCGGTGGCCGGCGCCCACAGGACGCGCGTGTTGGCTGCCGTACGGCCCAGCGCCACGCCAGCCTGGATCGCCGCGTACGGGATGCTGGCCGTCGGCACGTCCTCGACGACGGAGATCGGCAGGTCCAGCAACCGGGTGCGACCCTGGTTGAAGCCACGAACCTGGATCGTGTAGCTGCCGGTCGGTGTGCCCTTCGGGACACTGACCGCGATGCGGCCGGCGGTCGCCGTCCAGCCCATCAAGCTGGTCGGCGTGAGCGTGGCCGTCCAGCCGGTCGGCACGGACGTCAGCGACAGGCTGACGCGCTCGAAGAAGGTCGCGCTGCGCGCCACGGTGAACGGCACCGTGACCGACGTGTTGCCCTCGACCCGTGTCGCCGAACCGCCCGGCGTCAGGGAGAAGGTTCCGAGCGGGCCGATCCGCGAGACGTCGAGGAGCGGCTCATGGGTCGAGTCCGGGTCGGTGCCGGTGTGCCAGTCGGCATTGCCGAGATAGCGCAACGCCTCGCGGACCTGGGCCGGCGTGGCGTCCGGGCGGCTCGCCTTGTAGAGCGCCACCGCGCCGGTCACGGCCGGGGCGGCCATCGACGTCCCGGACATGGTCGCGTAGCCGCCCGGGATGGTCGACAGGATGCACTTGCCCGGGGCGATGAGGTCCACGTCAGCGCCGTAGTTGCTGAAATCGGCGAACGTGTCGTCCTTGTCATAGCCGCCCCACGAGAAGCAGCTGTTGCCGCCGAGGCCGCCGGCCTTGCCGTCGGTGTCGGCCAGCGCAGAGACCGTGATGACCTCGTCGTAGCTGGCTGGGATGTTCCTCGACGCGTCATGGCTGTCGTTGGCGGCCGCCGCGACGACCGTGATCCCGCCGGCGACCACCCGGCAGATCGCCTGGTGGAGCGCGTCGTGGCTGGTCAGACCGCAGTTGTGGTCGTCCGAGCCGTCCTTGGTGACGCTCATGTTGACCGCCTCGAAGAGCGGTCGGCTGGCGTCGTTCGGGTCGCGCTGGGCGAGGATCCAGTCGAGGCCGCAGACATACCACGAGATCAGGCCGTAGCCGCTGTCATTGAGGATCTTGACGCCCCACACGCGGGCACCCGGCGCCACACCGACCACGCCGAAGGTGTTGTCCAGCGCCGCGACGGTGCCCGCCACGTGCGTACCGTGGTCGTTGTTGTCGCGCCACGCGGTTCGGTCCGTGGTCGAGCAGTTATAGCCGCCGGCGACGTTGAGGTCGGGATGGGCGCTGATCCCGGTGTCGACGATGGCCACGTCAGCGTCGACGCGATGGTCGGTGCCGTCGATATCGGCGACGCTGCTCAGCCGGCCGCCGATCCGTGACACGCCGGTCGGGATGGTCTGGCCGGTCAGGTGGATGACCTCGTCGGGCACGACTGCGATGACGTTCGGGTCGGCCTGGAGGTCGCGCTTCTGCTGCTTGTCGAGCTTGGCCGAGAAGCCGTTGATGGCCCGGTTGAAGCTGCGATCGGCCTTGATACCATCGCGCTTGTGCGCCCGCTCGACGACGGCGGTCGTATCCGAACCGCTCCGGAGCATGACGATGTAGCGACCCGTGACGTCCGGGCGACCACCAAGCGCCGGTGTGGACGTGGCGGCAGGCTCCGTCGCGGGTGGTTCCGTGGCAGGCGCCGCGGTCGGGGCGGCGGTGGCCGAGGGCTCGGACGTGGCGCTCGGATCGACCGAGGGCGTCGGTTCCGGGAGCGCCGTCGGCGTCACGACCGGGCTCGGGTCGACCTCGAACGAGGGGGTCGCCGCAGGCTCCGCGGCGGTCGCCGGGACCACCACGGGAAGTGCGACGAACACGGCGAGCAACAGGGGCGCGATACGTCGGTGCATCAACGTAGGGTGCGCCCCACGGTCAAACCGCGCCTACTGCCCCTTCGTCCCGGTGGTCCTAGGCAACGCGTCCGGGGCCGGCATGGCCCTTATCCCGCCTGGACACGAATCTCGGTTTCCGCCTCGATGACGCGGGCCAGGATGTTCGAGCGCATCGTGTCAAGGCCCGTCCAGACGGCCTTGGTCGCGTTCGAGATCGAGGTCAGCTGCGCCTTGAGCGAACGGATGACCTCCAGTTGCTCGCGGATCGCGGTGAGGGCGGTGCCGATGGCCGCGGCGTCCATCTCCACCTCGCGCTCGACGAGCGAGGCGAGCGCCAGCAGACGGGCGAGCCGGATGGCCGCCTCGAGGGTGGCCGGCTGCGGGTCGTCCGGGTCGATGACGCAGTACACGTCATCCCCGACGAGGTGGAACGGGGCGATCCCGGACGGGGCATGCGCCTGGCTGAATACGACGACCGCCACGGCCGCGCCACGGTTCTCCCTGGCTTCGCGCAACTCCTCGCGGATCGCGCGCATCGACATCGGCCGGTCCTTGGCCTCGACGACGACCTTGACGTCGCACCCGCGCGCGATCCGCGCATCGAGGGTCAGCACGAAATCGCCCTTCTTCGACTTCATGACCGAGCCTGCCTCGGTCCCGGTCCGGTCGAGCAGGTCGCCGGCGCCGCGGGCAAGGTCGGCCAGCATCGCCTCGAGCAGATCCTCGAAGTCGCCGCCCTTGGCAGTCGAGCGGGCGCGTTCGGCGCCCCGGGCCGAGGCGGCCGCCTCGATCGCCACGAGCCGCTCCTCGAGCGACTTGAAACCGTCCGTCATCTCCTGGCGGAACTGGTGCATCGGGGAATGGAGCCGGGTCGGGTCGAGCAGGACCGCCAGCTTGGACGCGTCTCCGTCGAAATAGCGCTCCAGCATCGAGCCGATCCGGCCGATGGCGCTGTCGCGCTTCGATTCGTCGAACAGCTCGTCCACCATCGTGCGCAGAGCGCCGCGGTCGCCGAGGAACTTCTCCAGGGTCCGTGGCAGGCGGCCATCGCCGTCGGCGAAGTTGGCGCGGAGCGTCTGCTCGAGTGCCTGGGCCGCCTTCTCGTTGACGGTCTCCGCCTGGCGCATGAGCTTCTCGAACTCGGCCCGGACGACGTCCACGTTGACGGTCACGCCGGCGTCCTGGAGCGCCAGGAGGCCGATCCGCACGGCACGTTCCACGAGCTCCGCGCGGTCGCCCGCCGGACGCTCCGCCAGGAACCCGGTCAGGGCCCGGTCGTGGACGACGAGACCGTCGATGGCGATCCGTTCGCCGTCGAGCCGGACGAGCGGGCCGCTGGCCGGCTCGGGCGCCGGTCGGATGGGGCTGATCGGGCGGATGGTCGCTTGCATGGGCCGAACGATGGGGGGTACCCGTGACATCTAGGTTGTCACGACCCCGGACCTTCCCGCTTACCATGCACGCGAGCGTCGAACCCATCATCCGAGGTCGCATGCCCGGGGCCCGTGCAACCGGCCACTCCGCCGCGGTCGCTGCGGCGCTGCTCATCGTCTTCGCGGGGGTCGCTGGCCCGACCCGGGCCGCCGATCCAGCCGGCGCCCCGCTGGACCACCTCCGGCCCGCTCGGTCAGCGTGGGATCGCCCGTCCCCCGACGACCCGGGCCGCCTGATCGTCACATTCCGGCCGGGGACCCCGACGCTCGCGCGCCGGCTGGCCATCGCTGGCGCCGGCGCCGACACCACGGCCGATCTCAGCGCGTCCGCCACGGTCACCGTCCGCGCCCGCGCCGGCACCGCCGCCACGGCGCTCGCCACGCTCCGGGCCGACGAGCGTGTGATGCGGGTCGGCGTCGATCACCGCCGCTTTCGCGAGGCCGATCCGACCGGTGAGCCCGGCTGGCGCGAACTGTGGGGACTCGACAACACCGGACAGGACATCTACGGGGGCGTTCGGGGCACGGGCGGGAGGCCCGATGTCGACATCGACGGGCGCCAGGCGCTCGGCATCACGATCGGCTCGCCGAACACGGTCGTCGCGGTCATCGACGACGGGGTCGACTTCAGCCATCCGGATCTCGCCGCCCGGGCCTGGACGAACCCGGGCGAATCGGGACACGGCAGGGAGACCAATGGCATCGACGACGATGGCAACGGGTACATCGACGACGTCCATGGCTGGGACTTCTGCCACGGCGACAACAGCGTCCACGATTTCGGCGACGACTACCACGGGACGCACGTGGCCGGTACGATCGCGGCCTCGCTCGATGGCGAGGGCGTCGTCGGGGTCGCCCCAGGCGTGTCGATCATGGCCCTCAAGTTCCTGAGCGACGGCGACCGCTGCGGCTTCGACTCGATGGCCATCGCCGCGATCGCCTACGCGAAGTCGTTCGGCGTCCATATCGCCAATGCGTCGTGGGGCGCCGTGGGCCGGCCGGCGGATGCGCCCGACCTGTACGCTGCGATCAGGAACTCCGGGATGCTGTTCGTGGCGGCGGCCGGGAACGACTCGTCCGACAACGACGACGGCCGGTCGACCACGCTGCCGGCGTCGTTCGACCTGCCGAACATCGTGTCCGTCGCGGCCCTTGACGACACGGGCGGGCTGTCGTGGTTCTCGAATCACGGCCGCCGGACGGTCGACCTGGCCGCGCCGGGCGAGGGCATCCTCAGCGCCCTGCCCGCCGACGAACAGTACCCCGAGCCCGGCTGGGGCTGGCTCGATGGGACGTCGATGGCCGCGCCGCACGTCACTGGCACGGCCGCCCTCGTCGCCTCGGCCATCCCCACGCTGGCCAGCGATCCCATTGCGCTCAAGGCACGGCTGCTGGGCAGCGCCAAGCCGGCGCCGGGTACGGCCGGCTTGACCGTGACCGGCCGGATCGTCGATGCGTATCGCGCGCTCGACCGCGTCGCACCGACGGCGAAGGCGCCGACGAGTGTCGGCTTCGCGGTCGGCTCGCAGCTGGGTTCGAAGACTGCCTCGGTCGTGGTCGGCTGGCCGGCCGTCGCCGACGATCGGTCGGGTGTTGGCGCGTACGGACTCCAGAGCCAGGCCGGGGCCGGATCGTGGACGACGGCGGTCAGCGCGACCGCGGGCCGCAGCGCAACACGGACGCTGGCGCTGTCAACGGCCTACGGCTTCCGGGTCCGGGCGCGCGACGGGGCCGGTAATTGGGGACCGTGGTCCGCCACGACGGCCGGCACCCCGGTGCGCCACGAGGAATCGAGCTCGCGGGTGACATATCACGGGACGTGGCACCGGTTCAGGACCAGCTCGTCGTCGGGCGGCTCCAGCCGGTTCACGACCAGCAAGGGAGCGTCGGTCTCATTCACGTTCACTGGACGCGGTCTCGCGATCGTAGCGCCACGCGGGCAAAGCCGCGGCAGCGCGAAGCTGTACGTGGACGGCCGGTACGTGTCGACCGTCAACCTGTACCGGTCGAGCTGGACGCCACGGATCGTCGTCGCGGCACGGTCGTGGTCGTCGTCGGGGGCGCACACGGCCACGTTCGTCGCGCTCGGGACGCCCGGTCACGCGCGGGTCGACATCGACGCCTTCCTGGTTGTGCACTGACCGGTCAGCTACCTCGGTAGGTCGTCACCGAGAAGGGCGCCAGGAGCAGCGGCACGTGATAGCTCCGGTCAGGGTCGGTCACGCGGAGGTCGATGGTCAGGCGGCGGAAGAAGCGCTCCGGGGTGGGCAGGGTCGGCGCGATGGCGGCGGCCGGCGCAGCGGCGGGTCGATCGCGCATCCGTGCGACGGCCGGCTCCGACGAGGGGCCATCATGCGCGACCGGCTCGGCGGCGATCTCGCGGGCCAGGTCGAATTCGAGCCGATAGTCGCCCGCGGTGAGTGGACGCTCGAGGAGGTCGCGGACGCGCCCGTCGGCATCGGTGAGCGCCTGGCTGAGGCGGAGCGGCCGGCCATCGTCGGCAAGACGGTAAAGCGTCACGTGGACACCGACCGCTGGCGTACCGCGCTCGGTGTCGAGGACGTGCGTCGAGATGGTCGGGTTCGGGTGATTCGCCCCCTGGGCCACGCTATCCTCCACGGATGGGAACCTTGCAGATCGTCGTCGGCGACCTCCACTTTAGCGCTCGCTGGGAGCCGGCCGCGCCGCGGACCATCGAGGCGATCCGGCACATGCTGCCGATCGAGTCGAAACTCATCCATTGCCGCTGGACCGGCGAGTCGACCTGGATCCCGTTCGGCGACTTCCGGCCGGGCCTCGACTACGAGAATCACACGTCGCATCCGGCGCCGGGCCAGCTGGCGATCTACCCGGGCGGCATCAGCGAGTGCGAGATCTTCTTCCCGTACGGCGGCTGCACGACGGCATCGAAGGTGGGCCAGCTCGCCGCCAATCATTTCGCGTCCGTGATCGCTGACGATGGCTGGGAGGACCGGCTGCGCGAGATGGGCCGGCGCTGTCTATGGGAGGGCGCGCAGGCCATCACTTTCCGTGAGGTCGAGTGACGGCCGCGGCAGCCTGAGCGCCGGCGGCGGCGGCGTGCGCGACACGACCCACCATCGCGTATGCCACTCGAGAGCATATCGACGCGAGATCACTGGGGGCCTCGGCGCAGCCGGGGGCTCGACGCGAGATCACTGGGGGCCTCGGCGTGGCCGGGGGCTCGGCGTGGCCGGGGGCTCGGCGCAGCCGGCGGGCTCGGCGCAGCCGGCGGGCTCGGCGCAGCCGGCGGGCTCGGCGCAGCCGGCGGGCTCGGCGCAGCCGGCGGGCTCGGCGCACGCACCATGTTCACTGCCGTGTCTCCGCGGCCGATCGTCCTCGCGTCTGACCGGCCGTCACCCCCGGCAGCAAAGGACGTGCGCGTCAGGCGTGCGATAGCGTCATCACCCGCCCCTCGGACGGAACGGATCTGCCCGTCCGGGGATCGAGGAACGCTCCATAAGGCCGGAATGAACACCTGTTGATCGTCTGCCGCAGGAACTGCTGGTCCGAAGGCCCGCCCGGACCGCCTCGCGACGGTATCCTGCCCCGGTGACGGGCACGCCGGATCTCATCGTTCGGGGCGGGACGGTCGTCACCGCCACCGGGTCGCGCGTGGCCGACGTGGCTATCCAGGGCGGCCGGATCGCCGCCATCGAGCGGGATCTGGGCTCGAGGGCGGGCGCCACCACCTCGATCGATGCGAGCGGGCTGTTGGTCCTGCCCGGCGTCGTCGACGTGCATACGCACACCCGGGTCGCCACCGACGCCGAACCCGACCGCTTTTTCCAGGACTCGGTCGCAGCGGCCTTCGGCGGGACGACGACCTTCCTGTCGTTCAACAACCCCGGGACGGGCTCGTCGCCCGAGGCGGAACGGTCGCTGCTGACCGGCGTTCGCGAGTGGCGCACTGCCACCGACGCCGACAGCGCGATCGACTACGGGCTGAGCCTCGCCATCAGTGGCCATGCCGAGGATCCGCTGGCGGAGCTGCGGGCCACGATCGAGGCGGGCGTGGCGACCTCGAAGGCATTCATGGTGTTCGACTTCCGGCTGCCCGATGCGCGCTTGTTCGAGGCGATGCGGGTCATGGCCCGACACGGCGGCATGCTCCAGGTCCACTGCGAGGACCCGGTCCTGCTCGACGCCGCCGTCGCCGACGCGCTTCAGCGTGGTGACATAGCACCTCGCTACCACGCTACTACGCGACCACCATACGTCGAGGCGGTCGCGACGGCGCGGGCCCTGGCGTTCGCCCGGCAAGCCGAGGCGCCGGTGCACGTCGTCCACCTGTCGTCGGCGGCCGCTCTCGACGAGGTCCGGCGCGCGAAGGCTGCCGGGGTGCGCGTCACGGCCGAGACCTGCCCGCACTACCTCGTCTTCACCGAGGCCGTGTACGACGAACCCGATCCGGTCCAGTGCGCCCGTTATGTCATCGCCCCGCCGCTGCGCTCGGCGGCAGATCGCGATGCATTGTGGGCCGGTCTCGTCGATGGCTCGCTGGACCTGGTCGCCACGGACCATGTCGCCGACCGGATCGCGGTCGAGAAGGCCGACGCCGCCCGGGGCGTGCCATTCAACGAGATCAGCAACGGGGCGCCCGGCATCGAAACGCTGCTGACAGTCCTCTACTCGGAGGGCGTCGCCAACGGCCGGATCACGATCGAGCGCCTGGTCGACCTGCTGGCGACGACCCCGGCGCGCCGTTTCGGCCTGGCGTCGAAGGGCGCCATCGAAGTCGATCGCGACGCGGATCTCGTGCTCTTCGACCCGGTCACCACACGGACGATCCGCGCCGCAGACCTCCACCACACCAGCGACTACACGCCGTACGAGGGAATGGCGGTCGGCGGATCGGTCCGCTCGGTGTTCGTGCGAGGTCGTCCGGTGGTCCTCGACGGCTCCTTCGTCGGCCGCCGCGGCTCCGGCCGGTTCATCGAACGCGGACCCGTCATGTGAGGATCGGCAGACGTCGGACCAAACCGCCGACAGCATGGTATCGAGCAGCTCTCGCGCGCCTCGCCTGGCTGGCCTTCCGACCCGCTGGCCCACGCATCAACTGGTTGCTCTTCTACGGGGCGGCCACGATCGGCGTCGTCGTTGCGCTCGTGACCCGGGGTCGCTCGCCGCTGATCCCGGTCGTGGCCGTGTTGCTCGTCATGGCCGCGGCGATCGTCGTCAGCGCTGGGTACCGCTGGACGTGGCCGTGGCAGCGCGCCTATGTCCGCGAGAGCCGACGCAGCGAGGCCCTGATCACGGCGATCGTCGGCCCGCGACTCGACCCGGCCCTGGCGGAAGCCTGGCTGGTGCGCTCGCCGCACGCGCCGATCTCCGACCGCATATCGATCCTCCGCTGGCTTGCACGAGACGACGAGGCAGAACTGCTGATCCCCGCCCTCCCGACCGTCACGCCGCTCGATCGATATCGCAAGGCCTCGACGGAGGTTCTCCAGCGCTGGCGGACGAGCGGCCACCTCGACGACCGATCGATCCTCGAACGTATCGCGGACCTGGATCCCGTTGAGCGCGACCGAGCCGAGGCGACGATCGCCTTCTGGCGAGGCGTCGCCGAGGTGGGCGCCGGGCAAGACCTCCGAGACGTCCCACCTCCGGGGGGCGGCCGACTCTCGCCCGCCGACGAGGCGCGTGTGTGGCTGCAACGGTTGTGGTCGCTCCAGTGGCTGACAGTGAGCTTCCTCATCACGTCCGTCGGGCTGGGTGTCCTGAGCCTTGTCCTCGCGCGGTAGGCACCGGTCGATCCGTGGCGCGAGACGGGTTCACGACTGACGTCTCGCCTTTCTGGCGTCAAATATGCTCTCGACAGGCATACGAGGGACAGGCCTGTGTTCGACGGTCGCGGCTCGCGGCTTGCGGCGCGGGGCTCGCGGCCCACCGCACGGCGGCCCCCTACTCCAGGACGGCGTACGCCCGCAGCGTCAAAAACTCGCCGAAGTCATCGTCGAGCACGAGCCGATCGAGCAGGTCGGCGGCCTCCGCCAGTCGCCCCTCCCCTGTCGCGCCGAGGCGGGCCAGCTCCTCCTCGCGGATCGCCGCATAGCGTTCGCCATCGAAGACCGCCCCGTCGTCGAGCACGACCGCCCGCGTGATCCACAGCCACAGTTGCGAGCGCGAGATCTCGGCTGTCGCCGCGTCCTCCATCAGGTTGTCGATGGCCGCCGCACCCACGCCCCGCAGCCATGAATCCAGGTACGCCAGCGCGACCCGGATGTTCGCCCGGACGCCGGCGACCGTCACCTGACCGCCCGCGACCGTGAAGTCGAGGAGCTCGCCGGCCGTGACCGCGACCTCTTCGCGGAGTCGGTCCTTCTGGTTCGGCGCAACCCCAAGGACGCCATCGAAGATCTCGGTCGCGAGCGGGACCAGGTCCGGATGAGCGACCCAGGTCCCGTCGAAGCCATCGCCGCTCTCGCGCTCCTTGTCGTCGCGGACGCGGGCCATCGCCCGCTCGGTCACCTCCGGGTCGCGCCGGTTCGGGATGAACGCCGCCATCCCTCCGATCGCATGCGCCCCGCGCCGATGGCATGTCCGGACCAGCAGCTCCGTGTACGCGCGCATGAACGGCACGGTCATCGTCAGCTGCGCCCGGTCAGGTGAGGCCAGCGCCGGATCCACCCGGAACTTCTTGATGACGCTGAACAGGTAGTCCCAACGGCCGGCGTTGAGGCCCGCTGCGTGCTCGCGCAACTCGTACAGGATCTCGTCCATCTCGAAGGCGGCGAGGATCGTCTCGATGAGGACGGTCGCCCGGATCGACCCGGGCGGGATACCGAGCGCCGTCTGGCCGTAGACGAAGACCTCGTTCCACAGCCTCGCCTCGTGGTGCGATTCGAGCTTGGCCAGGTAGAGATACGGCCCGCTCCCCTGCCGCAGGGCCTCGACGCCGTTGTGGAAGAGGAAGAGCCCGAAATCGAACAGGCTGGCCGACACCGGCACGCCATCGACCAGCATCCCTGATTCGACGAGGTGCCAGCCGCGTGGCCGGACCAGGAGCGTCGCGATCCGTTCGCCAAGCCGGTACGCCTTGCCCTCGGGCGATTCGAAGGTGAGCGTGCGACGCACCGCGTCGGCCAGCGCGGCCTGGCCACCGACCACGTTCGCCCAGGTCGGCGCGAGCGAGTCCTCCAGGTCCGCCATGAACATGCGGGCACCCGAGTTGAGCGCGTTGATCATCATCTTGGGTTCGGCCGGCCCGGTGATCTCCACGCGCCGATCGAGCAGGTCGGGGGGCGCCGGGGCGACCGTCCAGTCCATCTCGCGGATGTGCCGGGTCCCCTCGAGGAAGTCCGGCCGCGCGCCGGCGACGATCTCCGCCTGGCGCTCCGTGCGGCGATGCATCAGGTCCAGGCGGGCAGGCCCGAACCGTCGCTGGAGACCGGCCACGAACGCGAGCGCCTCAGGGGTCAGGATCCGGTCGGCGTCCGGGACGGCGGCCCGTCGCAGCTCGACACCCTGCGGGATCGCCTGGTCGGTCATCGCCTCACCCCTCCTCGCGCCGGACGGTCGCCTCGATGAGCCCCTGAGGCTCGGCCGTCGGCGTGTAGATCTCGCCGTCGTTGACCAGCCCGAACGGGGACAGGTCGACCAGCCAGTGGTGGAGGTTGGGCAAGACCATCCGGACCTCCTCGACCTCCTCGTGCCGCTCGAGCATCGCCCGGGCCATGATCCAGACCGAAGCCTGGACCGACGGGCTGTCGTGGTCGGCGAAGACCTCGAGCAGCGTCGAGCGGACGGCGTCGAACTCGGCGTCGAAATCGAGCCCGTGTGACCCATAGCGCCAGATGGCGGTGACCTTGGTGGCCATCAGCCGATCGTCGGTCTCGGGCAACGACGTGTATCGGTCGCGCGGGAACCCGCTGAACGCGGACCGGGTGGTCTTCATGACGACGAGATCCTCGACGCCGGCCTCGACCGTGGTCGCGCCAGGCGTGACCATCACGGTCGTGATCCGTGTCCCCTCACCCCCGCGGACGAAAGCGCCCGGTGCCGGTGTCCCGGCGACGTCGATCGCCGACCAGTGATGGGCCCGGACGTTGACCGACGCGACGTCGACCTGCGGCGCCTCGAGGAAGTGCTCCGCCAGCGCACGGGCATAGGCCTCGATCGGACCATCGAGGTGGTCCTTGGCGAAGGCGTAGGCGGTGTTCTTCATGGTGTCGGTCGCGATGACCAGCGAATTGTCACCGTCCGTGTGGGCGGCCTCGAAGTCACCCTCGAGCGCGATCGCCACGGTCAGGTCGCGCAGCCGGTCCCCGTCGGCAGCGCGGGCGACCCGGACCAGGCGGATGGACGTCTTGCCGTAGCGGTTGGCTCCAAGCTCGATCATGCCGGTCCCTCCTGTCGCGCGGCGCTCACCACGGCCGTCAGCGTGGCATACCGGTCGCGGGCGATGTCGACGACCGCGTCGAGCGCGCGGTGGATCTCCGCTTCACGGTCCGCCCCGAGCGCGGCAGCCATCTCGGGGAGCAGCTCGGCCCGCGGCCGAGCCGCGACGAAGACGCAGTAGCGGAACCCGAAGCGCGTCTCGTAGGCGGTGTTCAGCCGCCCGAGCTCGTCCGCGAGGCGCGCCCGTTGCGCCTCGGCACGGGCAGCATCGGCCACCGCCGCGACATCGGCCCCCGTGGCGGCATCGGCTGCGGCGGCCGCGGCCCGGGCGACGGCGTCATCGACGTAGCCCTGCTCGACGAACGACAGTGCGGACACGCTGGCCGGCGGCGCCCCGAGTCGCGCGTGGGCATCGATCAGCGCGATCTGCTCGGCCGCCGGCATCGCGTGGGCGATCTCGCGCGCCGCCTCGAACATCGCCTCGGCCGTCGCGAACGGGCGGGCCATCGCGAGACGCCCGAGGAAATGACGCGCGCCCTCGAACAACGGCGCGACTGCCACGGCGAACGCGCCCGGGGCGATGACGTCGAGGTCGTCGATCGACAACGAGGGCATCGTCGGCGACGGCTCGTCACGGGCCGTCATCACCAGCCGCCCGCCTCGCGGATCAGACGATGCAGGACGCGAGCAGCGACCAGCCGGCGGTACTCCGCGGTCGAGCGGACGTCGTCGATCGGTGACAGTTCGCCGGCCAGCGTCTCGGCGGCCCGGTCCGCGGTCTCGGGTGTCGGGGGCCGGCCCTCGATGGCCGCCTCGGTGGCGGTGGCACGGATCGGGGTGGCGGCCACGGACCCGAGCGCGAGGCGGACATCGCTCCACGGACTGACCGGCTCGAGGGCCGCGCCGGCCCGCCCGTCGCGCCAGCCGAGGGCGACCACGACCTTGCTGATCGATTGGGCCCGGCGGGTGCCGACCTTGCGGAAGCGCATCTCGCGACCAGCCAGGAGCGGGATCCGGATGCGCAGCAGCAGCTCGTCCGGGACGAGGGCCGTGCGCCGATAGGCCGGCCAGAAATCGGCCGCAGGCACGGTCCGTTCGCCGCGAGCGGACCCAAGCACGAACGACGCGTCGGCCGCCAGCAGGACCGGCAGTGTGTCGCCGGCTGGCGACGCATTGGCCACGTTGCCACCGAGGGTCCCGCGGTTCTGGATCTGGGCCGCTCCGATCGTCGCGGCCGCCTCGACCAGAACGGGGAGATGCTCGTGACACACCGCCGACCGCCGGATCTCGGTGTAGGTCGTCAGGGCGCCGAGCGTCACCGCGTCGCCGTCGAGCGCGATGCCGCGCAACTCATCGAGGTGCCACAGGTCGAGGATCCGTTCCGGCGGCTCACCGAGCTCGCCAGTCAGCGCGACCATCAGGTCCGTGCCACCCGCGATCGGCCGTGCCGGCGCGTCGGCCAGGATGGCGTACGCCTCGGCCAGGACCCGCGGGCTCGTGACGGGCGGCTCGACAGGCACGATCAGCTCCCGGACCGGTCGGCGTCAGGGCTCATGGCGTCATCCGCCGAGGTCGATCGTGCCGGCGCCGGTCAGACGGATGCCTCCGCCAGCGGCCGTCAGAGCGATCGCCTCGACGATCTTGGTATAGCCGGTGCAGCGGCACAGATTGCCGGCGATCGATTCACGGATCGCGTCATCATCCGGTCCGCCGCCGGCGTCGAGATAGGCGGTCGCGGCCATCAGCATGCCGGGCGTACAGATCCCGCACTGTGCCCCTCCGGTCTGGAGGAAGGCCGCCTGGAGCGGCCCCAGCGCGCCGGCGCTGGGCGCGAGCCCTTCGACCGTCGCGACGCTCGATCCCTCGACCTGGCAGATCGGCACGAGACACGAATCGACCGGCGCACCATCGAGCAGCACGGTGCAGGCGCCGCACTCCCCTTCCCCACAGCCCTCCTTGGTGCCGGTCAGGGCCAGCTCCTCGCGCAGGACGTCAAGCAGACGGCGCATGCCCGGGACATCGACTTCCACGGGCGCGCCGTTGACCGTGAAGCGGTGGGCGCTCATCGGTCGGCCGGCGGCGGCGGCGGGCGTGCCGGTTCGGAGGCGCCCGGCGGCAACGGCGCGACACCCGGGATACCGGCGAGAGCGGCCAGGATCCGCTCCGGGCTGGCCGGGAGATCACAGATCCAGGCGCCGGTCGCATCCGCGATAGCCGCGACGACGGCCGGGGCCCCGACGTCCATCGGCAGCTCGCCGACACCCTTGGCGCCATGTGGCACGCCATCGAACGGCGCCTCGACCAGGATCGTCGTGATCCGCGGCGCATCGAGCGACGTCGGGATGATGTACGTCGCCAGGCGGTCGTTCAGGTAGCGCCCATCGCGCAGCTTGATCTCCTCGATCGTCGCGTAGCCGACCGCCTGGAGCGTGCCGCCCTCGACCTGTCCCTCGGCCAGGACCGGGTGGATGACCCGGCCGATGTCGTCGACCGCGACCACGTCGCGAACCTGGACCTCACCGGTATCGAGGTCGACCTCCACCGACGCGACGCACGCCGCCCAGCCGAAGGCCGGGTAGGCATCGCCACGGTAGGTCGCATCGTCGAAGCCGACCCCCGGGTAGGGCTCGAATCTCTGGTCGACCCGGAGCGCGCCCTTGGCGGTCACGTAGTCTCGGAACGTGGTCGCGAACGCGCCGCCCGTCTCCGCCTCGACCGTCGCGCGCAGCCGGCCGGCCGCCTGGATCAGCAGCCCGCCGACGACCATCGCCGTGCGCGACGCGACGGTCGGGCCGGAATCCGGGACGTAGGCGGTGTCCTGCGGGGCGATGTCGACCGCCTCGAACGGGACCCCGAGCGCGTCGGCGACGAGCTGCGGGAAGATCGTCTTGGTGCCCTGGCCCATCTCGGTCGCGGCGACCAGGATCTCGATCCGGCACTCCGCGGTCAGCTCCAGCGACGCCACCGACGCGAGCTTGACCTCGCCCGAGCCGGTGAACCCGGCGCCATGCCAGGCGAGCGCCAGCCCGATGCCGCTGGCCATCCGCTCGGTACCGGTCCGCAACGGCGAGCCAGGAACCGTACCCGAGCCTTCGCGCCGCCGCCGATCCGCGTCATGGCGGGCCCGCAGGCGCTCGAACTCGCCGGCCTCGGCCGCGCGCTCCAGGACCTCCTCGCCGGCGACGCTGGTCCGCAGCACCTGCCCGGTCGGGGTCGTGTCGCCGAGCTGATAGACGTTCCGCCGGCGGATGTCGAGCGGGCTGAGCTCGAGCGCCTGGGCGATCCGGTTGAGGTGGGTCTCGGCCGCGAACTCGGTCTGCGGCGCCCCGAACCCGCGAAAGGCGCCGTTGGGTGGCGTGTTCGTGCGCGTCGCCCGAGCGCGGATCCGGACGTTCGGGCAGCGATATGGGCCGCCGGCATGGATGGCGCCGCGCGACAGGACGACCGGCGTCAACGTGCAGTAGGCGCCACCGTCCATCACGACCTCGATATCCTGGGCCAGCAGACGGCCGTCGCGGGTCACGCCGGTCCGGTGGCGAACGATGGCCGGGTGACGCTTGGTCGTCGCGGCGAGGTCCTCGTGGCGGTCGTAGATCATCCGCACCGCGCGCCCGGCCTTGCCGGCCAGCAGCGCCGCGTGCAGGGCGATCATCGACGGGTATTCCTCCTTGCCACCGAACCCGCCGCCGGTCTCGGCCTGGATGACCCGCGCCTGACGGTCGTCGATGGCAAGCCCGCGCTTGAGCGCGGTGTGCACGTAGTACGGACACTGGAGCGACCCGTGGACGGTGACCCCGCCGTCCTCGGCCGGCAGCGCGATCATCGCGTTGTTCTCGATGTACAGCTGCTCCTGGTGACCGACCCGGTACTCGCCCTCGAGGATGAGGTCGGCGGCGGCGAACGCGGCATCCGGGTCGCCGCTGGCCAGCTCGTAGGAGGCGAAGACGTGGTCAGAGGCGAGCGGGTCGAAGACGGCCGGCAGCGACGTCGTTCGGGCGTGGACGGCTGCTCGCGCCGCCCGGAGCGTTGCCCGGTCAGGTGCCGCGAGGAGGGCGAGCGGCTCAGCGTGATGGCAGATCTCGCCGCCGACCGGGACGAGGATCGGCTGGTCGGCCTTGATCGAGCTGACGATGTTGTCGCCCGGGATGTCCGCCGCCGTGACGACCACGACCTTCGACCAGTCGAAGGCGGGATCGAGCTCGAGCGCCTCGAAGGTGGCGTGGGCGTCCGTGGATCGGATCGTCGCGCCGAACCAGGCGCCCGGAAAGACGAGGTCGTCGGCGTACTTGGCGGCGCCGGTCAGCTTGGCCGGGCCTTCGCGCCGCAACGGGCCGGCGCCGCGGGCGCGGCCGGGCGCGATCGTGCCGGGCACGATGATGACGGCGTCGGGTGACTCGGTCCGGCTCGTCAGGTCGGGCAAGGGCCATCCTCCATCAGACGGACTCTATCACCGGCGGTCGCGTCGCCGGACCTCGATGGTCGCTGGCCACCGGACCGCACCGAACCCCATCGGCCGGTGCCGTCCAGCACCACGAACTGGTCCGGGGGAGGACGGGACGCTTGTCGGCCTTGGGCGCGCGCCGCATGCTCGGGGCTCATTTGACGCGTATGCGTTCCATCATCGACAAGCGAATCGGCGACATGACCGACAACATCCTGTATCTCCTGGCGATCCTCGTCGTGGCCAACATCCTGCTCATCGCCGTGGCCATCGGACGGTCGCTGATGCGCCGCCGCCGTGCGCGCCACGAGGCGATGCTCCGGCCGGCCATCGCGGCACGCCCGATGAGCGGGGCGCCGCAGCCGGTCGGCGTCGACCGTGGCCCGATCCTGGCCGCGACCCGCGACGGCCACGCGGCGCAACCCCGGACGGATCCCTTGACCGGTCTGCTGTTGCCGGGTGAATGGAACCGGATCATCGCCGACGAAGCCGCCCGGATCCACCGCTACGGCCGGGCCGCGACCGTCGTGGTCATCGAGCTCGATGGGCTCGACCGGGTCGTCAACACCCTGGGACCCGAGGCCGGCGAACGCATCCTGCCCGCGCTTGCGGACGTGCTCAGCCGGCAGGCCCGCGGCGCCGACCACCTTGCGCGTCTGGGCACCGGTCGGTTCGCGGTCCTCCTGCCCGAGACCGATGAGGTCGCCGCGGTCAACTATGTCGAGCGGGTCCGGCTGGCCTGCGAGCTCTGGCTCGAATCCGGGGCGATCGCGATGCGTCTGGCCATCGGCTGGGCTGCACCACCCAAGGACGGCGACCTCGGCGACGCGGTCGTGCTGGCCCAGGACCGGATGTTCGTCGAGCTCCGACGGAGCGCCCGGCGCGCCACGGATCTCGCGACAGACGGTCCGCCGACGAGTCGTGACTTCGGGGGCGCGCCCTCGCCCGTCTGAGCGCGCCCGCGGTCAGTCGACGCCGTGACGCAGGGCCCGACCCGGCAGGGCGCCCGTGTGGACGCCGTCGGCCACCACCGATGTGCCGGCGACGATGACCTGCTCGATCCCGTCCGGGAAGCTGCGTGGCGCGTCGTAGGTCGCCGTCGAGCGGACGGTCGCCGGGTCGAACACGACGAGGTCGGCCACGGCGCCATCGCGGATGACGCCACGATCGCGCAGGCCCAGGCGCGCCGCGGGCGCCGAGGTCATCTTGCGGATCGCCTCCTCGACGCTGAGCAGCGCCTCGTCGCGCACGAACTGGCCGAGGATCCGAGGGAAGCTGCCGTACGTTCGCGGGCTCGGCTTGTCGCCGAAGAACGTGCTGTCGGTGCCGACCATGCCGACCGGGTGCGTGACGAACATGGGCAGCGTCGCCGCGGCCGGCCCGCTCGTCACCTGGCTGATCCCAAGGTCCTCCGCAAGCAGCAGGTCGCAGATGACGTCGAGGGCGTCGTGGCCCATGTCGGCCATCACGTCCGCCACGCTGCGGCTCTCCCAGCGCAGGTTGTCCGGTCGTCGGAACGCCCCGAGGCGCACATCCGCCCAGCCGGCGGCGCTGGCGTACGACGCGCCGCGGGCGGTGAACTCTGCCCGAACCCGGTCGCGGGCCGCCCGATCCGCGAGTCGCTCCTTGAGCGGACCGGGGCCACCCGCCTGGATCCAGTGCGGGAGCTGGATGAGGAGACGGGTCGACGCCCACTCGGACGGATAGGTGTCGAAGGTGACGTCGAGCCCTTCCGTGCGCGCGTCGTCGACCAGGGCGAGCATCGGCTCGGGGCCGCCCGGATGCGTCTCGCGATGGTAGAAATGGGTGATGTGGCTGGGCGCGGCGGCCCGCCGGCCGATCTCGATCGCCTCGCGGAACGGATCGAGGTACCGGTCGCCGAGCGGGTAGCGGACGTGCGTGTGGTAGAAGCCGCCACCTCGTCCCGCCTCCGCGGTCAGGGTCGCCAGCTCGTCGGTCGTAGCGTAGCCGCCGGGCGGGTAGTCGAGACCGGATGACAGCCCGAACGCGCCCTCGGTCATCGCGTCACGGAGCAGGCCGCGCATGCGGTCGAGGACGGCGGGGTCAGCCTGGACGTCGTCCCAGCCGACGGCGGCGATCCGGAGCTGGGAGTTGCCGACGAGCGTGGCGATGTTGAGGCTGACCGTGCCGTCGTAGCGGGCCAGGTACGACTCGACGCTCGTCCAGTCGTAGTCGAGATCTGGCCGACCGTCGAGCCCGGCGTCGAGGTTGACGAAGGCTTCGAGCTCCTGGCGGGTCGTGAACGGCGCGAAGCCGTTGCCGTCGACGCCGACGAGCTCGGTGGTGACGCCCTGGCGGACCTTGGGCTCGTGCCGGCCGTCGGCCAGGATCGCCAATCCGCCATGGCTATGCAAGTCGATGAACCCGGGCGCCACGATCTTGTTCGTCGCGTCGATCGTTCGACCGGCATGGGTCGGTGGAGCGTCCGTTGGGTCGAGGACCCGGATCCGGCCGTCGACCACCGCGACCGATCCCGGCCGGCCCGGCGCCCCCGTGCCGTCCA
The DNA here is from genome assembly GCA_038248915.1 of Candidatus Limnocylindrales bacterium. Lineage (GTDB taxonomy): Bacteria > Chloroflexota > Limnocylindria > Limnocylindrales > CSP1-4 > SPCO01. Next base: position 55,069 of record JBBRXB010000010.1, on the reverse strand, counting down.
CGATGATCGCGCCGGTGATGAGCAGGTCGGGGGACTCGGTCATGACGTGACCATACCCGACCCTTCGGGCCTTCAGACGCGACGAGTCGGTCCGCGCGGTAGGCTGCCCGACGATGCTCGACGGCTCGCCCCTCCCGACCCGGCGTCGCCTGCCTCCGAGTCTCCCGATCATCCTGCTTGGCGTCCTGGCCGCGGCCGTCCTGCTGTACCTCGCTCGCTCGATGACGTTCTGGCAGGACGAATGGCGGGTGATCCTGTTCCAGGGCGGAGCCCTCGACGTCCTGCGGCCTCTCAACGAGCACTGGTCGACGATCCCGTTGCTCCTGTACAGGGCGACCTTCGGGATCGTCGGACTGCACTCGTACCTGCCCTACCTCTGGGAGGTCATCGCCCTTCACCTCATCGCGGTGGCGGCCGCGTTCCTCCTGGTCAGGGCTCGCTGCGGTGCAGCCGTGGCGACCCTGGCCTGCCTGCCGTTGTTGCTGCCCGGAAGTGGCGGCGAGAACCTGTTCTGGGCGTTCCAGACCGGATTCGTCGGCTCCGTCGCGTTCGGGCTGTGGGCGCTCGTCCTGCTCGACCGACCCGGCCGCAAGCGCGTCATCGGTGCCTCGATCCTCCTGCTCGCCTCGGTCATGTCGTCGGGCATGGGGTTGGTCCTCCTGGTTGCGGCGTTCGGGCGCACCCTGCTCGACCCGACGGCCAGACGGCGGGCGGTCGCCCTGGTCCTGCCGGTGGTGACCTACGCCGTCTGGTACCTGGCGATCGGCCACGACGCCGTGGGTCAAGGCGGCCACCTCGCCAGACTGACCGATCTCATCAGGTTCGCGGCCCGTGGCGTCGGCCACGCCGTCAGCGCGACCACCGGCGTGAGCTGGCTCCCCGCCAGCGCGTGGCTCGGGCTCGCCATCTTCGGCGTCGTGGCGGTCGCGACGGCGTTGGTGGTCGTCCGGCACCGCCCACCGCCTACGCTCGCCGCCGGGGCTATCCTGGCCATCGTGGCCATGTACGTCCTCATCGGGCTCGTGCGGGCGGGGCGGACGAACGACTTCGCGACCCGCGGCCGATACGTGTACGTGGCGGTCTTCCTGGTCATCCTCGTCATCGCCGATTGGCTGCCGATCCTGGGAGAATGGGTCGCCGGCCGGCCGCCCTGGCGCAACGCGCTGGTCGCGGCCCTGTCGCTGGTGCTGGTCGCGGCGATCGCGGCGAACCTCGTGGCACTCAACGCGATCCGTGAACGGTTCGCCTACCGGGCGGAGGTCACGCGCGCGTTCATCGCGTTGGCTGTGGCCAACCCGGGCGCCTCCTGGATCGACCCGACCTCCGGCCTGCGAGGCATGCCGACGGTGCCGGACCTCGTGGCGGTCGTGGGCCGGTTCGGTTCGCCCGTCCGCGATGACCTCTTCCCCGGCGTGGTTCGTCGGCTGCGGCCCGAGGCCCGCGAGGCCGCACTCCTGCGGATGGTCGCCTCGGCGTTTCGAGCCGGACCGCCATCCGCGGACGGTCGCGTCGAGCCCCTTCCGGTCAGCCAGGTGAGCGGGGCCACCGTCAGCCCGGATACCGGATGCCTGATGGCCACACCGGCCGGTTCCAACCCCAGCGTCACCTTCGTCGTCCGGACCGGTTCGCGCCTCCAGATCACGTCGACGAACGACGTCACGGCCACTACCCGCCTCGGGCATGCCCTGCCACCGACCTTGATGTTCGCTCTCCCCCTCACCGGTGGCCGTGCCACGGAGCTCGTGGTGCCGGACATCGGCGACGCGTCGGCATGGCTGGTCCGCCTCGACGTTCCCGCGACCTCAGGACCCGTCCGCGTCTGCCTCGTGACCTGGCCGTGAGCGCCCGGCGCTGGCGATCCCGGTCAATGCCGTCCCAGGCTGCTCGGATGGTCAGGCGCTACGAGCCTGCGCTCACGAAGTAGCCGGTGACGTCGAAGATGAGGGCCGTCCGCGCGCCGGCTGGCCCGACGAAGGTGGCCGACAGCCGACCGCCTGACCCGAGCGACACGGTCACCCCGTTGGCCCGGTTATCGCCTCGCGGGAAGTTGATGGTCGAGGTCTTCGGGCTGTTGCTGGCGACCGGACCCAGGGCTACGAAGCCGGCCGCGCTCTGGCCGGTGACGGTGAGGTTCCCGGTGACCCCGATCGCGTTCGCGGGCACCCCGCCCCGGCCGGTCACCTGGAACGTTCGGGCGTGGCCCGCCGTGAAGCTGCCCGCGAGGCCGTTGCCGATCCGGGTATCGAGCAAGCGGGTCGGGCTGAGCGGGACATAGGTGGCGTGGATCGAGCTCGCGTCGAACGTGGCCGTCAGGATCGGTGGCGCCGTCGTCCCGGCGACGATGGTCTGGCTTGCCGACGTCGAGCCATCGGCCCAGGAGTTGAACGTATACAGCATGCCACCAAGGACCTGGGGCGATAAGGCCGTGAGGCTGTTCTGGGAATCGACGATGACCGTCTTGGTGATGGTCGGTCGGGACGCCGAGCCAGCCATCGTCGCCCCATCGATACTGAGCGACAGCCCGTCCGGCGCCGTTGCGAACGTCAGGTCGACGGTGTTGGGATCCAGCCGAACGCTCGAGCTGCTGGCCATCCCTCCGCTGTCGGTGGCCGTCAGCGTCAGTGTCAGATATGAGGGGTAGCCGTGGTCCGGCGCGTTGAATGAGCCGGAGGAAACGCCCGTCCAGGTTTGGACCTGGTGCGCGTGACAGTTCGATAGCGTCGGACAGTGGTGCAGCGTCAGAGCCCAGGCGAGCCCGGAGTCCGGCAGCGCCCCGTCCTGCTGATCGGTCGCATGACCGGAGAACGAGACCGGATCGCCCACGGACCAGGTGGACGAGGAGCCCGGCGAGTCGATCGCGACGACTGGCGCCGTGTTGTTCGCGTTGATGGTGACGGTCGAGCTGGACGACACGTGGTGGCTATCCGTCACGGTGAGCTTCGCCGTGTAGATGCGTCTGGTCGTGTACGTGAAGCTCGTCCGCGCGGTCGTCGCATCCGTCCTGCCATCGTTCGTGAAGTCCCAGGCGTACGTGATCCGGTCACCCGGGTCTGTGTCGAAGGAGCCCGTGCCGTCGAACGTCACACGCAGCGGCGCGATGCCGCTCCTCGGGCTCGCGGAGATGACGGCCACCGGCGGCGTGTCGCCCGCCGTGTAGGTGACGCGGTGGACGGCGCCGCCTTCGAGGTCGACGTAGAAGAGATCGCCATTCGGGCCGATCTCCAGGTCGACCGGGTTGGCGGCCGATTTGATGAAGTCCTGGATGTTCGTCGGGTCGGGGAGGCCGTTCGAGCCCGGCATCATCGCCCAGATGCAATTTCGCGTGTGGTCGGCGAAGAACAGTGCCTGGCGAAATCGCGTCGGGTACGAGCCAGTGTTGTAGAACGCGATACCGGTGGTCGACGAGCCGTTCGCCGTCGGGCATGGATCCGAGTCGTTCAGGCCCGAGCCATGCTCGTACGCGTAGTACGGCGCGACCGAGGGGTTGGTCGTGTCTGCATACAGGGCGCCACACATGTCCAGTGCGCTGTAGCCGGACTGTTGGGCATCGCCCTCGTTGCACGGCCAGCCGTAGTCATGCTCGGGGGCGGCGGTCGGGCTCTTGACCCTGTTGATCTCCTCCCAGGTGTCCCAGCCGACGTCGCCGAGCCACACCTCCCCGGTACCAGGCCGGAATGTGAACCTGAAGGGGTTGCGGAACCCGGAGGCGACGATCCGAGCCGCGTTCGAATCCCCGCTGGAGGCCAGCGGGTTACCGGCAGCTGCCGCGCCTGACGTCGGATCCAGGCGGAGCAGCGCACCACTCAGGAGGATCGGCTCGCCGGACGGGCGCCGGAGGCTCTGGCTCCGCAAGGCGCCGCCATGGCTGGTCGGCGACGTCTCCGCGACGCCCTGACCGTCGGGTGGGTCGCCGCAGGGGTTCGGCGGCGTCGGGGTCCCCGACAGGCTGCCACCGAGCTGACCCCAGTCGGCGGTGTTCCAGGCGGCGCCGTCGCCGGCAGAGACATAGAGATCGCCGTCGGGCCCGAAACGGAGGTCGCCGATGGAATGACTCGGGAATTGCTGGCACCAGCCGGTGATGAGGACCTGCTCTGGCCCGGCCGTGTTGCCGCTGACCTGGATGCGCGAGAGCCGCCCGCTGACGACGCATCCGTCGGTCATCGGTCCGGGCGGCGTGGGGCAGTCATCGCCCCAGAGCGGCGGCGGGTCAGTGCTGTCAAGGAGCTGGTCATACGTGTACAGCGCGTAGATGTAACCATTGGTGGCGAACCTCGGGTCCAGGGCCAAGCCGAGCAGGCCCCGATCCCAGAAGTCGTCGACCGCGCTCGTGAGATCGATCGTCAGCGAAGGGGCCGTTGCAGCCAGACTCGAGAAGACCTTGATGGTGCCGCCCTTCTCGGCCACGACCACGCGTCCGTCGGACGCGAACCGGACCGCCGTCGGCGACGAGAGGCCAGTGAGGACCGTCGAGTCTGTGAAACCCGACTGCGGGACCGGCGTGGCTGACACGACCGCGGCGGTGCGCTGCGTAAGGAACCGGTGGCTCCCCGAGGTGGTTGGCGGTGCCTGAGCGGTGACCGGGTAGGCGAAGACGCCGGGCAGGATGACGGCCAGCAGACCGATCGCGGCGCAGGTGCGCACACGATGTCGGAAGAGCGCGGGTCGAGAGAGGCGAGGGGTCAAGACACGCAACATCGATCTGACGGGGTCTCCCCCAGGGTCGGTCTCGCGCCCAGCTTCAGGATGACGGAGACCGGAGCTGGGACGCGGTCCCGGCGGGACCTCTCCGAAGTCCCCTTTACCGGTCCATGGCGTCCATCGTGCCGAAGGATCGCCGCCGAACAAGTCAAGAATTCGCAACGCGGTGCCCCGGAGCAACGATGGGGCTCATTTCGTCTCGCGGTGAGCCCCAGCGAGCCGGTCCCTCGAGCGGCCGGCCGCGTACCCAGGCGGCGCGAACCATGTCCGGGTGCGCCCGGAAGATCAGCCGGCTCATCAGGTCCGCGGGGTCGTCGTCGGCCGGGGCGCCGGCCAGCGCAGCCGTGCAGGCCGGGTCGATCGCGATGACATCCGCCTCCTTGCCGACCTCGAGCGAGCCGATGACATCGCCCAGCCCGAGCGCCCGCGCCCCGGCGAGGGTGCCCATCCGCAGCCAGTCGAGCGGGTCGAGGACCTCGCCTTCGTCGCCCGCCAGCGATCGCCGCGCCATCTGGCTGTAGGCACCTTGCTGCATGACCGTGATGATCGAGGCGTTCGGTCCGCCGGCGACATCCGAGCCGAGCCCGACCGAGAGCCCTGCCTCCAGGTACCGGGCGAGTGGCATCAGGCCAGCCCCGATGAACAGATTCGAGGCAGGGCAGTGCGCCACGTGCGTGCCGGTCTCGACGAGGCGGTCCAGCTCCCGATCGGACAGGTGGATGGCGTGGGCGAGGACGGTCATGCTGCCCAGCCCCCCGGCTCGATCGTAGACGTCGAGGTAGTCAAGGGCGTCGGGAAACCGGCGCGCCACCTCGGCGATCTCGAACGGATCCTCGGACAGGTGGGTCTGCCACCAGGCGCCGGTCGACCGCGCCAGCTCCGCCGACGCACGCAGCATGTCGGCCGAGCAGGAGATCGCGAACCGCGGCGTGACCGCGTAGCCCAGCCGGCCGTCGGCCGCCCCGTGCCAGCGCGCGATGAGATCGGCGGACTCCCGCACCGAGCGCTCGAGGATCGTCGAGGGCTCGATGGTCGGGTCATAGGTGTCCCGGTCCATCATCACCTTGCCCAGGATCGCCCGGATGCCATGAGCCTCGGCGGCCCGGAACGAGGCATCCATGGCGGCCTCGTAGACGACGCCGTAGGCCAGCACCGTCGTCGTCCCGGCAGCGGCGAGCGCCTCGAAGATGACCGGCGCCAGGCGCTCGGCGACGGTCAGGTCGGACCACGATCGCTCGGTCGGGAACGTCAATCGGTCGAGCCAGGTCAGCAGGTCCAGCGCAAAGCCGACGCCGGCATTCGGCAGTTGCGGCAGATGCGCGTGGACATCGACCATCCCGGGCAGCAGCACCCACGGCCGCACGTCCGTAGCCGCGGCGAGGACCTCGGGCGGCGCCTCGGCGGCCGGCCCGACATGCGTGATCCGGCCGGCCGCATCCACCGCCAGGAGGCCGTCAGCCTCATGCTGCGTCCCGCCCGCGGCCAGCGGGGTCAGCAGGCGGGCTCGGATCGCGAACGGCGGCGTGCTGGGCAGGTCCATGAGGTCAGGCTAGCAGGGGCCCGGACGTCAAACGACCCGGATCGGTCGGATCCGGGTCGGTGGTCGCGCTGGCGCGATGGCTATCGTTTCTTGCCGCGGACCTCGAACAAGTGGGCGGTCCACTCGGAACCGCCGCGGTCGAGGGTGGCCGAACTGCCGTGCCAGCCGCAGGTGCAGGTGATCGTCTGCGCCTGGTGCTTGTACTCGTCGATGACGTGCTTGAACGGCTCGACCGTGGTGGGCTTGACAGGCGGGCGACTGTTCACACGGACTCCTGCACGGGGGTTACGACTCGCACGAAGCGAGGCTGCGGGGGAAGACCATCGTACCAAATCTGGCCGAACCCCGCCTCGGGCGCTGGCGTCAGTCGCCGGCTGGCAGCAGATCCTCGCGAACGAGCTGGTCGGTCGTGACCGGATCCTTGACCAGACCGAGCGTACCGAGATAGGCGATCGAGGCGGTCCAGCCGTCGCGATCGATCGCGCCGAGACCCCTGGCGTCCTGGGCCGAGCCCGACCACGATGCGATGGTGGCCGCCAGGATGGCCGCCTGGGTATCGCGGGCCGTCGCCAGCTCCGGGACCGCGGTGATCGCGGCATCGAGCCCGACCTTGGGGTCCGCCTTGATCTCCGCCATCGCCCGGAGCGTCGCCGCCACGAACGCCGAGATCGCGTCGTGCTTGCTGTCGAGCGTCTTCGTCGAGGCGATGAGACCTGGACCGGGCAGGGGCGTGATGTCGTCGATGCGCAGGACGGCCGCCGGGCTGCCGTGGAGCTCGAGCTGGACCGGCTCGTTGTTGGCGAAGCCGGTCGCCGCGTCCACGCTGCCCTGCTCGACGGCGGCCTCCTGGGTGAAGTCGGGGTATTCGACGATCTCGACGTCATCGGTCGTGAGCTTGGCCGAGGCGAGCAGGGCCTGGAGCATGATCCAGCCCGAGCCGTAGCGGCCCGGCACCCCGATCTTCTTGCCCTTGAGGTCGGCCGCGGTCTTGATCCCCGAGGACGCCTTGGCGAACACGATATTGGGGAACTTGCCGTAGATCGTCGCGATGTACTCGACCGGGATCTTGTTGCTGGCGGCCGGGATGACGCTGGTCCCGTCGCCGATGCCGATATCGATCGTGCCGGCGCCGACGAGCGGGATCAGGTCGGAATCGACCTTCTGCTGGAATTCGATCTGGAGCCCGGCCTCCGCGTAATAGCCCTTCTCCTGGGCGAGGTAGAACTGGGCGAACTGGACGCTCGGGATGTAGCCCAGGCCGACGACCAGCGAGGTCGGCGCGGTCGTCGACTCGGGCGACCCGATCGCGCCGGTCGGCGAGGGACCGACGCTGGCCGACGAGGACGCGCCGTTGGCGCCGCAGGCGGCGACGAGGACCGCCGTGAGCAGGCCGACGATGGCGCCGCGGATGGACAGGGGACGCGATGACGACACGACGGACCTCCGACTGACTTCGAGCGGTTAGCGAGCCCCGACGAGCCGACGCTCGACGAGGACGACGACGAGGTACAGCGCGAGCCCGACGAGGGCGATCGTCAGGAGCGTCGCGAACATCAGCGGGATGTCAAACAGCGACCCTCGCGCGAGGTTGATGAGGACGGCCAGGCCCTTGCTGGCGCCGGCCCATTCGCCGACGACCGCCCCGACGACGGCCAAGGTCACGCCGATTCGGAGGCCGCCGAAGATGTTGGGCAGGGCGGCCGGGATCTCGAGCGTGGTCAGGATCTGGCGATGGGTCGCGCGCAGGCTGCGACCGAGCTCCAGCAACCGTGCATCGACCGACCGGATCCCGACCATCGTGGCGATGGCGACCGGGAAGAACACGATCAGCGCGCAGATGACCACCTTGCTGAGCAGCCCCGGCCCGAACCACAGCACGAGCAGCGGCGCCAGGACGAGGATCGGCACGGCCTGCGCCGCGACGATGTACGGCGAGGCGAGCCGCTCGAACAGGTCGCTCCGGGCGAGCCCGTAGCCGACCAGCAGGCCGAACCCGGTGCCGACGCAGAAGCCGATGAGGATCTCGACCATGGTTGTGGCGAAATGCGGCCAGACGGTCCCATCCAGCCAGGCGCTCACGAACCGCTCGCCCACGACGCCGGGCGGCGGCAGGATGAACGGCGGGAGTGCGGCCAGGACGACGAGCGCCTGCCAGATCAGGACGAACGACACGAAGGCGGCGGCGATCGGCAGCCACGTCGTGCGGGTCATGCGACGACCCCCGGTGCCGCCTCGGGGTCGCCCAGGTGCGCGCGGATGTCGCGGGCGATCAGCGACGCGGCGGCCGCGTCCAGGTCGGCGATCGTCCTCGGGCGCGGCTGCTCGACCGGGATCTCGGCCAAGACCCGGCCGGGCCGTGGTCCCATCACGACGACGCGGTCCGCGACGAGGATCGCCTCCGGGATGCTGTGGGTGACCATGACGATGGTGGTGGCCGAGCGCTCCCACAGGCGCAGCAGCTCGAGATCCATCCGCTCGCGGGTCAGCGCATCGAGTGCACTGAACGGCTCGTCGAGGAGGAGCACCGCGGGCTCGAGGGCGAGCGCCCGGGCCAGGGCCACACGCTGCAGGGTCCCGCCCGACAGTTCACGGGGATGCGCGCCGGCGACGGCCGGATCGAGACCGACGAGCTCGGTCAGCTCGGCCAGGCGGGTGGCGCGGCGCGCTTCGGACCAGCCGGCGAGCTCGAGCGGGTACGTGATGTTGGCGGCGGCCGATCGCCACGGCAGCAGGCGCGGCTCCTGGAACACGAGGCCGATGCTCGGGTCCGGGCCGGTGATCGGCGCGCCATCGAGGCAAGCGCTGCCGCCCGTCGGCTGCAACAGCCCGGCGATGACCCGCAGCAGCGTCGATTTGCCGCAGCCGTTCGGTCCGATGAGCGCGACCACCGCCCCAGCCGGCACATCGAGGTCGATCCCGGCGAGGACCGGCAGCGGGACCGTCCCGCGGCGCTCGAAGGCGAACATGAGGCCGCGCAGCTCGATGCCACCGGCCCGCTTGATGGGTGTCATCGGAGAACCTCGCCGAGCGGGCGGAGGATCGGCGCCGTGGCCGGATAGAGGGCGAGGTAGGCGGCGAACGTGCGGTCATACAGCGGGGCCAGCTCGCGACGCGGCTCGATCCGCGTGGCGATCCGGGTCATCGCTCCGATCGCCGCCGGCAGGTCCCGATAGGCGCCGATCCCGACCGCGCCCAGGATGGCCGAGCCGAGGACCGCCGTCTCGAGCACCGCGGGGACAGCCACCGGGAAGCCCGTGACATTCGCTTTGACCGCGTTCCAGAAGGGGCTCCGGGCGGGGCCGCCGCAGACCCGCATCTCGGTGACGGTGACGCCGGCCGCCAGCATCGGGGCCGCCACGTGGCGGATGGCCAGCGCAGAGGCCTCGACGATCGCCCGGCCGATGTGGCCACGACCGTGGCCCAGGGTCAGACCGGCCAGCACGCCCCGTGCCTCCGGGTCCCAGATCGGCGAGCGCTCGCCGGCGAGATACGGCAAGAAGACCAGGCCTTCGGCGCCGGGCGGGGTGGCGGCTGCCTCGGCCAGGAGACCCTCGGTCGTCAGCGTGCCACCGAGGACGTCGGCGCGGTACCAGTCGAGCGCCCGGCCGGTGGCGGCCATCGCCGCGCCGACGCTGAAGCGACCGGCCAGTGGCGCCGGCGTCACGAAGCCACCCGGAACCTCGACCGGACGGTCCCAGTAGACTCCGAACCCGCCCGCGGAGCCGCCGGGATCGTAGGCGTCGCCCGGCTCGAGCAGGCCGGCCCCAAGGTAGCTGGCGAACGCGTCGACCGTGCCGCCGACGACCGGGATCCCCGGTCGGAGTCCGAGAGCATCGGCGGCCGTCCCGGTCAGTTCGCCGACGACCGCGCCAGTCGCGGTTCGCGGTGGCAGCCGCTCGATGGCCAGCCCGACCGCGGCGACATCCGCGAGCGCCGGGACAGTCTGATCCGGGACGAGCGGACCGGCGGCGATGCCGGTCAGCCGGAACGCGAGCCACTCCCACGTGGCGAGATACCAGCGCGTGGCCTCGGCGACCGCGGGTTCGTGCCGTTCGACCCACAGCGCCGCGGGTAGACCGGCCAGGGCCCACCCTCGGACTCCCGTCGCGGCGGCCAGCTCGTCGGCCTCGGCGGTCGCGCGTGTGTCGAGGAACGTGATCGCCGGGCGCGTCGCCTCGCCGCGGCCGTCGACCGCCGCGAGCGTCGGACCGTGACCGTCGACCCCGATCGCCACGACCTCCGCGAGATCTGCGGCGCGCAGCGCCCTGACGCCGCTGACCACGGCCGACCACCACGCGCCGGGATCCTGCTCTGCCCAGCCGTGCCCGCCCGCGACATCGAGCGAGTAGCCGCTGCGTGCCAGCCCGAGGAGCCGACCGTCGAGGCTGACCAGGCCCGCCTTGACCTCGGTCGTGCCGAGATCGAGCCCGAGCACGGCCGGTTGGCGGCGATCGCGGCTCATCGCGACCGACCGCCGGGCGCGACCGTTGCGGCGTCGAGGGCGACGACGCCTTCGGCGGTGGCGACGTCCGTCACGAGCGTCCGGACCACCCCTGCCCGCAGCGCCCCGAGGATCGGTCGAACCTTGCTCTCGCCCGCTGCGACCCCGATGCCGACCGGGACCCGTCCCAGCCGTCGAGCGTCGAACGCGATGACCCGCTCGCGGAGCGCCGCACAGACGAACCGGCCATCGAGGTCGAACGGGGCGACGAGGATCTCGCCGACGGCGCCGGCGGCATCGAGCTCGCGCTCGACCCCTGCACCGAGCTGTGCGGCGCTCCAGGCCGGACCGCCGATCCCGAACACGGCGATGTCGACCCGATCCCAGAGCTCGATGATGGCGCGCACGCCCGCGTGCGCGACGAGCGCCCGTTGCGTGGCGGCGTCATCGACCAGGCCCGGCGCCATGAGCCCGCGAGCCTGCCCGTCGAGGGCGTCCGCGACCCGGCGGTAGGGTTCACGCTCCGGTCCGGTCGACCAGTAGCCGCCGCACAGCGGCACGACCGTCACGGCCACCGGCGTGGCCGTCTCCTCGAGCGCGGCCGCCACCGCCGCGACCGACGCGCCGTCACCAACCCCGAGCGTTGCCCCGGCGCGGAGGGCCCCGCGCAACACCTCGGCCGCGCGCCGCCCGACCATCCGGCGGGTCAGGTCCTCCGGTCCGGCGATGGTCGGTGCGAGGTGGACGGCGTCCAGCTCGAAGCGCTGGCGCAGCGCGGCGGCGGCAGGGCTGTCGGCCGCGGTCCGATCCACGATGCGGATCTCGACGATCCCCTCGGCGCGAGCCCGCTTCAGCAGGCGTGAGACCTGGGGACGGGTCACGCCGAGTTGCTCGGCGATCGCGTTCTGCGTCTCACCGAGTTCGTAATACAGGCGGCTCGCGCGAACGAGCTGCTCGAAATCGCTCATGGCCGCATATCGCCGACGCGGCGGGCGCCCTGCACGTTTGTATCTAACATATGTGCATGCATCGTCCGGGGCATCTTCAGGCTGCGGTTGCCGGCCTGTCAAGAACGCGATGGAGCTCGGCCGCAGAATCCGAACAGCCCGGGCGCTCGGCCCGGGCTGTCTGAAGTCGCGACGGATCTCCTTACTTGCCGTGGTCGTGCGTGTGCTCGTAGCCCTGGTGCGGCGTCCCGATATACGGGAAGATCGCCAGGAAGGGCGTGTCGTTGGCGTTCACGCCGTCGCCGAGCGTGTTGTTCGGCGTGTTGTTCGGCGTCAGCGAACCGTAGAAGCTGTTGACGACCGGCCCGTAGCCATCGGCGATGGCACGGATCTCGATGTCAGTGACGTCGTCGGCAAGCCGACGACCGTTCGGGAAGCCGCATAGATCGCCTTCCAGGACACCGAGACGACTCGGCGTGCCGCCATCGGCGACCCCGAAGACGCAGGCGCCGGCCGCGTTCGGCTTGATCGCGGTGTTGACACGGAGCTCGTCAGCGAGCGTTTTGCCGGTGTTGTTGAGGTTGATCGGGCCACCCACAGCACGCAGGTCGAGTCCAGTCAGGAGGATCGCCACGAGATCGTCGCGGCCACTGGTCCGAGCATCCGGCAGCGTCGGATACAGGACATTGATCAATGCGGCGAGCTCGGGCGACTTGTAGTACTTCGCGAATTCCTTGTCGCCAGCCGGAGACTGGGCGTTCCAGTAGTCCTTCTTGACCCGCGGGATGAGCACCTCGTTGATGAGCGGATTGCCAAGTCGCGAGACTTGCTGCCACTTGCCCGAGTTGTGCACTGTGCCATCGGCCCGGAGCGTCTTGTTCTTCTGGCGGCTGGCGCTGGCCCACACGCCGACGACGGCATGTGGATCATTCGGCCCGGTCGGCAGCGCGTGATTCCGGGTGAGCTGATCGATCGGGACCTGGAGGGCGATGGTGTTGGTGTTGAAGCCGCTGATGTCATCGACACCAGTCGTGACCGCCGGCTCGGGTGCAGGCGCGTTGGTCGCGGTCGGCGTCGGCTGCGGTGCCACGGCGATCGGGATGACGTGGGCGGCGTTGAACGGTCGCAGACCGGCCAGGTCGAAGATCGAGCCGGTGTCGACGAAGAAGGCGTCGTCGCGCTGGCCCGCAAAGACCTTCACGCCGTTCTTGACGGTGTGCACGGCCTTCGAGCCCAGATTGGCCTCGTAGTCAGGCGTTGAACGAGGTCCGATGTTGGCCGGCGGGGTCAGCAGGTTGGTGCCGATCCGGACGCCGTTGCGCTCGACGTTGTAGGTCTGCGGGACGCGCCAGTTCGGGTCGTGGAGCGACGTGACCGGACCGTCGTTGTACAGGAAGGTCGGGATGCCGGCGAAATTGGTCGCCTTCGTGTGCTTCGTGAACCGGAAGGTGTAGTTGACGTCGGCGCGACCGTCGCCATTGTTGTCGACGTGGATCTCGTACCGGACAGCGTCATCGAACGGGTAGAAGTTCGGCCCACCCGCCGGCTCCTCGTTGGGCGTGTAGTTGGCGATGATCGTCAGGGTGTTCGGAGCGTTGGGGCTGACGAACGCATAGACATCCGTGTTATCGGCACCTGGGTCGCCGGCGATGAGCGGGGCCTCCCGGTGGCTTGACGCGAGGGCGCCGGTGATGGACGTCGCCGCGATGAGCAGGGCACCAGCGATGCTGGCTCCCCTGGCGCTCTTGGACATTCGTTTCTCCCTATCGTGGTCAGGCCCTGGGACACTTGGCGGGCCTGGATGGACCGATCGATCGGACGGGTCGCGACATGCCGTCCGGTGGATCGGCGTGGGTACGCGGTCTCAGGACAAACGGATGACCGACACATGCCCCGCCGGACCTTGCAATGTCATTCGGCCGACCGCGACGGTCCTCGATGTGGAAGCGAAGCGAGGATCCGGCGCGCTTCGGCTGCACCAGTGGCCGAGAACCCCGCATCGGTCGAGAGCGCAAGCACCAGATCGCGCCGAGCGCGCTTGCCATCGCCCAGGGCGGCCGCGATGGCCCCTGAGTGATACCGAAGGATCGGGTCACGCGAGCCGAGACGCAGCGCTTCGTCCGAGCGCTGCCTGGCTTCCCGGTCGCGCCCAAGGCGATGGAGCGCCCATGCCAGCGCGTCGGCTGCCCGAACGGTCGGCGTCGCGTCATAGCCCTCCTGCGCAAACCGCAGGGCCGCCGCGGGATCGCCATGGTCGGCTTCGAACAGCGCGAGATCGACATCGACGACCACACCCGATGCCTGGAAGAGCTGGATCTCGGCACGCGCGAGCTTGAAATCGCGCGAAGCCTCGTCGGTCCGACCTGCAGCCGTCTGCGTGTCTGCGAGTGCGATGACGTATTCCGGGAGTGGCAGGATGTCTGCTGCGCGCTGGAACAACGTGATCGCCGTTGGAAGGTCGCCGGTCGCTACGGCGAGTCGGCCTTCGCCGGCCAGGGACGGGGCGTGGGCGGGCACGAGGTGGAGCGCCTTGGCATAGGCCTCCGCGGCACCCTTGGGGTCGCCGGTATCGACGAGGAGGTTGCCGAGCAGCGCCTCCACGAACGCGATGTTCTCTGGGGCGAGTCCTGGCGCCTTCGTGGCCATCTGCATCGCCGTCAGGGCCACGTCGAGCTTGCCGCGGAGTTCGGCGAGGTACGACACCCGGGCCAGCGTCGAAAGGTTGGAGGCCGTCGCGAGCATCTCGCCGGCCGCCTGGTCGGCCTCGTCGTAACGACCAAGCTCGACGAGGGCGTCGACGACCACGGCGCGAGCCGATGCAAGGTTCGGCGAGAGCGTGACCGCCCTGCGTCCAGTAGCAAGCGCCTGCGCGAATTGATGCTTGCCCAGTTGCAGGCCACCGATCCCGACGAGGACGAGAGCGTCGTCCGGCGTGATCGCCCGCGCGGCCTCCAATGCCGTGGCGGCGGGAGCGTAGAGACTCGGATCAGCGGTCTCGCGCACTCGCTGGAGCAGCGCCAGGCCGAGATCGCGCTGCGAGTCCCCGTCAGAGGGATCAGCCGCCACGGCGGTCTCGAGCCGCGCGATGGTCGCTACGGTGAGACTGGTCGGCGCTGATGGGGCGGACGACGTAGCACGCGGCGGACTTGCTTCGTCGAGCGTGGCGGCCGGACGCTGTGCGTTCGTTGGCGACGCGGCAGGATCCGCCGTCGGGGAGGCGGGCTGGACAGCGGCACAGCCCGATGCGACGACGGCGACGAAGACGAGCATGGTGAACCTACGCGTCCAAGTCGTCATGGTCGTTGGTACGCGGCTGGCGATGGCTTGGATGACGGCCCTCAGTGCTTGGTTGAAGTCCCGTGGCCGATCACGAACCGGTATCCACCGCGGGCAACGTGCTCCTTCCCCGGGTCGCGGCCGCCAGGGCCGTCGGCGCCATCCCCGCTTCCAGGCTACGGCGCATGGCCGGCAGCCCGAGTCGCATCCGGCTCTTTACCGTCCCGTGCATCGTTGCCGTCCGATCGGCGGTCTCCCGCTTGGTCAGCCCGCTGAGATAGGCGAGCTCGATCGCCTCGCGCTGGACATCGGACAGGACGCCCAGGGCCTGCTGGACGATCACGCCAGCCGTTGCCGCGGTCGTGCAAGCGCTCGTAGCTATCGTGTGGCGTCCCGGTGCACGGGCGCAGGCTCGGTGCCACCGCCACCGACAGATATGCGCCGGGTGACTAGTCGGGCTCAGGCGGCCCGTGCGTCGCCGCAGGCCGCCGAAGACCGTCGCGGGCGAGTCGACCGCGGCCGTCACGCGCGGGTTCGGTCGTGGGCCGACCGCGCAAGCCCTACAGGACCCGGCCCGGATTGAGGATGCCGAGCGGGTCGAGCGCGGTCTTGATCGCGCGCATGACCCGCACCGCGTCGGAACCGCGCTGGCGCTCGAGCCAGTCGCGGCGCGCCAGCCCGATGCCGTGCTCGCCGGTGACCGTCCCGCCGAGGTCGAGAGCCGCCTGGTAGAGGTCCTTCTTGACCGCCTCGGTCTTGGCCTCGGCGTCCGGGTCGCCACGCTCGAACACCAGGTCAGGATGAAGATTGCCATCCCCGGCGTGCCCGAACGTTCCGATCCGGACCTCGTGCGTCTGGCCGATCCGCTCGATGGCGCGGAGCATGTCCGGGACCTTGGACCGCGGCACGCCGACATCCTCCATCCGGACGTCACCGAGCCGCTCCAGCGCGTAGTGGGCGGCACGGCGCGCCTGCCGCAGCCAGTCGGCCTCCTGCGCGTCCGCGGCCCGCACGATGTTCGTCGCCCCGGCTGCCAGGCACGCGGCTTCGGCTCGCGCCAGCTCGTCGACGGCCGCACCGCCGGGCATGTCTGACTCGATCATCAGCATGGCCGCCGCGGTCCGGTCGAGGCCAAGATCGTTCATGTCGTCGACCGCGGCGATCGTGAACCGGTCAAGCAGCTCCAGCGTCACCGGCGACAGGCCGGCCGCCGCGATGCCGGCAACCGCCGCCCCCGCCCCATCGAGGGTCGGGAAGAAGGCCAGCATCGTCAGCCTCGGGGGCGGCGCCGGCCGGAGCCTGAGCGTCGCCTCGGTCGTGATCGCGAGCGTGCCCTGACTGCCGACGAACAGGTGGGTGAGCGAGTATCCGGCAACGTCCTTGATGTTCCGGCCGCCGGTCCGGATGACCGCCCCATCGGCCATCACGACCTCGAGCGACAGGACCGAGTCGCGCGTCTGCCCGTACTTCACGCAGCACAGCCCGCCGGCATTGGTGCCGAGATTGCCGCCGATCGAGCACATCTCGAAGCTCGCCGGGTCGGGTGGATAGAACAGACCCTCGGCCGCGACCGCGGCCTTGAGATGGGCGTTGATGACACCAGGCTGGACGACGGCCACGAGGTTCTCGCGGTCGATCTCGAGGATCTTGTCCATGGCCGTGAACGCGATGGTCAGGCCGCCCTCGATGCCGGCCGCGCCGCCCGACAGACCCGTCCCGGCACCACGCGGCACGATCGGGACCCGGAGCTCGGCGGCGATGCGGACGAGCTCGACCACGTCGGCCGTGGTCGTCGGGAAGACGACGGCGCGCGGGAGACCCGGGCGGAGGTATGGCGTCTCGTCGAGCCGGAAGCCCTCGCGGTCGATCGGCTCGGTCAGCAGCCGGAGACCGGGCAGGCGGCTCGAGATCGCGCCGATCAGCGGGTCGGTCGCCGTCTCTGGGTCGGTCGCCGCTGGGGCCGCCCCGGCCGCCGCGGCCGCCGGTCCATCGTGGGTCGTCACGCCCGCAGTCTAACGCGGCCCACCCCTGGACCGACGACGGAGCGGCGGTAGGATGGGTCGGATGGCGCGACGCGCGCCCACCTGCTGACCGCCGTCGTCGTGGTCGCCGCGCTGGGGTTCCCGTCCTCGTTCGTGGCACCGGTCCGCGCCGACCCGCTCGAGCGCGACGAGGTCGCATCGCCGTCGGCGGTCGTGGCCGCCGCCGCGACCGGCGGGGTCGTGCCGGGCTCGGTGGGCCGGTCGAGCCCGTTGCTCGATGCCACGGACGACGCGTACCTGTGGCTGGGCCGGGGCAGCCGCAAGATCGACGTCGACTCGACGGCGACCATCCGCAACACCTCGGGGAGTGCCACCGACCGCGTCGATGGTCGTGGGATGCATGCGTCCACCAGCGACCAGACCATCGTCGTGCCACTCGGTGGGATCCTCCCGAGCGGTGGCGTCGCGAGGGTCCGTGTCCGATATCACGCCATGGTCCGCAGCAGCCTGACCGGCTCGAACTGGCAGTTCACACCGGACCAACGGCATCCTGGACCCGTACGAGGCGCTCGACGACGGAACGCCGATCGATCTCGGGCGGACGATGTTCGCGCCGCGGTTCCCGCGGATCTACTGAGGGCCGCGGACGCGGGCCAGACGCGCCATCCGCTGGTCCGCCGCCCGTGCCTTGGGCATCTGCCGGAAACCCTCGGGCAGCAACGGGCGCCAGGCACGCCAGCCGGCCACCAGCCAGGCCGACACCGCCCGTTCGCGCAGACCCAACCGCAGTCCGTATTCCTCGCGCACGGACGCCGGCAGGAGCCCGACCGACGGCCACAACGTCCAAGCGTACAGGGCGGGCGGCAGCGTTTTCAGGACGGCCGCCGCGGGTCCGGTCGGAAGTGGCAAGAGCGCGGCCAGCGGGGCGAGCGGCGGTCGGAGGACGACCGCCGCCAGCTCGCGCGCCACGACCGAGACGTGGACCGGCCCGCCTGGACCGAGCATCGCCGCCACGTATCGGTCGAGCGCCGCGACATCGGCCGGGAGCAGCGCGTCGGGCACACCGAATGCCCGGCCGATCGGCCGGGTCTCCGCGTAGAACGTCGCCCGACGAGCATCCCCCAGCGGTTCCAGCCAGGCGTCGTAGACCGCCATCGTCGATTCGACCAGCGTGGCGTGGACCCACATCGACAGCTCCGGATCGCGTGCTGAATAGCCCGGCCCGACGATCCCGCGATGGAGCGTGTTGAGCCGACGGATCTCCGCCCGCGCGATCGCGGTCGAGCCGTACACGATGGTCAGATAGCTCCGCAGCGTGCCGGCCAGCCGGCGCCACGGATCGGCGCGGAAGTCAGAGTGCTCGGCGACCCCCGCGGCGACCGCCGGATGCGCGAGCTGGAGGAGCAGGGCCCGTGGCCCGGCCCCCAAAAGCAGCATCGATTCGCGATTGAGCCGCCACGCCTCCGACGCCGGACCGTACAGCCCGGAGTCCACCGCCAAGGATGCGGTCATCCGCTCGGGTGGCGCTGTCGTACCCATCGGTGCACCATATCGGACGACACGGAGGGACGCCCCGGATGACCCACGACCAGCGTTGGGGCATGGATTTCGACCCCGACGAGCTCGCTCGCCTCGAGGCCCGGATGTGGAAGGCCTACTACCGCCGGCAGCCGGCTCGCCTGTTCGGTTGGTTGGTCATGGCCATCCGCGCCGAAGCACAGGTGTCCTGGCCGCGCGCCCTCGGCGCCAGCCTGCTGCTCACGCGCGCCGCCGCCGGGTTCGCGCGCGCCACCGGTGACTACGGGCGCTACGCGATCGACATCGGCCGGGCCTACCGGATGCTGCACCTGCCGACGCGTGTCGACGTCGAGGCGGTCGCGCGGCATGAGCTGCGCTGGTGGGTCGTGCGCCGTGAGATCGGGCTGGCGGCCGGCGCCGCCGCCGGCGATGCGATCACGGACCTGTATGCCAGCCTGTACGACGTGCCCCGCGAGCAGGTCGCCCATGCCGCGCGGCTCCGTGGGCTGGCGGCCGAGATCCGCGACCGCGGCGCCACGGTCGACCCCGACGGTCCGCGCGGGAATGGCTCGAGCTACTGGCCGGAGGTCGCGCGGTTACTCCGGCAGTCGTATCGGAGCTTGAGTGTGGCGTTGGTGACCGGTCCGAACGACGCGCCGATAGCGGATCTACCGGTCGGCGCCGAGCGCGAGAAGGCGGTCGCCACGAGCGCCGTGTCGGAGTCATCCCGGGTCGGGGCAGCTCGCTGACCTATCGGTCGTCCGGCCGCCGCCCGATGAGCCACCAGGCCACCGGGAAGAGGCCGGCGGCCAGCGCGAGCTTGGCCGCGTCCCACACGATGAACGGTGTCAGACCGTTGGCGATCGTCTCCGACAGGGTGAGGTGCCGGACGTAGCTCAACCATGGCAAGCCGACCGCGTAGATCAGGGCACTCCCGATCAGCATCATCGCCAGCGCCCCACCGAATCGGCGATCCCAGCCGAGTTCCGCGAGCCGCCCGACGACCGCGCCCGCGAGCAGGAAGCCGATGAGATAGCCGCCGCTCGGACCGAGGATGACCGCGGTCCCGCCGCGTCCCTCGGCGAAGAACGGCAGACCGACGACGCCGAGCAGCATGTACAGCGCCACGGCCGCGAAGCCACGTCGAGCGCCGAGGGCGCCGCCGACGACCAGGACACCGAACGTCTGGCCGGTCCACGGCACCGGGTCGCGGACGAGGTACAGCTGGGCGGTCAGGAAGATGACCAACGCTCCAGCCGCGATCAGGACGATGTGGCGGACGCGGGCGTTCAGGCGCTCGGCGAGGGTGATGGGGACCAGAAAGTCGGCGATCGTGAGGCCGCGTTCCGCAGCCGTCGTGCGGTCCAACCTCGGGATGGCGATCGTCATCGGGACTCCGCTACCGGGGTCGCGTCGCGTGCGACCGGTCGACCGGAGTCTAGCATCGCGTCACTCGTATTGGACGGCTCGGACGATCGACAGCTGGCTGGCGAGGCGTGCCGGATAGGCGGCGGCCAGTATCGCGACGACCACGCCCAGCACGAGCGCGAGCGCGATGACCGTCCACGGGATACCGTCCGCGACATCGATCCGGCCGCCGGCGAGGAGCACCATCACGGCCCCGACGACCAGGCCGAGGACGATCCCCAGGATGGCCCCGGCGAGGCCGAGCACCCCGGCTTCGACGACGACCGAGCGCCAGACCTGGCGGCGGGTCATCCCGGCGGCGCGGAGGATGCCGATCTCGCGGACGCGCTCGATGACGTTCATGGTCAGGGTGTTGGCGATGCCGAGCGCAGCGATCAGGACGGCGACCGCCGCGAGCGCATCGAACAGCCCGAAGATCCGCCCGAGCGCGTCGCTGATGGCGCCCTCGATCCGGTCGAGCGGCACGACCTCCAGCGCGAGCTCTGTGGCCTTGGCCTCGAGCGATGCGTGGGCGGTCGCGGGCGCATCGGGCGCGAAGCGGACCGCGAAGGCATCGGCGCCGGCTACCCCGAGATGGTCCGTCGCGTCGCCCCAGCCGATCAGCATCGCCTCACCGGTCCGACCCGGGATGGACCGCTCGACGATGCCGACGACCCGGAGCGGGAGCGTGCCGCCGTCGACGGTCGGTACGGCCAGCGTTTCGTCGAGGGTCAGCCCGAGCTGCTGCGCGAGCCCGGCCGGGACGATCGTGGCACCGCCCGCATCGAGCGCCGCCAGGGCTGCGATCCGGTCCCCGGCCGTGAAGCGCAGCCGGCCATCGGCCGCCATGTCGGCCCCGACCACGGCCGCGGCATCGGTCCGCGTACCACGCAACGCGACGTCGAACGTGGCGATCGGGCTGATCCTGGCGAGACCCGGGACCGATCCGGCGACATCGGCCACGACCCCCTCGTCCTGGGCGATCGGCCGGATGGAGGTCAGCACGAGCTCGCCCGGGACGACGTCGGCGATCCAGCCGGCGGCCGCCGCCCGGGCGTGCTGGCCGACGCCGCCGAGCGCCACGATCATCGCCAGGCCGATGGTCAGGCCGCCTAGGGTCAGGGTCGTCCGGCTCCGGTCGCGGATGACCGAGCTCCGGGCGAGCCGCTCTTCCACCCGCAGGATGACGGCGAATGGCGCGCCCGCGATCCTCGCCATCGCCGGCAGCACGAACGGGATGAGCAGGGTCCCGACGAGCAGGATCGCGTAGACGAGGAGGGCCTGCAGGACGCCGCCGCCGCCCGCCGGACGCGGCAGCACGACGACGCCGAGGAGGGCGACCACGACGAACACGAGCACCAGCCAGCGCAGCCGCGCGGTCCGGGCAGCCGGCAGGTCGAGCCGTGCCTTGAGGGCCTCGACCGGCTGGATCCGGCTGGCCCGGCGCGCCGGTTCGAAGGCGGCCGCGAGGGTCACCCCGACGCCGACCACGAGGGCCAGCACGATCGCGTCGAGCGGCAGGACGCCCTGCGTCAGGGTCACCGCTCCGACCGTGCCGACGTAGGCGCCCATGGCGGCCGCGAGGATCGTCCCAAGGACCAGCCCGAGGATCGATCCGGCTACACCGAGGACCAGCGCCTGGGTCAGCATGAAGGTCATCACCTGGCGCCGGCTCGCGCCGGCGGCGCGCAGTAATCCGACCTCGCGGATCCGCTCCGAGACGGTCATCGACAGTGTGTTGAAGATCAGGAACGCGCCAGCGAACAGGGCGACCGCCGCGATCAGCGCTGTCGTCGCCTGGAAGTCGGCGGTCGAGGCGCGCAGCGAGGCGGCCAGGTCCTGTGGCGAGGACAGGATGTAGGGTTCCGCGGTCAGCTGCGACTCGAGCGCGGTCGAGACCGCTGCGGCATCCGCGCCGGGTGCCAGGCCGATGTCGACGCGCGTCACGCCGGTGTCGCCGAAGACCGCTCGGGCCGTCCTGATCGGGACCACGACCGTCCGGCCGAATGCCCCGCTCAGCGGCCCGTCGCCGGCGATGATCCCGACCACGCGATAGCTGACCCGGTCGCCCGCCCCCCGCATGGTCAGCAGCGATCCAAGGGCCAGGCCGTCCTGGGCCGCAAGGCGCTCGGTGACCAGCGCGCTCCGTTCATCGGGGAAGTGCAACGGCGCGCCGGCGACGATCGCCAGGTCATGGACCCCGGCGTCCACGGCTGGATCGATGCCGAGTACGGTCACCGGCGGCGGGAGGGCTGCCTGGCTGGCGAGGTCCGGGATGAGATAGGTCCGTCGCTCGAGCGCCGGTGCGGCGACCGCGACCCCCGGCGTCCCGGCGATGATGGACACGGTCGCGTCGGACAGGCCCGATTCCCCGAAGGCACTCACCCGCAGGCTGGCCGTCCCGACCAGATCGCGCACGGTCGCGCGGACCGACGCCTCGAGCCCGGCGTTGGTCGCCAGGCCGGCGAACAGGACCGCCACGCCGAGCGCCACACCGAGGATGCTGAGGATGGCCCGCAGCGGCCGGGCCCGGAGGCTGCGGAAGGCGAGCCGGTTCAGGGACAAGGCTGAACGACCCTACAGACCGAGCTTGGACAGGCGGGCGATGAGCGGCGCGGCGTCGTGGGAAGCGCGTCGCCCAAGCTCGATGGTGTCGCGGATCTGGCCGTCGCTGATGACGTGGACCCGGTCCGCATACGCCGCTGCCTTCGAGTCATGGGTCACCAGCACGACCGTCTGGCCGCGTTCGACGCACGACCGCCAGAGCGCATCGAGGATCTCCGTGCCGGTCGTGTAGTCGAGGTTGCCGGTCGGCTCGTCGGCGAACAGCAGGGCGGGACGCGTGACGAGCGCGCGCGCGATCGCCACCCGCTGCTGCTCCCCGGCCGACAACTGGTCCGGCTTGTGGTGTTCCTTGCCGGTCAAGTCGACCAGACCGATGACATCGCCGATCCGCTCGCGCAGTTCGCCGCGGGTCGGGTCCTCGCCGGCGATCGTGAACGGCAGGGCGATGTTCTCGGTGACGTCGAGGAGCGGGATGAGGTTGAACGACTGGAACACGAAGCCGGTCCGGTCCCGGCGGAGCCGGGTGGCCTGGTCGTCGGACAGCTGGCTGATGGTCTGGCCCTCGAGCACGACCTCGCCGGCGGTCGGCTGGTCGAGCCCGCCGAGGACCTGGAGCAGGGTCGACTTGCCGGACCCGGACGGACCCATCAGCGCGACGAATTCGCCGGCTTCGACGGACAGCGACACGCCCCGCAACGCATCGACGGTCGTCTGCCCGAGGGGATAGCGCTTGGTCAGGTCGCGGGCGGCGAGGATGGCCGGCATCGTGGGCAGTGTAGCGGCACGCCCAGGTCATCTCGGCCGGGCCGGTCGGATCGTCCGGGTCGGAAGGCCCGTGTCGGCCGAGGTCAGCCGCCGAAGAAGAAGCCGGTCACGCCACCGACGATGGTCTCGAGGAGTCCGCCCGGCGTGACCCGATCGACGACTCGCATGCCGACCGCGGCGACCTCGCGATCGCCGGTGTCAATGGGCGGAAGGGCCTGGGGCGGCCTGCCCGTCGGATCGTCGGCGGGCACGAGATCGCCGTGGTCGATGGGCGGGGTCGGTTCGAGGCTGGCGGTGACGACGACGGGCGTCGGTGCGGGGGTCGCGGCGGGCTTCGGGGTCTCGCGCGGGGTCGGTGTCTTGTGGGGCGTTGGGCGCGGGGTGGGACGGGCAGTCGGGCGGGCTGTCGGCTTCGGCCTTGGCTTGGCGGTCGGCTTCGGGGTGGGCTTCGGCACCGTCGAGCCGCACTTGTCGGCGAACAGGACCGTCCACATCTTCTTGCCGGTCGAGTCCTTGTAGGCGCCGACCCCGATCACGTCCCAGCCAGATCCCAGGATGTTCGCCCGGTGACCGGCCGAGTCCATGAATGCCTGCTGGATGGCCGCGGTCGCGGTGTCGTCCGGGTAGTTGTTCCAGCCGATGTTCTCGCCGCCGACCTTGTAGCAATAGCCGATCGCGTGGAGCTTGTCCCAGACCTTGCCGTAGCCCGGGATCGTGTGGCTGAAGTAGTCCCGCGTGAGCATGTCCTTGCTGCGCCAGCGCGCGACGGACGTCAAGCTCGAATCGACCTTGAGCGCCTTGAGCCCGGCGTTCGCCCGCGCCCGGTTCGTCAGCGACACGAGGGCCGCCTCGGATGAGGAACTGAAGGACCCACTGGACCAGCCGAACGTCTCCGACGGCGCTGCGAGCGCGATGACCGAGCTCAGCCCGAACGTCAGGGCGATGGCCATGGCCATCCGCCGAGGCGAGCTGATGGCCGCGGCGATGTCGCGCACGATCCCCCCGGGGTTCGTTCGGGCGCCGACGGGGAAGGTCATACGATGGGAGCTCCGGGCTGTCCTGGGGTGTCGCTGGGGCTCTGGCCACCGTAGGTGTGGCACGGCCCGGTGTCCGCGGCTCCATGGTCACGTCGACGGTGGGCCCGAGGTACCGTGCGGTCCGGTGCAGTGACGGGACCTTCGCTCTGGAGGTGTGCGGTCCGGCACGTGGGCGCGCGGCGGGTTCCTGGCCAGGTATTCGCCCGGCGCATAGCGTGGCCACACGAGGGCGGCTTGCCCGCGCCGTCGACCGTCGATGCCGTCGCGCGGATGGGTCCGGGTATACTGCCGTGGCTCGCGCAGCCCCGATGGAGTGGCTGGCCACGGCGAGTGTCTCCGCGGTGGCCTTAGCTCAATGGCAGAGCAGCGGTTTGTGGAACCGCCGGTTGAGGGTTCGAGCCCCTCAGGCCACCCCAACTCCCTTCTCGGCGTCACTGAACGTCGCTTCCTCGCGCCGCGGATGGCCCGCGCCGCTCCGCGGCTGGAGCCGATGGCTCGAAGAGGACCCGACCGCAGCAGGCACCAGGTCGGGTCCGAGGTCATCGTCCGTGTACCGCCAGATACGGCGACGACGCCACGCAAGCCCAGCCGCCGCGTCGTTGGCCTAACGGATCCCGGTATCGGTCGTTCCTGCAGGTAGACCCCAGGATCCCAGCGCTCAGGAGTTGTCCCATGCACCGACTTCGCACGATCCCCCTCGCGATCGCCGTCCTTGCCGTGTCCGGCGGTGCCGCGCTCGCCTTCAGCACGATGCCCGACGCGTCGACGCCCGGCCTGGCCAAGGCGGCCGCGGCGTCTGGCCACGTCGAGCCGAGGCGGACCACGAACGAGCACACCAGGCCCGCCCCCGACGCACCGACGGGCGCCAAGCCGACGACAGCCAAGGCGACCACCGACGCAACGACCGACACGACCGACACGACCGCTGCGGCCAGCCACGGGGCCGCCGTGTCCGCTGTCGCCAGGGCCGCCGACACCACCCCCGACACGAACCATGGGGCGGACGTATCCGCGGTCGCCAAGGCCAACCACGGGCAGACGGTCGCAGCGGCCCATCGTCCCGCCGACGCGGGCGAGCCCGCGGATCCGGGCAAGCCGGACGACGCCGGCAAGCCCACCAAGCCGTAGCCTCCCGGTCAGCCGACCACGGGCCCCGCTCCCCACCTCCGGAGGGCGGGGCCTGTTCCATCCGCAACCGCTCGTCGCGATCACCCGAATCGCCCGGAGCCCGCCCGCTAGCATGGCTCGATGAGCTTCACGACCCGCGTCCCAGGCGCGATCCTCACTGAGCGTGAGCACACCGTCCCCCTCGATCATGCGAAACCGGACGGACCGACCATCTCGGTCTTCACCCGCGAGGTGGCCGATCCGGACGGCACCGACCGGCCGTACCTCGTCTTCCTCCAGGGTGGCCCCGGGATGGAAGCGGTCCGGCCGACCAGCCCACCATCAGGCTGGATGGTCCGGGCGCTGCGCGACTACCGGGTCCTGCTGCTCGACCAGCGCGGGACGGGCCGCTCGACACCGGTCGGCGCCACGATCCCCGGCGACACACCGGAGGCGCAGGCCGATTACCTGACCCACTTCCGTGCTGATTCGATCGTCCGCGATGGGGAGTGGATCCGGCGCGAGCTCGGCGTCGATCGTTGGAGCATCCTCGGCCAGAGCTTCGGCGGGTTCACGGGGATGACCTACCTGTCGATCGCCCCCGAGGGTCTTCGCGAGGCGTTCCTGACCGGCGGCCTGGCGCCCATCGGCCGCCCGATCGACGACGTCTACGGCGCGACCTACCGACGCGTCATCGAGTGGAACGAGCGCTACCACGCCCGCTACCCGCAAGACCGCGCCCGGGTCCGCGACATCCATCGCCGGCTCGACGAGGCGCCGTTCGTGCTCCCGGGCGGCGACCGGCTCACGGCGCGCCGGTTCCGCCAGATCGGCCTGTGGCTCGGCGACAGCGCCGGCTGGGAGCTGCTCCACCACGTGCTCGAGCTGCCGATGGACTCGCTCGCCTTTGGGCATGACGTGGAGAACGCCGTCCGGTTCACGCGCAACCCGCTGTACGCGACGCTGCACGAATCGTCGTTCGCCGACGGTGTCGCCACCCGCTGGTCGGCCGACCGGCTCCTGCCGGACGAGATCCGCGACGGCGTCGCGTTCACCGCTGAGCACGTCTACCCGTGGATGTTCGACGATTACGGGCTGCTGCGCGGGCACAAGGCGGCGGCCGACATCCTGGCCCAGCACGAGTGGCCAAAGCTGTACGACGCCGCCCAGCTGGGGATCAACGAGGTCCCGGTCGCGGCGACCATCTACGTCAATGACCTGTACGTCGAGCGGGCGTTCGCCGAGGAGACGGCGGCCGCCATCCGCGGCCTCCGCCCGTGGATCACCGACGAGTTCGTCCACAACGGCATCCGCTCGAACGGCGAGCGGGTCCTCGATCGGCTGATCGATATGGTCCGCGGGCGAGCCTGAGCGGGCCTGAGGCCGTCCTGAGGCGGCCCGACGAATCCCAGCAGTCACGCACGACGCTTGCGCCGCGCCAACGCGACGCCTACGATGCGTGGACCCCGAGCCGTCCACGTATGGGGCCCGTCCTCGTCCGCTTCGGCGGCAGGATGCAAGGGTCCGCGATGGCCAGCCGGGAGCTGAGGTGCGCCATGGCGACCGTGACCTTCGAGGGCGTCAACAAGATCTACGGCGACTTCCACGCCGTCAAGGACCTCAGCCTGGAGATCGGCGATGGCGAGTTCATGGTCCTGGTCGGGCCATCGGGCTGTGGCAAGACGACCAGCCTGCGGATGATCGCCGGGCTCGAGGAGATCTCGAGCGGCACCCTGCGCATCGGTGACCGTGTCGTCAACGACGTCCCGCCCAAGGACCGCGATATCGCGATGGTCTTCCAGAGCTACGCGCTGTACCCGCACATGTCGGTCCGCGAGAACCTCGCGTTCGGGCTCAAGCTGCGCAAGGTCAAGAAGGAAGAGATCGAGCGGCGGGTCAACGAGGCGGCCGAAACGATCCAGCTCCAGAAGCTGCTCGATCGCAAGCCCAAGGAGCTGTCCGGTGGTCAGCGCCAGCGCGTCGCCCTCGGTCGCGCGATCGTCCGCGAACCGGCCGTGTTCCTGATGGACGAGCCCCTCTCCAACCTCGACGCCAAGCTGCGCGTCCAGACCCGCGCCGAGATCGCGCGCCTCCATCAGCGGCTCAAGACGACCGTCGTCTACGTCACCCACGACCAGGTCGAGGCGATGACGATGGGCTCGCGCATCGCGGTCATGAACGAGGGTGCACTCCAGCAGGTCGGGACCCCGCAGGCGCTGTATGACACGCCGGTCAACCGGTTCGTGGCCGGATTCATCGGCAGCCCGTCGATGAACTTCGTCGAAGTCCACCTCGAGGGCACCGGATCCGACGCCCGGCTGGTCGGTCCGGCCGATTGGTCGATCCCGCTCCCGCCGCGCTATCGGCAGGCGGCGACACCCCACGAGGGCAAGACGATCTTCGCCGGGTTCCGTCCGGAGCATCTCGACATCGGCGAGCCCAGGCCCGACATCGCGTCCTTCAGCACCCGCGCCGACGTCGTCGAATACCTCGGCAACGAGGAGCTGCTCCATCTCAACGCGGCGAACGCTGACATCGTCGCGATCGTCGGGTCTGTGCATAACGTTCGGCCCGGCGACATGGTCAACCTGGTCCTGCCGCTCGACAAGCTGCACGTCTTCGACGGCGAGACCGGCCTGACGCTCGCCCCCGACATCGCGGTCGCGGCGGCCTGAGCAAGGACCAGCCACACGGCGACCCATCGGCTCCGGGGGACCACTCCGGGGCCGACCTCGTCGAGCGCGTCGTCGACTCGAAGATCCTCCACGAGGGCCGCTATCTGACCTTCAGGATCGACACCATCGAGCGGGCCGATGGTTCGCGCGGGACGCGCGAGATCGCCGGCCATCCCGGCGCAGTGGCGATCCTCGCCATCGATGACCAGGATCGAGTGCTGCTCGTGCGCCAGTATCGGGTCGCCGTGGGCGAAGCGCTGCTGGAGATCCCGGCCGGGACGCTCGATGTCGCCGACGATGGTTCGATCGAGGACCCGGACCTCGCCGCGCCGCGCGAGCTCGAGGAGGAGACCGGGATGCGCGCCGGGTCGTGGCGGCTGATCGCCCGGTTCTACACGGCACCTGGGTTCGCCTCGGAGCTGATGCACCTCTACCTCGCCACGGATCTGCGACCGGCGGACGGCGAGCGCCTGCACCCCGACGAGGACGAACATCTGGAACTCGAGCGGGTCCCGTGGCGTGATGCGCTCACCGCGGCAGAGCGTGGCCAGTATCGCGACGGGAAGACGCTGGTCGGGCTGCTGTGGCTCGCGCGGCTGCGAGACGGGTCGTCCGACTGACGATGGCGCCTTGGTCAGTCCCCCGCGGCGCGCGGCTCGTCGGCGTCACGCATCGGCTGCGCGGGTCCGGAGCCGAGCCTCGCCAGCGCGTCCCGATACAGCCGTGTCCCAGGGCTGAGCGCGACGGCCAGCCGCAGGTGCGTGCCCGCCTCGCCGCGACGACCAAGTCGCTTGAGGCTCTGGCCGAGCGCGTACTGGCCGAAATGCGAGATCGGGTCGATCTCGAGCAACGCCTCGAAGGTCTCCCGTGCTCGCTCCGCCTGGCCCGAGTTGTAGTAGGCGCGGCCCAGGGCCTCGAGGATCGAGCCCTTGTTGGGCTCGAGCCGGTCGGCTCGCTCGAGGACGATGGCGGCCTGCGCGTGATGCCGCGCCTCGAGCAGCGCGTGGCCGCGCTGCAGGAGGTCGTAGGCGGTCTCGGCTTCGGCCGGATCATGGCTCGGGTCGGGCCTGGCGGACTCCATCGGCCAGATGGTGGCATACGACCCCGGTGGCTGTCATGAACCCTCACCACCGGCCGTCGCGGCCCCATGGGCCGCGGCTCGACCCGGAGTGGCCGGACGTATTCCCAGCAGGCTTGGATGGGGCGGCGCCTACCCCTCGCGGTACGGGGCGAGGTCGACCGGCTTGAGGCGGGGCGAGTCGGTCAGCCCGGGGATCCGGCCGCGCTTGGCGATCGGTTTGCCCTCGATCTCCTTGATGTCACCGGTGAAGTCGATCGGGGTGGCACCACTGATGTACGAGCCGACGGCGTACGAGTCGACCGGCGCGCCCGCCTCCTTGAAGTAGCGGATGCGGTCCGGCGTAAGGCCACCTGAGACCGTGATCTTGACGTGGTGGAAGTCGGCCTGGTCGAGCCGCGCACGGACCTCGTGGACAAGGTCTGCCGTCACCCGGCCGCGCTCGGACGGGGTGTCGAGCCGAACGCCGAACAGCCGGTCGCCGAGGGCATGGGCGACGCGCAGCGCCTCCTCGGCCTCGTCCTTGAACGTGTCGATGAGGACGATCCGTGGCACGTCCGGCGGCACGTGCCGGTCGAACGCGAGGGCGGCCTCGACCGTGTCGCCGAAGATGAGGACCAGCGAATGGGGCATCGTCCCGGTCGGCGCGAGCCCCGCCAGACGGGCGCCGGCCGGCGTCGACGCGCCGACGCAGCCACCGACGATGGCGGCATAGTCGAGCACGTCCGTGATGTCCGGGTGGATATGCCGCGCGCCGAAGCTGATGACCGGCTCCGGCGCGGCCGCCTCGACGCACGTACGCGCCGCGGTCGCCCAGCCGGTCGACTGGGCGAGCATCCCGAGGAATGCCGTCTCATACAGTCCGAACCGGCGGTACCGCGCCCGGATCCGGAGGACGACCTCCTTGGGGCTGGTCAGATCTCCGTCCTCGAGCGCCTCGAGGCGGGTCTCGGCCGGATCCGCCTCGGCGAGCACATGACCGAGCAGATTGCGCGCCTCGTCCAGTCCACACAGGACGGCCTCCTCGCGGGTGAAGACCTCCATCGTGACCAGCGGGTCGCGGCCCTCCTGTTCGAGGATGGTCTCGGCGCGCGCGAAGTAGACATCGGCCGAGTCACCCGACAGGATCTCGTGCGACGGCCGTGAGCGCGACAGGCCCATCAGTCCGGTTCCGCTCCTCTCGCGCCCGGGTCCACGGCGGCGGTCCAGTCCGCCGGGTCCGGGGTGGCGGCGAGTGTAGCGTACGAATCTGACGCCGAAGAGCCGGGCGCGGCCGACACCAGCCCTGGCGCCTCGCGCCTGCTGCGCCGCCGTCCCCGCAGCCAGACACCGAAGAGCACGAGCACGAGAAGCACGGCCGCGAGCAGCGCCCCGCCGCCGACCAGCCGCTCACGACCGATGTCGGCGGCCGATGACCAGACGGCCGTGGCGGCCCCAGCCGCCGCCGCGGCACCGGCCAGGTCGCCGGTGGCGAACGATGTCCTCGCCCGGTCCAGGTCGGCCTGTGGCGTCGTGCCCCACACGCCGATCGCCTCGACCAGATCGGTCGTCGGCGTGGTCGTCGTCGGGCGCGCCGCGACGGCCGCCACGTACCGGGCGATCGTCTCGCGCTCGGCGGTCGCCTCGAGGGTCGCGGACGCGAACCCATCCGGACTCTCGAACGCCGTACGCAGGCTCGTCGGAGCGGTCAGGCCAGCGGCCGTCGCCTCGGTCGATATGACCGTCCGCTCGGCCAGGATCGTCTTCGCGGCAGCCAGAAGCCGGGTGGCGTCGTCGAACCGCCACGCACGCATCGCGTCACGGACCGCGCGCGGGAGCCGCCAATCGCCGGCCGCCGCCAAGACCGCGTCATAGTGCGTCCGGGCCGTCGCGCGCGCGTCGAGCAACTCGAGGTCCGCCGCGCGGGCGACCCACGTCCGCCACAGGTCGTCGTACGAGGCCGCACCTCCTTCGTCAAGGAGGTCGAGCAGGCCGCGCCAGTCGGGGGCGCCATCGACCGTCTCGGGCGCCTCGGTCGCCCCGACCGCGGAGGTCGCCGCAGCACCGCTGGCCGGCGGCTGGTAGGCACCCACGCCATCGGCAGCATCGGCCCACACGGCGCGCAAGCCGTCCGGACCGGCACGTTTGGCGATCGCCCGCGCCAACGCGAGCGAGGCCGCGTACGCGTAATCCTCGGTTGCGCCGTTCGCCGCACCGATGACGCCCCAGTCATTGAGTGGGATCCGCGCTGCCTCCAGGGCCGGCGTCAGCGCGTCCGTCCCGGGTTTGACCAGGATCTTGAGCCGCGCGGCCGCATCGAGCCCGTAGTACGACGCGAACGCCTCGTTCGCCCAGCGGTCGGCCAGCAGCCCGCCGTTGAACCATGTGTGGGCCGCCTCGTGGAGGACCACGTCGTCGCCCGCGTCATAAGCGACCTCGATCTGGCCCTTCGACGGATCGAACAGCCCGGCGTAGCCACCAGTCGAGCGGGTGATCGTCTCGTGGACGATGAGGCCACCTGCCCGCGGCCAGGCCAGGCCGATCTCCTTCGACAGCATGGGCAGAGCCCGGGTCATCAGTCCGCCGACGCGCTTGGACCAGGCCGCGTCCTCGGCCCAGCCACGGACCGTCAGGTCCACCGACGCGGCACCGACCTTGGCCTTGACTGTCTGCTCGCGGTAGCTGCCTGGCCGGTCCGCGACGAAGAACGCGAAGAAGGCCAGTGGCTTGTCGAGCTTGGCCGTCTGGAACACGATCTTGCCGCTCGGATCGGTCTTCGGCGACGGCACCACATCGGGTTGGACCTCGACGCTGTAGCCGGCCGGGAAGACGACCCGGACGGTGCTGCCGGGTGTGGAATCGGTGGCATAGGCCCATACCGGGAACGACACGAGCGAGGGCCCGATGCGAACGGTCCGGCCGGCCACCCCGCCCTTGTCCACCAGGTCGAACACGAGACGGATCGCGGCCGTCTTCCGGCTGTAGAGCCGCTGCGCGAAATCGACCTGGACAAGGGTGTAGGCAGTCGTCCGCTTCGACACCCGGGCGCGTGGCGTGCCCGACCCGGTCCAGCTCGCCTTCAGCGCCGTCGCGTCCGGCAGCACGGACAGGAACGCGTGGTCGAAGTAGTAGCGCTTCGTTGCCGTGTCCGACAGGCGATTGGTCACGGTCATGTCGACGGTCACGCGGACCCGATGGGCGTCCGGCTGGACGTCGTAGCGGGCGGTGCTGACGATGGTCAGGTTCGGGGTCGCGGCGCGGACCTCGGCGACACCGGCCGGTGCCGCCAGCCAGCCAGCCGCCGCGGCGAACGCCAGGACGACCATGGCGAGCCGGCGGGTCATGGCTCGAATAGCTCCGGCAGCCGGCCCGCGTAGCGATCCAGGAACGGGGCATTGGACGACCGGCGATCGCCCGGGTCGGGCATCCGGCCGCCGAGCCACAGCCAGTCCTTCGATTCGTCGAGCAATCGGTCGGCCATGCCCAGGATCCGGGCGATCGCCAGGCCGAGCGCGTCGGCGTCGGCGGCGTCGATCGGGAGCTCGACCGCGAGGACCGGCCGCTCATCCTCGGAGACGGAGAACTTGGCGAACGGAAACTCGTCGTTCCAGCGGAGCAGACGTCGATACGACTTGCGGAACATGTCGCCGATGGGCGGCGCGTAGTGCGCCCAGCAGATCACGGCCAGGGTCGGTTCGAGGATGATCGTGAGGCGTAGATCGAAGCGGCGGCGTCCATCGAGGAGGAGATCCCAGCTGGCGATCCCATCGCGATCGGCTCGTTCGGTGGGCGTCAGCCCGAGGTCCGCGAGCCAGGCCTCGACATCGCCCGGGCGCACGCCGGGCGCGCCCGCATCGGTGGGTGACATGGCCCGCGGAGTCTAGCCGAGTTCGACGGATCCGACCTCGACAGGCTCAGTCGTCGCGAGCGGCTCGCTTGCCGCGACCCACAGCGACCGGGACGGCCGATCCGACGGCGACCACGGCTCGGTCGGTCGGACTCTCGTCGCGCGTGCTGATGCCACTGGCGCCCCGGTTGCGCGACACGCGGCGGATCTCGACCGACTCGCCGCTGCGCACCACGCGGCCGGTGAAGTCGGATGAGCGCACGTCCGAGGCGACCTTGACATTCCGTCCGATGCGGACGCCGCGGGGCACGACCGCCCGCTTGCCGACGACCGTGATCCCGGTGTTCAGCCGGCCCGGCTCCTGCTTGTTCGGCCGGTCGTCGTACGGGCCCTCGCCGACGATCGCCCCCTGGCCGACGACGACCTCCTTGTCGAGGATCGCCCGATCGACCACAGCCCCGGAGCGGATGACCGTGTCGAACATGACGATCGAGTCGCGCACGACCGCCCCGACGTCGACCCGAACGCCCGGCGACAGGACGGAGTTGACGACGGTCCCGGCGATGACGCAGCCATGGCTGATGAGACTCTTGTGGACCTGGGCTGTCGGGCCGATCTTGGCCGGCGCGCGTTCTTCCGACCGGGTGTGGATGACCCAGTCCTTGTCGTACAGGTCCAGCTCCGGGTTATCGTCGAGGAGGGCCATGTTGGTCTCCCAGAACGACTGGATCGTCCCAACGTCCTGCCAGTACCCGTTGTAGCGGTAGCCGAATACGCGTGCGCCGGCCTCGAGCATGGCCGGGATGACGTTGGCCCCGAAGTCCACCCGATCCTCGGACAGCCAGCGGCGGAGCGTCTTCTTCGAGAACACGTAGACGCCCATCGACGCCAGGTCGCTCTTGGGCTGCTTCGGCTTTTCCTGCCACTCGATGACCCGGTCGCTGTCGTCCAGGGCGAGGATCCCCATCCGCGTCGCCTCGGCCAGCGGCACCCGCCGGACGGCGATGGTCACATCGGCCCGATGGCGGCGATGGGCGGCCACGAACGGCTGGTAGTCCATCTTGTAGATGTGGTCACCGGCGAGGACCACCACGATGTCGGCCTGGTCGTGCTCGAGGACGTTGAGGTTGCGCAGGACCGCATCGGCCGTGCCGCGGTACCACTCGGCGACCTTGCCCCGGGCGATGTACGGCTGGAGCAGCTTGACCCCGCCCCGGTTGCGGTCGAGGTCCCACGGCCGGCCAAGACCGATGTGGTCATTGAGTGAACGCGGGTTGTACTGGGTCAGGACGACGACGTCGTCGATGTCCGAGTTGACGCAGTTCGACAGCGTGAAGTCGATGATCCGGTACTTGCCACCGAACGGCACGGCCGGCTTGGCGCGTTCCTGGGACAGGATCGAGAGGCGTTCGCCCTCGCCGCCCGCGAGGATCACCGCCATCGTCCGTTTCACGAGGTCGATGCTAGCACGGGCCGGATCGCGCGGACATCAACGGTCGCGCGTCTGGCCGCGCTAGAGGAACAGGCGCGGGTTGACGAAATCGCCGTTGAACATGACCGCCCAGTGGAGGTGCGCGCCCGTCGAGTGGCCAGTGTTGCCCTCGTAGCCGATGACATCGCCACGCGCCACGGAGCTGCCGGCGCGGAGGCCGCCCGGGTAGCGCGGCTGCATGTGCGCGTACCAGGTCTGCAGCCCCTCGCTGTGGGCGATGATGACGATCCAGGCCGGATCCGGGCCATCGGCATAGTTCCAGCCGATGTAGACGACGGTCCCGGAGCCGGAGGCCATGACCGGCCTCCCGTACGGCGCGACCAGGTCGATCCCGTTGTGGAAGTGCGGACACGACCCCTTCGGCGGCTCCCAGATGACCCCGGTGCACCCGAAGTTCTGGGTGAGGTCACCCTGCATCGGCCACGACAGCGTCCCGTTGTAGGCGGACGGGATGTTGCCGCCCTGCATCTGCTTGCGGATGAGCGCATTGATCTGGGACTGGAGCTTCTTCTGGGCGGCGCTGGCCTTGGCGACGGCCCGGCCCGCGGCGGCCTTGTTCCGCTGCAGCGTGTAGTAGTCCCGCTTCTGTTTGGCGAGCTCGGCCGCGACCCGCTTCTCGAGCTTCCGGAGCGCCGCCCTGGCGGCGTTGAGCTGGGCCAGGCTGCGGTCCAGGGCACGCTTCTGGGCGGCCGTCTGGAGCCGGAGATCGTCGGTCCGGGTGCGCGTGTCGACCGTCGTCTGATGGAGCGCGGCGAGCGTCTCCTGGTCGACCGCGATCTGGTTGGCGAGCGCCTTGTCCTGCTCGCCGACGTCGATGAAGTAGCTCATCTCGGCCAGCAGGTCGGTGAACGTCCCGCCGGACAGGAACGACTCGAGCAGCGAGGTCCGGTCGGTGTCGTAGGCGCTCCGCAACCGGTCAGCCAGCAGCGCCTTGCGCTGGGCCAGCTCGGCCCGCTTGGCCGTCTCCCTCGAGGTGATGACGACGAGCTGCTGATCGAGATCGGCGAGCTGCGCGACCAAAGCGCCGTAATCCTTCTTGATCACGTCGATCTTGGTCTGCATCCCGGTGACCTTGACCTTGACCGCGGCCAGGTCGATGTTGATGCCCTTGAGCTGGTCGGCGGTCTGGCGGATCCCCGAAGCGAGGTCGATCTGGAGCGCGTTGAGCTGGGCGACCTGCGCCTTCTGGTCGGCGATGTCCTTCTTCAGCTTCAGCGCCTTCGCCTTGGCGTCGGCCAGCTCATCGCCACGGACCACGGCAGGACCGGTCGGTGAGGCCACGGGCGCGCCGAGCACCCCCACCATCAATGGGATGAGGAGGAGCATGGCCCCGAGTCGGCGGCGGAGCCTCCGGCGGGGTGGCGTCGAACCGGTCGTCGAGCTCCATCCGGTGGCGGATGGGTCGCCAATGCGATCGGTCAGACTGCGCTTCACGTAGGCGATGTCATCGTGCGAGCTTTACTCCGTCTTCGCCTCGACCCCTCAGTGTCGAAGTGCGTCTTACGGGGACGCCCGCCGGTGAGTCGCCGTCCGAAGGGGCACCACTTGGGACGACACCGGCTCTGGGGGGATGATACGCGTCAAGTCTAGTCAGCGTGCGGCGCGCCGGGCCTGACCTGATGGTCCCATCGGCATGGGACCTCACGGTCGCAGGAGCACGGCCCACAACGCACCGAGGATGAAGAACGGCCCGAATGGCACATAGGTCTGCCGCCCGATGCGTCGGGTCGCCAGGAGGGCCACCAGGACGACCCCGGCCAGGACCAGCGCGAACACCACGCTGCCGAGGGCGCGGCTGCCGCCCGTCAGCAGCCCGACCCCGATCAGCAGCTTGACATCGCCCAACCCGAACGCCCCGGCGCCGAACGGGATCGACGGCAGATAGAGCACCAGCGGGATGGCGGCCGCGGCGATGACCGCGATGAGCACGTCCGTGCCGACGAGCGGGTTCTGGCCGCTCAACGCGTAGATGAGGGCGACCGGGATGACCGGCAGGGTCAGGACATCCGGGAGCAGGCGCTGGTCGAGATCGGTCGCCAGGCCGACGACAAGGGTCACGAACCACGCCCCGAATACGACCATGGCCAGCGGATCGTCGCCGAATCGGATCGGCAGGAGCCCGAACGCCACGGCCCCGACCAGCGCGCTGACGGCCGTTCGCCAGTCGACCGGGCGACCGGGCGGGTGCTCCTCGTCGTGCTCCGGCCAGCGCGTCGCGACGCGGTCCGCTACACCTCCCAGGACGAAGCCACCGATCGCGAGCAGCCAGGCCAGCGGCTCCATCGTCTCGCGGCTTCGGGTGGGATCGGCGGTCTGGGTCGGCGGCGGTCAGCGGCGGGCGGCGGTCGGGTCAGCCAGCCCGGACGCCGGCCAGGGCCAGTTCGACCAGGGTCGCGTGGGACACGCCGGTCGCGCCGCGCGGGGCATACGGGGTGGCCTTGCGGAAGTAGGCCGTGCCGGCGATGTCCAGGTGGACCCACGGCCTGGTCACGAACTCGCGCAGGAAGAGCCCGCTCTTGACCAGCGATCCCTCCGGCGAGCCGGAGTTCTGGAGGTCGCCGTACCAGCTGTCCATCTCCGGGACGTATTCGTCGATGAGCGGCAGCTGCCAGTAGCGCTCGCCAGCCCGCGACCCGGCCGCCTCGACCGTGTCGTAGAAGTCCTGCGGCGTGCCGAACGCCCCGGTGACGAGATGCCCGAGGGCGCGTGACACCGCGCCGGTCAACGTGGCGATGTCGACCAGGTGGGTCGCTCCGAGGCGTTCCGCGTAGGTCAGGGCGTCACCAAGGATGAGCCGCCCCTCGGCGTCGGTGTTGGTGATGTCGACCTTCTTGCCATTCAGCGCGGTGACGATGTCGCCGGGCCGGGTGGAATGCGGGCCGGGCATGTTCTCGACGGCCGGCGCGAGGGCCAGCAGCGGGGTCCCGGGGGCCAGGCGCGCGACCGTCGCGATGGCAGCGATGACCGTACAGGCGCCGGTCTTGTCCATCTTCATCTCTTCCATCCGGGCGGCGGGCTTGATGCTGATGCCGCCCGAGTCGAAGCAGACGCCCTTGCCGACGATGGCCAGGTGCCGGTCGAGCGTGTCGCGCTCCCCTTCCCCGCCGGAGCGCATGACGATCATCCGCGGCGGGTTGTCGCTGCCACGCCCGACCGCCATGAACATGCCCATGCCCATCTCGGTGGCCTGCTCGGGCTCGATGACGTCGATCCACAGGCCGTGCTGCTCGGCGATCGCGCGGGCCTCCTCGGCCAGGACCATCGGACTGACGTCGTTCGATGCGCGATTGGACAGCGTCCGGGCGATGTTCGCGCCCTCCGCGATGATCACGCCGCGCTCGGCAGCTTTGGTCAGCGCCGCGACATCGGCGCCGGGCGCCACGAGGACGAGCTCGTCGAGGACCGGCGGCACCGACTCGACCTCGTCGCGGTAGATCGTCCGCGGGTCGTAGGAGCCCTCGAGCACGCCGCGCGCGACCAGGGTCGCGACCGTCTCGGCATCGTTGTCGAGACCCGCGATCAGTGGGCTGAGCCAGATGGCCAGCCGATGGACGGTACGGCCACCGAGGCGCCGCTCGGCGGACGCCGCGACGCGCACCACGATCTCGCGGTCGATGGTCGCGGGATCTCCCAAGCCGACGGTCAGCAGGCGCCCGCTCTTCGACTCGCCGCCGGCCGACAGTGAGGTGGCATAGCGCTTGCCGGTCAGCTCGCCGAAGTCGACGAGCGCGGTCAGCTCACCCCCGCTTCGGCGATCGAGCTCACCGAGCTCACCATCGAAGGCGGGCTTGGCGGCGACGGGGATGACCAGGACATCCGCGGGCACGGCCCACGGCTGATCGGTGACGACGCGGATCTGCACTGGCGGGGAGTCCTCCGGAACGCACGGGCCTTGGTCGACTGGAGCGACCGGCCGGTGGCTGGGTTTGGGCACTCAGTGTAGCCGCGCCCGGACGGGTCAGGAGCCGCCGGTCGGCTCGGGTGCGTCGCTTGGCGTGGCGCTCCCGGCGTCGATCGCGTCGGTCAGCTTGGCCCGTGCCTCCTCGATGGCGATGACGGCGCTGTTCATCCCGCCGCGCCCGATGTCGGCCATGATGACGACCAGGCCCCGGGTATCGGGTGGCAGGTTGGCGCGGGCGGCGGCCTCCGCCTTGACCGCGGCGCGAGTCGCGTCGGTGACCTTCTTGCCGACCTTGGAGATCGCCTTGTACAGGTTCTTGAGCGCGTCGTCGTAGGTGGCGTTCCGCGCGAGCCACTGGTCGAGCACGGACACGTCGACGGTCTTGACGAGGCCGTCGCGCTGCTGCCGGGCGACCGCGATCTGGGCTTCGGCCTGCGCGAGCAGCTTCGTCGCGTCGGCGTACCTGGCCAGCCGGCCCTTCTGCACGGCCTCGGTCACGAGTCGGTCGTGCTCGGCGAGCGCGGCGCTCATCCGCGTCGCGGCGACCGACCCGACGGTCAATCGCGCCCAGGCCGTATCGAGGCCATCCGTGGCATCGAGCGCGGCGACCAGCGCTGCGTGTCGGGCGACGATCGCGTCCGAGACGGTCAGCCCGGCCGTCGGCGTACCGACATAGGGCACGGCCGCCAGGTTCTTGCGCAGGAGATCGGTCCGGACCACGACTTCGATGACCAGCCGATCGCCTTCCGTGACGGCCGTCTCGCCGGCCGCCGGGTCGAGCCCGTTCAGCGCACCGAGCGCGGCGCGCGCCTGCGTCCCGAGGGCCTCGACCTCGTCGGCCAGCGCGGCCAGATCGGCCTGTGCCGCGTCGAGCAGCGGCGTGACCTCGGCGTCACCGGCGGCCGTGACGTCCGCCCGGCCGGCGGTGCCCGGGGCGTGGTCCATCCCGGCCACGATGCCGGCCGCACCGAGCGCGATGGCGATGACGATCGCCAGCCAGATGAACCCGCCGACGACCCGGCGGAGTGGGTCGGTCATGCGGGTGCCGGAACCTGGTCGGCCGGCTTGTGGCGCAGATACCCGAGCGCGCCCTCCATCGGTCGCGGTTCGAAGCCGAAGGTCGTCGGGATGACATCGAGCGGGCCGATGTTGTCGAGCCGCAGCTGGCGGAGCTGGTCCGTGGCGACCGGGAAGGGGACGTGGACGAGCTCGGCCGTGCTGGCCACCAGGCGGATGAGCGCGATCGGCATCGGCACGATGACGCGTCGCTTGCCCAGGGCGGTCAGGACCTCCCGGGTGATCTCGCGATACGTCCAGTAACGCGGGCCGCCCAGTTCGTACGGCTGGCCGATGGTCGTCGGATCGGCCAGGGCGCGGACCGTGACGATCGCGACATCGTCGACGTGGATCGGCTGGAAACGGCTCTTGCCGTCGCCCGGGACCGGGACGATGCCCGGGGAGATGCGCACCAGCCCCGCGACGATGTTGAAGAACCCGTCGCCCTCGCCGAACTGGAGGGACGGCTTGAGGATCGTCCAGTCGAGGCTCGACGCTCGGACGAGCGCTTCCGCCTTGGCCTTCGAGCTCGCGTAGTGGAGATCCGGGACGTCCTCGACACCCATCGCGCCCATGTGGATGAGGCGTCGGACGCCGGCCGCTGCCATCGCCGAGAGGACCGCGCGGGTCCCCTCTGTGTTGACCAGGCGCATGTCCGCGCCACCGTGGAAGTCGCGCGGGATGGCGACGAGGTGGACGACCGCGTCGACACCGACCAGCGCCGGACCGAGCGTCTCGGGTCGGGTGACGTCGCCGATCCGGGGCTCGACGGCGGATCGACGGGCAGGTGCCACGCGTGCGACGACCAGTTCGCCATCGGTCGCGGTCCGGACGAGGGCGATGACCCGATGGTCGGCGGCGAGCAGGGTCGGGATGAGGTGGCGGCCGACGAAACCGCTCGCGCCGGTGACGAGGACGGTGGACATGGTGGATCCTTTTTGGCTCGCGGCCACCCACACGGACGGCGCCACCACCGATCGGGCCGTCACCCGCGCTTGCGGATACGCCGGATCGGGGCAGCCGCAGAATCGTAGCATCGACGCCATGGACGACCCTCAGACACCGCCGCTCGCCGGGCCCGCGCTCCGTCGCCTGGTCGAGGCCATGCCCAAGGCGGAGCTCCACCTCCATCTCGATGGTTCGCTCCGTGTGGACACGGCGCTGGAGCTCGCGCGCACGCGCGGGCTCGATGCACCGCGCGACTGGGCCGGGATGTCCGCCGCGCTCATCGCGCCGATGCCGTGCCGCGATCAGGCCGAGCTGCTGCGCGCGTTCGACCTGCCGATCGCTCTGATGCAGGACGCCGAGGCGCTCGAACGGGTCGCCGCCGAGCTGGTCGAGACCAAGGCCGCCGACGGCGTCCGCTACGTCGAGATCCGCTGGGGACCGCGACTGCACCTCGCAGGCGGGCTGTCGCTCGGCGACGGCATCGCGGCCGTGTGCGCGGGCGCGCGCGACGCGGCGTTCAGGACCGGAACCACCGTCCGGCTCATCTGTACCGCGCTCCGCTCGCATGATCCCGTTGCGAACGTCGAGCTCGCGGAAACCGCGGCCCGGTTTCGTGACCACGGCCTGACCGGCTGGGACCTGGCCGGGCCGGAGGAGGCCTACCCGGACCCGCTCACGCACGCGGCCGCCTTCGAGGCCGCCCGTGCCGGTGGTTTGCGGATCACCATCCATGCCGGCGAATGGGGCGGTGCCGCGCAGGTCCGCCGCGCCTTGTCCGTCGCCCCAGAGCGGATCGCCCACGGCCCGGGGGCGATCGACGACCCGGAACTGTGCGCCGACCTCATCGCCGGGGGTGTGACGTTGGACCTGTGTCCCACCTCGAACTGGCAGGCGGGCATCGTCGAGTCGGTCGCGGCACATCCGCTGGTCCAGCTCCATCGCGCCGGCGTGCCGGTCACGCTCAGCACGGACGACACGACGGTCTCGGACATCACGCTGTCCGAGGAGTACCTGCGGGCCGTCGAGACGATCGGGCTGACGCTGCCGGAGCTGTGGGCGATGGACCTCCACGCCCTGGACGTGGCCTTCACCGAGGAAGCCGAGCTGTCCGAGCTACGTGGGTCGTTCCTGACCTGGGGCGCGGGGATCCCGGAGCTGACCGGGAGCTGACGGCGGCGAGGGCGGCGGGCCATCGCCGGACGGCGTGCCGTGGCGCGATCGCCGGGCCGTGTCCCGCGGCGTCCGAAATCCCCATACGGTCGTCCCACGATCGGTAGCGCGCTTAACAGGCGCAGGGCGGGTCAAGAACCGGCTCGCTCACGCCGATCCGAGCGTGGGATGACCGAGCCTGCGCGACCAAGGTCCCATGACGCGAGCTAACGCTCGTGGGCACGTATGGCAGCAATGGGAGCGGGCTACTCGCTCTGGCGGCGGGCACCACCTGACGCCCAGCGGACGCGCACGGTACATTCCGGTCGTGAACTGTCCCGTCTGCGGAACACCGACCGAGCCCGGACGGAAGTTCTGTGCCGAATGCGGCCATCGCCTCATCGCCGTGTGCCCGTCCTGCGGCGCGACCAACAGTCCGGCAGCCCGTTTCTGTGGGGACTGCGGCTTTCGACTGACCGCGGACGAGGTCGCCGTCGGTGCGGCCGCCCCGGATGCCAAAGACGCGCCCCGACTCGGGATCGCCCCGGTCGCGGAGCGGCGACTGGTCACGATCCTGTTCGCCGATCTTGTCGGGTTCACGGCCCTGGCCGAGGGCCGCGACGCGGAGGCCGTCCGCGAGCTCCTGACACGCTACTTCGAGATGTCGCGCGAGATCATCGATCGCTACGGCGGCACCGTCGAGAAGTTCATCGGGGACGCGGTGATGGCCGTGTGGGGTGCCCCGGTCGCCCACGAGGACGATGCGGAACGTGCGGTCCGCGCCGCGCTCGAACTGGTCGAGGCGGTCCGTGGCCTCGGGCCGGGCATCCAGGCGCGGTCCGGCGTGCTGACCGGCGAGGCCGCCGTGACGCTTGGAGCGACCGACCAGGGCATGGTCGCGGGCGACCTGGTCAACACCGCGTCACGCCTCCAGAGCGTTGCGACGCCGGGTACGGTCCTCGTAGGCGACACGACCCAGCGGGCGGCCTCCGGCGCGATCGCGTTCGAGCCCGTCGCCAACCAGGTCCTCAAGGGCAAGGAGCTGCCGATGGCGGCCTGGCTGGCCTTGCGCGTGGTCAGCAAGCGCAAGGGCCTGGGCCGGAGCGATCGGCTGGAAGCGCCGTTCGTCGGTCGCGACACGGAGCTTCGCCTGCTCAAGGACCTGTTCCACGCGACCGCGCGGGAGCAGCGAGCGCGACTCGTCTCGATCACCGGCCAGGCAGGGATCGGCAAGAGCCGCCTCGCCTGGGAGTTCCTCAAGTACGTCGACGGTGTCGTCGAGGGGGTCTGGTGGCACGACGGGCGCTCCCCGGCCTATGGCGAAGGCGTGACCTTCTGGGCCCTCGGCGAGATGATCCGATCGCGGGCCGGCCTGCTCGAGACGGACGATACCGACACCACCCGCACCAAGGTCCTCGAGATGCTCGCGACCCACGTCCCGGACGAGGACGAGCGGCAATGGATCGAACCGTCGATGCTGGCGCTGCTCGGAGTCGGGGAGGCGCCAGCCGGTGGCCGCGACGAGCTGTTCCGTGCGTGGCGGACGTTCTTCGAGCGGCTGGCGTCGACCGGTACCGTCGGACTCCTGTTCGAGGACCTCCAGTGGGCCGACGTCGGACTGCTCGACTTCATCGATCACCTGCTCGAGTGGAGTCGCGGCGTCCCGATCCTGATCATCACGTTGGCCCGCCCGGACCTCCTCCAGCGCCGGCCCGAATGGGGTGCCGGCCGCCGGAACTTCCTGGCCCTCGACGTGGAGCCCCTGAACGAGGCCTCGATGCACGAGCTCCTGGCCGGGCTCGTACCGGGGCTGCCGGCAGCCGCGGCACGTTCGATCGTGGCGCGGGCCGACGGCATCCCGCTGTACGCCGTCGAAACCGTCCGGATGCTGGTCTCCGATGGGCGCCTGCGCGAGGCCGATGGCCACTATGAGCCGGTCGGCGACCTCGGTGAGCTGGCCGTCCCGGAGACGCTCCACGCGCTTATCGCGGCTCGTCTCGACGGCCTGGACCCGGCCGATCGGACCTTGCTGCAGGACGCGGCCGTGCTGGGTCAGTCCTTCACGCTCGAGGGGCTGGCCGCCGTGTCGGGTGAGGAGCCGACACGGCTCCAGTCGCGCCTGCACGACCTCGCGCGGGCCGAGCTGATCAGCCAGGAGGTGGATCCGCGCTCCCCGGAGCGGGGCATGTACGGGTTCGTCCAGGCGCTCATCCGCGAGGTCGCCTACGGGACGCTGGCGAAACGCGAACGCCGGGCCCGTCATCTCGCGGCGGCCCGGTTCTTCGAATCGCTGGGCGAGGACGAACTTGCGGGCGCGCTAGCCGGTCACTATATCGCCGCGTGGCAGGCGGCCCCCGAGGGACCCGAGGGCGACGCGGTCGCAGTACAGGCTCGGCTCGCGCTCG
Source organism: Candidatus Limnocylindrales bacterium (assembly GCA_038248915.1). Classification (GTDB taxonomy): domain Bacteria; phylum Chloroflexota; class Limnocylindria; order Limnocylindrales; family CSP1-4; genus SPCO01. The sequence goes on along the minus strand of JBBRXB010000010.1, from coordinate 11,256 downwards.
TGGGCGCTGCCGATCGCGCCTTGAACCTCGGCTCGCCGGAAAGCGCCATCGGGTTCCTTGAGCAGGCCCTTCTCGTGACCGGTGATCCGGCCGATCGGGCGCCGATCCTCGAACGTGCCGGGCGGGCCGCCAGCAACGCCCTCCGACCAGACCGCGCCGACGCCTTTCTCCGCGAGGCGATCAGCCTGCGCCGCGAGATGGGCGACACGAAAGCCGCATTCCAGTCGGTCGCGTTGCTCGCCGCGGCCCTGATCGCGAGTCGTCGGCCGGAGGACGCCGAGCTGCTGCTCGAACCGGCCATCGTCGAGGCCGAGGGGGTCGCCGACGACGCCGATCTCGCTGCCCTGTTGGGGGCCATGGCCAGGATCCGCTTCTCCCAGGACCGGATCGCCGACGGCCTCGCCCTGGTCGACCGGTGCCTCCCGATCGCCGAACGGGAGGAGCTCCACGAGCTGCTGATCGAGGCGCTCGTCATCAAGGGCAACCTCCTATCCAAGGCGGGGCGCCAGGTCGAAGGGATGGCGCTCGCCCAGGGGGCTCGACGGCTGGCGGTCGAGCACGATCTGCCGGCCTGGGAGGCCCGGGCCCTCACAGCACTCAGCCTGGATCTCGCGATCCGCGACCCTCGAGCGGCGGTCGCGCTCGAGTTGGAGGCCATCGCCATCGCCCGCCGGATCGGCCGTCGCGACATGGAGCTCCTGCTGATCGGCAATGCCGGCGAGGATTCGTTCCGGACCGGTGAGTGGTCGTTCCAGGCGGTCGCCTTCGCCTCGCTCGACGAGCTCGAGATCGAGCCGACCATCCGGCTGCCGATGGAGGGCACCTCGACCGTGATCGCCCTGCTCCGCGGCGAGATCGACGAGGCCGAGGTCCAGGCGCGCTACGAAGTCACCCTTGAGGACATCCAGGACAACGACCTGGCCAGCAATGCCATCGACATGCGGGCCTGGGGTGCCCTCGCCAACGGACGGTTCGCCGAGGCCGCGGACGGCTGGCTCGAGATGGCCACGCTGAGCGCCCTCAATGCACCCTATGTCCTGCCGCGGGCAGCCGAGGCGGCCCTCCTTGGACGAGATGCCGCCGTCGCCCGATCGGCGCTCGACCGGATGATCGCGACTGGCGCCCACGGGCGAGCGATCGATGTCGACCGGACCGCCATCCGCGCCGGCCTCGCTGCCCTCGACGGTTCCACCCAGGAGGCGGTCGCCGGCTTCCGGGCGGCTATCGCGGGCTGGCGCGACCTCGGCCTGCCGTGGGACGAGGCCATGACCTCGATCCTGTTCGTGCGGCTCGTCGGGTCGGGCTCAGCCGAGGCCCGCGTCGCCGCGGATGCGGCACGAACGATCCTCGAAGGACTGGGCGCGCGACGGGTCCTGGAGATCCTCGACGCGTCACTCGAGGAGGCGGGCGAGGGCGCGGCCCGACAGGCCTCCGCGGCCGTGGCGCCGGCCGGTGCCGAGGAAGTGACGACAAGGTTGGACTGACTCGCGCGGGCCATCGCGGCGGCCGCTGGCGCCGCGGCCGAGCGTGGATCGCGCGGAATCGGGGCGTCGAGGGCCCCCATTCGTGGCCCTGTGGCGGTGGCCGTGGCCACGGCCACCCACGCGCACGACGTGCCGAACGGCCTGTCGATTTCGGGCGGTTCGGCATCGTGATGCGCGACGGGACCGCACGGAAACTCGTACCCGACCCGTACGACATTGCCGTTACCTGAGGCCACAGATGTCCCGCCTGCCCGTCATCGTCAGCGTCTTCCTCGTCCTGCTCCTCGCCGGCTGCGCGACGCCGTCGGCAGCGAATTGGACGTTCCCGCCGGCGGTGCCCGCTGGAGCCGCCGTCCCGGCCGTCGCTCTTCCGACCTCAGCCCCGCCGGTCGCGCCCGGACCGGCCGCGCCAGCGCCTGGCGCCTCCACAGGAGCCGGCGAGGTCCTCGAGATCCACGCCTTCGATCTCGGTTTCAAGCCATCGGCGCCGATCGTGGCCGTCGTCGGTCCCCATCCCGTCACGTTCGTCAACGATGGCGCGACGACCCACGACCTGACCTTCGCCGACGGCACGAAGCTGACCGCCGAAGCCGGCAAGACCGTCAAGGGCGAAGTCGACGTCCCGGCCGCCGGGCTCCCGTTCTTGTGCTCGATCCCCGGTCACGCCGACGCCGGCATGAAGGGCTCGATCGCGGTCGCCGGTGACGCCATGGCCGGCATGTCGATGGCGCCCGACGCCTCGGCCGGTCCCGTCGCCCCCGACGCGGCTGCGCCGGCCGCTCCCATCGCCGACCCGAACGCGCCCAAGTACAGCCTGGTCGACGCGACCGCCCCCAGGCTCCTCGAAGGCACCGTCCACGACATCGACATGCCGATGATCGAGAAGGACATCACGGTCGCCGACGGCTTCGTCGTCCATGCCTGGACGTTCGGCGGCACCGTGCCTGGTCCGACCATCCGGGTCCATCTCGGTGACACGGTCAATGTCCATCTGACCAACCAGGGCACGATGAGCCACTCGATCGATTTCCACGCGAGCCAGACGGCGATGAACGACCAGATGGTCGAGATCATGCCGGGTGCGACGTTCACCTACACCTTCACCGCCGACTATGCCGGAGTGTGGATGTACCACTGCGGGACCGCGCCGGCGCTCCACCACATCGCCAACGGGATGTTCGGCATGGTCATCGTGGAGCCCAAGGGCGGCCTGCCCAAGGTCGACAAGGAAGTCGCGTTCGTCCAGAGCGAGTGGTACCTCGGCGGTCAGGGCCAGCCGGCCGATTACCTCAAGGCCTCGAGCGCCGCTCCCGCGCCCGACTTCGTCGTCTTCAACGGCGTGGCCGACCAGTACAAGGACAACCCGATCGCCGTCCCGACCAAGGGCCGCGTCCGGGTCTTCGTCCTCGACGCAGGGCCGAACATCGACAGCTCGTACCACGTCGTCGGGACGATCTTCGACACGGTCATCAAGGAGGGCATGGCCCTGCTCAAGGGCAACGCCGACGGCTGGGGCAGCCAGGCGGTCGACCTGTCCCCCGCCCAGGGCGCGATCATCGAGTTCAGCCCGCAGGAAGATGGCATGTACCCGATGGTCACCCACGCCTTCAACTTCGTCGGTCGCGGCGCGATCGGGATCTTCATGGCCGGCGACGGCGACCCGAAGAACTGACGTGCGCCTGAACTTGTCGCATCGGAGCAGCTATGGGCTTCGGGCGATGGTCTCGCTAACGCGAGCGCCGCTCGATCGGTCGCTCAGCGCGCGGGCGATCGCCGTCGAGCAGGCCATCCCGCCAGCGTTCCTGCCCCAGGTGATGACCGATCTCGTCCGCGCCGGACTCGTCGTGGGCCAGGTCGGACGGACAGGCGGCTATCGCCTCGCCCGGCCAGCCGCCACGATCTCCGTCCTCGACATCGTCGGTGCCATCGATCGGTCGGAACCCGAGACCGGCTGCATCCTGCGCGACACCGCCTGCCTGGCCCATGGCGCGTGCGCGGCTCATGCGGTCATGGCCGCGGGCCGCGCCGCACTGATGGGCCACCTGCGAGCGTCGAGCCTGGAGGCCATGGCGGATGCCGGCCCTCGACCGTGGCCCGGGGGCGCCCACCTTGGCCAAATATCCACCCGGTGATTGGTAGGCCGCGGAATCGGTCGATCCAGGGCCTCTGGCGGCGTTCCTGGCACATGGCTGAGCGTCGACCCGGCGGCAGCAAAGCCTGATCGGGCCTGGATCTTGGCCCAGTAGTCACTCCGTGCATATCTGTCACCGGGCCCACGCCGATCCGGCCAGATATTCGCCGGGAGACTAGGTGGCCATTCGGACCGCGGCCGTCGCGCACCTCGCCGCGGCCGCTCCCTTCCTAGTTGCCGGCCAGCCGCTCCAGCGCCGCCGCCAGCTCCCCGGCATCGGCGGCGATGGCCGTCGGCTGCTGGTCCGGCGGCAGGGCGTCGAGCTCGGCCCGGTTCGTGACCCCGGTCAGCATCAACACGCAGCGAGCGCCGACCGCCCGGGCCGCGGCGAGGTCCGTGGCGATCCCATCGCCGATCATGATCGCCTCGCCCGGCTCGCGCCCCACGGCGTGGGCGGCCGCCTCCAGCAGGTACGGCGCGGGCTTCCCGATCGAGACCGGCACGATCCCGGTGGCGGCCTCCAGCGCGATGACGATCGAGCCAGCCCCCGGTCGCAACCCACGCTCGGTCGGGTACACGGGGTCGCGGTTGGTCGCGATGAAATGGGCGCCGGCTCGGATCGAATCGGACGCCACCGCGAGACGGGCATAGGTCAGGTTCGGGTCGAGTCCGACGACGACCGCATCCGGCCGCCCGGCCGCCTCGAACCCGCCGATCGATTCCTGGCTCATCCGGGTCGCGGCCGCGCCCGAGGTGACCACGCCATAGCCGACGTCGCGCAGCTCGCGTTCCAACCCGCCCGCGCCGAGGACCAGCACGCGCCGGATCTCGGGATCGTGCTCGCGCAGGTAGGCCGCGGTCGCCCGGGCTGACGAGACGACCGTGTCTGGCGAGACCGGCGCGCCCATCGCGGCGAGCCTGGTCTGGTAGTCGGCGCGATAATGCATCGAGTTGTTGGTGACATACACGATGTCGTCACCGCGCGCGGCGCGATCGGCCAGCACCGCGGCGACGCCCGGCACTGGGTCCGTGCCGCGATACACGACCCCATCGAGGTCGACGAGGAGGAGCAGTCCCATCGCCCGATCGTAGCCGCGCGCTTCTCGACGCGTACGATGGCGCCGATGCCCCACGCCGACCGCGACCCCCTCGCAGCGACCCGGCGCCTGTTGGTCGACGGCACGAACCTGCTCCATGCGCTATCCAAGGCGAGTGGCGCGGGACCCGGTGCTGCGCCGCCGGCGGCGCTCATCGGCCGTCTCCGGGGTGCGATCCCGGCCGCCACCACCATCGAACTCGTGTTCGACGGACCACCGGAGCGCGGCCTCCGCAATGAACGGATCGCCGCCGGCCTGGTCGTCCGCTACAGCGGCGGGCGGACCGCGGACGAGATCATCCTGACCATCATCGACGACGTCCGGATGCTCGATGGCGCTGACGGCTCGGCGGTCCTGCTCGTCGTCACGGACGACCGCGACCTGCGCCACGGGTCGCGACTGCGCGGAGCACGAACGGCGGGCTCCGCGTGGCTCCTCGGACGGCTCGGGGCCGGGAAGCTGTCGTCGCCGTCGATCGGCAATCCGCGACCAGCCCGCGGGGCCCGCCCGACGCCCGCCCCGGCAACCTCCAGCGACGGCGACCCGGCCGAAACAGACCGGCCATCGTGGAAGCCGGGCCGTGGCGCGACGACCAAGAAGGGCAACCCGCGCAAGGCACCGCGGAGCGGCGGTTCGACTGGCGGGACTGGTAGGATGCGGCCGTGAACATCATCGACGTGCTCAACGAGATCTGGACCCAGATCCTCGCCGTCACGGCCGTCTTCGTGTCACCGGACTGGGGCGTCCTGATCGCCGCGCTGCCGGTCATCATCCTGCTCGGCGTGGTCATGCCGTTCCTGACGTTCCTCGGGCTCGGGATGATGATCTACTTGGTTCGCAAGCCACGCGTGAAGGTCGTCTTCGAGGAGGGCCCGCGGGTGGCCGAGATCGGTCCCGGCGACGAGCCGGTCTACCCGGTCGGTCTCCCGCACTGCCGCCGCGACGGCTTGGTCTACCCGTCGGGCACGACCCGCTGCGAGCGCTGTCATGACGAGCTCGGCGTCATCTGCCCGATGTGTGGCCTCGGCCGTATGGCCGTCGTCGACACCTGCACCAACTGCGGCCTCGTCCTGAAGGTCGACGCGCGGGCGGTCGCCATCCGCACCACCCCCGGTCCCCGACCGGGCGGGGCCGCGGCCGCTTGATGCGATGACGATGGCCGCCGTCTCGTTCGGCTTGTTCTCGTTCGGGGTCATCCTGGTCGCCCTGGGCTTCGCCGCCCATGTCGGGCACGCGGTCATGCTGGCCAACGACCGGCGCATGCTGCCGAGCCTGGCGCCCGCGCGCCAGCCCGCGTATGCCGGCGTCGTGACCGGCTCGTTCGTGACCGAGCAGACGCGCTCAGCGGCGAGCGGACTCGACACCTACGCCTCGCCGAGCCCGCTCTCGCGCGTCGCCATCGGCCTGACCTTCGTGGGCTGGCTCGTCCTCGGCGCCTCGATGCTTCTGCGCGCCTATCTCGTCGGTCGCGGTCCGTGGGGCAACCTGTTCGAATTCAGCGTCGCCTTCGCCTTCTCGATGATCGGCGGCTACCTGTTCCTCCAGCGGCGCTACGCCATCCGAACGATCGGGTTCATCCCGCTCGGGGTCGCGCTGGCGATCCTGCTGTACGGCTCGAGCCTGCCAGCCCAGATCACGCCGCTCGTGCCGGCCCTCCAGAACGCGCCGTTGCTGACCATCCACGTCGGGATGGCGGTCATCAGCTACGGCATCTTCGCCACGAGCTTCGCGGCCGGGGTCGCGTACCTGGTCCAGGGCCAGCACGACCGGTTCAGCTGGCTGCCGTCGCACAAGGTCCTCGACGAGGTCGCCTACCGGGCGGTCATCATCGGGTTCCCGATCTTCGCGACGATGATCATCCTCGGCTCGTGGTGGGCGTCGATCGCCTGGTCGCGCTACTGGGGCTGGGACCCCAAGGAGACGGCCGCGCTCGTCACCTGGCTGACCTACGCCATCTATCTCCACGCGCGCAACCAGCGATCGTGGGCCGGGCGGCCGGCGGCGCTGCTGCTCGTCGTCGGATTCGGGATGGTCCTCGTCACGTACTCGGGGTCGCTGTGGTTCAGCGGTCTTCACGCGTACAGCGGACTGTGAGGGGTCATGCGCGCCGCCATCGCCGCCGTGCTGGTGGGAGCCGCGTTCGTCCTTAGCGGCTGCCAGTACCTGCTCGGGATGGGTGGCCTGGGGAACCCGATCCTCGAGCCGATGCCCTCGTTCGACCCCGGCGAGTTCGGCTCGTTCGATCCCGGCGAGGTCGGCTCGTTCGACCCCGGCAAGGTCGGCTCGTTCGATCCGACGGACGCTGGGTTCTCCCTGCCGCCGCCGCTCGCCATCTATACGGCCGGCACCGCCACGGTGACGATCGACGGGACCGCGACGACGCTCGGCCAGCTGACCGGAAGTGCGGCGTCGTATGCGGACTTCGGCACCGAGATCACGTGGACCGACGGCAAGGGTCTCTACCTTCGGTTCGGCAGCGGGTCCGGTCCCGAGTCGCCCGACGGCGGCGCCTTCGTCCTGATCGATCGGATCGAGGACGGACAGCATTGGATGACGTCGGACCCGACGCACTGCCCGGTGACCGTCACCCAGTCCGATGCCAAGGGCGTGGCCGGATCCGCCTCGTGCAAGGGCCTTCGCTGGGTCGACGCCATATCGGCGTCGATCGCGCTGGAACCGGCGTACATCGCCGGTCAGGCCCAGTTCGATGCCGAGGTCACGTTCAAGGCGACGCCCTGACAGGAGTCGGCCTTGCCCAAGGGCGAACCGGAGGGCCGGCCGTGCCCGCCACGCTGGCGAGATCACGGTTTGGGTCGCCGCCGGCCATGGAGGAATTGCGGGACGGCCGGGGCCGCCACCGACCGCCGAACAGAACATCCGTTCGCATCGGCCCCTGTGCACGACCCGTGGACAACCCCTCCCTGACCGTGGACAGACTGGTGGACAAGCCGACCTAGAACGTGGACGAACCGCCCCCGAGCGTGGACGCGACCCGCCCAAGCGTGGAAACCGGAAACCACCAGATGTAGCGTTCACGCACACACACCAACCACTACATGTTGTGGTTTCAGGGTTGACTCTCGCCGCCCAGCGGCGTAGCATCCTTGCGTCGCCAGATCGAACCGAGACGCCCAACACGTTCCATCCCGGCCAGACTCGCCGGCCTGGAACGGCCCCCAGACAATCTCGATGAGAGCGACGACGAGCAAAATGCGGCAGCTACGACGCCACCGCATCGGAACCGACGGAGGAGAGACGCAGATGGCTCGAGGCATTGGCACCACGGTCGCCGACAAGAGCGCCACGGCCCAGGCCCAGACGGCCCCGGCCCAACCCGCGGCCAAGGCCCCCCATCGCCACGCCGGCCCCTATGGCGCCTCGTTCGACGGCACGGCGCTGGACGGCACGACCCCCGTCCGTGGCCTGACCTTCGAGCGTCGCTGGACCCGGCCGGGCGTCCATCCGTACGACGAGATCACCTGGGAGTACCGGACCGCCGGCATCGCCAACGAGTCGGGCAAGAGCGTCTTCGAGCAGAAGGACGTCGAGGTCCCCGACTTCTGGAGCCAGCTCGCCACCAACGTCGTCGTCAGCAAGTACTTCCGCGGCCACCTCGGCACGGCGGAACGAGAGACGTCCGTCCGCCAGCTGATCGACCGCGTCGTCAACACGATCACCGCCTGGGCGGAGACCCAGCGCTACTTCGCGACGGACGAAGACCTCCAGACCTTCAAGGCGGAGCTGACCCACCTCATCGTCCACCAGAAGATGGCCTTCAACTCGCCGGTCTGGTTCAACGTCGGCATCGAAGCGAAGCCCCAGTGCTCTGCCTGCTTCATCAACTCGGTGGAGGACACGATGTCCTCGATCATGGACCTCGCCAAAACGGAGGCCATGCTCTTCAAATTCGGCTCCGGCGCGGGCAGCAACCTGTCCACGATCCGTTCATCGCGCGAGAAGATGGCCGGTGGCGGCACCGCCTCGGGCCCCGTCTCGTTCATGAAGGGCTACGACGCCTTCGCCGGAGTCGTCAAATCGGGCGGCAAGACCCGTCGCGCGGCCAAGATGGTCATCCTCGATGCCGGTCACCCGGACGTCCTCGACTTCATCGACTCGAAGGCGCACGAGGAGCAGAAGGCCTGGGCCCTCATCGAGGCGGGCTACGACCCCTCCTTCACGGGCGAGGCCTACGGCTCGGTCTTCTTCCAGAACGCCAACCACAGCGTCCGCGTCACGGACGAGTTCATGGATGCCGTCGTCAACGACGGGGAGTGGCAGACCCACGCGGTCGTCGCCCCGCACGCCGTCATGGACACCTACCAGGCGCGCGACATCTTCCACAAGATGGCCGAGGCCGCGCACCTGTGCGGCGACCCGGGCATCCAGTACGACACGACCATCAACGAGTGGCACACCTCGGCCAACACGGACCGGATCCACGCGTCCAACCCGTGCTCCGAGTACATGTTCCTCAACGACACGGCGTGCAACCTCGCCTCGCTCAACCTCATGAAGTTCGTCAAGGCGGACGGCGAGTTCGATGTCGACGCCTACCGGTTCGCGGCCAAGGTCACGATCACGGCCCAGGAGATCCTCGTCGACAACGCGAGCTACCCGACGCCCCGGATCGAGGAGAACAGCCACAAGTTCCGGCCGCTCGGTCTCGGTTACGCGAACCTGGGCGCCCTGCTCATGTCACGTGGTCTCGCCTACGACTCCGATGAGGGCCGCGATTATGCCGCCGCGCTGACCGCGATCATGCACGGCGAGGCGTACCGCCAGTCCAGCATCATCGCCCGCGACCACGGCGGCCCGTTCGCGTCCTACGACGAGAACCGCGAGCCGTTCCTGCGGGTCATCGCCAAGCACCGCGACGCCGCCTATGAGATCCCGGCCGACCAGGCCGTCCCCAAGGACATGATCGCCGCCGCGCACGCCGTCTTCGACGAGGCGCTCGAGCTCGGCGAGGCGAACGGCTACCGGAATGCCCAGGTCACCGTCCTCGCGCCGACCGGCACCATCGCCTTCATGATGGATTGCGATACGACCGGGGTCGAGCCTGACATCGCGCTCATCAAGTACAAGAAGCTCGTCGGCGAGGGCTTCCTCAAGATCGTCAACCAGACCGTCCCGGCGGCCCTGCGCAAGCTCGGCTATGGCGCTGAAGAGGTCGACGAGATCCTCGCCTACCTGACCGAGCACGAGACCATCGAGGGCGCGCCGCACCTCAAGCCACAGCACCTGCCGGTCTTCGACTGCGCGTTCAAGCCGGCCAACGGCGAGCGGTCCATCCACTACATGGGCCACGTCCGGATGATGGGCGCGATCCAGCCGTTCATCAGTGGCGCCATCAGCAAGACCGTCAACATGCCCGAGAACGCCACGGCGGACGAGATCGAGAAGGTCTACCTCGAAGGCTGGAAGCTGGGTCTGAAGGCGATCGCCGTCTATCGCGACAACTCGAAGCGCAGTCAGCCGCTCAGCACCGGCAAGAAGAAGGACGGCGACGCCGCGGACGCGGATGCCGACACCGAGGTGGTCGAGAAGCTTCGAAAGCAGCTCGCTCGCGCCCAGGCGGAGGCCGCCCTCCCCCATCGACGCCGGCTCCCGGCCGAGCGCTCGGCGGTCACCCACAAGTTCGATATCGCCGGTCACGAGGGCTACATCACCGTCGGGCTCTACCCGGACGGCCAGCCCGGCGAGATCTTCCTCAAGATGGCCAAGGAAGGCTCGACCGTGTCGGGCCTGATGGACAGCTTCGCGACGACCGTGTCTGTGGCGCTCCAGTACGGCGTGCCGCTCAAGGATCTCGTCAACAAGTTCGCCCACGTCCGGTTCGAGCCGTCGGGCTTCACCGGCAACCAGGAGATCCCGATCGCCAAGTCGATCATCGACTACATCTTCCGCTGGCTCGGCTCGCGCTTCCTCTCCCCGGAGGACAAGGCCAACCTCGGCCTCCAGGAGCGGATCGTGGGCGACGAGGCCCCGGCGGCCACGCCGTTCGGCGGCGCGTTCGGGAGCCAGGCTGCGACGACCACCTCGGCCGTGGCGGAGCCGGCGCCTGCGCCGGTTCAGGAGAAGTCGACCGACGCCGACGCCACCAAGGCGACCGCTGTCGCCGTCGAGCCCGTCGGGGCGCCGGCACAGGCCGTCGAGCCGCTGGCCGTCATCGCCACGAACGGCGCCCTGGCCAACGGCCACGCCGCCAGCGGCAACGGCCACACCACGGACAAGTCCAGTGGTGGCAGCACCGCCCCGATCACCCTGACCATCGGCAGCACCAAGGTCAGCTTCCAGACCCAGGCCGACGCCCCAGGCTGCTCAGACTGCGGGTCGATCATGGTCCGCAACGGCAGCTGCTACAAGTGCCTCAACTGCGGCAGCACTTCCGGCTGCAGCTAGGCTGAACAGTCCCCGAGTTCTCCCGACACCCGGGAGCGTGATCGCCCGATAACGAGTGGCGCCGCTTCCTCATGCTTGTCGTGTCTAAAGCGATGAGCAGGAGGCGCGGCGCCGTGGTCGATGATGACGTCCTCTTCAAGTT
>JBBRXB010000009.1:0-88634 GCA_038248915.1 Candidatus Limnocylindrales bacterium | reverse complement strand
GTAGGACTGCATCCACGAGAACAGCGAGCTGACGATGTAGAGGGCGGCGACGAGGAGCAGGACGTTCCGCAGCGCCGTGAAATCGATGCCCGCGCCAGGGGTGAGGGTGAGGCTCGCGAGCAGGTCGGCCTGCTGGGTCTGACCGGACGCACGGAGGGCATCAACAGCCTGCTGCTGGGTCAGGCCGGCCGGGATCTGCTGGCTGACAACACCGTTGAAGATGATGTCGGTGGCGTTGCCCAGGATCTTCGGTCCCACGACGGCGAATGCCACGCTCAGGATCGCCAGCGCGATGACCAGGCCGATCCGCGGCGCCTCGGGACGGAGGGTCCCGATCAGGCGGCGAAACGAACCCTTGAGGTCCTTCGGCTTCTCTGGCGGAAGACCGGCGCCACCGAACGGGCCACCGCCCCCGAACCCGCGCGGTGGCGGACGCCGGGCGCCGCCCGCGCCGCCACCTGGGCCGCTCACGCGGCCTCCTCCGCGCTCAGCTGCGAATACACGATCTCGCGATACGTCTCGCACGTGGCCATCAGTTCGAGGTGCGTCCCGATCCCGACCACCGTGCCGGCATCGAGGACCACGATCCGGTCCGCACCCATGATCGTCCCCACCCGCTGGGCGACGATGACCACGGTCGCGTCGGCGATCTCCTCGGCCAGGGCGGCGCGAAGGAGCGAGTCAGTCTTGAAGTCGAGGGCGGAGAAGCTGTCGTCGAAGACGTAGATCTCTGGCCGCTTGACGAGCGCCCGGGCGATCGCGATGCGCTGCCGCTGCCCACCCGACAAGTTGGTCCCGCCCTGGGTCACCGGCGCCTCGAGCCCTTCGGCGAGGTCGCGGACGAATGACTCGGCCTGGGCGATCCGGAGGGCCGCCCACAGCTCATCGTCGGTCGCTTCGGGCTTGCCGTACCGCAGGTTGCTCGCGATCGTCCCGGTGAACAGGAACGCCATCTGGGGGATGAGGCCGATCCGCGCCCACAGGTCGACCCGGTCGACCGCCCGGACATCAATGCCGTTCATCTCGAGCGACCCGGCGGTGACGTCATAGAAGCGCGGGATCAGGTTGATGAGCGTGGTCTTGCCACTCCCCGTGCTGCCGACGATGGCCGTCGTCTTGCCCGGCTCGACGACCAGCGAGACCGCCCGCAGGACCGGATCCTGAGCGCCCGGGTACCGGAACTCGACGTCGCGGAAGGTGAGCGTTCCGGACCCGGCGGGCGGGGTGGCGGGCGCCTCGGGATCCTCGATCGTCGGCTTGGTCCGGAGGACCTCCTGGATGCGCCCGGCTGACACGACTCCGCGGGGGACCATCACGAACATGAATACGGCCATCATCACGGCGAACAGGATCTGGCTGACGTACTGCAGGAAGGCGATCAGGTTCCCGATCTGCATCTCGCTCGTGTCGATCCGGATGGCGCCGAACCACAGGATCGCGACGGACGTCAGATTGAAGATCGCCATCAGCAGCGGGATCATCAGCGCGAACAGCCGATTGACCCGCAGGGCCGTCGCGGTCAGGTCGCGGTTGGCGACATCGAAGCGCTCCTCCTCGTGCCGGGTTCGGACGAAGGCGCGGATGACGCGAATGCCACTCAGCGCCTCACGCGTCACCTGGTTCACGCGATCGATCTTGACTTGCATCGCCTGGAAGAGCGGTAGCGCCCTGGACATCAGGAGGCCGACGATGAGGGCCATGGTCGGCAGGACGACGATCAGGATGCCGGACAGCGGGACGTCCTCGCGGAGGGCCAGGATGATGCCCCCGACCGCCAGGATCGGGGCGATGATCATCATGTTCAAACCCAGCAGGACGACCATCTGGACCTGCTGGACATCGTTCGTGTTACGGGTGATGAGTGACGCGGTGCCGAACGTGTCCAGCTCGGCGCGCGAGAAGCTCTCGACCTTGCGGAAGATCGCCGCGCGCACGTCGCGCCCGAATGCCATGCCGGTCCTGGAGCCCCAGTAGACGGCGATGATCGAGGCGATGACGACGACGAACGAGATGACGAGCATCAGCGCGCCGGTCGACAGGATGTAGTCGATGTCGCCCTTGGCGATGCCGTTGTTGATGATGTCGCCGTTGAGGGCCGGGAGGTACAGCGTCGAGAGCGCCTGGACGGCCAGCAGCCCGACGACGAGCGCCAGCGCCCGCCGGTACGGCCGAAGGTAGGTGCGCAGCAGGGCGATCATGCGAGCTGGGCCCCGCGCTCGCGGACGAGTCGAAGCAACCGCCCGAGCTCGGCGAGCTCGTCGGGTTCGAGTGTCGAGAGTCGCTGCCGGACGAGATCGAGGCGCATCCCCGAGACCCCGGCGAGGAACCGCCGGCCCGCGTCTGTCAGCGCGCACTGGACGACACGCCTGTCGTCCGAGCGGTGCCCGCGCTCCACCAGGCCGTGCCGTTCGACGCGGCGGACGAAGCCCGACGACGCGGTGGTGCTGAGGTCGAACACTTCGGCGATCCGACCCATCGGCTGTGGGCCCTCGCGCTGCAGCAGGAAGAGCAGGCGGATCTGCCCAAGCGTCATGTCGCGTACGTTGGCGGGCGGCATGTCGCGCGGCTGCATGCCCTGGAGGGCCGCGATCAGGGCGCCGGACACCTCGGTCAGGAGCAGGTCATTCGGGAATGGTTCAGTCACACGTGCATAGTACACGTTCACGTGAACCATTACAACTGAGGCGGATCGGCACCTTATCCTCACGCGATGGACTACCAACGGATGCCGATCGAGGCCGAGTCTCCGGAGCAGTTCGGGTACGAGCGGATCCGCCACAACCTTGCCGAGAGCTCGGTCGCCGACACGCCGTTGCGAGATCTGGGTGTCGAGCTCGACGATCTTGTCCTGATGTACGGCGACCACCTTGGACGGCCGGGCTTGCGCGCGGCGATCGCGGCCGGTGGACCGGGCCTCTCCGTGGATGACGTCCTCGTCACGCCGGGCGCCGCCGCGGCGCTGTTCATCATCGCGACGGCACTCCTCCGAGCGGGCGACCAGCTCGTCGTCATCCGGCCCAACTACGCCACCAATCTCGAAACACCGCGGGCGCTTGGCGCTGAGGTGGCGTACGTGGACCTGCGACACGAGGAAGGCTGGGCGGTCGATCCGGATCGCGTCGCCGCGCTGATGACGCCGCGAACCCGGCTCGTGTCGCTGACGAACCCGCACAACCCGACCGGCGCGGTGATCCCCGAGACGACGGTCCGCGCGATCGTGGAGCTGGTCGACGCCCACCCGACGGCCCACCTCCTGATCGATGAGACCTATCGCGAGATGACGTTCGGTGGACCGCAGCCGATGGCGTCCGCGCTGTCCGAGCGCGCGATCAGCGTCTCGTCGCTGTCAAAGGCGGATGGCCTGTCCGGGATCCGGATCGGCTGGCTCGCGACCCGGGATCGTGAGTTGTTCGCGACGCTCCTCGCGGCCAAGGAACAGATCCTCATCACGAATTCGGTCGTCGACGAGGCCATCGCCGAAGTGGCCATCCAGCGCCGGCCGGAACGCATGCCGCCGATCCTGGCCGGCATCGACCGCGCGTTCGGGTCGGTCCGATCGTGGATGGCCGGCCAGGACGTCTTCGAATGGGTCGAGCCTGCAGGCGGGGTCGTCGGCTTCCCGCGGTTCCGCCCCGGGTTCGAGGTCGACGTCGACGCGTTCTACCGGATCCTTCTGGACGAGCACGGCACGATCGTCGGTCCCGGCCACTGGTTCGACCAGCCCAGGCGCCATTTCCGTCTCGGGTTCGGCTGGCCGCGGCCAGCCGATCTGGCCGCCGGTCTGGCGGCACTCACCGCATCGGCCGAGGCGGCGGCTCGCTGACGGGTGGGGTCGCGCGCAGGCCCGGGCCATGCCCGATCGCCGTCTCAGCAGGGGTTGCCGGCGCTCCCGCGCGCGATCGGCGTCATGGTCGACTCGCACGCGATCTTGGACACGAACCGGTCGTGGCTCTCGACCAGCAGCACGAGATTGCCCGCGAGCGCGACGACCAGCACGGCGACGCCGATGATCTCGCGCCACGGCCGCTGGAGTCGGGCCAGCAGGACCGCGCCGGTAATCAGAAACCCGGGTGCCGCCACGTAGACATACCGCGGCGCGGCCGCCTGCTCGGGCCCGAGCTGCGCCCGGACCAACCCTGCGAAGAAGAAGAACGCGACGCTCGATAGCAGCAGCGACAGCACGACCGGCGACACCTTCCGGGCCCAGCCGAGCCCGAACGCGAGCGCGAGCAGCGCCGCCTGCCCGACGACCGGCGCCGCCGACCCGATGGCCCCGCCGGCACTCGCCGCCAGGCCGGCCATGACGTACTCCGGCACCCCGTCCAGGCTCGGCTCGCGAAGGGCGACCATCCGCTGCGCGCCGAACAGGACCAGCCAACCGAGATACAGCCCGACCGGCAGCGCCAGCCAGACGAGCGCACGCCAGCGGGTCAGCAGCAGGTGGAGCGCGGTGGCGGCCAGGAACGCCAGGGCGATTCCCGAGGTCGCCAGCGCGATCGTCAGCAGGACCGCGGCGGCCGCCGGGCGCCGTGGCGCGAGCACGACCGCACCCATGCCGGCCGCCGTCGCGCCGATCGTCGCCGATTGGAACGCCCACAGGATGTCGTCGCCGCCCGACCCGAGGACGAGCATGACCGCCATGGCGCCGAGGGCCCAGACGAGCGTCGTCTCACGTCGGACGACCACGAAGACGATCCCGGCGACGACCAGGTGGAGGGCGAACGTGACCCCCAGGTACGGCCAGTACGACACCGTCCCGACCGTGCCGACCAGCACGCGGTAGAGCAGGACGAGGGTCGCGCTCAGGTGCTCGTTGTGCGGCGCGAAGAGGCCCTGGACGGACAGGTCGCGCAGGAGCAGGAACGCATATTCGTCGTGGTAGAAGGTCATGTCGCGACCCAGCCAGATGAGGATCGGCAGTGCCAGCAGGGCGAGCAGGATCGGCGGCCAGGGGAGGCCGGCCAGGCGGCGATCGCCCCAAGTCGACGTCGGGGCGACCGGGCGCGAGGCGGGTGCGCTCGGTGCTCGTGTCATGCCGTCCCGGAGTCTACGGGCCCTCAGCTCGGACCGCGCGGGACCGGCCGCCGGCGCCGCACTGACCGCCACCTCCCCGCACCCCCACGAGACGGCGCCATGACAGCCGAACGTCATGCTGTCGGAACGCCGATCGGCCCGGTCGCCTCGGCACCGCGCTCGAAGCCGGCCCGACCGGGCCCGGCCGGACCTTCGCCTTGTGGCGGCCGGGCCACGTGGGTACCCTTCCGGCGTGACCGACGAGCCCATCGACTGCCCGCGTTGCGGCGCGTCCGTCCCCGCGACCGCGTTCTGCGTCCGGTGCGGGGCCTCGCTGCGTGCGACCGAGGCCAGCACGCCCGGTCGCCGGCGCGATTCGTATGCCGCCGCCCCGGGCGAATCGTTGACCCGGGTCGCGCTCTTCTCGACCTTGCTGCCGCAATTGCCGGCCGCCGACCTCGACGCTTTCCGGATCGCGTTTGCCGGTGGCCTGGTCGCCCTGTTCGCGCTCGTGGCAGTCGGGGCGTTCCCGGTCGCGCTCGTCGGGGCCGCGGTACTCGTGCCGGCGCTCTTGATCATCTACGTCTACTCGGTCGACGTGTACGAGGACACGCCGCTCCCGGTCCTCGCCCTGACGATGGTCTGGGGCGCCGTGTGGGGCATCGGTTTCGGAGTCGCCATCGACGCGCTGTCGCGGACCACCCCACGGCTCGGAGGCACGGCGCTCGGTGGATCGCAGCTGTCCGAGATGCTGGTGCTGGGCGTACTCGTCCCGATCCTTGGCGCGGCCGTGATGATCGCCGGGCCGCTCGTCCTGATGCGCGACCGGCGCTACAACGACGTCGTCGACGGGGCGACCTTCGGGGTCGCCTCGGCCGTGGCGTTCGTCGGCGCCCAGGTCATCGCCGGCTCCATCGACCTGTTCGCCGGCGGTCCGATCCCGGTCGGTGAACCGTTGCCCTGGATCGCCCGGATCATGGCCATCGCGGTCGCGTTGCCGGTCGTCGCGGCGGGGGCCATCGGATCGACGGTCGGGGCGTTCTGGCTTCGCTACCGCGCGCCGGTCCGCGATCGGGCCGCCCTGGGGCTGGCCGGTCGTCCCGCGGTGGCCTGCGTGATGGCCGCCGCCCTGCTCGTCGCCGCGGCCCTCGCCGCGTACCTGCCCGGCCCGATCGTCAACGTCGTCGTCCAGCTGGCCCTCGCCGCGGTGGCGCTGCTGTGGCTCCGCCGGGTGCTCCATCTCGGCCTCCTGGAGGAGGCGTTCGAGATCGAGATCGGCGACGAGATCGTCTGCGCGAACTGCGGTCAGCCGACGCGCCGGCACACGTTCTGCGGGAACTGCGGGATCTCGCTTCACGCGCTGCCGAAGCGGCGCGACAGGATGGACCGATGACCGAGCCCGGGGACAACCAGGCATCGCGCCCACGCGTCGCGTCGGGCGATGCATCGACCCGGCTTCGCGGCCGCTCGGTCGTCGTCGCCTTCGGGGTCGTGCTGCTCGCCATCCTCGTCATCGCGGCCGTCGTGGCGATGCTCGTCCGGGCCCCGGCACCACCCCCGGACTGCCAGCCGGGGACGGATTGCGGTGGCCCACCGCCGGCCGCCGAGGTCAGCGCGATGCCGACCCAGGTCCAGGATCCCGGGACGACCGCGAACCCGCCGCCTGGTGCCGTCGGGATCCGGGCCGGGACGCCGTGGCAGAGCACGGAGCTCGGCTATGAGTTCGAGTACTCGGACTGGTGGGCGGTCGACTCGTCAGACGGCCACAGCGCCGACCTCTTCTTCCAGGGCATCGGCGAGGCCGAGCTCATCGTGTCGGCCGTCCCGGCGTCCGACGCGAGCGCGGAGGCCTACGCGGACCACTGGTTCGGCGAGCTCCAGAAGTGGGCTCCGGACATCAAGGCGGACACCCGGCCGAAGAACACCATCCTCGGCCCGTCGATCGGTTTCGTCGACGGCGTCGGTCGGACGTACGCAGGATCCAAGACGAGCCCGCAGGGGGCTACCAGCCCGGTCGGCATCAGCCTCATGACCGCGAGCGACGGGCGCACGACGGTGGCGGTCATCGTCGTCGTCTGGGATCCGGAGTCGGCCGCCCACGAGACCTGGCAGCAGTACTTCGTGCGCGGCCGGGCGGAGCTGATCCTCAAGACCTTTCGCTGGGGACCGGTCTCGTGACCCCCCGGCGTCGGCGGCTCGGGCGGGCGATCGCCGTGGTCGGCATCACGGCCCTCATCTTCGGAGTGACGAGCATGAACGACCCCAAGCGCATGCCATCGGACGCTGGCGGTTCGCCGCCGGTGGGCGACGCGACCACGGCCGAGACCACCGCGGCCGAGGCCACGGCCGCCAGCCCTGCACCGTCGGCTACGCCGTTCGTCGAAGTCGGGCCGACCCCGGCCGACCGTGACATCGGGTTCGAGCTCGTGCTGGCCTTCCCCGGCCGTGCGGCGATGAGCACCTATGCCGCCGCGGTCGGTGACCCCGCATCGCCCGAGTACCGTCGGTTCCTCGATGCCGCCGCGATCGGTCGCCGGTTCGGGCTCCGCGACGACGACCTCGCGCGTGTGGCGGACTGGGCCGCGCGCCACGGGATCCGGGTCGTGTCCGTCGCGCCCCAGCGGATGGCGATGACCGTCGAAGCCCCGGCTGCCGCCGTCCAGGCCGCCTTCGACGTGCAGCTCCACGACTTCGCCGACGGCGCCGGGCGAACCTACCGGGCGCCGGACATCGAGCCGCTCGTGCCGGCGGAGCTCGACGGACTCGTGACCGCCGCCGGCGGGCTCGACGGCCGGCCGACCGAACGTTCGGCGATGGCGTTCCCGATCGCGGCCGGGCCCTCCGGCGGGATGACCCCGGCTATCATCGATCGGGTCTACGAGCTCGGCGGTCTGCGGGCGCTCGGCCTGCACGGCGAGGACCAAACCATCGCGGTCGTGTCGCTCGACACTTTCGACGTGGCCGACGTGGCCGCCTTCGATCGCATCGCGGGGTTGACCGGGCCGGCCGTCCAGAAGGTCAAGGTCAACGGCGGCGTCGCGTCACCGGGTGACGGTCAGGGCGAGGTCAACCTCGACATCGACGTGATCCGCGCCGTCGCCCCCAAGGCCCAGATCCTCGATTACGAGGCGCCCAACAACGGCGGCTCGATCGCGGCCGTCATCGATCGGATCGTGGCCGATGGGCGCGCCGACATCGTGTCGATCAGCTGGGGCTCGTGCGAGCTCAATCGAACCGCGACGTCGATGGCTCGCATGACCAGCTCCATGGCGGCGGCGGCCGCAGCCGGCATCACGGTCTTCGTCGCCAGCGGCGATCACGGCGTCTACGACTGCGTCGACCAGGACCGGACCGACCTGTCCGTGTCGGTCGACTCGCCGGCCGGCGACGTCAACGCGGTCGCGGTCGGCGGCACGTTCCTGACGATGCTCGAGGACGGGACGGTCATCGACGAGGTCGCCTGGGAGGAGCCGCTGACCGGCTGGGCACCGGGCGGCGGGCTGAGCACCTACAACCGCAGGCCGGCCTGGCAGCAGGGCATCGGCGTTACCAATCCGCAGTCCAACGGGATGCGCCAGGTGCCGGACGTCGCCGCCGCGGCCGACCCGAGCAGCGGCTTTCTGACGGTCAGCGAAGGCGAGTCGTCGTCGGGCGGTGGGACGAGCGCGGCCGCCCCGTTCTGGGCGGCGCTGACGGTGCTCACACGCCAGCTGGGGCAGCAACAGGGGGTCGATGGCCTCGGCTCGCTCGGCCCGACGCTCTACGCGGTCGCTGCCGCGCAGCCCGCCGGCAGCGTCTTCCGTGATGTCACGCGCGGCGGCAACCTCCAGGACAACGCCGCCACCGGCTGGGACTATGCGACCGGGCTCGGGTCGCCCCGTGGGACGCCGCTGGCACAGGCCGTTGTGGCCTACGTCAAGGGCCACTGAGCCGACCAGGAAGGATCGTGCCGTGATCGACTCGCCGTACGCTGCCGACATCGCAGCCGAAGAGCACAGCTGGTACGAGATCGCCGGACTCGTCCGTTCGCTGACCGCACCCGAGCAGCTCGAGCCCGGCTACTACCGCGACCCCGACTGGTCCGTGCGCGACTTGGTCGGTCATCTCGGGACGTGGCTGGCCGAGGCGGCGACGCAGTTCGACCGGATGGTCGCGGGGACCTACGACGGCCACGACGTCGACATCCACGGCCTTAACGCGCAGTTCCTGGCAGCCATGGTCGGCCAGCCGTGGGACGTCGCGTGGTCGCAGGCCAACGCGGGCCGGACGATCATGCGGCAGTCCTGGACGCGCCTGACGATGCCGAACGACGAGGCCGCCTGGTGGATCCGAAAGTCCGCGGTGGAGCACTACGCAGACCACGTCGGCCAGCTCCACGAATGGGTCGACGAGCTGGTCACCAGCCGCACGGACTGAGGAGGGGAAGCGGCCATCGGGCGGGACACATCACGACCGCGACCCTGGCAAACATCATCGGGGGACGCTGATGCCCGATGGCCGACCCGCTGGACGGTCCGATGGGGCCGCGACACACGCCAGCGAGCCCTCGCCGGGTCGCCGCTCGTCTAGGCCCTCCAAGACGTGTAGCGCGGCGGCCAGTCGTCGGCCGTCGGCCGCGTCCCGAGCAACGCGGTCTCGATCGCGAGCTCGAACAGGGTGTAGGTGTCGTCGACCCTGAAGGCCCAGCCCGAGGCGACCTTCGCCCGCTCGGTGGGGTCGGTGACCAGCCGGGCACGGCCGCGAAGCATCAGTTCGTCGGGTGCTGTCGGATCCTGGTGGGTGTGGATGGCGTAGCGGCCATCGAGCTCGAGATCGCGCTGCTTCGGCGAGCTGGCCAAGACGAAGACGTACAGCCCGTCACCGACGATCGCGATGTTGACCGGGTGGATCCGCGGCGGCTCGTCGTCGCGCACGGTCGCGAGCAGCGCCTCGCCGTCGCCGCGGGCGTAGATGAGCCGTCGCCCCTCGGCGGCGATGGCGGGGGCGGCACCGGCGAATTCGGTCCAGGTCGTCATGGCGATCCCTCCTGCTGGCGACCCGATCGGGCCGGTCGCGATGTCCATACTGGCGCACACCACGTCACCGATGGGAGGCCGTTCCTTGCCGCAGTTCGACCTGGCGCCCGACGCGCTCCGAGCCTACCGGCCGGCGCTGCCGGTCCCCGACGACTTCGAGGCGTTCTGGGCGTCCACGCTCGCCGACGCCCGGAGCTATCCGCTCGACGCCACGTTCGAGCCAGTCGATAACGGCCTGGCCGTCATCGACACGTTCGACGTCACGTATCGCGGCTTCGGTGGCTCGCCGATCCGTGGCTGGCTCCACCTGCCGGTCGGCCGGACCGGTCCGCTCGCGGGCGTCGTCGAGTTCGCCGGGTACGGCAGCGGCCGCGGTCTGCCCCACGAGCGGATCTTCTGGGCGACCGCCGGCTACGCCCACCTGTTCATGGATACCCGCGGCCAGGGCTCGAGCTGGTTCATCGGCGAGACGGCGGACCCGGACGCGACCGGTGCCGCGGCGCAGGGCGGGTTCATGACCCAGGGCATCCTCGACCCCGCGACGTACTTCTACCGGCGGGTGTACACGGACGCGGTCCGGGCCGTAGAGACGCTCCGAGGTCACGACGCGGTCGACCCGGCCCGCGTCGCGGTCGCCGGCGGCAGCCAGGGTGGCGGCATCAGCCTCGCGGCTGCCGGGCTCGTGCCGGATCTCGCCGCGGTCGTCACGGACGTGCCGTTCCTGTGCGACTTCCCGCGCGCCACGACGTTGTCCGACACCGAGCCGTACGGCGAGGTCGTCCGCTATCTGAAGGCGCATCGCGACCACACGGACCGCGTCGCACGAACCCTCGCCTATTTCGACGGCGCCGTGCTGGCCCGCTCTGCCCATGCGCCGGCCCTCTTCTCGGTCGGGCTGATGGACGACATCTGCCCGCCGTCGACGGTCTATGCGGCCTTCAACGCCTACGGCGGGCCGAAGGAGATCCGCGAGTACCCGTACAACGGCCACGAGGGCGGCCAGGGCTTCCACGACGTCGTGAAGCTCGCCTGGCTGGCCGAGCGGATGGGCCGCTGACCCCTCATTCGAGGTGGAAGATCTCCTCGAGCCGCTGATGGAAGCCGGTCGCCGGATCGGTCAGCGGGTCGATGAGGCCGGCCATGGCGGCCTGCCAGCGATCGTTGACCGGGGCGGCCGCCATCGACGCCCGGAATGCGGAGAAATCGTCCACCACGAAAGAAGCGAACAGGTCGTCGCCGCGGATGAAGATCGAGTAGTCGCGGCAGCCCGCCGCCCTGAGGGCGTCCAGCATCTCCGGCCAGACCGCTGCGTGGCGGCGGCGGTACTCGGCTTCCTGGCCGGGCAGCAGCCGCATCGTGAAGCCGACGCGTTCCACGCGCACACCTCCTGGATCGACGAGCCCCGGAAGCGTCGCTTCCGGGGCTCGCACTCGCGTCTGGGGTCGCGAGGCTAGAAGTTGAAGTTGTCGACGTTGGTCGAGTCGAACCGGAAGGCCGGCCCGAGGATGACCACGCTGTCCTTGCCGATGGTGTACGGCTTGTCGCCGTTGAGGCCCTTCACGGTGAAGGTCTCGCCTTCCTTGCCGGTGATCTCGCCGCTGACCAGTTTGGCCGCGACCTGGTAGGACAGGTAGCCGAGGTCCGGGACGCTCCACAGCCCGAACACCGGGGAGGTGCCGTCCTTGACGAATGGCTTCATGTCGTTGGGGAAGCCGAGCCCGGTCACCTTGATGGTGGCGGACTTGCCGGCCTTCTGGACGACCTGCGCGGCGGCCAGGATGCCGACGGTGGTCGGGGCGACGATGACCTTGAGGTTCGGGTACTTGGTCAGCAGGCCCTGAGCCTGGGTCGTGCTCTTGGTCGCGTCGTCATCGCCGTAGACGGTGTCGACGAGCTTGAGGTTCTTGTACTTGTCGGTGGCCAGGGTCGTCTTCATCAGATCGATCCAGGCGTTCTGGTTGGTCGCCGTGGCGGCGGCCGACAGGATCGCGATGTCGCCGGTGCAGTTCGGGGCCTCCTCGCACGCCCAATCGGCGAGATTGACGCCGACGCCGCTGAAGTCGACCTGGTTGACGAACACGTCGTACGCGCCGACCGCCGGGCTCGAGTCGAAGCCGACGACCTTGATGCCGGCGGCCATGGCCGCCTTGAGCGCCGGAGCGACCTCATCCTTGCCGTCGGCCGAGATGATGATCGCGTTGACCTTCTTGGTCGTCAGATCCGTGATGAACGGGATCTGCAGGTCCGCCTTGGCCTCGTTCGGGCCGACCTGGGTGACCGTGCCGCCAAGCTCGGTGGCAGCCTTGTCGACGCCGGTCTTGGCCGCGGCGAAGTACTGGTTGACGATGTCCTTGGGCAGGTAGCCGACGGTGATGCCGGCCGCGCCGCCCGAAGCCCCGGCCGAGGCCGCGCCCGAGGGCGCCGCCGAGGAGCCCGTGCTCGAGCACGCGGCGAAGGCGATGGCCGCAACGGTGACGAGGGCGAGCGATCGCCCGATGGAGCTGATCTTCAAGACTGTTCCTCCTCTTGCTGTGCGCTCATCAGGGGAGCGCCGTCTCACCACGGGGGACCGAGTCGGCCGGCGGAGGCCGACCTCCGCGAACTCGACCGATAGCCGACCTGGCCTGGTGAGCAAAGGTGGGGATGATGACCGAGAGGATCAGGAGCAGCCCGAGGGCGATGCTCTGGACCTCCACGGACACGCTCGCGAGCCGGAGGGCGTTCTGCATGACGGCCACCGCGAGGAACGCGAGCACGACCCCCGGGATCGTCCCGGAGCCGCCGAAGATGTTGACGCCGCCCAGCAGCACGATGGTCACGACCGTCAGGGTCATCCCCTGGCCGGCATCGGCGCGGGCGCTGGACAGGCGAGCGGTCAGGATGACGCCGGCCAACGCGGAGATCAGGCCGGTCAGGGCGAACAGGCCGACCTTGACCCGCGTCACCCGGACGCCGGAGAACCGGGCTGCGCCGGTGTTCTTGCCGATGGCATAGACCTGACGCCCGACCCATGTCCGGTGGAGCACGATCCCGAGCAGGATCGCGATGATGGCGTAGACGACGAAGGGCCACGGGATGAGCGTGCCCGGGACGTGCCCGAAGCCGAACTCGGTGAATGCGGGTGGGAAGTCGCTGACGCCGATCGGTCCGAGGACGATGAGGGCCAGACCGCGGAAGAGCGCGAGCGTGCCGAGGGTCACGACCAGCGACGGCAGGCCGCCGCGCGCGACGAGCAGCCCGTTGAGCAGGCCGCCGGCGAAGCCGACGAGGAGCACGACCGGGATGGCGATCCAGAGCGGCACGCCGGCCGTCCACAGGAAGCCGAGGATCGCGCTGGCAAGCCCGGCCATCGACTCGACCGACAGGTCGATCTCGCCGGCGATGATGATCAGCGTCATCGGCAGGCTCATGATCGCGACCTCGATCAACGCCGCGATGAGGTTCGAGAAGTTGCCGGCGTCGAGGAAGAACGGCGACAGCGACGTGCCGGCGGCGATGAGCCCGACAAGGGCCACCACCAGGAGGGTCTCCCAGCGCGCCAGCAGGTGGGTCCACGCGCGGCCCTTCGTCGGTGTCGTCATCGGTCGCGTCGGACAGCGGCCCGCTGGACTCGCCGAAGGATGAACGCGTCGGCGCTGACCGCGGCCAGGATGACCACCCCGTAGATGGCCTGGAGCCAGAACTGCGACAGGCCGACGAGGATGAGCGCGTTGGCGATGAACCCCAGGAACAGCGCCCCAAGCGCCGCGCCGGCGAGCGTCCTGGAGCCACCGAAGATGTTGACTCCGCCGACGACGACCGCGGCCACGACGGCCAGCGAGAAGCCGGTCGCCGACGTGCCGTTGATGGTCCCGAACTCGCTCACCCACATGATCCCGGCGACGCCCGACAGGAGTCCGCACAGGGCGAACGCGGTGAACACGACACGCCGTGACGGGATGCCGAGGATGGCGGCCGCCTCGGGGTTGCTGCCGACGGCGTAGAGCTGCCGGCCGAACCGGGTCGAGCGCAGGATGACCGAGCCGACGACCACGATGACGATGGCGATGAGGACGAAGAAGGGGATGCCCACGATCGACGCGGCGGCCGCCCCGGTGAAGCCTTCCGGCAGCCCCGCGACGGGGACCTGGTGGCTCCCGGCGATGAGGTAGTCGAACCCGCGGAAGATGCTCAGCGTGCCGAGTGTGGCGACGATCGACGGGACCTTGAACAGCGTGACGATGACGCCATTGATGACGCCGAGGCCCAGCCCGATCACGAGCCCGAAGGCGATCGCGCCGGCCGCGTCGAACGTGTGGTTCTCGAGGGTGACCGCGACACAGTAGGCGACCAGGCCGATCATCGCCTCGACCGACAGGTCGATGTTGCGGGTGATGACGACCAGGGCCTGGCCACAGGCGGCCACCGCGGTGATCGAGGCGAGGACCGCGACCTGCGACAAGTTGTCCACGGTCAGGAACTGCGGCGCCGAGAGGGTCACCAGGGCGCCCAGCACGATCATGATCGCCACGAGAGTGAGTTCGCGCTGGCGGGCGACGACAGCCAGCCACTGTCCTGGCGTGCGGGCGGGGGCGATGGCGGCAGCGCCCGGGTCGGTCATGACGCCACTCCGCCGTCGGCGCTGCCCGTGGCGGCGAACATCACGCTCTCTTCGGTCGCGGCGGCGCGCGGGATCTCGGCGGTGATCCGGCCCTCATGGAGGACCAGGATCCGATCCGACATGGCGAGGACCTCGGGCAGCTCGCTCGAGATGAGGATGATCCCGAGGCCAGATGCGGCCAGCTCGGAGATGATCCGGTGCACCTCGACCTTGGCCCCGATGTCGATGCCGCGCGTCGGCTCGTCGAGGATCAGGACGCGCGGCTTCGAGGCGAGCCACTTGGCCAGCACGACCTTCTGCTGGTTGCCGCCGGACAGCGCCCCAACGAGCTGGTCGACGCCGGTCATCCGGACCCGGAACTGCTCCGTGTACTCGTGCGCGATGGCCCGTTCCGCAGAGGCCCGCATGAGCAGGCGCGGGAAGAGGCGGGGCAGGATCGGCAGCGTGACGTTCTGGGCGATCGTGAAGTCCAGCACGAGGCCTTCCTGGTGGCGATCCTCGGGCAGGTAGGCGATGCCGGCCGTCATCGCCGCAGACGGGCTCGCGAAGGTGACCGGCTGCCCGTCGAGCCGGACGGTCCCGTCGTCGCGCTGATCGATCCCGAACAGCACCCGGGCGACCTCGGTCCGGCCGGCCCCGACGAGTCCGGCGAAGCCCACGATCTCGCCCGCGCGGACGGCGAAGCTGACATCGCGGAAGGCGCCGGCCCGGGTCAGACCCTCGACTTCGAGCAGGGTCTCGCCGATCGGGTTGTCGACCCTCGGGAAGAGCGATACGGCGCGGCCGACCATATGCCGGACGAGGTCCGCCGTGGTCAGGTCGGCGGTCGGCGTCGTGACCACATGGCGCCCGTCGCGGAACACCGTCGCCTGGTCGCACAGGTCGAACACCTCGTCGAGCCGGTGGCTCACGAACAGGATCGCGACGCCGCGCCCACGCAGCCGGCGAACGATCGTGAACAGGCGAGCGACCTCGTGCGCGGACAACGACGCGGTCGGCTCGTCGAGGATGAGGACGCGCGCCTCGACCGACAGCGATTTGGCGATCTCGATCAGCTGCTGGTCAGCCATCGACAGGCCGCGGACCGGCGCTCCCACGTCGAAGTGGACGTCGAGCTCATCGAACAGTGCCTTGGCCGCCCGGCGCGTGGCGCCCCAATCGATGGTTCCGAGACGACCGGACGGGGCGTGCCCGATGAACACGTTTTCCGCGACGGTCAGGTCCGGGAACAGCCGCGGCTCCTGGTGCACGACGGCGATCCCGAGCGAGCGGGCGTGGGCCGGGCCATGGATCTGGGTCGGCTGGCCGTCGAGCAGGATCGTCCCGCTGTCGGGCTGGTAGACGCCGGCCAGGATCTTGACCAGCGTGCTCTTGCCCGCCCCGTTCTCACCAACGAGCGCATGGACCTCGCCGGGGGCGAGCGCGATCGACACATCGTCGAGGGCCAGGGTCGCGGCGAACCGCTTGGAGATCCCGCGCAGCTCGGCGCGAGGCAGTGTGCCCGCGGGCGTGGTCGGCGGGGCCACGTCAGCCATCGGCGCCGCGCCGGGGCCGGTCACCGGGTCGACCGCGACTCTGAGCCGATGAGGCGGACCTCGATACCCAGGCCGATGAGGTCGTCGATCATCTCGCGCGGGGCGCGGTCGTCGGTCAGCACGATCCCGATGCGTTCGGTGGGGCAGAACGTCGCGAAGGCCGCGTGCTCCCACTTCGTGTGGTCGACGATGGCGATGACCTCGCGCGCCGCGGTCACCATCGATTGCTTGATCTGGGCCTCTTCCTCGGTCGCGTCGGCGAGGCCTGACAGGGTCGTGAAGCCGGCCGCGCCGAGGAACGCCTTCTGGACGTTGATCCGGTCGAACAGGCCGTCGCCCAGCTGGCCGACGACCGACATCGCCTCCCAGCGCACCCGGCCGCCGAGCATCAGCACGCCGATGCCGGGGTGGCCCGCCAGTTCCGTGGCGACCCGGAGCCCGTTGGTGATGACCGTCAGCTGGTTCCAGCCGCGCAGCTTGAGCTGGCGGGCGACGGACAGTGCGGTCGTGCTGGCGTCCATGACGATCGTCTCGCCGTCGTTGACGAGGCCCGCCGCGGCCGCGCCGATGCGCGCCTTCTCGTCGGCCTGGAGTCGCTCGCGGATATCGAACGACAACTCCGGTCGGCTGCGATCGAGTGCGATCGCGCCACCGTGAGTCCTGACCAGCCGATGCTCGGCTTCGAGCGCCACCAGGTCCTTGCGGATCGTGACGGCCGAGACGCCGTACTGGGCGGCCAGGTCGCTCACCCGGGCCCGGCCGACCTGGTCGACGGTCCGGACGATCCGTTCCTGGCGTTCACGAGCGAACACATCGTTCGGCGAGGCGGTGGCTGGACTGGTCACGCCTCTCCTTTGGTGCGGCCGGGCAACGGCCAGACGGCGGCAGGGGTTTCGATTGGTTTCTGCCGCACAGTAGCGGGCACCAGAACGCAATGTCAAGAAGGTAATTGAAATCAATCGCAATCTGTGGCAACCTACGCCAGATGGTCAGGGGACCGCGCCGGGGCCGCGTTTCGCGGCTCTGACGTAAGGGATCCCTGCCGCACAGACCCGGGCGACGTCGCAACGGTCGCCAGCTCCTCCGGCGTCCGTACGTGAGGCGGCGTCACCCGGGTCCGATAGCTCACCTCGCCGGCGCGTACGATCGGGCCGGATCCCACCGAAATGACCGGATCACCGAGGCGAACGGAGCGCGACCTCGGCACACTCGCCCGGGGGGCGACGGAGGCAGACGTGACCACCAACCAGGCCGTCGTCGCGGCGCTGCGATCACAGCGGATCGAGCTGCCTTCATGGGCATTCGGCAATTCCGGGACCCGGTTCAAGGTATTCGCTCAGCAGGGCGTGCCACGCGACCCGTACGAGAAGATCGCGGACGCGGCCCAGGTCCATCGCTTCACCGGCGTCGCCCCGACCGTTGCCCTCCACATCCCGTGGGACAAGGTCGACGACTATGCCGACCTGGCCCGCCACGCGGCAGATGCCGGGGTCAGCCTCGGGACCATCAACTCGAACGTGTTCCAGGACGACGACTACATGCTTGGCAGCGTCTGCAACCCGGACGCACGTGTCCGACGGAAGGCCCTCGACCATCTCCTCGCCTGTATCGACGTGATGGATGCGACCGGATCACGCGACTTGAAGCTGTGGTTCTCCGACGGGACGAACTACCCGGGACAGGACGACATCCGGGCTCGCCAGGACCGCCTGGCACAGGCGCTGGCCGCCGTCCACGCGCGCCTTGGCCCGGACCAGCGGATGCTCCTCGAATACAAGTTCTTCGAGCCGTCGTTCTACACGATGGACGTGCCGGACTGGGGCACGGCCTATATCCATTGTCTTGCCGCCGGACCCAGGGCCAGGGTCGTGGTCGACACCGGCCACCACGCGCCGGGCACGAACATCGAGTTCATCGTGGCATCCCTGCTCCGAGCGGATCGCCTCGGCGGCTTCGACTTCAACTCGCGCTTCTATGCCGACGACGACCTGATGGTCGGCTCGGCCGACCCGTTCCAGCTCTTCCGGATCATGCACGAGGTCGTTCAGGCGGGCGCCCTCGACGCCGCATCGGGCGTCGCGTTCATGCTCGACCAGTGCCACAACATCGAGCCCAAGATCCGCGGCCAGATCCGGTCGGTGATGAATGTCCAGGAGGCGACGGCCAAGGCCCTTCTGGTGGATGCTCCGGCGCTCGCGGCCGCGCAGCGTGCCGGCGACGTGCTGGACGCGAACGCGGTGCTGATGGACGCCTACGACACCGATGTCAGGACACTCCTTGCCGAGGTGCGGACCGGTCTCGGGCTGGACCCGGATCCCGTGGCCGCCTACCAACGGTCCGGCTACCACGAGCGGGTCGTGGCCGACCGGATCGGCGGCCAGCAGGCGGGGTGGGGCGCATGAGCACGCCGACGTTGGCGTCTCAGACAAACGCCGCGGTCACTGCGCTCATCGACCGCTCGAACAGACTCGGGTCGGACCCGCGCAACACGAACTACGCTGGTGGCAACACGTCGGCCAATGGGACGGCCACGGACCCGGTCACCGGCGAGCCGGTCGAGCTGCTGTGGGTCAAGGGCTCCGGCGGGGACCTCGGCACCCTGACCGAGGCCGGGCTGGCCGTGCTGCGTCTCGATCGCCTGCGCGCCCTCGTCGACGTCTATCCGGGCGTCGAACGCGAGGACGAGATGGTCGCCGCGTTCGACTTCTGTCTGCACGGCCGCGGCGGCGCGGCGCCATCGATCGACACCGCGATGCATGGCCTCGTTGACGCGGCACACGTCGACCACCTGCACCCGGACTCCGGCATCGCGCTGGCCACCGCGGCCGATGGCGAGGCCCTGACCCGACGCTGCTTCGGCGATCGGGTCGCGTGGGTCGATTGGCGGCGGCCCGGCTTCCAACTCGGCCTGGATATCGCCGAGATCCGCCGCGACCACCCCGAGGCGATCGGCGTCGTCCTCGGCGGTCACGGGATCACCGCCTGGGGCGACACCTCGGCCGAATGCGAGGCACGCTCGCTCGAGATCATCCGGACCGCAGAGGCGTTCATCGCCGAGCATGGCCGGCCGGACCCGTTCGGGGCCTCGATCCCCGGCTACGAGGCACTCCCCGAAGTCGAGCGGCACGCCCGGGCCGCGGCGATCCTGCCGCTCATCCGCGGGCTCGCCTCGACCGACCGGCCGGAGGTCGGCCACTACACGGACAGCGAGGTCGTACTCGACTTCCTCGGCCGGGTGGAGCATCCGCGACTGGCCGATCTCGGGACGTCCTGCCCGGACCACTTCCTGCGGACCAAGGTCCGGCCGATGGTCCTCGACCTGGCGCCGACCGCCGAACTCGAGACGGTCGTGGCGCGCCTGCGTGAGGTCCACGCCGCATACCGCGAGGCCTACGCGGCCTACTATGGGCGGCACGCAACCCCGGACAGCCCCCCGATGCGCGGCGCGGACCCGGCCATCGTGCTGGTGCCCGGGATCGGGATGTTCTCGTTCGGGGCGACCAAGCAGACCGCCCGGGTCGCCGGCGAGTTCTACGTCAACGCCATCAACGTCATGCGTGGCGCGGAGTCGCTGTCGACCTACGCCCCGATCGACGAGTCGGAAAAGTTCCGGATTGAGTATTGGGCGCTCGAGGAGGCCAAGCTGCGCCGGATGCCCCGCCCGAAGCCGCTCGCCGCGCGCGTGGCGTTCGTCACCGGGGCAGGCTCCGGGATCGGTAAGGCGATCGCCCACCGGCTGGCCGAGGAGGGCGCCTGCGTCATCGTCGCGGACATCGACGCCACCAACGCTGAGGCCGTCGCGCGCGAGCTCGGCAGCACGGATGCGGCGATCAGCGTCGTCGCGGACGTGACTGACGAGACCCAGATCGCGGACGCCTTCCGGCGGGCGGTGCTGGCCTTTGGCGGGGTCGATATCGTCGTCAACAACGCGGGACTGTCGATCTCCAAGCCGCTCCTCGAGACGACACTCCGTGACTGGGACCTCCAGCACGATGTCATGGCCCGTGGCTCGTTCCTGGTATCGCGCGAGGCTGCGCGCATCCTGATCGACCAGGCGATGGGCGGCGACCTCATCTACATCGTCAGCAAGAACGCGTTCTTCGCCGGGCCGAACAACGTCGCCTATGGCGCCTCGAAGGCGGACCAGGCCCACCAGGTCCGCCTGCTCGCCGCCGAGCTCGGCCAGTACGGCATCCGGGTCAACGGGGTCAACCCGGACGGGGTCGTGCGGGGGTCCGGGATCTTTGCCAAGGGCTGGGGCGCCGATAGGGCGCGGACCTACGGCATACCGGAGGACAAGCTCGGCGAGTTTTACGCGCAGCGAACGTTGCTCAAGCACGAGGTCCTGCCCGAGCATGTCGCGGCGGCCGTGTTCGTGCTCGTCGGCGGCGACCTGGGGCAGACGACCGGCCTCCACGTGCCGGTCGATGCTGGTGTCGCGGCGGCCTTCCTCCGGTGAGTGGCCGGCTCGTCGCGGCCGTCGATCTCGGCGCGTCGAGCGGGCGGGTCATGGTCGCCAGGGTCGCTCCGGACGAGCTCGAGCTGACCGAGGTCCATCGCTTCGCGAACGACCCGGTCCGCCTGCCGGACGGCCTGCACTGGGACGTGCTCCGGTTGTACCGCGAGGTGCTCACCGGACTCCGGACGGCCGTTGCGGCGGCGGACGGGGCGGACGGCCTGGTCAGCATCGGCGTAGATTCGTGGGCGGTCGACTACGGGCTGCTGGACGCTGCTGGCAGCCTGCTTGGCGAGCCGTACCACTATCGCGACGACCGAACGGCGGCCGTCATCGACGCGGTCCACGCCGTGGTTCCGCCGCCCGAGCTCTATGGGCGCAGCGGGCTCCAGTTCCTGCCGTTCACGACGATCTACCAGCTGGCGGCGGCCCGCGGGACCGCTGCGTTCGAGGTGGCCCGATCGCTGCTGCTGATCCCGGATCTGCTCGGGTCGTGGCTGTCCGGCGTGGCCGTCACCGAGGTCACCAACGCCTCCACGACCGGGCTGCTCGACGTCCATCGGCGGACCTGGGATATGGAGCTGATGGCGTCGCTCGGCATCCCGACGGCGCTGTTCGCCTCACTCGCCGCGCCCGGCGACGTCATCGGGCCGTTGCGCGACGACGTCCGGCGCGAGACCGGGGTGGGCGCCGACACGCTCCTGACGCTCGTCGGGTCGCACGACACCGCGTCGGCCGTCGTCAGCGTGCCGGCCGCCGGCGACGCGCCGTTCGCGTACATCGTGTGCGGCACGTGGTCGCTCGTCGGGGTCGAGCAGGACCGGCCGATCCTGACCGAGGCGAGCCGGCTCGCGAACTTCACCAACGAGGCCGGCGTCGATGACCGGATCCGCTACCTGCGCAACGTCATGGGTCTGTGGCTCCTCCAGGAATCGCTCCGGACCTGGGAGCTCGAGGGCCCGGCCGAGAGCCTGCCCGCGCTGCTCGCCGCCGCCGCCGACCTGCCCTCGGGCGGCCCGGCCTTCGAACCCGACGACCCGACGTTTCTGACGCCGGGCGACATGCCGGCCCGGATCGCGGACGCCTGCCGGCGGTCGGACCAGCCCGTGCCCGCAACGCGGGCGGCTCTCGTACGGTCGATCCTCGATAGTCTCGCGGCGGCGTACGGTCGGGCGGTCCGCGATGCGTCCCGGCTGTCCGGCCAGGCCGTGGAGGTCGTCCATCTCGTCGGTGGCGGCGCCCGGAACGCGCTCCTGTGCCAGCTCACCGCGGACGCCTGTGAGCTGCCGGTCCTCGCGGGGCCGGTCGAGGCGACTGCGCTCGGCAACGTCCTTGTCCAGGCGCGTGCCCGCGGCCTGCTCGCGGGCGAGCTCGAGACGCTCCGTGCCCTCGTCCGGGCGACCCAGGACATCCGGCGCTACGAGCCGCGAACCTTACTGTCACGGCGCGGGACCTGACGCGATGCGGGTCGCGCTGTTCATCACCTGCTACAACGACCTGCTGTTCCCCGAGGTCGGCCGGGCGATGGTCATACTCATCCGACGGCTTGGCCACGACGTCGACTTCCCGGCCGCCCAGACGTGCTGCGGCCAGATGCATTTCAACTCCGGTTACCAGGACGCCTGCGTCCCGCTGGTCGAGAGCTTCGTCGAGGCGTTCGCCGGCTACGACGTCGTCGTCACGCCGTCCGGTTCGTGTGCCTCGATGGTCCGGCACCATCACCCGCTCGTGGCGGAGCTGGCCGGCGCCGCGCCCGATCTGGCCGATCGCGTCGGGGAGGTGTCGCCGCGCGTCCTTGAGCTGAGCGAGTTCCTGGTCGACACGCTCGGCGTGACCGATGTCGGGGCACGCTTCCCGCACACGGTCGCCTTCCACCCGACCTGCCACGCGACGCGACTGCTCGGGGTCGGCGACCGGCCGACCCGCCTGCTTGGGGCGGTCGCGGGCCTGACTCTGGTGGACCTGCCCCGATCGGCGTCGTGTTGCGGGTTCGGGGGCACCTTCGCGGTCAAGAACGCCGACACCTCGGTCGCCATGGGGCTGGACAAGGTCGACGATGTGCTGGGCTCCGGCGCCGAGGTGCTGACCGCCGGCGACACGTCGTGCCTGATGCATATCGGTGGCCTGCTGTCGCGCCGGCGCTCGCCGGTCCGGGTCATGCACCTGGCCGAGATCCTCGCCTCGACGGGGAGCGTGTCGTGACCGCGCCAGCCGGGGACACCGGGCGGCGCCCGCGGCCGTCGCACCCGGACGCCGAGCCGACCTTCGCGGGTACGCCGCCATTCCCCGAGGCGGCCCGGACGGCCCTCGCCGATGCCCAGCTACGGACGAACCTCGGGCGGGCCACCAGCACGATCCGCGACAAGCGCACGCGCGTCGTCGCGGAGCGCGCCGACTGGGAGGCCCTGCGGATGGCCGGTGCCGCGATCAAGGACGAGGTCATGCGCGACCTGCCGGCGCTGCTCGAGCAGTTGGAGACCGCCGTCACCGCGGCCGGTGGGACCGTCCACTGGGCGCGTGACGCGACCGAGGCCAACGCCATCGTCGCCCGGATCACCCACGACGCGGGCGCGACCGAAGTGGTCAAAGTCAAGTCGATGGCGACCCAGGAGATCGAGCTCAACGAGGCGCTCCGCCTCGAGGGCATCGATGTCTGGGAGACCGACCTCGCGGAGATGATCGTCCAGCTCGGCCACGATCTGCCGTCGCACATCCTCGTCCCGGCCATCCACCGCAACCGGACCGAGATCCGCGACATCTTCATCGACGAGATGGGGCGCGTGGGACGGCCGGCGCCGGCCGGGCTGACGGACGACCCGCCCGAGCTCGCCGAGGCGGCCAGGCTCCACCTGCGCGAGAAGTTCCTGCGCGCCCGCGTGGCTGTGTCGGGCGTCAACTTCGCGGTCGCCGAGACGGGGACGGTCGTGGTCGTCGAATCGGAAGGCAACGGCCGGATGTGCCTGACCCTGCCCGAGGTCCTCATCACGGTCATGGGCATCGAGAAGCTCGTCCCGACCTGGCGCGACCTCGAGGTGTTCCTGCAGCTGCTGCCCCGCTCGGCGACGGCGGAGCGGATGAACCCGTATACCTCGATGTGGACCGGCGTAACGCCGGGCGACGGTCCGCAGGCCTTCCACCT
The DNA here is from genome assembly GCA_038248915.1 of Candidatus Limnocylindrales bacterium. GTDB lineage: Bacteria > Chloroflexota > Limnocylindria > Limnocylindrales > CSP1-4 > SPCO01. Next base: position 64,876 of record JBBRXB010000009.1, on the reverse strand, counting down.
GGTCCTGCTCGACAACGGCCGGACGGATGTCCTGTCCGACGCGACCGGACGGCAGGCCCTGCGCTGCATCCGCTGCTCGGCCTGTCTCAATGTCTGCCCGGTGTACGAACGGACGGGCGGCCAGGCCTACGGCTCGGTCTATCCGGGCCCGATCGGCGCGATCCTCACCCCGCAGCTGCGCGGCATCGCCCGGCATCCGGTCGACAAGCAGACCGCCTCGCTCCCATTCGCGTCGTCCCTGTGCGGCGCGTGCTTCGATGTCTGCCCGGTCCGCATCGACATCCCGGAGATCCTGGTCCACCTCCGCGCCCAGGTCGTCCGCCAGTCCGAGGCCAGCCACCGGCTGCCGACCGGGGAGGGGCTCGGGATGGGCGCCATGGCCTGGACCCTGCGCAGCCCGCGCCGGTTGGGCCTGGCGGAGCGGCTGGCTGGGCTGGGCGGCCGTGTCGTCGGACGCCGCGGACGGATCCGGCGGCTGCCGGGGCCCGGTCCGATCGCTGGCTGGTTCCGGGCGCGGGATCTGAAGACTCCCGCGCGGGAATCGTTCCGGGCCTGGTGGCGGCGCACCGATGGCGGGCGGGGAGGGCCGCGATGAGCGAGGCGGCGGCCGGTGATGCACGGGCGGTCATCCTCGAGCGGATCCGGGAAGCGCTCGCCGACCGACCTGTGGCCGTTTCGATACCCCGTGACTACGAGCTGCGCCTGCCACCGGGGACCGACGTGGTCGAGCTGTTCATCGGGCGTGTCGACGACTACCGGGCGACCGTCCGCCGGACATCGATCATGGGGCTGCCGGCCGCGGTCGCGGCGGTCCTCGCCGGGCACGACGCGTCACGGGTGGTCGTCCCTGCCGATCTCCCGGCCGGCTGGTTGGCGTCCGCCGGCGTCGTTCTGGAGGCCGTCCCGGACGGGGAGCCGCCGCTGAGCGGCGCGGAGCTCGACCGGCTCGACGGAGTCGTCACCGGGTGTGCCGTGGCGATCGCGGAGACCGGCACGATCGTCCTCGACGCCGGACCGGCCCAGGGCCGCCGCGCCCTCAGCCTACTGCCGGACCTGCACGTCTGTGTCGTGATGGCCGACCAGATCGTCGGGAGCGTGCCGGAGGCGCTCGGCCGTCTCGATCCGACCCGGCCCCAGACGTGGATCAGCGGGCCGTCGGCCACCAGCGACATCGAGCTTCAGCGGGTCGAAGGGGTGCACGGCCCGCGTCGCCTCGAGGTCATCGTCGTCGAGGGCTGAGCCGGGCGCCGCCGGGCGCCGCGGTCGGTCGTGCCATGCGCGCGGGATCGCCGATGCCACCGGATCGCCCGTGCCCGCCGACTGCTGTTCTTCGTGGCGCAACAGATCGGGATTCCGCGTCGTCCGATCCCGGCCCTTGGCTCGAAAGTTGCCGATCGGCTGCCCGCAAGACCTGCCGGCGTCTGATCTGGTGCGTCCGACGCACGAGTTCGGCCGTGGCGGCCCCGGAGATCGCCGAAGATCGCCCCGGACCGACCCGCCGAGCTTGGTTTGTTCTTCCCCGCGCAACGAGCATCGAGGGCTGAGCACGGCGCCGCCCGCGCCCGGCCCTCAACAGTCGGTCGCGACCGTCACCCAGTCGGTGGGAGTGTCGGGCGTGTCGTCGCGGGTCGTCGTGCCACCCTTGGTCCGCTCGGCGGAGCCGCGGATGCCGACACTGGCCGGGCACCCGATGGCGTCGAGCGACAGGCTTATCGTGATCTCCGCGCCGGACAGGCTCGCCGACCCCGGGAAGTCAGCGCCTTCGCGGCGGCCGCCGGTCGCCGTATCGATGAGCACCGGCCGGAACCCGCCTTCGGGGACGGTTTGCAGCGATGCGCTGACGTCGGCCGTCCGGTCCCCGTTCGTGTCGAGCGCGAACGCGTAGGCGAGCAGGCCCGCTTCGACCGAACTCGCCGGCACGGGCGCGGCGACCCGCAGGTCGAGGATGAGCTGGCCGCCCGTGGCCGTGGCCCGCATCGACACGATGTCGATGTAGCCCGGGGTCGCGTCGCCAGTCGCGTCAGCCACGGAACCCGTCGCCGCGATCGCGGCCGTCGACCCCGAGACGGACGGCGTTCCCGGCACGGCCGAGCCGGTCGGACCGAACGACGCCGTCGGGCCCGAGGCGCCCGGGCTCGCACCGTCCGCTGCACAGCCGGCGAGCGTCACGGCGACCATCAGGGTGGCCAGACCGCATCGGATCGACGAGGGTTGCCATCGCATCATCCGGAATCATCGTCCGAATCGGATCGGCCCGTGAATCGCGAGTGGGGACGGATCGTTCCGTCCCCACTCGCTGATCATCGTGGTCGTTGACCGGACCGGACTACGGCCCGAAGAACGTCATGACCCGGGTCATCAGGTCGGTCTTCTGTGCCGCGGACCCGTAGGCCTCGAACGGGAAGGCAAGGAACACGACCTTGTACGTCCCGCTGAAGGTCAGGGCGTCCGTCTTGGGCGGGACCGGCGGCGTGGCCGACGGGGCGCCATCATCGGTGAAGGCAGGGATCGCCGGGGCGATCGGGGTGATCTGATCCTCGAACGTGGCGCCGAGGACGCTGTGGTCCAGCGGGACTGCACCGATACCGTTCGTGACGGGGTTGCCCGTCACGCCCGTCACGTGAGCAGTCGGCTTGTCGTTCTGGACTTCGGTGCCATCCCAGTCGATGTGCAGGTAATCGTGAACGAAGCCGGTTTGTCCGGCCGTTTGATCGAGGATGTCCTGGCCGGACATGAACAGCCCGCCGCCGCCATCCAGGAAGGTGGCGAGTTCCGCCTCGTACGGCCCGATCGGCGCCGGATACGAGTTGCCGGTGAACCACACCACCTTGGTATGGGCGGTCAGGTAGCCGACCGGCAGCGTCGCGTCCGTGGCGAGATCCCAGACGTCGACTGCCTGGCCCGCCGCCGTCAGGGCAGCCGTGTACACGGCCTGGACATTCGGGTTGTTGCCATCGTTGTCGACGAGCAGGGTCGCGACCGTGACGGCGATCGTCTTGACGGTCGCACTGGCACTGACCGACGGATCGCCGGTCGAAGTAGCCGTGAGGGTCGTGGTGTCAGTGGTGCCATTGGTGGCGCTGGCTGGGACGGTGACGCGGACGCAGACGTCCGCAGTGGCGCCGGAAGCGACCGCGATCGAGGTGATCGGCGTCGCACAGGCGGCGTCGAGGACCGACGAGGTGAACGTGCCTGCCGTCGTGAGCGAATAGGCGTCGCTCATGGAGCCGATGTTCGTCACCTGGAGGTGGTAGCTGACGACGTCATTCGGGTTCCCGCCGTCGGTCTGGGTGGCCGGCGCGACCGTCACACCGTAGTGCGGTGCGATCGGCGTCACATGCGCGCTGCCGGTCGTGCCGATGCCCTGGGTCGAGGTCACCGTCAGGCCGTCGTTGACGATCGCCTTCACGCTCGCCGCGAGCGTCGGATCGATGGTCACCGAGAAGTGGACGACCAAGCTCGCCTGGGGGGCGACGGTCAGGCCGCTCCAGGTGACCTTGCCGGCCGCGAAGGTACCGCCGTCCACGGCGCTGGTGAACGTCGTGTGCGCCGGGATCGGATCCGTGATCTTGACCCCGGTCGCCGGGGCATCGCCGATGTTGTGGAGGGTGATGGTGTAGTCGACCCGGCTGCCGGCCCCGACGGGAATCCCGGCGTCGGTCTTGCTGACGACGAACGCAGGAGCGCTCGTGTCTTCGTGCAGACGCCACGCGCCACGGCCGTGGGTGCCGGCGGCGAGGTTGCCGTTACGAGGATCGAGGTTGAGCTGCCAGATCTCGACGGCCGGGAATCCGCTGCCGAGCGGCTGCCAGCTCTGGCCGCCGTTGTAGGTCACGAATGGCCCGACGTCGGTCCCGGCGTACAGGGTGTTCGGATAGCTGGCGTCGATCTGCAGCGAGTTGACCGGCGCGTCCGGGATGTTGCTGCTGATGTTCGACCAGGTCGTGCCGCCGTCAGTCGTCTTGAAGACGTGGCCCTTGCGGCTCGGGGTCCCGGCATCGAAGCCGTTGAATGCTGCGTACGCGAGCCGGTCGTTCGAACGGTCGACCGCGATGTCACTGACCGGGCGAGCCGGGAGGACCTTGGCCCCACTTCGGGTCCAGGTCGGGTTCAGGTTGGTCACCGCGTCCGAGCTGGTGTAGACCCAGCCCTCGAGCGATCCGGTGTACACGGCGCTACCGCCGCTCGACACGCCGATCGCGCTCAGCATGCAGCCACGCGCGCCGTTCGGGGCGCCGCCGGTGCAGCCTGAGGTCAGGTCCGGGCTGATGGCGTGCCACTGGACGTTGGAGGCACCGGCCGTCTTCGCATTGTCGGTTCGGTAGAGCCGATAGGTGCCGAGGAAGAGCTGGTTCGGGTTGCCCTGGTTCATGACCTCAGGGACATAGAAGTCCGAGCGATCGGCCAGGTTGATCCCGGTGGTGATGAACGAGTTCGAAAAGAACGACGCCCCGCCGTCCGTGTTCCGGTATGGGCTGATCCCGAAGTAGTTGCCGTAGACGAAGTTGGCGTCGGTCGGGTCGACGAGGACCTGGCCACCGTCACCGCTCTCGACGTCGAACCAGGAGGCGCTGGCGGTCGACTTGCGCAGCGTGCCGTTGTCCTGGGTGCCGCCCCAGACACGGTCCTTGACGGTCGGCACGTTGGCGATGCTGGTGAACTGGGTGATGTGCAGACCGGTCCTGTGTGTGACCGTGGCGAAGTCCGGATCGACGGTGCCGTTCAGGTTGGTCCAATCGTTGACCTGATATGGCTCAGTGGCATTCCGGCCGCCCGAGGTCTCCGAATACCAGACACCGCCATCGTTGCCGACGAGGACGTGCGAGGTGTCAGTCGGGTCGATGGCGATGGCGTGATAGTCCGGATGGAGGTCGTAGCCGAGATCCCTCCACGTCTGACCGCCATCGGTCGAACGGAAGACGCCGCCGGAGCCCGTGCCGTAGTTGAACAAGCCGAGCGCGTACACGGTGGCGCTGTTGGTCGGGTCAACGCCGATGACGTTGTCGTAGAAGCACTGGCCACCACAGTAGCCCGCGATGTTGTCAGGAGCGGCGCCGTTCGCCGGCAGGAGCTGCCACGCCCCGCCGTTGATCGACTTCCAGATCCGCGACGGCTGGTCGACGCCGGCGATGGTCCATTCGAAGCCGGCGTACAGGACCGACGGCTGGCCAGCCGGATGCGAGATGCCGAGGGCGAACCGCGTCCCACCGCCGGTCCCGAAGGTGGCATTGGCCGGGATCCCTGCCATGAACGGGGCCCATTTCTTGCCGAAGTCGGTGCTCCGATAGATCGCGTCACCCCAGAAGGCGGCGTACAGGATGTTCGGCTGGCGCGGGTCCTGGACGAGGCCGGTCGGTCCGTGGAGCTCGTCCTTGACCTTCAGGATGTTCTTCCACTTGTTGCCGCCGTCCTTGGATTCCCAGATCCCGTACTTGCTGGTGTCGATCGGTGTCTGGCGCCGGGCGCCGGCTCGTCCGCGCAGGGCGGCGGCCAGGACGTGGTTCGGGTTGGTCGGGTCGACGACGACGGCCGAGATCGACACGCCCGTGAACGTGTCGCCACCGATCGGCGCCCAGTGGATGCCGCCATCGGTCGACTTCAGGAAGCCGTGGCCGAAGTAGCTGTCACCCGACAGGTTGCCTTCGCCGGTGCCGGCATAGACGATCGAGTCATTCGACGGAGCGATCGTGATCGCGCCGATCGACAGGGTCGTCTGATCGTCCGTGCGCGGGAGCCATTTCTGGGTCCCTTCGTCGTAGGTCCAGATGCCGCCCTGGGCGGCGCCGAGGATCTTGAGGCCGTTGCTTGGCCGGATGGCGAGCGCGCTCACGCGACCGGAAACCGCGTAGAAGGAGCTGCTGCCGCGGGTCACCTGGACGATCGGGTCGGGGCTGATCTCGGTCCACGGTCCGGTGTAAGTCAGCGGCGAGATCGGCGGCTTGGTCTTCTTGAGGGCCTTCGCGGCCTTGGCCGCGTTGCCGCGGTGCTGGCCAGCCTGGTCGACCGACAGGCGGACATCACCGGCCGTGCGACGGGTGATGATCGCGTCGTTCTGCTTGAGGATGAACTCGTCCTGGTCCTCGCGCTGGCCCTCGAGCGGCTGAGCGCCCGGAAGACGGAAGGGGGCAACCTCGGGATCGCCCGTCGGAGTGCCGTTCGCGCTCGATCCGTGCGGGCCGGCGGCCACGATCACGCCGGGGAAGAGTGACAGCAGGATGGCGAGAGTGCTGAGCGCGGCCAGCGATCGCCGGCGCGCGCGCGCGCGTCCAGAATTCGGCATGGATCCGGGTCCTCCCTCGAACGTCTGTGAGCACGGTCGGCGGTAGCTGACGGGAGCGGGCGCTGCCGGTCAGCCCGGGGATCGCGCGACTGGTGAGGTGGGGATTATCCGCGCCGTACCAGTCCAAAGTCCACCCGTCCGGGACGAGGGGCTCACGCTCATCGACGCGACCAGCGCCGTCATCGCGAAGGTCGTGGTGCACCAGCGCACCGTTATGGCGGCGGAATATCACGTCCCTGGTCCATGGGCTATGAGCCGGCGGGCGCGTTGGGCGTGAAGCTGCGCAGGCCCGGGAATTGGCGCCAGATCTTGCCATCGCGCATGACGAACACGTCGATGACCTGGGCGATGCCGCCCGCGGTCTCGACAGTTGCCTCGAAGAAGACCGAGTCGCTGCCCTCGGTGTACTTGTCGGTCGACAGGAGCTTGATGTAGCCGAGGCCGTCGATGTAGCCCTTGAAGTACTCGATGAGGGCGGCCGTGCCCTTGATGTCGTAGTCGAAGTTGAGCAGCTCGGCGTCTTCGGCGTAATTGGTGTGGATCAGGCCCTCCACGTCCTTGGCGGCGATGAATGCCAGTTGCCGCTCGTAGAACTCTCGGTACTTCCCCTTGGCCAGGTTCTCATTCATGTGCGCGATCTCCGTGTCGTGGGCGTCGTGGCCGGGCTGTCCGGGCCGGCGCGGCTCGGTCGCAACGCTACTGTAGGCGTGCGCCACGCCCGCCGTCCGAGCCTCCGAAACGGGGCTGCACCGGGACTAGAATCCGATCCGGCATGTCGGACCCGCCTCGCTCGGTCGAGCGGACCTATCTGATCCTGACCCTGTTGACGACCTTGTCGGCGTCGTTCATCTGGGGCATCTTCGTCGATGCCCGGACGCTCGCCGAGGCCACCTTCACCGTCGACTGATCGGGTGTCGTTTCCGGCCTCAGTCGTCCCCTGTATCACTGGCCGCCGGCAGCCACAGCCCGAACTCCGCGCCACGACCTTCTGAACCCGCCGCCGATGCAGCCCACACCCGGCCGCCCATCGCCTGGATCAGCTCCCGGCAGACGAACAGGCCGATCCCGGCCCCGGCCGCCTGGCGGACCGCATCCGGCGCGCGGTAGAAGAGGTCGAACAGGCGCTCGGGCACCTCGTCGGCCAGGCCCGGGCCGGCATCGGTGACGCGGACAGCGACCCCGCCCGCCTCGCCCCTCACCACCACCCGCACCGTCGTCCCGGCCGGGCTGTACTTGGCGGCATTGCTCAGGTAGTTCCGCACGACCTGCTCGAGATAGAGATCCTCGCCGAGGACGATCGGCAGCCCGGGTTCGATGTCGACGCTGAACGCATGGCCCGCCGATCGCGCCCGTTCGCCGTCGACCGCGGACATGACGACGTGGCCGACGACGATCGGATCGGTCGCGACCTGGAGGCCGCCGCCCTCGGCGCGGCTCAGCACAAGCAGGTCCTCGGTCAGCCGGCGCAGGCGTTCCGACTCGGACTCGATGTCGCCGAGGTGCTCGCGCACCGCCTCCGGCGCCATCGACTCGTAGCGCAGCCGGAGAACGTGGCTCATCCCGTAGATCGTCGTGATCGGCGTGCGCAGCTCGTGACTGATGACGCCGATGAACGCATCGCGGAACTCGCGGTTCCGTTCCTCGGCGGCGTACCGGGCGGCCAGGTCGTTCGCCGTTGTCGCCAGCTCCTCGGCCAGCCGCTGACTCGACACCCGCTCGCCTTCGATGGCGCGCGCGGCCGCCAGCAGGTCCGTCTCCCATTTGGCCCGCGCCCGGATGCGAACGATCAGGACGTGGTAGGTCGGCCCGTCGGGGCCGGACGAGCGGTTGGCATTGAGCAGGACCGGGATGGGGCTGCCGTCGGCGGCCGCCAGCGTCAGGAAGACCTCCTCCACCCGTCCATCCGCGCCAAGCGCTGGGTAGACGTTGGTCTGGAACAGGATCCGCGAGGGAGCGGACAGGAGCACGTCGACCGACTGACCGAGCAGGGCCCCCGGGTCACGGCCGACGAGCTCGCCCATCCCCCGGTTGGCCGATACGATCCGGAGGTCGTTCGAGAGCGAGATGACGCCACCCGGCACCCCATCGAGGGTGGGGTTCACGAACGAGCCGCGACTCGATCGAGGGGCCGTCCGGCCAGATAGGCGCGCATCGCCGCGACGGTCTCGCGCGGATGGCTGACGTGCGGGCAATGGCCGATGGCATCGATGGTTCGCAGGGTGCTGCCCGCGAGGTGCTCGTGGACGAAGTCGCCGACCTCGGTCGGAGCCACCGCATCGTCGGCGCACGCGATGATCAGCGACGGTGTCGAGACCTTCGCCAGGTCGTGCCGGTTGTCGGCCAGGAACGTGACCTGCGCGAATTGGCGGGCCATGATCGGATCGATGGAGCAGAACGTCGTCTCGAGATCGCCGGTCAGCTCCGGCCGGTCCGGGTTGCCCATGACGATCGGGGCCAGGAACGCGGCCCAGCCCAGGGCGTTGACGTCCATCATCTCGAGGAGCCCGTCGATGTCCGCCCGGGAGAACCCGCCGCGGTAGTCCGGCAGGTCGTCGATGTAACGCGGCGACGGCGTGACGAGGATCAGATCGCTGAAGCGCTCCGGCTCGGTGATCGCGGCGAGCATCGCGATGACCGCGCTGACCGAGTGCGCCACCAGGATCACCCGCTCGAGATCGAGGGCACGACAGATCTGCAGGATGTCGTCGGCGTAGCCGTCCAGGCTGACGTACCGATCGGGGTCGTATGCCGCGCGGTCCGATCGGCCGGCACCGATGTAATCGAAGGTGATCACCCGGTAGTCGCTCTCGAAGGCCGGCGCCACGAAGCGCCACAGGGTCTGGTCGCAACCGAACCCGTGCGCGAAGAGCATCGGCTGACCGTCCGTCCGGCCACTCAGGGTGACGGCATGCCGGCGGAGGACGTCGTTCATCATCGAAGGATACCCGCGCCGTCGGACGAGACAGGAGGCGGACCGATCCGGACATTGTGGCATTCTTCGAACGGAACCTGACCGTCATCGTCCCGACCGGCTCGACCGAACAGGACGGGCCGCACGGGCCGCTGCTGACCGGTTCCGGGTTCGATCCGCCGCGCGAGCATGTCCGGCACCTGGGGGGTCGGGTCGACCACCCGCGTGCTGACGGACATCGACCGGACCATCGCCGCGATGCCGCCGCGCCGAGGGCCGGGCGTCTACGAGGGCACGATCAATCGGTCGATGACGCGATCGGTGGACCCACTGTCGAGGTGGACGAAGTGTCGTGCGACGAACGGTCCGATCTTGTGGGCCTCGTAGTCGTCAAGCCGGATGGCCTGGATCAACGCGTCGAAGGTCCGCACCGCCCGTCCTGGCACGAACGTTTCGAAGGGCTCGTAGAAATCGCGCATCGCGACGTAGTCCTCGAGGTCGTACGCGAAGAACAGCATCGGCCGCCCGAGGGTCGCGTATTCGAATACGATGGAGCTGTAGTCGGTGATGAGCAGATCGACCGCGGACAACAGATCGTTGATGTCGACCGTCATCGTCGAGCCGTCGATCAACCGGTCGCGGAAGGCGTCGGGGATGGCGGGTGCCTCGTGCACGAACGGGTGCATCCGGATGATCACGATCGCGTCGCGCTCGACCGCCAGCGCGTGGAGCGCCCCGTAGTCGAGACGGTCGAAGTCGTACGTCGCGTCGCGCGGCCCATCGCCCCGGAACGTGGGAGCGAAGAGGATCGTCAGATGACCCTCGGTGTCCGGGAAGGCGGCTCGCGCGGCGGCCAGGCCGGCCGCCCGGGCGCGAGGGTCGAAGAAGCGATCCATGCGGGGGATCCCGGTCGGGACCACGCGCGCCTCCGGGATCCCGAATGCCTCGGCGTAGAACGAGACATCGAGCTCTGATTTGACGATCGCGTGGGTGTAGTTCTTGTGGCTCCGGGAGCCCGGGTCCGGCCCGCCGCGCTTCCCGGTCCGGCTGTAGCCGACCGTCTTGAACGCTCCGGACGCGTGCCACAGCTGGATGATCCGGGTCTGCCGATCGTCCGGTGCTCGACGGATTCGTCCACCGGGCGATCGTCGGCGGTCATCCGCCGGCTGCATGGGCCGTGAGCCTGACGGTCACCGAACCGCGCTGGACGACGACCGACAGGTGTTGGCTGATCGCGGCCATCGTCGATGCCGTGAGGCCGTCGGCGCTGTTCGCTCGCAACAGCGCCGCGTCGGCCTGCAGGTAGTACTCCAGCATCGCCCGCTGGTACTCGTGCGCGGCACGACGAGCCCGGCCCACCGACCCCGGCAGGAGCCGTCCGCGATCGACGTCGTAGGAGGTTCCGGTCGGGTCGAGGATGACCTGGCAGCCGGCATGAAGGTCGCGGATGAGCGCCTTCGTCTCGAGCAGGAGGACCGGCGCGTCGGCGGCCACGCACCGGGCCGCGCGGATGTCGTGATCGAGGGCGGCGATCATCAGCGGCCTTCCTTCGCGTTTCGGGATGGTCACGGCGGCCATCCCGACCACGACCGCCAGGCACGCCAGACGCGCGGCGTAGCCAAGGAACGGCCGTCGATCCGCGGCTCCGACGATCAGCGAGGCGGCCGTGCCCAGGACGACCGCCCCGGCTGGGGCGATCCAGGCCGAGTAGTGCGAGAAAAAGACGGGACCGGTCAGCAGATACGCGACCTCCACCGCGAGAAGCACGCACCACAGGCGCGCCGAGGGGAGGCGCCATGCCAGGTAGGCGGTCGCCGCGGCACCGATCGCTGCAAGCCCGATGACGACAGAGGCGACCGTGGCCCGTACGTGGGTACTTCCCGCTCGGAACCCCTCCAGGTCGTGCAGTCGAGTCAGCGTGGGGATGCCGAGATCGGGGCGCGCCAGCTGGTCGAGCAGGACGAAGCGAGCGAACGCCTCCGGCGCGACGACCAGGAACGGCAGGCAGACCGCGGCGGCGGCACCAAGGGCGCCCGCCAACACGCCGAGCGCCGGACGGCGCCAGCCGCCGATCGCGTGCCTGGACGACCATGCCACGGCGCTCACCACGATGACCAGCGGCAACAGCTGCCAGACCTGGATCGCCATCGACAGGCCCAACGCCATACCGCCGACGACGGCGCGGCGAGTCGTCAATGGGCGGCTCCAGAACAGCACCAGCACGGCCGCGAGCAGCAGCGTCGTCTCGGGGACGAGCAGGAGCGTCGTCCGCTCGACCCGGGTCGCGCTCGACCACATGGCGTAGAGCACGCCAGCGAACAGCCCGGCCCGCCGTCCGTACTGACCGGCCGCGAGCGACACGAGAACAGCATTGAGGGCGCCCAGGACCATGAAGGCCAGCCGGGCCACCGCGAAGCCCGTGGACTCGTCTGTCACCGCGGAGAGTGCCGCGAACGGGGAGAGCAACAGCGTCAGGCCGGGCGGGTGCAACAGCAGGAAGTCCCGATATGGGAGGAAGCCGTGGACCAACGCGACGGCCGAGGAGAAATAGACGCCGTCGTCGTACCCGAGGTACCCATCCAGCCCCGCGCCACGAAGCACCGGCAGGGATCGAGCGACGAACGCGATCGCCACGATGCCGAGCATCGTCAACCAGTCGAACCGGTCGCGCGGGACCCAGCGGGACTCGGCATCGGGAGCCCGCACGGCGGCCATGCGGCGCAGCATGCGAATCGAAGGTGAGCGTCACCTGAACAGGGTCGACCTGCCGGAAGGACCGACGCTCGCTCGCGGGGCTCGTCAACGGACGAGCAGGATCACCTCGATGAGGGCGAGGATCCCGACGACGGCGATGACGGCGACGACGAGCAGTTCCATGTGGCGGAGTCTCGCATCGAGGCGCTCGAGCTCTGCGCCGGTCACGACCGATGGGCCCGGCGCCTGCACGGGCTGGCTTGGAGCGGGCTCAGGCGTCTCCCCGACGCCCAACCGGGCAAGCTGTCGATCGAGCCGTGGGTCGGGTGCCTGATGGACCGCTTCGCGGGCGATCCGGGACAGCTCCGCTTCGTTCGGGGCCGCGGTGGGGTCGACCTTGGGCGAAGGTGATCGGCTCGAGGAGGTCTCCGCAGGGTCCACAGGTCCACCCTACCAGAGCCAACGTGATCGACGGGATGGCTCCTTTGATGGGGCGACGATCACCGCACTACGCCACATGGTTGAGCCTTCGCTAGGAGCACGAGGATGGACCCACGCGATCTCATTCGAGGGATCGGACGGTTACAGTCCCGGGATGCGCGCGAGCACAAGTCCGTGAACGATGGGCCGAGCCTGGACCTCGAGTTCGAGGGGGAAGTCATCCACTGGCGCGGTCCGTCGCCATTCCACTTCGTTTCGATGCCGGATGGTCCGTCCGAATCGGTCCGCGCGATCGCGACGTCTGTCAGCTACGGCTGGGGCTGCATCCCGGTCGGGGTCAGGATCGGCGACACGACCTTCACGACGGCGCTGATCCCGAAGGATGGCCATTACCTCGTGCCGCTCAAGGACGTCGTGCGCAAGGGCACCGGCATCGCCGACGGCGACGTGGTCCGGATCGAGCTGTCGATCGGGTCGTAGAGCGTCGGGCCTTCGCGGCCCGACCGGTCCAACAGCGAATCGACGCATTCAGCTCCGATCCGGGACCGTCTCGAGGGAAGTGGAGCGGGAGACGGGGTTCGAACCCGCGACATTCAGCTTGGGAAGCTGACACTCTGCCAACTGAGTTACTCCCGCTCGGAGCGTTGGCGCAGCCCGAAGACTATCACCCGAGTTGACCCCACGGCGCCCATCTCGTACCCTCCCGGGACAACCGAAGAGCGCTTTTATCAAGAGTGGCGGAGGGACCGGCCCGATGAAGCCACGACAACCTACCGACACGGCGTCGGCAAGGTGCCAACTCCGGGCAGGCCCTCCGCCTGCGCGATAAGGGATCCTCAGCAAGGCCCTTCCATCCGGAGGGGTCTTCCTAGTTCCGGTCCCGCTGCCATCCAGCACGAAAGGATGGCCTCGAATGACCCTAGCCCGCGGCGCCCACCTCGTCGGTGGCCTCTCCGCCCCGTCCGCGACCGAGGCGATGACCACGACCGCGACGGTCCTCGGCCGTCACCTCACCCGGCTGACCGACGGCGAGACCGCCGAACGCAGCCAGTGGATCTGGTGGCAGATCGACAAGCTCGTGGCGACCCCTGGCATCACGGTCGGACAGCCGCAGGTCAACCCTGAGACCGGCAACCCTGACTACTCGGTCTTTCCGGGGCTCGACGTCGAGGACGGGATCGAGATCCCGGCTCGCTCTCTCGGCTACGCCGACGCCGCCTCGGCGTCATATCGCGAGTTCGTCCGACTTCGCGACGCGAGTGTCATCCCGGTCGGGGTGCGGTTCCAGGTGTCCGTCCCAACGCCGTTCGCGGTCGTCGTCGCGTGGGCCGGCGGCGAGTCGCAGCGCCGGCTGTGGCAGCCCTTCAAGGACGCGATCTTCGCCGAGGTGCGCGCCATCCAGGCCGAGATCCCAGGCGACGATCTGGCCATCCAGTGGGACGTCGCGGTCGAGATCGGCGCGCTCGAAGGCGTCTTTGCGCCCATCCCTGAGCTCGCATCGCTCGAGCGCATCGTGGACGAGCTCGTCGAGGACCTCGAGATCGTCGAGGCGCCGGTCGAGCGTGGCCTCCACCTGTGCTATGGCGACTTCAAGCATCGGCACTTCAAGGCGCCCGAGGATCTCGGGCTGGCGGTGCGGATCGCGAACGCCGTGGCCGCCCGGACCTCACTCGACTTCCTCCATCTGCCGGTCGATCGCGAGAACGGCCGCTCCCCGGCGTATTTCGCGCCGATCCGGGACCTGGCCATCGGTGACGCCGATCTCGCGCTCGGGGTCATCGACTACGAGAACGACACCGCCCGGATCGATGAGCTCGTCGCGGTGGCGGATCGCGCCGGGCGGGCGTACGCCGTGGCGACGGAATGCGGGATGGCACGACTCGGTGAACGCGGTGAGTCCGTGACGCTCGAAGACCTGTTGCGTCAACACGCCAGAGTCGCCCAGCCCGTTCGCTGAGGACGAGACACGCCAAAGCTGCGACGACGCCCTGCCGAGCGGCCATGCTTGGTGGGTGACGGCTCCGCCACCTCTCCTGCAACAACACGACTTCCGGGGGCTGCTCGGGGCACGCCTGACGAACAGTCTGGCCACCAGCGCGCTGGCCACGGTCGTCGGGTACCAAGTCTACGTCATCACCCGCGACCCGCTCGCGCTCGGGTGGCTTGGACTGGTGGAGGCGATCCCGGCCCTCTCACTGATGCTGTTCGGGGGTCATGTCGCGGATCGACGCGACCGCCGGTCCATCATCCTGATCACGAGCGCCGCCGCGACGGCCTGCGCCCTCGGTCTCGCCGTGCTGTCCGTCGACCGTGCCCTGACCCTGCTCCCGATCCTGGTCGTCATCTTCCTGATCGGGGTCGCCAGTGGCTTCGAGCGGCCCGCGCTGACCGCCTTCGAGGCACAGGTCATCCCCCGCGAGCAGGCGGTCCAGGGCGTCTCGTACCAGAGCACGGCGAGTCAGACCGGTGGCATCCTGGGTCCGGCCCTCGGCGGCATCGCCATCGCCATGGTCGGTGTGGCCGGGACCTATGGCGTCATCGCGCTGCTGCTGGCCATCTCGACGGCGTGCCTCGCCATCATCCCGCGCAAGCCGATGCCCGAGCCGGTCCCGGGTGAGTCGATGGTCGAGAGCCTGCTCGGCGGGCTGCGCTACGTCTCCCGCACCCCGGCGCTGATCGGATCGATGGCGCTGGATCTTTTCGCGGTCTTCTTCGGGGGCGCGATCGCGCTGCTGCCGATCTTCGCGACGGACATCCTCAACGTCGGACCGGTCGGTCTTGGCCTGCTCCGCACGGCGCCGGCAGTCGGGGCGCTCGGGGTGATGCTCATCGCCACCCGCCGTCCGCCGAGCCGGCATGCCGGGCGGACCCTGCTGATCTGCGTCGCGGGATTCGGGGTCAGCATGATCGTCTTCGGCCTGTCGACGACCTTCGCCTTGTCGATGGCCGCGCTCTTCTTCAGCGGCGTGACCGATGGCCTCAGCATGGTCATCCGGAGCACGATCCTGCGGGTCCTGTCACCCGAACGGATCCGCGGTCGGGTCGCCTCGGTCAACTGGGTCTTCATCGGCGCCTCGAACGAGCTCGGAGCCTTCGAGAGCGGCTTCGCCGCGCGCCTCGTCGGGACCGTGCCGACGGTGGTCGGCGGCGGGCTGCTCACGCTCGCGGTGGTCGGCACCGTGGCCCTGCTGGTCCCGACCCTGCGCGATCTGGACCTCGACCATGCCGCCCCGACCGACGAACCGCCACCGATCGGCGCGAGGGCCCTACTCAGCGACTCCGGGAGCGGGCCGTCCGCTAGCGAATGAGCCATCGAGCTCGTCGAACGCGATCGCGCTGGCCAGTCCGCTGAACGTGCCGTGCTCCGCGATCTCGGATGCGGCGGCGATGAAGCCGGACCAGGCTGCCCGGGCGAGCGCGCCGCCGACGCTGATCCGCCGCACGCCGGCCGCCGCCAGCTCCACCACCGTCGCGAAATCAGTGCCGACGAGCACGTTGACCGGCTTGGGTGCCACCGCCTGGACGACGGCCGTGATGTCGGCCATGGACCGGATCCCCGGCGCGTACAGGCACTCGGCGCCGGCCTCCGCGTAGGCCGTCAGCCGTCTGATGGTCTCCGCGAGGTCCGGGCGACCGGCGATGAATCCCTCCGAGCGACCGGTCAATAGGATGCCGCTGCCGCCGGCATCGAGGGCGCTCCGCGCGGCACTGATCCGCTCGACGGCAAGATCGAACGCGAACAGCGGCTGGGCCGCGTCGCCGGTCGAATCCTCGATCGAGATGCCGGCGATCCCGGTCGTCGCGGCGCGCGCCACGTTGGCCGCCACCGCCTCGGGCTCGATCGCGTAACCGCCCTCGAAGTCCGCGTTGACGGGGATGTCGACGGACGAAGCGATCGCCGAGATGTGCGCCAGCACCTCGTCGAGCGTCACCTGCGTGTCCGATCGACCGAGCGTCCAGGCAAAGCCCGAGCTCGTGGTCGCGAGCGCCTTGAACCCGAGCATCGCGAGGTACCGGGCGCTGCCGACGTCCCACGGGTTCGGGATGACGAAGGTACCCGCCTCGTGGAGGGTGCGGAACGTGTCGGTCCGATCGATCCGTCCGGCCATCAGTGCAGCTGGTCCTCCCAGTCGGGCGGCACGCGGTCGGCCGGACCCGGCGTGGTCTGATCCAGCGGATGGTGCCGGGGCGGGGCGGGCGTCGGACCGTCGACGAGGTCCTCAGTCACGTAGTCCCAGCACCAGTCCTCCTCGGGCTCGTAGGAGGCCGCGATGGGGTGCCCGACATCGGCCGCGTGGTGGCTGGCGTGCTGCGCGGGCGAGCTGTCGCAGCAGCCGATGTGGCCGCACGTCACGCACCGGCGCAGGTGGAACCACCAGCCACCAGTCGCCTCGCATTCGACGCAGCCCGGACCAGACGGCGGGATCTCGGGATGGAACCAGCGAAGGGAGTCCATGGCCGCTACTGCTGGTAGCGCTCGACGACCTCGACCGGTCGCAGCTCCGCTGCATCCGGGTCGAGTCCGGCCGAACGGCGCGCCTGACGCTGGTGGAGGAGGTCGAAGCAGCGATCGAGCTCGACCTTGATGACTTCGAGCCGCTCGGCCGCCGTGGTCGTCAGGCCTCCGCCGTCGCCCGCCGAGGCGAACAGCTCCTCTTCCTCGCTGGACAAGGCATTGATCTGCTCGAAGACGGCTTCATCGCCCATGAGTGGCCCCTCCATGGCTGCACCGGACCGGGCGCAGGGTTTTCGGCAACGGTAGCGCACGTTGCCGGAGCCGGTCTCGCGACGACTCGATATATCGGTCCGGATAAGGAATCGCAAGACGTCCGTCGTTATCACCAGACTCTCAGAAATCGCCGCAACGATCGGGTCAAACGCCCTGGCACACGGCGCTCGCACACGACGAGACCGCCCGGGCAGGAGGAACCCGAGACCATGTTCGAACCCTTCAGGCCGGCCCCACCGCTGACGCCGGGCGACCCCACTGCTCCGACCGGCACCACCGGCCCGACCTGGTCAGCTGCACCGGCCATGTCGGCCGAACCCGCTGCTCCTGTCGCCCCCGCTACGGCCGGTGCAAGGCCCACGCAACGACGGACGGTCGGCTCCGGCTTCATGGTCGGCGCTGTCCTCGCCTCGGCGCTGCTCGCGTCCGGGGGCACCTATCTCGCGGTGAGCGCGGCACAGCCAACGTCCACCGCGACCCCACCGGCGCCGAAGACGACGGTCGCCGTGGCCCAGGGCCAGAGCTCGGTGGTCGACATCGTCAAGGCCGTCAGCCCGGCCGTCGTCACGATCATCGCCGACGGCGTCACCTCGACAGACCCGTCGACCGGCCAGACCGCGACCGGGACCGCGACGGGCTCCGGCGTCATCTTCGACGCCAGCGGCCTGATCCTGACCAACCACCACGTCGTCGAGGGCAACCCGTCGAGCCTGACCGTCAACCTCAAGGACGGACGTTCGCTCGCCGCCACGGTCTACGGCGTCGACACCCTGACCGACCTCGCCATCGTCAAGGTGGAGGCCACGGGTCTGCCCATCGCCCAGATCGGCGACTCATCGACCATCCAGGTCGGCCAGGAAGCCATCGCCATCGGCAGCCCGCTCGGAACGTTCACGGACTCGGTCACCAGCGGGATCATCTCGGCGATCGGCCGAACCATCCCCGTCGAGGGCGGCAACGTCCTGACCAACCTCATCCAGACGGACACCGCCATCAACCCAGGCAACAGCGGTGGCCCGCTGCTCGACCCGAGTGGCAAGGTCATCGGCATCAATACCGCCGGTGCCAGCGGCAGCCAGGGCATCGGTTTCGCCATCCCGATCGACATCGCCCGACCGCTGTTGACCCAGGCGTCTGCCGGCCAGCCGCTGGCCCGCCCGTACCTCGGCATCCGGTTCGAGACGATCGATCCCACGGTCCAGAAAGCCAACGACCTGCCGGTCGCCGACGGCGCCTGGATCCCGACCGCCAGCGCGAGTGGCGCCGACGGGTCCGCAGCGCAGGACAGCGTCGTGCCGGATGGTCCGGCCGCCCGGGGTGGCCTGCAGGCCGGTGACATCATCACCGTGGTCGACGGGACCAAGCTGGACGCAACCCACCCGCTCGACATCGTCACGAGCCAGGCGACTCCCGGCAGCACCGTCACTCTGGACGTCCTCCGGGCCGGCCAGACGACCCAGCTCAAGGTCGTCCTGGGGACCCGGCCCGCGACCCAGTAAGCCATGCCGCCGCCGTCCCTGCCGGTTCCCCCGCCGGCCGGGACGGTCGGTCAGGCCATGATGCCGCTCAGACCCCGGCCGAACCGAACGACCCGGAACGATCTGACCGTGCCCGGTGCTACCATCGGGCCTCGCACCAGATTCCCGCGCTGTGAGAATGTCGGGGGAGCCACGATGACCACCGCCCGTGACCGGCCGCCGGAGGAGGCGGCCGAGGACACGTCCTTCGCTCGCGGGATGCGCCTGCTGCTGACGGTCGCCGACCGGGGCGAGGTCCGCGCCGATGAGTTGAGCTCGACGTTGGACATGCCGCTGTCGACGGTCTATCGCTACTTGCGGACGCTCGGCGACTTCGGGTTCGTGGATGGCCACGGCGGGCAGTTCCGGCTTGGGCCCAAGCTGCTGATCGGGACGGGCTCGAACGTCAGCAGCGAGCGACTCATCCGCCACGCCGACGCGCCGCTCCGGATGCTCGTCCACGAGACCGGCGAGACGGCGATCGTCGTTCGCCGGATCGGACTGTCGTCGATCTGTCTCCACCAGGTCGAGACCGACGAGCCCCTCCGCGTGACCCTCGAGCCCGGCGCGATGTCGCCCCTGTACGCTGGCGCTCCGGGACGGATCCTCCTGGCCTTCGCACCTGGCGAGGTGCTCGACGAGGTCCTCGCCCAGGACCTCCAGCGCATCACGGACAGCACGCCGACCGAGGAGGCCCTGCGTGCGGGTCTCGGCAGCATCGTCATGACCGGAGTCGCGCTGAGCGAGGGCGAGCTCATCGAAGGCTCGATCGCGATCGCCGCCCCGGTCTTCCGCGAGGACGGCATCGTCGGGGCGATCGGCCTCATCGGCCCGGCATTCCGCTGTGACGAGACGTGGCGTTTGCGGGCCGCCCGACTGATCGTGGAAGCGGCGCGCGCGATCGATGCGGGCCTGGCCGAGGACACGTCCTTGTGAGCCCGGTACTTCTGTCTCGCATCCTGGCAGACCGTTGTCTCATGGCATGGCAATCCTGGAACGGTTTCGCTATGCTGCACCGACATGAGCCTTCGATCGCGCTCCTGCTTCGATCGCCTGGTCCCGGTCTCCGACCGGTACGCGAGCCTTCCCGTGGCTGACGCGTTCGATTGGGCGGCCTGCGCCAGCCAGGTCGATCCCGGCGAGTGGTACATGGTCGCGTTCCGTTCCGTCCGCCGGCCGGGGGTCGACGAGGAGCGGCTGATGGCCTATGACGACTGGGCGCACCATGAAGCCATGAAGGCGCCCGGCTTCGTCCATTACTACAAGGGCCCCACGACCTCGGATGGCCGCTGCATGTCGTTCTGCCTGTGGGACAGCCGGGTCGAGGCGCGTGAATCGGCCGGCCGGCCGGCGCACACCCAGGCCGCCGCCCTGACCCACGAGGCCTACGCCGAGTACACCCTCGAGTTCCACCGGGTCCGCCGGAACGACGATGCGACATTCACCTTCGAGCCGTACGACGCGGCCAGCGGCGGCCGACCCCCTGCGCCGAGGCGGCGCAACCCCCTGACCCCGAACCTCGCACCGTCCTGAATCGGGCGCCCGTCAGCGTGGACCGGGCGCGAGCCATCGCCCCGGGGTTGGCCGCGGCGATCGCCGTCGCGCTCGTCGCCCGGTTCGTCACCGGCTTCCTGCCCTCGATCGTCGCCGAGGTCACGGTCGCGATCCTGTTCGGCATCGTCGTGGCGGCAGTCGCCGGCCCGCGGCTCCTGCCACTCACGCCGGGTCTCCGGTTCGCATCCCAACGGCTCCTCCGGCTCGGCATCATCCTGCTGGGGGCCCGGCTCAGCCTCGCGGAGATCGCCCGGATCGGCGTGCCATCGACCGTCGTCATCGTGGTGACCATGGCGATCTCATTCGCGATCGTCCTGCTCGTCTCGAAGCTGGTGCGCGTGGAGAGCCGGCTGGCCGTCCTCATCGCGGTCGGCTCGGCAGTCTGTGGCAACACGGCGATCGTGGCAACGGCGCCGGTCATCGGCGCGCGGGCGCGTGAGGTCGCCTACGCGGTCGCGACGATCACGCTGTTCGGCACGCTCGCGGTCTTCCTCTATCCGACCATCGGGCGCGCGATCGGACTGCCCCAAGCGTCGTTCGGGCTGTGGGCCGGGGTGGCGGTCCACGACACGAGCCAGGTCATCGCCACGAGCGCTGCATATGGACCACAGGCGCTCGACGTGGCGACCGTGGTCAAGCTCATCCGGAACGCGCTGATGGCACCACTTCTGTTCCTCATCGCGACCGGCTGGGCGGCGCGCGGCGCGGCAGATGCCGGGGCCGCCGATGGTTCCGACGCGACCATCACCGCTCGGAGCGGCATCCGTCGCGCGGTTCCGCTGTTCGTCGTTGGTTTCCTCCTGCTGGCCGCCTTGCGGACCGTCGGCATCATCACGGCCGACGAGGCGGCCACCCTGGACCTCGTCGCCCGGACGTTGATCCTGGTCGCCCTCGCTGCGGTCGGGATGTCGATCCATGTCGGCGAGCTGCGCGAGACGAGCTGGCGACCGCTGGCGGTCGGGTTCAGCGTGGCCCTGGCGGTCGGGCTCGGGAGCCTGCTGGCGATCGTGACGCTCGGGCTCGGGGCGGGGATCGGGACCTAGGCCGAGCCGGTCGCAGAGGCGGCCGGATGGGGCTGTCCTGCTATCGTCTTGCGGTGGCCATCGAGACGCTGACCCCCGAACGAAGCGGGTCGACCCCCGAGTCGGGGTCGATCGTCGCTGCATGGCTCGGACGTGTGGATTACCGCGCGGCGCTCGCGCTCCAGAAGCGGCTCGCCGCCGAGCGGGCCGACGGCCGGATCCCTGATCAGCTGCTGCTCCTCGAGCACCCCGCGGTCCTGACCCTCGGCCGGTCGTCCGACCGGGGCCACGTCCGGGCCGACGCAGTGACGCTGGCAGCGCGCGGCATCGAGGTCGTCCAGGTCGAGCGCGGCGGCGAGGTGACGTATCACGGCCCGGGCCAGCTGGTCGCTTACCCGATCATCCGCCTGGCCGACCGTGACCTCATGGTCCGCCCGCTCGTCCGCGCCCTCGAGGCCGCCATCGTGGCGACCTGTGCCGCCCTGGGCGTGGCCGCCGACCGACGCGATGGCCAGCCCGGCTGCTGGTGTGACCCGACCGGGCCCGACCCGCGCAAGATCGGTGCGCTCGGGCTGCGCATCGAGCGTGGCGTGAGCTACCACGGGATCGCGCTCAATGTGTCGGTCGACCTCGCCGACTTCGACCTCATCGACCCGTGCGGGCTGCCGGGCGTCGCCTCGACCAGCATCGCGCGCGAGCTCGGCCCGAGGAGCCCGGCCCAGGCGACCCCTTCGGTCGAGAGGGCCGGCCGGATCTTCGCCGCGGCCTTCGCCGCGGGGCTTCGCGCGCCGCTGACAGGTCCCTGACCGCGGTGGCCGCCGGTCTGTTCGAGCTGCGCAAGGATCCCATCACCGGCTGGTGGGTGGCGACCGTGGTGGATCGTGCCTTTCATCGCGACCGGTTCGCGCGCGCCGCGGAACAGATCGACGACCACCTGTTCGGCTGTGCCAACTGCTCCACGCCGGACGGCGAGGGCGTCCGGGTCCGGATGCTCAAGGACTTCGCCTTCCATGTCGTCGGCACCGGTGAGGACGCCCGTGAGCTGGACCGCGGGCTCGGCCAGGTGGCCCTCGCCCAGGCGCGCTCGACCGGCAGCTGGCGGACGATCGTGGCGCCGCCCGGCGAGCATCGGGCGCTCCACGCGGTCGGCACGGAGATGATCAAGGCGCTCGTCGGGGCGGCCCGCGACGCGGTGACGGAGGCGCGCACGACCGCCCAGACCGATTACCTCCAGGTCGTCCAGAACTGGGGCGCCCAGGCCGGGGCGCGGACCAACCACCTGTGCCTCGACCTGTATGACCTGCCCCAGGTCCCGCACCGCATCGCGGAGGAGATGGGCGGCGCAGCCAGGTTCGTCATCCGCGAAGGGGAATGCCCCTTCTGTCGGCTCGTCCGCGACGAATCGCGCCGGCCCGACCGTCTCGTCTGGGAGGATCACGCGAGCGTGGCTTTCGCCCCGTATGCCTCGCGCTCGCCATTCGAGGTCTGGATCGTCCCGCGGCGCCACGATGCGGATTTCGGACGCGCCACGGAAACCGACATCGCGGCCACGTCGGAGGCGCTCCGCCAGGTTCTGACGCGGCTCGCGACGAGCCTCGACGGCCCGCCCTACAACCTCGTCCTGCACACGGCGCCCCTGCGCGAGCAGGTCGACGCGACCTACCACTGGCACTGGGAGATCCACCCCCGGCTGCGCGAGATCGCCGGCCTGGAGCTCGGGACCGGCCTGCCCGTCAACCCCGTCTCGCCGGAGGATGCCGTCGAGGAACTCCTGGCGCCGGCGGAGGTCAGCGTGGACGGCACGGGTTGAGCCGGGTCGGCCCGGCACGGATCGTGCGTCACATGGGGGGGAGGTCCGCCGTCTTTGGGCCGACGAGCGCGCGCCGCCCAGTGACCGCGCATCGTGAATCACCCCGCTCGGAGAACCTGTGGTCGCCGATCCCCCCCTCGCTGACCTCCGCGACACCCTCGGCCGCGCCGTGCTCGGATCTCGAGGCCGTGACATGAGCGGGATGTGGGACCACGAGGAGGCGGGCGCCTTCGTCGAGACGCTCTTCGCCAAGCACCACGGTGAGATCTACGCCTACCTGCTTCGGATGTTGCGCGAGCCGGAGCTTGCCGCGGACCTGACCCAGGACGCGTTCGTCAAGGCCTACAAGAACTACGAGACGCTCGAGAAGCCGGAGAACGCCCGAGCCTGGCTGTACCAGATCGCCCACCGCGTGGCCCTCGATGAGATCCGCCGCCGCAAGATCATCCGGTTCTTTCCGTGGACGGGCGAGTCGCATGGCTCGGCGCCGTCGGCCGAACGGTTGGTCATGGATGCGCACCTGTCGGGCGACATGCAACGGGCGCTGGCGAAGATCCCGGAACGCCAGCGGGCCGCCCTTCTGCTGGCCGAATTGCACGACCTCACCGGCGTCGAACTAGCCTCCGCGCTCGGCGTCAGCCACGTCGCTGCGCGCGCCCTGCTGACCCGGGCTCGCGAGAGTCTGCGCCAGGCGCTCGCTGCGGAACGCGCGACGGAGGCCGAGGCCGAGGCCAACCGGACCGGCTCGCATCCCGCGGAGCGTCACCGATGAGCCGGGTCCAGCGCATCCGGCGCCGGCGCGCCAGCGACGCCCGGGCAGCCCACGATCAGGCCCGCCGGCTTTCGGCGGAACGATTCGACGGTCCGCTCGCACCGGCTGACGCCACGTGGCTCGAGGGACACCTCGAGGTGTGTGACGCCTGTCGCACGATGGCCGCCGGCTACGAGGCCGATCGACTCGCCCTCCGCGCGATGCGCGAGCGCCAGCCCGAACCGCCACGCGATCTGTGGGCCCGCACCTCGGCCGCCACCGAACGCGAAGCGGCGCGGGCCGGCCGGACATCTCGTCCGGTCAGGAGCGCCCGTCCTTCGCGGCCCGCACTCGGCGTGCTGTCCGGAGTCGCGGTCATCGCCGTGGTCATCGGGGCGAGCATCCTGTCAGGCGGGTTCACCATCGGGCCGTCGACGGCCATCGTCCCGCTCGCGACGCCACCGGCGGTCGCCATCGCGACCAGCGGCCCAAGCCCGGATGCCACGCCGATCGTGGTCGGGGCGGGCTCCGTCGGCTGGGTCGGGACCTCCCCGGACGGTGCCCTGACCTACAACGTCACCAACGTCGATGAGGTCTGCCCGCTCGATCGTCAGCCGGACTGCGCGCCGGTGTCGGACAGCGATTCGAAGCGCGTCGACATCAGCGTCCGACCGAAGTCCATCTCCCAGTCGCCCGTGCGGAACCAGGCCGTCGTCGTCGGCGAGGATCCGACCGGTGGCGACACCGTGTTCGTGATCGCCCTGCCGACCGCCGATCCGACCGCCACACCGAACCCGACGACGTCGACACCGACGCCCGCGCCGACGCCGTCCGTCGAGCCGACGACGACGGTGGCCGCATCGACCTCGCCGAGCGACACGGCTGTCCCGGCCTCGCCGAGCGACACGGCCGTCCCGGCCTCCCCGATCGCGACGCCGGCCGCCCCGAGCGCGACGCCGTCCTCGACGCCTACGGCGACGGTGGTGGTCACGCCCAGCCCGGCCCCGACCCCGAGCTCGGCCGTCGTCGAGAACCTCGCCATCGTGACCGGTGTCAAGGTGGTCGGGGAATCGGCGGCGTATTCGCCCAATGGTGCCTGGTTCGCCTTCACGGCTCGGCCGTCCGATGGCTCGAATGGTCCGGACATCTACGTGTGGCGGGTCGGCGATCGGTCGGCGCGGATGCTGACGCACGATCATGTCAGCGTGTTCGCCTCGTGGGTCGGCAGTCGCGTCATGGGCAGCCGCCCGGTCGAGGAGGCGTCAACCGCCGGGACTGACGTTCAGCCGCGATCATTCTTCCTCGATCCGGCCAACGGCAAGGAGACCGCGATCGACGCCGCGGGCTGGCGGCCGGTCGTCGGACCGGATGACCGCTGGGCCGTGGTCTGGGACGGCAGCATCGCGCTGGCCAGGGACAGCCTGACCCCCATGCCATCGAGTGGGTCCCTCGTGCTGCGCCGGTTCTCGCGCAGCCAGGGTCTCGACACGAGCGGTCCCGCCAGCCCCATCGTCGATGGCACCGTGACCGAGTTCGACGTCCGCTGGGACGAGAGCGGCCGCTGGCTGGCCATCTGGCTGGCCGATGCGACGGATCCCTCGATCGGGCGGCTCAGCCTCGTCCACCTCGACCCGGTCACGGGTCGCCTCGACCGACCGCACGGTGCGCCGCAGGACGTGACCGCCCTGCCCGGGTTCTCCATCGCCAACGGTCGGTTGGCGTGGGCGACCCCTCCCGGCCAGGGCGGCGAGAGCAGCCGGGTCCAGATCGTGGCCTGGTCGAACGACGATGTCGGCTCGGTCGAGACGGGCCCAGTCGAGGATGTCGTAGTCATCCATTAGGGGCCGGCCCGGGCCGCTTCGCGGTGGGATGGCGCGGGCGCGCGTTGGCGCCTGTGCTCCTCGCTCACGCAGCTGCGGCTGCGCTCGCTCTGGTGCTCGGACGCCGCCTTCGCCAGCACCGCCCAGCGAACCGCATGGCGAGACCGACGGCGCTGGCCGACGTGAGCGCACGGCCGTCGTGCAGCAGTTCGTCATCCAGCGTATGGTCAAGGTCTCGTGCGACCCAGCAGGTTGGTCGTAGGGTCGGTGCTCACCGCGGCCCTCGCCCTGGTCGCGCTACCGGGTCTCGCCGGTTCTCGGGCACTCAACCCCGTGGAACCGGTGCCGGCAGTCGCGTTCCAGCAACTCACGGTCCCAGCGGACGATTCGCGATCGACGGTCTCGATCGGGCCGCTGGACGGCGCCTTCGTATCGGCCGGTCGGATCGAGCCGGACACGGCGATCGTCGAGCGCGTGGGTGCATCGGACTCGGTCGCCGCGGCCCAGGCGCGTGCCGGGCAGCCCAGGTCGGCGGCGTCGTCGATCAGCAAGGGCGCCCGCTCCGCGACCGTTCGCGGGAAGCCGCGCTATTCGCTCTCCGGAGGTGCGACGTTCTACGACAACGGGACGACCGCCATGCGGCTGCCACGCGGCACCGTCGTCAAGATCTGCGGGAATGGCGGCTGCATCGTCCGGGTCGTCAACGACTATGGGCCGCAGAAGAAGAGCCGCGTGGTGGACCTGTACCGGCCCGATTTCTTCGCGATCTGCGGTTGTCCGTCGTACGCCGGCAACACGCAGGTGACCGTCTACGTCTACTGACCGGCGCTGACCGCGGCGCGGTATCCTTCCCCCGTCCCTTCAGCCACGGCCCCGTGAGGCCGCCTGGGAGGCCCGGTGAGGCCCAGGAAGGAGCGATGAGCGGCCGTCAGATCATGACCGCGGATGAGATCCGTCGAGCGACGATCCGCCTGTCCCACGAGATCGTCGAGAAGCAGGCTGGTACGGACGGGCTGCTGCTCATCGGCATCCAGCGCCGCGGTGTGCCGCTCGCCCAACGGATCGCGGCCGCGATCCTGGAGAACGAAGGCGTCGAGGTCCCGGTCGGGGCGCTCGACATCACGTTCTACCGCGACGACCTGTCGATGGTCGCTCAGCAGCCGGTCGTCAAGGGGACGGCCCTGCCGTCGGGCATCGACGGCAAGACGATCGTCCTCGTCGACGACGTCCTCTACACCGGGCGGACGATCCGTGCCGCGATGGACGCCCTCGTCGACTTCGGGCGCCCCCAGGCGATCCGCCTGGCCGTCCTCGTCGATCGCGGGCACCGTGAGTTGCCGATCCGGGCGGATCATGTCGGCAAGAACGTGCCGACCTCGCGCGAGGAGCTGGTCAAGGTCCACCTCGAGGAGATCGACCCCGAGGACGGCGTGGAGATCGAACGGCTGGTCGCCGAGCCGGCCGCCGAGCCGGTCGGATGAGTCTGGTCGTGGACCCGGACGCCGCGGCGCCGCCGGATCCGACCGTCGTCCCGTCGGTCGACGCGGTCCCCGGCAGCCAGGTCGTTCCGTGGCGGCATCGGCACCTCCTCGATGTGGCCGGGCTGACCGCCGCCGACATCGATCTCGTCATGCGCACCACCGACGCGATGCGCGAGGTCCTCGCCCGGCCGATCGCCAAGGTCCCGGCCCTCCGCGGTCGGCAGGTCACGATCCTGTTCTACGAGGCGTCGACCCGGACGCGCGTCTCGTTCGAGGTGGCGGCCAAGAACCTGTCGGCCGACGTGGTCAACATCGCGGTGGCGAACTCGTCCGTGTCGAAGGGCGAGTCGCTGGTCGACACGGTGCGGACGGTCGAAGCCCTGGGCGCGCACATGCTGGTCATCCGCCACGCGGTGTCGGGGGCGCCCTATCTGGCGGCTGACATCTTCGGTGGGTCCGTCCTCAATGGCGGCGATGGCTGGCACGCCCATCCGAGCCAGGCGCTGCTCGATCTGTACACGATGCGCGAGCGGCTGCCGGGCGGGTCGCTGGAGGGTCGCAAGGTCGTCATCCTCGGTGACCTCCTCCATTCGCGGGTGGCTCGCTCCAACATCTGGACGCTGACCGCAGCCGGGGCCGACCTGTGGCTGTGCGGTCCGGCGACGCTCGTCCGCGGGTTCGAGGCATGGGCGGCCAGGAGCGCGGTCGGCGGCCGGCGGTTCCATGTCACGACGAACATCGACGAGGCGCTGCGCGACGCCGACGTCGTCATGGCGCTCCGGATCCAGCGCGAGCGGATGGCGGCTGGGTTGCTGCCCTCGATGCGCGAATACGCGGCCCGCTACGGGCTGACCGGCGCGCGACTGGCGCTGGCGCGGCCCGGCGCACTGGTCATGCACCCGGGGCCCATGAATGAGGGCGTGGAGATCGCCGCGGACGTTGCGGCCGGGGCGCAGTCGGTCATCACGGACCAGGTCACCAACGGCGTCGCCGTGCGGATGGCGCTGCTCTACCTGCTGGCCGGCACGCACGCGACCGGGGCCGGCGCCGCGTGAGCGGGGAGGGTCCGGATCTCGAGATCAGTCGTGCGTGGCTGGTCGACCCGGACGCGGGCCGCGAGGGGCCGGGCGAGATCGTCGTCGAGGACGGGATCCTTGTGGCGGTGACGTGGTTGACGGGCACTGACGCCGAGGGGATCGATGACGGCGGGGTCGTCGTGGCGCCCGGCTTCATCGACCTCCATGCGCACCTGCGCGAGCCAGGCAACGAGGACGCGGAGACGGTCGCCACTGGACTGGCGGCGGCCGCCCATGGCGGGTTCACCACGGTCTGCGCGATGCCCAACACGACGCCGGCCCTCGACGAGCCGGGCGTGCTGGCCCAGGTCCGGGCCGCCGGCGCCGCATCGGGTTCGCCGGTCGAGCTGCTGGCGCATGGCGCGGTCACGGTCGGGCGGGCAGGGGAGCGGCTGGCCGCACTCGGCGAGCTGGCCGATGCCGGCGTTGTCGGGTTCTCGGACGATGGCGCGCCGGTCCGGTCCGCGTCGATCCTGCGGGCGGCGCTGGCCTACGCCGGCGCCCTCGGGCTGCCGATCGTGGACCACGCCGAGGAATCGAGCCTGACCGACGGCGCAGAGGCGAACGATGGCTTCATCGCGACCGTCCTCGGCCTTCGCGGCTGGCCGGTCGCGGCCGAGGCGATGGCCGTCGCGCGCGACCTGGCCGTGCTTGCGGACGTGCTGCGTGACGTGCCGGGCGCCCGGCTGCATCTCACGCACCTTTCGACCGCTGAGGGGCTGGACCTCGTTCGTCGCGCGAAGGCCGCTGGACTGCCCGTGACCTGCGACGTCACGCCGCACCACCTTGTCATGACCGACGAGTGGATCGCCGGGGCGCGGCGCTGGGCATGGGAGGCCAGCGGCGACCCGTGGTCGGACGAGGCGGTCGTCGCGCCGCCGTTCGCGACCTCGTTGCGGGTCAACCCGCCGCTCCGCGCGCCCGAGGACGCCGCTGCCTGCCTGGCGGCGCTGCTTGACGGCACCGCCGATGCCGTCGCCACCGACCACGCGCCCCATACCGAGGTCGACAAGACGGTCGAATTCGGGGTGGCCGCCAACGGGATCAGCGGTCTCGAGACGGCACTCGGTGTCCTGCTCGCGGCGGTCGATGCCGGCCACCTGCCGCTGCTCCGCGCCATCGAGGCGCTGACGACCGGACCAGGGCGCGTGCTGGGCGATCGGTCGCGGCGCGGGGGTTCGGTCGGGCTCGTCGAGGGCGCCCGCGCGGACCTCGTCGTCTTCGACCGTTCGGAACGCTGGACGGTCACTGCGGACGCCCTCGCATCGCGCGGCAAGAACACGCCGTTGCTCGGGCTGACGCTGGCCGGCCCGGTGATGGTCACGATGGCCGGCGGCAGGCTCGCATTCGAGTCGGCAGACGCCTGACGTCCGTGTCAGTTGATGATCGTGGCGGATCGATAGAGCTTGATCGCTGGGGCGTCGACAGGGCCGGAGAACTCCAGGACGACTTCGTGGGACACGAAGCTCATGGCGCACGGTCGTCGTGGCCCGTTGCCCAACGTCATCGATCCGATATCGGCGGCCACAAAGGTCTCTTGGGTGGCGTCGCGGACGTCGGCTTCATCGCCCACGATGGCGAAGGAGAGCCGATAGGTCGGGTCGATCCGAGCGTGCATGAGGTCCTCGAACGCGTCGAGGTCACCGTTGCGTGCCCGATCGACCAACGACCGGTCCCTCGCGGTTTGGATCGGTTCCCTCCCGATGCGCGTTCGACCATCTGATGCCGGCCGCGGCACTGAGGTTCAGTCGAGGCGTCCGCTCCGCCTCAGATGTGGATGACCTCGAGCCCCGGAGCGTGCACATAGTCGTCGTCGTATGTCACGACCGGGATGCCGAGGGTCATCGCGGTCGCAGCGACCCAGGCGTCGTTCGCGGGCATCCGGAGACCGATCGCTCGGAGCGAGACGCATAGTCGCGCCCAGGTCTCCACCACGGCCTGATCGATCGGGATCGGCTCGAGCGTGAGAGCCCGGGTCAGGGTCGCCAGTCGTCGGTCGCGCACGCCAACCTCGTGGGCCGCCAGCACGCCCGCTCGGAGCGCCCCGATCGTGATGACTGACACGCCCAGTCGATCCGGCAGCCGATCGAGGCGCGCTGTTCGACCCGAGTCGGCCGCGATGAACACGCTGGTGTCCGCGATGCCGGTGGTCACGATCGTGGCACCTCATCCGTGTCGCCAGGTGCGAGGACGCGCAACTCGCCGCGCAGCCCTGCATCGGCTCGGTGGGACAGGACGTCGTTGATGAAGGCGTCTCGGCTCACGAAGCGTGGTCGGCGCCCCGCTGGCTCGAGGGCCGCGACCGGCCGGCCATCGACCGTGATCGTGATCGTCTCGCCCGCCTCGACCCGCTCGAGCAGCGCCCGGGTGTTGTTGCGCAGATCCCGGGACGCGACATCGGCCATGCGACGACTGTAGCACATATGCGACATCAAGCAATGGCGCGACGCTCGAGGAGATCCATTCACGGCGCTCGGGTACCCTCCTGCCATGGTCACCTCGTCCGCGCCCGGCCTGAACCGCGACTTCGAGCGGCGACCGTTCTGGCAGGCCACGATGCCCGTCCTGCCCGATCGGTCCGGCCGCGACCTGCCGGACAGCACGGACGTGGTCGTCATCGGTGGTGGCTATGCCGGGATCACGGCGGCCCGCGAGCTCGCTCGGCGCGGCGTCGCGGTCAGCCTCCTCGAAGCGAAGACGCTCGGCTGGGGCGCCTCGACCCGCAACGGCGGGATCGTTCACGCCGGCTACAAGTGGAGCCCGTCCCAGCTCATCGAGCGCTACGGCGAAGACACCGGCCAGGCGCTGTACCGCGACACCCTCGCCGGCTACGAGACCGTCAAGCGCCTCGTCGCCGAGGAGTCGATCGACTGCGACTTCCGTGAGGTCGGCCACCTCGAACTCGCCTATGCGGCATCGCATGTCGCCGGTCTCGAGCACGAGCGTGCGGCCCTCGCGACGGTCGGTGTCGAGGCGACCGTCCTGCCGCGCGAGCGGATCCGCGAGGAGATCGGCACCGACACCTACCACGGGGCCCTCGTCGTTTTCGGCAGTGCGCTGATCCACCCGGGACGCTACTTCGCGGGGCTCGCGGCGGCCGCCGACCGGGCCGGGGCCGATCTCCATGAGCGGGTACACGCTCGGACGATCCGGCGCCAGGCCGACGGCCGGTTCGTGGTCGAGACGGACCGCGGGGCGATCCTGGCCCGCGACGTGGTCGTCGCCACCAACGGCTACACGGATGGTGTCGCGCCGAGCCTCCGTCGACGGATCATCCCGATCGGAAGCTACATCATCGCCAGCGAACCGCTCCCCGAGGATCTCGCGAGCGCCATCTCACCGAAGGGCCGGGCGTTCTTCGACACCAAGAACTTCCTGTTCTACTGGCACATCTCGGCCGACCGCCGGATGGTCTTCGGGGGCCGGGCGAGCATGCTCCCGACCTCGATCGACCACACCGCCGACATCCTGTACGAGGGTCTGCTCAAGGTCCACCCGCAGATGGCCGGCCGACGGATCGACTACGCGTGGGGCGGCAATGTCGGATTCACGTACGACCGGATGCCACATGTCGGGCGGACGAAGGACGGGGTCGCCTACGCCGTGGGCTGTTGCGGGACCGGGGTTGCGCTGATGACCCACCTTGGCACGTCCGTGGGGGCCTGGCTGGCGGGCGGCGAGGCGCCGGCCCTCACGCGCCTGCAGTTCCCGCTGGTCCCGGCCCCTTTCGAGGGCCGTCCGTGGTTCCTCCCGGTGGTGGGCGAGTGGTACCGCATGAAGGACCGCTGGGCCGCCAGGTCTCGCGCCCGGTGAGGCTCGGCTTCCGGACCTCGCCCCAGAACACGGACTGGGCGAGCCTCGAGGCCGCCTGGGCCGAAGCCGGCCGGCACGACGTCTTTGACTCGGGCTGGCTCAACGACCACCTGACCGACCCGAACCGTGACCGCGGCGGCCCTGCATTCGAGGCGATGACGACGTTGGCGGCCCTCGCCCACCACGTCCCCGGCAAGTCCGTCGGGCAGACGGTCCTGGCCGCCACGTTCCGGCACCCGGCGCTGCTGGCCAAGGAGGCGGTCACGCTCGACCATCTCACCGGCGACCGGTTCATCCTGGCCCTCGGGGCCGGCTGGCACGTGGGCGAACACGGCTCCTTCGGGATCGACCTCCCGCCGTTGCCCGAGCGATTCGACCGCTCCGAGGCAACGATCCAGGTCCTGCGCGCGCTCTTCAGCGACACCGCAAGGGCCGAGCCTGGAGTCAGCCTCGACGCGCCCCCGTTCCACCTCGACGGCGCGTTGATGGAGCCGAGTCCGATGCGGCCAGGGGGCCCGCCGATGTGGCTCGGTGGCCAGGGACCGCGCGGCCTGCGACTTGCGGCGACCTCTGCCGATGGCTGGAACTACGCCTCGAACCTCGACGGGACGCTGGCCGGATTCCGCGGTCGGCGCGACCGGCTGCTGGCGGCGTGCGACGCGATCGGGCGCGACCCCGCCGAGCTCACCCTGTCGGTCCAGATCGTCATTCCAGACGACGACTCCGGCCGTCGGCACGCGACTGGACTGGCGATCGAGTACGGCCGAGCCGGCGCCGCGGAGATCCTGCTCACGACCCCGGCCCGCAACGGTGCCGAGGGGATCCGCCGACTCGCGACCGAGGTGGCCGCCCCGCCCCGCGACACCTTCGGCTGAGGCCGGTCAGCCGGGCTCTTCGGCCAGACGTCGAAGGGTGGCCAGCAGCTGGTCGATGTCGGTCTCGGTCGAGAGATAGTTGACGATCCCGGCCCGCAACCAGGTCGCGTCGCGGAGCCGGGTGGTCGTCAGCCAGCCATCGCCCGACGCCTCGAGTGTCGCCTGGAGTCGATCCTGGTGCGAATCGAGCGTGCCCTCCGGCAGTGCGAAGGCGGCCGCTCGGCCGCCGGGCAGGTGCCGGAAGCACACCACGGAGAGCTCCGGCAGCTCGGGGATCGTCTCGAAATCATCCGACTCGGCGCAGCGTCGAGTCAGCAGCGCCGCGAGGTCGTCATTCGCCTCGACGAGCCGGCCGAAGCCCTCGGTCCCGAGGTGCTTCCACGACATCCACAGCTTGAGCGCCCGCCAGCGCCGGGTGCCCTCGAAGCTGAGCTTGTAGAAGTTGAGCTGGTTGCTGTGGTCGTCGTGGTCGTCCGTCGTCGGCGTCTCGCCGCCGCGGTAGTACTCCGGCGCCCGGCCACCGAACGTCGCCGCCAGGTGCGACCCGTCGCGGACCAGCAACCCGCCGATGTCGTAGGCCTGGAAGAACCACTTGTGCGGATCGACGGTGACGGAGTCGGCGCGTTCGAGGTCCGTCACCCGACCGCGGTCGCGTGTCGACAGCCGCGCCGCACCGCCGTATGCGGCGTCGACGTGGAGCCATAGGTCCGCAGTCGCCGCGACGTCAGCCAGCTCGCCGATCAGGTCGACGGAGCCCGTGTTGGTCGAGCCGGCGACCGCGGCGATGGCGAACGGCGTCAAGCCGGCCGCCCGGTCGCGGATGACGGCCGCGGCGACCGCTGCCCCATGGAGCCGGAACCGAGCATCGGACGGGATCACGACCAGCGTCTCCGGCGGGAACCCGAGCAGGTCCAGGGCTCGCGCGATCGAGAAGTGGGTCTGGTCCGAGGTGTAGACCCGGGCGCCCTCGAGCATCCCACCGCGCGGCACACGCCGGGAGCCCAGCACCCGCCCGAGGTGGACATCGCGGGCGAGCGCCATGCCCATGAAGTTGGCCATCACGCCACCCGACGTGAGCAGGCCGAACGAGTCCTGGCCAAAACCCACCAGGTCGCACAGCCAGCGGACGACCTCCTCCTCGACGAACGTCGCCAACGGGCCGGCGTGCCAGACGTCGACCCCCTGGTTGGTCATCTGCGCGAGCAGCTCGCCCATCATCGAGACCGGCAGCGGCGGTGGCGTGAAGTAGCCGAACTGGCGCGGGTGTTGCGAGTTCATCTGCCCGCCCGCGAGGCGGTCGCGAAACTCGGCGAGGACGGCGGCGATCGGGCTTGGCGTGGCCGGCGCCGCGGCCGGGCCGCCGCGCGACCCGAAGAACGAGGCACGCAGGGCGGCATATGGCGAGGGGTCGCCCATCGCTCGATGGGCCGCCTGGTCGTACAGGTAGTCGAGCGCGGCGGCCCAGGTATCGGCGCCGAGTCGCTCCATGGCCGCCCAGGACGTCATGGCATCGCCGTAGCCGATCAGCTCGGGTTCCGGATGCCAGGCGAAACGGGCGAGCGGGTCGCGGTCGTGGTCGGTGTCAGGGTCGGTCATGGCCCCCGATGGTATCGCCGGGTCGGACTCCGGCGTCGACGTGCTGCGTCGTACGCTATGGGCCATGGACGACCACGATCCCGCCGGGCGCGCGTGGCTGGTCGCGCAGCTCGATCCGCTGAGCGTCGAGTACGAGCTGTTCGCGTGCGACCCGGCGCTGGCCGACACGGCCGCCTTTTGCGCGGCCTACGACTTCGATCCGGAGGATTCGGCCAACACGATCGTCGTGATCGGCAAGAGCGATCCGCCGCGCTTCGCGGCCTGCGTGACGCTGTCGCCGTACCGGATCGACGTCAACCGGACCGTGCGCGACCGACTCGGGACGCGCAAGGCCTCCTTCGCGCCGGCCGACGAGACGGCCGCCCTGACGGGGATGCAGATGGGCGGTGTCACGGTGTTCGGTCTGCCGCCGGCGTTGCCGATCTGGGTCGATTCCCGGGTGATGACCCGGGCGAGGATCGTGCTCGGTGGCGGATCGCGCTCGTGGAAGGTCGTGGCGGACCCCGCGATCCTGCGCTCGCTCCCGGGCGCGGAGGTCGTGGACGGGCTGGCGACCGAGCCGCGCCCGCCGGCATGACCGAGCCCGTCGCGGCACCACCCGAGGTCCGGCTCCGCCTGGTCGAGGACGACGACCTGCCGATCTTCCTGGCCCACCAGGACGACCCCATCGCGGCCGCCATGGCCGCCTTCCCGACCCGCGGACCGGCCGAGTTCTTTGCGCACTGGGCGACGATCCGGTCCGATCCGACGCTCTACACGCGCTCGATCCTGGCCGACGGCGAGCTCGTGGGTGACATCGTCAGCTGGCACGATCACGGCCAGCGCGAGGTCGGCTATTGGATCGCCCGGGCATGGTGGGGTCGTGGCGTCGCGACAGCCGCGCTCCGGCTGCTGCTCGAGGAGATCCCCGAGCGCCCGGTCGTCGCCCACGTCGCCCTCGAGAACATCGGCTCGCGTCGCGTCCTCGAGCACTGCGGGTTCGTGGTCGTCGGCGAGGCCGTGGCGGATGACGGCGTGCCGGAGCGGATCCTGCGGCTCGAATAGGGTTGGGCGGGGTCGTCCCGGGTCGTCCGGGTCCCTGGGGTCGTCCGGGCCCCCTCGGCGAGCGTTCTTCTTGCGCGCCCGCGGCGTTCCGGCGCCGCCTCCCGTATCGTTGCGCCTCGTGACCGACCGACCCGCCGACCCCGACCAGACGCCCGCCCCAGACCCGGCGCCGGACGCCACCGCGAGCGCCACTTCGGACCCCGACCCCGCTCCGGCCCCCACGTTCGACCTGCGCGCCGACCCGACGCCGCCGCGCCGGCCGCGGGTCACGACGGGTCCCGTCCAGTACAAGGGCGACGACCTCGAGCCCGAACGTGGCCCGGGGCTCGGCTGTTTCCGGATCCAGGTCGTCGTGCTGGTCGTGTTCATCATCCTGACCCCGCTCACGGTCGCCTGGCGTTGGCCGATCGCCATCAGCACCGCCCTGTTGTTCGCGGTGATCCTGCTGCTGCTGTTCACCGGCCAGACGATCATCTTCCTGCTCCGGCTGGTCGCCGCGGACCGCCGCGGCCGGCGGCGGCCGCTCGGCAGCGAGACCCGGACGGTGGGCGAGCTGGAGGACGTCGCGCTGGAGCAGCCCCCCGCCGCCGACGACGCGCCGCCACCTGCCGGAGATGCGCCACCACCCGAGGGCCCCGTGCGACAATAGGCGACCGCGCGCCCACGGGGCGCTCGAACCTTCGGCCAGGGAGGACGCACCGGTGCCCGTGCTCGCGACCTACTTCAATGTTCGCCGCGGCCGTGATCCGTTCTTCAAGTTCTTCATGCGCACGATCTTCCCGAGGCAGGTGAAGGACTACGAGGAGAAGTTCGGCATCCGCTTCATCGGCTGGTTCAACGTCGCCCACGGCTGGGATTTCGACAACGTGATCCTGCTCGACCTGCCGGACTACGCCACCCTCGACAAGCTCGAAGCGGACGAAGCGACCCGAGCCCTCGGCCATCGGGCAGGCGAATGGATCTTCGAACGCCATCACTCGATGTTCCTGCGAGAACGGATGGGACCCGACCTCGAGTACCACCCGTAGACTCTTGCCCGACAGTACGGAGGCGACCACATGGACAGCCACAACGATCTGCTCGGGGAGCTCGCGGCGGATGCCGCCCTCGAACGCTCGGACTTCATCGTCCAGTCGACCGAACAGCTCCGCCGCTTCCTCGATCACCACAAGGACCGCATCGCCGTGCTCGGCGGGCTGACGCTCATCGATGAGGAGCCCGACTACCTGTCGATCGCGCCGGACCTGTCCTTCCGGAGCCGCAGCCGCTACCTCGACGACCTGACCGGGGAATGGATCAGCGAGACCGAGGTCATCGAGTCAGCCTCCGAACTGATCGAGCTGTACAACCCCGCCGACATCTACGCCGCGTTCGCCGAGGCCGCCCGCGAGGCGGCCGGGATGCCGGCCGAGCCGACCGCCGAGGGTGACCTGCTCGAGGTCTCCGGGATCTCGCCGGACGTGGGCGTCTCATCGAGCGAAGACCCGTACGCCGCCGCGGCCGACTCGTGGGCGTCGAGCCAGCCGCCGGTTTCGCTGACCGAGGATGATGACGAGTCCGCCGCCCGGCGGCTGTACGACCTGGCGCTCGAATACCAGGAGCGCAGCCAGCGCAGCGAGTCACGCTTGCTCGACGAGTTCGAAGGGGCGTCGGCCAGCCTGGTCGCGGTCATCGGCGATCTGATCATCGTCGACGACGACGACGAGCGGCTGACCCTGACGACCAGCGGTTTCCGGGCGGAGGTCATCCCCGAGGACTCCGAGGACGAGTGGCGGACGCTCGATGGCGCCGAGGACCTGGTCGAGTTCTACGACCCGACCGACGTGTTCGGCGACCTGGCCGACGCCCTGGCCGAGGCCTTCCCGGCGGTCGCGCCGGAGCTGGCCGATGCCTCGACCAACGGGACCGGCGACGCGGAGGGGGCCGACGAGGCCGAAGGGACTGATGAGGCCGCCGCGGAGGGAGCCGCCGGTACGGCGGACACGGCGGTGACTACGGGCGGCGACGCCGAGGATGAACCGACCGCGTGACGATGCGGCTGGCTGCCGCGGAGCTGGTCGAGAGTCGGGAGATCCTGCCGGGCCAGTGGCTCCAGGCGTATCACGCCCCGGGCCTGGCCAATGGCTCGCGCGCGGGCCAGTTCGTCCACGCCCGACCGGGTGATTTCTCCGGGATGATCCTGCGCCGGCCGTTCTCGCTGAATACGACCGATGCGGTGACCGGCATCGTGACCATCCACTTCCGCGTCATCGGCCGCGGCACGGACTGGTTCACCCGGCTCCGGCCAGGCGACCCGGTCGACCTGCTCGGGCCGCTGGGCCGGCCGTTCGAGGTGGATCCGCGCAGCCGCCACCTGCTGTTGGTGGCCGGCGGGCTCGGCATGGCCGGCGTGCGGATGCTGGCCGACGAGGCGATCCGCGACGGGCGCCAGGTGACGCTGCTGTTCGGGGCCGCGTCCGCGCGCGAGGTCTATCCGTCCAGCCTGCTGCCCGATGAGGTCGAGTACATCGTGGCGACCGACGACGGCAGCCTGGGCCATCACGGCTATGTCACCGATCTGGTGGGCGAGTACGAGGGCTGGGCCGACCAGGCGTTCGCCTGCGGTCCGGCGCCGATGCTCGCCGCCCTGGCGCAGATCTCGGCCGGCCGGCGCGAGCGGCTCGGTGTCGCCAAGCTGGGGCGCCGGCGCGGTGGCGGCAGGACCGCGGCGGTCGGCTCGCCGGCAGCCCGGCGCAAGGCGTTCCTCCAGGTCTCCATGGAGCAGAACATGGGCTGTGCGGTCGGGGCGTGTCTCGGCTGCGTCGTGATGAGCACGACCGGTGTCCCGCAGCGGGTCTGCCGCGAGGGGCCTGTGTTCGCCGCCGAGGAGATCGACTGGGACCACGCCTGGTGAAGACCAAACGACGGGCCGTCACCGCGTCGCCGCGGGTCGCCGAGCAGAAGTACCCGGTCGCGCCGCGCCGGCCATCGAGCAGTTCCACGGACCGGGCTCGCGGTGTCGGTTCGCCGGTCATCCGGCCGTCCACGAGCCGCACCGAGCCACCGGCCCCGATCGCCGCCAGTGCGGTCGATCTGGAGGTGACGCTCGGGCGCGGGCTCGTGCTGCCCAACCCGATCCTCGTCGCGTCGGGCACCTTTGGCTACGGCATCGAATACGGCGACGTGGTCGAGGTCGACCGGCTCGGCGGGATCTGCTGCAAGGGGACGACACGCAAGGCCCGTGTCGGCAACCCGACACCGCGAGTGACCGAGACACCGGCCGGGATGCTCAACTCGATCGGCCTCCAGAACCCGGGCGTGGATGCGGTCATCGCCAAGTACGCCGCGACGTGGGCGACCTGGCGGACGCCCGTCATCGTGAATGTGGCGGGCGAGTCGATCGGGGATTACGTCGAGGTCGCCCGCCGGCTCGACGGCGTGCCGGGGATCGCCGGTATCGAGCTCAATATCTCGTGCCCGAACGTGGGCGCCGGCGGGCTGCAGTTCGCCATCGATGCCGGGGCGGCGGGCGAGGTGACCGCCGCCGTCCGGCGCGTGACCGATCTGCCGCTGCTGGTCAAGCTGTCGCCGAACGTCGCGGACATCCGGCCGATCGCGCGGGCCATCGCCGACGCCGGCGCCGACGCGCTGACGGCCATCAACACGCTGTCCGGGATCGCTGTGGCGCCGGACCGCGGCCGGCCGCTGCTCGGCAACATCTACGGCGGTCTGTCGGGCCCGGCGGTCAAGCCGGTCGCGCTGCGCGTCGTGTATGAGGCCGCCCAGGCGGTCCGCATCCCGGTCATCGCCATCGGCGGCGTGACCGAGCTCGCGGACGTGCTGGACTTCCTGGCCGTCGGCGCCGTGGCCGTCCAGGTCGGCACGGCGATCTTCGCCGACCCGACGCTGCCCGTTCGCCTGATCGACGAGCTCGCCGCCGAGTGCGGGCATCGCGGCTTGACGACTTACCGCGACCTGATCGGGACGGCCCTCCCGAAGAACCATGTGCCTGCCATCGGATGAAACCTTCCAGAATCGCGACGGGCCGGACCCGGGTCCTCCTCTCGCCGGAGCAGCTGGCGCGACTCAAGCGAATCGCCGAGCGCGAGGGAAAGTCGGTCGGTGCTGTGATTCGTGACGCCGTCGATGGCTTCATCTTCGCGGAGCCCGACGTTCGTCAGCGGGCGGTACGGGAGATGCTGGCCATGAACGCGCCGGTCGACGACTGGGCAGTGATGAAGGCGCAGATCCTTCAAAGCCAGCTCGGCGACTGGTGACCGTCTTCATCGATACGGCGGTCGTCATGTACGCGAATGGAGCAAACCATCCCCTCCGGGGCGCATGTCGCGCGATCATGATCCGTGTCGGTGACGGGCAGCTTGAGGCGGTGACCTCTGCCGAGGTCATCCAGGAGATCGTCCATCGGTTCGATAGCATCGGGCGTCCTGAGATCGGCATCGAGATCGCTCGAGTCACGATGGATGCTTTCGCCCCGGTGCTTCCGATCACGCATGCGCTCATGCGGCGCGTCCCGGACCTGACGCGCCGATATCCGAACCTCTCGGCTCGTGATCTGGTCCATATCGCGACCTGTATCCACGAAGGCATCACCGAGATCGTGACGCCCGACAGAGGCTTTGACCA
Source organism: Candidatus Limnocylindrales bacterium (assembly GCA_038248915.1). Classification (GTDB taxonomy): domain Bacteria; phylum Chloroflexota; class Limnocylindria; order Limnocylindrales; family CSP1-4; genus SPCO01. Next base: position 24,839 of record JBBRXB010000009.1, on the reverse strand, counting down.
GGTCGTGGAGATCCGCCGGATCGATCCGGCGGCCTTCGGCGCCGAGCCCGCGTAGACTCCGGGCATGACCACCGTCCGACCGGCGCTCGACGCCGCGCTGCGGCACACCATCGCGCTCCGGACCGAGGCGCTGTTCCGGAGCTCCGGGGCGTTCCGCGAGGGCCACTTCCTGCTGAAGAGCGGCCGGCATGGCGATGCCTACGTCGAGAAGTTCCAGGTCCTCCAGGACCCGGTCGCGACGAGCGAGCTGTGCGGTTACTTCGCGACCCACGGTCGCGGCCTCGATGGCGAGACGCTCGTGGGTCTTGTCGCCGGGCCGACCACCGGCGGCGTCATCCTGTCGTTCGAGACCGCACGCCAGCTCGGCGTCCGGAGCATCTTCGCGGAGGAGGTCCGCGGCGATGATGGGCTTGTCCACCGCGAGTTCCGCCGCGGCTTCCGGATCGAGCCGGGCGAAGCCGTGCTCCTCGTCGACGACATCCTGACGACGGGCGGTTCGTTGCTCGCGATGCTTCCGGCGGTCGAGGCGATGGGTGGCGAGATCGTCGAGTGCGTGGTGCTCGTCGACCGCAGCGGGGGCAAGACGACGCTCACCTCGCCGACGACCGGGCGGGTCTACCCGCTGCGCTCGCTCTGGCAGCTGGACCTGCCGACGTATGAACCCGGTCCCGCGACCTGCCCGCGCTGCGCCGATGGGACGCCACTGTACGCCCCTGGCAGCACCGGCACGGGGACGATCGGGACCGGCACGAGCGCGTCCTGAGCCGCTGACCGGTGGACCGGCGCACCCGCAACCTGTTCGCGCTCGTGCTCGTGGCGGTCATCGCCGTCACCGGCGCAGCGGCATTCCTGCTTGGCGGCACGAGTCTGAAGGACCCGACGGCGCCCGTGAATGCGCAGGCGGTCGTCGGCGTCATCGTCAGGGTGGATTCGTCCGGGCTCGACCGGGTCAACGGGTTCACGCTCCGTACGACCGATCAGGGCTCGCTCGTGTTCACGATCGGGGACCTGGAGAATGGCGCCGAATTCCCGCCGGGTCATCTCGTCGAACATCAAGCGACCGCTCAGCCCGTTCGGGTCTGGTACCGGACGGAGGGCGAGGTGAAGGTGGCGATCCGGCTCGAGGACGCGACCTGACGACGTCCGCCGGAGCGGAGCGTCAGCCGCCGGCGCTGATGATCGGCAGGATCGTGGACAGCTCGGCCGGCGTGATCGTCACCTCATACGAGCCCCGCACGATGCCGTTCTTGTCGACCGCGAAGATCCACGGCTCCGACAGCAGGCCCCACTGGTCGGTGACATCGGTGGCGATGAGCTGGTTGTTCGGATCGAGCACGGGCTGCAACGCGCCGTCGACGACCTTGAGCTGGTACGGCTCGACATTGATGAACGTGACGCCAGGGTTGGCGGCCGCGATCGGCTTGAAATGGTCGAGCGTCGGCCCGCACTGCTGGCTCGTGCAGAACTTGGGGGTCGCGAAGATGAGCATGAATGGCTTGTGCGCCGCGAGCGCCGCGGCGACCGAGGTCTGATAGAAGGCCGGATCCGGGGTCGCGTCGGTCGACAGCTTGGTCAGGTCATCACCGACATCGGCGGCGGTCGGCGTCTTCGATGCGGGCGCGGGCTGACCGACCTTGACCGTCGGCAGGTCGGTCCGCACGTCGAAGGTCATCCGGGTCGTCTCGGCCGCCGAGCTTGGCGCCTGGGTCGTGAACTCGACGCCCCAGGTGCCGGCTTCGGGCAGATCGACGTCCAGGACGTACATCCCTCGGTCGTTCTCGATGGTCCAGACGAAGGCGCCATCGGCGGTTGCGACGACCTTGTTCGGGTCGCGTGCCAGGTCGTAGAAGGCGGCCTTCACGGTCCGGTCCGGCTTGCTGGCGGGACGATTGGTCGAGTCGAGGTAGAGCATCAGGATCCGGTTCTGCCCGCAACCGACGCCGTTGGTGACAAGGACGGGGACGAGCGTCGGCTTGGTCGTGGGCGAGCCCCACGCACTCATGTCGGTCGGGTCGGGGGCCGTCGCGCAGGCGCCGGCAGTCGATCCAGAGGGCGCCGCGGACGGGGCCACGGACGACGCCGAGGTGCCGCACGCGGCCAGCGCGAAGGCGAGCAGCGACAGGAAGACGAGCAGCCGTCGTGGGGACATCGTCGACAGGGTATCGCGGACGGTCGGAACGCGCCGTCGGGGTAGAATGGCCGCCTCGTGAACCGCTTCCAGAAGCTCGCCGCGCTCACCCTCGCGACCGCTCTCGGGCTGGTCACGATCGGGGTCATCGTGCGCGCCACCGATTCTGGGCTCGGCTGCCCGGACTGGCCGCTCTGTCACGGCCAGCTGATCCCCTCGATCGGCGACACCAAGGCCTGGATCGAGTGGATCCACCGCACGATCGCCGTAGTGATCGGCTTCGAGATCCTGGCCCTCGCGATCGTCGCCATCCGCGACTACCGCGATCGCCGCTCGATCCTGTGGCCGTCGCTCGCCGCGGTCGGTCTCGTCGGGTTCCAGGCCTGGCTGGGGCGCGAGACGGTCCGTCTCGGCAACAGCGGCGAGTCGGTCACGGCGCACCTCGCGGCGGCCCTGACGCTCGTCGCGCTGCTGGTCTTCCTGACGGTCCGGGCCGGCTACCCGGCGAGGATCGGCGGAGGAGGCGGCAGCCAGCGGTTCACGCTGCTCGCGGCGTTCTCCGCGGCCGTCACGTTCGCACTCCTGCTCTTCGGGTCGCATGTCACGGCAACCTCGTCCGCCCTGGTCTTCCCGGACTGGCCGCTGATGAACGGCTCGCTCTTCCCGGCCGTCACCGACGTGACCGCCGCCCACGTGCTCCACCGCTGGGTGGCCGGCGTGGTCGGGTCGGTCGTGCTGGTCCTGGCCGTGGTCGCCTGGCGGACACAGCGGGCGCACCCGACGCTCGTCCGGCTGTCGGTCGGCGTGGCGGTGCTGTTCGCGATCCAGGTCCTCATCGGCGGTGCCCAGGTGCTGACCCAGCTGGCCCCTTGGACGCAGACGCTCCACCTGGCGCTTGGGGCGCTCATCTGGGCGATGCTGGCGGGTGTCACCGTCACCAGCTACTACACGGCCCGGGTCAGCGTCGGTGCGGGGACCGGGCAGATCGCCGATGCCGGCCCGGAGCCCGGACCCACGGTCACCGGCGATCGGACCAAGGTCGACACGGTCCGGGCCTACATCGCACTGACCAAGCCACGGATCATCGAGCTGTTGCTGGTCACGACCGTGCCTGCCATGGTGCTGGCCACGCGCGCCCTGCCAGCCTCGGTGGGGGGCGTCGACTGGGCGGATTGGGGTGCGCTCGTCTTCTGGACGATGATCGGCGGGACGCTGGCGGCCGGCAGCGCCAATGCCATCAACTGCTATCTCGATCGCGACATCGACCTGCTCATGACCCGGACGCGGCGGCGCCCGCTGCCGGCCCACCAGGTGGATCCCGATCGGGCGGTGGTATTCGGGCTGGCTCTCGGGGTGATCTCGTTCGTCGTGATGGTCTGGTTCGTCAACCTGACCGCGGCGTTCCTGACGCTCCTGGCCATCGGGTTCTATGTCGTCGTCTACACGATGCTGCTCAAGCGGACGACGCCGCAGAATATCGTCATCGGCGGGGCCGCGGGGGCCCAGCCGCCGGTCATCGGCTGGGCCGCCCTGACCGGCCGCGTCGGGCTCCCCGCGCTGCTGTTGTTCCTGCTCGTCTTCTACTGGACGCCGCCGCATTTCTGGGCACTGTCGCTGCGCATCCGCAAGGACTACGCCGCGGCCGGGGTGCCCATGCTGCCCGTGGTCAAGGGCATCCCGGAGACGACCCGTCAGATCGGCCTGTACACGATCCTCATGGTCGCGATCTCGCTGGTGCTGTTCGCGGTCGGCCGGATGGGCTTGATCTATCTCGTCGCGGCGGTCGTCCTAGGCGGCATCTTCCTGTGGCAGGCGTACGGCCTGTGGCGGCGAGGCTCGTCCGAGGAAGCCTCAACGGCTGGCGCGATCCGGCTGTACAAGTACTCGATCAGCTACCTCAGCCTGCTGTTCCTGGCCGTGGCGATCGATGCCCTGGTGTTGATCCCGGTCTGATCGGTCAGCACGCCCGGCGGAGATCGGCCAGCAGCGGTTCGGCGGTCAACGAGCCGCCGAGGAATGCGGTCAGCAATGCCGCTGGCGAGCGCGAGGCCCCCGCGGCGAACAAACGCTCGGCCATGAACGTGTACCAGTCTGGGTCGCCCGCCAGCCATGACCCGCGCAGCTGGGCCGTCCGCTCGCGGACCGCCGCCGCCATGATCGCCGACAGGGCGTAGTTGGCGAGGTAGCCGGGCAGGTCGATGAGCTGGCCGCGGATCGCCCACCACGACCAGTCCGGGTGCGGCTCGATCCCGAGACCGTCGGTCGTGATCTCCGTCCAGACATCGTTCGGGCGGCGGTCGGGATGCCGGTGGAGCTCGATCTCGAACAGCGACCACGCGATGTCGAGGACGACAGCGCCGTATCGGCTGAGCAGGGCCTCGCGCGGTGCCGCGGCCTCGCCCAGCCAGCGCCGCTGCCAGGCTGGCTCGTCCGCGTCCCAGCCCACGACATCCGCGCTGCCCTCGAGGAACGCCGCGTCGTCCATCGACCAGTCGAGGAACGCGGGCCGCGTCCGAACCGCCGCCAAGTGCAGTGCATGCCCACTCTCGTGGAGGAGTTCGGCGAGGTCGCCGAGGCCGCCCTCCGCATACGTGGCGAAGACCCATGGCGGCCGTGGCGTCCACGGCCCGCTGCCCGGCTGGTCGCGCACAACCGCGCCCATCCCCAGCGTGAACGCCACGGGGATCGGCGGCCGGCCTGGGCGCGGGTGGACGTCGTAGCGAATGCCCAGCGCATCCGGATCGGCGCCGAGCGACGCCAGGTATCGGTGGTTGAGGTCGAGCAGCAGGTCCCTCGCGACCAGCCGGTCGAGCCGTCGCGACGCCGCACCGACCGTGAACCGGTAATCCCACGGTTCGACCCGCTCAGGCCCGATGACCCCACGCCACGCACCGAGGATGCCCTGCAGCGTCCCCTCGATCGAGCCCTCCGGCAGCCCCAGCGCCACGGCGTTGCGTTCGACCAGGGAGCCGTGGGATGCCCATCGGGCGGCACTCGAGCGCAACAGACGCCGGTAGGGGCTGGCGTCGCGACCGTCCCCATCGACGACCCGCCAGAGCGGGATCATGGCCTCGAACATGCGCCGGCGCACGGTCACGTCCCGCTCGGTCGCAAGGCGCGCCAGGACAGTCGGCCGATCGATCGTCTCCGATCCCACCCGGATCGCCCCGGCCGCCCGGCCGTAGCGCCGGTAGAGCCCTGCCCGGAGGGCGACGATGGCGGGGTCCTCGTCGCTGGGGCCGCCCGGCGTCGGCCGCGCGCCCGGGGTCGGCTCCAGCTCATCGAGCCACGGCAGCGCCCCGCGCATGTTGGCGAGCGCCCGGCCGGCCTCGACGCCGACGGACCCGCGCGCGCCGTCGAGCACCGCGTCGAACGCGCGCCGGCGCGCCCGGTAGCGTCGGGCGAGCGCCCGCGCCGACCCTGCCGCGGGATCCGCCGGCTCGCCGCGCGTATGCGCGACGACGAGATCGCCGAGCGCGGCGAGCAGCTCGGCGAAGGACCGTTCGACCGTCTCGATGCCCATGCTCCCGCACGATACGCGCCGCGACCGCCGCGCTGTCACCATGCGCGAATGCAGATCCACTTCCTCGGTGGCGCGACGACCGTCACCGGCTCCCAGTATCTCCTCGAGACGGCGCAGGCCCGGGTCCTGATCGATTGCGGGATGTTCCAGGGCAGCCCCAACGAATCGATCCGCAACCGGGTCCCGTTCGCCTTCGACCCCCATACGCTGGACGCGGTGGTCCTGACCCATGCGCACCTCGATCACTGCGGGCTCCTGCCGCTGCTGATCAAGGCGGGCTACCGCGGCGCCATCCACGCGACCGCCGGGACGATCGAGCTCGCCGGTCTCGTGCTTCTCGACTCGGGCAAGCTTCACGAGGAGTTCGCCAAGCGTGAGGCGCGCTGGGAGAAGCGCAACCCGGACAAGGTCGAAGCCGATGACCGGAAGGAGGCGGACGAGTTCGCGGCCGCCGTCGTGCTGGCCCAGGCCGGCGAACATGTCGAGACGACCATCGAACCGCTGCCGCCCGCCTGGCCGACCGACCCGGAAGCCGAGCTCCGCGCCCAGCCACCGCACCTGGACATCGATCTCGACGCCCCGCTGTATACGGCCAAAGACGCCGAGGCGTCGCTGGCCTCGTTCTCCGCGGTCCGCTACGGCGATGAGGTCGAGGTGGCGCCCGGGGTCCATGCCACTTTCGTCGACGCCGGGCACATCCTCGGCTCGGCGATCATCCGCCTGCGCGTGCAGGACACCGTCGGCGGCGACGAGCGGATCATCGTCTGTTCCGGCGACCTCGGCCGGCCCGGGACGCCCATCCTGCGCGACCCGACGGTCATGACGGACGCCGACTACGTCCTCGTCGAATCGACGTACGGCGGGCGCGAGCATGAGCCGGAAGCTGAGGCGATCCGGGTCCTGGCCGAGACGGTCCGGATGGTCGCCGACGCCGGTGGCGTCCTGCTGGTCCCGTCGTTCGCCATCGGACGGACGCAGGAGGTCGTGTGGGAGCTCGATCGCCTCATCGAGCGGGGCGAGATCCCGCTCCTGCCGCTCTACCTCGATTCACCCATGGCATCGAAGGCGTCCGACATCTACCGCCATCACCCCGACTACTACGATGAGGAGACGGCCAAGCTCCTGCGTGATGGCGATAGCCCGCTCGACTACCCGAACCAGACCGTCACCAATGACGTCAAGGCCTCACGGGCGATCGAGTTCGCGCCCCGCCCCTACATGATCGTGGCCAGCAACGGGATGCTGACCGGCGGCCGCGTGGTCGGCCACCTGCGCAACCTCATCGACGACCCGAACGCGACGATCCTGTTCGTCGGCTACCAGGGGGAAGGGACGCTCGGATCGCACCTGCAGGCCGGCGCCACGGAGGTCAAGCTCGACGGCCAGCTCCGCCAGGTGCGCTGCAGGACGCGGTCGATCAGCGGCTTCTCCGCCCACGCCGATGAGCACGAGCTGATCGGCTGGCTCGGGCACTTCATCGCCGGCAAGCGCCCCGGCGATCCCGGCTATCCCCGCCGCGTCTTCCTCGTCCATGGCGACCCGGAGGCCCAGGTCGCTCTGGAGCCGAAGGTCCGCGACCTGGGCTTCGCGACCCACGTCCCGCACTGGCACGAGCACGTCACGCTCGACTAGCACCGACGGGATGACCCGAGACGATGACGCCGCTGTTCGACTCGCTGGTGGCGATCCCTGGCGCCCTGGCGCACATCGTGTCCGAGCTGCTCCATGGGTCCCGGCGAGCGACACGGATGGTGCTCATCGGACTGCTGCTCCTGACTGCCGTCCCGATCTACCTCGTTGGCAGCACGCCGCGACCGACCGACCTCACGTTCGAGGACATGAGCCTCGAGCGGATCCCGGCGATGACCTCGTGGGGCCGGCTCGAAGGGGAGCTACGGGTCGTGAAGAGCGCTTCTGGGGTCTTGTACGAGTTGCATGACCCGCGCGACGACGCGCTGTACGTGGTCGTCGTCACCCTCGCACCGTTGTCGCCCGGCCACACGATGGTGACCGGTCACATCTCGCCGCGACGGGCGACGACCGGTAACGTCGGGACGATCGATGCCGATACGCCGGCCGTCCCACCGGTCGACGAGCCGATCTGGCTCTATCTCAGCCCGGCCGTCGTCGCCATCCTCCTGTCGATCGGTTTGGCGACCGGCTACCCGGTCGTTCGGCGGGACGGCTCGACACCGCCTCCGGCGCCGCCGCTCGGCCCGGACGAGACCGTGGCCGCGGCGTGGAGTGGGCGGATCGGCCGGGACGGGCTCGCGCCCATCCGTGCGGAGCCGTGCACCGTGGGCCTGGCGCCGATGCCGGACCTTCCGGACATGGGCGAGCTTCGCATCGCGGCGCCAGGAGGCGACCGGGCGATCCGGATCCGCCGCGCCGCTGCGGTCCGGCGCATCCGGCTGTGTCGCGTCGGTCGGTCCGAGCCTGCCTTGGAGATCCACGCCTCGACCGCGGACCTCGTCCTCGCCTTCGCCGACCGGCGATCTCGTGACAGGCTGGCGGCCAGCCTGCGCTGACGCGAGCGGCGTGTCGGCCCGTGCTCAGGCCGTCGCACCAGATGGAACCGCGGGGTGCATCAGGCGCGACATGAGGGGCAATGAGATCCCCATGCTGGACCATCGCGGCCATGACCGCGGCCCGCCAAACGACCCTCGCCGACCCGCTCGTCCGGAAGGTACGCTGATGGCGACCAGCCCGGCACCGACCCGAGGAGCGCTCATGCGGCCGTCCCTGAACATCCTGGAGCCAGAGCTCATCACCCGCATCGTCGACGAGGCGATGCGGGTCCTGGCCGAGGTCGGGATGGAGATCCGTGGGCCGGCGATGCGCCGCCGGCTGCTCGATCACGGCCTGCCGCTCGACGCGACGGGCACCCGCGTGCTGTTTCCGCGCGACGTGGTCGAAGCCGCTATCGCCTCGGCGCCGCGCTCGTTCGTGCTGTACGACCGGGACGGGGCCGCCCACGCCGACCTGGGCGGCGACCGCGTCCATTTCGTGCCCGGCTCCTCGGGCCTCAAGGTGCTCGACCATCGGACCGGCGAGACACGGCTGGCGAACTCGACCGACTTCGTCGAATACGTCCGCCTGGCCGACGGTCTCGGCAACATCCCGTATCTCGCGACGGCCTTCTCGACCAACGACGACATCGAGGCCGGCGTGTCCGATGCCTGGCGGTTGTACATGACGCTGACGAACTCGAAGAAGCCGGTCGTGTCGGGCGCCTTCACCGAGCACGGCGTGCCGCGGATGGTCGAGATGATGCAGCTCTTCCGGGCGGATCGCGCCGACCTGATCGCCCGCCCGATGTCGATCTTCACGATCACCGCGACCGGCAACTTCCGGTATAGCGAGGACTCATGTCAGAACCTGATCGATTGCGTCGAGGCCGGGATCGCGGTCGAGATCGTGCCGGTCACGCTGATGGGGCTCATCGCCCCGGTGACCGTGGTGGGCGCCACGGTCTTCCACACCGCGGATGTGTTGGCCGGCATCACCATGGCCCAGATCGTGCGGCCGGGGGCACCCGTGCTGTTCGGCGGCGCCCCGGCGACCTTCCACATGAAGATCGCGAGCTCGCCGATGTCGGCCATCGAGGCCCTCCAGCTCGACGCCGCCTACGTCGCGGTCGGCAAGTCCCTCGGCCTCCCGACGCAGTCGTACATGGCACTGTCCGACGGCCCGATCCTCGACGCCCAGGCCGGCGCGGAGACGTTCGGCAGCGCACTCATCGCTGCCCTCGCCGGGGTCAATTCCGTGTCGGGCCCGGGGATGCTCGACTTCCTGCTCGTGTTCAGCCTGCCCAAGCTCGTGTTCGACGACGAGATGTGCGGCCAGGCACTGCGCTTCGTCCGCGAGGTCATGCCCCATGACGACCTGCCGGTCAGCGAGCTGGTCGACCATCTGCTGGCCGATCAACACCTGATCATGGCCGCCCACACGACCGCCCACTGGCCGACCGAGCTCTACCTGCCGAGCGCCATCGTCGATCGCGACAACCGCGAGGCCTGGACGAAGCTCGGCGCCAAGGACACGTACCAGCGGGCGTGCGACGAGGTCGACCGGCGGCTGGCCGAGTATCGCCAGCTCGAGACCGACCCGGCCATCGACGCGGAGCTGCGGCAGATCATCCGGTCCGGCCTGATCGAACCCGACCGGCCGCTGCCGGCCATTCCCGTCGCCCCGGAGCCCGTGTTCGCGACCGGACCGGGAACCGGTGAGCGCCGCCACAACCGCCGCCGCGAGCTCGCCGCTCGCCCCGCCGGCCAGGAGGATGCCCCGTCATGACCACGCCGCTTGCCACGCCGGCGACCGAGGCCTCGTCGACCCTCTACTTCGGCCCGTGGTACCGGCGTTCGCCGTTCTTCGAGAAGACCCTGGCGGCCGGCTGCAGCGCGTATGACATCTACAACCACATGTACCTGCCGGGCTACTACGCCGACCCGATCGAGGAGTACTGGGCGCTGCTCAACGACGTCACCGTCTGGGACGTCGCGGTCGAGCGGATCGTCGAGATCAGCGGACCGGATGCCTCGGCGTTCACCAACATGCTGACCTGCCGGGACCTGACCAAGTGCGCCGTCGGGCAGGGCAAGTACGTGCTCATCACGGCCGAGGACGGTGGCATCGTCAACGACCCGGTCCTGCTACGGGTGGAAGAGAACCGTTGGTGGCTGGCCCTGGCCGACTCCGATGCGGGCCTGTGGGCGCGTGGCGTGGCGACGCACGCCGGGATGAACGTCAAGGTCCGAGAGCCGGAGGTCTACCCGGTCCAGGTCCAGGGCCCCAAGTCCAAGGACGTCATGGCGACGCTGTTCGGTGACGCCGTCCTCGACATCAAGTACTACTGGACGATGACGACCGAGCTGGACGGCATCCCGGTGGTCATCAGCCGGACCGGCTGGACCGGCGAGGTCGGTTACGAGATCTACCTGCGCGATCCGTCGCGCGGCGGCGACCTGTGGGACCGGATCATGGAGGCTGGCAAACCGCACAAGATCCGCCCGATCGCCCCGTGCGAGGCGCGCCGGATCGAGGCCGGCATCTTCAACTATGGCTCGGACATGACCATCGCAGACACGCCGTTCCATGTCATGGGCCTCGAGCGCCTGGTCGAGACGCAGGACGCCGACTACATCGGCAAGGCGGCGCTCGAGGAGCTCCGAGGCACGGGTGTCGATCGCAAGCTGGTCGGCATCGACGTCGCCGGCGATGCGCTTCCGTTCGAGCTGTCGCGCACGTGCGTGGCGCTGTCCGACGGCAAGCCCGTGGGCACCGTCACGGACCTCATCTGGTCGCCCCGGCTCGAGAAGAACATCGGCTACGTGTGGGTCCCGATCGCGCTTGCTGGTCCGGGTAATGCCCTCGAGATCGTCGCCCCCGATGGCGGCATCTGGCCGGCGAAGACCGCGGCCATCCCGTTCATCGACCCGAAGAAGACCGTCCCGCTCGGCTGAGCCGCGCCCACCAGGAGAACGACCGTGACCGCCGCGTCCCCGCTCACCCCCGACGAGATCGCCGCCGTCCGCAAACCGTACCGGGCCGCGTCGCTGTTGCCCGGGCGTGCCTATCACGACCTGGCCATCCACGAGTTCGAGCGGAGCGAGTGGTTTCGGCGCGACTGGATCGTCGTCGGCCGCGAATCCGATGTCGGGGTGCCTGGAGCGTTCTGCCAGGTCACGGTCGACGACGAGCCGCTGATCGTGGTCCGCGGCCGCGACGACGTCCTGCGCGGCTTCTACAACGTCTGCCGTCACCGCGGCACGGCCGTCGTCGAGGAGTCGTGCGGCAGGGCCGTTCGCTTCCAATGTCCGTATCACGCCTGGATCTACGACCTCGATGGCTCGCTCATCCGCGCCAAGCACACCGACGACCTCGACGACTTCACCTTCGCCGAATACGGGCTCGCGCCGATCCGGGTCGAGACGTGGCAGGGCTTCGTGTTCGTCAGTCTCGATCCCGAGGCGACGCCGCTGGTCGAGTGGCTGGGCGATCTCGGGCCGCATCTCGCCCGGTTCGACTTCTCGAGCCTGCGCGTCGCCCACACGGAGACGTACGAGGTCGATGCGAACTGGAAGTTCATCGCCGAGAACTACAGCGAGTGCTATCACTGCCCGGGGATCCACCCGCAGCTCAACAAGCTGACGCCGTACGACCTCGGTGGCGACTTCGCCCCGGATGGCCCGTGGCAGGGCGGTTGGATGGAGCTCGTCGACGACGCCGAGACGATGGCGCTCGACGGAGGCCACCGAGCCGGGCGGCCGGCGATGCAGGGGATGACCGCGCTCGATGACCGACGGATCTACTACTACCTCCTCTGGCCGTCGACGTTCCTGTCGATCCATCCCGACTACCTCTTGGTCCACCGGCTCGAGCCGGCCGGGCCGGGGCACACCCGGATCATCTGCGACTGGTTGTTCGAGCCGGCGACCATCGCCGCGCCCGGCTTCGATCCGTCGGACGCGATCGCCTTCTGGGACCTGACCAACCGTCAGGACTGGCACGTCTGCGAACTCCAGCAGCGCGGGACGCGGTCGCGCAGCTGGGTCGCCGGCCGGTATTCGAACCAGGAGCCGAGCGTGCACGCCTTCGACCTGATGGCGGTCGACCGGTACGCCGCCGACGGCGTCGGCAGCCGGCGAACCGTCCGATCGCGTTATGACCTGCCGACCCCCAGGGACGAGGTGTTCGAGGGCGATATCCCGGCCATCCGCTTGCCACGGTCCGGGTCCGCGGCGCGGACCGGGGCGAGGGTCAAGGCGGGCGGCTAGACCTCGGCAGCGCCGCCGACCGTCAGCGGCAGCGGCAGCGGCAGCGGCGGCTCGGGGTCGGCTGTTGGCGCCGGCGGGACCGGCACGAGTCGGACGAGGATGGAGCTGGCCGTGATGCTGACGACCACGGCGACGATGATCGCGATGAACAGGACGTCGTCGATCGTGCCTGCGACCACGGCGACCGATGCCAGCACGAAGCTGAACTCTCCGATCTGACCGAGCCCGACCGCCAGTTGCAGGGGCCGGACCGGGAGACGCGCAAGCCGGACCAGGACCCACGCGACAGCGATCTTGGCGACCACCACGAGCGCGAGCAGCAGACCGATCCAGGGCGCCGCTTCGTCGAGCCGGTTCGGGTCCACCAGCGTCCCGATGGCCACGAAGAACAGGACTGCGAACACGTCACGGAACGGGCGCAGCCGGCGGCGCGCCTCGTTCGCCTCGTGGCTCTCGGTCACGGCCAGGCCGCCAACGAACGCGGCAAGGGCCAGCGGCACGCCGAACAGCGCCGCGCCGACGCCAGCCAGCGCGAGCCCCGATCCGACCGACGTGATTAGGAACAGGTCGTGCTCGTCGTGGAGCCGACTGAGCACCGCCGGCAGCAGGAACCGCGCCGCGACGACCGTGACCACGCTGAAGCCGACCAGTCCGACCGCAGCCTCGGCCAGCGACCGGCCAGTCGGGTTCATGGCCGCCAGCAGGATAGCCGCCAGGCCGACCCCGACAAGGTCCTGGAGGACGCTCCACCCGAGCAGCGCCTCTTCGGTCGCGCGGTCGGTCGTTCGACGTCGGCTGAGCGTGATGTTGACGATCACGACCGATGACGAGAGGGCGACGCACACGCCGACCACCGCCGCCGCGATCGGCTCGAGCCCGGCCACCAGGAAGGCGACGCCGGCGATGAGCGTCGAGATGAGCGCCTGGGCCGGGGCCGCCCACAGCAGCGCGCCGTGGTCGCGCCTGAGTCGTTCGAGGTCGACCTCGATGCCGACCTCGAACAGCAGCAGCACGACGCCGATATCGGCGAGGATCTCGATCTGTGCGCGGTCGGCCACGTAGCCCGGTGTGAATGGAGAGAACCCGAGCCCGACCGCCAGGTAGCCGACGATGGCCGGGAGGTGGAGCCGGCGCGCCAGCCAGCCGGCGCCGACGGCGGCGAGAAGGATGAGGCCGATCTCGAGGATGGGCGTCGTGTGGGCGTCCATGGGGGCGATGGTAGCGGGTCGAGCCGGGCACGACCGCCGAGCCCGGGCGGGCACGGCCGCCGCGCCAGGCAGTTCAGCCCCGCATATCAGGCCCGAGTGTCCGTCTCGGCCGCCACCTGACGTCGATCCTCGCCCTCGAATGTGCCGAGCCGCCAGCCGATCAACAGGGCGATGGCGACGACCGCCACGATGATCGTCGAGATGGCGTTGATCTGCGGCGTCACCCCGAACTTGATCGAGCTGTAGATGAAGATCGGCAGCGTGGTCGAACCGACGCCGGCATTGAAGGACGTCACCACGAGATCATCGAACGACAGGGCGAAGGCGAGCATCGCCCCGGCCCCGACGGCGGGCGCGATGAGCGGCAGGGTCACGTGCCAGAACGCGCCGACTGACGACGATCCGAGGTCACGGGCCGCCTCCTCGAGGTGGGGATCCATCCCGCGAGCCCGGGCTCGAACGACGACCGCCACGTACGAGATGCAGAACGTGATGTGGGCGATCGCGATCTGGCCGAGCGAGCCGTTCTGCCCGAAGACCTGGGAGAAGAAGATCAGCAGGCTGATGCCCATGATGATCTCGGGCGTGACCATCGGCAGCAGGACGAGCACCTCGGAACTGCCTCGGCCACGGAAGCGCATCCGGGCCAGGGCGAGCCCCAGAAGCGACCCGATGACGGTCGCGGCGATCACCGCGATGAGGGCCACCTGCAACGTCACCGATAGCGCCTCGAGCAGGTCGCGATTGGCGAACAGCTTCGGGTACCAGTCGGTCGTGAAGCCGGCCCACACGAAGTTCCGGCGTGAGGTGTTGAAGCTGAAGATGATGAGGACGACGATCGGCGCGAACAGGAACGCGTAGATCAGGATCGCGAACGCGGTCAGCCAGCGGCTCCCACCGCGGTTCATCCGAACGCCTCATGACGCAGGGCGCGAATGGCCAGGAATGTGCCGGCCAGGGTGATGACCATCAGCATGAACCCGAGCGCGGAGCCGTACGGCCAGTCGCGGCCGCTGGTGAACAGGACCTGGACGACCTTGGCGATGGTCGAGGTCTGGGCGCCGCCGAGCAGGTCCGGGGTGACGTAGTCGCCCATGGCCGGGATGAAGGTCAGGATCGAGGCGGCGATGATGCCCGGCATCGTGAGGGGCAGCATGACGTGCACGAACACGCCGCGGCCGCTGGCGTACAGATCGCGCCCGGCCTGGATGAGGCTGTCATCGAGCCGGTCGATCGAGACGTACAGCGGCAGGATCGCGAACGGCAGGAACCCGTAGGTCATCCCCAGCACGACCGAGAAATCCGTGTTGAGGAACGCGATCGGGTCGCTCGTCAGGCCGATGCCCATGAGGATCGAATTGGCCACCCCGTTGTCGCGCAGGATGATCATCCAGGCGTAGGTCCGGATGAGGTAGCTCGTCCAGAACGGCAGCATCACGAGGATGAGCAGCAGGATCTTGTGGCGGCCCCCGTGGCGCGAGATCCAGAACGCGATCGGGTAGCCGATGGCGAGCGACAGGATCGTGGTCAGGAGCGAGTAGCGGACGGAGTTCGCGAACGCCGGCAGGAACTCTGGCTTGGTCGCTTCGAGGTAGTTGCGCAGCCCCAGGTCACCGAATATGACGTGCCCGGTCGCGTCCTTCGAGGCGAAGCTCACGACGAAGATGATGAGCAGGGGTAGCAGGAAGAAGGCCAGCAGCCAGACGACCCCGGGCAGGACGAGCAGGCCCCCGGAGAGGCGAGCGCGCAGCGACGGCGTCGGCCGGGCGGCCTCCGCCACTAGCTCGTGAGTTCGAGCCACCGCTTGGTGTACTTGTCGAGGTCCGCGCCCTCGAGGCTGACGAGCTCGGCCAGCGCGTCGTACACGCCCTTGTCCGGATTGAGGTTCGGGTTGGCCAGGATGGTCGGGTCGATGAACTGCTGGGCGGCCAGGTTCGGGCCCATGTAGCCGATGTAGTTGGAGTTCCCGGCGCTGACCTCGGCATCGAGGTTGAAGTCGATCCACAGGTGGGCCGCGATCGGGTGCTGGGCCCCCGACAGCACGACCATCACGTCCGAGCCCCGGATCGCCCCTTCGCTCGGGATGACGTACCTGGCGTCCTTGGTTGCGTCGTCATACGTCATCTGGACCCAGTCGCCGGACCACGCCTGGGTCATCCACAACTGGCCGCCGATGAAGTCGCCGATGTCGTCCTCGGTGTAGTCGCGGAGCAATGGCTTCTGGGTCTTGAGCAGCGCCAGGATGGCGTCGAGCTCGGCATCGTCGGTCGTGTTCGGCTTGTAGCCGAGACGGAAGCCACCGGCCGAGAAGACCTCCTGCTGATCGGACAGCATCCCGAGCTTGCCCTTGTACGCCTCGTCCCAGAGGTTCGCCCAGCTCGTGATGTCGCCCTTGACCTTCTTCGGGTTCCAGGCGATGCCGGTCGTCCACCAGTAGTTCGGCACGGAGAACTTGTTGCCGGGGTCGTAGCCTGGGTCCTGCCAGGTGGGACCGAGGTTCTTGATGTTCGGGATGAGCGACAGGTCCAGCGCGGCGACGACGCCGTCACGCGCCAGCGGCGCCACGTCGGTCGAGCCCGGGTATGTCAGGTCGTAGCCGCCGCCCTTGCCGTCACTCCGGATCTTGGTGATCTGGGTCGAGGCGTCGGGAAACTTGTCGTACTTGACCTTGATGCCGTACTTGGCCTCGAAGTCCTTGACCGTGTTCTCGCCGATGTAGCCGTCCCAGTTGTAGATGAACAGGTCGCTCTCCGGAGAGGGGACGGGGGTGGGTTCGGGCGTGGCGGTCGCGACCGCCGCGGTCGAGGCGCTCGGAGCCGTCGAAGATGGGGCTGCGGTGGTCGCGGCCGAGGGCGACGCCGACGCGGCACCACCCGCGCATGCGGCGATGATCGGGGCCAGGGCCGCGAAGGCACCGACCTTGGCGATCTGCTCGAGGAGCATCCGTCGGGAGATCCGGTGTTCGGCCATGTGATGGGCAAGCTCGCGCTCCAGATCGATGCCCGAGCCATCGTGTCGGTCGCTCATGTCGGGTCCTCCTCCGGCCGGCCGGGCCCGCCGCCGAGGACGAGCGCCTCGGAGGGCGACCAGGTGACGGCCACATCGCTGCCGACCGGGAGTCGGACCCCGGTCTTGGGGGATTGGACGGTCAGGTCCAGACCGCCTGCCGTGCGAAGTCGATACGAGATCGTCGAGCCGAGATAGGCGACCTGCTCCACGGTCGCGGCGATGGCCCCCTCGGCGCTGGCGGGCACGAGGTCGATCGCCTCGGGCCGGATGCTGATCTCGATCTCGGTCCCGCCTGGCAGTCCATCGTGGGCGACCCGCGCCATGTCGCCGGATGTCAGCCGGACCCGCCCGTCGCCTTCGACCCGGCCGCGCAGCAGGTTCGTGGAGCCGATGAAATCCGCCACGAACCGGGTCGTCGGGCGTTCGTACAGTTGTTCCGGGGTCCCGAGCTGCTCGACCTTGCCGGCCTGCATGACGGCGATCCGATCGCTCATCGTCAGGGCCTCCTCCTGGTCGTGGGTCACGTACACGAACGTGATCCCGACCTCGGTCTGGATGCGCTTGAGCTCGACCTGGAGCTGGCGTCGCAGCTTGAGGTCGAGCGCCCCCAGTGGCTCGTCGAGGAGCAGCACGTTGGGTCGGTTGACGAGCGCCCGGGCCAGGGCCACTCGCTGCTGCTGGCCGCCGGACAGCTGGTTCGGCTTGCGCCGCTCGTAGCCGGTCAGGTGGACGAGCTCGAGCGCCTCGCCGACCCGGCGCGCGGTCTCGTCCTTCGGCACCTTCCGGCGTTTGAGCCCGAACGCCACGTTGTCGCCCACGTCGAGATGGGGGAATAGCGCGTAGTTCTGGAAGACCATGTTGACTGGCCGCTTGTCCGGCGGATCGTTGGTCACGTCGCGGCCGCGGAGCAGGATCGAGCCGCCGGTCGGGAGCTCGAAGCCGCCGATCATCCGCAACGTCGTGGTCTTGCCGCAGCCGGATGGCCCGAGGAGGGAGAAGAACTCCCCGCTGCCGATCTCGAGGGAGACGCCGTCGACAGCGCGGACCTCGCGAAAACGCTTTTCGAGGTCGAGGAGCTGGATCTCCGGGGATGCCGAGGCCGGCTGGGACGTCATCGCGATGCGGAGGCTAGCCGAGGTGGCCGTTTGTGCTCGCGTTCGTCCCGGGCGACGCAACGTCGGCTTGACCGATGGCCCGTGGCGCGTCGAGGCAACACTCGTGCGCTGGACGGTCACCAAAGTACCGGCGCAAGCCGACATCTCTACCACGGACCATGCCATGCCGGTGGTGCCATCGTCAGGGCATCCATAGGGGATCCATCCATCTTGTCACGGTCTTCCTCCCGACCCTCGCGTACCCAGCCCCGCACGATCGTCTTCGGCACCTTGGCGTTGACGACCTGGTTGGTCGTGTCGCTCATCGGGTTCGTGACGCCGGTCCTGGCCATCGGCTGCCCCGACAACGGCACCCTCGATGGCGCCTCGGTCTCGCCCACGACGGGCACGACGGCGACCAACTTCACGTTCTCCGTCACCTACCAGGACAATCTCGGCGAGACGCCGGACTCGATCCGCGTCTACTTCAGCGATGGCACGAGCCGCCGGCTCAATCTTGCTTCAGGAAACCTCACGACCGGTGCGGTCTACTCGCGAACGGTCAGCGGGTTCTCGAATGGGACGCGAAGCACGATCTTTCGGGTCACGCCCGGGACGCAACCTGGCACGCCAGCGACCTGCGAGATCCCCGGCGGGTCGTTCACGGTCGGGCCGTCCCCGACGCCCAAGCCGACTCCGTCCCCGACGCCCAACCCTACGCCCAAGCCCACGCCCAAGCCGACCCCGCCCCCGACGCCCAAGCCCACGCCCAAGCCGACCCCGAAGGCAACACCCAGGCCGACTGCGAAGCCCACGCCCAAGCCGACCCCGAAACCCGCCAAGGCCACGCCGAAGCCGACACGAGGGCCGGCCGCCGCGACCTCCACGCCAGTCGCGGGCAAGACGCCCGGACCGGCGGGCACTGCGCAACCGACACCTGGCTTGCCGCAGGGCTCAGAGGCCACCATCACCGCCTCCGCCACGCCCGCTGCCGTCGGTGCCGGGATCGTCGACGACCAGTCGCCGCCCGACGGTCACGGAGGCGGTCCAGGTCGTGGCTTCGAGCTCGGGGGCGTTGCGCGGGGCTTCAGCAGCCCGCTCGCCTGGCTCATCACGGGGATCGGCGGCGGCCTGCTACTCCTGTTCCTCGTTCGTCGATCCCGCCGGGATGACGACGGTTCCGGCGGGCTCGTCCTGGCCGTGACGGGCCCAGGGGGTCCTGGTCCCGGCGGTCCTGGCCCGGCCATGGGATCCGTCGCCGCGGCGGTTGCGGTGGCCGAACTGCCGGCAGCGAAGCGTCGGGAACGGCCCAGGATCGTTCCGCCGCCGCCGGCGTCCGATGCGGATGTCGAGGTCTCGCCGGCGATGTCGCCCGACCCGGTCACGGATGACGACGCCCCGATCGATGAGGACCGGCCGTTGACCCACGCCCGACTGGCCGCCCACACGGCCCCCAGCGCCGCGCCAGTCGACGTCCTCGCGGCGCCGCCCGTCGAGGAGGATCCAGCCGCGGGTGCCTTCGCGGCGGCCGTCGCCGCCAAGCGGTCGAGGCCGAAGCGTTCGAAGGAGCCGACCGCCTTGGCGCCGGTCGGACCCGGATCGCCGGTCGTGCCCGGATCGCCGGTCGGACCCGGATCGCCGGTCGTGCCCGGATCGCCGGTCGTGCCCGGATCGCCGGTCGTGCCCGGACCGACGCTGCCGCCGCCAGCCGTCGCCACCGCGACCGCGAGCGCTCGGACCTTCGACGCACCCCCGCGCAAGGGCGTCGTCCGCACGAAGGTCAGCTACCGATCGGTCCGGATCAGCTCCGAGCCCGATGTCGTCAGGTCGGCCGAGCTCGGCCGTCTGGATCGCGGCGACGAGGTCGAGGTCCTCGAATCGTTCGAGGGTTACCTGCGCATCCGCACCTCGGACGGCATCACCGGCTGGATCGAACGCCACACCCTCGCCTAGGTCGCGGCGCCCACCGACTCACGCCGACCCCGGCGCCCGTGATGCTCTCGAGTGGCATACGGGAAGCAGGGGGTCGTCAGAGCGCGCCCCGGCCCTAGCGCCGCGGCGGTCGCGTCCGCGCCGCGATGCGGGCGAGTGCCCCTTCCCAATCGGGATCGAGCGGGCGCCCCGGCTCGTCGAGATCGACCAGCAGCGGCGCGTGATCCGACGGCACCGGCGGGCCCTTGCGCGCATCGCGATCGATCTCGGCATCCACGATCCGCTCGGCGACGGGCGGCGACACGAGCAGATGATCGATCCGCATGCCGAGGTTCTTGTGGAACATCCCGGCGCGGTAGTCCCACCATGAGAACCGGCCCCGTTCGTTGTGGACGGACCGGTACGCGTCGACGAGTCCGAGCTCCAGCAGCGCCCTGAACGCGGCCCGCTCCGGCTCCGAGACATGGGTCCCGCCGTGGACCGCCTCGGCGTCCCACACGTCGTCATCGGTCGGTGCCACGTTGAGGTCGCCCCCCAGCACGAGTGCGTCGTCACGCGTCGTGGCCTCTCGGACCCAGCGGCCGAGCCGCTCGAACCAGGCCAGCTTGCCGACATAGAATGGCGACCCCACGACTCGGCCATTCGGCGCGTACAGGCTGACGACCCGCAGGCCACCGACCATCGCCGACACCATCCGGGCCTCGTCGAACGGGTCGAAGTCCTCCTCGCCGATGGCTTCCGCCCCGGCCCCGCCCGGACCGGAATCGCGCACCGGACCGTCGCCGAAGTTCGTGACGACGTCCGAGACGGCCAGCCCGTTCCGTGCCGCGATAGCCACGCCGTTCCAGCGCCCCTCGCCATGGTGGACGAGCTGGTAGCCGGCCATCCCGAAGGCCATGACCGGGGCGTCGGCATCGGTCAGCTTGGTCTCCTGCATGAGCAGGATGTCGGGCGCGGCCCGCTCGAGCCACTTTTCTACGGGCTCCTGGCGTGCCTTGAGCGAGTTGACGTTCCAGGTCGCGATCCGCACGGCTCAGGCCTAGTAGCGCCGGCCGCGCTGGCGTTCGAGATCGAACGTCGCGGTGTCGGCCACGGCCATCACGGCCATCGTGCCGGCCTGCACGGGGTCAGATACGACGAGGTCGACGTGATCCGTGATCGAGCCGACCATGTTGAGGGCGATGATCGGGATCCCGACCGCCCGAAGCTCCTCGGCGGCGATGCTGATGTCGCCACCCATGATCGAGCCGGCCAGCACGAGCAGGCGCGCCCGTGGCAGATCGGCGACGGCCCGGACGGCGGCGGCGATGTGCTCCTCGCCCACCAGCGGGATCGTGTCGACGCTGATCCGCTCGCCGCGAAGGTTGTGGCGATCGGCCTCACTGACCGCACCGAGCGCGACCTGGGCCACCTGCGCGCCGCCACCCACGACGATGACCCGCTTGCCGAAGATCCGGTCAAGCGCTCGGGTGAGATGGACGGCCCGGATCTCGACGAGCGGCTCCAGAGCGGCGACGAGCGCGTCCTCGGTCGCCCCTTCGACCTCCAGCTCGATCTCGGCCAGCGGCGGTTCGCCCTCGATCCGGCGGACAGTGGTCAGCGCCCGGATCCGTCCGCCGATCCTGGCCACGGTCTCGGCGACCGTCGTCATCGCCGTGGCGGTATCGACCAGGTCGAGCCGGAGGGCCGCGGTCTGGGCCACTCGTCGGCGGGGCATCAGCCCAGTGAGCCGCGGCCGGCAGCACCGGGTCGCAGGTCGCTGACCGACATCGAGTCCGGCTCGACTCCGCCGGTCGGATCGTGTTCTTCGAATGCGAGCCCGAGCCCGGCGAACGCCTCGCGCGTGGCGGCGGCGTCGGACGTCGTCAGCATCAGCGACCCATCGGTGTCCTCGGCGACTCCGACGATCCCGGTGATGTTCACGCCGCGCTCGCCCAGGGCGGTCGCGACCCGGGCGAGCGAGCCCGGTCGATCGTCGAGCTTGACCGTGAACCAGACCGTCACGAGGCACCTCCTGCTAGGTCGCGATGGTACCCCGCCACCGCCGACGCGGCCGGTCGGCTCGTCGCGCTACGCTGGCCCTATGCCCGCGCCGCTCGGCAAGACGCCGACCAGGAAGATGCCCGACATCCAGGTCTTCGGACGGGATGACTCGGCCGACACCCGGGCCGCCCTCCGGTTCTTCCGCGAACGTCGGGTCGTCGTCCATTACATCGATGTCAGGAAGCGGGGGATCGCGCCGGGCGAGCTCCGCCGGTTCACGCAGCGGCTCGGCGCCGCGGCGCTCATGGATGTCAGCTCGCGACCGTACCGCGACCAGGGCCTCGCCTTCATGACGCTCGATGAGGGTGGCATCGTGGGGCGACTCCAGGCGGATCCGAGCCTGTTGCGGCTGCCCCTCGCGCGCCACGGCAACGACGTGACGGTCGGCGTCCAGGAATCGACCTGGACCGCCTGGCTCAGACCTGCGACCGGCGCCTGAAGGCAGTCCAGCCGACGAGGAACCCGACGACGATGAGGCCAAGTCCGATGACCGCCCAGCGGATGTCGCCGTCCATCAGCCCCGATCGACCGAGCAGTCCGAGACCCTGGCCGATCCACACGGCGCCGATGGCGATGAGGATGCCTGCGATGATCCAGCGAGTACGCACCGGCACCTCCCGGATGGCATCCTAGCCCGATGGACGAGATGACGCCGGGAACCCGCCGAGCAGGCCGCCTGTCGGTCACCCCCAAGGCCGCCGAGATGCTCGAAGGCGACCCGACCGCGACCGAAGACGAGCGTCTCCTCGAGCGTCGACCGAGCGCGGCGTTCACCGAGACCGACCCCTGGCGGGCGCTCCGGATCCTGTCGGAGTTCGTCGAAGGCTTCGACGCGATGGCCAAGGTCGGGCCCGCGATCACCGTCTTCGGGTCGGCACGAACCCGGACGGACGACCCGGTCTACGAGCTCGCGAGGGCGATCGGACGGCGGCTCGCGGATGCCGGCTATGCGGTCATCACCGGTGGCGGCCCGGGCACGATGGAGGCGGCCAACCGCGGTTGTCGTGAGGCAGGCGGCCTGTCGGTCGGCTGCAACATCGAGCTGCCGAACGAGCAGGGCCTCAACCCGTACGTGGACCTCGGGGTCGAGTTCCGCTACTTCTTCGCTCGCAAGGTCATGTTCGTGAAGTACGCCGACGGCTTCGTCATCCTGCCGGGTGGGTTCGGGACGCTGAACGAGCTGTTCGAGGCGCTGACCCTCATCCAGACCGGCAAGGTCCGCCACTTCCCGATCGTCCTCGTCGGCCGCGCCTACTGGACCGGGCTGCTCGACTGGATCCGCGGCACGCTGCTTGCGGAGGGGGCGATCGCCGACGGCGACATCGACCTCTTCCATGTCACCGACGACCCCGACGACGTCATCGCGTACATCCGCGCCCACGGGCCCGACGGCGACCCCCGCTGATCGGCGACCGACCCGGTCAGTCCGTCGGGGTGGCGATCTCGATCCAGCCGTCGACGATCCGGAGCGGGTAGTAGCGCAGACGTCGGACGCGAGTCAGGCGCCGCGCCTCGGCTTTCTTGCCGGGCGGATCGACCTTCGGGTCGCGGCCGACCGGCGACCAGGTCGGGTGGTAGTCGCCGTCGGGATCCAAGCCGCCGGTGGTCGGCATCCGGACGGGTTCGCCGGTCTGCAGGTCGAAGCGGCCCTCGTGCAGCGGGCAGGCCACCACGCAGCCATCCAACTCGCCGATGGACAGGGGAGCGCTCATGTGCGGACACCGGTCGTCGGTGGCGACGATGCCCGCGGCCGTATGGGCGAGGAGGATGTCGCGGTCGCCACGGCTGACCCTGCGAAGCGCGCCGGGCGGCAGATCGGCCACCGCGGCCACCGGCTCGAACGGCACATCACTGGTGCCGGGTGCCTGGAGCCGAGCGGGAAACGGGGCGGGTCGGGCGTCCATCGCCTCGAATGCTACCTGTGGATCACGAACGACGGCCCCGGTGGGGTCCACCGGGGCCGTCGAGTGCGAGGAGGAGCTGGGTCAGTCAGTCCTGGGCGGTGCGCGCCACACTGACCGTCTCGGGCTTGCTCTTCGGAGCTGCCGTCGCGGCGGCTGCCGGGCTAGTGACGGGCACCTCGTTCGTCGTTCGGAGCGGGATCTCCTTGATCGCGATCGCCGCGACGAATGCCAAGACCGCACCGACCACGCCCAGCCAGAATGTCTGGGCAGTCGCGAGGCTGAACGCCCCGTGGATACCTTCGATGATGTTCGGGATCAAGGACTGGAACTGAGGCGGGATCTTCGACTGGAGGATCTGGGCCAGGTCCCCGACGCCCGTGAGTTGCGACAGATCGAATTTCCCGCCAGCCTGCGTGAGGAAGTCGGTGCCCTGGCTGGGTACGCCGGCCGCCGTCATCTGGGGGACGAGGTTGTCCTTGAACGACGTCGCGAAGATCGTGCCCACGAACGCGAGCGAGATCGTGCCACCGATCTGGCGGAAGAACGTCAGGTTGGAGGTCGCCACACCGAGTTCGCGGAACGGCACGGCGTTCTGGATGACGATCGTCGGAACGGAGAACGTCGTGCCGACGCCCAGACCGGCGATGAACATCCACACCCAAAGCACCGGGATCGGCGTGTCCTTGGTCAGCTGCGTCATCAGCAGCACTCCGAGCCCCATGACCGCGACGGATCCCACGATCAGCCACTTGTAACGGCCGGTCCGCGACACGATCAGCCCAGAGATGATGGAGCTGGCGATGAGCCCGACCATGAGCGGCAGAAGTCCGAGGCCGGAGTTCGTCGGCGAGAAGCCTGCCACCACCTGGAGCCAGCGTGGCAGGAAGACCACCGCCCCGAAGAACGCGAAGGCGGCGAAGAAGACCGAGACCATGGTGGCCGAGTAGGTTCGGCCTCTCCAGAGCTGGAGCGGAACGATCGGCTCCTTGGCCCGCGACTCCGCCAGGATGAACAGCAGGGTCCCGATCAGCCCGACGATGATGAAGCCACCGACGGTTGGGTCGGCCCAATCGCCGGACTGCTTGTTGGTCAGGCCGACCAGCAGGAACACCATCGCGACGGTGAAGATCGCACCGCCGAGGAGATCGAAGTTGCGGCTGGCATTCCTCGTCTTGACCGTCGGCAGCAGACGCTGGATGACGACCAGCGCGACGATCCC
>JBBRXB010000008.1:0-122167 GCA_038248915.1 Candidatus Limnocylindrales bacterium | reverse complement strand
TGTCTCGGCCAGTCCGCCGTCTGCTTTTGCAAGCGCGTGGCCCGCGTTGAACTCGGTCCAGAGGACGTCTTTGTGGCACACCGCGCATTCCTTGTTGGTAAACATGGCCCAGATGCGCTCGCGCTGCAGTCGACTGAAGCCATTTCTCGCCGGCGGTGGGCCCGCCAACAGGGTCAAGAGAACAACGAGGACTTCGATGCGTGCCATGCGACGGGATTCGCTGTTGACCTGCCCACCGGTAAACGAGGTCGCATATCGCAACACCAGGTTAGCGAAAGAATTTGCTGCCGCGGGCGCGGTGCCTGCGCGGACCAAGGGAATAGCTTGGTCGACACGCTTGAAGAATTCAGACAGTCCGTCGTCGAGCGCATCTCGGTAGGTCTTGACCTTGTGCGTGTTCATTCCATACGTGTTGAACGCTCCGACCACCGCATAAACGTGGTGCTCGATCGATTGACTGAGGCCGTGGTCCCTGAGGCTCGGCTTCGTGAAGATCTGATCGAGCTGCGCCAGACGCGATTTGAGGGCCTTCGCAGCTTCTCGAAGCCGCGCTAGTTGCGCTTCGTCGAATCTGCCTGGTTGGTACCGCTTCAGCAGGTCGTCGAGGGCATCTCGCCTGTTTAGCGGCTTCCCTTCGTACGTCTCCGCCAGCAACTCCGACGCTAGCTGGATATCCGCCATGCGTAGGGCCTGGGCTTGAGATAGCACGCCGCGAGCAACAAACCAGCTGCCCTCTCCACCGGCCACTTGCCATTTCTTGGCCAAGTTCGGGTCAGCGATCTTGACGGAATCGTGGAGGAACTCCGAGTCACGGAAGATCGCGTTCCGAATCTCCTGGGACGTCAGGGCCACTAGGCCAATGTTCATCCGGTAGAAGATCTCGACAATCTCGCGGGGGTCGTCTGCCTTCACGGCTAGGACGGGCAGTTCGATGTTCCGGAACGCCCTCTGAAGAGGCAGACTCAGGTCGGCATACTTCCGGGCCCGAATCTCTCGGGCGATGGCGTCGCCGAGGTTGACCTGCTCCTCCGTGTCGTCGCCGGCCCCGTTGGTCGGCGCAGGGTCCTGCGGCGGCGGGATCGGCATTCCCGGCGCTTTGGGAGGTCTGGGCTCGAGCCTCCCTTTGAGGTATTCGAGGATTGTTGTTAGACGCTGCTTGCCATCCACGACCTCCCAGACGCCCTCGTCGTCGCGGTAGAACATTGAGATCGATCCGACAGGCAGGCCCCGCCACAGCGAATCGATCAGCAGGCTTCGGTTCCGGTCCTTCCAAACGTTTCCTCGCTGGTAGGAAGGCGCGAGATCGAGCTCGTTCTGGGCGTGCAGCAATTGAAATTCCGCGATTGTCTTGGCGGTCGGCGTGTATCTGGCGGTGTACTTCGCGGACGGAGTGGTCTCCACTCCGGACTTCTTGGCCATTACTTCCTCAGGTCTCGTTCGGCCACTGCCGGGCCGGCCAACTAAGGGGATTCGCGAAGCGCCCCCGACTCAGCCGTCTATACCTCGACTTGTAGGGGGACTATGCCAGGCGAAACGACTCGACGGTGCGGAACAACCGTGGGACTTGGGCTTGGGTTGTCCTAAAGAGGAACCCGTGCCCTCACCCCACCGAGTTCGTTGCGGTGCATTGCGAAGTCCATGAACACGCCCCGCTCGTTGACGAGCTCGAGGAAGTTTGTGAGGGTCGCGCCGCGGCAGTGGAGGACGTGGTCGTATACGAAAGTTTCGCCTTGGGCCTGCCGCTGGGCGTATGCCGTTACAAATGCGCTCTCTCGGTGTTTCTCGAGGATACGACGCTCGAGCGTCTCGTAGGTCCACCAGACCTGTTCGACGCCCTGCCTGGCCGCTGCGACACGCCTTGCCGCAGGCTCGTCTACGAGAGTCCAGCCCTGTGGATTTGGTCGTCCCGCGTAGACGCTCATGTAGAGCGCGAATCGCCCGTCATGGTCTACGTACCCGTGGGCGTTAAGGAGTCCGCCCCGGTCAACGAGGGCTCCCCATTCCGGGGTCTTCGCGAGAAGCGTCACGTTCCCGGCGGGTCGAGGACGACGATTGAGCGGCACCGTCGACCTCGTGGCCTTGAGTTCGATCCCGCGGAAGTCGCCGCCTCCTTGGCTGACGTTGGCCCGGATCCCAAGCAACGTCTCAAGCGTGAACCCGACTCCCGTGGCCCCGTCGCGCAGCGAAGCAACTGGTCCTCCGGCACCGATCGACTGGAGTCGTCGAAGCAATTCGTGGAATGGTGCGTCGTCCGCCTCGCGGAGTGTGTCCGCGTCGACCGTCCCAACCGCTCCGCCGGGGGCGATCGACGCCGGGGGGATGCTCAGCTCGGTGACAACGGCTTCAAACTTATCGGTGTCGCGCGGGGTCAGGACGGTGCACGCGTATCGCCAAGCCCCCCGATAGTGGGCGACGACCAATAATCGGATCGTTTCGTCTACGTTCACGACGGCCGGAGTCAGCGCCGTCATCCGTCGCTCGGGATACCGGTCGTACTGGACGAACCTGCTCGCGACCGGGGCCCAGGCTCCGTCCGACGGCCACAGGGTTTCGATCGGCTCCCAAGGGTTCGGGAGCGGCGCTTCGCCAGCAACCGGTAGGCTCGGAAAGAACGAATACGATTCGACTGGTATCAGGACCCCGTGCCGGCCCGAATCGTCGTTTGCCGTCAGTAGCTTGTAGAAGACCCCGTCGATCTGCCCGGCCTCGGGAAAGAGCCCGAGGATCGCGGATGCGGCTCGTTCGATTGGTCGTCCTCCAACTTGGAAGCCACGTGAAGTCGTTGGTTTCACGGCAGGATAGGCCTCGCTGGCTGCTAGGGTTGGCCGATGACCAGACCGACCGGCGCATCGGCCGTGGTCTTGCCCGACGATGGTGTCGCCGTCGACCCGGCGACCCCCGAAGAATGGGACGACTGGGTCGCCGCGAGCAAGACCCGCAACTGGCTCGAACAGGATCCCCTCCTCGACTGGCTCGACCGCTACGGCGTCCAACGTGGCTTCCTCCCCGACACGGAGTCCGTCGGCTACGACCCGCGGACCGACATGCGCCTGTTCGTCCTCGAGCGGGGCATCGCCTTCGAACAAGCCGTTATCGCGTTGATAAGGACGAGCCTCGAGAGCGCGCGGATAGCCAATCAGCCCGAGGATTCGAGGGATCTTTCGCTCGCGCTGAAGACTGTGGAGCACATGCGTTTAGGTGTTCCAGTAATCGAGCAGGGCGTCCTGCGGAACCCGCAGAACCAGACATACGGGGTCGTGGACCTTCTCGTCCGGGCCGACTTGCTCGACCGGATCGTATCTGGTGCAGTCCCCGAGGCGGAGATGTACCTGTCAGCGCCTGGTCTCGGGACGTCGTGGCACTACCGGGTCGTCGACATCAAGTTCCGCACCCTGTCTTTGACCGCCGATGGCCACGCGGGCTCTGATCTCCTCCATTACGCGGTCCAAGTCTGGATCTACAACGAGGCGCTCAGTCGGGTACAAGGGTTCACGCCCCCGTCGGCGTTCCTGCTCGGTCGGGGCTGGACCCAGGGCAGTGACGGGCGGGGCGCCCATTGCTTCGAGAGACTTGCCCGAGTTGACCACGCCTACGTCCGTCGCGATGGGACGTCGCTCGCCAGTACGGCGATCCAGGCGGTCGACTGGGTGCGCCGGCTCCGGCGCGAAGGGGCAGGCTGGGAGGTCCTTCCCTCCCCGACCGTCGATGAGCTCTATCCCCATGCCCGCAACCGACAAGACCAACCGTGGCACGCGGCAAAGCGGCTCGTCGCCCGCGAAGTCAGCGAACTGACAATGCTCCCCGGAATGAACCCCGGCCGCCGCGCATCTGCGCACGCCGCGGGCCTCGGGGGTTGGCGCGATCCCGCCGTGTCGGCTAGTGCCCTCGGGGTCGCGAACCAATACGCAGCGCAGTGCGATGCCGTCCTCTCCGCGAATCGCGAGGGGACTGGCCCGGCGGTCCTGCCCGATCTGGTCCGACATGTCGGGGACGCATGGCGCCAGCTCGCGCCGGTGGAATTCTTCGTCGACTTCGAGACGGTCAGCAACCTCGCCGATGATTTCTCGGGCCTTCCCAAAGCGGGCGGCCAGCCACTCATCTTCCAGATCGGTTGCGGCCACCTGTTAGCCGATGGACGCTGGGGGTTCGCCCAGTGGACCGCCGACCGGATCCGCGAGACCAACGAGGCAGTCATCGTCGGCAGCTGGGTCGACCACATGGCCGGGGTATTGCTCGAACGGGGCCTAGGCTGGGAAGACGCCCGAATCATCCACTGGTCGGCGGCCGAGCCCGTCAACCTCGACAACGCATACAACGCGGCGCGGGTCCGTCACCCTGAGAATGGCTGGCCGGCGCTCCCATGGTTCGATTTCCTGCAGAGCGTGGTCCGTGCCGAGCCCATCGCCGTTCGCGGCGCGTTCGATTTCGGATTGAAGTCAATCGCGAAGGCGATGCACGCAGCCGGCTTGATCGAGACGACGTGGGCAGAGGGGCCGACCGACGGCCTCGGGGCAATGATCGGCGCCTGGTGGTGCGATGGCGAAGCGGCCCGGCTCGGGGCGCGGATGACGGAACTCCCGTTGATGGCCGAGATCGCTCGCTACAACGAGGTCGATTGCCAGGTCATGGCCGAGATTGTCGGTTGGCTCCGGGCGAACCGGTAGTTGCCTAGGCCTGCCCAGCCGTGTCGGCGCTACTTCGAGCCGGCTGCCAGGTTGAACCGGCAAAGGGTCGCGAGCGGGCAGCTTTCGCAACGCGGCCAGCGCGGGACACACGTTGTTGCGCCGAGATCGAGGATCGCCCAGTTCGCGGAGCGCGGATCGCCACTCGCTTCGACCAACGTCTCGCCGATCTCCTGTAACCGGCGGTCGTATCGGTAGTCGGACATCCACGAGCCCCCGAAGACCCGCTTGGCGATCCTTACCCAGTTGACATCGATCATGGCCAGCGGTTCGCCCACCATCACGACCCGTAAGGCACGGTCGACATACTGGCCGATCCCAGGAGCGTCGCTGATGTTGCGTTCGCCACGTTGGACGATGTAGATCCCGAGCGCCACCAGGACCGTTGCTCGTCGCCGCTGAAGGCCGATCGGGGCCAAGTCCGCCTCGAGCCTGACCGGGTCCGCGCCCGCCAACGCGTCCCAGCCCTGGTACCGCACAAGGAACTGCCCGATGAAGGCAGCGACGGCATCGGCCCTGGTTCGCTGGAGGAGCAGCTCCGCGACCACCAGCCGGTACGTGTCTCTCCACCCCCGCCACGGGAACGTTCGCCCGTGCGCATCGAACCACGGGGTCAGGAGTTGGCTTGCCGTGCGGGCCCGGTCGAGATCGCCACGCGAGGCCCGTGGTCCTCCGCGATGGTTCCGCCGCGTCGTTACTGGGATGGGTCGTGTTCCCCCTGACTGCGTCGTCAGCCGAGGAACCCGCGCAGGTGTTTCCCGACGACCTCGGCGAGCTTGACCGGCACGGCGTTCCCGATCTGAGTGTACTTCGGCAACTCTCGCGACCAGTTCCCGGCGCCGGGATCACCCGCCCGTCGACGCCCGCCCGTCGTTCGCTTGCCGGCGAACTGGTACCAGTCAGGAAACGTCTGCATCCGGGCCCACTCGCGGACGGTCAGAATGCGCGGCTGCTCGAAGTGGACGTAGTCGTCGGGTAAGGACGTCGCGGTAATCGACGGGCCATCCGGGCCCCACCGGCGCGGGATGACCCGCTGGGCGAACTTCTTTGTCTGGTCTTCAGGTCGGATGGCCCCGCCGTGGTCGATCATGTACCGGAACTTCTCGACGATGCGCGGGTCATGGTGGCTGTATTCCTGCTCGGTCAGGAGATCACCCTTCCGCGCCACGCGCCCCGAACGAGGTTCGCAGCGGAGCCGCTCCTGCCAATCGCCGACCGCCGCGCGTGGATAAGACGTGCTCTCGGAGATGGCGGGGTAAGCAGGGTCGACCAGATCGCCGAGATAATCCTCGGGATCGGGGGCGACACCATGCGGGTCTGGCAGCAGTCCCTTGGCCGGGTGGCCGTCTCGGGGCGTGAATCGAAGGTCTCGACGGATGCCAACCATGAGGATCCGGGGTCGGTTCTGGGGCACGCCATATTGCTTGGCCTGCACCAGCTCCGGGTGAATGTCGTACGCGTCGAGGTCGTGAAATGCCTGCTGGACCGAATCCCAAATCTCGCCCTTCTTCCCGTCCGGGGTCCACTTGCTCGACAGCAGGCCCTTGACGTTCTCGAAGACGAAGAGCTTCGGACGCACGGCAGCCACGACCTTGGCCATCTCGCGGTAGAGATGATTCGACGGGATGTCCTGTTTATCGATCCCGGTGAAGGTGCGTCGGTGGCCGATGCCCGAGAAGCCCTGGCACGGCGGGCCACCGACGACGAGGTCAATTTCGCCGTAGCGACCGCGGAGGTCACTCGCGAGGCCGTGGAGATGGCTCGCCTTGCCCTCGACTTCGTTGCCGGTTAGCTCGAAGATGTCGTTCGACTGGTACCGGACGAGGTCGGGGTGCTCGAGGACGCGGTTGGCGAGGTAGCTTGCCATCGCATCTACGCCCAGTTCATTGACATACACCGGTCGAAAGCCGGCTTGCTCGAGGCCGAGCGACAGTCCACCGCACCCGGCGAAGAGGTCGATAAGGGTCGGGCCTGAGCGGTTCGTCAAGATGTCTTCCTCACTCCGGAATCATATGAGTTATCGAGCGAGAAGTCCAGGGGCTCACGACGGTCGCTTCAGCCGCCACGTCTGCGGCTTGATCCCGGGAACCCGCTCAACGATCCCGATTTCCTCAAGCCGGTGGAGCGTCAGGTAGCAATTCGAGAAGTCATACCCGATTGCTTTCGCAATTTGACCTGTTGTCAGGGGTTTATCACCTTCGTATAGCGCGCTGTAGACCTCGGCCTGTCGGCTCCCCAGGTGGTCAATGACCGAATCGTCGGCCGCCTCGTCGCGTTCGACCCCCATCAACTCCGCTGCGAGGCGGTCAGCCGCTCGGGCGACTTCCGTCAGAAAGCGGGCAAGTTGTTCAGCCGCAAGCATAGGTACCCTCCTATTGCATAGGTTATCGGCATGAGCCAGATAGTTTAGAGCTATGCAATATAATCTACAGCTATCCTATCTGCTTAGCAAGCCCCACGAGGTCAACAAGTCTGGCGGCGAAAGACGCCCTCGAGCCATTCCATCGGCATGAGCGCGTCGATGCGGATGTTGTAGCAATCGGTCCAGAAGGTTGTTCCGTTCGGATCGGTCTCGCCGGCGCGCTTCAGCTCGGCGTGGCCGCGGTACCAATTCACCTCGGCGCCACCGACCAGGAACGCCGCTCGGTAGCCGTGAGGATCGCTCTTGGGCCTGATGAGGCTAGCGAACACGTACCAATCTGGAGCCTGAGGTCGGCGTTATAGGCGGGGATACTCACCGCATAGTCCCCTTGCGGCCGCACCGTTCGGTCCTTGGTCTTGACCTCGACAAGCCACTTCGCGGGACCAACCCGGTCGTCGTCCTGTGTCGTGCCAGTGCGGTCGAAGGGGATTTCGAAGGTGTGCAGCCACCGCTCGAAGACGACTTCCCCGATGGCGCCCACTAGGTTCGCCTCGAGTTCTCGGTGGCTGTTGGCGTAGACGGGCATTTCGCGCGCCCGGCTTCGCGCCAGGTCCCACGTTTCCTCGGTGAGGGTCGTGCCGCGCCCATCGCATTATTCGATACCCCCCTAGATCGCCGACCATCAGCTGCACGGACGGAGAGGTCATAGCGTCATTACGGTGGTCTGCGGCCCCTTGGTCAGATCGTTGGAGGCCATCATCCGACGTGATTGGTGTCGGACGCGGGCGGGACTAGCTTGGCGGGAAGAGAAAGTCATCGCCCCCCGACCCAAAGACCCCGGTTTCAAGGTGGTCCTCGAGATGTAGGGAAATAGGCTCGCGGACGGCGTAGGTCTTCGTTGCTTGGATATTCAGCTTCGGCGAGAGTCCCGCGATCAGCTGGGCCTCCAGGCTTCCTAGCAGCTGGAGGGCGCGCTCGAGCGGATGCACCCACTCGAGTGGCAGATAGTGGTCGGACGTCACGAGCGTCACGGAACAGAGCACCACTGCCTTTTCCAATGCGTCGAACTGCGGTGCATGCAGCTTAATTGCAGCTGCATGACCGCTACGAAAACGAGGCGTAGACGCCCCGTTCTTGCCGACATAGGTGATCTGGCGGTGTCCATGCCCGCCGACCGTGAGGAAATAGATGGGCCGACACGTCGCCGGCGGTGGACCGATTGACTCCACGATTTCGAGTGCCTCTTCACGATCCGGCCACCAGCCCGGCGAGCCGTGCATCAGGTGGCTCGCCTTGTCGACATAGGCTCGGTTCGCTAGCCAAGCGGCTCGAAGGCTTTGTCCATCAATACGGCCCGCCTCGTGGAGTGGAACGACGTCCTCCACTTCCACGAAACCGCCCCTCTCTAGAACGGGAGGCTCCGTTGACCCACCCTCGTAGAGGTGACTTGGCAGGGCATTCCTATTGAGCCAATAGTTGAGCGGTGCAGTGCCTGATGTTGCAGCCCGGAACCGTCCGTATCGCGCGGGGTCGTCGACCATTCGCAAAAGTTACATGTGTCGCGGCAGCCCATGCGGCCGACATACGACGGCAACTTCGCAGTCCTCTATCTACTACCCCCCTTTTTGACGTCGACCCGCGAACGGCCGGTCCCGTATCCTTCGATCGGTTAGGCCCGTGGGAGGTAGCACGCATGGACTCGGCGGATTCGCGCAAACAACACCTGACGCCCCCGCGGCCCAACCGAGTCCTTGCTAAGCGCCTGCGACTCGAATTCCTCGCTGGTGCCGAGGCTCAATCTCGTCGCGCACTTGGACGGGGCCTCACGAGGCGCGAACTCGAGGCGGTTCTGAACCGATATCCCGGGGACTGAACCCTCGGTCGATTCGCGTCGCCCCGCCGGGCGCTCGAGCCAACGTGGCACGGCGATCGGGATGATGGATCACAGTGGTTGCCACGCCTGTGAGGCGCCGATGTGCCTCAGCCGATCAAGCCGGTCCGGGTCCGAGCGGCATCTCCGCCAGGGCGATGACCCGCCGTTCCAGGCCAGCGGGCCAGCGTATTCGCAAACGGCCTAGGTCACCAGGGATTCTTCTGGACGATCGGCGCCTTCATGTCCTCTCCGGACACATCGCCCGGTAGTCGCACCACTGACAAGCCTTCCCAGGCGTGGCCGCGAACTCCCCAGCACGGATCCGCGACACGCGCGCCAGCACGTCCGCCCGCGCCGCGTCCAGCTGCTCGTCCGTCCGCGTCGTCGAGACCCGCAGCGCCGACTCGGTGAAGTACAGCGTCACCCGCTCCGGCGTCCCCAACCCCAGCGCATCGCGGCAGGCGAGCGCGTAGATCGACAGCTGGAGGCTCTCGTCGACGCCCTTCTGGCCCCAGGCGCGGCCGGTCTTGTAGTCGAGGATCTCGATGCCGCCGGAGGGCAGGCGGTCGATGCGGTCGATCTGGCCGTTGATGAAGACCGGTGGTGAGCCGTCGTCGGGCTCGAGCACAAGTTCGAAGTCGAGCTCTTCGGCGATCGCCTGGCCGAGGCTGCTGACTTCGCCGTCCCAGAAGTTGTCGAGCAGGGTCGCGACGCGCCGCTGGTAGCCCTCCTCGGTCGCCTTGTCGCCGAAGCCGGTCGGTGTCCAGCGCGCCCGGAACTCGCGTTCGAGGTCGTCGCGGGTCGGCGGTGGATCGCCACGGGCCGCGCGCTCGCGTCGGTCCTTGGTGAAGGCCTCGAACGCCTCGTGCGCCGTGGTCCCGAATGCGAACGCGGCCACCGGCCGGTCCGGCCCGGGCATCCGGTAGACGTATTGGAACGCGTACCGGAGCGGGCACTCGTCGTAGGTCCGCATCGAGGAATAGCTGAAGCGACCCGGCACGGGGGCGACCTGGAGGAGGTTTGCACCTGCCCCCGATTCGAGCGCGAGGGTCCGGAAGGTCAGTGGGTCGAGGCCCTGGGCGCGCGCCTCGTCGGCGGTGGTCGCCGCTGATCGGGCGACCGCCTCCAGGTCCTGCGCCAGGTCGTCTCGGGCGGCCGGTCCTTCTGGGTCGGTGGCGCTGGTCGCTTCCATGAGGCCGACGATCTCGCTTGCCCGCAGGCGCAGCGCGAGGCGGCGTTCGCGGGCGCTCGGCAGGGGCATGACGCGCCTCGCCGCCGCGAGAGGCTCCGCCGGCGCGACCGCCTCGAGTCCGAACGCGCTCTCGAGCGTGACCGGCTCGTCGGCCGTCCGATCGACCTTCCGCACCTCGACGCCGGCCCCGTCCATGATCTCGCCGACGAACCGTGACGCCTGCTTTGCTGCCGCGGCCCCGCCGTGGGTCGAGAGGATGAGCCGGTCCTGCGCCCGGGTCATCGCCACGTACAGCAGGCGGCGCTCCTCGCCCGTGTGGATGTCGCCGGCGGGCACGGCCTCGCGCAGGAGCTCGCGCGGGAACAGGCCGTCGCCCTGCTCCTTGACCGGCCACTCCCCGTCGAGCAGATCCGGGACGAAGACGATCGGGAACTCGAGTCCCTTGGCCTGGTACAGCGTCATCAGCCTGACGCCCTCGACATCCTCGGACAGCTCGACGCTGGTCGGAAGCTCGCCGCCGGCGCCCTGGTACGCATCGAGATACGCGATGAACACCTGCACGGTCCCGCGCGGGTTGGCCGCCTGCCAGTCCGCGGCGAAGCGCATGAAGCTCGCGATGTTGGTGACGGTCCGCTTGGACTCGAGCGTGTCCGCGGCGATGAGGTCGAGGACGATGCCGGTCCGCTCGAGGTAGCGCTGGAGGATGGTGGACGGGCCTTCGCGGAACGTCAGCGGCGTGAGTTCGTCCAGCGCGCCGAGGAGCTGGCGCAGCTTTGCTCGCGTGCCCGCGGGCGCGTCCACCTCTGTGGTGGCGGCTTCCTCGCGGCGCTCCCCGACCACGTCCACCTCGACCCGCCCGGAATCCACGATCCCCTTGATCGAGTCGAGCAGGTGCGTCCGATCGAACTTCGCCTGCCGGCTGACGCGCAGGATCTCGAGCGCATCGAGCCGCCACGGACCGGCGGTCATCATCCGGACGAGCGCCACGTCGTCGTGCGGGTCCGCGATGGCGCGCAGCGCCTGCTCCAGGTCGCGGATCTCCGGCGTCTCGAACAGGCTCAACCCGCCGACGACGGTGTACGGGATGTCTTCGTCGCGCAGCCGGGCCACGATCGCCTCGCGGTGGCGATGCTTGCGGTACAGGACGGCGACGTCGGTCCAGCGCGGGAGGCCGGTCCCCTGCCGCTCCCCCACCATCGACTTCATGGCGTCGACGACGGCGACCGCCTCGTCCTCCGCGCCGGCGCAGATGAGCAGCTCGACCGGGTCGCCGTCGGGCCGGTCGGTCGTGAGCTGCTTGTCGGGCTCGAAGCGGGTCTCGTTCTTCGCGATCAGGCGGCTGGCTGCGGTCAGGACGTGCCGGACTGAGCGGAAGTTCTGGTCGATCCGGAGACGCGGCGGCGCACCGGGCGGGGTTGCGTGTGGGTCATGCACCGGCGGGCGCGCGAACCGTACGTCGAACTCGGCGAAGGCAGCGAAGCTGGCGCCTCGGAACCGATAGATCGACTGGTCGTCGTCGCCGACGACCATGACGTTGTCGGGACGGTCGGGCGTCCGGCCGAGCAGCTCGATGAGCTCGATCTGGGCGACGTTGGCGTCCTGGAACTCGTCGACCAGGATGTA
This sequence comes from Candidatus Limnocylindrales bacterium, assembly GCA_038248915.1. Taxonomy (GTDB): domain Bacteria; phylum Chloroflexota; class Limnocylindria; order Limnocylindrales; family CSP1-4; genus SPCO01. Next base: position 110,435 of record JBBRXB010000008.1, on the reverse strand, counting down.
GCGGAACTGGCGCTGCCAGCGGCGCAGCACGTTGGTCCGCGTCTTGAAGAGCTTCGTGACGGCGGCGATCTGCTCCCCGAAGTCGAGGGCGCCGCGGCGCGCAAGCTCAGCCTCGTAGGCTCGAAACACCATCGCGAGCTCGTTGAGCCGGACGATCTCGAGCGCGGCACCGTCGCTGACGTAGGTCGCGGCCAGGGCGTCGATGCGCGGGTGGTCGTCGCGCGCGAAGTACCCGCGGCCGTGCGCGTAGCCGGTCCCGGCGATCGTCCGGCGTGCTTCCCGGTCGGCCGTCTTCGTCGCTTTGTCCGGGGCGTAGTCGGGGGTCTCGCCGCGGTCCTCGGCACGCTCGTTGACGCGGACGCTCGCGTAGTCGGTGCGAACCTTGCGCAACGGGGCCAGGTTGCCCTGGGCGGCCAACCGGATCGCGGCTTCCTCGAAGCTGCCGTAGCGCTCCTCGAAGACACGCCGCTCGGCATCGACGAACGCATCGAAGTCGTCGGGCGTGACGAGCTCGTCCTTGGCCCGGTTGATGAAGCCGACGAAGTTGGCCAGCGCCCAGTTGTATCGCGAGTGATAGATGAGCGGCAGGTCCCCGACGATGTCGCGCAGGAGCAGCACCTGGCCCACGCCATCGAGCACGTCGGGGCGCGGCGGCAACCCGGCATCGGCCGCGTTCTCGGTCAGGATCCGCTGGCAGAAGCTGTGGAAGTTGCTGACGCTCATGCGTGCGCGGGTAGCCGTACCGACCGTCTGGTCAAGGCGCTGCTGGAGCGCGCGCGCGGCCTTCACGTTGTAGGTCAGGACGAGCAGGTTCTCGGGCAGGAGGTCGGCGCGCGTCGCCAACAGCCACCGCACCCGCTCGACGATGACCCTCGTCTTGCCAGTCCCGGCACCCGCGATCACGACGACCGGCCCATCGCCCCACTCGACGATCCGGCGCTGTTCGGGGGTAAGGGTCGGAACAGCGGTGATCACGGGATAACGGCCCGATAAAGGTCGGCGACTAGCGTTCCGGGATGTCGAGATACGACTGGGACGAGACCAAGGAGTCGATCAATGCCCGCGTGCACGGAGTCACGTTCGTTGAAGCTGAGGAGGCCCTTTTCAGCCCTTTCGCACTCGAGGAAGCTGACATCGATCATTCGGACAGAGATTCGCGGATCAAGGTCACGGCCTGGTCGTCGCGAGGTCGACTTCTGGTCGTGATAGTCTCGCTTTCGGGCCCACGGCCTCGGATCATCTCCGCACGGCGCGCCATGAAGCGCGAACGACATGAATACGAAGCTCGACGCTGACGACGACCTCGATATCCCAGAGTTCGACTTCACAAGGGCCGTTCCGAGCCGATTCCGTCGGAAGCCCGGCGAGAAGATCGAGATCGGCATCGACGGTGCCGTCGGGTATTCGCTTCGGCTGATCCCCTCGAACAAGGTGCTCGCCCGTTTCGAATCCACCCTGGCCGCATGGCCGGTCATCATCGCCACCGTCGAAGGTGGTCGATCGCCCCGGACGTTGTCGCTGGACTGGATCGCCGCCGACGGTCGAACAGGCTCCATCTCGGCCGGTCCGCGACTCGAACATTGGGCGCGTTTCAACAACGGCGAGCCCAACCCGTATCCGGAGCGCGCATCAGCGTCTCCGCGCCGCGTCGCCGAAACAGCCTGAGACGCAGACATCACGGTCATCGCTGACCCCATTCCCGCACGAATCGTTCCTGCTCGGTGGTCTCGATGGTCCCGGCTCTGCTTGCCCGTGTCAGGGCGATCGCAGCATCACCATCGAGGCCGCCGTCACGAAGCAGGCAGCCGACGACCGTGCCTGTGCGTCCGATCCCGCCGCGGCATGCGACGACGACATTCTTGCCGGCCGAGAGACGCTCGCGGATCATCTCCAGCGTCTCGGTCATCTGTCGGGTGTCACGCGGGACGCTCACGTCGACGATCGGGAATCGGATCAACTCGATGCCCGCCGTCCCCATCACGTCCGGCAGTCGTTGAACGCCCAGCAGATCCAGTTCATGGTCTTCGATCAGGAAGACGAACGTGTCCGTGCCATACACGTCGCGAACCCAGCGGATGTCGCCTTCCAGGTCGCGTCGATGAGCGCTGGAGCGCCCATACGGGTCCTGCTTTCCGGGAGTGAAGGTCATCCCGAGTCGACCTTTCACGGCCGCGAGTTTTGGGACGGTCCGGAAGTCGACATGGTCGACGCGGATCGTAGCCAGGGGTTTCGTGAGTGCAGCGACAAGCGGCTCCGCGACGTCGCGCCCGCGCATCCCGGCGAGCCATCCATGCGGGATGCCTTCGATACCCCAATAGATGCCTGCAAGGCCGCCGGCGATGGCGGCCGTCGTGTCGGTGTCGTCGCCATAGGCGATGGCCCGCTCGATGGTGGCCCGGTACGAATCGGCGCCTGCGAAGGCGTCCCACGCGGACCAGAACGCGTCCCAGACGCTGCCGCGGCCACCGCGGTCCGGGTACGCCTCGAGATGGTCGAGCGCGGCAAGGTGATCGGCACGGCCGGCGAGGATGGTCCGCAGCGTCGCACCCGCATCCGCGAGTGCCGCGGTTCGATCCCGCTCCCCACCAAGGAGGCGCGCGGCCAGGAGCACGTAGAGGGCACATGCGACCTGCGAGCGCGGATGACCGTGGGTGACCCGTGATGCGCGCTGCGCGTGGTCGACCAGGGTCGCGTCGTCCGCATCTCGGTCGACCAGGGCGATCGGCAGGATGCGCATCAACGATCCGTTGCCGTTGTCGCGCTCGCCGGTTGGCCCGGCGTCGGCGGCCGGCGCTCCTCGATCGATGGCCGCCAGCGCCGAGCCGGTGGTGCCGCCGATGTCAAACCGACCGTCGCCGTCCGGCGTATAGGCACCATCCCGATACCAGGCCACGGCGTGGCGCCCCTGATCCTCGACATCGAAGCCCACGTCGAGCAGCGAGTCGAGCAGGGCGAGCATCAACGCTCCGTCGTCGCTCCAGGTGCCCGGCGGCTGGCGATGTGACCCGGTGGCACCGAACCGGACCTCGCCGATGCGTGCCGCGTCTCGGAACTCGTACGGCACCCCGACCGCGTCGCCGACGAGGTGACCCCACACGCCACCGGCCAGCCGAGATGCCAGGTCCACATGCGCCCCAGCATCGCTTGACGTGGTCACACCCATCGTCGTACCATCGGTCGTACCATGAGCGACCGCGAGTCATACCAGCGCAATGCGGTCGGCGAGGCGCTGGCGCCGTACCAGGCCAAGGAGTCGGCGGGACCGCACACCAAGCTGTCGATCAGCCTTCCGGCGGACCTTGTCGAGATGGTCCGCGGCGTGGCGACGGAACAGGGCGTGAGCGTCAGCGCAACGATCGGTGCCGCGATCCGGCGGATGCTCGCGGAGGTCGAACAAGAGAGCCTCGATCGCGCGCTGGAACTCGACGCGGAAGAGAACCTGGCCTGGGCGAATGCGTACCTGCCGATCACAGCCAGGCTCTGGTCGGAGCTCGAGTGGTAGGGACCGGCCGAACGCCACCGTCGAGGGGACCGATGCGCGGCGATATCCACTTCGTCGATTTCCCGGAGGTTGGCGGCCATGTGCTCAAGGGCGTCCATCCAGCGGTGATCGTCAGGGCGGATCGGCTTGCGAACTCGACGACGGTGATCATCGTACCGATGACGAGTGCCCCCCGATCCGCCCCAGAGAGGCCGCGGTATCTGGTTCCCGTCGCCGCTCACGAAGCTGGACTCTCGCGCGATGGCTTCGTGAAATGCGATCAGCCCACGACCTTGCCCGCATCCCTGTTGGGACCCAAGGCGGGTCGTCTCAGCCCGGAGGCGATCGAGCGCCTCGGCGACGCGCTCCGCTTCGTGCTGGCGCTCTAGGCGGCCGTCGATCACGGGCAGGGTCCATTCCCCAGTTGGTCGGTGGTCCCGGACGACCCCCGCTCGTTCGCGACACTCTGCCATCGCCGTGTCAGCTGTCTGTCACGACTGGTGTCCGCCCGCACCGGTGTTGCCCCCGTCGCGCCACTAGATCGGCCGCTCCAGCCGCCGCAGCACCGCCACCGGCGTGATGATCACGAGGTGCTGTCGCGCCCGTGAGGCGCCGATGTACAGCAGCCGGTCCAGCCGCTCCGGGTCGTCGCGCGGGAGCTCCAGCAGCACGATGACCGGCCGTTCCAGGCCCTTGAACCGGCGGATGGACTCGCACAGGATGACGTCCGGTGGCGGCTCGGGGACGTCCGCCGCGGCCAACCCCAGGGACCGCCCGGCGTCGTCGACGGCGCCGTTCCACAGCACTTGGTTGCCATACCGCCGCTGCTTCCAGGCGGCCGAATGCTCCAGGCCGAGGCCGCTGATGACCGCGATCGAGCCGGGCGCCACACCCTCGACGTCGACCAGCCGGTAGAGGACCTTGCGCAGCGCCTCGATGGTCTCGCTGTCGACGTCGGCCGCGATGAGCTCCGGCGGCCGGCCGTCCTGGCGACGCGCGATGGACGTGAGCCCGCCCTTGGCCAGCGGCTCGATGAGCGCGTGGATCGGCTGGGCGTTGCGGCAGTTGAAGTCGAGCGGGTACTCGGTCAGCCCCAGCTCCCCGGTCTGATCGGCACGGAAGACCGCCTGCGCCGGATCGTGGAAGACGTACAGCACGTCCTGCTTGCCGCCGTGGAGCAGTCCCTCCAGCGACGCGAGCCAGTGGCCGTCGAAGTCCTGGCCCTCGTCGACGATGATCGCGTGGTAGCGCGGCCCGAGCACGCCGATCGCCTCGTCCAGGGCGTCTGGCAGCGTGTCCGCGAACCACTCCGGCGTCACCGGATCCGGCTTGGCCGGCAGGACGTCCGCCTCGCGCGCGAGGTCCTCGGCGAGCTGGTGGAACGTGCTGACGTGGAGGAGGCCGGTCCGCTCGGCGACGTCGCGCGTCTCGTCCGCGAGGAGCCGCGCCAGGGGCGAGTTGAAGCAGACCAGCAGGGTCTCGAAGCCTTCCGTCGCGAGCTGGCGGGCCTTGGCCATGGCCAGCATCGTCTTGCCGGTCCCCGCCCCACCGACGACGGCCGCCCGCCGCACGCCACGCAACGTGTTGAGGATGAAGAGCTGTTCGTCGGTCGCCCGGACGGTCTCGCGGTTGCCGTCGGCGATCTCGGAGCGGAGCAGCGTCCGGAGCTCGAGCGGCGAGGTGACGGTCGCCTGGAGGAGCTCGACCCCCTTCTTGCCTGGCGGCTTCCTGGCGCCGCCGGCCCACAGCTCGAAACAGCGATCGACCCACGCCCGGATGCGCGCGTTGCGCGGGCCCTCCGGATCGAGGATGGCCTTGTCGAGGATGAGGTCCGGGTCCGTGCTCATCCCCAGCGAGAAGACCTTGGTCCCGAGACTCTCGAGCTCCGCGTTCGGGAAGGCGACCGCGTGGCCGGCGACCGGGTCGAGGTGGGCCGGCCAGTCCGGCAGCTCGCGCAGCTTGGCGATGAGGCTGTGATGGCTGTCGGCGGCCTGGTCGAACGGCGGCCGGTCGAGCGGCCGGCTGCCGGCCCACCAGCGGCCAAGGCTGTCGCGGATGATCGCGCCGCCCTTGACCTCGATGGTCAGGAAGCCGTAGTCCGGGTGGGCGACGACGAGGTCCGCCTCGCCCTCGCGCTCCGTGCCGCCGTGCGTGCGCACGATCCAGGCGACGTTCTGGAGGATGGTGTAGTCGGACGGGAGGGCCGCGCGCAGCCGCTCGAAGACGTTGCGTTCGGCCCGCTGGCCAAGGCTCTCCGCGGATCCGATGGTCGTGCCGGCTGCGCGCTCCCTGGGCTCCGACCAGCTCATCCGCACGGCATCAGTAGCGCAGCAGGGTCATGACGGCCCCGACCCTGTTGAACAGGTACAGGCCGATCGGCAGCGTGACGAGGATCACGCACAGGCCCCACGCGATCGGGGACGTGGCGTCGCGATGGTCGGGATAGCGGCGGTCGTGACGCTCGTGGTCGGATCCTGGGTCATCGAACCTCCGCGCCGCGGAGTCCTGCGGCGACGATGCGTTTGATGCTACTCCGAGCGGGCGGTCTCGGGCCGGGTCAATCGTTCGAGGGGCGGCAGCGTCAGGACCACGACCGCCAGGGCGCCGAGCAGGCTCGCCCCGAGGATCAGCCCGAGCGACGGGTCCGGCCACGGGACCGGGATGGCCGCGGCCCCCGAGGCGAGTCTGAGGATGACCTGGGCGACGACGATCCCGAGCACGGCGCTGAACGTGGCGACGGTCAGCAGCGGCGCGCCGGCCTGGAGCAGGACGAGGGCTCGCAGCCGCGAGACGGGCATGCCGGCGCTCCGGAGCAGGGCGAACTGGCGGCGGCGCTCGAGGACGCCGGTGGTCACGGCGACCGCCAGGCTGCAGCCCGCGAGCACGAGCGTGCCGATGAGGCCGAGCCCCACGACGCGCCCGAACTCCTCGTACACGCGCGAGCCGGCGCGGCTTTCCGAGGCGAGGCGGACATAGGCGACCGGGACGTCCGCGAGGATCGTGGTTCTTAGCCGTTCGCCCGTTGCGGCGGCGCCGTCGGTCGTGACGTAGAAGAGGGTCGGCGACGGTTGACGGGCTCCTGGGCCGGCTGCGAGCGCATCGGGCTCGATGATGAGCTGCGGGAGCCGGCCACCGACGGGCGAATCGGGGATGTCGAAGGGGGCGATGTCGCCGGCATTGACCTGGAGCTTGATCGGGCGGCGGTCGCCGCGGTCCGGGACGAGCGTGGAGGTGCCGGAGTCGAGGGGCATGCCGCCACCGACCGCGTGGATCCTGGCGGTCCCGTCGCCGCACTCGGCCGTGGGCAGGCCGTACTGGCGCGTGAGGTCCACGCACGGGACGACCCACGCGATGGCCGGGCCGGCCTCCATCAGCTCGGCAGTCGCGATCGGAAGCACGGAACGGACGCCCGGCACAGCCGCGATCCGGGCGGGGACCTCGGCGTACGGCGGCCCCTCGTTGTACGGCATCTCGACATAGACCTGGTCCGGGGCAAGCACGCCCGCCCGATCGAACTCCTGGCCGTCCGCGTACGCCACGAACGAGAAGAACGCGCTGGCGACGAAGACCGCCATGATCACCCCGGCGATCGCCCCGAACGAGGCGCGCGGGTCGTCGGTCAGCCGCCGCGACGCGAGCAGCATCGAGGCACCGCCCGGCAGCGCATGAAGCGTCCGACCGACGAGATACGTCAGCCACGGACCGACCAGCACGATCCCGACGATGACGCCAGCGAACGCCGCACCGACGAGCCCCAGCGCGAGGTAGTTCTCGGATCGCCCGCCGCGCAGGAAGAGGATCGTGAACGGCAGCGCGGCGAGTGACGCGACGAGCGGCACGGCCCGGCGAGCGCCCGGCATGCCCGGGGTCTGCCGGCGCTGGACGCCGAGCGGCGTGATGACGACTCGACGGAGCGCGACGATCGAGGCCGCGACGCCGACGACCGGGATGACGAGCAGGAGCACGAGGGCCGGGACCAGCGGAGGCACGATCGAACCCGGGAACCACGTCGCGTTGTCGAGCGGGATGTGCGCCACGAGCGGCCGGGTCAGGAAGAACAGGCCGATCCCGGCGATGACCCCGACGATCGTGACGAACAGCGCCTCGACGGCGGCCAGCGCCGTCACCTGGACCGATGTGGCGCCGACCAGCCGGAGCGCGGCGAGACGCTGCTCACGCCGGGCGGCGGACAGTCGCGTCGCGGTCGAGACGAAGACCGCGACGGGGACCAGCGCCCCGATGACCGCGAGCACGATCATCAGGACCGCCATCGGCGGGATCTCGGGGGTCGGTGGCGCGCTGTCGAAGCCGATGATCGGAAGGGCGCCGAGCGTTTCGAGGGTCGAGGGCGTCACGCCGACGATCGCCACGAGCTCGTCCGGCGACCGCAGGCCGGCGTCGCCGATCGTGCCGACCACGCTCCCGATGCGGTCACCGAGTTGGTCGGCCGGCACGTCCGCGAGCAGAGCCGCGAGCGCGGGCGATACGACGGCATCGCCCGGACCCGGGATCCCATCCACGCCGGGCGGTGTCGGCGGGTTCGCGCTCAGGGCGCTCACGAGGACGCGGACGATCGGCTGGCCCTGGTAGCTGTCGACATCGGACCGGACGAGCAGCTTGCCGCCGTCCGATGTCCCGTCCGCGGTCGGGCTGCCGCCGGTCCGCCACGCGGCGCGTTCGGCCCGGTCGGCGAGGGCGGGCTGGAACGACAGCGCGAACAGCAGGATCGCGGTCCCGACCGCCACCGCGAACGCGGTCAGCGCCAGGCCGATCGCCGCTCCCCGACCGCCGCTCAGCGCCAGTCGGAGCCCGAGCCGGATCACCGCGCCTCCGCCCCGGACAGGCGCCCGTCGCGCACGATGATCTCGCGATGGGCGTAGGCGGCGACGCGCGCCTCATGGGTGACGAGGACGACGGCGACACCCTGCTCGGTGGCGGCCCGCGTCAGCAGCTCCATGATGTGCTCGCCGGCGAGGCTATCGAGCGAGCCGGTCGGCTCGTCGGCGAAGACGACCGCGGGCTCGATGACGAGGGCCCGCGCGATCGCCACACGCTGGGCCTGCCCACCGGACATCTCACCGGCTCGACGGCCCTCCAGGCCCTCGAGACCGAGCCTCGGGAACCACCCGGCGGCGAGTCGCTCGGCTGGTCCCCGGCCCATCCCGTTGAGCAGGAGCGGCAGCGCGACGTTCTCGATGGCGGGCAGCTCCGGCACGAGCTGGCCGAACTGGAACACGAACCCGAAGGCGGTCCGGCGCAGGCGGCTGCGTTCGGCGTCGCTCGTCGCGTCGATCCGGGTCCCCTGGAACGCGACGTGGCCGCTGTCCGGGACGGTGATCCCGGCCAGGCAGTGGAGCAGGGTCGACTTGCCCGAGCCGCTCGGCCCCATGACCGCGACGATCTCGCCCGGCGCGAGCGTGAAGTCGATGCCGCGCAGCGCCTCGGTCTGGCCGAACCGCTTGCGGAGGTCGGTCGCCTCGAGGAGGGCCGGCACGGACCGGGCGCCCGGCTCGGCTGTCAGGCGTCCCACGGCCGAAGCCTGGGCGCCGGGCGGGTTGGCGATCATGCGACCTCCGGGCTGTCGAGGATGGTTCGGCGAAGCTCGTCCACGCGGGCGGCCGTGAGGTCCAGCCAGCGCAGGTCGGCTTCGAGGTGGAACAGGGCGTAGTCGGCGAGGAGGGCGACGGGCATCGAGGCCGTCCGGCGGACCGCCGTCAGCTCGCGCATCCGCTCGAGATGGGCGTGGCGCTCGGCGTCGACGAGGGGCTCGACCGGGCGGCCGGACAGGATCGCCAGCACGACCTTCGTGAAGAGCGAGGCCTGGAGATGGGGCTCGGCGTCGAGTGGCTCGTCCAGCCAACGCTCGAGCTCGCGGGTGCCCTCGTCGGTGATGGCGTAGCGGCGGCGCTCCGGGCCTTCGGCCTGCTCGACCTGGTCGACCCGGACGCGGCCGCGCTGCTCGAGCCGCCCGAGGGTCGAATAGACCTGCGCGAAGGCGACCGGATGGTCCGGCGCGAAGTAGCGATCGACCAGGCGCTTGAGGTCGTAGCCGTGCCGCGGCTGTTGTTCGAGGAGGCCCAGGAGGGCGTAGGGAACACTCATCTCGGCCGACTATGCACTGCGTTAGTAGTTGCGTCAAGGGTCGGAGCTTCGGCCCGCCTGCGCTGCGTCACGACCCTGCATTCGGTATGCCACTCGAGAGCATCAAATTGGGCCCCGCGCTGCGTCCCCGCCCCCGACGCGCCCCCTGAGCACCGTCGTGATGCTCTCGAGTGGCATACGAGGCATGGGGCCATGTTCGCGCGCCCAACGGCAGCACCCAACGGCAGCGCCGGAGGCCGACTGGTACGCTCCGCAACCATGAAGATCGGCCTCCAGATCAGCTCGTTCACGTGGCCCGGCGGCACCCCGGCCATCGCCCAGACCCTCGCCGAGATCGCCGGTCAGGCGGACGATGTCGGTTTCGACTCGATCTGGGTCATGGACCATTTCTTCCAGGTCCGAAGCGTCGGCAAGACCGAGGAGCCGATGCTCGAAGGCTGGACGACGCTCGGGTATCTCGCCGGCCTGACCAAGCGCGCACGCCTCGGCCTGATGGTCGGCGGCGTCCACTACCGATATCCCGGGTTGTGGGTCAAGGCCGCGACGACCCTCGACGTGCTGTCCGGCGGCCGCGCCTGGCTCGGTATCGGCGCCGCCTGGAACGAGGAGGAGAGTCGCGCGCTCGGGTTCCCGTTCCCGCCGCTCGGCGAACGGTTCGAGATGCTCGAGGAGACGCTCCAGATCGCGCACGGGATGTGGCAGGGCGAGCGCGGGTCGGAGGAGGCGTTCAACGGGCGCACCTTCCAGGCCGGGCGGCTCCTCAACTCCCCGCAGTCGCTGTCACGCCCCAGGGTCCCGATCATGGTCGGGGGCGGCGGCGAGAAGAAGACCCTGCGCCTCGTGGCCCAGTACGCCGATGCCTGCAATGTGTTCGGGACCCCCGAGGGCATCGCCCGCAAGTACGCGATCCTGGCCGAGCATTGCGCCACGGTCGGGCGCGACCCGAACGAGATCGAGCATTCGACCCTGCAGAACCTCGCGGTCTCAGCCGACGACCGCCCCGGAACGATGACGCCGGCACACATCGTCAACCGATTCGGCGAACTGTCCGACGCCGGTGCCGAGCACGTCATCATCGGCCTGCGCGGCCTCCCTGACCGCGAAGCGCTCGACATCATCGGGAGTCAGGTCATCCCACAGCTCCGGAGCCTCTGAACATGCCGTCCCATTTCCCATCGATCGAACCCGTGGTCAACCAGCTGGAGATTCCGGCCGGGATGCTCGGCCCGGACCCGGTCGCCCTCGCCAACCCCATCACCGCCATCGAGCGGCTCCTTGATACCCCCTAGGGGTATAGCATCGGTGCTACGATGACGGTGAGATGAGCGACCAGTCCAACGGCAACACGCCGCCGGCGTCGAATCCCTTCGGGGGTCTCAGTATCTCGATGGCCGATGACGGTACGGCGGCCGCTGCGGCCGCCACGACCACGAGTGGACCGTCGACGGTCCGCAGCGCTGAGGGCCGGGTCGATGCCAAGGTCGTCATCGTCGGCTCCGGCCCGGCCGGACTGACCGCCGCGATCTATGCCGCGCGGTCCAACCTCGAGCCGGTCGTGCTGGCGGGATCCGCGCCGGGCGGCCAGCTGATGCTCACCAGCGATGTCGAGAACTACCCGGGCTTCGAGGACGGGATCCAGGGGCCGGACCTGATGGCTGCGATGCGGGCCCAGGCCGAGCGGTTCGGGTCACGGGTCATCGACGTCGACATCGATCGCGTGGACCTGTCCGAGCGCCCGTTCCGCATCTGGGCCCGTGGCACCGAGTACCGCGCCCAGGCCGTCATCGTCGCCACCGGCGCGTCGGCGCTCTGGCTCGGCCTCGACAGCGAGACGCGGTTGCGCGGCCGTGGCGTGTCGGCCTGCGCGACGTGCGACGGCTTCTTCTTCAAGGACCGCGAGATCGCAGTGGTCGGCGGCGGCGATACCGCGTTCGAGGAAGCGACCTACCTCACGCGCTTCGCGACCAAGGTCCACCTGCTGCACCGGCGCGACTCGTTCCGGGCGTCGAAGATCATGGTCGAGCGGGCGCACGCGCATCCCAAGATCGAGATCCACCCCAACACCGCCGTCGAGGAGGTCCTCGGCGATGCCAAGGTCGATGGCCTGCGGCTGTCCGACACGCGGACCGGCGACGAGCGGCAGCTGCCCGTCCAGGGCCTGTTCATCGCCATCGGCTATCGGCCCAACACCGAGGCCTTCCGCGACTGGCTCGACATCGACGAGAAGGGCTACCTGGTGGTCCACGACGAGACCGGCTCGAAGATCGACGGCGTGTTCATCGCCGGCGACGTCCACGACCATCGCTACCGGCAAGCGGTCACGGCCGCCGCCGACGGCTGCAAGGCCGCCATCGACGCCGAACGCTGGCTCGAATCCGAAGGCATCACCGAGGCCGCGACCACCACGGCCTGGTAAGCGGCGGCGAGGCGCCAGCGCGGCCGCGCGCAAAGACCCCCTCCCTCCGATATGCCACTCGAGAGCATCAGAGCTTGGCAGCGGGCTCTTCCCCGTCGGGATCGTCGTCGGCATCGTCATCACCGGCGGAGTCCGGAAGGGGTGGGATCAGGCCTTCTCGTCGGAGATCCTCGAGCACGTGGGACGGTGGCCGCAACCCGACGGCGCGCCACCACGGCACCAGCGGACGCGGATCGCCGCACAGGCCGTCGAGTGTCGCGACCAGGATGGCGAACCGCGACCAGCGAAGCCCGTACTGTTTGCCATTCTCGAGGCGGCTGATCACCGTCTGGTCGATGCCGGTGAGGTCCTCGAGTCGGCGCTGCGTCAAGGTCGCCCCAAGCCGCCGGCGCTTGATCATCTCGCCGATCAGGTCGTAGCCTTGCTGCTCGGTCTCGTGCCGCGGATCGGTCGAATGCGCCCAACGAGGCGGCTGGCATCGGCATCGCATGGACCGACCGTAGCGATCCGCCCTCACCGCGGACGTATCGCCGGCTAAACCGCGCGCCTGATGCTCTCGAGTGGCATACGTGCGGCAGTGGGCTTCGCTGTTCGCCCCAGTCGGCGGGGGTTGATGCTCTCGAGTGGCATACGAGGAGGAGGGGGTTTTGCGCGACGCCGGCACTGACGGGGCGCCGCCACGGGCCGGGATTACGCGAAGGCCAGCCGCGGATTTCCGTGGTAGCGTCGGATGATGGGGTTTCCACGCGGGCAGACGAGAACGGCCACGGGCGGCGCGACCGGTGGCGGGGGTGGTCGTGGTGCCGGGGGCCGCGGCGCATCCGCCGATTTCACGCCGGTCCCCAAGGAACGTCGGGCGAGGACCCTCCGCAAGATCGCGGCCTTCTTCAGCCCCTACAAGTTCCAGGTCGTCGTGGTGCTGGTGGCGATCCTCAGCACCAGCCTCATCGGCCTGATCAACCCGCTGCTGCTCGGCCTGCTCATCGACCAGGTCATCGTCGGCAAGCAGTACCAGAACCTCAACCTGTATGTCGGCCTGATGATCGTCCTGCCGATCGTGACGGGCCTGATCGGCGTCGGCCAGAGCTATCTCAACAACGTCATCGGCCAGAACGTCATGCAGGACCTGCGCAGCGCCCTGTACGCGCACCTCCAGTCGATGCCGCTGCGCTTCTTCACCGAAACCCGCACGGGCGAGATCCAGAGCCGGCTCGCCAACGACGTCGGCGGCGTCCAGTCGGTCATCACCGACACGGCGAGCTCGGTGACGAGCAACGTGGCCATCGCCATCAGCACGGTCATCGCGATGTTCCTGCTCGACTGGCGCCTGGCCGCGCTTTCCCTCTCGATGATCCCATTCTTCCTGTACCTGACCTACCGCGTCGGCAAGGTCCGCCGCGAAGTCTCGACCGAGACCCAGAAGTCACTGGCCGAGATGACCGCCACGACCGAGGAGACGCTCAGCGTGTCGGGGATCCTGCTGTCGAAGACCTTCGGCCAGCAGGCCAACTCGATCGCGAAGTTCCGGGGCCTGAACCGCCAGCTGGCCCGACTCCAGATCCGCCAGGCGATGGTCGGGCGCTGGTTCTTCATGATCATCGGCACGATCTTCTCGATCATGCCCGCGTTCGTGTACTGGCTGGCCGGCACGCTCGCGGCCAACGGCAGCCCCGACGCCCCGACGGCGGGCACGATCGTCGCGTTCACGACCCTCCAGAGCCGGCTGTTCTTCCCGCTCGGCCAGCTGCTCAACATCCAGGTCGAGATCCAGGGCTCGCTAGCGCTGTTCGACCGGATCTTCGAGTACCTCGAGATGGATCCCGAGATCGTCGACGCGCCGGACGCCGTGCCGCTGGCCCGGGCCACGACCGCCGGGCGAGTGCGGTTCCGCGACGTCTCGTTCACGTACCCGACGACGGCCGTGCCCTCGCAACGAGCCCACGACGCGGTCGCGCTTGCCGCCGATCCCGATCGACTGGCCGAACCGGAATGGGCGCCCGAGGTCGAGCTGGCCATCGAGGAAGCGGAGACCGCGACGACCGGTGACGAGGCCGCGGCCGTGGCTATGGCCGACGAGTTGGCCGCCTCCCCCACCCCGTTCGGCCTCGATCACGTGGACTTCACCGCCGAACCCGGGGAGCTGGTCGCACTTGTCGGCCCATCCGGTTCGGGCAAGACCACCACGACGTACCTCGTCTCCCGCCTCTATGACGTCGACTCGGGCGCGGTCGAGATCGACGGCATCGATGTCCGCCGGATCAAGCTGGCGTCACTGGGCGAGATCATCGGCGCCGTGACCCAGGAGACGTACCTGTTCCATGCCTCCGTCAAGGACAACATCCGCTACGCGAAACCGGAAGCCAGCGAGGATGCGGTCATCGCCGCGGCGACGGCCGCCTCGATCCACGACCGCGTGATGGACCTGCCCGAGGGCTACGACACGATCGTCGGCGAGCGCGGCTACAAGCTGTCCGGCGGCGAGAAGCAGCGGATGGCCATCGCCCGCGTCCTGCTCAAGGACCCGCGTATCCTCATCCTCGACGAAGCGACCTCAGCACTGGACACGGTCTCGGAGCGCCTCATCCAGCGCGCCTTCGAGAGCCTGATGGAGGGCCGCACCACGATCGCCATCGCCCACCGCCTGTCGACGATCCTGCGCGCCGACCGGATCATCGTGTACGACCATGGCCGCATCGCGGAGAGCGGCACGCACGCCGAGCTGCTGGCGCTCGATGGCCTGTACGCCCGCCTCTACAACGAGCAGTTCCTGGCCGACGACCCGGCCATGTGGTCGGACGTGCCACCCGACCCCGACGAGGGTGGCCCGGACGACCACGAGCCGGCGCCCATCGTCCTGGCGGGCGTCTGAACCCGATGCCGACCATCAAGTCCACCGAGCTCCGTCACCAGGGCGGGATGCTGTTCGCCGCCGACCCGAGCTCGGGCCACGTGCAGGTCTTCGACGACCGCGAGTCGAACCAGGGCGGCAGCCCGGTCGAGACCATCCTGACGGCACTTGGGGCGTGCACGGCGATGGACGTGATCTCGATCGCGGCCAAGAAGCGCCAGGCAGTCGACGAGTACCGCATCCACGTGCGTGGCAGTCAGCGCGACGAGTATCCGCAGATCTTCACCGAGATCGAGGTGACCCACGACTTCGTCGGGCGCGACCTGTCGGAGGCGGCGCTGCACCGTTCGATCGAGCTGTCGGCGACCAAGTACTGCCCGGTCAACGCGATGATCTCGGCCGGGGACACGGTGGTCCACCATCGGTACCGGATCGCATCGTCGGGCGCGGCGCCGTTCGAGGCCGAGGGCGAGGTCATCGCCACCGGGCCATACGCGCGGCCGGAGATCCTGGACGATCGTCGGTAGCGGCGGCCGTCGCGGGGCGGCGGCTGTCGTGCGGCGGCGGCTGTCGCGGGGCGGCCGTCGCCGGGCGGGGGCGGCGGTCGCCTGTCGCCGGGCGGGGTCAGCGGTACTCGATCGGCTCGACGACGAATCCGACCCGCTGCACGCGGCCACGCGTCCAGATGCGGGTCATGACGTCCGGGATCCACCAGCGCAGGAAGTAGAGCCGGCAGCCGAGGCAGTAGCCGGTCACGGCGAGCACGGTCTGGAGTGTGGCGACCGCAAGGGTGAGGGCCCAGGCCAGCGGCTCGATCCCGAGCGCGAACGAGATCAGGGCCAGGACCAGCGCGACGCTGCCGAGCACCTGCGCGAACCGCGGCGGGTACTCATGCTCCAGCTCGACCTTGGGGAGTCCCAGGGCCCGGGCGATGCGCCGCCAGATGACCCCATGGATCGAGTACTTGAGGCCGAACGCGGCGCTCGTGCCGATCGACAGGAGCGCGATGGCGACCAGCCACGGCGTGCCGGTCAGGAACGCGATGCCGAGCAGGATCGCGGAGACGGCGGCCCCGAATCGGTGGCCGCGCGGGTCGATCATCCGCGCCTTGGGGAGTCGTGCGGTGGCATCGGCGGGGAGGGCGTTCGGCATCGAAGCGGGTCTCCAGTCAGGTGCTCCGGCGGGCGTCCGTCGACGATAGCGAAGAAATCCTAGCAGTGTTGTCGGGTATCGGGTCCGGCCGTTCGGTCTTGCGCGTCCACGCGCGACGTGCCCGTCAACGCGCGACGACCCCCTACGGTCGATATGCCACTCGAGAGCATCGAGATCGGGTCGGGGGTCGAGGCCGCCGACGCGCCAGGGCGGCCACGTGATGCTCTCGAGTGGCATACGCGGATGAGGGTCGAAGGGTGCCCGAACGCGCGGTGGGCGCAGCGCAGCCGATCACGATCATGATGCCCTCGAGTGGCATACGCGGATGAGGGGCTTTTCGGGCGGGTGGCAGGGCCCGCGGGCGGATCGGTTGCATGACTATGCACCACCCCTGTATAGTCATCCGATCGTGACTGTGGCGCAACCGATCCCTGCCGCTTTGGACCGCGTCCGCCTGCCTCGCTCCGAGCGTGGGGTGGACCCGGCCGGCGGGCCGCGGCGGATCCGGGTCGGTATCATCGGGGCGACCGGGTATGTCGGTGGTGAGTTGGTCCGGCTCCTGGCCCGCCACCCGGATGTCGAGCTCGTCGGGCTGGTCGGTCGTGGGCGCGATCACGAACCGATCGCAACCATGCATTCGCACCTTGGGACGCTCGACCTCGACGTCCACACCGAGCTGCCGCCGGCCGACGCGGTCTTTCTCGCGCTGCCCCATGGCGCCGCCGCGGCGATCGTTCCGGACCTCGTCGCGGCGGGGACGGCGGTCGTCGATCAGGGCCCGGACTTCCGCCTGACCGACCCGGCCGACTACCCGCGCTGGTATGGCTTCGAGCACCCGCGACCCGATCTCCTGGCCGAGGCCGTCTATGGCCTGCCGGAACTGCACCGTGGCGAGCTCGAAGCCCTCGTCGACGCCGAGGTCGCCATCGTCGGCGCACCCGGCTGCTACCCGACGGCGACGCTGCTCGCGCTGGCGCCGTTGGCCCGTGCCGGCCTCATCGGCGACCTCGTAGTCGATGCCAAGAGCGGCGTCTCCGGGGCCGGCCGCGAGGCCAAGCCCGGCCTGCTCTTTGGCGAGGTCAACGAGAGCGTCAGGGCCTACGGCATCGGCGGGCACCGCCACGTGGCCGAGATCGAGCAGGAGCTCGCCGACATCACCGCCCGCCAGGGCCTGGACCCGGCCGCCAACCCGGGCATCGTCGCGGTCGACTTCCTCCCCCACCTCATCCCGATGACACGCGGCATCCTGTCGGCCTGTCACGTCCGGCCCACGCGTCCGATCGGCCAAGCCGAGCTCGATGCGATGTACGCCGAGGCCTACGCCGGCGAGCCGTTCGTGTCGGTCGTCGCCACGCCGCCCGCGACGAAGGACGTGACGGGCAGCAACTTCGTACGGATCCACGTCAGCCTCGACGAACGGACCGGCCGGATCCTCGCGATCGGTGTCGCGGACAACCTGGTCAAGGGCGCGGCCGGCCAGGCGATCCAGGCCTTCAACCTCGTCCACGGTCTGCCCGAGACCGCCGGCCTCGACCAGCTGCCGCTGGCGCCATGACCACGATCGAGCCACCAAGCGTCCCGGCGTCTTCGACGGACCTCCCACCGGTCGAGCGACGTTCCGCCATCCCGTCCGGCTTCAAGGCTGGGGGACTGGCAGCCGGGATCAAGGCCTCGGGCCGGCCGGACCTCGCCGTCGTCGTCACGACCCGGGGTCCGGCCGCCGCGGCCGCCGTGTTCACCCCGAACATGTTCGCGGCCGCCCCCGTCCGCCTGTCACGCGCGCATCTCGCGGCCACGTCCGGCGACCCGCGCGGCGGGTTCGGCTGGGCCGAGGCGATCATCTCGACCAGCGGCTCGGCCAATGCGGCGACCGGCGCAGCCGGTGACCGCGACCAGCTCGAGATCGCGGTGATGCTCGCGGCGGCGACCGGGGTCGAGACCGAACGGACCCTCCACCTCTCGACGGGGATCATCGGCACGCGGCTGCCGCTCGACCGGGTGCGGACCGGCCTGTCGGCGCTGCTGCCGACCCTTGCTGAAGACGGCGAGGGCCTGCTGGCTGCGGCCCAGGCGCTGCGGACGACCGATTCGGTGGTCAAAGTCGCCACCGTGACGGTCGATCTGCCCGATGCCGGTGGCCGGCCCGTGCCGGTGACGGTCAGCGGCATCGCCAAGGGCGTCGGGATGATCCATCCGCGGATGGCCACGATGCTGTCGATCGTGCTGACCGATGCGGCCGCCGAGCCCGCGACCCTGTGGGGCCTGCTCCGGCCGGTCGCGGCACGGACCTGGGATCAGCTGTCGGTCGATGGCGACACGAGCACCAATGACACGGTCTTCCTCCTGGCGTCCGGGGCATCGGGGGCCGCGCCGGTGAGGGCCGGGGCAGCGGCCGCCAGCGTCCTTGGCGCCGCGATCGAGGCGATCGGACGGGACCTCGCCCGGCAGCAGGCAGCCGATGGCGAGGGGGCCAGCACGCTCATCACGGCCGCGGTGACCGGTGCGCGCGACGATGCCGAGGCCCGGGCGGTCGCCCGGTCCGTGGTCTCGTCCAGCCTGGTCAAGGCGGCGGCCCACGGTCGCGATCCGAACTGGGGCCGCATCGCCGGAGCGGCCGGCAACGCACGACTGGCCGACGCGGCCGTCCTGGAGGCAGGCGGCCTGTCCGCGGCCGATGCGACGGTCCGTGCCGGTACGCCGGCCGTGCTCGACCCGAGCTCGCTGCGGATCTCGATCGCCGGCCACCTCGTGTTCGATGGCGCGGCGGGCGGGCCGGTCGCCTTCGATCGTGCCGCGGCCCGGGCAGCGATGGAGGCACCCGAGGTGATCCTCGGCCTGGACCTGGGTCTCGGCACGGGCCGGGGCGAGGCCTTCGGGTGCGACCTGACCGAGGCGTACGTGGTCGAGAACTCGGAATACTCGACATGAGCGAAGTGCTGGTCATCAAGCTCGGCGGCACGACCATCGCGGACCAATCGCATGTGCTGGCGGAAGTGGCCGCGGTCGCGCGTCGACGTCCCGTGGTCCTGGTCCACGGTGGCGGCAAGCGCATCACCGAGTGGCTCGAACGGCTCGGCGTGCCGAGCACGTTCGAGGGTGGCCTGCGCGTCACCGACGCCCAGTCGCTCGAGGTGGCCGCCGCGGTCCTCCGTGGGGTCGTCAACAGCGAGCTCGTGTCGGGGCTGCGCGACCTCGGGGTCGATGCCGTCGGTCTGTCCGGCGTCGACGGTGGCCTCCTGATCGCGGAGCGCATCCCCAAGCTCGGTCTGGTCGCCTCGGTCGTCGGTCTGCGGCGCGACCTGCTCGACGCGATCCTCGTCGGCGGCCAGGTGCCGGTCGTCGCGCCACTGGCCCGCGATGCCGACGGGATCGTGTGCAACGTCAACGCCGACGATGTCGCGGCCGGGATCGCGGCCGGACTCGGGGCCCGCCAGCTCGTGCTCCTGACCGACGTCGACGGCGTGCGCGATGCCGACGGCCGCCGCCTCGACGCGCTGACCGCGGGCGAGGCCGAGACCCTCATCGAATCAGGGGTCATCGCCGGCGGCATGGTGCCCAAGGTCCGGGCTGCGCTCGGCGCCCTCGGCTGGGACGGCGCGGAGGCGATCATCGCCGACTCGTCCGCGCCCGAGGCGCTGGCCCGGGCCCTGACCGACCCGACCTTCGGGACGCGGATCACCGCCAGCCGGGCGGCACACGCCGGCGCCGCGTGACCGCGTGACCACCCAGAACGGCCACGACTTCAAGGCGCAACGCCAGCGGGCCATCCGCGAGCTCGTCACGTCGCGCGCGATCGGCAGCCAGCGCGAGGTCGTCGATGCGCTCGGGGCACAGGGCTTCGCGGTCACCCAGGCGACCGTCTCGCGCGACATCTCGGAGCTGGGCCTGGTCAAGACGCCCGGTGTCGACGGCCACCAGTACGTCATCCCCGCGGTCGTCGCGGCCACCAACGGTTCGCCCGCGTCGGACGTCCGGCTCGAGCGGATCCTCACCGACATCCCGGTCCGGATCGGCCGCAGCGGGCTGACCCTGGTGCTGACCGGGACGCCCGGCACGGCCAGCGTCATCGCCCAGGCGATCGACGAGTCCAGCCTGACCGAGCAGGAGGGTACGCTGGCAGGCGACAACACCCTGCTCGTGCTGTTCGCGGACGAGTCGCGGCTCGGCCGCTGGCTCGCGCGGTTCCAGACCATCCAGGCACGCTCCGGAGGTTCAAGCATCCCGTGAACAAGGTCGTCCTCGCGTACTCGGGCGGACTCGACACCTCGGTCGCCGTCGCCTGGCTCAAGGAACAGTTCCAGGCCGAGGTCGTCACCCTCACGGTCGATCTCGGTGGCGGCTCGCTGCGCCCCGGCGTCGAGGCTCGGGCGATATCGGCCGGGGCGTCGCGTGCGTACGTCGTGGATGCCCGCGAGCGGTTCGTCACGGATTACGTCTGGCCGCATCTCCAGGCCAACGCGCTGTACCAGGGGGCCTATCCGCTGGCAACGGCCCTGGCGCGGCCGCTGATCGCGCAGCTCCTGGTCGAGGTCGCCAAGCGCGAGGGCGCCGACGCGGTCGCCCACGGCTGCACCGGCAAGGGTAACGACCAGGTTCGCTTCGACGTGGCCACCCATGCGCTCGATCCGGGGCTCGAGGTCGTCGCGCCGATGCGCGTCGGGATGGGCCTGACCCGCGACCAGGAGATCGACTACGCGGCCGAGCGCGGGATCGAGATCCCGATCACCAAGGCGTCGCCGTACTCGATCGACGTCAACCTGTGGGGCCGCTCGTGCGAGACCGGCGTCCTGGAGGACCCGTGGGTCACGCCACCGGCCGATGCCTACGAGTGGACCGTCGCCGCGGCCGATGCGCCCGACCCGGTCGACCTGCTGATCGAGTTCGAGGGCGGCGTCCCGGTCGCGCTCGACGGCGAGCGCCTGCCCTCGGTCGAACTCGTCGAGCGCGTGCACACGCTCGCGGGCGCCCACGGGGTCGGCCGGATCGACCACGTCGAGGACCGGCTGGTCGGAATCAAGAGCCGCGAGATCTACGAGACGCCGGCGGCGACCGTCCTGCACGCCGCGCACCGGGCCCTGGAGGGGCTGACCCTGTCGCGTGACACGCTGCGGTTCAACCGGTTCGTGGCGGACGAGCTGGCGCGGCTGATCTACGACGGCCTGTGGTTCAGCGCCCTGTCGCGCGACCTGCGGGCGTACGTGGCCTCGTCGCAGCGGGTCGTGTCGGGCGAGGTCCGGGTCCGGCTGGATCACGGGTCCGCCGTCGTCGTCGGCCGCCGCTCACCGATGTCGCTGTACGACAAGAGCCTGGCCACGTACGACGAGGGCGACGCATTCGATCACGCATCAGCGGTCGGGTTCATCGAGATCTTCGGGCTGCCGCTGCGGGTCGAGGCCGCCCGGCATGGGGCCGTCGGCAAGCACCACGGTGCGGCCTGGACATGGACCGATCCGCTGCTCGAGCACCTGCCGACCCTCGTCACCGATCCGGAGCCGGCCGGCGTCTGATCCCCGCGCCGCGGGCGTCGGCGGCGACCCGGGCTCGACGCCGTGGCAGTCGGGGCCTGGCCGTCGAGGCCGTGGCTCGGGGCCGCGGCAGTCGGGGCCTGGCCAAACATGCACTCCGGCGAATATCTGGCCACGTGGGGCCCTCGTGAAGGCCAGATATGCCTCGGGTGACTCCTGGGCCAGATTCGGAGGGTGTGCCGCGGCCGAATCGAACCGCGCCACGCTCAGCTCGGCGTCGTTTCGCCTCGAATCGGGGCCAGGAGGCTTGGTTCGGGGGCCCATTAGTCACCCGGCACATATCTGTCCATGCCCGGGCGGCCGGCGGCCACCACGGCGGTCCCGCGCAACGACGGTCGAGCACGCACCACGCCGCGCTACGATGCCGCCATGACCGACCACGACGCTGCCCTCGATCCGTTCAAGTCCAGTCTGATCAACGGCCTGCGGGCCGCCCGCGCCGCGGAGCGCGATGTCTTCGCGACCCTCGACCCGACCGAACGCGACGCTGTTCCGCCCGACGGTGGCTGGTCCGCCAAGGACGACCTCGCCCACCTGTCGGCGTGGCGTCGGCGCCAGGCCGACAAGATGACCGCCATCATCGACGGCCAGCCGGAATCGCAGCTCCCCGCCGACGGGATCGATGCGACCAACGCGATCTTCCACGGCGAACGGTCGGGCTGGAGTTGGGACCAGGTAGACCGCGATGCCGACGCCACATCGGATGCCCTCGCGACCGCCGTCCAGGCCGCGACGGCCGAGATGCTGGCCGACCCGAAGATCGTCGGCTCGATCATGGGCGACGGACCGCAGCACGACCTCGAGCACCTGGCCCGGGTGTCGGCCGGGACCGGTCAGGAGGACCGCGTCCTGCAGCTGGCCGACGAGACCCGGGCGATGCTCGACGACGGCAGTTGGCCGGCCGGGCCAGCCGCGTACGCCCGTTACAACCTGGCCTGCTTCCATGCCCTCGGCGGGCGCCTCGACGCGGCCCGCTCCCTCCTCAGCGAGGCCCTCCCCGGCCAGGACGAGCTCCGCGCGCTGGCGCCCAACGACGACGACCTCATCGCGCTCCGTGACGAGCTGCCGTCGCTGGCCGCTGGCTGATGTATCACGCGTGATACACTCAGCAGCATGGAAGAAGTCACCAAGGTCGTCGATCCCGACTTCTGATGGCCGACGGAGCCGGATCGCTCGATGCGAGCACGGTGATCCTGCTGCCGAGACTCCGCGACCCTGCCACGCTCCCCGAGGAGCCCCGGATTCTCGGCGATCACGCTCGCGGAGCTGTCGGTCGGACCGCTCATCGCCTCGAACGATATCGAACGAGCCGCGCGGCTCGCCCACCTGCAGCAGGGAGGCCGATTTCGATGCGCTGCCATTCGACGCCGACGCCGCCCGGGCATTCGGTCAGGTCGCTGCGTCGCTGCGACGGGCCGTACGGAAGACCACGGCCTCGGCCTTTGACGCGATGATCGCGGCAGTCGCCCTCGCCAACGAACTGCCCCTCTATACCTGCCATCCCGCCGACTTCGCCGGGATCGACGGGCTGGTCGTCGTCCCGGTCCCCTACCCCGACGGCCCATGACGGAGACGGAGGAGCGGCTTCGCGAGCTCGCGTTCGTCAACGAGATCGCTCAGCTGGCGACGCTGGCGCGCGATTGGGACGAGCTGATGCATTCGATCGTCGACGGGACGACCGCCGCGATGGGTGTCGAGGTCTGCTCGTTCTACCTCGCCGACCAGGACCGCACCCGGCTGACCCTGGCCGCCACCAACGGGCTCGATCGCTCGCAGGTCGGCCGCGTCAGCCTGGCCTGGGGCCAGGGGATCACCGGCCGCGTCGCGGACACGCGGACCCCGATCGCCGTCGAGGACGTCACCAGGGACGAGCGGTTCGCGTGGGTCCGTGGCTTCGACATCGAGGCGCTGACGGGGATGTTGTCGGTGCCGCTCGTCTGGCACGACGAGGTCGTCGGCGTCCTCAACGTCCAGACCCGCGAGGTCCGCGTCTTCCAGCCGACGGAGATCGCGTTCCTCGAGACCATCGCAGCGCTGCTCGGCGGCATCGTGGAGAAGGGCCGCCTCACCGCCGAAGTCGAGGCGCGCCTGGCCGAATTGACCGCCCTCGACACCGCCCGGTCCGAGCTGCTCAGCGTCGTGACCCACGAGTTGCGGACGCCGCTGTCGATCGTGCGGGTGTACGTCGACCTGCTCGGCGAGGCGGCGACCGGCGAGGCCGGTCCGGACGACCACGCCGACCCCGACGCCTGGCGCACCGCCGCCATCGAGCAGCTCGGACGGCTCGACCGACTCGTGGATTCGATCCTGGCGTCCGTTCGGGGCGAGGGTCTGACGGGGCTGTCGCGCGCGCCGTTCGACGCGGTCGCCGCAGTCGACGAGACGGTCGAGACCCTGCGTCTCCTGTTGCATCCCAGGCCGATCCGCTGGGAGCGCTCGGAGGGCCTGATGGTCGCGGTCGGCGACGAGACCCGCTTCCGCCAGGTCCTCGAGCAGTTGCTCGAGAACGAGTCGAAATACGCGCCGTCCGCGGAGGGCGTGAGCATCGGCATCTGGCGGGTCGGCGACGAGATCCAGGCCTATGTCACCGACGACGGCCCGGGCGTGCCGCGCGAGGACTGGGAGAGCGTGTTCGAGCCGTTCGTCCGGATCGAGGGCCGCGGGCGCTCGCGCGGCTCGGGGATCGGCCTGTTCGCCGCGCGCCGTCTGATGTCCGCGATGGGTGGCCGGATCTTCCTCGAGGCGAACGGCTACGGCGGGTCCCGGTTCGTGGTGGCCCTGCCCGCCGGGTGAGGTCTT
Organism: Candidatus Limnocylindrales bacterium; assembly: GCA_038248915.1. Lineage (GTDB taxonomy): Bacteria > Chloroflexota > Limnocylindria > Limnocylindrales > CSP1-4 > SPCO01. The sequence continues at coordinate 86,112 of JBBRXB010000008.1, read as the reverse complement.
GACAGCCACGGGCTGCCGCGCTATATAACGTGCGACGATATAGCGCGTCACGATAGTGTCGCCGCCGCGACCAGGAGGCAACCGGATGCGGCCCGTGGCGACCGACACTGGATCGGACGAGGTGGCCGGCCCCTGGCCAATGGGCGTCGTCCTGCGCGATATCGCGCGGAGCGGGCTGGCCGGCCTGGCGGTCGGCGTCATCGTCGGCGGGCTCGGTGGTCGCGTGGCGATGCGGGTGGTCGCGCTGCTCATTCCGAAGGCCTTCGGGTCGTTCACGGCGAACGGCAACCGGATCGGCGACATCACCATCGAGGGCACCTTGTCGCTGATGATCTTCGCCGGGCTGTTCGTCGGGATCTTCGTGGCCGTGATCTGGGTCGTCGTCCTGGCGTGGCTGCCCCGCGCACTCGGGTTCCGGATGCTGGCTGCCATCCCGCTCGCGATCGGCCTGGGCGCGTTCGGCCTGATCGAGGGCAACAACCCGGACTTCTCCGTGCTCGGCTACGACCCACGGGTCGTCGCGGTGTTGCTCGGCCTGGTCGGGCTGGTCGGCGTCTCGATGGCCGTCGTCGACGCGTGGCTCGACCGGCGTCTGCCGCCGGCTCGATCCGTGACGAGCACGGCGACCGGGGTCTATGCGGTGATCGCGCTGATCGGGTCGTTGTTCGCGGTCGCGGTCGCGGCTACGTTCCTCGGCGGTACGTCGCGGCCGGCCGGCATCGCGCTCCTGGTCAGCGGCGTCGCGACCCTCGCCTGGTGGTCCCTCCGATATCGCGGCGCCGAGCGGCCGCCGCTGATGCTTCGCCTGCTGGGGAGCGGGAGCGTCATCGCGGCGGTCGTCCTCGGCTTCGTCATCGAGCTGCCCCAGATCCGGGTTGCCCTCGGCGACTTCTGAGCCCGCCCCAGGCCCGGCCCGCTGACCGCCGGGACGGCGGTGACCTCAGCCTGCGACGACCCGCGCGTCCTCGGCCCGCAGCCGCGCGTAGCCCGGCTTGACCACCTCGTTGATGAGGCTGAGCCGCTCGTCGAACGGCGCGAACGCGCTCTTCATGGCGTTGATCGTCAGCCACTCCATCTCGCCGAGGCCGATCCTGAACGTCGCATCGAGCGTCGCGAACTCGCTCGAGAGGGACACGCCGCTCATCAGCCGGTTGTCCGTGTTCAGGGTCACCCGGAAGCGCAACCGGCGCAGCAGGTCGATGGGGTGCTCCGCGATCGAGGCGACCGCGCCCGTGTGGACGTTCGAGCTCGGGCACATCTCGAGCGGAACGCGCCGATCGCGCACGAACGCCGCCAGCCGGCCGAGCTCGATCGAGCCGTCGTCGCGGACCGTGATGTCGTCGACGATCCGGACGCCATGGCCCAACCGCTCCGCGCCCGCGAACTGGAGCGCCTCCCAGATCGACGGCAGGCCGAACGACTCGCCGGCGTGGATGGTGATGTGGAAGTTCGCCCGCCGGATGGTCTCGAAGGCGTCGAGGTAGCGGGTCGGCGGATAGCCCTTCTCCGGCCCGGCGACGTCGAACCCGACGACGCCCGCGTCGCGCCAGCGGATCGCGCATTCGGCCACCTCGACCGACCGTGCGGCCTGGCGCATCGCGGTCACGAGCAGCTTCATGACGATGGGCTGGCCGGCTTCCGCGGCACGCAGCGAACCGATCCGGAAGCCATCGAGGATCGCTGCCGTGGCCTCGTCGAGCGTCAGCCCCTGCTCGGTGCATAGCTCGGGCGCCATGCGGACCTCGGCATAGACCACGCCGTCGGCGGCGAGGTCCTCGGCGCATTCGGCGGCGACGCGGGCGATGGCGTCCGGCCATTGCATGACCCCGAAGGTGTGGGCGAAGGTCTCGAGGTAGAGCTCGAGGCTCTTGCGGTCGGCGCCGCGCCGGAACCACGTCGCCAGGTCGTCGACGTCGGTCGTCGGCAGGGCGTCGTAGCCGTGCTCGGCCGCGAGGTCGATGACCGTCGCCGGCCGCAGCCCACCGTCGAGATGATCGTGGAGCAGCGCCTTGGGCGCCTTGATGATGGTGGCCAGATCCGGCACGGCACGTCCCCTGGGCAGATGGGCGGTCCAGCCGATGGTACGCGCCCGGGCCTCGACCGCGCTGTCATGATGGCCCGGATGACGGTCGTGGCCACCAACCGGGGCGGCGGGTTCGAACTCCAGCTCGAGTTCGCGACCGATCGGGTCCTGCCCGGCCGGCTGGTCGACGGCGTCCTGCGGGTCGCGACGAAGGACGGCGGCGAGATCCGGGCAGCGCGGGTCGCCCTGCACGGCACCGAGACGTGGCGATACGACGTCACGACGATGGACGGCCAGGGCCGTTCCCACACCGAGACGCGGACCGGCGAGGCGTCGCTGCCGAGCGTGCCGATGGCCTTGTCGGGGCCGCTGACGCTCGTGGCCGGCGAGACTCGCGCGTTCCCGTTCCAGGTGCCGGTCCCAGGGCTCGGTCCCGCCACGTTCGAGGGAACGGAGCTGCGAGTCGACTGGACGCTCGAAGCCAACCTCGACGTTCGAGGCTTGGATCCGGCCGTGGCGTTGCCGGTCCTGATCCTCCAGCCGACCGCGCTGTTGCGGGCCGGCGTGGTGACCGTCGCGGAGTTCGCGCTCTACCCGGCTGCCGAGGGCGAGGCCGATGGCATCCGCGGCTCGATCTGGCTCGACCCGTCGCCACTGTGTGTCGGGGCGCCGTTCTCGGGCCGGCTCGACCTCGAGATGGGCGCGCCACGGAAGGTCCAGGAGGTCCGACTCGAGCTGCGGGTGGAGGCCGAGGCGACGGTCGGCGGCGGGCGCAAGGAGACGATCACGCTGTGGGTCGGCCGGCTGGCGGGTGAGGGCGAGTTCGGTGGCGGGTCCCGGGCGTTCCCGTTCGCGTCCGACCTGCCAGAGACCTGGCTGCCGACCATCGAGACGGCGCATGGACGCGCCGACGCCCGGTTCCACGTGATCATCGCGACGGCTTGGGCGCGCGACCCGCACCTGGTCCGCGATGTGGCGATCTGCTCGACGACGGAGCTGTAGGCGAGCCCGCTGCGACCGCTGCGACCGCTGCGACCGCTGCGACCGCTGCGGCGGCCACGGATCCGCGTCCGCCGACGGTCAGTCCGTCGCGTCGAGCCTGGCCCGCGCCGCGTCGAGTGCGGCTGCCACCCGCGTCGGGGCCGTCCCGCCGATCACGTCGCAAGACGCCAACGCGCCATCGAGCGAGGCCGCCGCGCGCAGCTCGTCGCCGAGCTCGGGCTCCTCGGCCAGGGCGGCCGCGGTCGGATCCCCGCTGGCCCCGAGCGCCAGCCCGATCATCGCGTTCGGGACCGCGTCCAGACCGAGCCCGGCGGCCTCCGCCTGGGCGACGAGCGAACCGACGATGTGGTGCGCGACCCGGAAGGCGACTCCGCGACGGACGAGGGCATCGGCCACCGCGGTCGCCGTCGTGTAGCCATCGGCGGCGGCTTCGGCCATCCGCGCGGTGTCGACCGTCAGCGTGCCGACCAGCCCGGCCATCACCTGCAGCGAGGCATCGAACACCGCCACCGCGTCCAACAGCGGCGCCACCCCGTCCTGGAGGTCGCGCTGGTAGGCCAGTGGCAGGCCCTTGAGCAGCGCCAGGGCGCCGGTCAGCTCCCCGATGACGCGGGCAGCGCGGCCCCGGACCAGCTCCGCAGGATCCGGGTTCTTCTTGTTGGGCATCATCGAACTGCCGGTGGAGAACGAGTCGGCCACGCGGACGAACCCGAACCGCGGGTTCGACCACCAGGTGATCTCCTCGGCCAGGCGGCTCAAGTGGACCATCCCGAGTGCGATGGCGGCCAGCGTCTCGACCACGAAGTCGCGATCCGAGACCGCGTCGAGCGAATTGGCGGTGACACCGTCGAAGCCAAGCTCCGCCGCCGTCGCCGCGCGATCGAGCGGATAGCCGGCGCCGGCCAGTGCTCCCGACCCGAGCGGCGAGACATTGAGCCGCGCGCGGGCGTCGGCCAGGCGGCCCCGGTCGCGCTCGGCCATCTCGACATAAGCCAGCAGGTGGTGGGCCAGCAGGACCGGCTGGGCCGGCTGGATGTGGGTCGAGCCGGGGAGGACCGCGGTCCCGTCACGCTCGGCGAGCTCGACGAGCGCCCGCTCGAAGTCGAGCAGGACCGCGTCGAGCTCGTCGATCGAGCGGCGGGTCCACAGGCGGAGGTCCGTGGCGATCTGGTCGTTGCGCGACCGGCCGGTGTGGAGCCGGCCCGCGAGCGGCCCGACCACTTCGGCCAGCGCGGCCTCGAGGTTCATGTGGACGTCCTCGAGTGCCGGATCCCAGATCAGGCGGCCCTCCGCTACGCCCGTGGCGAGGTCGGTCAGGCCGCTGACCAGCGTTTCGACCTCGCCCGCGGTCAGGATCCCGGCACGTCCCAGCCCGCGGACGTGGGCGATCGAGCCCGCGATGTCGTCCGCGGCCAGCGCCGAATCGATCTCGATCGAGCGGGTGAAGTCGGCGACGCGCGCATCCGTGTCGCCGGTGAACCGCCCGCCCCAGGTCCGCATCGTGCCTCCGTTCCGTGTGAGGGTGCTCATGCTACCCGGCGCGAGGGCGCGGTCCGGCGGTCCGCGGCGCTGAGGTACGGGCGGCCCCCGCGCGGACGGAACCAGCGATCGTTCACCACGAGAGCGGTGGTCAGGATCGCGCGAGTTCCGTGATGAGCGGCCTTGCGCGGTGTCGGGCGTGGCGCCTCAGGTCCGACTCGTCTCCGGAGCAGGTTCGCTGACCGGTTCCGCCACAGCCGGAGCCGAAGCCGCCACCGTCACGGCCCGCAGCCGACCCGCGGCGTCCTCGGCGGTCAGGTCCCGCTGCGTCTCCGCGAGCAATTCGTAACCGACCATGAACTTGCGCATCTTGGCCCGCAGCAGAGGCGGGTAGAAATGCGCGTGGACCTGCCAATGGTCGGTCGAGTCGTCCCCGAACGGCGCCTGGTGCCAGCCCATCGAATATGGGAACGGCTGTCTGAACAGGCCGTCGTAGCGCGCGATCAGTTCGTGCAGCACCACGGCCAGGTCATCGCGCGCGGCGTCGTCGAGCTCGGTCAGCCGAGCCGCCGGGGTTTTCGGGACGAGCAGCGTCTCGAACGGCCAGGCCGCCCAGAACGGCACGACGGCCAGCCAACGCTCGGTCTCCACGATGACCCGCTGGCCACCGGACTCGTGATCGACGTAATCGAGCAGCAGCCGCTGCCCCGTCGCGGCCAGGTGCGCCGCCTGCGACGCGTCCTCCCGAGCGCCTGCGCCGGGCAACGCCGTGCCGGCCCAGATCTGGCCGTGCGGGTGCGGGTTCGAGGCGCCCATCGCCTCGCCCCGGTTCTCGAACACCTGGACCCACCGGTACTCGGCACCGAGCTCGGCGGTCTGCTCGGCCCACACGTCGATGACGTGCCGGACGTCGTCCTCGGCCATCCGCCCGAGCGTCAGGTCGTGGCGCGGCGAGAAGCACACGACCCGGCACGATCCCCGCTCGCCCTGGGCCCGGAGCAACCCGTCGTCGAACGTCTCGATGGACGCATCGGGCCGGAGTGCCGAGAAGTCGTTGGTGAACACGAATGTCTCGGTGTAACCCGGGTTGACGTGGCCGTTCGCGCGCGTGTTGCCAGGGCAGAGATAGCACTCGGGGTCGTAGGTGAGGCCCGGCGGTTCCGGCGTCGGCTCCTCGGCGCCCAGCCACGGCCGCCGGGTCCGGCCGGCCGACACCAGCACCCACTCATCGTTGAGCGGGTCGTAGCGGCGATGCGGCTCGGCGGCCAGCCGCGCGAGGGCGGCCTTGCTGGCCCGGGGCTCAGTTGGCATCGGCGACCTGGCTGGACCGCACGACCAACGACGCGATGGGCCTGGGATCCACCACGACCAGCTCCCGGACGGCATCGGTCAGGATGGTCCGGGCCTCGGGGGCGAGTCCGGCGTCGGTGATCAGCACGTCGGCCTGGTCGAGCCGGGCGATCGAGCTGATGCCGATGACCCCCCACTTCGAGTTGTCAGCCACGACCACGAGCCGTCGGCCGGCCTCGATGAGCGCGCGGTCCGTGTCCGCCTCGAGCAGGTTCGGACAGGTGAACCCGGAGCGTGGGTCCATGCCGTGGACCCCGACGAACACGAGGTCGACATGGATGGTCCGGAGGGCCGCCACCGCGAACGGGCCGACGAGGGCCTCCGATGGCGTCCGGACCCCGCCGGTCAGGATGATGGTCTGATCGGCCCGGCCGTTCTGCTGCAGGACGTCCGCGACCCGGATCGAGTTGGTCACGACGGTCAGCCCAGGCACCTGGGTCAGCCGCTGGGCGAGGGCGAATGTGGTCGTCCCGGCCGAGACCGCCACCGCCATCCCGGGCTCGGCCAGGCCGACGGCCGCCTCGGCGATGGCTTCCTTCTCGGCCTGCTGGAGGGACGACTTGATGGCGAAGCCCGGCTCGAACATGGCCGACCCCGCGATCGACGTCGCGCCGCCGTGGACCTTCTCGAGCAGCCCGCGCTCATCGAGGATCTCGAGGTCGCGTCGGACCGTCATGTCGGACACGCCGAGCTCGCGGACCAGGTCGGCGACGCGGACCGCTCCGTCCTCGCGAACACGATCGACGATGAAGGCCTGGCGTTGGCGTGCCAGCATCAGGCCATCCGCTCCCAGTCGTCCCTTCGCGCAACGAACACCCACGCTCACCCCTTCTGACCGAGAGATTGCCGCGCAACCGACAGAAAGTCAACGTGTTCGCGCAAGCAAGCGACAAAAACCGTTGCAACTCCTTGACATGACGGTCGCAGGTAGGGACAATCCGGCTGATCCTGTCGGATTTTGTCGGGCAGCGTCGGAGGAGGAGTACCCACCATGGCTGAACCCATCCGCGTCGACCCGGTCTCGCGTCGGACCGTCCTGAAGGGCATCGCCGGAGCCGCCGGCCTGCTGTCGATCCCGGCGATCATCGCCGCCTGCAGCAGCACCCCGGCAGGCTCGACGGGCGCCAGCGCCCCCGCCGCGTCGTCCGGCGCGGGCGCGAGCGCGCCAGCGGCGTCGTCCGGTGGCAGCACCGCGGCCGGCACCGTCCACATCGGCAGCAACCACTCGGACCCCGGCGAGAAGAAGGGCATGGAGGCCGTCAATGCGGCCTTCACCACGGCGACGGGCATCGCGGTCGTCATGAACACGGTCGACCACAACACCTTCCAGGACCAGATCACGAACTACCTTGGCGCCACGCCGGACACGAACTACACCTGGTTCTCCGGGTTCCGCATGAAGTTCTTCGCGGAACAGGGCCTCAGTATCCCGATCGACGACGTCTGGGCGACCGTGAAGTCCAACTACACGCCAGGCTTCGCGAACGCGGTCGTCGGCAACGACGGGAAGGTCTACGGCATCCCCGTCGACTACTACCCGTGGGCGGTCTTCTATCGGAAGAGCGTCTTCGCCGCCAAGGGCTACACGATCCCGGCGACCTGGGATGACCTCATCACGCTGTCCAAGAAGATGCAGACCGACGGCCTCACGCCGATCGCCTTCGGCGACAAGGACGGCTGGCCCGCCATGGGCACGTTCGACATCCTGAACCTGCGGATGAACGGCTACGACTTCCACGTCGCGCTGATGGCCGGCAAGGAGAAATGGACCGACCCGAAGGTCACGGCCGTCTTTCAGAAGTGGGCCGAGATCGTCCCGTACCACGCCAAGGATTACGCCGGCCTGACCTGGCAGCAGGCGGCCGACACGCTCGTCCAGAAGAAGTCGGGGATGTACCTCCTGGGCCTGTTCGTCTCCGCGCAGTTCGCGGCGACCAACGACCCGGCCGACATCGCCGATCTCGACTTCTTCGCGTTCCCGGGCCTCGGCACCCAGTACGACGCCGAAAAGGCGCTCGACGCGCCGATCGACACCTGGCAGATCGCGGCCAAGTCGCCCAACCTCGCGACCGAGACGGACGCCGCCAAGGCGTACCTCGAGCATTGGTCCAAGGGTGCCACCCAGCTGTTGATGTTCCAGAACCAGCCTGGCCTCATCCCGACGGCCACCGACACCGACACGAGCTCCTACAGCGCGCTCCAGAAGAAGGCCGCCGAGATCGTCTCGGCCGCCCAGAAGATCACCCAGTTCCTCGACCGCGACACACGCTCGGACTTCGCCGGCTCGAACGGCATGCAGAGCTTCCTGCAGAAGTTCCTGGCCAACCCGACCCAGGACCTGACCGCCTACCAGAAGTCGATCCAGGACTTCTGGGACCAGCTGCCGCCGCTGACCTAGCCCGGACACCCCTGCTCGATTGCCTGTTGCGTCAGGCCATCGGCACGCTACCCTGACGCCATGGCAGAACCGACGACGCCGACCACATCCGCCCTGACCGGGTCCCCCACCGGCGGCGCGGATGTCGGTGTCGCCCCAAAGCGACGCCGCTACTCGATCCTGACCCGGCGCGACAGGATCACGATGGCGCTGATGGTCGGGATCCCGACCTTCCTGTTGATCGCGTTCATCTGGTTGCCGACGATCGCGTCGTTCTTCCTGTCGTTCACGAACTGGCGCGGGATCACCGCCCTGACCGACAGGAACTTTATCGGGCTCAAGAACTACGAGACGCTGTTCACCCAATACCCGTTCTTCTGGCCGGCCGTCTGGCACAACGTGCTCTGGCTGGCCACCTTCGTGTTCATCGCCACCCCCATCGGCATGTTCCTGGCCGTGCTGCTCGACCGCGAGATGCGTGGGACACGGATCTACCAGAGCGCCCTGTTCATCCCGGTCGTGCTGTCGCTGGCCATCGTCGGCTTCATCTGGGAGCAGATGTACACGTCGCAGGGGTTCATCAACAGCGTCCTCGGTCACACGAGCTCGAACACGGCCATCGACTTCCTGGGGAACCCGGCGCTCAACATCTGGGCCGTGCTGGTGGCTGCCGGCTGGCGGCACGTCGGCTACGTGATGGTGCTGTACCTGGCCGGTCTCAAGAGCGTCGACCCGACGCTCCGGGAGGCCGCCGCCATCGACGGCGCGAATGCCCGGCAGACCTTCTTCCGGGTCATCTTCCCGGTGATGAAGCCGATCAACATCGTCATCGTCGTGATCACGGTCATCGAGTCGCTGCGCGCCTTCGACATCGCCTACATCATCAACCGCGGCAAGAACGGGCTCGAGCTGCTGTCCATCCTGATCACCAACAACAGCCTCAGTGAAGCCAGCCTCATCGGGTTCGGGTCGGCCATCGCCGTGGTCCTGCTGGTGATCTCGCTCGTTCCGATCGTGATCTTCCTGACCCGGACGATGCGGGAGGACACGACGTGACCGACGCCGTCGCGGATCGCGCGCCCGCCACGGCCGTCCGGCCCCTGCGGCATCACAGCCGTCTTCGCTGGCAGCGGGTGGTGCTCCACCTCGTCCTGATCACGATCTCGCTCGTCTGGCTGTTCCCGATCCTGTGGACGCTCTTCACGGCCCTCCGGCCGTACGGCGATGTCATCAAGGACGGCACCGTCTCGTTCCCGAAACACCTGACCATCGACAACTTCGTCACCGCCTGGAATGTCGGCGAGTTGCCGGGGTACTTCTTCAACACCTTGATCATCGCGATCCCCGCCGTGACCCTCACGCTGTGGGTCTCGTCGATGCTCGGGTTCATCTTCTCGAGGTTCAGTTTCAGAGCCAATCTGTTCCTGCTGATGCTGTTCACGGCCGGCAACCTGCTGCCCCCGCAGGTCATCATCGTGCCGCTCTACTCGATCTACCGGGTCCTGCCGCTGCCGATGCCGCTGAGCGACCACGGCGTGTTTTACGACTCGTACTTCGGGATCATCTGGATCCACGTCATCTTCCAGACCGGCTTTTGCACCTTCGTGCTGAGCAACTACATGAAGACGATCTCGAAGGAGCTGACCGAGGCGGCACTGGTTGACGGGGCGTCGCTCTGGCTCATCTACCGAAAGGTCATGTTGCCGCTGATCCGGCCTGCGTTGGCGGCATTGGCGGTGCTGGAATTCACGTTCATCTACAACGACTTCTTCTGGGCATTGTTCCTGATGTCGACCGGCAGCAAACGGCCCATCACGTCGGCGCTGAACAACTTCCAGGGCTCGTTCTTCACCGACCAGAACGTGCTGGCGGCCATGTCGTTCATCGTGGCCGTGCCGACCGTCATCGTGTACCTCGTGCTCTCGAAACAGTTCGTGCGCGGTCTGACGCTGGGCTCGACCAAGGGCTAGGCGGCCCGGCCGGGTCAGTCGGCCTCGTCGACCGCCTCCAGCACGAACAGCCAGGCCCGGAAATCACCCCACGCCGCCGCCGCGTGGCGCTCGGCCGACAGGGTCAGGCCGACCGCCATCAGCTCGTCACCGCCATGCACGCCCGCGTTGGCCATGTCCAGCGGCTCATCGGCGACCGGCCAGGCGCTCACCCGGTAGCGGCGGGCCGGATCCAGGCCGCGCAGGCGCAGCCGGTCGGCCGGCGGCACAGGGTGGTTGAGGGTCCGGTAGTAGCCCACGACCGCGTTGGTCGCGTCCGCCGACACCGTCATCCAGGCGGTCACGTTGCCGTCCTCCTCGAACGGGCTGCGCAGCCGAACGAACCGGCCGCGCTGGAACACCTCGCGATGCGCCTTGTAGAAGGCGATCTGGCCGGTGACGGCATCGCGCTCCTCGACCGATAGCGCGGTCGGGTCCAGCTCGTAGCCGAAGACCCCGAAGAACGCGACGGCTGCGCGGGTCGCGATCGGCGTGATCCGGCCGGTCTGGTGGTTCGGGACCGCGGACACGTGGGCACCCATCGAGCTCAGCGGGTAGACCAGCGAGGTCCCCCACTGGATCTTCAGCCGCTCGACGGCGTCCGTGTCGTCGCTCGTCCAGGCCTGCGGCGCGAATGCCAGCATCCCCGGGTCGAACCGGCCGCCACCGCCCGAACACGACTCGAACAGGATGTCCGGGAAGGCGGCCGTCAGGCGCGTGTACAGGTCGTAGACACCCACCACGTAGCGGTGGAAGAATTCGCCCTGGCGGTCGGCCGGCAGCGCGGTGCTGTACGGCTCCGTGATGTTCCGGTTCATGTCCCACTTGACGTACGTGATGGGCGCGCTCGAGAGGACATCGGACAGCACTCCGAACAAGTGGTCGACGATGTCCGGGCGGGACATGTCCAGGATGAACTGCTGGCGGCTCTCGGTCCGCGGCCGGCCCGGGATGCCGACCGCCCAGTCCGGGTGTGCCTCGAACAGCCGGCTGCGCTCGCTGATCATCTCGGGTTCGATCCAGAGGCCGAACTTGATGCCGAGCGCCTCGACCTTCGTTGCCAGGCCCTCGAGACCGCCGGGCAACTTGCGCCGATCGACGAACCAGTCGCCGAGTGACGAGTCGTCCGAGTCGCGCTGACCGAACCAGCCGTCGTCGAGCACGAACAGCTCCACCCCGAGGTCGCGCGCCGACGCTGCGATGGCGAGCAGCTTGGCCTCGTCAAACCCGAAGTAGGTCGCCTCCCAGTTGTTGATGAGGACCGGCCGCGGTGCGTCGCGCCATGCCCCCCGGGCGAGCCGTTCGCGGTACAGCCCGTGGTAGGCCCCGCTCATCGCACCCAGCCCGGCGTCGGAGTAGACGAGGACGGCCTCGGGCGTCACGAACGCCTGCCCGGGGTCGAGCGTCCAGGTGAACGTCTCCGGGCTGATGCCGAGCCGGACGCGTGTCGTTTCGAACGCGTCGACCTCGGCCTCTGCCAGGAAGTTGCCCGAGTACACGAGGCTGAAGCCGTACACCTCGCCCTCGTCCTCGGTGGTGCCGGCGCGGCGCAGGGCGACGAACGGGTTGTGCTGGTGGCTGGACACGCCGCGGTCGCTGCCGACCGACTGGCGGCCGGGTCGCAGGCGGCGCTCGACGATGTGGTTCTCGCGCGCCCAGGTCCCGCTGAGCTGGAGCACGTGCCAGCGCGCATCGGCAAGGTCGAGCGACGCGCTCATCGCGCCGGTCACGCGGACCGCGGTCGAGCCGTCGTTGCGGATCCGCGCGCTGCGGACGATCACCGGCCGTTCGCGGAAGATCGTGTAGCGCAGGTCCACGGCGAGGCTGCTGACCCGGTCGACGAGGACGACCTCGAGCGTGCCGGCCTCGTCGTCGGCCTCGGTGTACGTCGCGGGCAGGCCGCTGTCCGGCCAGGCGGGCTTGCCCGGCAGGATCCGATGGTCGACGTAGACGAGGTCGAGGACCGTCGAGCCGTCGGCGTGCTCGACGGTCAGCGCGGGAACGCGGAAGTCGCCGGAACCCGTCGTCGGGTACTCGAGGGCGACCGGGTCGCCGACGCGGTTGGAGAACCCCGTGAACCCGTCGGGCTCGACGTGGGCGAGCGACCGGCCGTCGGCCATCGTCGGCCCGAAATGCAGGTGGCCGAGCGCGCCGTTGTCGTGGACCCGCATGACATAGCTGATGCGGTCGTTCCGGAGATGGAAGGTCCGGGCCTCCGGCGCCCAGCTGACCGACACGGCTCAGGCGCCCGGGAGATCGTGGAGGGTCCAGCTCCATCGGTAGTGGCCCGGCCCGAGGCGGTACGCCGGCAGGGTGTCCGGCCCGCAGCTCGCGGTGCCCAGGCCACGGTGGGCTGCGTCGAGGTGGACGATCGTCTCCGGCGCCGGCACGAGGTCGACATCGTGCGTGGCGGCGGCGAGATCAGCAGCACGGTGATGCGTGACCGACACCTGGCTCGGCTCGGCGAGGTCGATCCGGATCCCCGAGCCGCCAGGGCCGGGCGCGCCACCGAGCTCCAGCCAGCGCACGTCGGCGTGGCCACCGTTCTCCTGGGGGCGGATGTACGGGACGTACTGGTCCGTGACGGTCGACGACCAGCGCCCGACGAGCCCGGCCCGCTTCCGATCCGGGTAGGTCTCGTGCGGCCCGGACCCGAACCAGCGCAGCGACTCGGGTCCGGCCACGACCTCGAGCACGGTCCCGACACGGGCGAGGTCGGTCAGCTCGGCCGGAAGGTCGACCGTCTCGGTCACCGCGATCCCGCCGTCGGCGAGCGCCGTGTATGTCGCCTCGTGTGGGATGACGATCGCGCCGAGGTTGGCAAGGTAGGTGTCGCGCACGACGGTCGTGGACCCCTGGCGGTCGACCGTCCCCGGGCGGCGTTCCAGCCGATCCACGCCACACTCGCGCCAGCGGGCCGCCATCCCGCCGATCCGGTCGTTGTCGGTCGGGGCGCGCCAGAGCGACAGGGCCGGCGGCGCGGCGAGCAGCGGGTGGACGAGGCAGCCGTCGGCATCGAGCTCGACCGAGGTATCGGCGGCGGCGGGCATGGCCGCCCGGCCCGCCGGCCGGGTGGCGCTCCCCTCCCCGACCGGAAGCTGGAGGGTGCAGACCTCGAACCCGCTGGGGGCCCAGGGCAGATCCTCCGCGGTCGTGATCGTGACGGTGAGGAACGACTCCCCGCCACCGGCCCCGGGCGCCGCCCAGCCGGGCAGCTCGACCGTGGCGCGTCTACCTGGACCGACTGCCGGCAGCTCGAACGCCCCGCCGGCGACCTCGAGCCCGTCGGCCGTCAAGCTGTACCGCGCGCGGAGCCAGCCGAGGTCGGTGAAGTGCTGGTGATCGGCGATCTCGATCCGGCCGCGCGCCAGGTCTTCGGCCGAGGCGGCGATGCGGACCGGCGCCGCGAGCCGCTTGTGCTCCCACATCGCGGGCTTCGGGCGGCGATCCGGCCAGACCATCCCGTCGCACACGAAGTTGCCGTCGTTCGGCTCGTCCCCGAAATCGCCGCCATAGGCCCAGCGGATCCGCCCGTCGGGCAGTGCCTGGACCAGGCCGTGATCCCGGAACTCCCAGATGAAGCCGCCCTGGAGCCCGGGCGTCGCCTCGATCGCGTCCCAGTACTCGGCCAGCGTCCCGTTGCTGTTGCCCATCGCGTGGCTGAACTCGCACATGATGAGCGGGTGTCGCTGGAGCCCGGACCGGGCGTGATCGACGATGTCCGAGATCGGCGGATACATCGGGCAGGTCAGGTCGCTGACGTCCTGGTCGCCCGTCCAGTCGTAGCGGATGGCGCCCTCGTAGTGGAGCGGCCGGGTGGGGTCGTAGTCGCGCAGCCAGCCCGCAGCCGCCTCGTGGTTGCTCCCGAGCCCCGATTCGTTGCCCAGCGACCAGACGATGACCGACGCGTGGTTCTTGTCACGGAGGGCCATCCGCGAGACCCGGTCGACCCATTGCGATAGATAGCGGTGGTCATCGCACAGCGTGCTCTGGAAGGCGTGCGACTCGATGTCGGCCTCATCGATGACGTACAGCCCGAGCTCATCGGTCAGGGCCAGGAAGACCGGGTCGTTGGGATAGTGGGAGGTCCGGACGGCATTGAACCCGAACTGCTTCATGAGCACAAGATCCGCGCGCATCGACTCCGGCGAGATGACCCGCCCGGTGTGCTGGTCGAAATCGTGCCGGTTGACGCCCCGCAGGAAGACCCGTGCGCCGTTGACCAGCAGGTCCAGGCCCTTGACCTCGACCCGGCGGAAGCCGACCGGGACCGTCATCGCCTCCGCGACCGATCCGTCCGGGGCGTGGAGCGAGACGCGCAGCGGATAGAGGTCCGGCTGCTCGGCCGACCAGCGGCGGACGTTCGGGATCTCGAGCTGCCAGGTCACCAGGCCATCGAGTGGCGGCGCCATGCGCCGGTGGACGGTCTGCCAGGCGGCCTCGTCCTCGGGCGCCAGGAGCCCGGCGGCGTGGCGGAACATGACCCGCTGGTCGTCGAGCGTCCAGCCCTCCAGGTTCCGACGGTCGACCGAGGTCGCGGCGGCGCGCAGGGTCTCCGGGGCGTCGTCGAGGCCGTCCAGGCCGTCGAGTCTCGCCTCCAGGCCGTCGAGGCCGTCGAGTCTCGCCTCCACCGTCCAGCCGGGTGGCAGCTCGCGGCCAGGGAACCCGACCGTCACGGTCAGATCGAGCGTGCCGGTCGTCAGGTCGTCGGCGAGCCCGGCGTCGACGCGCACGTCGGCGAGGTGGACGGCTCGCGTCGGGTACAGGAAGACCGGCCGGGTGATGCCGCCGTGCCACCACTGGTCCTGGTCCTCGACATAGGTCGCGTCGGACCATTTCACGACCCGCAGCCGGAGCGTGTTGGCGCCCGGCCGGAGCACGCCGGTCAGGTCGAATTCGGAGGCGAGATGCGAGTCCTTGCCGATCCCGATGTCGTCCCCGTTGAGGGTCACGATGAGGACGCTCTCGACGGCCCCGACATGGAGGACGACGCGCTGGCCGGCCCACCCCGCAGGGACCTCGAACTCGCGCTCGTAGATACCCGTCGGGTTGAGCGCCGGGATCTCCGGCGGCCGTCCCTCGAACGGCATCTGGACGTTGGTGTAGTGCGGCCGATCCCACGTCCCGGCCATCGTCCAGACGCTCGGGACGTCGGCCTCGGACCAGTCCTCGCCCGGCTCGGCGTCCGGCGATCCGACGAGCTCGAAGCGCCAGCGACCATCGAGTGACAGACGCTCGGCGTGCTCGACGCTGTGCATCGGGAGGCGGCCGATCCCCGTCAGTTCGGGAACGGTCCACGGGCGGATCACGAGAACGATTGTGGCACGCTCCGTCAGACTGGGAGCGATGACCGAGCCCGCATCCGCGCCTGACCCCGTCATGCTCCGGGCGACCGGTCTGGGTCGCCGATTCGGGACGCTGTGGGCGATCCGGGGGATGGATCTCGAGGTGTTCCGCGGCGAGGTCCTCGGTCTGCTCGGACCGAACGGCGCCGGCAAGACCACGACGGTCAGGCTGCTGACCGCGCTCATCGAGCCGACCGAGGGACGCGCCTGGGTCGACGGTCTCGATGTGACCGAGCGTCCCGAGGAGGTCCGCAGCCGGGTCGGGATCCTGACCGAGACGCCGGGGCTCTATGAGAAGCTGTCGGCCGCGGCCAACCTGGAGTTCTTCGGACGGCTGTACGGCCTGGACGCGGCTACCCGGGCGGTCCGCATCGAACGCTATCTGCGCCTGTTCTCGCTGTGGGACCGGCGCGACGATGTGGCCGGCAACTTCAGCAAGGGCATGAAGCAGAAGCTGGCCATCGCGCGGGCGCTCCTCCACGATCCCGCGGTCGTCTTCCTCGACGAGCCGACGGCGGCGCTCGACCCGGAGGCGGCGTATGTCGTCCGCGAAGCCATCGAGGCCCTTCGGCGCTCGGGCCGGACGATCGTCCTCGCCACCCACAACCTCGACGAGGCGGACCGGCTGTGCGATCGCGTCGCGTTCGTCCGCGGCGGGCTGTTACGGGTCGATTCGCCGGCGGGCTTGCGTGGGTCGCTCGGCGGACACGGGCTGGAGGTCGGGCTGGCCGCCGCGGCGTCGGACGCGGCCATCGCAGCGATCCGGTCGGTGCCCGGGGTTCTGGGCGTGGAAGCGGTCGAGGCAGGTCGGCGGCTGGTCATCTCGGCGGCCGATCCGGCGGCGGTCACGCCGGTGGTGGTCCGGGCGTTGGTCGAAGCCGGCGCGGCGATCCTCTCGGTCAACGAGCGGGCGACGACGCTCGAGCAGGTCTACTTCGAGGTCATGGGCGTCCGGGCCGACCGGGGCGAGGCGGCCTGATGCGGCTGCGCATCGTGACGACCGTCCTGCGCCGCGAGTGGGCGGAGACGGTCCGCAACCGGCTGCTGATGTCGACCATCCTCATCCCGCCGATGATCCTGACCATCGCGCCGCTCGCGTTGGCCGGGGTCGTCGGTGACCGGGCGCTCCCGCCACAGCTGGCGGATTCGGTCCTGTCGCAGCGACCTGAATGGGCCGGGTTCAGCGCCTCGGAGCTCGCCGGCGCGTTCGCCGTCCAGCAGTTTCTGGCGTTCTTCTTGCTGATGCCGGCGTACATCCCGCTGTCGATCGCGACGTTCTCGATCATCGGCGAGAAGCAGGCGCGCACCCTGGAGCCGGTCCTGGCCACGCCGATCCGGACCGCGGAGCTCCTGGCCGGCAAGGCGATCGCCGCGCTCGTGCCCGGCGTGCTGGCGGGCTGGGTGACCTACGTCGTGTTCGTCGTGCTCGCCTCGATCGTCTACGGACCGAACCTGTTCGGCGTCGTGACCGACGCCAGCTGGCTCGTCGGCGTGTTCATCCTCGGGCCCGCCGTCGGGCTGTCGTCGGTCGTGGCCGGGGTCGTCGTCAGCTCGAGAGTCAACGATCCGCGTGTCGCCCAGCAGGTCGGCGGCATCATCGTCGTGCCGATCATCGCGGTGACCTTGCTGCAGGCAACCGGGACGCTGTTGGTCGGTGCCGCGGGTTATCTGCTGCTGGCCGTGATCGTCTTCGTGGTCAGCCTGCTCGGGCTGCGTGCGGGCGTGGCGCTGTTCGACCGGGAGGCGATCCTGACCCGCTGGCGGTGAGGGCCCGCGCCGATGCAACGGGTCGGATGGCGGCCGGGTTCTGTGGATGTGATGCCTCCGACCGCCACCGCCCTATTGGCCTATCAACGTGGGCCAACGACCACTATCATGCCCCGATGATCGACCGGGCGAACCGCATCGACTGGCTCGTGTTCCTCGCGCTCGGCTTCATGTGGGGCTCGAGTTATCTGTTCATCAAGCTCGCGGTCGACGACTTCGGGACGTTCACCCTGGTGGCCCTGCGACTGGTCGTTGGAACGGCGCTGCTGTGGACTGTCGTGCGGGTGGCCAAACAGCCGCTGCCACGGGAGCGCCGGGTGTATGGCCACCTGCTGGTCATGGCCATCGTCAACATCACGATCCCGTTCCTGCTCATCACCTGGGCCGAGCAGTCGGTCGAGTCGTCGCTGGCGGCGATCCTGACCTCGCCCGTGCCGTTGTTCGCCATCGTCCTGTCGGCGATCTTCCTGGCCGACGAACCGATGCGGGTCAATGGCGTCGTCGGGCTCATCGTCGGGTTCATCGGCGTCGTCATCATCACCAGCCGGGGGCTGAGCGGAGCGGGCTCATCGGTCGTCGGCGAGGTGGCGCTGCTGGGGGCCGCCTTCAGTTATGCCTGCGGAGCCGTGTACTCGCGGCGCAACGTGCGCGGCCTCGCGCCGATGATCCCGGCCGTGTTCCAGGTGACGTTCGCGGCGATCATCACGGGGGTCGTCGCGCTGCTGTTCGAGCATCCCTGGACGGCGACGCCCGATACGCAGGCGATCTTCTCGATCCTGTGGCTCGGGATCCTGGGATCCGGGCTCGCGTACCTCGCGGTCTTCCGGCTCTTCGCCAACTGGGGCGCCACGCGGACGACGCTCGTCGCGTATCTCATCCCGGTCGTCGGCATCGCGCTCGGGTATCTCGTCCTCGCGGAGCCGGTCGACGCGCGGCTGATCCTCGGGACCGGGCTCGTCATCGCCGGAGTCGGCCTGGTCAACAGCCGGTTCGGGCGGCGGCGGGTGTTCGGGCGGATGCCACCGATCGAGGCGGCGTAGGCGGTCCTGTCGGGCCGAGCACGGTCGGGGCCGGGGCTGGGCGGGCTGGGGCCGGGCTGGGGCCGGGCCGGGGCTGGGCGGGGATGGGGCCGGGCCTGGGCTGCGCCTTCGACTTTGGCCAAGTATGCCCCGGGTGACTCTTCGGCCAGCGACCCTGGGCCGTGACGCTGTTCGGGCCGGTGCACGGACCCGATTCATGCTCTGGCAGGCATAGATCGGGTCGCGGGCGGCAGATCGACCGGTCGTCGGGCCCCGAAGGGCCGATTTCTTGGCCCAACAGTCTCCCGGGGACTATTTGGCCAAACGCGGCGCCTGTGCCTTCTTGGGCGGGCTCGGCCGTTGGGCAGGCCCGGGCCGCACTCCCCGACCGCGACCCCTCAACTCCCCACGGCGAGCAACAACGCCCCACCCACGATCAGCACGGACGCCCCGATCCGGCGAACCACCTCGGGCCGGTCGCTTGCCTCGCCCATCCGGACGGACCCCCACGCCGCGGCAAAGACCGTCGCCGACTCGCGCAGCGGCGCCACTCCAGACAGTGGCGCCACGCTCAACGCGATCAGGATGCACAGGTAGGCCCCCAGGGTCAGCCAGCCACCGACCGCGGCCCGGCGCGCGGCCGCCGGTCCGTAGCGGACGAGGTCGCCGCCGGCCACCAGCCAGACCCACGCGACCAGCAGCACGGAACCCGTCGTCCACAGGATGGCGGCGTACGGGAACGGGTCGATCTGGCGCGTCCCGACCCGGTCGATCGCGGTGTACGTCGCGATCATCACCCCGGTCGCGAGCGCGAACAGGATGGCGCTATCGGCGGCCGCCTTGCGCGCCCCGGCCGAGCCGCCCCGGGCCAGCGCGATCGCCCGCCACGGCCGCTGCAGGACGAGGAACCCAACGAGCAGCATGACGACCCCGATCGAGCCAGCGACCCCGAGCCGCTCGCCGAGCACGACCACCCCGATCAGGACGGCCAGCAACGGCGCGGTCCCGCGCGCCAGTGGATACACGACCGACAGGTCGCCCCGCCGGTACGCGGCGGACAGCAGGATGAAGTAGGCCGCCTCCACGACCCCGGAGGCGAGCCCCAGCACGATCCCCTCGACCGGCAGTGCGACCCGTCCCTGGACCCACCACACGGCGAACCCGAGCGGGACGATGGCGACCGACGCGGCGAGCATCCCGATCGTGGCGGCCCGGAGCGGGTCGCCGGCAGTCTTGAGGCGGACGTTCCAGGCGAGGTGCAGGACGGCCGACACGGCGACCAGCCCGATGACCCAGGGTTCCACCCCCGGACGTTACCTGCCGATATCGCGCCGCGTCAGGCCGAACGCGCAGACCGCCACGCCGCCGATGACCATGATCGCGGCGACCACGATCCCGACCGGGTCGAAGCTGCCGGCCATCGGCTGGCCGAGGTGTCGGTACAGCGACAGGTCGAGGACCCACTGCGGCAGCTTGAGGGCTGCGCCCAGCGTGTCCAGCAGCATCGTTGCGATGACCAGCACGGCCGTGACCCCCGCCGCCAGCGACGCGCGGACCAGCCCGCCCGCCGCGAGCCCGATGCCGGTGAAGCCGGCGGCAGCCAGGCCGAGGACGCCGATGCCCGTCACCGGCGCCCCGACGTCGCCACCTTGCAGGGCGACGCCGACCCCGATGAACACGGCCACGATGACCGTCACCAGGCCCAGCGCGGCCAAGGCGCCAAGCCCGCTTCGGATCGTCCAACTCGCCCGTGATCGCGGCGTCGACAGGACGAGTTCAAGCCGACGCCGCCCTTCGTCACCGGCCCAACCGGCCAGGAACCCGGCCCCCGCCAGCCCGAAGATGAACGAGCCGAAGCTGAAGAAGGTCAGTTGCAGGACCGCCGACGGCTGGGTCAGATCCAGGCCCGGGTAGATCGAGTTGATGAGGGCTGCGATCTGGGGCAGATTGCGGATCATGTTGCTGAATGCATCGGCCGAGGCGACGATGAGGGCCCCGTACAGCCCGATGCCCAGCCCCCAGCCGATCGCCACGCCGGCCCGATCGGCCAGCTGTCGGCTGAACGGCCCGGCGATCCCGGCCGGCAGCGATGGCAGCCGGATCCAGCCGACGTCGGCAACGCTGCCCAGGTCCCGGCGGGCGAAGGCGATCACCCCCACCGCGAACAGGACCAGGTCGAGGACGGCCATCGCGCCGACGGCCGGCCAGTCCGTCACCCCGGCCATCGGGCGATGGCCGGCGGTCCAGCTGAAGAACGACAGCGGCTTGAGCGCATCGATGATCGGCGACAACGTCGCGTAGCTGTAGATGAGGTAGCTCGCGAAGAGCACGATCAAGCCGAAGGCCATGGCCCGGGTCCGCCCGACGTACGGGGCGGTCGCGAAGGACACGCCCCCCACCCCGAGCATCATCAGTCCGTACAAGAGGACCTGGCCCAACGCCGCCGAGAACGGGATGTCGTCCCCCGGCAGCGACCCGAACCCGGCCCCGACCGCCCAGATGGTGACCGCCAGGATGAGCATCGCGATGGTGACCGCGGTGATGTGCCCGGCCAGCTTCTCGAGCGCGATGGTCCGCCGGCCCTGCGGCGTCGCCGCAAGCAGGTCGAGACTGCCCTTCGCAGCCTCGCCGGCCAGCGTCCCCGACAACGCCAGCACCGGCCACAAGCCGAGCATGACGGGCAGGAAGTTGCCGACACGCCAGGACAGGAAGCCGCCCATCGTCTCGAGATTGATCGGCTCGCCGAGCAGCCCGCGGAGCGCCGGCGGCAGCGACGTCAGGCCGGCGATGAACGCACGCCGGAGCTCCACCGTCGAGAACTCGGGGGCGAAACCATACGGCGCCCCGGTCCCGATCATGAACAGCGCGGCGACCCCGCCGACGACGAGCGCGGCTCGCCGGCTGTCGCGGACGGTCTTGCCGTAGATCGTGCCCAGCCCGGCCACTCGAGACCACGGTCCGGGTCGGCTGAGCGTCCGAACGGTCGCGCTGGGCGTCACCCGGCCGGCTCGGTGTCGTCGAGCGGATGCTCGCCGTACTGGGCGAGGAAGACGTCCTCGAGGTTCGGTTCCCGGCTCACCAGGTCCACCAGCCCGTGGGGCGCCGCGGCGGCGATGACCGCCCCGATCGGCCCGCTGACTCGCATCGTCACTGTATCCCCGGTCGCGACCACGTCCTGGACGCCCGGGATCGATCCGAAGATGGTCGTCGCCACCGGCACCCCGAAGGTCAGCTCGACATGGTGGAAGGCGAGCCGTCGGATGGCCTCGATCGAATCGACCTGGACCAGCCGTCCCTCGCGGATGATCGCCACCCGGTCACAGGTCCGGTCGACCTCGTCGATGATGTGGCTCGACAGGAAGATGGTGCGGCCGGCCTCGCGCGCCTCGCGGACCAGCCCGAAGAAGGTCTGTTGGACGAGCGGGTCGAGACCCGCGGTCGGCTCGTCGAGGATGAGCAGGTCCGGCCGGTGCTGGAGCGCGACGATGAGACCGACCTTCTGCTTGTTGCCCTTCGAATATTCCTTGAAGCGGCGGCTCGGGTCGAGGTCGAGCCGCTCCACGAGCTCGGCGACGTAGTCGCGGTCGACGCCGCCGCGCAGGTTCCCGAAGTAGGCGATGGTGTCGGCGCCGGTGAGCCGGTCGTACAGGTCGAACTCACCCGGCAGGTAGCCCACCCGCCGGTGGATGGCGATCGGGTCGGCGGTCGTCTCGATGCCGAACACCTCGGCCCGCCCGGAGGTCGGCCGGATGAGATCGAGCAGGACCCGCATCGTCGTCGTCTTGCCGGCGCCGTTGGGCCCCAGGAACCCGAAGATCTCGCCCTCGGCAACCTCGAGATCGAGCTCGGTGATGCCGCGATGGACTCCGTAGGCCTTGGTCAGGCGCTCCGTCTTGATGACGGCGGTCATGGGCATCCCTCCTGGGCAGACACTAGCGGAATCGGTCAGCGCCAGCCATGCGCGCGCCGCGCCTCCGTGCCGGACCGGCGCAGGCGCCGGAACGACCGGCCGGTCAGCGCGACGGCCACGGCCGTGGTGAGCGGCACGGCCGCGACGATCCCGATGCTGCCGACGATGGCGCGCACGACCTCCACGGCGACGACCTCCATCGAGGCCGTCAGCAGCGGATCCTGGCGGCCGGCCGCGAACAGCACGATGAGCGGCAGCGATGCCCCGACATAGGCCAGCACGAGCGTGTTGACCGTGGCCGCGATGTGCGACCGGCCGACGTTCATGGCCCGTCGTCCGAGCGCCAGCCGGCCCATCAGCGGGTTGGCGTCGTGGAGCTCGGCGACGGTGGCTGCCTGGGTCACGGTCACGTCGTCGAGGATGCCCAGCGCGCCAAAGATGATGCCGGCGAGGAGCAGACCGCCGATGTCGATGTCGTTCAGGCCGACGGCCTGGAGGTAGGTCAGGTCCTCCGAGCCGCGCAGCGCGGTGAACCGGGCGAGCTCGTCGAATACGACGGCGAGGACCGCGACGAGGGCCAGCGACGCGAACGTCCCGATCACCGCCGCCACCGTCCGCGTATGGGCGCCCTCGGTCAGTAGCAACGTCACGATCGTGACTCCGGTCGCGGACAGGATCGCCACCCAGATCGGGTCTCGCCCGGCGACGATCAGGGGCACGACGATCTTGACGATGACCGCCAGGGTCAGGGCCAGTGCGATGAGCGACCGGACTCCACGCCAGCCACCGACGACCGTGACCGCGACCGCAAACAGCGCCAGCAGGAGCGCCAGCGCCGGGATGCGGTAGAGGTCGCCGACCGCGTAGAAGGCCGTGCCGGTGCCGGGGTCCGTCGAGACATTGACGACCACCTCGTCGCCGACCTCATAGCGTGGCAGCGCCTCCTGGCCGGATGGCCCCTGGAGCACGCCGTCGATCGTCCGGCCGGCCAGGGCGCCCCCGACGACGAGGATGCGCACATCGGGCGCGGCCGGGTCGTCGGTGGCGGGCAGGAGGTTGACGATCCGACCGCGCAGCAGCTGGACCGGTTGCGGCTGAGTCGGCGGTGGGGTCAGGTCGGGTAGGACGACGCCGATCGCCACGAGCAGGATGAGCCCAGCTGCCAGCGCCCGGGCATTGCGTCGCAGGCCCTCGAACGGGATGTCCGGGGGTTCCTCCGGTCCGCCGATCCGTGCCGGATCGGCGGTCACGTGGCCGGGTTCGACGCGCGCTGGGCCGCTTCGGCCCGTTCCTTGAGGACGCGGAGATGGGTTTCCACGCGGCTGGCCAGCGACGCCCGACCGAGGCGGACGAGGATCCCCGTCCAGCGATCGAACGGCTCGAACGCGGCGGCGTGGATGACCCGCGTCCCGCCGGCGACCGGCTCGAGGCGCCAGCTCCATTCACTGTCGAACCCGGAGGCGGTCACCCGCAGCCGGAACCGTGAGTCCGGGCGGGCTTCGAGGCTCTCGACTTGTGCGACGTCACGCAGCAGCCCCAGCTGGGCGCGGGCGGAGCGGGTGGTCGCTGCGGCCGGCCACGGTGGCGCCGCCGGCCCGAGCCGCAGCTCCGGGAAGAGCGCGGTGGTGGCCGCCGGATCATGGAGCGTCGCCCACACGGTGTGCGGCGTCGCGTGGACGAAGACGCGTCGCTCCACCATCCCGGCATCGTCATTGGCGAGCCGGTCCGAGTGCCTGCCCGGGGTGCCGTCCCCGGTCCCGACAGCCATCGTCAGCCGCCGATCGGGTGCCAGACCGTCTTCATCTCGAGGAAGGCGGCGATCCATTCGGGCCGCTCGGCAGCGGCGTCATCCAGCCAGTCGAAGCGCGCCTCGACGACCTTGGTCGAGCGGCGCGACAGGCGCTTGATGTCATCGGCAGCGAGGAGCTCGACCTCCATCCGCATCTCGTCCGGAACGCCCCACGTATCGAGGGCATCGACATCGGCATGGCCGGCCAGGACCGGCACGAGCTCCGGCTTGCGACCGGTCAGCACGTTGACGACGCCAGCCGGGACATCAGACGTGGCGAGCACCTCGGACAGCGTCACGGCCGGCAGCGGTCGGAGCTCGCTGGCGATGAGCACGACCGCGTTGCCGGTCACCAGCGGCGGCGCGAGCCGGCTGACCAGGCCGAGCAATGACGAGGTCTCCGGCGCCACGACCCCGACGACGCCGGTCGGCTCCGGGATCGTGAAGTTGAAGTACGGCGCCGCAACCGGGTTGGACGAGCCGAGGACCTGCGTGATCTTGTCGGCCCAGCCGGCGTACCAGACCCAGCGGTCGATGGCGCGATCCACGACGGTGCGCGCGGCGGCCGCCCGCAGGCCCTCGGCGGCTTCCACCTCGGCGACGAACTGCTCGCGCCGGCCCTCCATGAGCTCCGCGACCCGGTAGAGCACCTGACCACGGTTCATGGCTGTTCGGGCCGCCCAGCCCGGGAACGCGCCACGGGCCGCGCGGACGGCGTCGCGAACATCCTTGCGAGATGCCCGGCAGGCGTTCGCGAGCGGCGCGCCATCGGCCGCGGACACGAGGTACGAGCGGCCGGACTCGGTCCGCGGGAACGCGCCGCCGATGTACAGCTTGTAGGTCTTGCGGACTTCGACGCGCGCGGGCGTCGTGGCCGCGGCCACGGTCTGGGCGCGCGCCGCGACTGCCCGGCTCGCGCCGTTTCGACCGGCCGCGGCGGCGCCTGCCGGCCGCTTGTCGCGCGTCGCCATCAGCGGTCCTCCAGCCGGACGTAGGCGTGCAGGCCGTGCATCCCGCCCTCGCGCCCGAAGCCCGATTCCTTGTAGCCACCGAACGGCGACGTCGGGTCGAACCGGTTGAACGTGTTGGCCCATACCACGCCGGCGCGCATCTTGCCGACCATCTCGAGGATCCGCGAACCCTTGTCGGTCCAGATCCCGGCGGACAGGCCGTAGACCGTGTTGTTGGCCTTCTCGACCGCCTCATCCGGCGTCCGGAAGGTCAGCACCGACAGGACCGGCCCGAAGATCTCCTCGCGGGCGATGCGGTGGCTCTGGGCGACGTTCGTGAACAGGGTCGGGCGGAAGAAGTAGCCACGTTCGGGCAGGTCGCAGGCGGGCTGGTAGAGCTCGGCGCCCTCGGCCACGCCGGACGCGACAAGCTCCGTGATCTTCTCGAGCTGCGCCTTCGAATTGATCGCGCCGACGTCGGTGTTCTTGTCGAGCGGATCGCCGACCCGGATGGTCGACAGGCGGTCTTTGAGTTTTTCGATGAGCGGCTCGACGATCGACTCCTGCGCGAGCAGGCGCGAGCCGGCGCAGCAGACCTCGCCCTGGTTGAAGTAGATGCCGTTGACGATGCCCTCGACCGCCTGGTCGAGCGGCGCGTCGTCGAACACGATGTTGGCCGCCTTGCCGCCGAGCTCGAGGGTCAGCGCCTTGTCCGTGCCGGCCACGCCCTTGGCGATCCGCTTGCCGATCTCGGTCGAGCCGGTGAAGGCGACCTTGTCGACCCCCGGGTGGGTGACGAGGGCCATGCCGGTCTCGCCCGGTCCGGTGACGATGTTGACGACGCCCGGCGGCAGGTCCGCCTGGCGGCAGACGTCCGCGAAGAGGAGGGCGCTGAGCGGCGTGGTCGAGGCGGGCTTGAGGACGACCGTGTTGCCGGCCGCGAGGGCGGGCGCGATCTTCCAGGCGAGCATCAACAGCGGAAAGTTCCACGGGATGATCTGCGCCGCCACGCCGAGTGGGCGGGCGACGCGACCTGGGAACGCGTAGTCGAGCTTGTCCGCCCAGCCGGCGTAGTACCAGAAGTGGGCGGCCGCGAGCGGGACGTCGACGTCGCGGCTCTCCTTGATCGGCTTGCCCGAATCCATCGATTCGAGGACGGCGAACTCGCGGCTCCGCTCCTGGAGGATGCGGGCGATCCGGAACAGGTACTTGGCGCGTTCTCGACCGGGCAGCGTGCCCCATGATCGGGTCTGGGCGCGGCGCGCGGCGCGGACTGCCTTGTCGGCATCGGCGGCGGTGCCGCGCGCGACGAGGGCGAGGGTCTCCTCCGTGGCCGGGTTGACCGTGGCGAACGTGGCGCCGTCCTGGGCCGGGACATCGCGGCCGCCGATGAACAGCCCGTAGCGCTCCTTGAGCGTGACGATGTCGCGCGACTCGGGGGCCGGCGCGTACTCCCACGGGATCGCCTGGCCGTCGCCAAGACCCCAGCTGGACGGCAGGCGGCCGGACGACGGAACGAGGCTGTGCTTCGTGTCGGTCGCCATGGCCGCCATTATGGCACCGGGGGCGGGCGAGGCCCCGCTCGAGAGCGATTCTCGTCCTGTCGTGAACGGTTCGGCGTGCTGCGTCGTCATCGGTGGTCTGGAGGGCGGGTGCAGGGCGACCGAGGTATTGGTGGCGACAGCAGCGACGCCTCGGGTTCCACCCGGTCGTGTTCGACGCCTTCGTCTGGCGCGGGATCGGCAACGTCTTCGCGCCGTTCCAGGTGATCGTCCCGGGATGGAGCGCGACGATGAGCTTGGCCCAGGTCGTGTCGCGCACGAAGCCGTTAACCGTCAGGCCGTTCAGGAGCCTAGCCGCTCGCGGATGGCCGAGGAGGCCATCCGAGCTCGGCGCGTCGCGGGGGATCGGCGCCGGCCCGCAGGCAGGTGACGCCGGCGACCTCGATCGCCAGCTGGACGGCGCCGGCGACCGCCGCCCGATCGGTCAGCTCGGCGCGACCAAGACCGAGCTCCACCCAGCGCGCCAGGAACGCCCCACCGAAGGCATCACCCGCACCGACGGTGTCGACGACGCGGAGGGTCGGCACCACGGTCGCGATCGTCCAGGAGCGTCCGACGGCGAAGACCGGGCCAGCGCCGTCGCTCAGCAGGACCAGCGATGGGCCGCGACCCACGAGCGCGCGCGCCGCCTCGATCGGCGCGGCTCCCGGCGCGAGGTAGGCCAGGTCATCGACGCTCGCCTTGATGATGTCGGCGCGCTCGATGACGCCGCCGAACCGGGCGAGGTACGCGTCTCGGTCCGGGATGACCAGCGGCCGGCAGTTCGGGTCGAGCATGACAAGCGTGGCGGGGGCGGCGGCCGTCAACGCATCGGCGATGGCCGAGGCGATCGGCTCCAGCACGAGACCGAGCGTGCCGATGTGGAACGCCTGCGGCCGGGTCGCGAGCGCGGCCTTGACTGCGGAGGCCGGCAGCTCCGGCGCGGATGTGCCCGCGGTGTGGAATCGGAACGTGGCCGCGCCGGTCGCGTCGAGGTCGGCCACGGCCAGGGTCGTCGGCGCATCGGTCGTCCGGGCCAGGCTGAGGTCGACCCCGTCGCGCTCCAGGGCCTCGCGCAACCCCGTCCCGAACCGGTCCGACGACAGCGTGCCGAGGAACGACACCGCACCCCCGAGCCGGGCGATGGTGCGGGCCGTGTTGAATGGGCCGCCGCCCTGCGCCGCCGACAGCCCGCCGTCGGGCCGAACGAGGAGGTCGATCAGGGCCTCGCCGGCGACGATGATCATGTCCGGCATGGTACGAGGCAGCGTACCCTGCCGCAGATGGACCGCCGCACCGACGCCCTCGAGCTGCTCGATGGGCCGCTCGACGATCCGGCCGCGCTGATCGGCAACCTGCGCGACCTGCGGCGGATCAATCGCTGGCTGGGTGGCACGTCGCTGAGCGCCGACGGCATCGACGCCCTGGCCGCGCATCGGCACGCGGTGAGCCTGATCGACGTGGGGACCGGCGGGGCGGACATCCCCCTGGCGCTGCTCGGCCGTGCCGCGAAGCGCGGTCGCGGGCTGTCGGTCGTGGCGATCGACAGCCGCCCGGAGGTCCTCGCGGCGGCCGCCATCGCCACGCCGTCTCTCGCGATCACCGATGCCATCGAGCTGCACGTCGGGGATGGTCGCTCGCTCCCATTCCCCGATCGGTCGTTCGATGTGGCCCACTGCTCGCTGGTCGTCCACCACTGCACGCCGGTCGAGGCGGTGGCGCTCCTGCGCGAGATGGGTCGCGTCGCGCGTCTCGGGGTCGTCGTCAACGACCTCGACCGTGGTCGGCTGGGCTGGCTCGGGGCGTGGCTCATCGGGCACCTGTTGACCCGCAATCGCTTCACGCGCTTTGACGCCCCACTGTCCGTGCGCCGTGCCTACCAGCCGGCCGAGATGGCCGAGTTCCTGCGCGAGGCCGGCCTCACCCCTGTCCGCACGATCCGGGGGGCGTTCGGCCAGCGCTATGTCATCTCGGCCCTGCCGGCGGCCGAGGTCACCATGCACGACGGTCCGCCGGATCCGCTCGGCGCGGGCCAGTGACGGGCCGCCGGCGGTCCGCGGCGCCGCGACCGGAGCGCGTCGAGGTCGCGATCGTCGGCGGTGGACCGGCTGGGGCGGTCCTCGCCGCTCGTCTCGCCTCGGCGGGCGTCGAGGTGGTCGTCCTCGAGCGCTCGCCGAGCTGGCACTGGCGGGCCGGCGGAGTCTTCGCGTCGCCAGCGGCGGTGGCCGCGCTAGGACGGGCCGGGTTGGCGGCGGAGACCATGGCCGAGGTCATGCAGCCGATCCCGGCCATGCGCGTCGAGGCGCCCGGCGGCGCCGTCTTCCGGTTGTCCTATGGCGCCGACACCGGCGGGCCGCCCGCCGTAGGGTTCGATCGTTCGTGCCTGGATCCGCTGCTGCTCGCGCGCGCCGCGAGGGCCGGCGCCGAGATCCGGCCCGGTTGGTGCGTGACGGCCGTCGAGTCCCAGGGCGGCCGGCTCGAGGTGCGCGACCGCGAGGGACGCCCGGTCGTCGTCAACGCGGCGGTCGTCGTCGGGGCGGATGGGCCGCACTCGGTCGTGGCCCGCGACGTCGGCGTCGCCCGGCCGGTCCGCCTGGACCCACGGGTCGGCCTCACCTACCACCTCGCCGACCCGGACCAGCGCGCCGGTCGCGACGCGCGGATGCGCGTGCTGCGCGACGGCTATGTCGGGATCGCGCCGGTCCCGGGCGGGCGCGTGAATGTCGGCATCGTGCTCGGTCGCTCCTGGCGCGCGGAGCTCGCGCGTGATGGGGCGCGCGCCGTGGTCGATGCGATCGTGGCCGGCATCCCGGCGACCACGGACGACGCCGCCGCCTGGCGCTTCGGCACCCCGCTCGACACCGTCGCCGGGGCGTGGCCGCTCGGTCATCGGGTGACGCGGCGAGCGGGCAGGGACTGGCTGCTTGTCGGCGACGCGGCCGGTTTCCTCGACCCGTTCACCGGGGAGGGGCTCCATCGAGCGCTCGTGTCCGCAGAGGTCGCGGCGGCCGCGATCCTGGCGGCCCGTGGTGGACGAGCCCGCGCGGACCGGGCCTTCGCTGCCTATGACCGCGCCATGCAGCGCCGATCCCTGGCCAAGGACGCCGTCTCGTGGCTGGTCCAGGTCTTCCTCGGGCAGCCCGCATTGTTCGACTACGCCGCTCGACGGTTCGCCGCGCGACCTGCGGTCCGTGCGACCATGGGTCTCGTGATGGGCGACCTCGTCCCCGCCAGCCGCGCGCTCGACCCGCGCTTCCTCGCTGCGCTCCTCGCGCCATGACCGCGGAGGACCGGACCCGCGTCGCGGCGTACGCGATCTGCCTCGACGAGGCCGGCCGGATCCTGCTGTGCCGGCTCGCGGTTTCGATCGCCCCGCGCGAGACCTGGACGCTGCCGGGTGGCGGCATCGACTTCGGGGAGGCGCCCACGACCGCAGTCCTGCGCGAGCTCGCCGAGGAGTGCGGCTACGACGGCGAAGTCGTCGAGCTGGCCGACGTCTCCGACCGTCTGTTCACCGATTCCTCGGAATTCGGGCGCCTGCACGCCATCCGGATCGTCTATCGGGTCAAGGTGACCGGCGGTGAGCTCCGGAACGAGGTCGGCGGCTCGACCGAGACCTGCCGGTGGTTCACGCTCGAGGAGGCGCACCGCCTGAACCTCGTGGAGCTGGCCCGCCGTGCCCTGCGCCTCATCGCCACGGACCGCGCGCGATCCGAGCCGGTCGACTGAGGCGGCCATGCACAGCACCATCGCCATCGACGTCGCGGCACCCGCCGAGCTGGTGTTCAGCCTCGCTCGTGATCCCGAGCGCTGGGAGCGACTGCTGCCGCACTACGCGCGGTCGCGGGTGGTCGAGCGCCGGCTGGACGGCTCGGTCGTCGTCGACTTCGTGGCCCGCCGCTCGATGCCGCTCGTGGGCGTGCTGGGCCTCGCTCTGCCGGTCGCCTGGCGCGCCCGGACCTGGAGCGAGCCGGCGAGCCTCCGTCTCCGTTTCGTCCACGTCGCCGGGGCGACACGCGGGATGGACGTCACCTGGCGCATCGAACCCACCGCCGACCGTGGCTGCCGGGTCGCCATCGACCATGACTTCCGGCCGCGGTTCGCGCCGTTCGCGTCCTTCGTGGACCGCGCGTTCACGCGGCCGATCGCCGGGCGCACGCTGGCCACGTTCCGGGCCCTGGCCGAGGCGCTCGCCACAGCGTCGGCCGACGAGCGCACATCCTGGTCCGTCGAACCCAGGTCCGAGTCCGAAGGCTCCGCTGTGACGAACCCATCGACATGAGCGAGCGACGACGCATCTGGATCACGGGGATCGGGGTCATCACCGCGATCGGGACCGGCCGGGACGCGTTCCGGGCGGGGCTTCGGGCGGCCCGGTCGCCGGTGACCCGGATCGACCGGTTCGATCCGAGCGAATTCCGGTCGCAGGTGGCGGCCCAGGTCGGCGATTTCGACCCGCTCGCGTGGATGCCGCCCAAGATCGCCCGCCAGCTCGACCGATTCAGCCAGTTCGGGCTCGTCAGCGGGCGGCTGGCGCTCGATGACGCGGCGTTGACGCCGGGCGAGCGCGGCGGCGCGCATCCGCAGCGGATCGGGATCTACCTCGGCTCGGCGCTCGGCGGTATCGCCTATGCCGAGGCGCAGCACGAGCGCTACCTCGAGAAGGGCATCCGCCAGGTCGCGCCCAACCTCGCGCTGGCGGTATTCGGTGGGGCGGCGCCGGCCAATCTCGGGATCGCGCTCGACGTCCGCGGCCCGATCCTGTCGACGGCGAACTCGTGCGCGTCTGGGGCGGTCGCGATCGGCGAGGCCATGGGCGATCTGCGCGAGGGCCGGATCGACGCGGCCATCGCCGGTGGCGTCGAGATCCCGCTCAGCCCGCTCGCGTTCGGGGCGTTCGACATCATCCGAGCGCTCTCGGCAGGACACAACGACGACCCAGCTGGCGCCGAGCGGCCGTTCGATGTCGATCGTGACGGGTTCGTCATGGGCGAGGGTGCGGCGCTGCTGGTCCTCGAGGCGGCCGAGGTCGCGGAGGCGCGTGGCGCCGTGCCTTATGCGGAGGTGCTCGGCTACGGTGCGACGTCCGATGCGCACCACATGGTCCAGCCACGGGCCGATGGCACCGAGGCGGCGCGCGCCGCGACCATCGCGCTCGAGGACGCCGGCGTGGCGCCCGACGAGATCGACTACGTGAATGCCCACGCGTCGTCGACGCCGATCGGCGATATCGCGGAGGCCCGGGCGATCGCGCTGGCGCTGGGCGGGCGGGCGGCGTCGGTGCCCGTGAGCGGGACCAAGGCGCTGTACGGCCATCCGCTCGGAGCCTCGGGCGCCATCGAGGCGGCCATCTGCGCCCTGACCATCCGCGACGGCTGGGCGCCGGCATCGGTCAACCTGGCCGAACCCGATGCGGAGATCGCGGCGCTCCTGCCGGGGCTGCTGCGCGAGGGTCGGGAGGGCGTCTATCGGCGCGTGCTGTCGACCTCGTTCGGGTTCGGCGGGCTCAACGCCTCGCTGGTGTTCGGCGCCGTCGACGGCTGAGCCGGACGGCGGGCTCGGGCGGGGCGGGGCGGGCGGCCGGGCGTCTGGGGCGGCGACGGCAGGGCCCGAGTCGGCCGGCGGAGGCACGCGTCGGCCGGCAGTGCCCCTCAGCGCGGACGCGCCCTACCCGACAACGAGGCGGACCCAGGGGACCCGGCCCCGGGCCCAGCTGCGGCGGCGACCGCCACGAGGCCCGGCGCGGGCGCCAGCAGCGCGCCCCGATCCAAGCCGCGGCGGCGGATCCATACCAGCGCCCCGGCACCGACCGCCACGGAGAGCACGCCCCCGATGGCCAGCGACACGGCCACCCCGAACGACGAAGCGATGCCGCCCATGACCGGCCCACCGATCGGCGTCGAGCCCGCGAAGACCGTCGTGTAGACGCTCATCACCCGACCGCGCAGCCCGTCCGGCACGGCCAGCTGCATGGTCGTGTTGGCCGTGGCCGCCATGAGGATGCCACCGAACCCGACGCCGACCATCAGCAACAGCGAGATGGGGAACGAGTGCGACGCGCCGAGCGCGATCTCGCCGGCCCCCAGGATCAGTGCGCCATAGCCGATCCGCCGGATCTGGGTCCCGTTGCCGAAGGCCAGCCACAGCGCCGCCATCAACGACCCGACGCCCGAGGCTGCCATCAGGAAGCCGTAACCAGCGGCGCCGCTGCCGAGGACGCCCTGGGCGTACGGCGGGATGATCACCGTGAAGTTCATCCCGACGGTCCCGACCAGCGCGACGACGAGGACGGCGACGAGCACGACCGGGGTCGAACGAACATAGCCGAGACCCTCGCGGAGCTGGGTCATGACCTCGCCGAATGAATCGGGGCGGACGATGCGGGCCGCCGGATAGAGGTCGGCATCGCGCATCGCGGCGAGGGCGATGATGACCGCCAGGAAGCTCGCCGCATCGACGACGAACGCCGCCGCGACCCCGACCGCACCGATCGTCAGCCCGGCGATGGCCGGCCCGACGACTCGGGCACCGTTGAACATCGCCGAGTTGAGCGCGACCGCGTTACCGATGTCCTCGCGCCCGACCATCTCGACGGCGAACGACTGGCGGACCGGCATGTCGACCGAGTTGACCGTACCCATCGCCAGCGCGATGACGATGAGCAGCGGCATCGAAGCGATGCCGGAGATGGCGATGGCCGCCAGGATGATCGACAGGCACATCCGGATGGCCTGTGTCGCGAGCAGCGTCTGGCGCTTCGGCAGGTTGTCGGCCAGCACGCCCGCGAACAGCCCGAACACGAGGACCGGGATGAACTGGGCGGCGGCCACCACCCCGAGCCACAAGGGATCGTGGGTCAGCACGAGGACGAGCCACGCCTGGGCCACCGACTGCATCCAGGTCCCGACCAGCGAGATCGCCTGGCCGCCGAAGAACAGCCGGTAGTTGCGGTGGCGGAGCGCGCTCGTGCCGCGACGCATCGAGGTCATGCCGCCACCATCCGGCGGATCGGCAGGTCGGCGTCGGCCGGCTCGTCGTCGCCGCGCGAAACGGACAGCACGGCCCCCAGGGCGATGACCAGCGTGCCCGAAGTCAGGGCCGCGAGCCGGGCCCCTGGCCTCGTCACGCCGAGCACGACCGAGCGGTACCGGTCACGGGTCTCGCCGGCGACGGCATGGAGGTCGCCAGGTCGGGCCGTGTTCATCGGGCCGCCTCCGTGACGACTCCCTCGAGCTCGATCAGGTGGCCGCGGATCCGCGTGAGGCGCGCGTGCGCGTCCTCGATCATGGTCGCGAGGCGCGCGGCCTTGGCGTCGAGCAGCGCGATCTGGCGCAGGACCCGTTCCTCGGCCTCGCCCAGATACCGACGGCGCTCGATCGGGTCAGTCGTCGCGCGCAGGCGTTCGCGGTTGCGGCCTCGGGCCGCCTCGTCCTCGAGCAGCTGCCGGATCTGGCTGAGCGAGAACCCGGCGTCATCGCGCAGGTCGCGGATGAACTGCAGCCGGTCGAGGTCCGAGGCGTCGTACAGGCGGTAGTCGCCGTCGGAGCGGGCGGCGGGTGCAAGCAGTCCGACCTCTTCGTAGTAGCGGATCGTGCGCGTCGTCAGGCCGGTCTCGACGGCGACTTCGTTGATCCGGAGGAGGGTGCGGGTGGACGTGGCCAAGGAAGCGTCAGGCATCACCGCTATGATACCCAAACCTTGACGTTGACGTAAAGGTAAGAGTCGAATCG
Source organism: Candidatus Limnocylindrales bacterium (assembly GCA_038248915.1). Classification (GTDB taxonomy): domain Bacteria; phylum Chloroflexota; class Limnocylindria; order Limnocylindrales; family CSP1-4; genus SPCO01. Next base: position 51,842 of record JBBRXB010000008.1, on the reverse strand, counting down.
AGACGGTCCGGTGCGGTCCGTTGCTAACGCGTGCGCGCCACGCGTGACAGCGTCCCGCCGGCGCCGGCCGCCGCCGACGACGTGGTCGTGACGATCTCGAACGAGTGCCGGCGACCCCAGGCCAGCGCGGCGACCCCGATGAGCAGCGTCAGCCCACCCCCGAGCGCGATGGCGAAGGTGATCCCCGCGGCCGACGCGACGGCGCCCATGGCCAGGCCCCCGACCGGGACCGACACGCTGAACGCGGTCGTGTAGACGCTCATGACGCGACCCCGCAGATGGTCCGGGACGGCGAGCTGGATGGTCGTGTTGCCGGTCGCGGCCATGAGGATGGAGCCGAACCCGATCAGGAACATCAGCCCCAAGGCCAGCCCGAACTCGCGGTCGAACGCGAGCAGGACGGACGCGACGCCCAGGATGATCGAGCCCGTCACCAGCCGGATCGGGCGGGGCCGTCCCCCGAACACGAGCCGCATCGCCGCGATGAGCGAGCCGACCCCCGACGCCGCCATCAGGAAGCCGTAGCCGGACGCATCGGTCCGCAAGCTGTCCTGCGCGAACGCCGGGATGAGGACCGTGAAGTTCATGCCCACCGTGGCCACGGTCGCCACGACGATGACGGCGAGCAACACGACCTCGGTCTGGCGCACATACGACAGGCCCTCGGCCAGGTTGTCGATGACGCCCCGGACCGTCGTCGGGCGGTCCATCCGCGGCGGCATGTGGAGTGCCTGCTCATCCATCAATCGAAGCCCGACGATGACGGCCAGGAAGCTCACGGCGTTGATGACGAACGCCGGCCCGACGCCGAACGCCCCGATCGTCAGCCCCGCGACCGCGGGCCCGATGACCCGGGCGCCGTTGAACATCGCGGAATTGAGGGCGACCGCGCTGCTGACCTCGTCGCGCCCGACGAGCTCGACCGAGAACGCCTGGCGGACCGGCATATCGACCGCGTTGGCGATGCCCAGGAGGAAGGCCAGGAGGAGGATCATCCAGACTTCGACGACAGCGGCCAGGGTGAGGGCCGCCAGGATGGCCGCGAGGACCATCATCACGGTCTGGGTCCCGAGCAGGACCCGGCGCTTCGGGAAGGCATCAGCGGCGACACCGGCGAATAGCCCGAGCACGATGACCGGGATGAACTGCACGGCGGCCACGATGCCCAGCCAGATCGGATCGTGGGTCAACTCGAGGACCAGCCATGCCTGCGCGACCTGTTGCATCCAGGTCCCCACCATCGAGATCGCCTGGCCCCCGAAGAACAACCGGTAGTTGCGATGGCGGAACGGGCTCATCCCGTCCGTGCTCATCAACCGCGACGGACGAAACGCCGTCCGGCCGGTCACGCCCGGTCGTCGCGCATCGTCGCGCGGCCCTCCGCGTCATGGGTGTGCTGGCTGGACCCGCGCTCGAGCTCGATCAGGTGGGCGTCGAGATGGCGCGCCCGCGCGTGCGCCTCCCGGATCATCTCGGCGAGCCGGGCCGCCTTCGCCTCGAGGATCTCGACCTGGTGGTCGACTCGGCCGCGCGCATCGAGCAGGAGCGCCCGGCGCTCGTCGGGATCGCCGGTCTGGCGGAACCGCTCGCGGTTGCGCTCCCGGGCCGCGTCGTCCTCGAGCAGCTGCCCGATCTGGGCGAGCGAGAACCCGGCGTCGTCGCGCAGGCTGCGGATGAACTGGAGGCGATCGAGGTCCGACGAGTCGTACAGCCGGTAGTCACCGTCCGAGCGAGCGGCCGGTTCGAGCAGACCGATCTCTTCGTAGTAGCGGATCGCACGCGTCGTCAGGCCGGTGTCCGCGGCCACCTCGTTGATGCGCAGGAGGCGCGCGGGATCGTCGGGCTGGGTCGGGCTGTCGGGCACCGGGAGATGATACCGAACCTTTACGCTCGCGTGAAGGTATGACGTTCGGATGCGGTCGTGGGAACATCGGGGGATGGACCTGCTCGGGAGCACCCGACTCGTTCGGAACCGCCCTTCAGTCGAGGGTGAAGTCGTCCGGGTCCTGGTAGCGGCCCGTCCGCTGGAACTCGATCTGCATCAGCACATCGTTGAGCAGGCTCGAGGCGCCGAACCGGAACCAGTCCGGCGACATCCAGCGCGGGCCGAGCGTCTCGTACAGGATCACCAGGTACTGGATCGCCTCCTTGGCGGTCCGGATCCCGCCGGCCGGCTTCATCCCGACCTGGCGGCCGGTCGAGCGCTCGAAATCGCGGATCGCTTCGAGCATCACCAGCGTGACCGGCATCGTGGCCGCCGGGCTGACCTTGCCGGTCGAGGTCTTGATGAAGTCGGCGCCGGCCGCCATCGCGAGCACGGAGGCGCGCCGGACGTTGTCGTAGGTCTCGAGCTCGCCCGTCTCGAGGATGACCTTGAGGAGCGCCTCGCCGGCCGCCTCCTTGACCTCGACGATCTCCTCGAACACGGTCAGGTAGTCGCCTGACAGGAAGGCGCCGCGATCGATGACCATATCGACCTCGTCGGCGCCGGCCTCGAGCGCGGCCCGGACCTCGGCGATCTTGATGTCCCGGAACGTCTGGCCCGAGGGGAAGCCGGTGGCGACGCTGGCGACCTTGACCTTGGAGCCCTTGAGGGCATCCTTTGCCTCCGCCACGAGGGCGGGGTACACGCACACCGCCGCGACCGACGGGATCGTCGGGTCGCCTGGCTGCGGGCGCATCGCCTTGACACACATGGCCCGGATCTTGCCGGGGGTGTCCTTGCCCTCGAGCGTGGTCAGATCCATCATCGAGATCGCGAGCTCGAGCGCCCACATCTTCGACGCCTTCTTGATCGACCGGCGCTTGAGCGAGTCGACCCGCTCGTCGATCCCGACCTGGTCGACTGCGGTGACCCGGCCGAGCAGGCTGCCGAGCGGTCCCGGACGGCCATCCCACGCACGGATCAGCTGGTCGGCACGCTCGCGGGTGGGTGAATCGGGACGTCGCGTGGCGGTCATGGGACGGAGAGGATACACCTCGCCCAGGATGGCCTCAGGGCCCGCGGCCAGCCGCTCCCTACCGGCCGCCGCGAACCTTCGGCAGGGCCGGCATGCCGCGCTTCCGGTCGACCAGGAAGTGCCGGAACCAGGCCTCGACGATGCGCAGGTTCTCGACGCGTCGATAGGGCGTCCCGGACCGGGTGAGCTCGTGCGTCTCATCCGGGACCCGCAGGAGCCGGACCGGCCGACGTTTCGCTCGGAGCACCGAGAACAGCGCCTCGGCCTGCGCGACCGTCGTGCGGATGTCCCGCTCGGAGTGCTGGATGAGCAGCGGCGTCCGGATCGCGTCGGCATAGGCCAGCGGCGAGATCTCGCGGAAGTAGGCGGGGTCGTCCCACGGCGTCGTCTCGAACTCGAGGCGTGCCCAGTCGCCGCCGGAGATGTCGCCGGTCGTGAACAGCACGCCCATGTCGGCGACCGACCGGCAGGTCATGGCCGCCCGGAACCGCTGGTCGTGCCCGACGATCCAGTTGGTGAGATAGCCGCCATAGGAACCGCCGGTGACGCCCAGACGGTCGGGATCGGCCAGACCATCGGCCACGAGGGCGTCCACGCCGGCCAGGACGTCGCGCATCGGCCCGGGGCCCCAGTCGCGATGGTTCGCGTCATTGAAGGCCTCGCCGTAGCCCTCCGAGCCGCGCGGGTTGCAGTAGAAGACGCCGATGCCGGCCGCAGCCAGCAGCTGGAACTCCCAGCTCGGCGACCACCCGTACAGGGTGTGCGGCCCGCCGTGGATCTGGACGACGAGCGGCTGGGCGCCGACGCCGGCCGGCAGGAACCAACCCTGGATGTCCCGGCCGTCGACGCTCGCGTGACGCTCGACCGGCGTCCGCAGCGCGAGGTCGCCGAGCGCGCCCGCGTTGAGCGAGGTCAAGCGCCCGGGCTTTACCTTCGATCTCGATCTGACGGCAGCAGCGGTGTCGACCAGCCACAGGTCCGGCGGCGCGGTCGCCGTCGAGCGCAGGTACGCGAGCCGCATCCCGCGCGAGGTGTCGGTACCCCCACTCGGGACTGCGTGCCAACCGGACACGTAGTGTCGTCCGTCGGTCAGCCGCTCGACCCGACCGTCCGCGACCGCGATCCGCCACAACTCATAGGCGCCGGCGATCGGTGCGCTGAAGTACAGCCACCGGCCGCCCTTCGAGACGATGAGCTGCCCGGCCTCGCCCCGGGTCACGTCGCTGTTCATGCCCGAACCCGGCATCAGGTCGTGGATCGCCGACAGGTTCCGGCCGCCGGTCGGCGTCGCGTCGGCGCCGGCCGCGTCGAACAGCCAGACATCGTTACGGCTTCCGGCGCCGCCCTCATGCCGATGGCCCAGCGCGGCGATCGTCCGGCCGTCCGGCAGCCAGGTCGGCGCGAAGAACGCCGAGCGCGGGCCGCGCGTGACCGGGTGGACCTCCCGCGTGGCGACGGCGACGACGTGGATGTCCTGGTGACCGCTGAACAGGTCCGGGTCGCGCCGGCGGTTCGACACGAACGCGATCCGCCGCCCGTCCGGCGACCAGGCCGGTTCGCGGTCGGCGACCGGTCCGTCGGTCAGGCGGCTGCCCTCGCCGGTCGCGACATCGACCAGCCACAGGTGCGGGACGCGGTCGAAGGTGAACCCCGTGCCATTGAGCATGTAATCGAGCCGGTCGATGAACCGGTAGTCCGATGGCGGTGGCGTGCCGGGCTCGCGGTAGCGCTCGATACCGCGGCGCCGATCATCGTCCGCCCGGGTCGCCCCGACCGATGCGGTGACGACGACGAGCCGGCGGCCATCGGGCGACCACTCGAACGCCTCGACCCCGCGGGGGAGCTCGGTCAGGCGACGCGCCTCCCCACCATCGAGCGGCAGGAGGTAGACCTGACTGCCGTCTTCGCGCTCCCGCAACTCGCGTCCGGGGAGCTTCGGGTCATCCTCGACCAGCGTGCGCCGGTCCGAGATGAACGCCAGGGAGTGGCCGTCGGACGAGAAGCGCGGATGGCGGTCGTGCCGGGCGCCGAGGGTCAGCTGGCGCGCGGCTGCCTTGCCGTCCGTCGGAACGAGCCACAGGGCGGTCCGATAGCCATCGAATCCGGGCGCGACGGTCTGGACGGTCATCACCGCGACCATTCCATCGGGCGACAGGCGTGGTTCGGTGGCGATGCGCAGGCGATACAGGTCGTCGGGTCGGGGGGCGCGCGGCATGGGCGATCCTCCAGTGGACGGGACGCCTGAAGTCTAGCGGGCTACCATCGGACGACGATGGCCGACCAGCTCTCGCTGCGCCTCGAGGCCGATACGCTGCCCGATCTCCCGGACCTGCGGCCGATGCTGCCGCGTCCGCTGCCAGCGCCGTTCGATTCGGACGAGCACCTGTTCGAGCCATGGTGGGGCGGCGTGCGGGCACTGGTGTCGATCGGCCCGGCGGAGCTGGCGGGCGACGGGGCGATCGTGGTGCGCGATGCGGACGGCCGCGACATCACGGCGGCCCTGCCCGAGCTGTCCGGGCTGGCCGTCCGCGTCGCCGCTCGGTCGGCCATCGTCGATGGCGAGCTGGTCGTCGTGGACAGCGCCGGGCGGGCGGATGCCGCGGAGCTCGGCCGCAGGCTGGCGGGCGAGGCGGGCCGGCCCGTCGCCTTTCTCGCCTTCGACCTGCTCCACCTCGACGGACGCTCCCTCCTCTCGCAGCCACTCGTCCGTCGACGCGAGGCGCTGCGGCGAGTGCTGCGCCCGGGTGACGAGGTCGTCGCCGTGCCGGCCATCGCGACGGAGGGGGTCGCCCTGTTCGAGGCCGCCGTCGCGCAAGGGATCGCCGGGATCCTCGCCCGCCAGCGCGCCAGCCCCTATCTGCCGGGGGTGCGCAGCCGGCTGTGGCGGTTCGTGGCCGCGACCCCGGTCCCCGGCGCCGCCGCGGAGACCGAGCAGCCGGGGGACCCGCCGGGCGCCGCGGCCGCGCCCGTGCTGGCGCTCATCAGCCGGCTGCCATTCGACGAGGTCTGAGCCACCGACGCGCTGGGCCGTTGTCAGGCCCGGCGCGCAGCAGCGACGAACGCGCGCAGGCCCGGACGCTGGCCGTAGAGCAGGACACCGGCCGCATACATCCGGGTCGCGACGACGGCCACGACCGCGATGGCCGCCACCAGGAGCCCGACCGACAGCAGGATCTCCCACGGCTGGACGGCCGACACCATCAAGCGGGCCAGCATCACGAACGGGCTGAACGGCGGAACGAGCGATGCCAGCCGCACGAGCGTCCCACTCCCGCCGCCGAGCGCCACGATCGCGATCAGATACCCCACCATCGCCACGAGACTCAGCGGCAGCGACAGCGTCTGCAGGTCGTCGGGCCGGCTGACGAACGAGCCCATCGCCGCGTAGATGAGGGCGAACAGCGTGAACCCGAGCAGGAAGAAGACGCCGTACCCGAGCAACAGCGCCGGCGACAGCCCACCGAGTGGCGCGCCCGCGATCCAGTCCGGGCCAAGCACTGCGGTGGCGATGCGATCCTGGAGGCCCAGCAGCACGAGGGCGGGGATGGCGATGGCGAGGTATTGGGTCAGCCCGGCCGAGCCGATCCCGACCACCTTGCCGGCCAGCATCTGGCGCGGCGAGGCGGCACTGATCATCAGCTCCATGACCCGGCTGCTCTTTTCGGCGGCGACCCCGGTCGCGACCCACATCCCGTAGATGACGATCGAGATGAGGAGCAGGATCACGAACACGATCCCGAGGAGGTAGCGGCTGGCCGCCTGACGCGAATCGAGCGGCGTGCCGGCATCGGTCGCCGTATTGATCGACTCGACCCGATAGGCCGGCGGGCGGAAGATCTCACGTGATGCATCGGGCGGGAGGCGGGCGCTCCAGTCGAGGACGCCGATGCCGAACGCGGCCACGCTCAGGATCTGGCTGCGGGCGCTGTTCGGGCCCTCGGTCGTGCGCAACGCGATATCGACCTGGCCGTCCGGCAGCCGCTGCAGGACCATGATCCCGCCCAGCCCGCCACGGGCAAGCCTGGCCTCGGCCGCGGCGGCATCGTCGGCTACCTCCACCTGGTACGGCTTCTTCCAGGTCCCCTCTGCCGCGCCGACCGGCGGGACGTTCAGGAGGGCGTCCGCGACCGAGACGGCGCTCTTGGCCAGCTCGGTGTCGGCCGCCACGACCGCGATCCGGGTCACGGTCTGCCGGTCGAGGTAGCGCGCGGCGATCGGCCCGATCGCGACCAGCATCGCGAGCAACGCCAGGACGACCGTGGAGCCGACGAACATCCGGCTCCGCGTCCGGTCGCGGTATTCGCGACGGGCCACGATCCCGGCATTCGGGAGCAGCGGATCGCGACGAGCCATCAGGCGATCCCGCCGGCGGAGACGGACGGGACGGGCAGGCTCGGAGCGAGCGTCGGATCGTCGTCGGAGGGCCGCCCGACATGCTCGATGAACAGGGCCTCGAGACTCGGCTCGGCCAGGTCGAAGCGCGTGACCTGGGCGCCGCGGGCGAGGATCGCGGCGAGGATGGCCGGCGGATCCGCGGTCGGAAGCAGCTCGAGCTCGGCGCCGGCGGCGCCACCCCGGACGGCCTCGATCCCGGGCAGACCTGCCAGCCAGGCGGGCAACGGGTCGCCATCGAATGCGAGACGAAGCGTCCGCCTACCGCTTGCCCGCTTGAGGTCGCGCAGGCGGCCGCCGGCCACGAGACGGCCGTGGTCGACGATGGCGACCGACTCGCACAGCGCCTCGGCGGACTCCATCTGGTGGGTCGAGAAGATCAGCGTCCGGCCGCGATCCCGGAGCTCCATGAACGCCTCACGCAGGAGGACGAGATTGAGGGGATCCAGCCCGGTGAACGGTTCGTCCATCAGCAGGACCTCCGGATCGTGGAGGACGGCGGCGATGAACTGGACCTTCTGCTGGTTGCCCTTGGACAGCTCCTCGGCGCGCCGGTCGGCGTAGTCCGGTATCCGGAAGCGGGCCAGCCAGGCGATCGCCTCGCGTCGCGCGCGATCCGGCGGGAGCCCGTACAGCGAGCCGAAATAGACGAGCTGGTCGAGCACGCCCATGCGCGGATGGAGACCGCGTTCCTCGGGCAGATAGCCCCACGTCCGGCGCGGCAGATCGGCCGTCGAGCGGCCCTCCCAGCGGACCTCGCCAGCGTCGGCACGGATGATGCCGAGGCAGATCCGCATGGTCGTCGTCTTGCCCGCGCCGTTGGCCCCGAGGAAGCCGAAGACCTCGCCGCGACCGACCTCGAAGGCCAGCCGGTCCAGCGCGACGGTGCGCCCGAATCGCTTCGTGACGTGATCGATCTCGAGGCTCACGCTCCGGAGGATAGCCCGGTTTCAGGCGATCCACGTCCGGCCGGTGACGGTCCGCACCACTTCGGCCAGGACGGCTGGGGCCAGGGCGATGACCGCGACGATCCCCCAGTCGGTCGCGTCGAGCGGCGTGGCACGGAAGGCCTCGGCGAGGATCGGCACGGTCGGGATGAGCGCCTGGACCGCGATGACCAGCGCGCCCGCGCCGAGCAGGAACCAGTTCGGCGTGAGGCGGTGGATGGGGACGCGCAGGCTCCGGTTGGCATTGGCGCGGACCGCCTGGGCACAGACGAGCACGGTGTAGGCGAGCCAGCGCGTGTGGTCGGTCGAGCCCGGGTGGGTGATCATCACGAGCAGCGCCGCGACGGCGCTGAACCCGCCCGCGACGACGATCCGGCCGAGCAGCTCGTTGGTCAGCAGCGGGATGCCGCGTCGACGGGGCGGACGGCGCATCAACCCAGGCTCCGCCTTCTCCAACTCGAAGGCGACCGACGTCGACAGGTCGATGAACAGCTCCAGCCACAGGATCTGGAGCGGCAGCAGCGGCTGGCCGAAGCCGTACACCGTGGCGATCAGGATGAAGCCGAGCAGCGCCACATGGGTCGAGATCAGGAAGACGAGGCCCTTCTGGACGTTGTCGACGATCCGTCGGCCCTCGGACAGGCCGTACATCAGCGTGGCGAACGAATCGTCGCCGAGAACCAGATCGGCGGCCTCCTTGGCGACCCCGGTCCCCGACCCCATCGCCACGGCAACATCCGCACGGTGGAGCGCCGGCGCATCGTTGACCCCGTCGCCGGTGACCGCGACCGTCCCCCCGGCACCGCGCGCGATCCGGACGAGGCGCTCCTTCTGGTCCGGCGTGGAGCGGGCCACGATCCGGAGGTCCGCCAGCTCGGTCGCGACACGAGCGTCGTCCCACGTCGCCAGCTCCTCGCCGACGACGATGCGCCCGCGGTCCAGCCCGGCCGCGTCGGCGATCGCTCCCGCGGTGAGCGGATGATCGCCGGTCACGATGATCACCTCGATGCCGGCGCTGCGCGCGGTCTGGAGGGCCTCGCGGATGCCGTCACGGATCGGGTCCGCGAACCCGATCAGGGCGCGGACCGTCCACGGCTCGCCCTCACGCCGCCGGGCCAGCGCCACGAGCCGCTGGCCGCTGGCCGCGTTGGCCTCGACCAGGGCGGCCCACGCGCTCGCCTCGTCCGAGTCCGGGGCGGCCAGCCGGATGACCGCCTCGGGGGCGCCGATGGCAAGGTCCTCCGGCCCCGCGGGGCCCACGCTCCGGGTCACCGACAGCGGCCGGCCGTCGACGACCGGCTCCGAGCCGAGCAGCCCGGTCGGGTCGAGCATCGCGTTGCCGCCGCGGCCCTCGATCGCGCGACAGAGCGAGGCCGTGAACGAGCCGGGCGCGGTCCCCTCCTGGCGCACCCAGGCGTCGTCCTCGGCGCGGAGTGCCTCGTCCAGGATCGGACCGATGGCCGCTTCATCCAGCGGCCCGTGCAGGTTGCGCGCGGCCACGACCTCGAGCTGGTTGCGGGTGAGCGTGCCGGTCTTGTCGGTGATGATCAGGTCGACGGCACCGAGCGTCTCCTCGGCGTTGAGCCGCCGTACGAGCACGTTGCGCCGGAGCAGCCGGTAGGCGCCCAGCCCGAGGACGACCGCGAGCAGGATCGGCGGCTCCTCGGGGATGGCGGCGATGGCGGCCGAGATTCCGGCCAGCAGGTTGGCGGCGGCCCCCTGGCCGCGGGCGAAGCCGAGCCCCGTGACGATGACGATCAGCCCGATGGCGACGACGAGCAGGATCCGGACGAGCCGGTCGAGCTCGGCCTGGAGCGGTGACCGCCGACGATCGACGGTGCCCAGCCCGGCCGCGATCCGGCCGACCTCGGAGCCCGCGCCGATGGCCACCACGACGCCTTCGCCCCGACCGCCGACGACGCTCGTCCCGCCGTAGGCCATCGACCGGCGGGCAGTCAGCGGCACCTCGGCCGGGTCGGCCTCCGGACCGGCGGACTCCGGCACGGATTCGCCGGTCAGCATGCTCCGGTCGACGACCAGGCGATCGGCCCGCAGGATGCGCAGGTCGGCCGGGACGACGTCGCCGGCCCGCAGCAGGACGATGTCGCCGGGCACCAGACCGGCCGTCTCGGTCTCGACGACGGTGCCGTCGCGACGGACCCGGGCCGTTGGCGCGGAGGCCTCGCGGAGGGCCTCGAGCGCCCGCTCGCCGCGATAGTCGGTCACCACATCCGCCGCGACGATCGGGATCAGGGCGAGCAGGATGAGCACGCCGTCGCGGACCTCGCCGAGCACGACTGCGAGGACCCCGGCGACGATCAGGAGGACGACGAACGGCTCGGTCAGGGCCTCGAGGATGAGCCGGATCGGCGACGTTCGGGCCGGTGGCTCGAGCTCATTGGGACCGGCCAGCGCCGCGCGGCGGGCCACCTCGGCGCCGGACAGCCCGGCCGCGCGCTCCACCCCGAGCGCAACCAGGACGTCTGGGACCGGCCTGGCATGCGCATCCGGAAGGCCCCCACGATCGGTCGACATCGCCCCCATCATCGGGCAACGGGGTACGATCGAACCGATGCAAGGGACGACACCAGTCACGATCCACGCCGACCGGGCGGCCGGCCGCCTCGAGATCGGCTGGGACGACGGCCACGCCACGGCGTATGACACCACGACCCTGCGCTGGCTGTGCCCGTGCGCATTCTGCCGGGGCGAGGCGGGGATGCCGGGCTGGCTCGACAGCGGCCCGACGCTGACCGAAGAACAGACCCGCCTGACCGACATCTCGATGGTCGGCGGGTATGCCATCGCCCCTGCCTGGGCCGACGGTCATCACACCGGCTACTACACCTTCACGATGCTCCGCGACCGGTGCCCGTGCGAGGCCTGCACGGCTCGCCGAGAGGGCGGAGCGCAGGCCGGCGGATCCACCACGGTCGCACATCGACACGAGGAGCACGCATGATCGTCGTCACCACCCCGTACCTGGCCGGGAATCGCGTCGTCGAGAGCAAGGGCATGGTCTTCGGCCTCGTCGTCCGCAGCCGCGGGCTGGGCGGCAACGTGATGGCCAGCCTCCGCTCGCTCGGCGGTGGCGAGATCCACGAGTACACCAGCCTCCTGGAGGACACCCGTCGCCAGGCGCTCGATCGGCTGGTCCAGAACGCGACGCTGCTCGGCGCCAACGCGGTCCTGTCGATGCGGTTCGACAGCTCCGAGCTGTCCGGGAACATGAGCGAGATCGTCGCCTACGGGACTGCCGTCATCGTCGCCCCGGACGCGGGCAGCGCCGGCGGCCCGACGACACCGGTCGAATGACCACGGGGCTCGGGGTGGCACGCGTCCTCGTCTTCCTGTTCGGCGTCACGATGCTGCTGGTCGGCATCGCCACCATCGCGTTCGGCGGCGCCGCGGCCTTCATCACCGGGCTGTGGGTCGGTGGCATCGGCATCGCCTGCATCGTGGGCACGCTCATCGAGCGGGTGCGCTATCGGTCGGATGCCACGGACCGCGCGGGCCTGCCGACCGGCAAGGCTGGCGGCGAGCCGGCGGGCACCCGGCTTGACCCTCGATTCCGCCGCAGCGACGAGGTCTTCGTCGACCCGACATCGGGGCACAGGATGCGCGTCTGGCTCGACCCATCGAACGGCGAACGGCGGTACCTGACCGAGGACTGACCGTGGGGGCGTGCTATCCTCGCCGGCCGGGCCGCACGCGCATGACGGCCCCTTTGCGGAGGCCCACCTTCTCCCGATGGCCGCGATCCAGCCCGGCGCACCCGCCCGTCCCGCGGTCGTGCCACGCCCCCGTCGCGCCACCCGCCCGAATGCGACCTTTCCGTACCTGAACCGCGAGCTTTCGTGGCTCGAATTCAACGCCCGTGTGCTCCACGAGGCGCGCGACGAGCGGAACCCACTCCTGGAGCGGGTGAAGTTCCTGGCCATCTTCGCCGGGAACCTGGATGAGTTCTTCCAGGTCCGGGTGGCCGGTCTGCGCCAGCAGGTCGAGGCCGGCAAGGTCGCCCGGTCGCCCGACGGACGGACCGCCGGCGAGCAGCTGGCCGCCGCCCGCCAACGCGTCCTCGAGCTCGTCGCGGACCATTCGGCCATCTTCGTGTCGGTCCGCCGGACCCTGGCGGCCGAAGGGGTCGAGCTCCACGATTACGCGTCGATCCCGGAGCACCACGAGGCGCTCCGGCAGCGCTTCCTCGATGAGATCTTCCCGGTCCTGACGCCGCTGGCCGTCGATCCCGGCCACCCGTTCCCGTACATCTCGACGCTGAGCCTGTCGATCGCGGTCGGGCTGCGCGACCCGGAGACCGGCGAGCGTGGTTTCGCGCGGGTCAAGGTGCCGCAGATCCTGCCGCGCCTGCTCGAGGTCGGTCCGTCGCGCTACGTCCTGCTCGACCAGGTCATCGAGGCGAATCTGGATGCCCTGTTCACCGGCATGGAGGTCGAGGAGCACCACCTCTTCCGGGTGACCCGCAACGCCGACTTCGAGATCGAGGAGGACGAGGCGGACGACCTCCTGCTCGCCATCGAGGAGGAGCTGCGTCGGCGGAGGTTCGGGGCGGCGGTCCGGCTCGAGGTCGAACGGTCGATGCCGGCGGCGACGCGGGCGCTGCTGCTGCGCGGTCTCGGTCTCGGCGAGGCCGACTGCTACGAGATCAGCGGGATGCTGGACCTGACCGGGCTGTTCGAGATCGCCGACCTGGACCGGCCGGATCTCAAGCCGGTGCCCTGGTCGCCCGTCACGCCACCGCGCCTCATCCCGCCCGACGAGGACGAGCCGGCCGATGTCTTCGCCGCCATCCGCGCCGGCGACATCCTCGTCCACCACCCATATGAGTCGTTCGCGGCTTCCGTGGAGCGGTTCATCACCCAGGCCGCCGACGACCCCGACGTCCTGACCATCAAGCAGACCCTCTACCGGACCTCCGGCGATTCGCCCATCGTCCAGTCGCTCATCCGTGCGGCCGAGCGCGGCAAGCAGGTCGTCGTCCTGGTCGAGATCAAGGCCCGCTTCGATGAAGAGGCGAACATCGTCTGGGCGCGCAAGCTGGAGCGGGCCGGCGCCCACGTCGTCTATGGGCTTGTCGGCCTGAAGACCCACTCCAAGACGGCGCTCGTCGTCCGGCGCGAAGGGTCCGGGCTGCGCCGCTACGTCCACATCGGGACCGGCAACTACAACCCGAAGACGGCCCGCCTGTACGTGGACCTGGGCCTGCTGACCTGCCGCCCGGAGCTCGGCGCAGACGTCACGGACCTGTTCAACAACCTGACCGGGCTGTCACGCCAGCGGACGTTCCGACGCCTGCTCGTCGCCCCGCACAGCCTCCGCACGCGCTTCCTCGATCTCGTCGATCGCGAGATCGGCCACGCCGCAGCCGGGCGTCCGGCGCGCATCGTGCTCAAGCTCAACGCCATCGTGGACGTCGCGGTCATCGAGGCGCTCTATCGCGCATCGAACGCCGGCGTGTCGATCGACTTGATCATCCGCGGTGCGTGCTCGGTCCAGCCGGGCCTGCCCGACGTGTCGGAGCGGATCCGCGTCCGCTCGATCATCGGCCAGTTCCTGGAGCACTCGCGGATCTGGAGCTTCGACAACGGCGGCGATCCAGAGTGGTACATCGGTTCGGCGGATCTGATGGACCGCAACCTGGACCGCCGAGTCGAGGCGGTCACCCCGGTCGAGGACCACGACGCGCAGGTCCGGCTGGCCAGGATCATCGAGGTGATGCTGGCCGACGACCGCCGTTCGTGGCAGCTCCTGCCGGACGCGACGTGGGTCCGGACCGAGACGCTCGAGGGCCGGGAGGGCGTCATCGATACGTTCGAGGTGATGAAGGAAGAGGCGCTGGCATACGGGATGGTCGTCGCCCCGCCGCCACGCCACGACACGGGTGCCGGGTCACTGGACCCTCGGGCGTGAGTGCCGTGGAACGTCCGATCGAGGTCGAGCTCAAGTACCGGGTGGTCGATCTGGCCGTCGCGGAACGGTATCTCGTGGCGGACGAGATCGGCTCGTTCGCCGGGACGGCGGCGGCGCGTTCGTCGCAGCTCGAGGATCGCTACGTGGACACCGCCGACGGGGCGATGACCCGGGCCGGCTTCGCGGTCCGACTGCGCCAGACTGGTCGCGGCACGATCGTGTCAGTCAAATCGCTGACCCGGACCGAGGGGCCCGGTGGTTCGGTCCGACGGGAGGAGATCGAAGGGCCGGCCGACCGGACGGCCGGACCGCTCGACTGGCCGGCCTCGGATGCCCGATCGCTCGTGCTCGAGCTGGCCGGCGACGCGCCGCTCGTCGAGCTGGTCACCATCCGGCAGCTGCGCCGCAAGCGGATCGTGCGCGACGGCGACACGCGGGTCGAGCTCAGCCTCGACGAGGTCGACGTCGTGTCGCGCTCGCGGGTCGTCGACCGGTTCGTGGAGCTCGAGGCCGAACTCGTCAAGGGCGCCGAGGAGCGCCTGACGAGTCTGGCCGCGGTCTTTGCGGCCGATCCGGCCCTGGCGCCCGCCAGCGGGAGCAAGTTCGAGGCCGCGATGGCGGCGGTGCACCTGGGCACTGGACGCCGTCGGAGCGTCGACGCCGCGACCGAGGATCCGGCCGACGAACAGCAACAGGTGACCGTCGCGCCCGTAGCCGTCAGGGTGACCGCCGCCGAGCCTGGACCGCTCGCCAAGCCTCCGTCGGTCGTCGAGCCTGAGCCGACCGCCGCGCTCCCGTCGACCTCCGACGTCATCAACGAATCGGTCGAGGAACCAACCAGCCCGGACAGCCACCTCGTGGTCGGCAAGACCCCCGGCGTGACCCCCGACGACCACGTCGCCGAGGCCGGTCGCAAGGTCATGCGCTTCCACCTCGCCCGGATGCTCGCTCGCGAGGCCGGCACGCGCGCCGGGACCGATGCGGAGGACCTCCATGCGATGCGGGTGGCGACCCGCCGCCAGCGAGCGGCCTGGCGGGTGTTCGGCGCGTCGTTCCGACCGGGCCGGACCAAGCGGTATCGCAATGGCCTGCGCGAGATCGCATCGCGGCTCGGCGCCGTCCGCGACCTGGATGTCCTGCTCGAGGCGGCCGACCAGTACCGCGCAGATCTGCCCGTGTCGGAGCAGCGCGCCATCGAGCCGCTCCTGGCGGACTGGCGCGAGCATCGCGACGACGCCCGGGTGCTGCTGATCCGAGAGCTCGATTCGGACGGCTACCGGCGCTGGGTCGACGACTATCGCGACTTCGTGCGAACCGAGGGCGCCTCGGTCATGCCGGTCGGCCCGACCCAGCCGCACCGCGTACGCGACACGACCGCATCCCGGATCTGGTCGGCATACGAGCAGGTCCGCGGCTACGAGCCGGTCCTGCGCTGGGCGGACGTGGAGACGCTCCACGAGCTGCGGATCGCCGGCAAGTGGCTGCGCTACACGCTCGAGTTCGTCCGCGAGGCGCTCGGCGACGACGCTGCCCCGTTGATCGCACGCGTCACGACGCTCCAGGACCATCTCGGGCTGATGAACGACGCCGATGTGTCGGCGTCGATGGCCCGAACCTTTCTCGTCGAGCACGCCGGCGACCTGTCGGGCCTCGAGAGCGCCGCCATCGGTCGCTATCTCGTCAGCCGCGAGCGCGAGGTCGCCCGCCTGCGCCGCACGATCGGCGCCCCATGGCGAGGCGTGGCCGGTGTCACGTTCCGGCGGACGCTCGGGCGAGTCGTCGCCGGGCTGTAAGCAAGGTCCGAACGACCTGCGCCGCGGCGCGCGGTCCGAACGACCTGCGGCGCGGCGCGCGGTCCCTTCGGACCCTGGCAGTCATTGCTCACCTGGTCGGGCAACCCCGAGGCCGATCCTCGCTGGCCCGCCAGCGCGACCTTCACGAGCCGGGAGGCCATCGAGGCGCGCATCGTCGACGATGCGCGCCGACTTTGGCTGAGCACAGCGGCGGCAGCACTCGCATGCGAGTCAGCGGGTCCGCCAGCGGCGACCTAGGTCCGCCAGCCGTGGGCGAGGTCGGCGAGCCGGTCGCGCCAGGTCGGTCCGGCATGATCGACGGCGAGGATCGCACCTTCCCGGACGCCCGCCTCCGAGACACGGATCGCGTCCGCCCGGTAGTGCTCGAGGAGCGCATCGACGATGGCGCCGCCGGCCGGCAGGAGCCGCGCACGAATCGGGTTGACGAGGTGGCGCTCCGAGGCGACGGCAGCCGGCTCCGACGCCAGGATCCCCTGGATCTCCGCGATGCGTTCGCGGGTGAGCGTCCGATCGAGCACCGCGGCCGGGAGCACCTTGACCAGGTTCGATGCGGTACCGCCGACGGCCAGGATCTCGCCCGGTCGAGTCGTCGGGGCGCCACGGACTGCTTCGGCGGCGGCGGCGCGGATCGCTGCCAGCTCGGCTGCGGTCGGCGGATCGTGCGTGACGAACCGATCGGTCAGGCGCGCCGAGCCGAGCTGCAACCCTGACGCTCGCGGGCGGTGGATCGGATCAACGATGCAGAACTCCGAGCTGCCACCGCCGATGTCGATGACCAGCGTCTCGTGCGTCACCGGCATCCCCTCCGTCACGCCGATGATCATCAAGTAGGCCTCTTCCTCGTGCGACAGGACGTGGAGTGGCGCGCTCGAGGCGGCCGCGACCTCGTTGACGATCGCAGCGGCGTCGGCGGCCCGACGGATCGGCTCCGTGCCGAGGAACGTGATGTCGATCGCGCCAAGCCGGCGCGCGGTGTCGGCGTAGCGGAGGAGCGTGGCGGCCAGTTCACCGCGGGCCGCGCGCCCGAGGTAGCCGCGCTCGACGACCGCCGAACCGAGCCCGAGGAAGACCGATTCGTCGAGGAGCGGCCGGAGCCGATGACCGGCGATGACCGCGACGACGAGGTGGACCGAGGTCGAGCCGAGGTCGACCGAGGCCCCGACGATGGGGCGGGTCGTTGACGGCTCGTCGACGCTCGGCTGGCTCGTGGCAGGCTCAGGCAGGGGCGTCGGGGGCTGGAGGATCGGACTTCCGGGCTGGCGATCGGGTCGTGGCCGGTTTCTTGGTGGCGGCCTTGCGGCGAGTCGTTGGTTTGGCCGCGGTCGACGCGGTCCTAGTCGTTGGCTTGGCCGCGGTCGACGCGGCCTTGCGGGTCGTCGCGTGCGTCGTCGCGGGTTTGGCGGCGGTCGTCGTCCCGGTCGTCGCTGGGCTGGCCGCGGTCGAGGGGGCCTTGCGGGTCGTCGTCGCCTGTGCGTTGGTGGTCCGAGTCTTCCGGGTCGCCGCGGGCTTTCGCGTGGTCTTCCGGGGCGTGGCCGGCTTGGCTGCGGCGACCGTTGCAGCGGTGGCCGCCGTTCCCGCCACGGCGGTCGATGCCCTGCGAGTCGTCCTCGGTTTGGCGGTCGTCGTTCGCATCCCGGTGGCGGCTGACTTTCGTGCCGTGGTCGTCCGTCGCGTCGCTGTCCGGGCCGACGTCGTGGCCGGACTCGCGGACTTCGAGGCCTTCGGCGTCGCGGTCCTGACCGGCGTCACCGCGACCGCCGCCTCGGCCGCCGCCGAGCCGATGCCCCTCGCCGCCCCGCCGGCGGCGTCGCTGACCGTGCCCGCGGAGGATCCGACCGCCTCGAATGCCACGGCGGCCAGCTTGGCGGCCAGTGCCGCGACCTCGCTCGCTGCATCGGCGGCCTGGTGGGTTCGCTTGGCGACCTGCTTGCGACCCTTGGAGCCCTGCGCGGAGGCGAGTTGCTGGAGCCGCCTGGTCTCGGTCTTGCGTGCGGCCGACAATCGCTTCTCGATCTTGTGGAGCTGCTTCGCGGCACGACTCGAAACAGGCGACACGACGCCCTTCGCATCCACGATGACGTCCGCGACCGTGTCGACGATGATGCCTCCGCGCATTCGCCCGGCCCCGGTCGCCGGCTTACCGCCTCGCTTGGCCATCGGATCGACCTCCAGTCAGTGGCGCGTGACCCGCGCACCCGATCGAGCAACGTGGGCAGGCCGGTCGACACTGACCGTCGCCAGACGCAAGTCTGCCATGTTCGGCGATGATCTCGAGGTAGCGCGCGTCAACGCGGTCATCGTTCCCGGCGCTATCCTCGGGGACATGGCGCTCATCCTCATCGGGCTCGGCGGGTTCGCAGGTGCGATCTCGCGCTACCTGGTCGATGGCTTCGTTTCGGAACGTTCGGCCGGTGCCTTCCCGTGGGGCACGCTGGCGGTCAACCTGACTGGCTCGTTCGTGCTCGGGCTGTTGTTCGCGATGACCACCGAGCGGGCGATCTTACCGGCCGACATCCGCGGCCCGGTGATGATCGGGTTCATCGGTGCCTACACCACGTTCTCGACATACATGCTCGAGTCGTGGGGGCTGCTGGAGGGCGGCTCGTGGGCGCCGGCGCTCGCCAACCTCGGCGGCTCCGTCGTGCTCGGGCTGCTGGCCGTGGCCGCCGGGCTGACCCTCGGGCGGGCGCTCTGATGCGGATCGAGGGCCAGGCCCTCCTCGTGAGGATCTACATCGGCGAGGCGGATCACCACGACGGCAAGCCGCTCTACCAGGCCATCGTGGCCCTCCTGCGCGAGCGTGGGCTGGCCGGCGCGACGGTCATGCGCGGGATCGAAGGCTTCGGCGCCAACGCCCATCTCCACACCACACGCCTGCTCCGGCTGTCCGAGGACCTGCCGATCCTCATCGAGGTGGTCGACCAGGAAGATCGGATCCGCGCGGTCCTGCCCGACCTCGATGCGATGGTCGGCGACGGCCTGATCACCCTCGAGAAGATCGAGGTGATCGCGTACAGGCCCCATCAGGGCCGTTGACGAAGCGCTAACCCGGCGACGTGGAAGACCTCGACCCGTAGCGAGTACGCTGTCTGGGTCGTGACCGAACTGCATCTCCTTCGCCACGCCGACGCCGGCGATCCGCTCGTCTGGGAGGGGCGTGACGATGACCGGCCGCTGTCCGACAAGGGCGAGCGCCAGGCCGAGCGTCTCGGTGCGTTCCTGGCCAGAGTCCGTTTCCGGCCGGATGTGATGGCCGCCTCGCCCAAGGTCCGGGCGCTTCGTACGGCCGAGATCGTCGCCCGGCACCTCGACCTCGAGGTCAAGGTCGACGATCGCCTCGCCGGTGAGCTCGGACTCGAGACGCTCGAACGGCTCCTGCGCGACATCGGCGACCCGGGACGACCGGTCATCGTCGGGCACGACCCGGATTTCAGCGACCTGCTGGCGCTCCTGTCCGGCACCTCGCACGTCCCGATGCGCAAAGGGGCGCTCGCGCGGGTCGACGTCGAGCGGCCGCTCGAGGCCGGCCGCGGCACGCTCCGCTGGCTGATCCCGCCTGCCCTCCTCAAGCCAGAGCGCTGAGGCGACCGGGCACTCGGCGGCGGCTGGCCCGAACTCGGACTGCCCTACTTCCCGGAGACCTCGCGCCCGCGTCGGGCCACGGCGTCGATCGTCACGGCGGTCAGCAGCACGGCGCCGGTGATCATGAACTTCACCGACGACTCGAAGCTGAGCAGGTCCATCCCGTTCGAGATCGACTGGATGACGAGGATGCCCAGCAGCGCCGCCCAGACCGTGCCGCGCCCACCGAACAGGCTCGTCCCGCCGATGACGGCGGCCGCGATCGCGTTGAGCAGGACGTCGCCCGAGCCGGCCGACTGGTTGACCGCCAGCAGCCGGGAGGCGGCCAGCACGCCGCCCAGCGCCGAAAAGAACGACGCCATGGCGAACACGGCGATCCGCACCCGATCGACCTTGATGCCTGCCCGCCGGGCCGCCTCGGCGTTGCCACCGACCGCGAAGATCATCCGGCCGAAGCGCGTCCGCCGGGCGACGAAATCCATGACCACGGTGACCGCGATCAGGATGACCAGAGACAGCGGTAGACCTCGGGCGTCCTGCCCCAGGAGGAGGAAGGAGATCGATGCAAAGACGAGGATGGCGATGATCGCGACTCTGATCGCGAGGACGACGATCGGCTCGGCCGGCAGGCCCGCCCGCATCCGGCTGCGGCGGGTGGTCAGGGCCGTCCCGGCCGCGTAGAGCACGAACAGCGCACCGAGAACCCAGGCGACCACGCCGGAGAAGAACGTGCCCGCGAGGCTCTTGATGAAACCGTCGTTGAGGTTGAGCGTTCCGGTGGAGCCCAGCACGAACAGGAGGGCGCCCTGCCACGCGATGAGGCCGGCCAGGGTGACGACGAACGCAGGGATCCGGAATTTGGTGATCCACAGGCCCTGGAATACCCCGATCGCGATGCCGGTGACCAGCGCGGCCGCGACGGCGACCGGGCCAGGCACACCCATGGTCACGTTGAGGACGGCCATCACCGCCGACGCGAGGCCGCTGACGATGCCGGCTGTCAGGTCGATCTCGCCGAGCAGCAACACGAACACGACCCCGACCGCGATGGTCCCCGTCGCCGCGCTCTGGAGTGCAAGGCTGGTGATGTTGAACGTGGTCAGGAACTTCCCGTCCGAGGCGAGGCCGAAGATGGTCCAGATGACGATCAGCCCGATCACGACCGGGAGCTGACCGACGTCGCCCGAGGTGATCCGACGGCGATAGCCCGCGATCGCACCCGACAGGCCGCCCCGCTCCACCAGGAGGCGCGGGTCGACCGGCATCGTGCTCATCGCCCGATCTCCCCGGGGACGCCCCTCGGCGGTGTCGCGTCGAGATCCGGGTCGGCCTCGTCCCGGGCGTCCCCCGGGAGCTCGTCCGGCGCTTCGCGTAGGGCAGGCGGCGGCGCGATCGCCTCGGGCGTTCCGCGGGCAGCGGTCGGATCGACATCGTCGCCGTCGTCTTCGTCCGCGATGCCCGGCACCGCGCCGGTCATGAGACCCACCATCTGCTCCCGGCTCACCTGTTTGGCATCGTAGGTCCCGACGTAATGACCCAGCCGCAGGACCGTGATCCGATCGGCGACCTCGAAGACATCGGCCAGGTTGTGGCTGATGATGACGACCCCCTGGCCCTCCTCGCGGAGGTGCTTCACGAGCTCGAGCACCTCGTGCGTCTGCGCGACCCCGAGCGCGGCGGTCGGCTCGTCGAGGAGCACGACCTTGTTGTCCCACAGGACGGACCGGGCAACGGCGACCGACTGGCGCTGTCCACCAGACAGGCTCGCGATCGGGATGCGGACGCTGGGGATCTTGACCGACAGCCGGCGCAGGACATCGATCGAGCGCTTCTCCATAGAGACCTCGTCGATCCGACCCAGCGGGCCACGTCCACCGGCCTCGCGGCCGAGGTACAGGTTCGCGACGACGTCGAGGTTGTCGCACAGGGCGAGGTCCTGATAGACCGTGGCGATCCCGAGCCGGGCCGAGTCCTGCGGGCTGGCGATCGTCACCGGCTGGCCCTCCCAGAGGAACTGGCCCTGGTCGGCGGCGAAGATCCCGGAGATGAGCTTGATCAGCGTGGACTTCCCGGCCCCGTTATCACCGACGAGCGCGACGATTTCGCTCGCGTGGACGTCGAACTGGATGTCGGTCAACGCCTGGACCGCCCCGAACCGTTTGCTGACCCCGCGCAGTTCGAGCAGCGGGACGCTCGCCGCGACGACCATCGTTGCCTCCGTCAGCCGGTGGGTTGCCAGTGGGTTGCCGTGAAAAGCCCGACGGCGAGGAGTGTGCACTCCTCGCCGTCGGTTTGTCAGGTCCCGGGGCGCTGCCCGAGACCGTGCTGCGCTGTGACTACTTGATGCCGGCTGCGGTGCAGGCGGTCGCGTAGTCGGCGGTGCAGATCTCCGCGGCGGTGTAGAACCCGTCCGCGACGACCGAAGCCATGATGGACTTGGTGCCGGTGATGCCGCCGTCAAGGGTGACCGGAATGACCGGGATGACCTGGGTGGTCACGTCGATCGTGCCGTTGTTCTCCTTGGCGTTGAACTTCGAAGTGTCGGGAGCCTTGCCGTTGATCATGTCGCAGGCGGCGTCCGCGGCAGACTCAGCGAGGGCCTTGATCGGCTTGTAGACGGTCATGAACTGGTCGCCCGCGACGATCCGCTGGATCGCCGACAGCTCGGCGTCCTGACCCGTGACAGGGTGGGTCTTGGGATCGACACCACCGGCCTTGAGGGCCGCGATGACGCCACCGGCGCCGCCGTCGTTGGCGACGTAGACGCCGTCGAAGCCGGTCTTGCCGAGGCTCGCGATGGCGGCCTCGGTGATGGCCTGGGCCTCTTCAGGCTTCCAGTTGGCCATCGCGTCTTCCTTGACGATGGTGACCTTGCCGTCGAGGACGCTGTGCGCCCCGGCCTTGAACAGGGTGGCGTTGTTGTCCTTGGGCGAACCGTTGATCCAGAGCAGCTTGGGCTTCGTCATGCCCATCTTGGTCAGATCGTCGAGGAGCGCCTGGCCCTGCAGCTTGCCGACCGCGTTGCTGTCGAATTCGACGTAGAGGTCCGGCTTGGATCCGCCGAGCAGGAGGCGGTCGTAGCTGATGACCTTGATGCCCTTGGCGGCAGCTGCCGTCACGATCGCGCCACCGGCGGCGGCGTCATTCGGATCGAACACGAAGACCTTGTCGCCGGCCGCGATGGCCGCGTCAGCCTGCTGCTGCTGCGTCGCGTCAGAACCGCCCGCGTTGTAGTAGTTGAGCTTGACGTTCGGGCAGACCTTGGTGAATTCCGCCTCGAACAGTGGCTTGTCCTTGGCCTCGTACCGGGCGGTCTGCTTCTCCGGCAGGAAGAAGCCGACGCTCCCGCTGGCGGTACCGCCGCTCGCGCCAGCACTCCCGGTGCTGGAGCTGCAGGCTGCCGCGATGATCGCCAGCCCGAAGCCGAGGGCTGCGACCTTCATTGCCTTGTGCATGCTGTGTTCTCCTCCAACGGGGCGATCCGGGGCCCCGAACCCTGGCACGGATGGATCGATGGTTCGATCGCACATGCGCACGACACGATACGTCACGCGATGAGATCCGTCGCCCGCACCTCCTTCCGCGACGAGCGCCGATCCCGGATCGACCCGCTGGGGCGGGCGAACGGGACCGTCGTCGGATCGTCGAGCACAGACTCGAGCGCCGTCTCGGCGGCGCCCAGGAGCGGTGTGTCTCCACTGAGCCGGGCGGGAACGATATCGACGTGGCCGGCCGCCATCCAGCGCCGGCGGGCGAGCTCGCTCGCGATCGATTCGCTGACAAAGGGGTGGATGCGCCCGAACATGCCGCCGAGCGCGATGCGATCTGGGTCGAGCGTGTTGGCCAGCCCCACGAGACCGATGCCCAGCCAGCGCCCGATGGCCTGCAGACCGTCGAGCGTGCGCGGATCGCCGGCCCCCGCGGCAGCGATGATCCGGTCGAGGACCTCCGGTCCGCCGTCGCCGTCGATACCGACCGCACGCAGGACGGCGTCCTCGCCGACCTCGGTCTCCCAGCAGCCGCACGAGCCGCAGTGGCACGGCCGGGGCTGCCACATCGCCGATCCGACGTCGCGCTCGGACCTCTGGGAGCGGACTGGGGCTGAACCGGAGCACGGTCGGCGACCTCGTGGCCGACCTCGTCGCGCGCGGTCTCGTCCTCGAACGCCGTGCCCGCCCGACCGGCGTCCCCGGCCGGCCGTCACCGATCGTCGAGACGGAGCCGCGCCGCCTGGTGGTCCTCGCCATCGAGATCTTTCCCGACGCGCTGGGCGCCCGGCCGGTTCTTGCCACCTACGAATGTGGCTCGTCGTATGCGAGATCGACCCGACCTGAAGCGGGACAGGTGCCGCGCCGCACGCTCGCATCCGGTCGCGCAGGCGTTGTCACCGCCGTCGAACCTGGCATACGACGAATGTGGTTGCTCCCTGGCAAGAACTCGTGTGGCCCCGGCCGAGACCCGGCGCGGGGCGCAGCAGACCCGGCGCGCCATGCCCAAGAGCCGTCTGATATTCCCACCACGCTTAGATCGACGTGACCGACGGTCACACGGACCCGCGACGGCCACGCCGCCGCTGTTGCGACGAGCTCGGCCGAGCGTAGCGCCGGAAGCTCAGCCTCCTGGGTCAGGCGGTGTCGGCGTCGTAACCCGGGTAAGCCTGCTGCGAATATCGTGCACGAGATCGACGTGCCGGACGGACGCAGGTGCAGGATGAACGACGTTCGCCAGGACATCTGCAAGACCCACGAGATCTGGCCGATCTGGCTTGTCGTCGCTGGTATCGCCGGTTCGACGCTCTGGTTCGACGGTCAGCCTGATGTGCTGCTGTCCAGGAACCGACGCGTCCGACCCTGTTGACATCCATCGAACGGCTTCGATCCCTTGTCTCGAAGCCTGGCGGTTGACGCCGGAGCGCGTCCCGCGTCTCGACGCGGCCGAGGTCCGTGCCCTGGTCGCAGCCCCAGCGCGGGCGTTCGATCTCGATGCGACCGCCGCCTGGTTCGCCCGAGGAGATCCGTCGAGCGACCTGGACCCGTGCCGAGAGACGGCTTGACGCTATGAACCTGGCCACCGACATCGGGGCGACGGGTCGGCTATGACCTCCTGGGGGATGAACCGCGTCGGCGATGCCCGGTCGCGATGGCGGTCGAGCTGGCGGCCCTCACGGCCCGAGCACGTCGACCTGGCGGCGTGATCGATCTCAGGTGATGCCGGCCACAGCATCGTCGTCGGCGCTGACCGGGAACGGCAGCGCGATGGGATCCGCCGCAAGGCGGCTGCGGCCATCGGCATCGAACCGGTCGAGGCCGAGCTCGGAGACATCCATGACGTCGGTCCGGCCAGCGACGGCCAGGTCCGCCGCGACCCGGGCGATGGCGGGTCCCCACATCATCCCGTGCCCGCCCGGCGATGCCACCGTCACGCCGTCGATCGACGCCCCATCGCGATCCAGGCCGGGTCCGAGGATCGGCAGGTGGTCGGGCGTGTAGTCGATGGTGGCGGCCCAGATCTTGCGCAGGCCGAGGTCGACGGTCACCGGCACGAGCCCGCCCAAGCGCGCCCGCATCGCGTCGTAGAATGCCCAGTCGATCGAGCGGGCCTCACCGGGCACCTCGTGCGGATCGCTCCACCCGACGAGCAGCGCGCGCTCCTCGAGCCGCCAATACAGCCCGGCACCGATATCGAAGACCATCGGCAGACGCGGTACATCGAACGCCGGGTGCGGTTCGAGTACGGCGACCGTGTGGCGCGCGGCCCCGACGGGGATCCGCACCCCGGCGACGCGACCCACCGCGCGCAGGCTCGGCCCGCCGGTCAGGATCACCCGCTCCGTCTCGATCACGCCGGCATCGGTCTCGACGGCCGTGACTCGCCGGCTGCCACCACCGCCACCACCGTCGGCCGGAGCCGTCCGCAGACCGGTGAACGTGGTCCGCTCCCGCAGCTCGACCCCGCCGGCCTGCATCGCGAGCGAATATGCGCGGACGTTGCGGGGCGGGTCGATCGCACCATCGGTCGCGAGGTAGCTCCCACCGCGATGGCCGTGCGGCGCCAGGGTCACCGCCGTCTGCGCCGCGGTGGCCGCGTCCAGCCACGTGACGTCAAGACCTTCGGCTCGTTGCATCGCCACCCGCTTGCGACCGGCCGTCTCGTCCGCGTCGGTCACCGCGAGGATCAGGTAGCCGAGCTCGCGAAACCCGGAATCGGTGCCGTAGGCCGCCCGCTGGCCGTGGTAGAACTCGACGCTCCAGCGACCGAGCGCGACGGTCGCCGGCGTCCCGCCCTGGGCCCGGACGATGCCGGCCGCCCGCGACGACGCGCCCATCCCGACGAGACCACGCTCGACGACCACGACGCGACCGACGCCCGCCGCCCGGGCGAAGACCGACGCCCAGCCGCCGACCGTCCCGGCCCCGACGATCACCAGATCCGCCCGATCCGTCACGCCCACCTCCATCGCCTCGCTCACCGCAGGATAGGCCGGCCGGTCGCGGGCCTCCCGCCTCGTCGCGGCCCACGGCCCGTCCCGCGCCGGCGCGCCCCCGCCTCGTCGCGGCCCACGGCCCGTCCCGCGCCGGCGCGCCCCCGCCCCGTCGCGGCAAACGGCCGGTCCCGCGCCGGCGCGGCCAACGCCCCGGCCCGGCCCCCCGCCCCGTCGCGGCCAACGGCCAAGCGCTTCCGCCCCGCGCCGCCGTCAGCCGTCGAGCGCCGCGCCCTCCACGCACATCGCCATCACCCCGAGGCGAGCCAGCCGCTCGAAGGTCGGGCGTCGTCGGACGGTCCAGGTGGCGACGTCGAGTCCGGCCGCTCGTGCCAGCCCCATCGACTGCGGATCGAGCGCCCGCCAATCGACGGCGACTGCGCGACAGCCGAGATCGAGCGCGGTCGCCACGACCGACGCGTCCAGCTCGGGGGCATTGAGCCAGCGCGGCCACGCGGGCGCCAGGTGTGCCACCCGCTCGAGCGCGACCGGATCGAAGGACGAGACGACAGCCCTGGTCAGCTCCGGTCCGCGGCCCGCGGCCAGGACCTCGACGACGCGCGGTCCCGGATCGCCCTTCAACTCGATATCAAGGAACGCCTGGTGCCCGATCGCCAGCAGTGCCTCCGCAAGTGTCGGCACGCCGAGGGCGCTGAGGGCCGCCGCGCTCATCGCATGCACCTGGTCGGGCCGGTCGTGCAGGCGCTCGAGGGTCTCGTCGTGATACACGACCAGGGCGCCGTCGGCCGACCGGCGAACGTCGAACTCAAGGCCGTCGCAGCCGGGCACCGCCAGCGCGGCCGCGAATGCCGCCAGCGTGTTCTCGGGCGCCCGGCGCCAATCGCCGCGATGGGCGAGCCGCAGCGGTCGAGCGAGGGCCACCATCAGCCGATCTCGAGCACGGCTGCGATCCCCACGTGATCGCTCGGGTAGAGGGTCGGGTCCTCGGGGTCAGGCCGGTCGAAGACGAGACGCGCGGACCCGACCCGCACCGCCCCCCGGACCCAGATGTAGTCGAGACATTCGGGGTCGCCATCGGTGTCCATCGCCGGTGCCTGCAGACCCGATGGCCAGGTGATCGCGGGTTCGGCGCCGTTGGCCTCGGCGTAGGCCGACCGGAACCCGGCCTCGCGCAGGCGGTCCGGGGCCGGCTCCGCGGGATCCGCGTTGAAGTCGCCCATCAGGACCGTCGCGTCGGTGGCGGGCGCGGCATCGAGCCAGTCAAGG
Organism: Candidatus Limnocylindrales bacterium; assembly: GCA_038248915.1. GTDB lineage: Bacteria > Chloroflexota > Limnocylindria > Limnocylindrales > CSP1-4 > SPCO01. The sequence continues at coordinate 24,511 of JBBRXB010000008.1, read as the reverse complement.
ATGGCGGCGGCCTGCTTGTCGCGCTCCGCCTCGCCCGGCCCGAGGTGATGGAGATGGGTCACGACGACCAGCACGCGCAAGCCACCGGGCAGCGCAACGACCGAGCGCTGCGCGGAACGGCTCAGCCCCAGGTCGAGGCGGTCCGCGTCGGTCACGCTCAGCGGTTCCCGGACGAGGAGGCTGTTGCCGTACTCCGGGCGACCCGCCCAGCCACGCACGACGCCATATCGGCCCTCCCCCGCTGCCCCGAGCAGGCGGTCCTGCTGCATGACGTAGACGACCTCCTGGAGACCGAGCAGGTCGGGCTGGAGCGCGGCCATGTCCGCCAGGAGCAGCGGCAGCCGCTCGAACCAGCGATCGGCCAGGTTGCGGATGTTGAGTGTGGCGACGTGCAGACGATCCATCGGACTCCTTCGAGGGCGGTCGGGCTCAGGCCGGCGGGGCGTCGCTCGGGACGGAGAACGAGAACGTGCTGCCGGCGCGGGCGATGGCGAGGCCCGGGCCCGTGCCACCGGTCTCGCCGCGGACGCGTGCCCGGTCGACCTTGTAGAAGCGCTCGAAGACGCGGGCCTGAGCGGCCCGCAGAACGCCGATCCCGTGATCGGCGACCGACACGACCACGTCCGGGCCGGCCACTGGGACCGCGATCGTCACGTCGCCCCCATCCAGGCTGAACTTGACGGCGTTGGGCAAGAGATCGACGAGCCCCTGCTCGAGCCGAGCCTCACCGCCGCGGACAGCCGGGACCGGGTCCTCGACCACCACCGCCAGCATCACGTGCTGGCGCTCGCGCTCGAAGGGGCCGACGAGGCGCCGTGCCCGGATGGCGGCGACCGCCACGACGACAAGCGCGACGACCGCCACGCCCGCGACCAGCCACGCCTCCATCGGCACGAGCATCCCACAGCCACGGACCGTGGTGTCTCCCACCTCGCGTTCGTGCCATACGTTCGTGGGCCGAACAGTAGCTCGGCAAATCGTGGGCCCGGTGCTCGCTCCAACGCTCGAGGCCGGCGCCTCACGCTCGAATCAGGCGCCCGGCGTCCGTCGCGAACTGGCCATAGCGCGATCCTGCGAGAGATCGCTGGCTGACGTTCGCCCGACGGACATATGGCGATCCAGGGCGGGCCGCTGCGCGCGTTCTTTCCCCGATCGCCGCGCGCCCTCAGTCGCCGCGGCGATGGCGGACCCGCGCCGCCGGTCGGTCGTCGGGCAGGAAGCGCGGACGCCAGGCCCGCGTCAATGATGCGAACGTCGTCGATACGAACGCGTGGCGCAGGACGATCAGGTGGGCCAGCCGCTGCGCCGCCCGCTGCGCCCGCGCCAGGGTGGCCGGATCGACCAGGTGGGGCGGGATGGCACCCGCGGCATCCTGCGCGGCAAGCACCGACGAGACCCGCAGCGCCTCATCGTCGTCGGGTGACGTGCCGGGTGGCCATGGCTCGTCCGGCTGACGGTCCAGGCCGGCACGACCGGCCGTGCTCGCGAGAGCGGCGACCCCCGCGGCGTCGAGACTCGCCAGGCGGCCGAGCAGGCCGCGCACCGCGGCGCCATTCGGGCCATAGCGCGGCTGCCCGACGGCCGCCTGCCAGCCACGCGTGAGACGCTCGCGGGCGCGCTCCCGGAACGGCTCGGTGAGGAGCTCGTCGAGGAAGTCGCCGAGCACGAGCTCGGTGCCGTAGCTTTCGACCGCGTCGCGGACGCCGGGCCGCGCCGCCGCCGCCGGATCGAGCCGGGCGTCGACCGCCGTCTCCATCGATTCCAGGGCCGCCAGCCGGTCCTCCGGCAGGAACCGGGCGATGGTCGCCCCGAACGCGATCGGGGTCGGGTCAGCGCAGGCCAGCCGGTCGGTCTCGTCGATCTGGAGGGTGGCGATGCGGTCGAGGAACCGGGCCAGTGCCTCCGCCGGATCCACGGGCCGTGGCCGGGCCGGACGGGGCGCCACCACCGGATCGCGGCGCGGGTCCCGGCCGCCCGTGTCCCGGACCGACCGGCGCAGCCCACGCTCGCGGTCATACCGGGCGCGCAGCTCCGGGTCGCTCAGCCAATCGTGAGCGACGTTGATCCGCTTGGACCGCTCCAGCCCGGACGGCCCGGCCACGTCCGGGTGGTGCTGGCGGAGGAGCAAGCGCCAGGCGACCTCGATGACCTCCGGGTTGGCGTCGACGGAGATCTCAAGACGGGCGTACAGGTCGTCGGCGGGGAGCGTCGGGCGTGGTGGCACAGGCGAATCCTAGTGGCCAACGACCGGTCCGCTCGCTAGACTCCGCGACGTGAGCTTCCTCAACCGTGCACGCGAGGCCGCCGCGGCCGCCGCTGAACAGGCGCAGCAGGCCGCCGGGATGGTGTCGCACAGCGCGCAGGATCCGGCCACCCAGGAGAAACTCGGGCAATCGGCACGGAGCGCCCTGGGGGCCGCCCGGCGCGGCGTGTCGACCGTCGTCGAACGGATCGACCCCGGCGTCCTGGCCGACCTGATCATCAAGGCGACCGCGCTCCAGGAGATGACCAACAGCTCGCTGCGCGAGAAGCAGTCGCCGTACCGGATCTCCGAGGTCAGCATCACCGCATCGATCCCGCCCGGCGTCACCTTCGCCATCAGCCGCATGGACGACAAGGAGGAAGTGGTCACGGGGACCACCGTGTCGTCCGAAGATCTGGCCGCGGACCTGCCCGAGTCCGGCGAAGCCGTCATCTCGCTCGATGGCACGAGCCTCAGCCAGGAGCAGCTGGCCGAGGTCCGGGCGGCGCTCGCGAGCGAGGTCCCGGAGGACCTCAACCAGAGCTGATCGCCCTCAGGCGCCGGTCAGCAGCGCCTCGGTCGCCTCGATCGAGCGCGTCGAGCGCTCCCCCGTCGCGCGCGCGGTGACCTCCACGCCGCCGGCCGCCAGCGACCGCGGGCTGACGGTCAGGATCCAGGGCATCCCGAGCAGCTCGGCGTCGGTGAACTTGACCCCGGGCGATTCGTCCCGGTCGTCCCACAGGATCTCGCGGCGCGCGTCAACGGCGATCTGGTGGAGGCGCTCCGAGATCTCGGTGACCCGCGGCTCCTTGTTCGCCCCGATCGACACCAGGTGGGCAGCGTACGGCGCCACCTCGGCGGGCCAGACGATACCCTTGGCGTCGTGGTGCGCCTCGACGATGCAGGCCGTGCTCCGCCCGACCCCGATCCCGTATGAGCCCATGACGATCGAATGGGCGACGCCGTCCTCACCGAGATAGCTCGCCCCGGCCGCATCGCTGAACTTCGTCCCGAGCTTGAAGATGTTGCCGACCTCGATCCCGTTACGCAGGATGACCGGCTCGCCGCAGACCGGGCAGGCGTCGCCTTCCTGGGCGTTGGTGATGTCGGCGACGACGTCCGCGGTGTAGTCGCGGCCGGCGTTGACGTTGCGATCGTGGAACCCGACCCGGTTGGCGCCCGCGACGAGGTTGGGCGAGCGCTCGACGAGGTCGTCGATGACGACGATCGTGCCCTTTGCCCCGATCGGTGAGCCGTAGCCCGGCTCCATCCCGGCAGCGCGGATCTCCTCGACCGTCGCCGGCCGGATCCCACCGATGGCGTCGGCCGCGTTACCGAGCTTGGTCTCATTGACCTCGTAGTCGCCCCGCACGATGGCGGTCAGCAACCGGCCGTCGCCGGTCACGAAGAAGGCCGCCTTGGCCGTCCGGTCGGCGCCGATGCCCAGGAACTCGGCCAGCGTCGCGATCGTGGTCGTGCCGGGCGTGGCAACCTCCTCGAGCGGCAGCGGTGCCTCGGCGGGCGAGGCGGCCGCCGGTTTGGGCATGACCGCGACCTGGCGGTTGGTCGCGTAATGGCCGCTCTCGCAGAGGACCAGGACGTCCTCGCCGGCAGGATTGAGGACCATGAACTCGTGGGCCTGGCTGCCACCCATGATCCCGACGTCGGACGCCACGACGACCGTGTCGAGCCCCAGCCGCTCGAAGATCCGGGTGTACGCCCCGTACTGCGCCTCGTAGCTCGCATCCAGACCGGCCTGGTCGCGGTCGGCACTGTACGCGTCCTTCATGACGAACTCGCGGACGCGAATCAGCCCGCCACGCGCCCGCGGCTCATCGCGCCACTTGGTCTGGAAGTGATAGACCTGCATCGGGAGCTGCCGCCACGACTTGACGATATCGCCGAGCAACAGCCCGACGACCTCCTCGTGGGTCATGGCCAGGACCATGTCCCGCCCGTTGCGGTCCTTGAACCGGGTCAGCTCCGGCCCGATCGCGTCGAACCGGCCGCTGGCCCGCCAGATGTCGGCGGGATGGACGACCGGCATCTCCAGTTCCTGGCCACCGATCGCGTTCTGCTCCTCGCGGATGACCTGCTCGACGCGGTCGTTGACCCGCTTGCCCAGCGGCAGCAGCGAATAGATGCCCGATCCGAGCTGACGGACATAGCCCGCCCGGACGAGCAGGCGGTGGGACGGCATCTCGGCATCGGCCGGGTCGTCGCGCAGGGTCGTGAAGAACAGCTTGGAGAGACGCATCCGCGAAGGATAGCGGGCACGCCGCCTCGGCCGCGTCAGGCGCGGTCGGTGACGCGATCGGAGACGAGCTGTGACCATGCCGGCTGCCGAGCGCTCCGGCCCAGATCGAGCCAGCAAACGCCAGCGACGACATCAACGGACGCTGATCGTGCGGTCAACGTCCGCCATCGTCCGCCGCGATACGATGACGTCCCTCCCATCCGCCCCGCCCGCGGCGAGACGAGGGCCCACGACACGCGCAGGGAGTCCTCATCGGTGGATGGCGTCACCGCCATGCTCGTCTTCGTCCTCGTCCTGGCGGTCGCGTTCGACTACACGAACGGATTCCATGACACGGCCAACTCGATCGCGACGTCCGTCGCGACGCGAGCCCTGTCGCCCGGCTGGGCGATCCTCATGGCGACCTCGTTCAACTTCATCGGCGCGTTCGCCGGGACGGCCGTAGCCAACACTATCGGCAGCGGACTGGTGAACGACCAGTCGACGACCCAGGCGATCGTCGCGGCCGCGCTCATCGGCGCGATCATCTGGAACCTCGTCACCTGGCAGCAGGGTCTGCCGAGCTCGAGCAGCCATGCGCTCATCGGCGGCCTCCTGGGGGCGACGATGATCGGTGCCGGGACGGGTGCACTCAATCTCGGCGGGATCTTCGGCAAGGTCCTGGTCCCGATGTTCACCTCGCCGATCCTCGGCTTCACCATCGCGTTCGTCCTCATCCTGGCCATCTTCTGGATCTTCCGATGGTCCAAGCGCAAGCCGATGGCTCGACGGTTCCGCCGGTTGCAGGTGTTCTCGGCGGCGTTCATGGCCTTCGCTCACGGTTCCAACGACGCCCAGAAGACGATGGGCATCATCACCCTCGCCCTGTTCTCGGCGGGCGTCATCCCGAGCGTCACGGTCCCGTGGTGGGTCATCGTCATCTCGGCCACCGCCCTGTCGGCGGGGACCGCAGTCGGAGGCTGGCGGATCATGAAAACGATGGGCCAGCGCGTCGCCAAGCTCGAGCCTGTCCACGGGTTCGCGGCCGAGACGACGGCCGCCTCGATCCTCTTCACGACCGCGCACTTCGGCATGCCGGTCTCGACCACGCAGGTCATCTCGAGCGCGATCATGGGCGTGGGTGCGAGTCAGGGCGCCCGGGCCGTCCGCTGGGGCGTCGCCCGCCGGATCCTCGTCGCCTGGGTGCTGACCATCCCTTCGGCCGGCATCCTGGCGGCCATCGCCTGGGTCGTGCTCAATGCCCTGGGCGCGCCATGATGCTGCCGGATCCATCCCGACGACCACCAGCACCGTCACCGACGTTCCGATCGGAGGGACCGCCATGAGCTTTCGACTGCTGCCCAAGGACCCGAAGTTCTTCGAGCTCTTCGCGCTGGACGGCGACAATCTCGCCGCCGCCGCCGCGGCTCTGCACGAGATGGTCGACCAATACGACCGACTGGACGAGCGGGTCGCCGATATCCAGGTGCTCGAGAAGCGTGGCGACGAGATCGACCACGAGGTGACCCGCCGTCTCGAGGACGCCTTCGTCACGCCGTTCGATCGTGAGGACATCCACGAGCTCGTGTCGCGCCTCGACGACGTCGTCGACGGGATCCAGTCGATCGCCGAGGCCTTTGTCATCTATGGCGTCAAGGCACCGACCGACGAGGCCCGTCGGCTGGCGGCCATCCTCGACGAACAGGGCCGCGAGCTCGCCGCGGCGCTGCCGAAGCTCGACGGGATGAAAGACCTGGAAGGTCATTTCGCCACGATCCATCAGCTCGAGAAGGAGGCCGACGGCCTGTCTCGGTCGGCGGTCGCCAAGCTCTTCCGCGACGACCTGCCGCCGATCGAGGTCATCAAATGGCGGGATCTGTACACCTACCTCGAGGACACGATCGACGCTGCCGAAGACGCCGCCGAGGCCATGGAGCGGATGTTCCACAAGGCAAACTGACCTCCGCCGGCCGCATGGGCCGCCGGATCGCCGAAAGTGGCGACTTGACAGTAGCCCGTTTCTCAGTCATAACTTGCTACATAGAGGTAGCAGACTGGGGACCTGGATGTTCGTCGTTCCGTTCCTTCTCCTGGCGCCACTGATCCTGGTGCAGCTCGGGTTTCGATCGCGGGACGTCACGAGGCCGAGCGCGACGGCCGGCGATCGTGCGAACCGATGAAGGCGCTGGCCCGGTGGCTGGTCCTCGTGAGCCTGGCCGGCGTGTTGACCGGTTGTTACGGCGGGACGATCGTCACCACCAGGGAGACGATCGGCAGCGTGACCGGGCGGCTTGAGGGCAGGACGCAGTGATGGGCCCGAGCGATTCCAGTGCGAGTGGCTCGAGGACGGCATCGGCAGTCGGATCGTCGTGATCTGGCCGGATCACTGGGAGGTCCGGTTCGATCCACTCCGACTGATCGACGATCAAGGTCGCGTCGTCGCCGGATCGGGCGATCTACTACGGGTCAGCGGCGTCATCTCCGACAGTGGCGAATCGATGTGTGCACCTGGTCTCCCCTTACGGGCAGGATCGGTCGAGAACCTCGATCGCGCACCCACAGGATCCCCCAGCGAACGGTCCGATCAGGTCGATCGGCGGAACACGTAGCCGACGCCGCGGACCGTGAGCCGTTGAACGCTTCGTTCGCGCCCCGTTGCCAGGGACCGATCAACGACCCGCGCGCAGCTTCTCGGGCAGCTCCATGAACGACTCGATGAACTCAGCGCATGCCCCGTGGGCATCGAAGCGCAGGGCGAACTGGCTGTAGTAGAGCGTGCGGAAGGAGCCGTCCGAGTTGGTGTAGCGCCGCTCGCCGATGGCCGTCGCCCGGTCGCCCTCCACCGCCCAGGTGTCGTAATGCGCGGTCCACGTTCCGGGCTCGTCCCTGTTGTCCAGCCAGCTCGCGACGATGGCATCGCGCCCGACGACCGGGTCCGCCCACGGCTGGTATCGATACTCCGCCGCGTCGCTGAAGAGCGCACCGATCGCTTTGGGGTCGTTGGTCGTCCAGGCCTCGAGGTAATGGTCCAGCCAGTGCTGGACGTCGTCGTGGGTCATGTGATCCCTCCGTTCTCATGCATGCGCGAGTCGCTCGATGGCCGCGTCGAGGCGGATGAGGACACGTTCCGGGCCGAGGGCGACGAGCGTGTCGAACAACGGTGGCGTCGCTGTTCGCCCGGTGACCGCCACCCGGATGGCCATGAACAGGTCGCCGACCTTCCAGTCGCGGGCCTCGGCGAGCGCCCGGAGCGGCGGCTCGAGCTCATCGGCCTCGAACGCCACGGCACCGACGGCGGCGATCGTCGCGCGCGCCGCCGCCAGCGCCACGTGGGCCGTGGCGACGTCCCAGCGCTTGGGCACGAGCAGGCCCGTGTCGTACACCAGCTCGTGGACCCACAAGAAGCCGACCAGGTCGCCGATCGCGCCGAGTGTCGGCAGCCGCTCCGAGATGACCGGCAGCAGTGCCCGCAGGTCATCGTCGGGTGGCATCCAGTCGATCCGACCGGCCGCCAGCTGTACGGCCACGAACGGCCGGAGACGCTCGATGAGGTCCTCGGGCTCGAGGCGACGGATCCACTGGCCGTTGAGCCACTCCAGCCGCTCACGATCGAACACGGCGCCGCCCTTGTGGACGTCGGCCAGCTCGAAGCGCTCGACGATCTCGTCGATCGACAGGACCTCCTCCTCGGTCCCGGTCGCCCAGCCGAGGAGCGCGAGGTAGTTGACCAGCGCCTCGCGGATGAAGCCCTCGGCGATGTAGTCCGAGATGGCGGTCTGGCTCTTGCGCTTGCTCATCTTGGTCCGGTCCGGGTTGAGGATGAGCGGCAGGTGGGCGAACCGGGGCTCGGGGTGACCGAGCGCACGGAACAGCAGGACGTGCTTGGGCGTGTTGGACAGGTGGTCCTCGCCGCGGATGACGTGGCTGATCTCCATCGCCGCATCGTCGACCACGACGACGAAGTTGTAGAGCGGCGAGCCGTCGCCCCGGACGATCACGAAGTCACCGCCGAGGTTGGCGACATCGAACTCCACGCGGCCCCGGACGATGTCGTCGAACCCGACCACGCCGGTCCCTACCCGGAAGCGGATGGCGGCCGGGCGGCCCTCCGCGACGCAGACGGCCCGCTCCTCGCGAGTCAGCGCCGCGCACCGGCCGACGTAGCGTGGCGGGAGCTTGGCCGCCTCCTGGGCCTTGCGATCCGCGTCGAGCTCCTCGGGCGTGCAGTAGCAGGGGTACGCCATGTCGGCCGCCAGGAGTCGCTTGGTCGCCGCCTCGTACAGTGGCAGCCGGAGCATCTGGCGGTATGGTGCGTACGGGCCCCGGGCCGCCTCGCCGGCGATCTCCGGACCCTCGTCCCAGTGAAGGCCGAGCCAGTGCAGCCCATCGAGGATGTCCTTCTCGTAGGCGATCGAGCTGCGCGCCTGGTCCGTGTCCTCGAGCCGGAGGATGAACGTCCCGCCGGTGTGGCGGGCATGGAGGTAGTTGAACAGCGCGGTCCGAGCGGTGCCGATGTGGAGCGGCCCGGTCGGACTCGGCGCGATCCGGTCACGCGGCTTGCTCATCCGCGGCCCGCCTGTGACGGTACCTTGTGGAACAGGCCGGGGTCCGCATCGCCCGGGAGCACGCGCACGAGCGCAGCCGGGCGCAGGCCGAGCGTCGCCCGGCCGCGCGGGCCGTCGAGCGTCAGCGAGTCGAGCGATTCGCTGCGGGCCAGGATCGTCACGTGGGCGCCCGGCGTCAGGGCCCGCGCCTCCAGGTAGGACAGCAGGCCGGCGTCCTCCTCGGCCTCCTCCGTGATCCGATAGATGGTCGCCGGGGCACCGGCCTCCATCTCGCTCAGGCGGGTCCCGGCCGGTCGCCGGCGGGCCGTCTCGACATCGATCGGATTACCGTGCGGACAGGTCTCGGGGTGGCCGAGCATCTCGTCGAGCCGCGCCTCGACCCGCGGAGAGATGGCGCCCTGGAGGCGCATCGCCTCATCGTCCGATTCGGCCCAGCCGAGCCCCACGACCGAGGTCAGCAGCCATTCGAGCAGCGCGTGCCGGCGGAAGATCCCATCGGCCGAGGTGCGACCAGCCGGTGTCAGCCGGAGATCGCGGCCCTCAGCATGCGCGACCAGACCATCCGCCACCAGCCGGCGGAACATCTCGCTGGCGGCCTGCGTAGTGACCCCGAGATGACGCGCGATCTGGGCGGCCGTGACTCGGCCGGTATCGTCGGAGCCGACCAGCACGCGCAGGGCGAGCAGGTATTCCTGGGCAGCCGCGGACAGGTCGCGCGGATCGTGGCGTCTGGGAGGCATGAACTCAGGATACGGGAGTCGTGGGTGACGAGAGCGCGCGGATCCGGCGGACGACCGCGATCGCCAGCCCGACCAGCCACGCCACGAGGAGGATCGCGCCGAGCGTCGCGCGCCGCGAATCACCATCGGCCGCGCCACCGGTCGCCGACAGGATGAGGGTCGCCCCGACGGCTGCGACGAGCAGGGCGATCGCACCCATGGCCGCGACCGAGCCGGCGGCGGGCACGAACAGCAGGATGGCCAGGACAGCCGCCTGGAGGGCCAGCACGAACGGATCGGCCGTGTTGTCGCAGGTCGCGGCGAACCGGCCACAGCCGGTCATCTCGCCGACCAACCAGCCAATGCCGAACGCGATCGGCAGCCAGCCGATGATGCCCCGGACGACCCGACCACGGATGCCGCCGAAGCCATCGTCGGTCAGGGCCCGCCCGATGTCGGCCAGGGCCCGCCCGATGTCCGGCGGCGGCGTGTCAGTGACGGCGTCGGCGCCGACTGGCCACGGCGCCGGACCGGGTCGCGGGCCGGGTCCGGTCCAGGCGGCCCCGACATCGGGATCCGGGTCGACCGGGCCGGCCGTCGATTCCCACCATGAGCTCGTGGTGTGGGTCGCGCCGACGCCCGGTTCCGGAACGGGATCGTGCGGGGCGGCGCCGGTCGGGTCGGCGCCGACGGGCGCTTCGCCCGCTTCGGGAGCCGCCGGTTCGCCCGGGGTATCGCCCGTCGGGCGGTTGCGGGTCGCTCGCCGGGCACGTGCCTGGTATTCCGGACCGTGCTTGCGGGGATCGGCGTATTCCTTCGGGTTGAGCGTCCAGTACGTACCGCTCGTGGTGCCGTACCAGCTGGCGCCACGCCAGTCCGGCTCGAACGGACCATCGACGTTGTCGTACGAGGTCGATCCGAAGGTCGCCTTATTTCGCTTGCGGGTCTTCTGTTCGGCCGAGGGCTCGCCGGCGCCGGACGCGCTCGCGCCCGCCCCGGGCGGTGGCGGCGGACCCGGCTCCGGACCGGGCCGACGACCGGCGCCGGGTGAGGTCGATCCGGATCGGCCGGTCGGACGCGACGACGGGCGACCGGTCGGCCCGGCCCGGCCCGGCGCGCCCGTGCCGCGAGGCGTTGCCGGGCCGGCTGCGTCGCCGGTCGTCCGGCCGGCACCGCTGCCTGCCGACTTCGTGCCGCGCGTCCGGCCGCCATAGGCCCGCCGCGTGGCATCGGACCGGTCCGGGTCGGCGTCCCAGGGCCGCCGGGGTGCCGCCGCGGAACCCGCCCGGCGGCCGCGAGCGGGCCCATCGAGCCCGTCGGTCAGCTGCTCATAGGCCGCCTGGATGGCGAGGAAGTGCGGCAGGTTCTTCTCGCCGGCGGCGTCGGGGTGATGGATCTTGGCCAGCCGGCGATAGGCCCGCTTCACCTCGTCGGTCGTGGCGCCGCGGGCGAGCCCCAGGATCCGGTAGGCCTCGGTGTCGGAGATCATCGGGTCGGTCGCGATCGCTCGTGGCAGGTGGTCGGCCGGCGGCCGGCGCCGCTCAGCCGATGAGCTCACCCACCGGTGCGAGATCGAACTCGGGGATCGTCTCAGCGCCGACCCGACCGTGCGGATCGACCTCGGCCGGGCGGTGGTAGCGGGCCAGCTCGCGCAACGACCCGGCATCGAGCACGCCCGCCTGCCGGAGCGCCTCGACCGTAGCCGCCCACGTCCCGCGGTCCGCCGCATCGCCGTCCTCGATCTTGATCGCCATCCCCGACGCCCCGGCCGAATTCGTGCCGTTCCGGACCCCGGGCAGGATCGCGATGCCGCGGAGGGCCTCCATCCCGCCCTTGCTGATGAGCCGACCGGGCGCGGCCTTCATGACCGACGTATCGAGGCGATCGTGCCGCCCGGCGATCATCTCCGGATCGGCCAGCATCGCGTCGCGGATGATCGTCAGCGAGCCGGCCAGCTCGGAGCGGGGGTCCGTGCCCGGGATGCCGGCTGGATCGGCCAGCATGGCGTACGCCCGGGCGACCTCGCGCAGGTGGAAGGCGAAGGTCTCGATGCCGCAACCGTCGATGGCGGTCCGCAGCTTGGCGGCGGGCGTCCCGTAGGCGCGTGCCACGGCGTCGCGATAGGCGACCTGCGACGGATGACTCGGTTTCCAGTAGTCGGTCGCGTCCCAGCCACGGAGCCGGGACAGCAGAAGCGACACCGTGTGCTGGCCGGAGCACATGTGGCGGATCGGCCCGGCCTTCTCGCCGTCACGTGCCAGCCGGGCCGCCGTCAATGGATCGAGCGGTGCGCCATCCGCTCCGCAGGCGAGCAGCGCCTGGCTGACGCCGGATCGGCGGTAGAGGCCCTGGAGCGTCCGGACGTGGAGGTCCTCGCCCGAGTGTGAGCTGGCCATGACCGCGATCTCGGCGGGCTCGAGATCGAACGCCGCGATCCCGCCGGCTTCGATGAGCGCGAGGAGCCCGAATGGCTTGACCGTCGAGCGGAGCGTGACGACCCGATCCGGGTCGCCCAGCTGGCGGATGACCCGGCCGGCGGCGTCGGTCTCGACGATGTCGCCGCGGTGGACGCTCTCCTCGATGCCGTTCCGGACATGGCGGGCGAGGATCGGGGTGACGACCCGGCCCTTGGCGCCGGCGCGCGTCGACGAGCGCCCCGGGCGGGCCGTGGCAGGGGCGGCGGATGCGGGCACGATCGGTGGTTCTCCGGAGCTCGACGAGGAAGACCGCTGGACGGCGAGGATACCCCGCCGATTGTTAGGATGGGCGCCATGACCGGCCCGAACCTCCACGTGTCGCAGCATCCCGCCGTCCTGCACAAGCTCGCGATCCTGCGCGACGAGCGGACGGAGCCCAAGAAGTTCCGCGAGGTCGTGCGCGAGCTGTCGTGGCTGCTCGGCTATGAGGCACTGGCGGATGTCTCGGTCCGGCCGCTCGAGATCCGGACGCCGCTCGAGGCGATGACCGCCTCGGAGCTCGGCGAGCGGGTCGGATTCGTGCCGATCCTGCGAGCGGGGCTCGGGATGGTCGACGCCATGCTCGAGCTGATGCCGACCGCCCAGGTCTGGCACCTCGGGCTGTTCCGCGACGAACGGACGCTCCGCCCGGTCGAGTACTACAACAAGCTGCCCGACTCCGCGACGGTCGACCTGTGCCTGATCCTCGACCCGATGCTCGCGACCGGCGGCTCGGCCACGGCCGCCATCGAGGTCCTCAAGAAGTGGGGCGCGGTCCAGCCCGTCCGCATCAAGCTGGTCAACCTCATCGCCTCGCCGGAGGGCGTCGAGGCGGTCTCGAAGGCGCACCCGGATGTCGAGATCTTCTGCGCGGCGCTGGACCGCTCGCTCAACGACAAGGGCTACATCCAGCCGGGGCTGGGTGACGCCGGCGACCGCCAGTTCGGGACCGGCCGCACGGACTAGCTCGAGGCGTTCAGGAGCAGCGCTCGAGGGCTTGACATGGTCCAGAGCGAGCCATTGGTCGTCCTCGACGGCCCTGTCGGCCCGGCCGTACGCCAGATTGAACGTTTTCCGCGACCATCCCGTCGGTACGTCATGATCGAACACCCTACTGAGGTCATCCAGCCGGTGAGGCAGACGGCAGACCGCCCCGACGCCGCTCGTGCTGAGCTCTTCGCCCGCCTGGTCGACCGCCGGGCGCTCGACCGGGCCTACCGGTATGCAACGCTCGTCCTCGGCTCGAGGTCGGACGCGGAGGACGCCACCCACGACGCAGCCCTCAGCGCCTGGCGCAAGTTCGGCGATCTGCGCGACCCGGCGCGGTTCGACGCGTGGTTCGGGCGGATCCTCGTGAACGCCTGCCGCGACCAGCTTCGGACGCGCGGTCGTATGCCACTCAGCCTGGATGCCGGCCCCGGCTCATCCACGGGCCTCGCGTATCCCGGAGCCACGCGCATCTCCCCCGACGGGACCGACGCGCTGGCCGATCACGAGGCCCTCGGGCTCGCGCTCAGGACCCTCACCCCGGACCAGCGCGAGGTCGTCGTCCTGCGCTACTACTTCGACCTCACCGTCGACCAGATCGCGGCCCGGACGGGCGCCCGCCAGGGCACCGTCAAGTCGCGCCTCCACCACGCCTTGCGATACCTCCGGTCGGCGATCGATCCGACCCATGAAGGGAGTGTCTCCCGATGACCGACGACACGACGTTCGAGCGCGAGCTGCGCGCCACACTCGACCGCCTCACCCGCGAGCCCGCGCCCGACCGCCTCGTCGCCCAGGTCTCGGAGATCCCCAGCCGGGAGCCGGCCGCCCAGCGGCTGACCATGCGCTCCGGGCTGACCTCGCGCGGCATCGGGTCTGGGCTCGGACTGCTCGCGGCCGGGGTCGCCATCGCCCTCATCGCGCTGATCATCCGGCCCGGCTCAGGTCCCGCGCCGGTGCCGGTCGGCGGCTCGCCATCCGTGGCGGTCGTCGCCTCGGCGAGCCCGTCGACCGAGCCGTCAACCAGCCCATCCGTGGAGCCGTCGGTCTCGGCCTCGGCCTCGGTCTCGCCGGCGAGCACGCCGACTCCGACCCCGGCCCGACCGCCGGTGCCCGCCGGGTTCGAGCCCGTCTCGGCGACCTTCGTGTCGTCGAAGGTCGGCTGGGTGCTGGGCAGCGTGCCGTGCGACACGGGCCGTTGTCCGGCCATCGCCCGTACGACCGATGGCGGCGCGAGCTGGAGAACGATCCCCGCCCCGAAGACGACGATCGGTCGCGGCCCGGTGAGCGACGTCAGTACCGGGATCGCCCTCCTCCGTTTCGCGAATGCGAACGACGGCTGGGCCTACGGGCCCGAGCTGTGGGCGACCCACGATGGCGGCGCGACGTGGAAGGCCGTGTCGATCGCGGGGATGCCCGCGGGTTCGCCGGTCGAGGCACTCGAGGCCGCCCGTGGCACCGTCCACGCCGTCATCTATCCCGGGGGACAGGACTTCCGGATCGCGTCGAGCAAGGTCACGTCCAACAGCTGGACGGTGGCCTCGGTCAATGTCCCGGTCGGGGCTGGTCCGGTCCCGCGTCCGCAGCTGGTCCTGTCCGGGACGGGCGGCTGGGTGCTGGAGAACGATCGGACCGTGGTCTCGGGCGCGCGCCTGACCAACGGGTCGTGGGCGGCGTGGACACCGGTCTGCCTCGACGTCGTAGGTCCGGCCGTGCTCGGCGCCTCGAGCGCGACTGACCTGGCGGCCGCGTGCGACGTCGGGGTCCTCAGTGACCCCAAGGGCGATCACCTGTTCACGTCGACGAACGGTGGCACGAGCTTCAGCGAGGTCGCCGGGGCCACGCCGCTCGACGGCGCCGCGGTCATCGCGACCCCGGGACGGTCCACGATCGTCATCGGCGGCGACGTGCCCCAGGGTTCCGTGCTCGTCGCGTCGTATGACGGCGGCCACACCTGGAAGACCGTGCTGGACCCGGCCCAGGTGACGTTCGCCGACCTCGGGTTCACGACCCCGACCCAGGGCATCGTCGTGGCGACCGAGCAGAGCGGCGCCAGTCGGCTCCTGATGACCCATGACGCCGGGGAGACCTGGACGCCGGTCGCGTTCTGAGACCACGAGGGGCACTTGTGATGCGCACGCTCAGCCTCGCCCTGACCGTGGTGCTGCTGGCCGGCTGCGGGGGGACCGGCCAGTCGAGCGGCGTCCCCGGTGCCTCGACGGCGACCGTGTCGTCGGTGACGTCGTCGGCGACGCCGTCGCCCATCGTCACGGCCACGCCGATCGTCACGGCCACGCCGACGGCCCGGGTCACGCCGGTGCCCGTGGTCAGGTCAACGCCGGTTCCGATCCCGGTGCGGATCACCGCGACGGCCTGTGCGACGACGACCCTCGCGGCGATGACCGAGTCGCAGCGGATCGGACAGCTGTTCATGATCGGGCTCGCCAAGGACCAGCTCGGGACGGCCGAGCGGTCGGCCATCGCGACCTACCACTTCGGCTCGGTGTCGTTCACGACGAGGACCGCGGTGGGGGTCGCGGCCGTGCGGAGCACGACCGACGCCGTCCAGGCCCTGGCCACGAAGGCGACGACCTACGGCGTCCGATTCTTCGTCGCCGCCAACCAGGAGGGTGGTCTCGTCCAGGCCCTGTCCGGACCCGGCTTCGACACCGTCCCGTCCGCGCTCAGCCAGGGGGCGATGTCGACGGCCACGCTCGAGACCAAGGCGGCCCGCTGGGGCGCCCAGCTGCGAGCGGCCGGGGTCAACCTGGACCTGGCCCCGGTCGCCGATGTGGTCCCGCCCGGCACCGATTCGACGAACGCGCCGATCGGCCAGTTGAAACGCGAATACGGGCACGATCCGTCGACCGTGGCGAGCCACGTCGTCGCAGTCATCGGCGGGATGCACAAGGCCCACGTGGTCACGACCGCGAAGCATTTCCCGGGCCTCGGCCGCGTCGTCGGCAACACGGATGTCACGAGCGCGGTGACCGACACGCTCACGACCTCGACTGATCCGTACCTCCAGCCGTTCGCGAAGGCCATCGGGGCCGGCGTGCCGTTCGTGATGGTGTCGCTCGCGACCTACACCGAGATCGACCCGAACCACCTCGCCGTCTTTTCGTCGAAGATCGTCCGCGGGCTGCTGCACGACAAGCTCGGCTTTCGTGGGGTGGTCGCATCGGACAGCCTCGGGGCCACGGCGGTCAGCTCGTTCACGCCGGCCGACCGGGCGATCGACTTCGTCGGTGTCGGCGGCGACATGATCATCGTCAACGAGCTCAGCGTCGCCATCCCGATGGCCGGGGCCCTCGCGTCGCAGGCCGCGGCGAGCAGCTCGTTCCGTGTCCGCATCGACGATGCCGCGCTCCACATCCTGCGGGCCAAGGTCGCGGCCGGCCTGGTGACCTGCGGCGGCTGACGGCGATCATTCGGGGCCGATCGCCAGCCCGAGCTCATCGAGCGAATCGAGCAGCTCCGCGGCGTCGCGGTAGACGCGGAAGGCGCCGGCGGCGCGCAGCTCGTCCTCGCCGTAGCCGCCGGTCAGCAGGCCGACGCTCAGCATCCCGGCCCGTCGGGCGGCGAGCAGGTCCCAGACCGCGTCGCCGACCACGTAGCAATCGGCGATCGCGACACCGAGCCGGGCCTGGCAGGCGAGAAACAGGTCGGGCTCGGGCTTCGCGCGCAGGACGTCGCCGCGCTCGATGACGACCATGTCCGGTGGCACGTTCAGGGCGAGCAGCGAGGCATCGATCTCGGGCCGGCGGCCGGACGTCGCGATGCCGTGGACGACCTCGTTGCGGCGGAGGGTCTGGAGCAGTTCGATGGCGCCGGGAAGTGGCCGCCGCTCGGGCAGGATCTCGCGGAAGATCTCGCCGTGCCGGCGCTGGAGGGTGGCGGTCTCGTCATCGGTCAGGTTCCGGCCGATCTCGCGTCCGACAGCGCGGGCGAACAGGCCGCCGCTCATCCCGATCCGCCGATGGATCCGCCAACCGTCGACCGGGTGGCCGGCCTCGAGCAATGCGCGCTGCCAGGCGAACACATGCGCGTAGACGGTGTCCACGAGGGTGCCGTCGAGGTCGAAGATCAGGGCGCGCATCTCGACCGAGTATGGCCCAGCTACGCCTTGACGACGGCGCATGTCGACGATTATCGTGCTACTCTTGGCTAGCACGTTATGGACCGAGGCTGAACCGGATGATCGGCCTCCATGGGCTGTCGACCCGATCGGCGATCTCGATCTGTCCCATGGCGGACCGGCGATCGCCGGCGTCATGACGTTCGGCGCCGGCATCGTGCTGAGCCGGCCGTCGATGACGAAGCCTGTCACCCTCTAGGACCGGGCGACCGCGTGGCTGGCCGCGCGCCATTCGTGGAGGCGGCGTGTGGCGGGGTCGTACCAGACGAGGCCAGGCTGGACTGGCGGCGCGGCGGCCGATGTGAGCGCGAGGACCCAGCCACGCGACGAAGCCGGGAAGGCGCTGCGCACGATCTCGGGATACCGGCCGAGGGTCGCGCGGTTGGTCGCGCTGGCGCGAACGACCCAGACGCTGGCGACGCGGAACGTGGGTCCGTCGTCGATCGTAGCGGCAAGGTCGGTCGCTTCGGCCTCCTTGCGGCGCGTCGAGCGGAGCGCTGCGCCGAGATCGCCAAAGGTGTTCCAGGCTTCTTCGATGAATAGCACCCGAGCCCTGCGGTCGCGCACGCAGACATCGATGGAGTGCCGCGGATCGAGCGGCCGAGTCGGCAGCTCGAACGCCCCGGTCCGACCGGTCGAACGGGCCAGCGCCAACAGGTATTCCTGCATCTCGAGATGGCCGGCGTCGATCGGTCGCCGCTCCTCGCCGAGCGCTCGCGTGAAGGAGATGGCAAGAGGCAGGCCGATCGCGACGCCGATCCGGACCCACAGGTGGAGGGGCGCCGCCCGACCGCGACCGAGCTCGATCTGGCTGATCCGCGATTGCTGGACCCCGACCCGCTCGGCTAGTCGAGCCTGGCTGATACCGAGCCGTCGGCGACGTGCCCGGATCGCCCGGCCGAGAGCTTGAGCGACCGCATCGGTCAGGCGTATGGCCTCGCGCTCCGCATCCGTCGGCCTGCGGCGGCAGCGCTGTGTCGTTCGTTGGACGGTCGTTGTCTCCTGGATCATTCCTGACAGTCTTACTTCCAGCCCTTAGCCAGCCATTAGCTCGCGGTTGATGGGCGGTTCACGCTCATGGCAGCACGGAGCGCCTCGTCTCGACCTCCGTTCGAAGGCGGTTTGCCTTCGATGTCCGCCAGATAACTCTGCTGGGACTATCCAGGGCGATAAGCCGGTTTGCTTCCGGCCGGTAGACCATCGCCACGCGCGGCCCGCTCCGCGCCACCGCTTCCCGGCCCGACCCGAATCGAACGGCCGGCCCTCGCGGGCCGGCCGTCCGGGCTGCGACTGATCGGAGAGTGCGGGCTAGTTGCCGCCCTCCTTGAGCGTGATCGTCTGCTTCGCGAAGCTCGCGCCCTTGGTGTCGACCGAGGTGCCGAGCGCGTCGAGGGCCTTCTGGGCGAGGTCCGTGCGGGTCGCATCGGCCGACGGTGCGGCCTTCAGGACCTGGTACGTCGTGGCGATCGAGATCGTCTGGTCGTACAGCGTCTTGTCGAGCAGGCCGATGCCGTTGGGCGACGGCCAGATGAGCGCGTTGATCTCGTTCATCTGCCAGGCCTGATGGCTGGCACCGAGCTGGGAGCCCTTGGCAAGCACGATGTCGACGCACTTCTGGGCGTTGTCACGGCAGAAGATCCAGCCCTTGAACGTCGCTTGCAGGAACTTTGTCGCGACATCGGCATTGCTACCGGTCTTGAGCCATTTGTCGCTGGCAAAGATCTGGTCCTGGAGCATCGCCGTGCCGACGGCCGGGTCGTTGAAGTCGACCACGTTCAGGTCGGCAGGTGTGTACAGCGCGCCGGTCGCCGGGTTCTTGGCCTCCAGCACCTGAGCGTACTCGTTGTAGATCATCGCCTGGGCGACATCGAGGTCACCCTTGAGCAGCCCCGACATGTCGAAGTTCTGCTTGATGATGTTTTCCTTGGTCGGGTCCAGCCCGGCCTTGGTCAGGGCCGCGAATAGCTCCGGCTCGTTGCCGCCGAGCCAGCTGCCGATCTTCTTGCCGGCCATGCTCTTCGGATCGGTGATGTCGGCCGCCTTGAACGAGGCCATCCGGGTCCCGGAGCGCTGGAAGATCTGGGCGATCGACACGAGATCGGTCCCGCCTTCGCGCGACTGGAGCATATTGGGCAGCCAGGCGGTCCCGATGTCCGCGCCGCCGGTCGCCACGGCCTGGACGTTGTTGATATTCGGGCCGCCGAGGAGCAGCGAGACATCCAGCCCGGCGTCCTTGTAGTACCCCTGGTCCAGCGCCGCGTAGTAGCCGGCGAACTGCGACTGCGCGACCCACTGGAGCTGGAACTTGACCGGTGTCAGGACACCGGCCGACGCGCCGGCGGACCCGCCGGGGGTCGAACTACAGGCGGCGACCAGGAGCACTGCGGTCGCCGCGATCGCCAGCACCTTCCGAGACAGTCTCACGATGGTTCCCTCCTCCTCACAGCGTCGAGCGGCTGATGCCGTCGACGGACATCCTTCGAGCGGGACGAATGGTAGTCCCGCGACCTCGTTGTCATCGAGCCATCTCGCGGGCGGTCCGCCACGGCATGACCAGGCGCTCAAGCGCCACAGCGACGAGGTACAGCCCGATCCCCATGGCGCAGGCGAGGATGATCGCGGCCCACGCCGACGGGTAGCGACTGTGCCCGGATTCGAGGGTGATGTAGATGCCCAGCGAATAGAGCGGCCCGCCGAAGAACTCCCCCACCACGGCCCCGATGACGCTCAGCGTGGTGGCGATGCGCAAGGCCGTGAACCAGTACGGCAGCGCGTTCGGGGCCCGCAGCTTGACCAGCGTCTGCGACTGTCCGGCCGCGTACGACGTCATCAGCTCGAGAGCCGCCGGCTCGACGTTGGTCAGCCCGCGGACGGTGTTGACCATGACCGGGAAGAAGACCATCGCCGCGACGATCGTGATCCGCGGCAGCAGGCTGTCGACGCCGAACCAGTTGAGCGTGATCGGGGCGAAGGCGATGATCGGGATCGTGCTCGCCCCGATGGCCACCGGCAGGAGGACCTCGCGGGCGCTCGCCCAGCGGGCCGTGGCGAGACCGCTGACCGTGCCAAGCGCGACACCGACGATCAGACCGACGACCGCCTCGGTCCCGGTGTAGACGACGCCCCTGGCCAGCGTCGACCACTCCTCGGCCAGGCTGGCCGCGATCACGCTCGGGCGCGGGATGAGGAACGACTGGACGCCGAGGACCAGGAGCGTGACCTCCCAGGCGACGATGACCACGCCGAATACGACGATCGCGGGCAGCCACTCGCGGACCGCGGCGCGGGTCACGGCCGGCGCCAGCTCATGCCAGACCCTCGGCGCGGATGCGCTCGGCTGCGACCGGGTCGAGGTCCTCGCCCGCCTCGTTCTGGCGGAGGGCCTCGCGGACGCGGGTCACGAGCTCGAAGTAGCGACCCGATTCGCGCGTCTCGACCACGCGGGCGGCCGGCAGATCGATGTCGATGACCTGCGAGATCCGCCCGGGTCGCGCGGACATGACGACCACCCGGGTCGACAGGAAGACCGCTTCGGGGATGCTGTGGGTGACGAATACGATGGTCGTGCCGGTCCGCTGCCAGATGCTCAGCAGCTCCGCGTTCATCCGTTCGCGGGTCATCTCGTCGAGCGCACCGAACGGCTCGTCCATGAGCAGGAGCTTCGGGTCGAACGACAAGGCCCGGGCGATGGCGACGCGCTGCTGCATCCCGCCCGACAGCTCCCACGGATGCCGGTCGGCGAACGCTTCGAGCTCGACCAGCCGCAGCAGGTCGGCCGCCCGCCGATGCCGCTCGTCGGCCGGGTAGCCCATGATCTCGAGCGGCAGCTCGATATTCTTGGCGATCGTCCGCCAGTCCATCAGGACGGACGCCTGGAAGACCATCCCGTAGTCGCGATCGAGCCGGGCCTGCATCGGGGTCTTGTCGTTGATCCGAAGGGTCCCGCTTGTCGGCGCGATCAGATCGCCGATGAGCCGGAGGAGCGTCGACTTGCCGCAACCCGACGGTCCGATGAGCGACACGAACTCGCCCTGGCGGATCTTGAGGTCGATGCCCTCGAGCGCCGCGACCGCCGCGGTCCCGGTCCCGAAGACCTTGCCCACGTCGGTCGCCTCGACGACCACGGCCGATCCCGCGGCAGCGCTCGCAAGTCCCTCGCTTGCGCCCGCCGCGTCCATCGTCACAGCATCCCCTCCACTGGTCGGTAACGGCCGCGGGTCAGGACCCGCTCGGCCACGTTGATGGCACCCACGAAGACGAACCCGACGAACGCGGACACCACGACCGTCGCCCACAGCCGCTCCGGCGCCGTGGCGTAGTACTGGTTGTAGTTCAGGATCGCGCTGCCGAGACCGGACGCCACACCCGCCGTCTGCTCGCCGATGATCGCCCCGATGATGGACGCAGCGGCGGCTACTCGAAACCCCGAGAACAGGTACGGCACCGACGTCGGCAGCCGCACCTGGCGGAGGATCTGGCGCCGGGTCGCCGCGTATGAGCGGAAGAGCTCGATCGCCCGGGGGTCGACGGCGCGGAGCCCGCGGAGCGCCGCGATGGTGACCGGGAAGAAGGTCAGGTAGGCGGCGACGGCCAACACCGACAGCCAGTCCGCCTTCAGCGCGACGACGACCAGCGGGGCGATGGCCAGGATCGGTACGGTCTGCGACGCGACGACGTACGGCACGAGCGCACGCTCCGCCAGCCGCGAATGGACGAACAGCACGGCCAGGGTCAGGCCGAGCGCACCGCCGATGACGAAGCCGGCGAGGGCCTCCATGAACGTGAACAGGGCCTGGCCGGCGAGCACCGCGCCGAGCGGCGGGCCGCCACGCTGAGCCGGATCCACGAACGCACGCGCGATGTCCCACACGTGCGGCACCGACAGGTCATCGGCGATCCGCCACTTCAAGGGCGGGACGTGCTCATAGTCGATCGCGATGCCCGAGATCGAGGCGTGGATCCGCCACGGGTCGCCGCCGAGCCACTTGGCCGCCTCCCACAGCACGACCAGGACGACCAGGACGATGACGAGCCCGACGATCCGACGGCGCCTCGACCGGACAGCCGCCACCTCCCCGCCCGCCGCGATGAGCGGCCGGCCGGTCACCCGCGGGAGCGAGCCACCCGCGATCGTCATCGACCGGGCTCAGGCCAGGACGGCGTCGGCGATGTCGAGGGCGCGATCGATGATGTCGAAGCCCTCCGTCAGCTGGTCCTCGGTGATGCACAGCGGCGGGTTGGTGTGGATCGAGTTGTTGGCGAGCATCGTGTACAGGCCGTTGTCCCGCAGGAACCTGCCGATGGCCTTCATCTCGTCGGACGTGCCGTTGAATGGCGTCAGGGGCGTCCACGGATCGTGGCTGCGGACCAGATCGATGATCCCGAACAGGCCGAGGTTGCGTGTCGCCCCGACGCTCGGATGGCGCGCCGCGAGCCGCTCGTGGTGCGCCCGCAGGACCGGCCCGAGGCGCGCCGCATTGCCGATCAGGTCGTCCTCCTCGTAGACCGCGATGGTCGCGAGCGACGCGGCGAGGCTGACCGGGTGGCTGCTGTAGGTCAGACCGCCGTAGAACATCTGGGTCTCGAACTGCTCGGCGATGGCGTGGCGCATCGCGACCGCGCCGAGTGGCAGGTACGAGCTGGTCAGGCCCTTGGCCATCGTCATCAGGTCCGGAGTGACGTCCCAGTGGTCGACCGCGAACCAGCGGCCGGTCCGTCCGAAGCCGGCTTTGTGATTGATACCTTGAGCCAGCAGGCGCTTTATTCTGCGCAGCTTTTAGCTGGAGAAATGCCAGACGACATTGAGGCAGTTTTTACCTCCAATGGCCTGAGCTTGTTTCCCTTTACCTTGGCTGATGTCAAATCCAAATGTAGCTGCCCTGATCCTAAAAACCCTTGCAAACACATTGCCGCTGTGTATTACCAGCTAGGTGACTTCTTTCGAGAAGATCCGTTTGTACTGTTTCAGCTGAGAGGGCAAAGTAAGGCCCAAGTGCTTGAGGCTTTGCGGCAAAAAAGACAGCAGGCGATCGCTCAACCCACCGTTGCCGAACCAGCCACCGCTTCGGCAACTTCTTTGGCAAATTCTTCGGCAGCCGACTGGCAACCCTCAGTGGCAGGCTCTGATCATAGCGAAGCGGCGTCCAAACCTACCGTTCAGCCACCGCTTTCTGTCCAAACTCATCATCATGAACTCGCTAACTTTTGGGCGTATGGTGAGCCCTTAGACCCTTCACTCGTCGTGATTACGCCCGCCGAACAAAGCGTTTTAGATGTGATTGGCGATATGCCTTTGGCCACCACTGAAGCCAAAATTGTGATGGATCACTTCAGAACGCTCTACCAAAGCGTCGCCCAGCAAGCGATGATAACCGCTTTGAGCTGATTTCTGGGCTGGTTTCTGGGCTAATTTCTGGGCTAATTTCTGGGCTAACTATCGAAAATTTTGACCCTAAGGGCTCGATCATAAAATCCTGATCGTAACACCTGATCACGCTACCATCGAAAGCAAGCGGCGTAGGCCCTGCCAGCCAATGTAGGTGTAGCCTATGGCTAGTAACAGGCTACTGAGAGTGATTCGGATCGTTGCTTTGGTAGCTTCTGTTTTCAGGCGCTGAGTCGCGTCTTTTTTCTGTTCGCCGATGCGGGTTTGCAGCTGAGTTTTAGCCTCTCCAGCCGGAGAATGTAAGAAGGCTTGCAGCGCGGCTGGATCGCTGCGGAATTTTTCAATTTGAGCCTGCTGGGCAGCGTCTAGGTTACCGCTAGCGATCGCAGCCTTGAGCTGAGTTTCATCCTGTAACAGCGTATCAATTTGCGCCCGCCGCTGAGCCAAATCAGCACTCAAACGCTGATCGAGTTGAGCATTGGCCTGCTGCGCTTCGGTTTCTACCTGAGTCAGCGCTTCTCGGCTTTGAATTCGCACATTGTTAGGATGCAGCACCGTCGTAAACAGAAACATCAGCCCCAACAAGCAAGAAAGTAGGCAAGTCCAAAACCGGAGATCTAGCGCCAAATTCCCTCGGCGGGGCACCTTACCTAAGTTGCTATCAATCCAGTAGCCGGTAAACAGCAGGGCAATGCCGACCAAAGGCACAATTCCTCTATCCACCAGATTAGTGGTCGTAGATAGCTGCCAAGCCCGATTGCTAAAGTCAGGCGGGAACAGCAG
>JBBRXB010000007.1:0-141380 GCA_038248915.1 Candidatus Limnocylindrales bacterium | reverse complement strand
GAGCGCCCGTTCGGCGAGTCGTGAGTGGACGAAGAAGACACCGAGGCCGAGACCGAGCAGGCCGCCGATGACGAAGCCCGCGAGTGCCTCGGCAAAGGTGAATGCCGCCTGGCCGAGGAGCACGGCACCGAGTGGTGCGCCGCCGCGCTGCGCCGGGTCGACGAACGCGCGGACGATGTCCCACACGTGCGGCAGCGAGAGATCATCCGCGATCCGCCACTTGAGCGGCGGGAAGTGCTCGTAGTCGATCCCGATCCCGGCGATCGTGGCGTGGATCCGCCACGGATCGCCGGCGATCCATTTCGAGCCCTCCCATAGCAACACCAGCGCGCCGAGCACGATGACGAGGCCGGCAAGCTGTCGCCGTTTCGAGTGACCACCCGGCGCTTCGGCGATCGCCGCGGGCCGGCGTGACGCGCCGCGGACGGTCCGGGTTGCGGTCGTCATCAGGCGTCGCTCGTCCGTTGGATGGCGGACTCAGGCGACCGCGGCGTCCGCGATTTCGAGCGCCCGGTCGATGATCTCGAAGCCTTCGGCGAGCTGCGCCTCGGTGATGATGAGCGGTGGGTTGGTATGGATCGAGTTGTTGGCAATCATCGTGTAGAGCCCGTTGTCGCGGAGGATGCGGCCGATCGCCTTCATCTCGTCCGAGGTCCCGTTGAACGGAGTCAGGGGCGTCCACGGATCGCGACTTCGAACAAGATCGATGATCCCGAACAGCCCGAGGTTGCGGGTCGCGCCGACGCTCGGATGCTTCGCCGCGAGCCGCTGGTGGTGCTCGCGCATGACCGAATCCAGGCGCGCCGCGTTCTCGATCAACCCGTCCTCCTCGTAGACCGCGATCGTCGCGAGCGAGGCGGCCAGGCTGACGGGATGGCTGCTGTACGTCAGCCCGCCATAGAACATCTGGGTCTCGAATTTCTCGGCGATCCCGTGGCGCATCGCGACCGCGCCGAGCGGCAGATAGGAGCTGGTCAATCCCTTGGCCATCGTCATCAGGTCGGGGACGACGTCCCAATGGTCGACCGCGAACCAGCGTCCGGTCCGCCCGAACCCGGCCATCACCTCGTCGGCGACCATCAGGATGTCGTTCCGGTCGCAGATCTCGCGGACGCCCGCGATGTAGCCGTCCGGCGGGATGAGGATGCCGTTGGTCCCGACGATCGTCTCGAGGAAGACCGCGGCGATGGTCTTGGCGCCCTCGTAGCGAATGACGTCCTCCAGACCCTGCAGGCTCTCCGCCACGGGCCGGGGTCTCGCCTCGCCCCAGCGGTGGGTGTCCGGGTAGCGGACCACGCCGACGATGCCGGGTTCGTTGGCCCAGCGGCGCGGGTCGCCGGTCAGCGTCATCGCCCCCATGGTCGCGCCGTGATAGGAGCGGTAGCGCGCCAGGATCTTGTGCCGGCCGGTGGCGTGCCGGGCGAGCTTGATGGCGTTCTCGACCGCCTCCGCCCCCCCGAGCGTGAAGAAGACCTTGTCCATGTCGCCGGGCAGGATGTCGGCCAGCTTCTGGCCGAGCCGGGCCCGGATCTCCGTTGCGAAGGCCGGCTGGACGTACTGGAGCTTGGTCGCCTGGGCGGTGATGGCATCGATGACCCGGCGGTCGCCGTGCCCGATGTTGACCGACATCAGCTGACTGTTGAAGTCGAGGATGCGCCGGCCCTCCGGCGTGTACAGGTAGACGCCTTCGGCATGGTCGATGGCGATCGGATCGAGGGCGCCCTGGACGGACCACGAGAAGAACGTGTGCTCGCGCGACAGCGCGACGATCTCCTCGCTGGTCATGGCGCCGGGAGCGGTCGTGATGCCCATGGATCACCTCGGGACGGGCTGTCGGGTGCGGCGTGGCGCCGCGTGGCCGGTCGGCAGTCGAACGGACGGCGATGAGCGGCCGTCGTCCGCATTACAGCACAACCGATGACAGCCGGGCGACACCGTCAGGTGGCGCTCCCGCGCGATACCGCTTCCGGCGAGTCTCGTGTCCTGCAACAACGGGGCCCACGGTGAGTCCTCGGGCAGCCGGTCAAGGCTGCGGGTCGCGGCCATCCAACGGGGTGCGATCAGTGAAGGCGGCGGCGCAGTTCGGCGAGATTGTCGAGAACGAGGAGGATGCCGAGCGCCAGCAATCCGGCCAGGAACAGCTCGCGCAGATAGGCGACCGCCAGGATCAGCGCAGACACGATGGCCAGGACGACCGTGATCCTGAGCACCAGCTCGGTGCTGTTGCGGTCGAAGAAGGACTCGATCGCCAGGTACGACCCGAACAGGGCGACCATCGCCACGGGGACGGGCAGGATCCGGAACCAGACGACGACCGCGAGCACCACGATGAGCAGGCCCACACTCAAGGCAGCCCAGGCCTCACCGAACGCCCGACGATGGGCGACTGACGGAGGCTCAGGCTCCGACGCGTGATGGAGATGCAGCCGCGGATCGTCGAGATGACCGGCCCGCAGCGCAGCCAGCCGGTCCTGCCCGGCGACGATCGCGGTCCCGAGCTCCACCTCCTGCACGCGCAGGCTGGTCAGGCGCTCCTCACCCTCGCGAAGCTCGAGCCCGCGGCCGGTCCGGTACCGGTCGAGACCGCCGATCCCACGGACGGCGGCCAGCTCGGCATCCAGCTTGGGCAGGGCGATCGACAGCGCCTCGGCCTCGGCACTGACCGCGGTCCTCGTCGCCGCGAGCTCGGCCAGACGATTTTCGAGGACCGGCACCGTCTTGGATGGCGGCGCCACCTTGCCCAGGCCCGCAAACCCGAGTGGATCGTGCCATGACTGGCGGACCGAGCCCGTCCTGGTGTATTTCGGCCCGGCCGGCGCCCGTTCGCCCGCGAACCGGTCACCCGTGTCGAGGCCCCACAGACCGCGATAGCGGTCGATCCAACCGTCCTCGTCACTGACCATGATGGGCGTCCAGTCGGCATCACCGCCGGGACCGACGATCTTCCCGTCGCCGCGGGCATAGTCGACGAACGGGACGCTGAGCGTCCGTCGGGCTCGGGCGGCCAGGTCGCCAGGGTCGGGCTGGGCGAGCGTGTCGCGCCACATCCGGCGGAGCAGATCGAGTGGACCGCGGATGTACCGCTCGCCCGAGAACGGCAGCAACATGATGTACTCGCCGCGCTCGAGGTACGTCGCATGCGAGCCCGCTCCCGGGTAGACCACGGGATGCCCGTCGCGGATCTCCATCCGCGGGTCATCCCACCGCCGCCGGAGGTCGTCGCCCTTCTCGTCGTGCGCGGCGGCGCAGAACCAGGCCGGTCGCACCGCCCCATCGTCGAGCGCCTCGAGGACCACGAAACACTGCTCGAGGTCCGCCTCGTGGTCATTGGCGCCTTCGAACGTGGAGCGCCAATCGTTCATCGCATAGAAGAACATATAGTGGAGGACGACCCATCCGCCTTCACGGATGACCCGCGCGTGATAGACGATCCTGGGATCGTGCTCCTGGATCGCGTCGTAGCGAAGCGAGGCCGCCGCCGCAGTGCCGCCGGGGACGCGCCCGCGCAGCAGGAGCGAGGTGACCAGGCCGGCGTCGACCAGGCGGGCCGCCAGGCCCACGCGCGCAAGACGCCCGGGGGCCGAGAACCGCTGATGCTCCGGGCGCGCCTGCCAGCGTCGAAGTTCGAGGGCCGCCAGCGGCTTCGACACGAACCGCAGGAACTGGGCCTGGCCCGGCGCCGGATCCCCGACGGCCGCCAGCCGCTCCAGGTCCAGCTCGCCGGCCGGGATCGCCACGCGCGCTTCGCGCAGGGTCGGTCCGGTGAGCAGGTCGCACGCCTCGACATAGGGGCCGGTCGCCATCGGGAAGAACAGCTCTCCGTCGGTGAACCGCAGGATGGGTTCGTGCTGCCGGAGCAGCTCCAGGTCGGATGGTCCGGTCATGGTTCGACGACCCCGCGCAGGGCGAGCCGGACGTCACGCTGGTTCAGGTAGAAGACCGCGATCACGTTCAGGAACATGGATCCGTAGCGCGCATCACCGGCCACCCACCAGCCGATGTCGATGGCAAGGATGGCCCCGCACGACACGATCGCAAGGACCCATGCCCAGTGCCGACCGGCCAGCAGGCCGAAGACCACGAGGACGCTGGCGATGAGGATGACGATCAGCACGGCACGCGCGACGATCTCGAGGTCCGCGCCGAGCTGGGCCGGGACGGGCGAGCTGGCCCGTAGCCAATCGGCGATGAGATTCCCGTGCGTGTCAGTGAGACCCGCACCGATCGTCAGGCAGCGCAGGACCATGATCACGATGACGACCACGACTCCGAGCGGATATCGCGATCTCATCGTGGGCTTGTATGCATGACGGCCACAGGCTAGCAGGGCGATCGGGCGGCGATCCTGCTCGCTGACGCGTTTTTGGCATCCCCGCTAGACTGCGCTCGCCGACTGACCCCCAGGTCAACATGGGAACCCGGACAACTCGAACAACGCCCTCGTTCGCACGGCTCAACTGAGCCATCTCCGGCCACGTCCCATCGTGTCGGCACCCCCAGAACCTGCCCCCAGGCCGGTTCGTCATGTCGTGTTCCGTGCGTGCCCGTGGGCGTCATCGCCCGCCGCCCCCAGCGCGGCGTCCTGGCAGGAAGGAGCACCATTGCGTACGCACCATCTGGGCGCACGAGCGTTCATCCCTCTCGCTCTCGCGGCCGCTGTCCTCTTCGCCGTCGCCCCGTCGACCCCGGCTGCGGCCGCCACGTCGACGGAGGCTCAGCAGATCGTCCGGATCGCCCTCGCCCAGCGAGGTGATCCATGGCGCTACGCCGCGACCGGCCCAAGCGCGTTCGACTGCTCCGGCCTCGCGATCTACGCGTTCCGGAAGGCCGGCGATGCCGTCGCCATCCACACCGGGTTCCTGCGATCGGCTCGATCGATCTACCTGTGGTTCAAGGCGCATGGCAGGACGAGCCGGACGAACCCGAGGGTCGGTGACCTGGTCGTGTGGGGCTACGGCTCCCACATCGGGATCTACATCGGCAGCGGCAAGGCTGTCAGCGCCCTTCGCAACGGCGTCCGTGTCCACGGCGTCTTCGCGGTGACCGCCCGCTTCACGGCATACATCCACACCGGGATGTCGGCGAAGCCCGCCAGCTGACCCACGCGGTCTTGGGCGCACCCCGGACCGATCCGATCCGACGACCCCGCCCGTGACCACGGACGGGGTCGTCCTACTATCCCGCGCCGTCGACCGCCGCGGCGCAGGCCAGGATGGTCGCCGCCGACCGCTCGATATCGGCCTCCGTGGTCGACCAGCCCGATACCGAGATCCGGATGGCCGGGCGGCCGGCCCACATCGTGCCGCCGAGCCACAGCGTGCCGTCGTGCTGCACGGCGCCGACCACGGCGCGCGTCCGCAGGTCACCGGCTTCGGGCGGCTCACCGTCCCGGCCCTCGAACCTGACGAGGACCTGATTGAGCACCACGTCGTTGAGGATCCGCACGCGCGGGCCGGCCGCAAGGCGTTCGGCCATGCGCCGGGCCAGGGCGCAATCCCGTTCGATCAGGTCGATGAGCCCGGACCGTCCGAGCGACCGCAGCGCCGCCAGCACGGCGAAGCCACGCGCCCGACGGGACGACTCCGGGACCCAGTTGTAGTTGTCACGTTCCGAGCCGGCGGTCTCGATGTAGTAGGCCGCGCCAAGGGTCATCGCCGCGTGGTGAGCTTCGGCATCGCGCACGAAGACGAGGCCGGAGTCGTACGGCACGTTGAGCCACTTGTGGGCATCGGTCGACCACGAGTCGGCGGCCGCATGGCCGCGCATGTGCGAACGGAGCGACGGCACGGCCGCCGCCCAGATCCCGAAGGCGCCGTCGATGTGTGCCCACGCGCCGTGCTCGTGGGCGATGGCGACGATGTCCTGGAACGGATCGAACGCGCCGCTGTTCACGTTGCCGGCCTGGGCGCAGACGATCGTCGGACCGTCGATGCCGGCCAGGGTTTCGCGCAACGCCTTGGGCTGCATCCGTCCCTGGTCGTCGCTGGCGATCTTCCGGACGCCGCGTCCTTCGCGGCCCAGCCCGAGCATCTGGAGCGACGCATAGACCGTCACATGCGTCCCCTCGTGGGTCACGACCGTGACCTCGGGCGCGCCCTGGAGCCCCTGGCGCTCGACGTCCCAGCCGGTCTGTGCCAGGACCGAATGGCGAGCCGCCGCAAGGGCGGTGAAGTTGGCCATCGTGGCGCCGGTCACGAACCCGACGCTCGTCCCCTCGGGCAACCCGAGCAGGTCGATCAGCCACGCCCCGGCAACCTCCTCCGCGACCGCCGCAGCGGGCGACAGGACGTACAGTCCGGCGTTCTGGTCCCAGGCGCTCGCCAGCCAGTCCGCCGCGAGTGCCGCCGGGACGCCACCCCCCACGACGAAGCCGAAGTATCGCGGTCCGGCGCTCGCGACCAGCCCTGGGTCGGCGGCCGCGGCCTGCGTCTCGATGATCTCGAGGGAGTCGGTGGGGTATTCCGGCAGCGGCCCGCCCAGCGCCGCCCGCAGCGCGGCGAGATCGACCGGCGGGCCGACCGGACGCGTCTCCAGGGAGGCGAGGTAGGCGGCTGCGATCTCCGCGGTCCTGGACAGGAGTGGTGCTTGATCGGACATCGGTCCCCTCCTCGTGCCGACGCGGCCGGGTCGCGACCGTTGACCCCACTGATGCTACCGTGACTGCAGCCGCCATGAGGACGCTCCGATGGATCATCGTGCCTTCCAGTCCTGGCTCGATCGCTATATCGATGCCTGGCGATTGCTCGATCCGGTGGCTATCGGCGACCTGTTCAGCGCCGACGTCCGGTACGCCTTCGATCCGTTCAGCGAAGCGGTCGTCGGGCGAGCCGCGGTCGTCGCCGCCTGGCTGACCGATCCGGATACGCCGGGGGCGTGGGAGGCCGACTACGAGGCCCTCGCCATCGACGGCGACGTCTGCGTGGCCCACGGCCGGACGCGCTACCTGACCGACGACCGAGCCGCCGTGGATCGCGAATTCGCGAACGTGTTCGTCGTACGGTTTGATGGCGACGGGCGCTGCCGCGAGTTCACCGAGTGGTATATGCGCCGCCGCCCGGAGGCGATCCCCGAGGAATCGGAGGGGCCACTCGGCTGACGGCGGCGGCTGGAACCTTGGCGGCCCGCCGGACGGCGCGGGCGCGCGTTGGCGCCTGCGCTTCCCGGTAGGACGGCGGTCGGTTTTGCCATCCGTCCGCGGTGTGGTCTTTCGACGAGCCGCCGGCCCGATCCGATGCCTGACCAGGACATCTCGGTGCTCTGGTCACGCTCGACCTGACCGGTCGATGGCGGTGATGGATCGATCCAGCCGCTCCGCCCGGCCATCCAGCCCACCGATAGCGCACCAGTCGGACGGGTGACAAAGGCTCGGCCGTGCGGGAAGTGCTTGGCCGTGCGGGGCCGTGCGGGCAGTGCGGCGGTGTCGGTCGTGCGGGCCGTGCGGGGTCGTGCGGGCCGTGCGGGCCGTGCGGGCGATCTCGGGCTGCCCGCGGCGAAAGACCCTCGCACGCGCGCTGGATTCGCGTTCGAGGGTGTACCCTCTCCACTCTTTCCGGATGTGAGCAACCCGACGACCCGAGCGAGGTGACGCCGACATGGCCCGAACCGTCCGCGGCGCGCTCGTCCAGGCGAGCTGGACCGGCGACAAGGAATCGATGATCCAGAAACACGAGGAGCGTGCCCACGAGGCCGCCAAGGCCGGGGCGCAGTTCGTCCTGTTCCAGGAGCTGTTCTACGGACCGTACTTCTGCCAGGTCCAGGACGCCCAGTACTACAGCTACACGGAGCTGATCCCCGACGGTCCGACGACGCGCCGGATGCAGGACCTGGCAAAGCAGACCGGGATGGTCGTCGTCGCCCCGATGTACGAGGAAGACGAAAAGGCCTCCGGTATCTACTACAACACCGCGGCCGTCATCGACGCGGACGGCACGTACCTCGGCAAGTACCGCAAGACCCACATCCCGCACGTGAAGGGCTTCTGGGAGAAGTTCTACTTCCGGCCCGGGAACCTGGGCTACCCGGTGTTCGAGACGGCGGTCGGCAAGATCGGCGTCTACATCTGCTACGACCGCCACTTCCCGGAGGGCGCCCGGGCGCTGGGGCTCAACGGCGCGGAGATCGTGCTGATCCCGAGCGCGACCTCGCGCGGCTTGTCCGAGTACCTGTGGCGCATCGAGCAGGTCAGCCACGCGGTGGCTAACGGCTACTACGTCGGCACCATCAACCGGGTCGGGATCGAGTCCGACTACGGCGACGACGACTTCTACGGGCAGAGCTACTTCGTCGATCCGCGCGGCCAGTTCGTCGGCGAGGTGGCAAGCGCCCATGACGAGGAGCTGCTGGTCCGCGACCTCGACCTGGACCGGATCGCCGAGGTCCGCAACACGTGGCAGTTCTACCGCGATCGGCGGCCCGATGCCTACGCCGACCTGACGCGCCCATAGGTTCGCCCTACCATCCCTCGGCTCGGCTGTCTGGAGGAGGACGGCCGAGCCATTCCATCCCGTAACGGGAGACACGGGTCATGCAGTTCGGCTTCACGCTCAAACCCGAGCACAGCCTCGAGCGCACGCTGGCCCTTACGCGCCAGGCCGAGGCAGCCGGGTTCGAGTACGGCTGGCTGTTCGACTCGCATGTCCTGTGGCGCGACCCGTATCCCCTGCTCACACTGATGGCCGGCGTCACCGAGCGGATGCGCCTCGGGACGTGCGTGACCAACCCGGGCACCCGCGAGCCGAGCGTCACCGCGTCGGCCCTGGCGACCCTCGATGAGGTCTCCGGCGGCCGGATGGATCTCGGCATCGGCCGCGGCGATTCGGCCCGGCGCGTCCTCGGCAAGGCGCCGATCACGATGGCCGACACGGAGACGGCCATCAAGGTCATCCGCGCGCTGGTGGCCGGCGAACCGATCGAGTACGAGGGCGCGGAGCTGCGTTTCCCGTGGACGCAGGGCTGGACGCTGCCGGTGTGGGTCGCTGGCTACGGCCCGATGGCGCTGGCGATGACCGGTCGCGTCGCCGACGGGCTCATCCTGCAGCTGGCGGACCCCGACCTCATCCGCTGGTTCGTGGCCCAGATGCGCGAAGCCGCGACCGCCGCCGGCCGCGATCCGGACAACATCCGAGTCCAGGCGGCCGCGCCGGCCCACGTCGGCGACGTGGCGCTGGGTCGCGAACGAACACGCTGGTTCCCAGCGCTGGTCAGCAACCACGTCGTCGATCTCGTCAACAAGTACCCGCGCGAGCAGCTCCCGGAATCGCTGACCGGCTACATCTCGGATCGGTCCGGCTACGACTATCACCATCACGCCGAGGTCGGCTCGTCGAACGCGGCCTTCGTCGGTGACGAGGTGACCGATCGTTTCTGCATCCTCGGCTCGGTCGACGAGCATATCGCCAAGCTCCAGGAGCTGGCCGGGGCCGGCGTCGACCAGTTCAACCTGTACCTGATGAACGGCGACGAGGAGGCGCAGCTCGAGGTCTACGGCCGCCACGTCATCCCGGCCATACGCGCCTGACCCGACCCATCTGTCGGGGGCTGATGGGACGGATGTCAGGCTGGCGCACTTGGTTCGCGTCGATGACCATGGCGTCGGACCCCGCGACCGTCGCGTCATGGACGACCGCAGACGGTGGGGCCGGGGCTGGAGGCACGGTGTGGACATGATCCGTCGACGCGATCGCGATCCGTGGTGGGGAGACGAGGGCAAGAGCGCCAAGCGCACTCGCCGCCGCACGCAGCTGGAGGGCCTCCTCGCCCTCGCCCTCGCCATCGGCGCGTGCGGCCTATCCGCGGCGGTCTGGCTCCGCATGCTCGCTCCCCTCGCCCGGCAGCTCGGCCTCGGCTGACGGCGGACGCCGGGGCCGGACCGCCCCGGATCGCACCGCATCCCGCTCGTGGTGGGTACCATCGTTCGGACGAGGACCGTCGGACAGATGGCACGAGCGAGGGACCGATGCGCACCCTGATCACCAATGGCACGATCGTCACCGCTGACGGCTCGACGGCCGCCGACGTCCTGATCGACGGCGAGACGATCGCCCAGATCGGCCGCGGGCTTGCCGCGGGCGTGTCGGCCGACGAGACGATCGATGCGACCGGCAAGTACGTCATCCCGGGCGGGATCGATGTCCACACCCACATGGAGCTGCCGTTCGGCGGCACGTTCGCCAAGGACACGTTCGAGACCGGGACCCGGGCGGCGGCGTTCGGCGGGACGACCTCGATCGTCGACTTCGCGGTCCAGTCGCGCGGCTCGTCGCTCCGCGCGGGCCTCGACGCGTGGCACGCCAAGGCGGAGGGCAATGCCGTCGCCGACTACGGGTTCCACATGATCATGAGCGACGTCAACGATGCGACGCTGGCCGAGATG
The DNA here is from genome assembly GCA_038248915.1 of Candidatus Limnocylindrales bacterium. Lineage (GTDB taxonomy): Bacteria > Chloroflexota > Limnocylindria > Limnocylindrales > CSP1-4 > SPCO01. Next base: position 131,008 of record JBBRXB010000007.1, on the reverse strand, counting down.
GATGGTCTCGTCGCCGAGGGCGTGCCGGATTTCAAGCTGTTCACGGCCTACCCGGGTGTCTTCTACAGCGACGACGGTTCGATCTTCCGGGCGATGCAGCAGACCGCCGAGAACGGCGGCCTGATCATGATGCACGCCGAGAATGGCATGGCCATCGACGTCGTCGCGGAGCAGACCATCGCTGCCGGCACGACCGACCCGATCGGCCATGGCCTCGCCCGGAAGGCCGTGTTCGAGGGCGAGGCGACGAACCGGGTAATCCGCCTGGCCGAGGCGGCCGGCGTTCCGGTCTACATCGTCCATCTGTCCGCCCGCGAGGCGCTGACCGAGGTCCGAGCGGCCCGCGACCGCGGGTCCAAGGCGTTCGCGGAGACCTGCCCGCAGTACCTGTTCCTGTCGCTCGACGACCTGGGCCACGGGTTCGACGGCGCCAAGTTCGTCTGCTCGCCCCCTCTCCGCGGCAAGGACCACTGGGACGACATCTGGTCGGGTCTTGTGACCGACGACATCCAGATCGTCTCGACCGACCACTGCCCCTTCGATTTCCACGGTCAGAAGGAGCTCGGCAAGGGCGACTTCCGCAAGATCCCCAACGGCCTGCCGGGCATCGAGGACCGGCTCGACCTGCTCCACGACGGCGGCGTCGTCGGCGGTCGGATCAGCCGCGAGCGGTGGGTCGAGATCGTCTCGACCGCCCCGGCCAAGATGTTCGGGATGTATCCGCGCAAGGGCGCGGTGGCCATCGGGTCGGACGCGGACCTGGTCATCTACGACCCGAAGCGCAAGCACAAGATCTCGGCCAAGACCCACCATATGAACGTGGACTATTCGTGCTACGAGGGGCGGACCGTGCAGGGTGGCAGCGACATCGTCCTGAGCCGTGGCTCGGTCATCGTACGGGACGGGGCGTTCACCGGCCGCAAGGGCCAGGGCAGGTTCATCAAGCGAGCGGCGGCCGACTACGCTCGGTTGGCCTGACCGGAGCACGACGGTCGGCGGACATCGACCGGCTGGCCGCGCACCTGCGCTCGGCGAGCGCGTGTCGTCCCTCAGCTAGCCGGATCGACCTCCGAGCGGACGGTCGCCACCCGATCGGCGACCTCGCGAGTCGGTGGATGGCCCGCGACGACCTCCAGGAAGGCCCGGCGACGGATGAGCAGCAGGACCGACATCGCCAGCGCGGTCACCGTCGCCGTTCGTGGCACGTCGCGCAACAGGGCGATCTCGCCGACGCCATCGGCCCGGGCATCGCACACCCGCAACTGGCGCCCTGCCTGACTTACGGCCAGCGAGCCCGTTTCGAGGACGTGATAGGCATCACCCTCATCGCCTTCGCGGATGAGCACCTGGCCCGGTTCGACCGTGTGCCAGCGGGCCTGCCGGGCGAGCCACTCGAGCTGTGGCAGGGGCAGCGGGGCGAAGATCACCGCGTCGCGCAGGAGCCCGATGGCACGTGTGGGCAGGAGCACGGAGCGATCCATCGCCCGTAGCTCCACCCACGACAACGCGATGCCGACGGGCAGGAGCAGGCCGACGATGGTGACCGCGCCTTGCACGCCGACGAACAGGGCGCAGACCGGCGCAAGGATCGCCCCCGAGGCGAGGCCAGCGAACGCGAGGCCTTCGACGGCTCCGAGCACGCGGCCGAGCACGAGGTCCGGCGTCACCCGTTGCAGGATCGTTCGCGCGATCACGTCGCACACGGCAAAGCCGACGCCGGTCGCGACGATGAGGGCGGCGGCGGCCAGCACCGACACGCCCGAACCGACAGCGACCAGGGCGAGGCCAGAGGTCGACCCGGCGATCGCCAGGATGCGGGCGAGCGATTGGCGCCCGATGAACGCGAAGGTCAGCCCACCGCCAAGGATGACCCCGAGCCCGATGGCGGCGGTCAACAGGCCGGCACCGGATTCACCGATGTCGAAGACCTCGAGGGCCAGCAGGACGAACAGGACGTCCAGGGCGCCGATGACGACCATCCGAAGCGTCAGGATGCCGACGACGATCCGGGTGCTGCGGTGGCGGGCCACCAGGCGGATTCCGTCGAGCAGGCGGCCCCGCTCGTCATCGGGACCGGCCGCCGAGGCCCCGGTCGCCACGGCTCGTGGCAGGCGGGCCGTCAGCAAGGCGGTCAGGACCGAGGCGGCCGTGGCCGCGCCGAAGACCGCCGCCGGCGCGGCCACGGCCAGGATGGCTGCCGCGATCAATGGCCCAGCGAGCATGCCGGTGCCTTCCATCGCCCCGGACCAGCCGTTGGCGGCCGTCAGCTCCTCCGGGGTGAGCGCGAGGCTTGGGACGAGGGCGCCGTGGGTCGGACGGGTGATGGACTGCGCGGTCGTGGCACACGTCGCCGCGAGGACGACCACCAGGGGCGGCGCATCGACGGCCATCCCGATGAACGTCACGCCGAAGGTCACGACCTGACCGACATAGCCGATGAACAGCACACGCTGGCGCGAGAACCGGTCGACGAGGCCGGCTATGAATGGCACGATGAGAGCGCCGGGCAGCAGCTGGACGGCCGCCACGATCCCGACGCTGGCCGGCCCGATCGCCTCGTAGGCGTACAGCAGGATGGCGACCCAGGCACCGAATTCGACCGCGCTGAAGAGGAGAAAGGCCAGCTCGACCCGGCGCAGCGCCGGGTTTCGCATGATCGCCCGAACGACACTGAGCGACGTCGGCAGCGCTCGATGGCGCAGGGCGACGGTCAAGCGCGCGACCGGCGCGGTGGAACGCGCCCCGCTCCGGTGGTTCGACGGGGATCCATCGCTCCGAGTGTAGACATGCCGGACGGTGCCTCGTCACCACGGCGGACAGACCGACCGGCCGGCCCTGGCGGCCGGCCGGTCATCGAGCGCTACGGTCAGATCGACCGGGCGACCACGCCCGTCCGATCGGCGCCCTACACGCTCTCGGGCCGTCGGGCGAACCACGGTCGGCCGTGACCCGGTCGGCCGTGACCCGGTTGATCGCGAACATGCCGAGGAACGACTCGACGAACGGCTGGGTCACGTTGAGGATCAGTTTGACGGCGTCGTTGCCCGGGTTGGCGACGACCAGCAGCAGGACGATCCGCACGATCACGTGTCATGTCGGCCGCCGATGGCCGTACCTCTTTTCGGTGCGCGCTCGCAACGCACGGTTCCGAGCGCGTTGACCTGCCCCTTCCCGCGGGAGTACGTTGCCAGCATCTCAAACGGCCGTCGCCGCCCACAGGTTCCGCGGGCTGCGGCGCCCAAACGAGCGGATGGATCTGGAGGAGGATTCCCACTTGAGACGGATCGTCGTCGCCACGGCCACGCTGTGCCTGTTGGCCGGTCAGACCATCTTCGCCGGCACCGTATCCGGCGCCGACCCAGCGCGGTTCACGGCCACCCCGCTCACCCCGGTGTCGACCTACGTCGGGGCCAAATCTGTCACCGGCGCGATCGCCCAGAGCGACCCGGCACTGCTCGGCCGGACCGATGCGACGCCGGTCAACGTCATGATCAAGTACGACTTCGATACGCCAGCGTCGTACACCGGCGATGTGCAGGGCCTCGCAGCCACGAGTCCGCGTGTCACCGGCAAGTCGCTGGCCAAGAACCCGGCCGCCGTGAAGGCCTATGACGCCTACACCGCGACCCGGACGAAGGACATCAGCGCCAAGGCCCAGAAGTCCGCCCCGCAGCTGAAGATCCGCTCGACCTACCGAACGGCGTTCGGTGGCGTCGGGGCGACGATCCCGGCGAACCAGATCGACGCTCTGCTCAAGGCCGATGGCGTCGTCGCCGTCCAGCAGGACACGCTCGAGCAGCCCCTCGACGACAACACCTCGTTCATCGGCGCCACGGCCGTCTGGCCGTCCCTCGGGGGCCAGGTCAACGCCGGGACGAATGTCGTCGTCGGCATCATCGACACCGGCATCTGGCCGGAGCACCCGATGATGAACGACCCCGGGCTGCCGGCTCCGCCCAAGCCGCTATCGGCCTATCACTGCGACTTCGGTAACGGCTCCGACGTCGCGCACCTGGGCCCGACGTACGCCTGCAACAACAAGCTGATCGGCGCGTACAACGAGACCGCCACCTACATGGCGGTGCACGGGTCAGACGGCCAGGAATTCTGCAACGACACCACCGATCAGTGCTCCGCCCGCGACTCCGAGGGCCATGGCACGCACACGACGACGACGGCCGCCGGGTCCCAGGTCAGCTCCGCGGTGCTGTACGGGGTTCAGCGCGGTCCGATCAGCGGCATCGCTCCCGGTGCGCATGTCATCGCCTACCGCGTATGCATGGCGAGTGGCTGCTTCCAGTCCGACTCCGTCGCAGCCGTCCAGCAGGCGATCACCGACGGCGTCAACGTCCTGAACTTCTCGATCTCCGGTGGTGCGCAGCCATACAGCGATCCGGTCGAGCTCGCGTTCCTTGACGCGACCAACGCCGGCATCTCGGTCAACGCCTCCGCCGGTAACAGCGGCCCGGGCGCCGGCACCTCCGACCACGGCGGCCCATGGGTCACCACCGTCGGCGCCTCGACCGGCCCGCGGTCCTTCCTGTCCACCCTGCACCTGACCGCCGATGGCGGCGCGACGTTCGATATGTCGGGCGTCACCCTGACCAACGGCATCACGAGCGCGACGCCCGTGATCCTCGCCCAGAACATCCCCGGCGAGGACGTGCTGTGTCAGACCAAGCTGACGACCCCAGCGCAGATCGCGGCGGCGACCGGCAAGGTCGTCATGTGCCAGCGCGGCGTGAACGCCCGGATCGACAAGGGGTTCAACGTCTCCTCGGGAGCCGCTGCGGGGATGATCCTGTACAACTCCGCGATGCAGGATCAGGAGTCCGACAACCACTGGCTGCCGGCCATCCACGTCGACGGTCCAAGCACGGCACTCCTGGCCTTCGTCAATGGCCATACCAACGTCAAGGCCGCCTGGGCCCAGGGCACGGCCACCGCCACCCCGGCTGACATGATGGCCGCCTTCTCGTCCCGTGGGCCGACCGGCGACTGGATCAAGCCAGACGTCACCGCTCCCGGCGTCCAGGTCCTTGCCGGCATGACGCCGCAACCGGACCAGACGACCCCGACCAATGGCCCCAGCGGCAACCTCTATCAGGCCATCGCCGGAACGTCGATGTCCAGCCCCCACGCCACCGGCGTGTCGGCGCTGGTCAAGGCGGCCCATCCGACGTGGACGCCCGAGGAGATCAAGTCCGCGCTGATGACCTCGTCGGTCCAGGCCGTCGTCAAGGAGGACGGCGTCACGCCGGCCACTCCGTTCGACATGGGCGCAGGCTCCATCCGGGCCGATCGCGCGGTCAACCCGACCCTTGTCTTCGACGAGAGCTACACCGACTTCGTAGCCGCGGGGAGTGACCCGCTCCATCGCATCAACCTCAACATCGCAAGCATCGACGCGACGACGATGCCTGGCTCGATCACCACCAAGCGGACCGCGATCAACGTGTCCGGCGCCGCGCAGGAGCTGGCCGTCTCGACGCAGGCTCCGGCCGGCGTCGACATCATCATCTCGAAGGCGGCCCCCGGACGTAAGGGCCCGAAGGGTGTCGCCACGCTCAAGGTCGGCAAAGGCAAGTCACTCGACTTCTGGGTCACGATCGACGCCACGACGGCAACGCCCGGGCAGTATTTCGGGAGGATCAACCTCACCCCGGCTTCCGGCGGCACCAAGGTCACCATCCCGGTCGCCTTCGTTCGCACGCAGGGCGCCGTGACCCTGGCCCAGGCCTGCACGCCGTCGAGCTTCGTCCTGCGGACCGGCGTGTCGCATTGCACGAGCACGGTCACCAACCTCGCGAGCGCGACGGCCAACGTCGACCTCAAGGTCACCAATTCGAACCCGGACAAGGGCCTCGACTACTCGAACATCTCGGCGCCTGCCACGGCCATCAAGGGCAATGACGGCGTTCACTGGAGCGGTAGTCTGACCCCGGCCCTTCCGCCGCAGGTCACGGCGATCAACCTCGCGTCCCATGCCACGACACCCGATGGCGGCTACCTCGACCTGTCCCTGCTCAACGTCGCGCCGATCGCCGGCGTGGGCGATGACACGATCACGAACTTCAACACCCCGACGTTCTACTACGGCGGCGAGGCGTACGGCTCACTGGGCGTCGTCTCGAACGGCTACATCGTCATCGGCGGTGGGAACAGCGGTGACATCGTGTTCACCCCGCAGCACTTCGGGAACACAGCCCGGCCGAACAACGTGCTCGCGCCGCTGTGGACCGATCTCGATCCATCCTCCACTGGTGCGGGCAACATCCGCATCGCGACGTTGGCCGGCGGCGGCTTCACGTGGATCGTCGTTGACTGGAACGGTGTGAAGAATTTCGGGAACGCCACGACCCACTCCTTCGAGGTGTGGATCCAGGTCAGCACCGGGGCCCACACCGGCCCATCCAGCGAGGCGATCACCTACTCGTACGGCCCGAACCTGACGTTCCCGGGTGACGGTCCCGGGCTCGGCAACGCCGGCACCGGCGATCCGGACTCGGGCGTCAACTGGGGCGCTGAGAACAGGACCGGTTCGAGTGGCGTGAACATCGCCACTGCGCCCGCGAACGGGGCCGAATACTCCATCATCACGGCTGCACCTGCCGCCGGTGGGTCCGCCACGATCACCTATGACGTCGCGGCCAAGAACGCCGGCACCTACCACTCGCTGGCCGCCATGACCTCCGATCAGACGCCCGGGACCACCCAGGTCCTCACGACGCTGACCGCCACGCATCCGTAGATCGGATCCTCGATCGCAAACGGCGAGGGCCGCCCCGACAGGGGCGGCCCTCTTGCTTGTTTCGCGTCGCTCGGCTCCCGAGCCGACGCTCGGTAGGCGGGTACCGCCCCGGCCCGTCAGACCGTTTCAGGCCGTCGGGCGAAGATCCGGATAGCCGCCAGGATAAGCATCTCGACGAAGGTCCAGGCGATGAGCGCGACGAGCGCCGCGACATCGAACACCGAGCCCTGATCGGCCGTGACCCGGTTGAACGCGAACATGCCGAGGAACGGATCGACGAACGGCTGGGTCACGTTGAGGATCAGCTTGACGATATCGTTGCCGGCGTTGGCGACGAGCAGCAACAGGACGATCCGGAGGATCAGCAGCACCTGCAGGATGCCGAACACGAAGGTCACGATCCGGGCGGCGAGCGAGGCGCCACCCGGGCCGCTTGCGACGAACTCGCTGTCGGTCGTGCGCACGCTCGTGGTGGCCGGGGCCGGGGCCGGGTCCGGCACCGGGGCCGGAGCGCCATTCGTGTCGATCCGTGCATCCCCGGTCGCGGTCTCTCGAGTGGTGGTTCGTTGGTGATCGGTCATACCGAAGCCCTCCATGGGGGTTCCTGGACCCCAAGGCTGGACCCGGATGCATCACCAGTGGATGCGAGAGCCGGCAGGCGGCCGTTGCAATCCCGTGTCACCGTGACGGGCGGCAGAGGCGCCCGTTCGGGGCCTAGCGCGTACGCGGGAAGCCGAGGTCGATCTTGCTCGTGCCCGGATCCGGCCAGCGCGCCGTGACGATCTTGGCCCGGGTGTAGAACTGGACGCCCTCGGGGCCGTACATGTGCAGGTCGCCGAACAGGCTGTTCTTCCAGCCGCCGAAGCTGTAGTAGGCGACCGGGACCGGGATCGGCACGTTGATACCGACCATCCCGGCGTTGACCTCGAACTGGAACTGGCGTGCCGCACCGCCGTCGCGGGTGAAGATCGCCGTGCCGTTGCCGTACGGGTTGTCGTTGACGAGGCGGACTGCCTCTGCGTAGGTCTTGACCCGCATGACGGTCAGGACCGGGCCGAAGATCTCGTCTCGATAGGCGTCCATCGCCGGCGTGACATGGTCGATCAGCGACACGCCCAGGAAGAACCCGTCCGACGCGTCATACAGGGGGTGCTCGCGACCGTCGGTCACGATCGTCGCGCCCTGGGCGGGGCCGCTGTCCAGATACGACGCGACCTTGTCACGATGCTGCTTCGTGACAAGCGGTCCGATCTCGGACGCCGGATCGCTGCCGGGACCCACGGTGATCTTCGGCAGCCGCACCCGGATCGCCTCGACCAGCTGATCCGCCACGTCGCCGACCGCGACGATCGTGGCGATCGCCATGCAGCGCTCGCCAGCGGAGCCATAACCGGCCGATACCGCAGCGTCGGCGGCCATCTCGATATCGGCGTCCGGTAGCACGATCATGTGGTTCTTGGCGCCGCCGAGCGCCTGGACCCGCTTGCCGGCCCTGGTCCCGGTCTCGTAGATGTAGTGCGCGATCGGAGTCGACCCGACGAACGAGACCGCGGCGATGTCCGGATGATCGAGGATCGCGTCGACTGCGACCTTGTCGCCATGGACGACGTTGAAGACGCCATCAGGGACGCCGGCCTCGGCCAGCAGCTCGGCCAGGTAGTTCGCCGCCGACGGGTCCTTCTCGGACGGCTTGAGGATGAATGTGTTGCCGCTCGCGATGGCCGTCGCGAACATCCACATCGGGACCATCGCCGGGAAGTTGAACGGTGTGATCCCGGCCACCACCCCCAGCGGTTGGCGGATCTGGTAGACGTCGACGCCACCCGACACCTGCTCGGAGAAGCCACCCTTGAGCAGGCTCTGGATGCCACACGCGAACTCGAGGTTCTCGAGGCCGCGGGCGATCTCGCCGAGCGCGTCCGAGGGGACCTTGCCGTGCTCCGCGGTCAACAGCGCGGCGAGTTCCGTGCGGTGCGCCTCGACCTGGTTCCGGATCTTGAACATGATGTCCGTGCGCTTGGACAGGGACATCGCCCGCCAGGCGGGAAACGCGGCCCTGGCCGCCGCGACCGCCGCCGCGACCTCCTCGGCCGAGGCGAGGTCGACCAGCTTGGTGATCACGCCCGTGGCCGGATCGTAGACCGGCCCTTCCCGACCCGACGTACCGGCCACGGACTGCCCGCCGATCCAGTGGCTGATTCGGCGCGGCGTGCCCTCGTCGGGGCTGGTGGTGTTCGTCTGTGCGACCTGTGTCATGGGGTTCGACCTCGGTGGTTGGGATCCCGCCACGATACTCCGTACCTCGCCTCGACGGGCCCGCGTGCTCCCGTTAGAACCGTGGCTGTGCGTCCGAGTCGGGCCACGCGACGTCCGGGCCGCCGTCGGCAGGGTCCGGCCGACGTGCCGGCCGGCGGCGAAGGACCGCGAGGATCAGGAGTGCTACGGCGCACCCGAGGGCGATGGCGACCGCGAGGAGACCGGCGGCGTTCAGCCCGCCGGTCGCGACCGGGTCCCGCCAGGTGGTCGAGACCAGCGCACGGACGACCGCCCACAACCCGATCGCGCTGAAGAACAGCGCTCCATCACGCCGCCCGAAGGCACCGACGATGACGGTCACCGCCAGCCCGGCCAGGATGGCGAGCGTGGCGAGACCTTCGATGGCCTGTGACGGGACGGACGGGAGCGCCGGCAGAAGCGAGCCCCACGGCCCCGGCCCGAAGTACGCCGTCGCCCACGGATGGTCGCTGGGCTGGCCTTGTCCGGCGCCGGTCAGGACCATCGTCAGCTTGCCGGCCCCCAGGACGAACAGGATCGGCGCCGCGGACAGGTGGAGCCAGCGACCGACTGACCCGTCGAGCAGGCTCGCGACGTAGACACCGGTGATACAGCCGCCCACCACGGCCAACCCGAGCTCGAGGCCGCCGACCGTCGGATCGAGCAACCGATCGAGCGACGTCGCGTAGTAGGCCTGATGGGCGATGAGGTAGCCCACCCGGCCGCCGACGACCGCCCCAGGCACGACCCCAATGGCGATGAACGCGACGTCGTCGGGACGCAGCCCATCCGCGCGGGCCGACAGGCCGGCCAGCAGCAGCGCCACGACGATGACCGCGACCAGCACGATCGTTCCCCAGCGCACGGCGACGTCGCCGAACAGGTGGGCGAACGGATCGAACTGGAAGGTCACGACGGCGATCGGCACGGTGGCGATGAGTGTAGCCAAGGTCGCGGTGTCGGCTGGCCGACACCTGGGGTGTCTCGGAACGCACTCGCCGGACGTCGCCCAATCGCACATCATCGCCGCGAACGAGGCTCGGACCCAGGTTCCACCTCGACGGGGCAAATCCGTGGCGGAGTGCCTGGGGGCTCATCCGCTCGCGATCCGCGCGTCCGGCCCAGGGGGGAGGGGCCGGACGTGCGACCAGCTGATCGGACAGACCATGGCGACCGACATCCCATGTCCACCCGTCAGGCTCCGTGTCGGCCTGCTTGGCCGGCTCGATGCCCGCACGTCCGATGAGCGACCGATCCGTCTGACCGGACGACACGCCCAGGCGCTGTTCGCGCTGCTCGTCCTGACCCGCCGACCGCGCTCGCGCGAGGCGATCGCCGCGGACCTGTGGCCGGATGCGGACGGAGCGTCCGCGGGTTCCCTGCGCCAAGCGCTGTGGCTCGTGCGCCAGGGCCTTGCCGATGCCGGCTTCGGTGCCGGGGCGGTGCTCGACATCGAAGCGGACACGGTCGGCATCCGGATCGATGCCTCGATCGACCTCGACGTCGACACCTTCGATGCCTGCCTGGCGACCGACGGCTGTGGGGCGGAGGCCGCCATCGGGCTGTATCACGGCGACCTGCTCGAAGGGCTCGGCCATGAGTGCTTCGCGACCGAGCGGGAGCGGCTGTCGGACCGGTTCGAGGACGCTCTCGCGATCGTCGCCGAGCGTCGCCTGGCGGATGGCGACGTGGCCGGGGCCCACGACGCCGCGGACCGCCTGCTGGAGCGCGATCCTTTGCGGGAGGAGGCCCACGCCGTACTCATCGCGGTCCACGGCCTCACGGGCTCGCGCTCGCAGGTCATCCGCCAGTACCGGCGGCTCCACGACGTCCTGACGCGGGAGCTCGACGAGAGGCCGCTGCCCGACACCGAAGCGATCTATCGCCAAGCACTCGACCGGACGATGCGACGGGCGATGGAGCGCGCGGCACAGCTCGACGCCGGCCGGTCGCCGCTCCTGCACGCGGTCGGAGACTGACCACCCGCGAACGAGGCCCGGCCTCGGATCGACGGAACCATCCGCGCTGGAGCGCGTCTCGGGGACGATGACCGACCCGATCCAAGGGCCGACCCCGGCCCGGAATGTGGCCCTGCCGTACCATCGATCGATGACTGTCCTTCGAGTCGCGCTGCTGGCCGCCGTCTCGGCCGTCGGCGGCTGCTCGGCCTCGTCCGGCTCGAGCGACAGACCTCCATCGCTGACCCCTACCGGTGCCCAGCCGAGCCGACTTCCCGATGACAGCCCGGCGACCAGCCCGGGCACGATCAACCTCCCGGCCGCGACCCTCGATCCTGTCGTGGCCGAGATCGCGAGCCTCGCGGGCGTGCCGACCGACCAGGTCGTCGTGGTGTCGGCCGAGCCGGTGACCTTCCCTGACGGCGGCCTGGGCTGTCCCGAGCCGGGCATGGCCTACCCGCAGGTCCTCGTCGACGGCTACAAGATCGTCGCCATGGCGGGCCGGGAGACGTACGACTATCGCGGATCGGCGCCCGGCACGTTCCGGCGTTGCAAGACGCCCGGCTGATCCCCTCCGACGACCCGGGCCGCCCTCAACCCAGCTTCGCGACGAGCTCCCGGACCGCGGTTGCGGAGGCGTCGAAGGCGGCCTGCTCGTCGGCAGTCAACTCGATCTCGAAGATCCGCTCCATGCCCGCCGCACCGAGCACGACCGGGACGCCCACGAACAGCCCGTCGGTCCCGAACTCGCCCTGGAGCAGGACCGCGCACGGCAGGACGCGTTTGCGGTCGAGCAGGATCGACTCGACCATCTCGAACGTCGAGGCGGCCGGCGCATAGAAGGCCGAACCGGTCTTGAGCAGGGCGACGACCTCGGCCCCGCCGTTGGCGGTGCGCTCCTCGAGCGCTTTCACGCGATCAGCCGGCAGCAGCTCCGTGATCGGGACGCCGGCGACCGTCGAGTAACGCGACAACGGGACCATCGTGTCGCCGTGACCACCGAGCACGAACGCGTGGGTGTCCTCGACCGACACGCCCAGCTCCTGCGCGATGAACGTCCGGAACCGCGCCGAATCCAGGACGCCGGCCATCCCGAGGACGCGCTCGCGCGGGAAGCCCGAGGCGGCCATCGCCACGTGGCACATCGCATCGAGCGGGTTGGTCACGATGATGAGGATCGCGTCGGGGCTGTGCTTCGCGGCCTGCGCGACGACGGCGCGGACGATCCCGGCGTTCTTGGCCAGCAGATCGTCGCGGCTCATCCCCGGCTGACGCGCCAGCCCCGAGGTCACGACGACGATGTCGGAATCGGCCGTGTCGGCGTAGTCGTTCGTGCCCGTGATCCGGGCGTCATGCCCGACCACCGGCGCGGCCTCGGCGAGGTCCAGCCCCTTGCCCTGCGGCAGGCCCTCGACGATATCGACGAGCACCACGTCCGCCAGCCCGGCCTCGGCGATGCGCTGGGCAGTCGTGGCGCCGACGTTGCCGGCGCCGATGACGGTGACCTTGTTGCGGGTCATGCGGAAGGAAGCTCCTTTCGGTCGGTGGATGCCCGGCCATTGTAGGTCGGTGACGGTCGTGGGTCGTCGTTCGTGGGGTCCGCGAATGAACGGACGTCGGTGGCTGGCGGCGCGGATCCACTCGAAGCCCGGGGCCAGTCCTTCTTGGCCTGGTTCGTCCTCAGCGCGATCGCCCTCGTGTGCAGCCTCGGACCGTTCGCCATCGGCGTCATCGTCATGGCCTGCGCCGCGCGGCGCGCCCACGTCGGTCTCGCCGAGCCAGCGGGCAGGGACACGGCCTCGGCCTAGTCCTCGAAAGGTCGGCCTGCGCCCGGTCCGGCGGCGGCCACATCGGGTGGGACGCCGTCCTCGTAGGCGGCGAAGTTGTCGCGGAACATCGTCGCCAGCCGGGCCGCCGCCGCGTCATAGGCCGCCGGGTCCAGCCAGGTCGACCGCGGATCGAGGAACGCCTCGGGCACGTCCGGGCAGCGCAACGGGACGGCGAGACCGAAGTTCGGGTCGAGCCGGGTCGGCACGTCGGCCAGATGGCCCTCGAGCGCGGCACGGACCATCGCGCGGGTGTGGGCGATGTTCATCCGCTCGCCGACGCCGTACGGGCCACCGGTCCAGCCGGTGTTGACGAGCCAGACGGGCACGTCGTCGCGCTCGAGACGCTCCATGAGCATCGCCGCGTACTCGCCCGGATGGCGGGGCATGAACGGCGCCCCGAAGCACGCCGAGAAGGTGGCATTCGGCTCCTTGATCCCCACCTCCGTGCCAGCCAGCTTGGCGGTATACCCGCTGATGAAGTGGTAGGCGGCCTGCTCGCGGGTCAGCCTCGAGATCGGCGGCAGCACGCCGAACGCGTCGGCGGTCAGGAAGACGACCGTTCGGGGCGTGCCGGCGATCCCGGTCTCATCGGCATTGCCGATGAAGTCGAGCGGATAGGCGCCGCGGGTGTTCTCGGTGAACCGGTCGGAGTCGAGGTCGAGCTCGCGCGTCCGCGGGTCGAGGTCGACGTTCTCCAGCAGGGTCCCGAACCGCCGGGTCGCCTGGAAGATGTCGGGCTCATACATCGAGGACAGCCGGATCGTCTTGGCGTAGCAGCCGCCTTCGAAGTTGAAGGTGACGCCATCGCCCCAGCCATGCTCGTCGTCACCGATCAGGCTCCGACGCGGATCCGCCGAGAGCGTCGTCTTGCCGGTGCCCGACAGCCCGAAGAAGACGGCCGCATCGCCATCCTGCCCGATGTTGATGGCCGAGTGCATCGGCAGGACGCCCTCGGCGGGCATCAGGTAGTTCATGACCGTGAAGGCGCTCTTCTTGATCTCGCCGGCGTACTCGGTCCCGACGATGAGGATCTCCATCCGGCGCAGGTGCACGAGGATGGCCGTCCCGCTCCGCGTTCCCTCGGTCTCCGGATCCGCCTGGAACGAGGGGACGCAGATGATCGTGAAGTTCGGGGCGAAGCCGGCCAGCTGGTCGTCAGTCGGGCGACGGAAGAGGTTGCGCGCGAAGATGCTCGCCCAGGCCGTCTCGGTGTAGACGCGAAGGGCACGCCGATGGGCCGGCGCCGCCCCGATGAAGCAGTCCTGGCTATAGAGATCCCGGCTGGCGGCGTGATCGACCAGCCGGGCCCGAAGGCGATCGTAGTGCGCCTCCGTGATCGGGCGGTTGACCTTGCCCCACCAGATCTTGTCGTGGCTCGACGGCTCGTCGACGATGAACTTGTCATCCGGCGAGCGGCCGGTGTGCTTGCCGGTCCGGACGACGAGCGGCCCGTCGGCGGCGACGAGTCCCTCGCCATGACGGATGGCGTCCTCATACAGCTCGGCGGTCGGCAGGTTGGCCCGGACGGAACGGCCCAGGGTGGGGCGCTTGGTCGGCGCGGTGGTAGCCATCGGCGGTTGGACTCCCGGTGCACAGGCGATCACGGTGATCGACCGGCCGCGCGTGATGCGGGCCACAAGGCTCGCAAGAGTCGGCTTCCGCAGTCGTATTCGGGCGATGCTACCACGTTGCGGAACGGTTGCGGCCACCCGTAAGGACCGCAACGTGGTGTCTCAACGCACCGTTTAGAGGTCCGACCTATACTCCCCGGTATCCCGTTGGCGAGCCCGCCCCACGCGGTTCGACCAGGGGATCGACCTCATCCGGCCACTGCGCCCAGCGCGTGTGCCGGTGTCGCGGGCGTCGCGTCGCTCGCCTCGATCGCCGAATGCCCGCCGGCTGCCCGCCGATCGTCGCGCCGCCCGCACCTGCCAGCCGCCCCAGCCGCCCCAGCCGCCGCTCGCCCCCGAGGCGAGTCAGTCGCCGCCCCTCGCCGCCCCTCGCCGCCCCTCGCCGCCCCGGCCACCCGTCGCTCGTCGCGGTCGTCCCGCGACGTCCAGGTCAGAGAGGAGCTTTATGTTCGGCCGTCCCCAAGGTGCCCAGCGGGCGCCAGTCCGAACCCGCCGATGCCGCCCCAGCGCAGCCTCGGAGGTCTGAGTCATGCCCGATGCGTCCTACTACCGAGCCTGGCGCGCCGCCCATCCCGACTATCGCGCCAGGCAGAACCGGCTCCGCCACGAACGACGCCGTCGCCAGGGTCGAGGCGACCGGAGCGCCGAGTACATCCGGCGTCGGAGTCGAGCCTTCCCGCCTGTTCCCGCGATGCACCTCGGTCACGACCTGTTCGAGGAGGCACGCCGGATCGTGGGGCCGCGGCGAACGACCCTGATCGCGCTCTACGACCCGCTGTACGACGACCTCCTGTCCGTGGCGACGCTGGCCCTCATCGAGGGGCGCGATGCCGAGGAGGCCGTCCGTCGCTTCGGGGCACAGGAGCGCTCCTTCGGACGGGTCACCTGCCCCTTGCTGGAGGCAGCGTGATGCCCGCTTTGGGAACCACCGCACGGGCTCCGATGCGCGCGGGCCCCCGTGGCGCGCCTGACAGGCGCACATTGGCGCCATTCGAGCGTGACCGCGCGTCGAATCAAGCACGATCCGCCGATTCCTGGGGCTGGCCATGCTGCAATGTCCCAGATGTGCGCCTCACAGGAACATCTGTGAGGCGCACGCTGAAATGGCCCCGGTCGTCGGACCCTGATGCTGCGAGGCGATCACCAGATGTCGTCGACATCCAAAGACGCCTGACCGGATACGGCACGAGGCGATCACCCCACCGCGAGCGGGCGTTGAGAGCGTGTGCTGCGACGACAGACCCGGCGCTCAAACTGAATCACCACTCGCGAGCGGGTCGCCTTGCCCACGACGGGTCGCGCTGTGTAAGATGCGCGTGACACCCCGAAAGGGAGCCGGCCATCGCGCCGAGCAGGATTGACGATCGGTCAATCTGGGTCCGAAGAACTCTTATCAAGAGTGGCAGAGGGACCGGCCCGATGAAGCCACGACAACCTACCGACGAATCGGCAAGGTGCCAAGTCCGGGCAGGTCCTCCTGCACGATAAGGGAACCTCCCTTCGGAGACCCTTCTGGTCAAGGCGGTCGCCCACACCCCGGTCCCGTGGCCCTCCCTGTATGCCCCGGAGACCCGCATGGCGATCGAGATCCTCCCCACCCAAGCCACCGCGACCGGCGCCCCGACCCGGATCCTTGGCCTGCGCTGTCGCAGCTGCGGCGCCGGCCAGCCGATCGGCATGTCATATGTCTGTCCTGCCTGTTTCGGACCGCTCGAGGTCGACTACGACTACGCCGTCGCCGGCGCCACTCTGACGCGCGAGACCATTGCGGCCCGTGCTCCCGGCATCTGGCGCTATGCCGAGCTCCTGCCGGTCGATGCGCCACCGGCGCGGGGCCTGCCGGTCGGCTCGACCCCGCTGCTCGCGGCGAATCGATTGGCGCCGACCCTCGGGCTCGATCGTCTGTGGATCAAGGATGACACGCGCAACCCGTCGCTGAGCTTCAAGGATCGGGCCGTCGCGGTCGCGGCGGCCGCCGCCGTGGCCTTCGGGCTCGAGGCGCTCGCCTGCGCCTCGACCGGCAACCTTGCCGGCGCGACGGCCGCGGCGGCGGCCGCGCTCGGCCTGCCCGCCTATGTCTTCATCCCGGCCGACCTCGAACCGGCCAAGATCGAGCACGCGCTCGCGTATGGGGCGACGGTCGTCCCGATCGAGGGCACCTACGACGACGTCAATCGGCTCTGCCTGGAGGTCGCCGACGAGACCGGCTGGGGGTTCGTCAACATCAACCTCCGGCCGTTCTACGCCGAGGGCTCCAAGACACTCGCCTACGAGATCGCCGAATCGCTCAGCTGGCGCTCGCCGGACGTGGTGGTCGCGCCGGTCGCCTCGGGCGCGATGTTCACCCGCGTCGCGCGCGGCTTCGAGGAGCTCGTCGAACTGGGGCTCATCGCGCGACGGCCGATCCGGTTCGTCGGTGGCCAGGCGGCGGGGTGCGCCCCGGTGGCGACGGCCTGGGCGGCGGGCACGGACGTCATCGAGCCGGTCCGCGTGCCGGATACCATCGTACGCTCGCTGGCGATCGGCAACCCGGCCGACGGCCGCTATGCGGTGGAGCTCGCGAACGGCTCGGGCGGTTCGATCGAGGCCATCGACGATCTGGTCACGGCGGCGGCCATCCGCGATGTCGCCCGGCTCGAAGGGATCTACCCGGAGACGGCGGGCGGCGTGACCCTGGCCGCGGCTGCGGCGGCCCGCAAGCGCGGCGTCATCCGCGACGGCGACGAGGTGGTCGTGCTGCTGACGGGCAACGGCCTGAAGACGCCCGATGCCCGCTCCCTGGGTCTCGGCGACGGTGGCGCGCGGCCCGGTCAGCCGGGGCTTGCCCCCACCATCCGGCCCAGCCTGAGCGCCTTCGAGGCGTGGCTGGACGGCGGCGTCGCATGAGCACCGTCCGCATCCCGCCCACCCTGCGGACCGCGACCGGCGGCGAGAAGCGCGTCGCCGTCGAGGGCACCACGGTCCGCCAGCTCGTCACGGCGCTGGTCGCCGAGCATCCGGGCCTCGGGGCCCAGCTGATCGGTCAGGACGGCGACCTCAACCCGTTCGTCAATGCATTCCTCAACGACACGGACATCCGGCACCTGCAGGGACTGGACACGCCGGTCACCGAACGGGATACGCTGGCCCTGCTCCCGGCGATGGCCGGCGGCTGAGAGTGGGCGGCTGCTCCCGGCGATGAGCGGGCGGCCGATGAGCGCCGTCGTGGGCCGATGAGCGGGCGGCCGATGACCGGGCGGCGATGGCGGGCGGCGATGGCGGGCGGCCGATGAGCGGGCGGCCGATGAGGGCTGCTCGGAACGGGCCGGATCACGAGGAAGCTACTGGTTGGGGCGACCGGCACGGCCTCGGCCGACGGCGTGGCGGTCGGCAGCCGCGACGCGGGACGAACCGACGCGGTCGCCCGTTCCAACCACGTCTCGCGCACGCACGCCAGCTGCGCGGCGCTGCTCGCGGATCCGGAGGTCGACGCGGTGGACACCCGGCCGAGGTCGACGACGCGTACGACCGCGCGGAGACCGCCGGCCCGGTCCTGTCCGGGGCGCTCATGTGGCGGCCTCACCCGCACTCGGAGCGGCTCGAGGTGACCCTGTCTGAGCTCGGTCGCCTCGATGTCGTCCGGGCGAGCTTCGTCTTCGCGATGGAGACGCCTCGCCCTGAGGCACGTCGCTGGTCAGGCCAGATCGAGCGCGCGGGCGAGGTCCTCGATCAGGTCGTCGACGCCCTCGATCCCGACCGACAGCCGCACGAGCGCAGGATCGACCTCGAGCTTCGAGCCGACGACCGACATGTGGGTCATGGCGGCCGGGATCTCGACGAGGGACTCCACGCCCCCGAGCGACTCGGCCAGCGTGAACAGGCGCGTGCCCTCGGCGATCGCGATGGCTCGCTCTGCGGCGCTCCGGCGCGCGGGTCCACCGCTTCCCGCCGGCACGAACGAGACCATCCCTCCGAATCCTGGGTACCGGACGTCCGCGACATCCGGCCGACCGCGCAGGAACGCGACGACGGCGGCCGCGTTGGCGCCGTGCCGCTCCATCCGCAGGTGCAGGGTGCGGAGCCCGCGCAGGACGAGGAAGCAGTCGAGCGGCCCCGGCACCGCGCCCATCGCGTTCTGGAGGAATCGGAGGCGTTCGGCGACGGCAGGATCCGAGGTGACGGCCACGCCCAGGATCGTGTCGGAATGGCCGGCCAGGTACTTGGTTGCTGAGTGGAAGACGATGTCCGCGCCGAGCAGCAATGGCCGTTGAAGCGCCGGCGAGGCGAACGTGTTGTCGACCACGACCAGGGGCCGGCGTCCGCCCTCCGCCTCGCGACGCGCGACCGTGGCCACCGTCGCCGCGATATCGATGACCTTGAGATGCGGGTTGGACGGGGTCTCGAACCAGACGAGCCGGGTCCGCTCGGTGAGCGCCTCCCAGAGCACGTCCGCGCCGGCCGACAGGTCGACGTAGCGGGCGTCGACCCCGGCACCCCTCCGGACGCGCTCGAGGTAGCGGTACGTGCCGCCGTAGACATCGTCGCCGACGACGATCTCGTGGCCCGGCGCCGCGAGCTCCGCGATGGCCGCGGTGGCCGCCGAGCCGGACGCGAAGACGATCCCGACCGTGCCCCCCTCGAGGGCGGCGACCGCGCGCTCGAGCCGTTCGCGGGTCGGGTTCTGGGAACGGGCGTACTCGTAGCCGCCCCTCGGGCGCCCGACGCCATCCTGGGCGTAGGTGCTGGTCTGGTAGATCGGCGGCGAGACCGCGCCGGTGAGCTCGTCGGGCTCGGCGCCGGCGTGGACCGCCAACGTGTCGAAGCTGGGCTCGTGGTCGGTGGCTGACATCCGGGCCAATGGTAGCCGCGCCGTCAGTCGGCGGGCGGCCAGCCGTCGAGCTCGAACACCAGCTCCTCGCCATCGATGTCGTCCATCTGGACGCCCGTCTGTCGGAAGCCGAGCCGGCCGATGACCGCCAGGGACGCCACGTTGCCCGGTGAGACGCTGGCCCGGAACCGGTCCACGCCGTGGACATGCGCCCAGTCGAACAAGGCCCGGACGACCTCCGTGGCGACGCCCTGTCGCCGCCACGCGGGCTCGACGCGGTAGCCGACCTCCACCCGGCCGTCGGCATCGGGCGGCGCATGGAAGCCACATGACCCGATGACCCGGCGCGTCCCCTCGGCCTCGGTCTGGACGATCGCCCGGCCGAGCCAGGGCTGGGTCGCCGGGTCCGCCGACAGGTCGGCGATCCGGAACTGGAGGAAATGGTCGAGGGTATCGGGCAGATCGTCGGGCACCAGGGCGCCGATCTCGGCGTCGGCGCGGGCCAGGTCGCGAGCCACGAGCGCGTGCATGAACGCCAGCGACATCGACACGAGTTCGAAGCGCTGGGTCGGGATGACCGGGACGCTCACCGCCGGGCGGTCGGGCGGTGGGCCAGGTATTCGAGGACGTCGAGCTTGGTCACCACCCCGATCGGCCGGTCGCCACGGGTCGCGATGACAGCCGAGGAGCCGCCCGACAGAAGCCCGAACGCCTGGTCCAGGCTGGCCGCCACGTCGACGAAGGGCAGTGGGCGGTCCATCATCTCGCCGACCGTCCGCTCGACGATGGTCGGATCGCGGAAGGCGCGGTCGAGCAGGCCCTTCTCGGTGATCGAGCCGACGAACCCTTCGATCGCGTCGCCCTCGGGATGCTCCGAGACCGGCAGCTGGCTGATGCCGTATTCCTGGAGCGTGGCGATCGCCTCCCCGACCCGCTGGGTGGTCCGCGCGATGACGAGGTCGGGCAACGGGCCGGCATGGTGCCGGTCGTCGAGCAGGTCCTCGACCCGGATGACCGCGCCGGTCGTGGCCAGCAGGCCGTTGAAGCGCATCCACTCGTCGTTGTAGATCTTCGACAAGTAACTCCGCCCGCTGTCGGGGAGCAGCACCACGACGACCGCATCGTGCCCGTCCGGCGTTCGAACGAGCTCACGGACGACGTCGAGGGCCGCGACCATCGCGGTCCCGCACGAACCGCCCGACAGGATCCCCTCCTCGCGCGTCAACCGGCGGGCCATGGCGAACGCGTCGCGGTCGCTCACCCGGACCCAGCGATCGATGACTGTCGGGTCGTAGGTGCCCGGCAGGAAGTCCTCGCCGACGCCCTCGGTCAGGTACGGCCGGGCGGTGTCGCCCGACAGCACGCTCCCTTCCGGATCCGCGCCGATGACCTGGATGGCCGGGTCGTGGGCCTTCAGGACGCGGGCGACGCCGGAGATCGTGCCGCCGGTCCCGACGCTGGCCACGAAATGGGTGATCCGGCCGTCGGTCCCCTCGAGCAGCTCCGGCCCGGTCGTCCGCTCGTGGGCGGCCGGGTTCTCCGGGTTCCAGTACTGGTCGGGCTTGAAGGCGCCTGGGATGTCGCGCGCCAACCGTGCCGCCACCGAGTAGTAGCTCTCCGGCGATTCGGGGGCGACGTTGGTCGGACACAGCACGACCTCGGCGCCGTATGCCCGCAGCAGTTGCTGTTTCTCGGCCGATTGCTTGTCGGCCATCACGAAGATGCAGCGGTAGCCCTTGAGCGCCGCGGCGATGGCCAGGCCATGGCCGGTGTTGCCCGAGGTCGGCTCGATGATCGTGCCACCCGGCTTGAGCAGACCTGCGCGCTCGGCCGCCTCGATCATCGGGAGGCCGATCCGATCCTTGACCGAACCGCCCGGATTGAGCATCTCGAGCTTGGCGAGGAGGAGTGGCTGGTGTTCGGCCGGCCCGAGCTCTCTGGTCAGCCGCGAGATCCTGACCAGCGGGGTGTGACCGACCAGGTCGAGGATCGACTCCGCGTACTGCATCGTCGCGAGGATAGCGTGCGCGGCGGCGGACGAAGGACGGCGGACGGCGAGAGGAGGCAGTGTGGCCGCCGGTCTCGATCGTGAGAGACGTTCGTGAGACGGGCGTTCGTCAGGAGCGGGGTCGGCGCCCTCTGATGGACGACTGATGGAAGGTCGTGGGCCACGAGGACCAGATCGTGCCGAAGCCCGATCCTTGCCAGATTTGAGTCAGATGCTCGCCAGGGGAGCACGCGCCGAGATCGTTCGAGTCACCTGTTCGCCTCAGGAGCATTTGCCAGGAACCCGCGGCCAAACGGGACGAGGAACCGGCGAATGCTCGCCCGGTGCGACGTCTGACGGATCTCGCGTCAGTGCGCCTGACGGATGCACGGCTGGCGAGCGTTTGGCAGGCGTCGGCTCGGTCCCACCGGGGTAGTGCCGGGGCTCGACAGACCGCGATAGGCCGGGGCTCGCAAGACCGTGATGGGCCGGGGCGAGCACAGGCCTGGCGCCCCGCTGAGGCCGGGCCCGCCGGAACCTCAACCACCCCGATCGAGCCGCCCGGGCCGCAACAGCAGCCACGTGAGCCGGCGTCGCAGCCGGCGCGGATGCTCGGGCGGATCGACGGTCCACGGGTAGATCGACTCGACGGCGGGCCCGAGGATCGCCGCCAGCGCGTCGCTCATCCTTCGGGCCGTGTCGAGCTCTTCGCGCGTGCCTTCCGCGGGCAGTGGCGCATCCGGCGCGAGTCCGGCCAGCACCCGGACCGAGGTCACCGGCAGGACCCGCGAAGCGATCCGCCGCCCAAGGTAGAGCTCCTCGGTCCCGGCCATCGCCAGCGGCACGATCGGTGCGTCGGTCCGCAGGGCGATGACCGCCCAGCCGGTCCGGAACGGACCGAGGCGTCCGGGCGGGCCGCTGACGGTCCCCTCCGGCATCTGGGCGAAGACCGCGCCGTTGGCGATGACCGCCCGCGCCGACTCGACGTGCTGGTCGATGCCGATACCGCCACGCCACACCGGCAGGAGTCCGCCCAGACGGTGGATCAGCCGTTCGCGCCGCGCGGTCGTGAAGGTGGACGGCCCGCTGCCGAGGAACCAGGCGCGCGGCTGAGCCGGGATGGCGTGCATCACCACGAACGGGTCCATCCAGCCACGGTGGACGGCACCGACGATGAGGTATCCGCCGCTCGGCAGATGCTCCTGGCCGGACGTCCGGATCCTGAACCGGAGCCCGACGAAGATGACGAACCGCGCCACCAGCCGAAGCACTCGATACAGGATCGACGCCCGCGCCTCGGGCGGGCGGCCGAGCCAGACCAGGCCCTCGACCGCGCCACCGCGTCGGGCCGCCAGCGCCTCGGGCGAGACCCGGCCGGGTGACGGTCGGCGCCGGGTGCTGGTCGGCGGTGGGTCGGGCTCGATCATGTCAGCTCGTCGTCGAGCCCGGCTCCCCCAGGGTTCCCGATGGCGAGGCCGGTGGCGGCGGGACGGACGCGTCGTCGTCCGTCAGGGCTTCGAGATCCTCGTCGGGATCCTCATCGTCGTCGCGCTCGTGGTCGGTGTCGTGGTCTTCGTCGAACGCATCGCCGTCGACGTCATCGGCTTTGTCGCCTGCGCCGTCGTCCGCTTCGCCGTCGTCCGCTTCGTCGTCGTCGTCGTAGTCGTCGTCGTCCACGTCATCCTCGAGCTCGGACGGATCGAGCGGTCGCCCGACGGCGCCCCAGATCGCATGCCTGGGACGGCTGGCCGGTTCGTCAAGCGCGTGCCCGGGCCGGTGCCGCCAGCCCAGGACGGCGAGAGCCCCGATGATGAACAGCACGGACACGATCTGAGCGACCGGGACACCGAAGAACGTCCAGTTGTCGGCGCGGAAGGTCTCCAGTCCGAACCGGACGATGCCGTACCAGACAAAGAACAACAACAAGAGGTCGCCCGGCCGGAGCCGCTTGCGAACATGGAACCCGAGCCAGATGAGGACGGCCGCCCCGATCACGCCTGACAGGGACTCGTAGAGGAAGAGTGGATGAAAGAACTGGCCGAGGGTGTCGCTCGGGGCTGATCCAGGCGGGCACGCATACGCGACGATGCGGTGGGCGCAATCGATCGGGATGCCCCATGGCAACGTGGTCGGCGGCCCGTACAACTCCTGGTTGAAGAAGTTGCCCCAGCGGGCGATCGCCTGCATCACGAACAGGCCGGGCGCGACGATGTCCGCCCAGCGCAGGAACGGAACCTTCTGGTACCGCGCGTACAGGAACGCGGCGATCGTCCCGGTCACGATCCCGCCGTAGACCCCGAGGCCGGAATAGGGCGGCAGGAAGATCCTGGTCAGGTCGTCCTTGTAGAGCGCCCACTGGTCGATGACGTGGTAGGCGCGACCCCCGATCAGCGCCGCGACCGCGACGATGATCATCCCGTTGCCGAGGATGTCGGCGTCCTCGCCCGCCCGCCGGGCCAGCCAGATCATGACCAGATAGGCGGCCGCGAGACCCAAGGCATAGCCGATCCCGTACCAGTAGACCGGAAGCGGGCCGAGCTGGATCGCGATCGGGTTCGGGGTGAAATCGAGCATCCGAGGAGTGTAGCGGCGTGGCTGCCTATACTTCGCCGCGGGTGAATGCCGAGTTCAACGTCTGGCTGCTCATCGTCGGGCTCGTCGTGGGAGCCGGGCTGGTTTGGCTCGTCATCATGGATTCACGGAGGCGCGAGTCCGAGATCGACGCCACCGAGCGAGTTCGTGAAGCCGCCTGGCTGTCGGCCGTCCTGTCCGACGAAGGGGTGGACGTCAGCGCCGACACCGCCGACCGCCTGTTGGTGCTCCACCGTGCGTATCTCGACGCGCCGCCCCCTGATGGAGCCCTGGATCCCTCGCCGGTCGCGCCGCCCGAACCCGCCCGGTCAGAGCTTCCCGAGGAGGACCGGGTCGGCGTCGAGCGTGGTGCCTGACGCGCCGACGAGCGACACCCCGAACGTCGCGCCACTCGACACGCCGGACAGTGCGGGCACCGGCCCGACCCAGTAGGCCAGGTCCTCGCTGAAGAACATCTTGCCGATCCGCTGGCGCGATCCATCCACACTGACCCAGCAGCGGTATTCGTAGCCGGCCGGTGGCAGCTTGAGCCCGGTGGCGACGACGGCCAGGTCCGCGCTCGAGGGGGAGAAGATCAGGCTGCCGTTCGCCCCGGAGTCGTTCACACCGGCGAGCGCCACGTGTTGCGTGTCGGGCTGGCCGGCGACCGCGAGGGTCATGGTGGTCACGTCTTCGAGGGCATTGATGGTCTCCGCCTGGGCCGCCAGCTGCGTGTCCACCCGCGACCCGATGACGATCGAGGTCGTGAGTACCGATAGCAGGACCGCCGCCGCGATCGTCGTCGCCATGGCGAGAGCCGCCGGCAGCCGCGAACGACGGCGATGTGCGACGGCGACGCCCCCCGCCGCGATAGCGACGGGTGCGACTGGTTCGGCAGGCGCGTCGATCCGCGGGGCGCCGAGATCGGCGACGGCCGGCGCCACGACCAGCGGCCGGGGCACGCCCTGATCTCGCACCGTGGCGAGCGTCCGTTCTCGGAGGCCCTCGGGCGGCAGCTCGCGGACGACGGATCGGATGGCCGCAGCGGACCGCTGGAGGCGCACAAGCTCCTCGCTGCAGGACTCACAGCCGGCGAGATGCGCGGCGACCGCCTGGGCAGCAGCCGTGTCGCCGGCCATCAGGCGATCGAGCCCACCGGGCTCGGCAGCGGCGAGTTCGAGCTGTTCGCGCGTCGCGTCGTGATCCATCGTGTCCTTATCGATCCTCGCCGGCGGGGACCGGCAGGTTGATCTCCGCTGCCGGACCGAAGTCTGCCCCCAGCTCGTTGCGCAGCCGAAGGAGTGCACGTCGCGTCCGGGTCTTCACGGTCCCGAGCGGCCAGCCGAGACGCACCGCGATCTCGGCTTGCGACAGCTCCTCCTGGTAGGCGAGCAGGATCACCGTTCGCTCGTCCTCGGGCATGTCCGTCATGGCCACCTGGATCGCCTCGCGCAACACCACGGTCGCGAGTGCTTCCTCCGGACCGGCGAGTGCGCCGGCGCCGGCAACCACCGAGCCGACCGATGCCAGCCGCTCGAGCGCCTGCGTGGCGTCCTCGTCGTTGCCGGCCGCCGAGCTGAGGTCGACCAGGTTGGGACGCCGGCCCGCTGCTCGAAGACGATCGATCGATCGGTTACGGGCGATGGCATGCAGCCACGCCGCCAGGGAGCCCGTCCCAGGGTCGTAGGTCTCTGCGCGGTTCCACAAGATGAGGAATGTCTCCTGCACGACTTCCTCAGCGGTCCGCCGGTCCGATGTCAGACGGTAGGCGGCAGCGAAGATCGCCGATCCGTAGCGGTCATACAAGGTCTCCAGGGCGGCCTCCGATCCGGCCGCCATCCGTCGGACGACGGCGGCATCATCGGACGGTCCCTGTCGACCGTTCGTCATGGAGTACGTCCCGGCGCGTCCATCGGTTTCCCTCCGCGAGGCGATAGCCTACCCGGCCGGGCCGATGTCGGCCGTCACCAGGTCCCGGCGGCGCGGCGGGCGACCCGTCCGAGCGTCCCGGCGGGCCAGTGGGCCTCCAGGCAGGCGACGCCGGTGGGCCCGACGGTCGCGTCGTGCGCGGTCCCGGCCGGCAGCTCCAGGCGGTCGCCCTTGGCGAGGTCGACGATGTCACCCGGCGCTATCACGCCCGACATGCCCGGCAAGCTGAACCGTATGACGCCGCGCTCGACGACGATGACCTTGTCGTAACCGTGGTCATGGGCCGCGTACCGGCCGCCCGGCCCGTTCGACCAGCGGGTCGGCTCGAGGCCCTCCATCCGAAGCCGCCCTTCGAAGTCCGGCACGCCGCGACCGTCACGCCGCGGCCGTCACGCCGATGATCGAACCGATCAGGTACGTGACCACGGCCGCCGCCAGACCGATCACGAGCTGGCGCACACCGGAGAAGATGAGCCCCCGCCCGGTCAGCAGGCTGACCGCTGCTCCGACGGCGAACAGGGCCACGAGGCTGAGACCGAGGCTGACCAGCAGGACCGTCGTCCCGCCACCGACCAGGTACGGCACGACCGGGATGCTCGCGCCGATGGCGAAGGCAACGAACGAACCGAAGGCCGCGCCCCACGGGGAGCCGAGCTCGTCCGGGTCGAGCCCGAGTTCCTCGCGCACGAGCATGTCGAGCGCTGCCGCTGGGTCGCGGAAGATCCGGTGGGCGATCCGGGCGGCCTCGTCCGGCGCGAACCCCTTGGCCCGGTACGAGGCAGCCAGCTCGGCCTCCTCCTCCTCGGGCATGGCTTCCATCTCGGCCCGCTCGAGGGCGATCTGCCGCTCGAACAGCTCCCGCTGACTCTGCATCGAGATGTACTCGCCGGCGGCCATGCTGAACGCCCCGGCCAACAGACCGGCGACGCCGGCCAGCAGGATGAAACTCGGGTTGCCGGCCGCCGCGCCGGCCACGCCCATCACCAGCGACAGGTTGCTGACGAGGCCGTCGCTGACCCCGAAGATGACCGCCCGAAGCGTCCCGGATCGACCACCGGCCCGGTGCCACGTCTCGCGGCTGCCGACCTCGGCGGCACTGCTCGCTCCGCGGGCGATGGCCACCCCGTCCCGCCCCGGTTCCGTGACATCGGTCAGTTGCTGGCCGGCCTTGAGCCGGTCCCAGATGATGGCGTGTTCGCGCTCGTCCGCGGCGATGGCGGCGACCTCCGGCGAGGTGCCCTGGGCGTCGTACAGCTCCTCCTCGTCGCCCTCCATGGCCTTGACCAGGTCGGCCACCGCGCCGGTGCCGAGAAGGCGCGCAGCGACGATGATGAAGCGGACCCGGATCCGCGGCGCACCCTCTGCCGGGACGGTCGTCCCGAGCTCCTGCAGCTTCGAGGCCCAGATTTCGGCGTGCCGGCGCTCGTTGCCCGCGATGCGGCGGAAGGCGTCGGCGCGACGGGGGTCCTTCTCGATGGTGGCGAGCGCGTCGTACAGGACGATCGCGTCACGTTCCAGCTTCAGGTTGTCGAGACTCTGCTCGACGTCGAAGGGGGCCACAGAGCCATCGTAGGCCATCGTCGCCGCGTAGACTCGCGGGCATGACGGACGCCTCCACCGCCCCGCTGCGTTACCTGTCCGCCGCCGACGTGTTGGCTGCGATGCCCGATCTCGACACGCGGCTGGACCTGGCCGAGCGGACCCTCACCGCGCTGGGCGCCGACGCCGAGCTGCCGTCCAAGATCGGGGTCCACCCTCGGCCCGCCGATTCGCTCGTGCATGCCATGCCGGCGTATCTGCGCGGGCATGACGACGGCGGCCGGGACGACCTGGTCGGGATGAAGTGGGTGGCCGTCTTTCCGACCAACAACGCCATCGGCCTGCCCGCGATCCATGGCTTGGTCGTCCTCAACGACGCGCTGACCGGCAGGCCGCGGGCGGTGCTCGACGGCGGACCGATCACGGCGCTGCGCACGGCCGCCATCAGCGGCACCGCCATCCGTCGGTTCGCCCCGGTGGTCACCGGTCGGCTACCGCGGGCGGCGCTCATCGGTGCCGGCGTGCAGGGTCGCGGGCACCTGGCCGTCCTCGGACGGCTGCTGCCGGGGGTCGAGCTGTGCCTGTTCGACCGACATATGGATCGCGTCGCCGCCCTCGCGGACGAGGCGCGGGCGACCGATGGGGTGGGCGCGGTGACCGTCGCTTCCGACGCCCGGACGGCGATCGAGGATGCCGATGTCGTCGTCACGGCGGCGTCCTTCGGACCGGTCCGCCAGGTGATGACCTCGGACTGGCTGGCCCCCGACGCCCTCGTCGTCCCGATCGACTACGCCACGTTCTGTGCCGCGGACGTGGCACGCGGGGCAGCGCTCTTCCTCGTCGACGACCGGGACCAGTTCCTCGCCAACCGGACGGCCGGGTTGTTCGACGACTACCCGGACCCGACTGCCACGCTCGGTGAGGCGTTCATCGCGGGAACGCCGCGGCCGGCATCCGGGCGGGTGGTCGCGACACACCTCGGCGTCGGGCTCGCCGACGTCGTCTTCGGGTCGGCCATCCTCGAGCGCGCCGAGGCGTTGGGGCTCGGGGTCCAGCTGCCCTGACCACGGTACCGAATGCGAATCCCCGAGGAAGGAGACCCGTGCGGATCGTCAAGCGCGGTCTGGCCCTGCTCGTGGTCGTTGTGCTGGTCGCGGTCATCGCCACCGGCGGCCTGCTCGTCTGGGTGACCCTGCGGGCCGTGCCCGAGACGAGCGGCACCATCCGGACGGCCGGGCTGACCGCCGCCGTCACGGTCGAGCGCGACGCGATCGGCATCGCTCACATCACGGCCGACTCGCCGCATGACCTGTTCTTCGCCCAGGGCTACGTCCACGCCGGCGAGCGGATATGGCAGATGGAGGTCTGGCGCCACATCTCGGCCGGGCGCCTGGCGGAGCTGTTCGGCGCCGGCCAGCTCGCCACCGATCGGTTCATCCGAACTCTCGGCTGGCGTGCCTCGGCCCAGCGCGACCTGGACGCCGTGGCGCCGCCAGCGCGGGCCGTCCTCGACGCGTACACGCAAGGGGTCAACGCGTGGCTCGATGGGCATCGCGGGTCGCTCGGACTGGCCTTCGTCGTCGCGGGTGATACGCCGGAGCCATGGACCGACCTCGACACGATCGCCTGGGGCAAGGTCCAGGCCTGGAACCTGGGTGGCAACTTCGACACCGAGGTCTTCCGCTACCTGGCCGACGCCAGGCTCGGCGATCCAGCGCGCACCAACGCCCTCTTCCCGCCGTACCGCGACGGCGCCCCGGTCATCACCCCCAGCGGTCTGCCCGGATCGGGCGGGGCGGGTTCGGGCAAGACGAGCGACGCCGGCGCGACGACGACCGGCCCCTTGGCGGTGGCCGGAGCGGCTCCGCTGCCCCACCCACCTGCCCTCGGCCCGTCCGAGGCGGCCGCCTGGCATGCGATCGCGACCCTCGGCCAGGCCGTCCTCCAGACCGCCGGGCTCGACGCCGCCGAGGGCCTCGCCTCGGACCATGGGATCGGGTCGAACGACTGGGTCGTCGGCCCGGCGTTGTCGGCGACCGGCGGGGCACTGCTCGCCAACGACCCGCACCTCGGCATCTCCATGCCGTCGATCTGGTACATGAACGGCCTGCATTGCCGGACCGTGTCGGCGGCCTGCCCCTACGACGTCGCCGGCGTCTCCTTTCCGGGCGTGCCCGGCGTCGTCCTGGGTCACAACGCGAAGATCGCCTGGGGCGCCACGAACATCGACCCGGACGTCGAGGACCTCGTCATCGAGATGGTCGACCCAGCAAACTCGGATGCCTACCTCCACAACGGGGCGTCGGTCCCGTTCGAGGTCCGGCACGAGCAGATCAAGGTCAGCGGCGCGCCGCCGGTCGATCTCGAGATCCGCTCGACGGTCCACGGCCCGATCCTCAACGGCGTCGACGACCGCCTGGCCGACGCCCCGCCGATGGCCATCCGCTGGACGGCGAGCCTCGAGCCGGACCGGACGTTCGAGGCGATCCTCGGGCTGAACACCGCGGCGAGCTTCGAGGACTTCCGCGCCGCCCTGTCGCTCTATGGCGCGCCCGCCCAGAACTTCGTGTATGCCGACGTCGACGGCCACATCGGCTACCAGTTCCCGGGCTATGTGCCGATCCGCTCGGACCCGAAGGACCGCGGCGATCGACCGGTCCGTGGCGATGACGGCAGCGGCGAGTGGACCGGCCGGATCCCGTACATCGACCTGCCCTGGCAGGACGACCCGATCGACGGGGTGGTCGTGACCGCCAACAACGCCGCCGTCGACGACCGCTACCCGTATTTCGTGGCCCAGGAGTGGGATCCAGGCTACCGGGCGGAGCGGATCCTCGACCTGATCGCGGAGTACGGCGCCGACGGGCTGACCGTCGCCGAGCTCGGCCAGATCCAGTCCGACAGCTCGCCACTGGCCGCGCGGGATATCGGTCGATCTCTCGAGGCCGCCCCAAAGACCGCCGACGGCACGACGATCGGGGCGAGGATCGCGGACTGGGATGGGGTCTGCGACGAGGCGAGCGTGGGCTGCGCCGCCTTCAACGCCTGGGAGTACCGCGTCATGCGGGACATCTTCGACGACGACCTGGGACCTCTCGCACGCGACTACGTCGGTAGCCCGATCTCGTGGGTCGTCCTCGGCCAGCTGCTCGACGACCCGACGTCGGCGTGGTGGGACGACACGGCCACGGCCGGTGTGACCGAGACCGCCGACGATATCGTGGCCAGCGCGATGGACGAGGCCGGTTCGGAGCTGCGCACCGCCCTCCAGGGCCCGGAGCGCTGGACGTGGGGCGCCCTCCATACCGCCACGTTCCGCGAGGCGACGCTCGGGACCAGCGGGATCGGTCCACTGGAGTGGTATTTCAACCACGGCCCGCACCCCGTCGCGGGCACCGCCGGCGCGATCGACAACACGTACTTCCGGTTCTCTTCGGCCTATCCGGACCCGGACGACCCTGCGTACGTGCCGGTCGGCATCGACCACGTGTTCGACATGACCAATATGCCGAGCTATCGGCTGACGATCGACATGGGCGACCTCGACGGGGCGCGCATCGTCATCACGACCGGGCAGTCGGGCAACCCGTTCGATCGGCACTACGCGGATCAGATCGAGCCGTGGCGACAGGGCCAGACCGTGGAGCTGCCATTCACGCGTGCGGCCATCACGGCCGCGACCGTTTCGACGCTGACCGTGACGCCCTGAGGGACGGGTCGGATCAGGGCGTCGGAACGCCCGTGAAGTCCTTCTGCAGGCGTGCCGTGAACGGCGATCGGACCGGGACATCCGGGAAGAGCGACGCCGCGTCGGTCGTCGGCGAGATCCAGTCGATCAGGAGCCGGTTGACGATGATCGTGGGGAGGTCGCGGGCGATGATCGCGCCGGCGAGCTCGTAGGCGACGGTCGCATCGGTCAGCGGGATCATCGGCTCGCGTTGCAGCACGCTGGTGACCGCATCGGCACCGGGCTTCGTGTGGATCCGGCCGAGGATCATGTACGGCCCGATCGACACATGGAGCCGGTTGGTCTGGAGCGACACCCGCTGCTTCTCGGACCCGCGAGGCCCGGTCGCCATGACCGCCAGGAGGTCGCCGCGTTCGAGCGACAGGCTGTCGGTCGCCACCAGGTGGCCGTCTTCGAGACTCTCGCACTCGAGGTGATGGACGCGATATCGCTCCTGACCGTTCAGGAAGTCGGTCAGGCGGTCGCCGAACATGGTCATCTTGCCGGTGATCGTGCAATCCTCGGCGAAGCCGACGAAGTCGATGGGTTGCATGGCAGGCGCCACGCTAGACCCCGATCACGACCCTCAGATAGGGGACGTTGGTACGGGTCGGATCGCTTACTCGTTCACCTCGAGCGGGCCGTCCGGGACCTCGATCAGGATGCGGCCCTCCTCGACGACCACGTCGTACACGGCCACCGGCAGCTCCGCCGGCGGATCGAGTGGCTCGCCCGTGTGCAGGTCGAAGCGCGACAAGTGGAGCGCGCAGGTCAGCGTGCCCGCGGTCAGAAAGCCCTTGTCGAGCTCGAAGTACTCGTGGCTGCAGATCCCCTGGATGGCCGTGAACGCACCGTCGAGGTTGATCACGAGGACCTGGTCCGTACCGTCCACCCAGGCCATCTTCATCGTGCCCGGCGGGACCTCGTCGACGCCGAGGAGGTCGATCCGTCTCACGCGGCGGCGGTCCCACCACTGCCGACGCCGGACCCCGCATCCCACTTCGCGTCGAGGCGCTCGCGAAGGCGATCCTGCGCCTCCTCCAGCGGGACGCGCGCCACGACGGGCTCGAGGAAGCCGAGGACGATGAACTTGCGCGCCTCGTCGGGCGGGATGCCGCGGCTCTCGAGATAGAACAGCTGGCCCTCGTCGATCGGGCCGACTGCGCTGGCGTGCGCGGCCCGCCGGCAATCCGGCTGGTCGATCTCGAGGCTCGGGATCGCGACCGAGCGAGTCGCCTTGGACAGGTTCATCCCGAACTCGCCGAGGAAGCTGTCCGTCCCGACCGCGGACCGGTCGATGACGATCATCCCCTTCATGTACGAGCGCGCCTTATCCATCAGCGCGCCCTTGGACAGCAGGTTGCCGGTCGTGTCCCGGCCGATGTGACGGGTGTACGAGGTCAGGTCGAAGACCTGGTCATCCGAACCGAAGACGATCTCGACCTGCTCGACGGAGCTGCGGTCGCCCGCCAGGACGTTGTCGACCCGGCTGCGGACCAGGCGCGATCCAAGCTGGGCGACCGCCCAGTGGAGGGTCGAGCCCTCGCCGACGGACGCGTGGCGGTGCTGGAAGGCCACGGTCGAGCTGGACAGCTCCTGGAGACTCGACACCGACAGCTTCGCGTCACGACCGAGGGTCACCTCCATCGTGCCGGTGAACAGGTTCTGGCGATCCGCGACCTCGTCGCCGGTCGGCAGGAGTTCCTCGAGGATCGTCGCCACGGCGCCATCGCCCAGCTCGACGAGCGTGCGCGTCAGCAGCGCGCGGTCGGGCGCGCCGACGGCCCAGCGCAGCACGATCGGCTGCTTGAGGTGGACGCCGGGCGGCACGCGCAGGACGACACCCTGGTTCCAGCCGGCACGGGTCAGCTGCGCGAGGCGGTCGTCGTCGGGGAGGGCAGCCGACGCGATGAGCAGGCGTTCCGCCGTCTCGGGTTCACGGTCGATCAACGCGCCGAGCGGCTCGAGCGTCACGCCTGCGGCGATGGCGGCCGCGTCCAGCGCCATGATCTCGATCCGGTTCTCGCGGAATGACGCCGTCCCGGCGGTCCCGTGATCCGGCTCGGTCGGACCGACCGGCGCCGATCCCGCCCCACGAGCGCGCTCGTACGGCACGGCGTTCGCCAGGGTGGCGTTCCGAAGGTCGACGTAGGTGGTGTACAGCTGGTTCGACTCGATCGGCAGGACGAGGAAGCGGGCGAAGGCCGCCCGTCGGTCCCCGGCGAGCCAGTCGGGTTCGCCTGCGGCGGCCGCCTCGACGATGGCCTCGTCGAAGGCGAAGGTCAGATCCGTCGGTCCCTGGCGGGCAGGGCGCGGCCGCGCTGACGCGACCGTCATCCGAGCGACCCCTCCATCTCGAGCTTGACCAGCCGGTTGAACTCGATGGCGTACTCCATCGGCAGCTCCTTGGTGAACACCTCCAGGAAGCCCTGCACGATGAGGTTGGTCGCCTCGTTCTCGGTCAGGCCGCGGCTCATCAGGTAGAAGACCTGCTCCGCGCTGACCTTGCCGACCGTCGCCTCGTGAGTCATCGACGTGTCGTCTTCCTGGATGTCGATGTAGGGGTACGTGTCGCTCCGGCTGATGTCGTCGAGCATCAGCGCGTCGCACCGGACGCTGGCCACGACGTTGGTCGCGCCGGGGGAGACCTTGAGCTGGCCACGGTAGGTCGCCCGGCCCCCGTCCTTGGAGACGGACTTGCTGACGATCCGCGAGCGGGTGTTCGGCGCGAGGTGGACGGCCTTGGCGCCCGTGTCCTGGTGCTGGCCCTTGCCGGCGACCGCGACGCTGATGATGTCCGCCGTAGCGCCCTCGCCACGCAGGTAGATGGCCGGGAACTTGACCGTCTTGCGCGAGCCGGTGTTGGCGTCGATCCACTCGACGGTCGAGTTCTCGTACGCGTGGGCGCGCTTGGTGACGAGGTTGTAGAC
Source organism: Candidatus Limnocylindrales bacterium (assembly GCA_038248915.1). Lineage (GTDB taxonomy): Bacteria > Chloroflexota > Limnocylindria > Limnocylindrales > CSP1-4 > SPCO01. Next base: position 97,075 of record JBBRXB010000007.1, on the reverse strand, counting down.
GTCGTTGGACCAGTTCTGGATGGTCGTGTAGCGGACCTTGGAGCCGGGCAGCGCGACGACCTCGACCACGGCGACGTGGAGCGACTCGGTGGCGTAGATCGGCGCCGTGCAGCCTTCGATGTAGTGGACCTTGGCGCCCTCGTCGACGACGATCAGCGTCCGCTCGAACTGGCCCGTATTCTCGCCGTTGATCCGGAAGTAGGCCTGGAGCGGGAGCGGGACTTCGACGCCCTTCGGGACGTACACGAACGACCCGCCCGACCAGACTGCCGCGTTGAGCGCGGAGAACTTGTTGTCCTCGGCCGGTACGACCGTGCCGAAGTGCTTGCGGAAGATGTCGGGGTACTCGATCAGCGCCTGGTCCGTGCCCATGAACACGACACCGAGCTTGGTCAGCTCTTCCTTGACCGAGTGGTAGACGACCTCGGAGTCGTACTGGGCGCCGACGCCGGCCAGGAACTTGCGCTCCGCCTCCGGGATGCCGAGCCGCTCGAATGTCGCCTTGATCTGGTCCGGGACGTCATCCCACGACTTCTCTTCGCGCTCGGACGGCTTGCGGTAGTAGACGATCTTGTCGAAGTCGATCTTGTCGAGCCCGTCGGTCCAGGTCGGCATCGGCCGCTTGAGGAAGTGCTCGTAGGCCCGCAGCCGGTACTGGAGCATCCAGTCCGGCTCGTTCTTGAAGCCACTGATCTCCTCGACCGTCGCGCGCGTCAGGCCGCGTTTCGTCTCGGCGAGGTAGGCGATGTCGTCGTGGAAGGCGAACTGGTCTCGCTGGTCGGTGACGATCTCGCGGGTGGCGGTCATCGGGTCTCCGGTCGTGGGTGGAGGCGACGCCTGGGCGCGCCGCGGGCGGGCATCCGCTGCCTGTGTCTAATTCCGAGTCAGATTATCGGGATTACGGGCGGATGCGTCAACGAGCACGCTGCGGGCGGCCTCGGCGAGCATCGGAAAGGCCACCGGTCGATACTGATATGGCGGCGCATGGGGTCATGGAACGATCGACATCAGCGGAGAGGGCCGAGAATGCCACAGGACAAGCCGAACATCCTCGTCATCTGGGGCGATGACATCGGGATCACCAACCTGAGCTGCTACAGCGACGGGTTGATGGGCTATCGGACGCCGAACATCGACCGCATCGCGAACGAGGGCATGCGGTTCACCGACTCGTATGGTGAGCAGAGCTGCACAGCGGGTCGCTCGTCGTTCATCACCGGCCAGAGCGTCTTTCGGACTGGTCTGAGCAAGGTCGGCATGCCTGGCTCGGCAGTCGGGCTCCAGGCGGAGGACCCCACGATCGCGGAGCTACTCAAGCCGCTCGGCTACGCGACCGGACAGTTCGGCAAGAACCATCTCGGCGACCGGAACGAGTTCCTGCCGACCGCCCATGGCTTCGACGAGTTCTACGGCAACCTCTACCACCTCAACGCCGAGGAGGAGCCGGAATCGCCGAACTGGCCAAGGACGGAGGACTTCCCGCGGTTCAACGACATGTTCCGACCACGCGGCGTCATCCACTCATATGCCACGAGCGAGGACGATCCGACCGTGGACGGGCGCTACGGCCGGGTCGGCAAGCAGCGGATCGAGGACACCGGGCCGCTGACCAGGAAACGGATGGAGACCATCGACGATGACACCGTCGCCGCGGCCAGGGACTTCATCAGCCGACAGCACGACGCCGGTACGCCCTTCTTCGTCTGGATGAACACCACCCACATGCATTTCCGGACCCACACCAAGCCGGTGAGCCTCGGGCAGGCCGGACGCTGGCAGTCGCCCTACCACGACACGATGATCGATCACGACAAGCACGTCGGACAGCTGTTGGATCAACTCGACGAGCTGGGCATCGCGGATGACACGATCGTCGTGTACTCCACCGATAACGGCCCCCACATGAACACCTGGCCGGACGGCGCGATGACCCCCTTCCGGAGCGAAAAGAACACCAACTGGGAAGGCGCTTTTCGGATCCCCGAGGTGATTCGCTGGCCCGGGCACATCCCGGCCGGTGTGGTGTCGAACGGGATCATCCAGCACCACGATTGGCTGCCGACGTTCCTGGCAGCCGCCGGCGAACCCGAGATCATCGACAAGCTCAAGACAGGTCACACGGCCGGGGACAAGTCGTTCAAGGTCCTGATCGACGGGTACGACCTGCTGCCGTACCTGACCGGCGAGGTCCCCGACAGCCCGCGGCCCGGCTTGATCTACTTCTCCGACGACGGCGACGTCCTGGCCATCCGGTTCGACAACTGGAAGGTCGTGTTCCTGGAGCAGCGTGCCCAGGGCACGATCCGGATCTGGGCCGAACCGTTCACCCCGCTCCGCGTGCCGAAATTGTTCAACCTTCGGATGGACCCGTTCGAGCGCGCTGACATCACCTCGAACACGTACTACGACTGGCTGCTCGAAAACGACTTCATCATGCTTGCCGCGATCGGCCTCGTGTCGCAGTTCCTGGCGACCTTCGCGGAGTTCCCGCCGCGCCAGAAGGCGGCGACCTTCACGATCGATCAAGTGGTCGCGAAGCTCGAGGCCGTCCTCACGGACGGGCATTGATCCGATGGTCGATCAGCTTCCGTCATGGAACGAGGGCGGCACCCGATCCGCCATCGTCGCCTTCGTCGAGGCCGTGACGAACACCGGGGGGCCGGGCTTCGTGCCACCGGCGGGACGAGTCGCTGTGTTCGACAACGACGGCACCCTGTGGTGCGAGAAGCCGATGCCAGTCGAGCTTGGCTTCATCCTGGAACGGCTCGCCGAACAGGCCGAGGCGGATGTCTCGTTGCACGAGCGTCAGCCGTGGAAGGCGGCGCGTGAGCGCGACTATCACTGGCTCGGTGAAGTGATCACCAAGCACTATCGAGGTGACGAAAGCGACGTGAAGGTGCTGCTTGGCGGCATCGTCAAGGCGTTTGCTGGCGTGACCGTCGGCGAGTACGAGGCGAGAACGCGGGCGTTCCTGGACGGGGCCCAGCACCCGACGCTCGGCCGCCGCCTGCGCGACTGTGGGTACCAGCCGATGGTCGAGTTGCTTCGCTACCTCGAAGCCAACGGCTTCGTCGCATACATCGCATCGGGCGGTGACCGGGATTTCATGCGCCCCGTCACCCACGACATCTACGGGATCCCAGCCGAGCGGGTCATCGGAAGTGCCACCGGCTTGCGGTACCAGGAGGATGAGGCGGGAGGCACGCTCGTCTACGAGGCCGCGATGGAGGTCTTCGACGACGGGCCGATGAAGCCAGTCCGGATCTGGAGCCGCGTCGGACGGCAGCCCATCGTCGCCGGTGGCAACTCGAACGGCGACATCCAGATGCTCCGATACGCCGGCGGATCAGCGCGGCCCGGCCTGCGACTCCTCGTCCTCCACGACGACGCGGAACGGGAATTCGACTACACGACGGGCGCCGAGAAGTCGCTCGAGATCGCCAGAGCGCAGGGCTGGACGGTGGTCAGCATGAAGAACGACTGGTCGACCGTGTTCGCCGACGCGCCCTGATGCAAGCAGGCGCCGAAACGTTCGCCGGGACGCCGCCGGGGCGCGACATGGTCTGGATCCCGGGCGGCACCTTCCGGATGGGCTCGGAGGACTTCTATCCCGAGGAGCGGCCGGTCCACCAGGTGACGGTCGACGGCTTCTGGATGGACGACCACACCGTCACCGTGGCCGAGTTCCGACGGTTCGTGAAGTCGACCGGGTACGTGACGGTCGCAGAACGCGCGCTCGATGCGGCCGAGTACCCGGATGCGCAGCCGGATCTGCTGGTGCCCGGCTCGCTGGTGTTCCGCAGCACGCGGGGTCCCGTGGATCTCGGTGACTATCGCAACTGGTGGCACTGGACGCCGGGCGCCCAGTGGCGGCACCCTGAGGGGCCGGGCAGCGACATCGCGACCCGCGATCGCCATCCCGTGGTCCATCTGGCATGGGACGACGTCACCGCGTATGCGGCGTGGGCCGGCAAGACCCTGCCGACGGAGGCCGAGTGGGAGTTCGCCGCGCGCGGCGGTCTCGATGGCGCGATCTACCCGTGGGGCGACGAGTTCGAGCCGAAGGGGCGGATGATGGCCAACACGTGGCAGGGCGAGTTCCCGTGGCAGAACCTCAAGACGGACCGGTTCGAGGGGACCGCGCCGGTCAAGTCGTTCCCGCCGAACGGCTATGGCCTGTTCGACATGGCCGGCAACGTCTGGGAGTGGACCACCGACTTCTACACGCCGCGGCACAGCGACGAGGTGACCCACGCCTGCTGCGTGCCGGCCAACCCGCGCGTCGAGCGTCCGGACCTGTCGTACAACGTGGGCCAGCCCGGCGAGCAGTTCCCACGGCGCGTGCTCAAGGGCGGCTCGCACCTGTGCGCCCCGAACTACTGCCTGCGCTATCGGCCGGCGGCACGCCAGGCGCAATCAGTCGAGACGTCGATGGCGCACCTGGGATTCCGTTGCATCGTTCGGCCAGCCGTCGGGCGCTCTGCCACCTGATCGACGACCGCGGGGCGCATCGGCCGCGTTGGCGGCCGATTGGCACCCGCGGACGGGCTGTGGTCTCGGATCAGTTCCCGGACGGCGTGGTCGCCTCGATCTGCGTTGCCGCTTCCTTGACGGCCGTCGCGGTCTCCTCGTCGACCGACACGGTCTTGATCTCCTCGGCGCCGGGCATCTTGGCTTCGACCGCGGGCGCGTCCGCAGCGGTCACGAGCGCGAGGATCCCGGACGTGCCGGGGAGGATGACGTCCGCGAGCTGCTTCTCGACATCGAGGCGCCGGGCGAGGTTGCGCGCCTTGCCTGCCGCGGCGCCGGCGACACCAAGGGTGACGGCGCCGGCAACGAGCGTGGCGGGCAGGAACACGGCCGCCACGACGCCCCCGACGATCCCCCACTTCAGCCCGGTCCGGGTGCTGTGGTCCGTCATCTTCTCGACGTGGATCCGGCCGTTGTCGTCGGCCTTGACGACGAGCACGCCGTCGATATGGAGCGTGCCGTCGATCTCGTCCATGAGCAGGTTCTCGTAGATCGCGCGGGCGGTCGTGGTGTCCGCGAATCGAGCGATGACGAGGGCGTGGTCACCCTGGATGGCGACGACGCCTTCGGCCAGGACGCCGCGGTCATCAGCCACGGCTCCGGCCATGATGATGGTCTCGTCGCCCGCACTGGTGGATGTGCTCTCGGTCTCGTCAGTCACGAGGTCCCTCCTACTCGTGCTCCCCGAACGGGTCGCCCCGTTCATGCAGCTGCGATCGGGCGAGGACAAAAGGCTCGCGTTGGCGATCGTGCGGAAGCGGCCTGCATCCTACCAATCGGCGGCCCGGACCGTCAGGACATGCGTCGTCGGGCTGTCGCCGCGGCCTATGCTGTGGCGCGAAACCGCCCGTTCACAGCGATCGACCAGGGAGGCATTCGACGATGAGCCGATTGATCGGCTTCTACGGCACCCAGCTGCGCGTGCTGTGGGAATGGCGGGGCGGCCGCGTGGCGCTGCTGCGGCGGCTCCTGATCACCCTGATCGTAGCGACCGTGTCCTTCATGGCGACCGCCGGGATCCTCGGCTCGAGGTTCACCGTCGATCGGCTCATCGACGGCGTCGTCGCGGTCATCCTGATCGCGCTCTTCAACGCCGCCGTCCGGCCTGTGCTCCTGATGCTGGCGGCACCCGTCTCGCTGATCCTCGTGGCGATCCTCGTGATCGTTCTCCAGGTCGTGTCGTTCCTGGTCGTGGCGCAGCTGGCCCCGGGTGTCCACATCTCTGGCTTTCTGACGGCACTCGTGGGCTCGTTCATCTACGCCATCATCAATACGATCCTGACGGCGATCCTGGGGGTCGACCGCGGCGGCTCCTACTACGGGTTGCTCGTCCAGCGTCTGATGGTCAAGCGGTCGCAGGGCCAATCCGACAAGCCCGGCCTGGTCATCATCCAGATCGACGGGCTGGCCCATCCGATCATCGCCGGACGGATGCGGGCGGGGTCGGTCAACACGATGGCCAACTGGGTCCGCGACGGGACCCACACGCTGTCGCGCTGGGAGGCGATCCTGCCGTCCATGACGTCGGCCAGCCAGGCCGGCATCCTGCACGGCAACAACGACGGCATCCCCGCCTTCCGCTGGTACGAGCGCGATCGCCAGCACCTGATGGCCTCGAGCAACCCGGTTGACGCGACCCTGATCGTGTCGCGCATCTCGAACGGCGAGGGCCTGCTGTCCAACAACGGCGCCAGCATCTGCAACCTGATGACCGGCGACGCGACGCGGTCCTACCTGACGACGGCCGCGATCAAGGCCGAGGGCGGTGGGATCGGTGACAGCAAGGCGTTCATGTCGTTCTTCTTCAGCCCGACCGGCTACCTGCGCTCATTCACCTTGTTCGTCGGCGAGCTGTTGAAGGAGCTCGTCCAGGCACGCCGGACCCGACGATCGGGCCTCCGGCCACAGATGCATCGCGGGCTCAAGTACGCAGGCATGCGGGCCGCCAGCAACGTGCTGCTGCGCGACGTCAACGTGGCGTTGATCATCGAGGAGATGTACCGCGGCACCAACGTCATCTACGCCGACTTCACCGACTACGACGAGATCGCCCACCACTCCGGTCCCGAGCGGGTGGAGGCGTTCGAGGCGCTCGACGGGATCGACGCGGCCTTCGCCAGCCTGATCAAGGCGACCGACGAGGCGCCCCGGCCGTACAAGTTCATCGTCCTTTCCGACCACGGCCAGAGCCTCGGGGAGACCTTTCTCCAGCGCTACGGCATGAGCCTTGGCGAGTTCGTCCGCCAGAACATGAGCGGACGAGCCACGCTGGTCCAGTCGAAGACCAAGGCGGAGGGGTCGGCGTTCGTCAACGCATTCCTGTCCGAGATCACCCGGAGCCATGGGGTAGGCCCGAGCGTCGCCCGCGCGGCCCTCAAGAGCCGCACGACCGATGGAGTCGTCAACCTCGACGAGGAGGAGCCGCCCGAGATCGCGGACCCGTCGACGATCGCCGTCGTCGGGTCGGGCAACCTCGGGCTCGTGTGGTTCACCGGCCACGACCATCGTCTGACCGTCGAGGAGCTCGAGGAGCTGCACCCTGGCCTGGTCGCGACCGTCGCCGCCCATCCCGGGGTCGGGATGCTGATGGTCCGCTCGAAGGAATTCGGGGCGGTCGTGTTCGGTCCGAACGGCACCCGGTTCCTCGACCAGGACAAGGTCGAAGGGGAGGACCCGACGACCGTGTTCGGACCGCACACGGTCATGAGCCTCAAGCGCGGCGACGCGATGGTCCACGCCCCGGACCTGCTGCTCATCAGCCAGTACGACCCGGTCCTCGGCGAGGTAGCCGCTTTCGAAGAACTGATCGGGTCACATGGCGGCCTTGGTGGGCCGCAGACGGAGCCGTTCATCCTCCACCCGGTCGAGTGGGAGCTCGACGAGGAGGTCCCGCTCGGAGCGCCGGCCATCTACCGCAACATCCGGCACTGGCTCGACTCGATCGGGATCACGCTGGGCAAGGGCCAGGCCACGGTCCCGGACGCGACGGCGGCCGCCATGACATCGGAGCCCGAGCCGGCCGCAGCCGGGTGACCGACCGCCGCGCCAGTGGCGGCCGTCGGGCGAACGAGCCGGGCGAGCCCTACGTGGCGAGTGCCTTTGCCTTGGCCGTCTCGAACTCCGCGGGGGTCAGCGTGCCGGCATCTCGCAGCTTGGTCAGCTTGTCGATCTCGTCCGCCGCCGAATAGCTGCTCGCCCGCCGCTGCTGGGCCTGCGCCGCCGCCATCATCTGCTTGTCCTGCTCGGTCATCTTCGGTCGCGCGATGATGTAGAGCAGCGCCCCGAGGAACGGGACCACGACGATCAGCAGGATCCAGCCGGCCTTGGCCAGGCCGCCCAGGTCGTTGCGCCGGAAGATGTCCGCGAAGACCGCGATGAAGATCCAGATCGCCATGAACCAGAAGAAGAAGACGATCATGGACGCGAAGATGTCGCTGAAGGTCATCCTGTGGCACTCCCTCGAAGGTGGTTCGCCGGCGGGGTCCGGACGGGTGATGGATCCGAACCGGAAGGCTCGACGTTGCCGGCCCAGTGTACTCAGCCCACCATCGGCCGAACCGGGCATGCAGCGACCCGCGAAGGGTTCGCGGGTCGCGGAGCGGCGAGGGTCGGGCGCCTGACGATCAGGTCGGGCTGCCGGTCTCCTCGAACGCGGGCGTGTCGCCATTGTGGGCGCCCAGCCCGTCCGGGTAGCCCGTCGCATCGAAGGTGGTCGTTTCGGTGAACGGCGACGGCTCGATCGGTGCGGTCACCGCGGCGTCGAAGGCGACCGCATCGTCGTGATCGACATCGAGCTCGTCGACGTCCATCGACCGCATCGTCATGAGCCGCTCACGCAGCCCATGGATGGCGTTCGCGATCCGGGTGCGGATGCCCTCGTTCGAGAGGGCGGCAGCCACCGCTCCAGCGACGATGAGACCACCGACCGCGAGCGGCCAGCGCGGCCGACGCGATCGACGGCCGATGTTCGCCGCGGCGGCGGCACCGGCCAGCGCCTTGGGGATATCGATCGAGGACAGGTCGATGCGGGGCCAGTCCATCCTGGTGACGGCGTCGGGCAGCTCCATCTTCGGGAGCCCGAAGCGCGACTTGTCGGTATCGGGTAGATGGATCTCCGAGAGCGAGCGGACGATGTCCTCGCGCTTGATCTCGGGCAAGTGGAGCGCCGACAGGCGCGCATCCTTGACTGGGAGGTCAGGCATCTGATGCCTCCTTCGTTCGGGGTCGTTGGTGACCACCATACCCCGGGAACGCTACGCGAGGGCTCACCCGCGAGTTACAGTATCGGTCGCCGAGGTTACAGACGCGGGTACGGCCGCTCGGATCGCGGCACTCCAAGGGGATCCTCGATTGCCTCACCCAGCCATTGCACGGACGGGTCGTCCATGACCCGGCGGCGGACGATCGCTCTCGGCGCCGGTGTCGCCGCGGCCGGCGCGCTGCTCCGCCGGCGTGCGTCGCGCGTGCCGACCGACCCCTTCGACCCGAACGCCATCCGTGCCGAGACCGCCGCCGCACGGACGGCCGAGATCGTGGCCAGGCCGCGCGTCCGGCGTGCCGATCTGGCCCAGACCTATGCGCCGGCGATCTCGACTGCGGTCGACCCGCTGCTCCATGGCCGGCGCTACTTTCCACGGATGCTCGAGGACATCGCGGCGGCGACCGACCACGTCCATCTGCTCATCTACGGCTACAAGTCGGGCGACATCGGCGAGACCTTCCTGACCGCGCTGGCCGATCGGGTCGCGGCCGGGGTCGAGGTCCGGCTGTCGGTGGACGCCATCGGCAGCGAGGTGGACTTCGGCAGCAAGGAGCTCTTCCGCCGGCTGCTCGCGGCCGGGGTCGAGGTGGTCGCCCAGGATGGGATCATGGTGGTCCGGTCGGGCGACCTGGCCGACCGGTCCTTCCACCCACGCGGCGAGGACCTTCTCCATTTCGATCATCGCAAGATGGCCGTCATCGACGGTATGGTGGGCTATGTCGGGGGCAGCGGCATCGAGGACCACTACAACGACGAGCGTTTCTACGACGTGATGTGCCGGGTCGAGGGGCCGATCGTCGCCCAGCTCCAGTCGGTCTTCCTGCTGAGCTGGCGCCACCACGACGGACCGATCCCGGGCGATCCTGCGCTCGTCCGCTACTTCCCGCCGGCGACCCTGACGGTCGCCCGGGACGCCGCGTTCCACGCGCCGACGACCGTCCTGTGGAACGTCCCGGGCACCGGCCACCACCCGATCAGCGACGCGATCGAGTCCGCGCTCGACGATGCCGCCGAGCAGATCCACATCGTCAACCCGTACATCTCCAACCGGGCCATCCTCGAGCGGCTCCTGGCGGCGGCCCTGCGGGGTGTCAGGGTCCGCCTGATCGCTCCGGGCAAGCCGACGCCGCCGTATCCGGCCGCGGCCTTCCGCCACTGGTACGGCCGGCTGCTCGATGCGGGCGTGGAGATCCTCCTCCATCCAGAGATGGCGCATGCCAAGGTCCTGCGCATCGACGATCTGGTCCTGGTCGGCGGCTGCAACCTGGACGACCTGTCCCTGTTCCGGAACGACGAGCTCGATCTGCTGTTCGCGGATCCGGCCGTCGCCGAACTCACGGAGCACAGCATCTTCGACGAACTGGCCGGGATGTCGACCCCGGCCGTCGCGGTCACGGGATCGCGGGCACGCATGTGGAATGCCACGATGGATCGCGTCTCGCGGTTCCTGTAGCCGAGAGGCCGACAGCGCATACTGGTCGGCCAACATGAAATGAAGGAGTGGGCATGAGTATCGGTCCGGTCGAATACATCGCGATCGCGTTCCCGGGGAACAAGTTCTCCGGCGAGATCATCCCGGCCATCCAGGAACTCCAGGACAACGGCACGATCCGGGTCCTGGACCTTGTCATCATCACCAAGGATGCCGACGGCCACGTCAGCGCCATCGAGCTGGCCGACGCAAGCCCCGAACAGGGCGCCGCGCTTGCGGCCCTCGGTGTCGAGAACAAGAACCTCCTCGGCCAGGAGGATTTCGAGGACATCGGTGGCGCGCTCGATCCGAACAGCACAGCGGCCCTGATGATCTGGGAGAACGTCTGGGCGGAACGCTTCGCCAAGTCCCTTCGGAACGCGGACGGCATCCTCGTCGCCAATGGCCGGATCCCGGCCGTCGTGGTCGAGGAACTCATGGCGGAGACGGTCTCCTGATCAACCCGGCCACGATCGTTCGAAAGGAGCGACCCAGATGATGATGCGACGACGCCGAGGCGGGATCGTGCGCGCAGCTGCAACGACCGCCGTCGTGGTCGGGACGGCCGGAGCGGTCTCCCACCATCAGCAGCAGAAGTACCAGTCCCAGGCCGAGGCCCAGGCGTATGAGCAGCAGGAGGCCGCGGCAGCCGCTGCGCCGCCCCCGCAGGAATACGCTCCGGCTGCGGCCGCCCCACCGGCCGCGGCCGCAGCCGAGGACCCGACCGTCGCCCAGCTCGAAAAGCTCGCCCAGCTGCATTCGGCCGGCATCCTGACGGACGAGGAGTTCGCGTCGGCCAAGGCCAAGGCGCTCGGGATCTGACGCTTCCGTTCCACGCGTGACTCGGGGCGACGCGAGCCGGGCCCGTCAACGGCGGGGCAAGGCTCGCGTCGTTTGGCGTCCAGGCGGTCATCGCGGGCGGGGGCGGCCTTCGCGGGCCGCTCCGCAGGCCGCCGCGCCCACCGCCGCGCACACGCGGGGTCAGCCGCCGGACGTGGCGATGGTCGCCGGTGGCGGAGGATGCGCCGCACCATCCTCGATGCCGGCGGTGCCCGTCCCGTCGTCCAGGCTCTCGACCGGGCCAGTATCGAGCACGCGCAGGACCGTCCGCCAGACCGCGGCCACGACGCCCAGGAATGGGACGACGAGGAACATCCCGGCGATCCCGGCGATCTGGCTGCCGGCAGGGATGGCCATCAACACCACCGCCGGATGGAGGCTGACGACGCGGCTGTAGACGATCGGCGCCACGAAGTTGCCCTGCACGATATTGAACACGATCGTGAAGATCCCCATGATCAGGATATCGGTCGTGTTGCCGGTCGAGACCGTGACCAGGAACGCCAGCCCGGTCGTGATGAACGAGCCGATGTACGGGATGAACCCGCCGAAGAATGACAGCACGGCCAGCGGCAGCGCGAGCGGGATACCCAGGAAGGCCATGATCGCGAACTGCGTCAGCGCCCCGAAGGCCGAGATGGCGCCGGTCCCGAGCATGTACCCGCCCAGCACGCCGAACGCGCGGCTCCCGGCCGCTTCGACGTGTGACCGGCGTGCCGGCTCGACCCGCTCGAGGAAGCCCCGCCAGAACTCGTCGCCATCGCGCAGGAAGTAGAACGTCAGCAGGACGGCCAGCAGCATCACGACGGTCAGACCGGCCAGGCTCGAGAGGAGGCTCGCGATGGTCACCAGGATCCCCGCCCCGAACGCCTGCACGAGGGCGACGAGGCTGCCGAGGAGGCCCGAGCCATTGGTGTTGGTGATGCCGGCCCCGACGAGGGCCTGGTTGATCATCTCGCCGGCCGGCCCGGCCAGCGACACGATGGTGATCCCGACGATGGCGATGACCAACACCGTCACGCCGAGGGTCGCCCCGAGCGCCGCGCGGCCAGGGCTCCAGCCGCGCCGCTTGAGGCGCGTTGCCAGCGGCGTGATCGTCGCGGCGAGGACGACGCCGAGGACGACAGGCATGACCACGATCGGCAGCTGGACGGCCGCCGCCACGAAGAACGCCAGCAGGCCGACCGAGACGAGGAGCCGCCAGCTCCATTGCCCGAGTCGGTCGAGCCAGATCGGCACCAGCGGGTTCTGACTCGGACGTTGCACCGGTCCGACCCCGAGGACCGACACGACCGCCCCGATGATCGCGAGGAGGAAGGCGACGACCGGGATCGCGGCGAACAGGCCGATCACGCCGGCCAGTGCGGCACCGGCGGGTAGCGCGATGAGCACGATGGCCGGGTGGATGTGGACGGTCTGACGGTAGATGACTGGCGCCAGGAACTTGCCCTGGACGAAGCCGAGGATGGCGATGAGGACCAGCAGGATGAGCGCGGCTGTGGTGCCGGCCGTGGCGAGGGTGGCCAGCAGCAGGACGATCGTGGTGACCAGGCCGCCGATATACGGGATGAACCGTCCGATGAAGACGATGACGGCCAGCGGAGCGGCGTGCGGCACACCCAGGATGGCCAGGAAGACGCCCTCGGCGATCCCGTCGATGGCGGCCAGGACGGCTGTCCCGCGGAGATACCCGCCAACCCGCTCGAGGGCGACGTGACCGCTGCTGGTGATCGCGTCCCGGCGCCAGGTGTTGGCCGATGACAGCGTCCAGACCCACGCCTTGTCGCCATCCATCATGAAGAAGAACGTCAGGAACAGGGACAGGATGCCGACCGTCGCGACCGACGCGATGCTACCGGCGACATCGGACGCGTTGGTCGCGACCCATGCCTGCAGACCGGCCGTCGCAGCCTCGATCGCCTTGCCGACCTCCGGGGGGATGGTGGCCGCGGCCAGCTCCGTCTTGAGCGCGGCGATCCCGCTGGACAACGCGCCGACGACGTCCGTGACGGAGGGCAGGAACGCGAGGGCGATGAGCACGATGGCCGCCCCGATGACCGCGAGGGCCGCGAGGTAGACCGCGGCCGCGGCTTTGATCCTCGACCAGCCGCGGTCGCGCAGAGCGAGCACGAACGGGGCGAAGGTGGCCGCGATGATGGCCGACACGATGATGGAGGCGGTCACGGTGGAGAGCAGCAGCGCGATCCAGATGAGGACGACCCCGAGGGCGATCGCCGCCAGCAGCCTCCAGCCGATAGCCGCCAGGCGCCGCAGCCAGCCCGGCACGAGGTCCGAGCCACGCAACGCCGCGGGTGCGATCTCGCTCATCGGATGCGATCTCCCTCACAGCCGGTCGCGGGGGACGCGGCGCTACGGAGTCTACCCCGCCCTTATGGCCCCCGAACGGTCGCCCGCCCGGGGCTGCGTCAGGCGACTCGTGTCAGGCGGCGGGCGTCCCGGACGTCGCCGATGCGGTCGCACCGGTCTGAACCAGCCGGCGTCCGACACGGACCTTGAGGCTATCGACCAGCGAGTACACGACCGGGATGACCAGCAGGGTCAGGAAGGTCGAGCTGAATAGCCCACCGATCACGACCGTGCCCAGCTCCGCCGCGATGATCGAGCCCTGGTTGAACCCCGCCGCCAGCGGGATGAGCGCCAGGATCGTCGCAATGGCGGTCATCAGGATCGGCCGCACGCGGGTCCGGCCGCCCTGGATCAGGGCGTCGCGTGTCGACATCCCCTCCGAGCGCAACCGTTCGACAAGGTCGAGCAGGACGATGGCGTTGGTCACCACGATGCCGATCAGCATCAGGAACCCGATCAGGGCGCTGACGCCGATCGGCCGGCCGGTCAGGTACAGCGCCGGGAAAGCGCCGATCGTAGCCAGCGGCAGGGTGAACAGGATGACGAACGGGGTGACCAGCGAGTTGAAGGTCAGGACCATCATCACGTAGACCAGCAGGATCGCCACGCCCATCGAGGCGAACAGGCCGCCGAACGCCTCGCTCTGTTGCTGGCTGACGCCGGCGAGCTCGGCAGTCGTCCCGGCCGGGAAGGCACCGGCGACCGCGAGCTGATCGAGATCGGTCTGGACGGCCTTCGACACCGCACCCGTGTCATCGCTGGCGATCTCGGCCGTGATCGACGACGCCGGACGCTGGTCGATCCGGGTGATGCTGCCCTGGACCTCGACTTGCTCGACGGTCGAGATCGTGCCGAGCGGCACGACGGCGACGGTCCCCACCGGCAGGGCCCTGAGGTCCGTGACCGACGCGACGGCGGCCGGATCGAGCTGGACGACGACCTGCACGGTCTGGCCGTCGGACGACTGGATGCTGGTCGCCGGCTGGGCGACGAGCGCCGCGCGGACCTGGCCCGCGACCTGGGCAGCGGTCATCCCGACCGTGATGGCCTTGTTCGGATCGACCGTGACCTGGACCTCCGGCGTGGCCTTGACGAGGTCGCTCTTGAGGTTGACGAGGTCGGGCTGATCGGCCAGCGCCCCGACGATGGCCGTGGTCGCCTTGTCCACATCGGCCGCGGACTCGCCGGTCACGATGACGTTGAGGCCGCCGCCGGAGAACCCGCCACCCGAGGACACCGTCGCGTCATAGCCGTCGGCCCGAACAGGCTCGAGGGTGGCGGTGATCCGGGTCGTCGTCGCGTCGACATCGGCGTCGGTCTTCAGCCGGACGGTCATCGTGGCGCTGTTGGCGGGCCGGCCCTGCAGCGCGGACTGGAACACCTGGGAGCTCGTATCGCCCTCGGCCGGGATACTCGTCTGGACGAGTTCGACCGACGGATCGGCGAGGAGGATCGTCTCGGCCTTGATGGTCCGCTCGAGGACGGCTGCCGAGCTCGCGCCGGTCGGCGGCGCGATGGTCACGATCAGGGTCTTCTCGGAGCCGGCGTTGATGAACTGCGTCGGCAGCAGCGGGGCGAGGGCGGCCGAGGCGAAGAAGAGAGCTGCCGCGGCGGCCACGACGCCGAGCTTGGTCAGCCGGCCCCCCAGCACGAACGTGATGATCGGCGTATAGAGACGGACCCAGACCGAGCGGGTGGGCTCGCCGGTCGCGTCCACCGCCGGCTTGACGGTGCGGATCAGGAAGTACGAGAGGACCGGGACGACGGTCAACGCGCACACGAGCGACGCCAGCAGCGCGAACGTCACGGTCAGTGCGAACGGCAGGAAGAACTGCGAGACGAGACCGCCCACGAACCCGAGCGGCAGGAAGACCGCGACCGTGGTGAGCGTGCTGGCGGTGATCGCCCCGGCGACCTCCCGCGGACCGTTGATCGCGGCCGTCAGCCGGTCCTCGCCCAGCGACCGATGGCGATAGATGTTCTCGAGGACGACGATCGCGTCGTCGACCACCCGTCCGACGGCGACCGCCAGGCCACCGAGGGTCATGATGTTGATGGTCACCCCGGTCAGCTGCATGATCACGAGCGCGGTCAGGATCGACAGCGGGATGCTGATCGCGGCGACGATCGTGGCCCGGAGGCTGAACAGGAACAGGAAGATCGTCAGAATCGCGAAGATCGCGCCGAGGCCACCCTCCCGGACCAGGCCGTCGCGCGACTCCTTGATGAACACGGACAGGTCGGCCACGGTGGTGACCGTGAGCTGGTCCGTGTGACGGGCCTGGACCTCGGCCAGCTTGGCCTGGACCGCATCCGCCACCTCGACGGTGTTGGCGTTCGATGCCTTTGAGACCGTCAGGGTGAGTGCCTGGTTACCGTTCGTCCGGCCGTAGCCGGTGGTGGCCACGAGGTCCGGTTCGACCGTTCCGAGATCGCCGATCGTGATCGGTTTCGGCGCCGTCGGAGCGGCGCTCGCAGCCAGGCTCGGTCCGGGCGACGGCGCGAAGCTGCCGGCCGGCGCCGGTGCGACCGGGACGACCGGTGGCGTCCGCTCGAAGCCGACCACGAGACCGCGGATCTGATCGACCGAGGTGAGCGCGCCGATCGTCGAGACCGGGACCTTCGAACCGTCGGCCGGCAGCTGGCCCGAGGGCAACGTCAGGTTATTGGCTTGCAGGACGCCGACGATCTGCTGGCTGGTGATACCGGCCTTGGCCATCCTGGCCGAGTCGAGCGTGACGAAGACACGCTCTTCGAGCCCGCCAGTCAGGTCCGCGCGAGCCACCCCTTCGATGCCCTCGATCTCCGGGACGATCTCGGTCCGGGCGATCCGGGCGGCCCCCTCGAGGCCGTCAGATCCGGTCGCCGCGATCGACGAGATGACGACCGGCGAGGCGTTGATGTTGAGTGCCTGGACCGTCGACTGAGCGGATGCTGGCAGCTTGGCCTTGGCGATCGCGTCGTTGATGGCGGCCGTCGTCGCCTTGACGTCAGTGCCGAACGAGAACTGGGTCACGACGAGGGAGATCGAGTTGGACGAAGTCGACTGGATGACCTCGAGCCGCGGTACGCCGCTGATGGCATTCTCGATCGGCTTGGTCACTTGCTCGGTCACGTCGGAGGAACCGGCACCCGGGTAGGGCGTGACGACGGTGATGACCGGGAAATCGATGTCCGGCAACAGCTCCTGCTTGAGGCTGCCCCAGGCGGAGGCCCCGGCGACGAACAGGGCCACCGCGAACAGGAGCGTGACGCTCCGCTTGCTGAGGGCCAGGCGGCTCAGGCGACTCACGGTTGGTTCTCCCGATCAGTGGTGGTGGGTTGGGTGTCGGCGGCCCGATCGATCGCTCGATGCAGGACGCCCAACGATCGATCGACGACGGCGAGCTCCTCGGCGTCGAGCCGGGAGAGGAGGTCGCGCAGCTGCCGAAGGTTCAATTCACGGAAGCGCTCGAGCAGCGCGGTGCCCTCGGTCGTCGCGCTGACGACTACGTGGCGGCGATCGTCCGGATCGGTCTGCCGGCTGAGCAGACCCATCTCGACGAGTCGCTCGGCCTGCTCGCTGGTGGCCGAAGCGCCCACGCCGAGCCGGGCGGCGAGTTCGGACATCGAGAGCCGGCCGGCGGCGATCACGACGTACAGGACCTTGGCCTGCGCCATCGTGACCCCGACCTCGGTGAACTCCGAGGCATGGCCGCCGACGAGCCGGCGCATCATCCGGTCGTAGCCCTCGACGACCGCCTCGATCTCAGCGGTGGTGGGCTTTCGGTGCGCGTCAGATAGAATGTTCGGTGACTCCGTACTATCCGGTGTTGCCACACTATATCGGACCCGATGGGAGGCTGCGGTCAGCGTCGGGACGGACGACGTCGCGGGTGCCGGGGCGTCTGGCGTCGCGCTCCTGACCCCGCTTCGATCCGTGCGTCTGGGACCAGGACCTGCTCCGTTCGCGCTACGACTTCGACGACGTCTGGGAGGTCTACGTCCCGGCGCGAAACGCCGCTGGGGCTAGTACGTGCTGCCGGTGTCGTTCGGCGACAGGCTTGTCGGCCGGATCGAACCGCGATTCGATCGGCGCTCCGGGCGCATGCGCGGTTCGGTGCGATGGGCCGGATCAGCCTGCCGCGTACAGCGCGGCACCGGGCGTTGGCGGCGTCCGTGCGTGCCCGGCTCGGGAGCGGGGGGTCCGGATCAGGGAATGATGGACAGGGTCTTCCAGGCGCCGTAGTTGCCGGCGTTGTCCAGAGACCGCACGCGGAACTCGTACGGCACGCCGTACGACCACGTCACGCTCCGCCTCGTGGCCGTGGTCTTGCCCCACGATGCCCAGTCACGACCGACCTGTCGCGCCTGGAGCTGGAAGAGGCGGAATCCGGAGGTCAGGACCTGCAGCCGGGGGTCGCCACCGGTCCAATGGAACGTCAAGCGGACGTGTCCACCGTCCACCGCCTGGCGCGACACCGAGCCAAGCTTCGCCCACGCCCCGGTCTCGTCACGCTGCTTGACGAACACGCCGGCGTAGTAGCGCTTGCCACTGGCCGACACCGCAGCTCCGAAGCCGACGTAGTTGTAGTTGGCGGACAGCATGATCGCCCGGTGACCCGATGACGCCATCCATGCCTTGATCGCGGCCTCGACCGACGTCTTTTCGGTCGAGTAGGTGTTCCACAGGATGATCTCGGCGGCGGCGTACCAGCCGACGCCACCGGCACTGAGGCGGCTGAAGGCTGACTGGCCGCCGGGCTCGGTGTGGCTCAACATGTCGTTGGCGGCCATGACCTGGGCCCGCATCCTGGCGACCGCCATGATGTCCGGATCGATCTGGACGGCGACGAGTCCGCGCGCGACGCGCTGCTGGTTGGTGAGCGCCACGAGGTCGGTGGCGGACTGCGCGAGCACCGCGTCGGTGATCGCTTCCGGCGTGGAGGCTGCGGCTACGGGCGCGGCCTGGGGTACCAGGAGGAGCCCGGCGACGAGCACCGGGACGAGGCGGCGGGTCAAGGTGAGCACGACGCTATGTTCGCCCATAGCGATGTCCGTTGTCATGGCCAGCCCGTCACACTGACCGCGCGCTTTGGTACGGGCACCGGAGCCAACGGCTTGCAAACGGACCCCACCGGTCCCACCCGGACCGTACGGGACGATGGACGCGGGGCTGTGGGACCATGGGTCCGAACCACCCGGCGATGACCTCGCCCAGCCAACCGGAGGAACATCGATGTCTGCCATCCGCCGCGCCGAAGCGACCTGGTCCGGCGCCCTGACCACCGGCTCCGGCGCCGTCTCGGGCGTTTCGTCCGGGACCTTCTCCAGCCTGCCCGTGACATGGGGCTCGCGGACCGAGTCGCCCGAAGGGCGGACCAGCCCGGAAGAGCTGGTCGCCGCAGCCCATGCATCGTGCTTCGCGATGGCCCTGTCCGGGACGCTCGGTCGGGCCGGGACGCCGCCCGACCGGCTGGACGTCTCGGCCGAGGTCACCTTCGACAAGCTGGAGGCGGGCTGGCGCGTGATCTCGAGCGCGCTGACGGTCAACGGCGTCGTGCCCGGGATGTCGAGCGAGGACTTCGTGGCTGCCGCCGAGGCGACCAAGGACGGCTGCCCGGTCAGCGTCGCCCTGGCCGGCAACGTGGCACTCAGCGTCAAGGCGACGCTCGAGGGCTGACTTCGGGGCGCCGTCGCACCGCCGCGCCGTGCCCGGCTGAACGTTTGGCGGACAGCCGGCTCCATACTCGGTGACGCGGCCAGACGGGCCGCTCACGGCCGGACCGGACGATGCAGGCCGAGACCAGCGTCACCTTCGTCCCTACCCAGATCTTCGGCATTCACGACACGACCCCCAACCGCGGCGGCTCCCTGGTCTACCCGATCGTCAGGAGCCGTCGCGGGTTGGCGACCGTCATCGTCTCGATCTCAGCGTCTGACACGCCGGCCTCGCGGAGGCGCGGCAGGAAGGTCTCGGCCAGGTAGACATAGCCATGGCCCTCGTAGCGCTTCAGCTGCGAGTCGTGGCAGACGTCCTGGCTGAGCAGGATCCGGTCAGCATGGCCGCGTGACAGAAGCTCGCACAGGAGCTCGATCACGCGGTCTTCGCCGTGCCGCTCCAGCGCGCTGAATGCCATGCCGAGGAAGTCGAACTCGATCGACGCGCCGCGCTCGATCATCGCGAGATAGTGCTCGAGGACCGGATACGAGTCCGCGTGGCCGATGACGACGCGACCGGGGTCGGCGCCCTCCTCTTCGAAGATCCGGAGCTGAGCCAGCCCGACGTCGGACAGGACGGCGTGGGTCGTGATCGCCAGCCCGGTCCGCCGCGACGCGCGCGCCGCCGCCCGGTGGACGCGCTCCTCAGAAGGGGAGACCCACGGCTTGTCGGTGCCGATCTCGCCGATGATCCCCGGCCGGATCCCGGTGTCCCCCACCCCACCCTCGATCTCGGTCACGAGCTCGTCGGCCAGGTCGTCTACGGATCGTCGGTCGATGCGGGCCTCCGGCGGGTAATAGGCGGTCCGGTACCAGCCGCAGCCCATCACGAGGTGCAGGCCGCTCGCTGCCGCGAGCCGTCGGAGCCAGACCGGATCCCGTCCGACGCCTGGCAGCGTCAGGTCGACCAGGCCGCTTCCCTTGGCCGCCCGGAACCGGGCGAGTTCCTCGAGGATGACCGGCTCGTCGCGGGTCAGCTGCCAGTAGTCCCAGCGTCCCTCGATGTGCCACAGCGCGATCTGCGTGTGCTCGTGCGGCAGCGTGAACCCGAGATCGGTCGGGTCGACCGGGCCGAGGACGGTCTGGACATGGGCCATCGCCAGCGATGCTACGCCGTCGAGATCGTCTCCGGGACGTTGGCCGCCGCGCGGCCCGCGGTCAGCATGAGCTCGACGATCGCACCGGCGCGCCGCTCGAGGTCCGCCGGTCGGTAGGCGTCGCCCGCTTCGATGCGTTGGAGCAGCAGTCCGTCGAGCAGAGCCAGCAGCCCGCGAGTCACGGCATCGACGTCGAGTCCAGTCGGCAGGTCCCCGGCCAGGATGCCCTGGCGCAGCAACAGCTGGCCGGCCCCGGCCAATCGCTCACGCCGGGCAGCGAGCATCTCGCGCACACCGGGCTCACGATCCGCCTCAGCCCAGGCCTGGACGAGAGAGACCTGGCCGGGATCGCCGTCGTACTCGTCGATGGTCTCGACGTACAGCCGGATGGCGATGGCCAGGCGCTCCGCCGTCGTCCGGGCCGGGGCGAGGCGCTCCGCCAGCTCATCCAGGCCGCGGGTCGCGATCTGGTCGCAGGTCAGCCGAATCAACTCGTCCTTGCCCGAGAAATGGCTGTAGATCGCGCCGACCGACAGCCCGCTCTCGCGGACGATGTCCGCGATGGTCGAGCTGTGGTAGCCCTTGTCGCTGAAGACCCGAGCGGCGGCGGCGAGGATCCGAGCTCGGACCGCCTGCTCGTGGGCGGCGCTGACACGCGGCACATCGACTCCTAAAAACGAATGGTCCCTCCCCGCAATCTAGCGTAGGAACGTGCGGGACGCAACCTTCCTGGGTTGACAAAACGAATGACCATTCCCTATCTTTCGTCGCGTCCGACACCGTCCCGTGAGGCATCCGATGTTCAGCCGCTGGGGAGCGTTCGTCTACCGCTTCCGTCGTCCGATCGCGCTCATCGCCGTCGTCATCGCCCTCGCCAGCTCCGTGCTCGCGACCCAGGCGTCGTCGGCCCTGTCGTCTGGCGGCTGGCTGGATGCGAACTCCGAATCGGCCGCCGTGTCCGCCCGTCTCGACACGGAATTCGGAGCCGGCAAGAGTTCCGTCATCGCGCTGTTCCGATCGACCACGCCCGGCTCGGACGCCACCTCGGACGAGTTCCAGGCGGCCATCGCAAGCGCCGTCTCCGGCCTGGCCGATGTCCCGCACGTGACCGGCGTGATCGGCTACGCGGAGACCGGCGACCGGCGCTTCATCAGCACGGCCGGGGACGCGGCGTACATCGTCATCCAGCTCGACCTGACCGACGAACGATCGGTTGACGCCGTGGACCCGATCCGCACCGCGATCGCGCCGCCGGCCGGCTACACGGTCGCATCGACCGGCTACGGACCGATCACCAAGGACTCTGCCGAGCAGTCCGAGAAGGACCTCCAGAAGGCGGAGCTCGTGTCGCTGCCGGTGGTCGCGCTCGTCCTCATCCTGGTATTCGCCTCGATCGTCGCCGCCGGGATGCCGCTGCTGGTCGCCGGCCTGGCGATCCCGAGCAGCCTGGCCCTCATCTATCTCGTCGCCCAGCAAGTCGAGATGAGCATCTTCGTACTCAACATCGCGACGATGCTCGGTCTGGCGCTCGCCATCGACTACTCGCTGTTCATCGTCAGTCGCTTCCGGGAGGAGCTGCGTCGCGGCCGGACCGTGGGCGAATCAGTCGAGCGCGCGGTGGCCACGGCCGGCAAAGCGGTCGCGTTCAGCGGCATCGCAGTGGCCATCGGGCTGTCTGGCCTGCTGCTGTTCGAGGCGCCGGCCATCCGGTCGATCGGTCTCGCCGGCGCGATCGTGGTGCTGTGCTCGGTGGTCTTTGCGTTGACCTTCCTGCCGGCGGTCCTCGGGATGCTCGGCCATCGGGTCAACGCCCTGTCGTTCGCCGGGCTGCGCCATCGCATCCGGCCGATCGCCGACGGTGTGGAACCGGCCAGGACGGCCCGCTGGGAACGACTCGCTCACGCGGTCATGCGCCGGCCGATCGCCGTCCTCGTCCCGACCCTGGCCATCCTGCTCATCGCCGGCAGCCCGTTCCTGAGGCTCGAGCAGGGCGTCCCCGGCGCCGAGATCTACCCGCCCGGCGTCGAGAGCCGGGACGCCTACGTCGCGCTCCAGACCGAGTTCGCCCCGGGCGAGACGACCCCGATCGTCATCTTGGCCGACGTCCCCGGCCTACCCACCGATCTCGCCAACATCCGCGCGCTCGACGCGTACGCCGCGCAGGTCGATGCCCTCGAGGGGATCGACCGGGTCGAGAGCCCCTTCGTCATCCATGACCCGGCGACTGGCGCCCTCCTGACGCCGGAGCAGGTGGCCGCCCTCTACGCGCTGCCCGCCGACCAGCGACCGCCCGGCATCAACGCCCTGGCCGAGACCTACCTGCGCGGGTCGACCGTCCGCCTCGACGCCATCAGCCCGCTCCCGCCGTCGCGGCCGGCCGCGACGAGCCTCATCCCCGAGATCCGCGCCATCCCAGCGGGCAACGGGATCACCACCCAGGTCGGTGGGAGCGCGGCCATCGGCCACGACTTCCTCGTGTCGCAAGCCGAGCGGGCGCCGTACGCCGTCGGACTGACCCTGCTCGCGAGTGGCTTCATCCTGTTCCTGCTGTTCGGGTCGCTGGTCATCCCGCTCAAGGCGGTGGTCATGACCCTGCTGTCGATCGCCGCCAGCTTCGGCGCGCTGGTCTGGATCTTCCAGGAAGGGAACCTGTCCGGGGTGCTCAACTTCGAGCCACTCGGGTACACCATCGCGGGCAACCCGATCATCATGTTCAGCGTGATCTTCGGGCTGTCGATGGACTACGAGGTCCTGCTGCTGTCGAGGATCCAAGAGTCCTACCGGCGGACCGGCGACAACACCGCTGCGGTCGCCGAGGGGCTGGCCAAGACGGCCGGCGTGATCACCGGCGCCGCGCTGATCATGGTCTCGGTCTTCGCGGCGTTCGCGCTGGCCGAGGTCATCACCATCAAGAGCATCGGCGTCGGGATGGCCATCGCAGTGGCCGTCGACGCGACCATCGTCCGGGTGCTGCTGGTGCCTGCGACGATGCGCCTGATGGGCAGGTGGAACTGGTGGGCGCCGGCCTTCCTCGGGCGGTTCGTGGACCGCCTCGGGTTCAGCCACGTTGAGGATGCCGATGACGATGCGGACGCGGTGACACCCGGGGCCGCTCCGGGGCTCGCCGGCTCGTAACGGTCTCCGGAGCGGCGTCGCGGCGGCTATCGTTGGCGCGATGCGCCTCATCCTCGACGCCGACGTCCGCCCCGAGACGATCGACCGCCTGCAAGCGCTGTCGCCGGAGCTCGACATCGTCGATGTCACCGCCGACGTCGGCTTCGATGCGGCGACACTGACCGATCCCGACGTCGCGGTCATCGTCGGGCGACGCGCCCCCGCGGATCTGTCGAGGGTCCCGTCGCTGCGCTGGCTCCAGGTCGCCTCGGCCGGCGTCGACCATCTCGCCGCCGATGCGCCATGGGCCAAGGGGCTGCTGGTGACCAACGCCCGCGGCGTGTTCGCCGTCCCGATCGGCGAGTACGTCAGCGGGATGGTCCTGCGCATCCACCAGCCGGCCGCCGTGTGGACTGCCGACCAGGCCGCCCATCGCTGGCCAGCCGACGAACCGGCCACGCTGTCGATGATCCGCGACGAGGTGGCGGTCATCGCCGGCTACGGCTCGATCGGACGCGAGGTGGCGCGTCAGCTGTCGGCGCTCGGGATGCGGATCGTCGCGGTCAAGCCTCGTCCTGAGGTCCGTGCCGACACTGGCTATCGGGTCCCTGGGACCGGCGACCCGGACGGCTCGATCCCGGAGCGCATCGTGGGCGACGACAGACTGATCGACGCCTGCCGCACCGCGGACGTCCTGATCCTGACGATGCCGCTGACCGATGCATCGCGCGGGATCGTGGGCACGAGCGTGCTCGCCGCCCTGCCCGCCCACGCGTGGCTGATCAACGTGGCACGAGGCGCCCTCGTCGACGAGCCGGCGCTGCTCGAGGCGCTCCGGGCCGGGCGGCTGGCGGGCGCTGTGCTCGACGTCTTCGGTCAGGAGCCGCTCCCCGCCGACAGCCCGTGGTGGGACGAGCCGAGCGTCATCGTCACGCCGCACGCCTCGGGGACCTCGCCGCGGTACTTCGACGCGCTGCTGATCGAGAACGTGCGCCGCTACCTTGGCGGCGAGACACTCCTCAACCAGGTCGACCCGGGGCGCGGATACTAGGGCGCAGGAGGGAACGGATGGACGATCGACAGGAACCGGTGACGCGGCTCGGGCCTGACAGCGGCGGCCGGGCGCCCGGTGACCCGGCCATCAAGGTCTACCACTGGGAGTGGGGGCCGGACGACAGTCGTCGGCCGGGCCTGCCGTGGATCGGCATCTTCCTGCTGGTCTTCGGGGCGCTGCTCCTCGTCCAACAGCTCGTCCCGCAGTCGGAGGGTGCAGGATCGGTCGTCGTCCTCGCCATCGGGCTGGCGTTCCTGGTCAAGTGGGCGATCGATCGCGGCACGGGCTCGCTGTACGCCGGCGCCATCATCACCGCCCTGGCCGTCCCGGGCATCCTGAATGCGGTCGGCATCGAGCGGAATGGTCTGTCGACGTTCAGCTTCGGGGTCGCCTTCCTGCTCATCGCGCTCGTTCGCGTCCTGACCGGTGGCGGCTGGGGCTGGCAGCTCTGGTTCGGCGGGCTGCTCGCGCTGGTCGGCGGCGTGAGCATCACGGGGGCCTCGTTCGGCGGCCTGCTGCTGCCGGTCGTGCTGCTGGCACTCGGTGCGCTGCTCCTGATCAATGGGGCCGCCCGGGGCTCGCGGCCGAGGTGAGCGGGTGGGTCCCACGGGACAGCGCCGGGTCGTCGTCGGTCGGCCGCCGCTCGCCCCCGTGGTTCTTGCCAATGAGCAACCACGTTCGTCGTGTGCAAGGCCGTCGCTGATCGAGAGCGTTCCAGGGGCGGATCGAGCGTGGAAACCCGTGTCCCGATCCGTCGCCGGAACCGCCGTTCTCGCCTACGACGAGCCACGTTCGTAGGTGGCAGAAACCGCCAGGGTGTCGGCCGGCCGGACGGTGACCGCTCAGGCCGTGGCCACCGACCCTAGGTCGCGCCGGCCTCACCGACGGCTGCCGGCTACGGCGCGACCGCCTCGATCGTCTCCGCCAGGATCGCGACGATCCGCTCCAGCTCCGTGTCCGTCACCACGAACGGCGGTCCGAGCAGGATCGTGTCGCCGTCGACACCGTTGGCGTTACCGGTGCCGGAGTAGACGAGCAGGCCACGGTCGCGTGCGCCGCGAACGACGCCCTCGGCGATCCGCTCGCCGCGCGGAAACGGGGCGCGGGTCTCGCGATCGGCGACGAGCTCCAGGCCGACCAGCAGCCCGCGGCCACGGATCTCACCGACGGCCGGATGGTCACCGAGGTCGCGTGCGAGCAGGCCGAGCAGCCGGTCTCCCTTCGCTGCGCTCGCCTCCACAAGGGACTCGCGTTCGAGGATGCGCAGGACCTCGCGCGCGACGGCCGCGCCGACCGGCGCATGCGAGTAGGTGAAGCCGTGGACGAACGTCGAGCCACCGCCCGTGACCGTTCGGTAGACCTCGTCCGACGCCGCCACGAACCCGAACGGCCAGTACCCTGACGACGCGCCCTTGGCGGCGACGAGGATGTCCGGCCGAACCCCGAAATGATCGAGCGCGAACCACCGCCCGGTCCGTCCGAAGCCGGTCATGACCTCGTCCGCGATGAGCAGGACGCCGTGCCGGCGGCAGACCTCGACGATGGCCGGCCAGTAGCCGTCGGGCGGACTGACGGCCGCCAGCGTCGCACCGACGATCGGCTCGGCGACGAACGCCGCAACGGTCCCGGGGCCGGCCGCTTCGAACGCACGGTCGAGCTCGGCGGCCAGCTCATCCGCACGGCCCAGCGCGTTGGCGCCGGGCAGATCGGCGCGGTACGGATAGGCCGCGGACACATGTCGGAAACGACCCAGCCAGCCCTCGTACGGGCGGCGCAGCGGCTTGCGGCCGGACAGGTCGAGGGCACCCAGCGTATTGCCGTGGTAGCTCCCCCAGCGGGCGTAGACGATCAGGCGGTCGGACTCGCCGCGGGCGAGGTGATAGGCGCGGGCGAGCTTGAGGGCGGTCTCGATCGCCTCGGATCCGCCCGACACGGGGTAGATCGCCGGGTCGTCGACCGGAAGGTGGGGCGCCACCTCGCGGGCGTACGCCTCAAGCGGCTCGGTCGTGAACGCACTGGCGTGGGCGTAGGCCAGCCGGCCCGCCTGCTCGGCCATCGCCGCGGCGATCTCCTGCCGCCCATGGCCCACGTTGACCACGATCGCGCCACCGGCGGCGTCCAGATACTCTCGACCGTCTGCGTCGCGGATCGTGGAGCCGTACGCCTCGACTGCGACGGGCGGCTCCGGCACACCCGAACGGCGGAAGACGCGGCCGGTGTTCACCGCGGCATCGTAGCGGACCCAGTCGCCGGCCCGGGCTGCCGGCCAGCTCGGCGGGCCAGGTCGGCGGGCCATTCGGTCCCCAAAGCCGGGCCGTTCGGTCCTGTCCGGGTCCGCGGCACGCCACCTAGGATCGCCTGACGGTGGACGTCGGAGGGGACGCCCGGCGGCCACCGCGTTCCCCGGTCAGAGCAGGTTGAGCGCTCGGGCCTCGCTGGCCAGCCGGTCGCGACCGTCCGGGTGGGCGATGCCGATGAGCGCCACCGCCCGCTCGCGCAGGCTCCTCCCGAACAGTTCCGCGACGCCGTATTCCGTGACGACCGTCCGGACGTGTGCGCGCGTGGTCACGACGCCGGCGCCCTCCTTGAGCGACGCCACGATCCGCGACGCCCGCGTGGCGCCGGCGGTGCTCGGCAGGGCGATGATCGCCCGACCCTCCGGGGCCAGCGCCGCGCCTCGCATGAAATCCATCTGGCCACCGACTCCGCTGTACAGACGGTGACCGATCGAATCAGCGACGACCTGCCCGCCGAGATCGACCTCGATGGCCGAATTGATGGCGACCATCCGGTCGAACGAGCGGATGACATGGGTGTCATTGGTGAAGTCGACCGGGCGCATCTCGACCATCGGGTTGTCGTCGACGAAGTCGTACAGCCGCCTGGTGCCCAACAGGAGGGAGGTCACGATCTTGCCACGGTTGCGTTCCTTGCGGGCGCCCGTAATGACACCGGCCTCGACCAGATCGACGATCGAGTCGGTGAACATCTCGGTATGGACGCCGAGGTCGTGCTTGTCGTGCAGGGCGATGGCCGTTGCCGCCGGGATCCCACCGATCCCGAGCTGGAGCGTCGCGCCGTCGGGGACCAGCTCGGCGACGTACTCGCCGATCCGACGCTCGACCTCACCGATCGGACCGATCGGGTGCTCGTAGGGCGGAGCCTCGCACTCGACCGCCAGGTCGATCTGCGAGACATGGATGAAGCTGTCGCCGAGTGTCCGCGGCATGGCCGCGTTGAACTGGACGATGACCGTCTTCGCGGCCCGGATCGCCGCACGCATCGCTTCGACCGAGGTACCCAGCGAGCAGAACCCGTGGGCGTCGGGTGGCGTCGCGTTGGCGAACACGGCGTCGAGCGGCAGGAGCCCGTCATCGAACAGCCGCGGCACATCCGACAGGAACGTCGGGATGTACTCGGCCCGACCCTCGGCCACGGCCGCGCGGGCATTCGGGCCGATGAACAGGGCCTTGTGCCGGAAATGCGGCGCCATCTCCGGCGCGAGATGCGGTCCGGGACCCTCGCAATGGAGGTGGACGACGCTCACGTCGAACAGCTCGGGTGCCCGCGCGACCAACGCATCGAGGAGGACCGACGGCGTCGCGGCGGCACCCTGGAGATAGAGCTGGTGCCCGGATCGGATGCCCGCGACGGCCTCGGCCGCGGTGACGGTTCGCATGTTCGCGAGTCTACGGTGACGGTCGCGCCGAGTGGCAGGGCCGGATGGCCCCTCGCGGCGGCGGCCGATACGATGGGTCCATGGCAGACAGCGCGATCGGCCTGACCCGCGACGAGCCCGAGGCGTACATCGCCCGCGACCGCCGACGTGCCCTGCACGACCACCGCGAGCTGGCGGACCGCGTCACCGGCGCGGCGCTCTTCGCCGATATCAGCGGGTTCACGCCGCTGACCGAGGCCTTGACCAACGAGCTCGGCTCGCAGCGTGGCTCCGAGGAGCTGACCCGCAACCTCGGCCGGGTCTTCCATTCGATCATCGACGCGCTCGACCGCCGCGGCGGGGACGTCATCTACTTCTCCGGCGACGCGATCACCTGTTGGCTCGATGGCGATGACGGCGCACGGGCGACGGCGGCGGCCCTCGCGATGCAGCTTGAGATGGGCCGGGTCGGGCTGATCACGACGCCGGGTGGCGCCTCGGTGCAGTTGGGCCTCAAGGTTGCCGTCGTGGTCGGGTCCGCCCGCCGGTTCGTCGTGGGCGACCCGGAGGTCCAGCTGATCGACGTGCTGGCGGGCGCGCTGATCGACGACCTCGCGAAGGCCGAGCACCACGCCGGGCAGGGCGAGGTCGTGCTGGATCCGTCGGCCGTGGCGACGCTCGGTGACCGCGTCGTCATCGGCGAGACCCGCCACGACCCTGAGACGGGTCGCGCCTTCGTCGTGGTCGAGCGGCTGACCGTGGACGTCCCGGTGGTGGACGTCGAGGAGCCGCCAGCGCTGGACGAGGCGCTCGTGCGCCCGTGGCTCCTGCCGGCCGTCTTCGACCGCCTGCGCGAGGGCCGGGGCGAGCTGCTCGCTGAGCTCCGGCCAGCCTTCCCGGTCTTCCTGCGCTTCGCCGGGATCGATTATGACGATGACCCCGACGCCATCGCCAAGCTCGACGCGTTCGTGCGCTCGGCCCAGCGGATCATGGCCGGCTACGGCGGCAATGTGCTGCAGCTCACCCTCGGCGACAAGGGCGCCTACCTCTACGGCGTCTTCGGCTCCCCGATGGCCCACGAGGACGACGCGGCCCGGGCGGCGGTCGCGGCCCTCGAGCTGCGCGACCTGGACCGTTCGACCGAGGCCCGCGACATCCAGATCGGGATCGCCCACGGCCGGCTGCGCAGCGGCACATACGGCCACGCGATGCGCCGGACGTTCGTGTGCCTGGGCGACGCCGTGAACCTGGCTGCCCGGCTGATGTCCAAAGCGCCGGCCGGCGCGATCTATGTCGAGGACGAGGTCCGCCAGATGGCCGGCGATGCCTTCATCTGGGAGGCTCTGCCGGACCTCCAGGTCAAGGGCAAGCAGGCGACGATCGTCGCCCATCGGCTCGACGGCTCGCTCGAGCGGGCGTCGCGCCGGCGGACCCGGTTCGAGCTCCCGCTGGTCGGCCGCCGCCACGAGCTGGAGCGCCTCGAGGGCGCGCTGGACCGGACCCTGGCGGGCGATGGGCGGATCGTTGCGATCTCGGCCGAGGCGGGCATGGGCAAGTCGCGGCTCGTGGCAGAGTTCGTGCGGTCGGCCCGTCGGCGCGGCCTGTTCGTCGCATTCGGCGAGTGCCAGTCGTTCGGCACGGACACGGCGTACTTCGTCTGGCACGAGATCTGGCGGCGGCTGTTCCACCTCGAGGACGACGAGTCGGCGGCGGCCCAGCGTCGGCGGGTGGAGGCGTTACTCCACGCCATCGACCCGGGGCTGGTCGCGCGCGCCTCCCTCCTGTCGGCGGTCATCGGCGTCCCGATCCCGGAGTCCGAGCTCGTCGCCGGGCTCGACGCCAAGGTTCGCAAGGCGTCACTCGAGGACCTGCTGACTCGCTGTCTGCAGGCGAGCAGCGCTGGGGAGCCGCTCATCCTGGTGCTGGAAGACTGCCACTGGATCGATACGCTCTCGCAGGAGCTGTTGCTGGCCCTCGGCCGGGCGACGGTCGCGCTGCCGGTCCTGATCGTGCTGGCGTACCGACCGGCAGCCGAGCCGGGCGGCGGCCTCGGCGTCGAACGGATCCCCGACTTCAGCGAGGTGCCCCTCGTCGAGCTGGCCGGCGATGACGCCGTGGCGCTGATCGCGTCGAAGCTCGAGCAGGTGGTCGGCAGCGGCGCCAGCGGCGCGGTGTCGAGCGCCCTCGTCGACCTCGTGACGGAGCGGTCCGGCGGCAATCCCTTCTACATCGAGGAGCTCATCTCCTTCATCCTCGGCCGCGAGCTCGACCTCGGTGATGCCTCCGCGCTGGCGGAGCTCGAGCTGCCGGAGAGCCTCCACAGCCTGGTCCTGTCACGTATCGACCAGATGCCCGAGGCGCCGCGCCGCACCCTCAAGGTCGCGAGCGTGGTCGGCCGCGTGTTCGAAGCGCCCGTCCTTCCGGGCGCCTATGCCGAGCTCGGGACCCTGGACGACGTCCTCGGTCACCTCGACGCGCTGCGCGCCATGGACCTCGTGCTGCTCGACCGCGAGGCGGCCCAGGCATACCTGTTCAAACACGTCGCCACGCAGGAGGTCGCGTATGGGAGCCTCCCGTTCGCGACGCGGGCGACGCTGCACACCCGGATCGGGACATACCTGGAGGGCGTGGACCCCGACGGGGTCGACCAGCGCCTCGACCTGCTCGCTCACCATTTCTGGCTGAGCGACGACGACGACCGCAAGCGGCTGTATCTCGGTCGCGCCGCCGAATCGGCCCGCGCGGCGTACGCCAATGACGCCGCGATCCGCTACCTCGGTCGACTCATGCCGCTGCTCGAGGGCCGGGAGCGGGTCGAACGCACGCTCACCCTCGCCGAGATCCTCCAGCTCGTGGGCGATACAGCCCGCGCCGAAGTGTTGGTTCGCGACGCCCGCACATTCGCCGAGGCGACGGGCGATGCCGGGCTCGTGGCGCGCTGCGACCACTCCCTGGCGGAGTCGGCACGACGGCTCGGCCGATTCGATGAGGCGGCGACGCTGCTGGAGCGCGCCAAGGCCGGCTTCGATGCCGTCGGCGATGCCGCCGGCGCCGCCGGCGTGCTCCAGGTGACCGGCACCGTGGCAGCGCAACGTGGCGACACCACGCTGGCGAGGGAGCGGTACATGGAGAGCCTGCGGATCCGGGAGGAGATCGGGGACACGGCGGGGGTCGCCGCCTTGACCAGCAACCTCGGGATCGTCGCCCAGCAGCAGGGCGACGGCGCCGCGGCGCGGGCCTTCGCGAACCGCGCACTCGAGCTGTACACGGGCCTGGGTGACCGTCGGCGGATCGGCACGTGCCAGGTCAATCTGGCCTGGATGGACGGCCTGGCGGGCGACCACGAGTCCGCGCGACGGCGCAACCAGGAGGCCATCCGCATGGCAGCCGAGGTGGGCGACCGGCTCAACATCGGCATCGCCCAGAACAACCTGGGTGACGCGCTGCGCGAGCTGGGACGTCTCGACGAGGCCGGACAGGCGTACGCCACGGCCCTTGAGATCTACCGCGACCTCAACGACCTCGGCCCGTTGATGGCTCTGCTCGAGGACGTCGCCGTGCTCGCGGTCGGACGCGGGCGGCCGGTCGAGGCGTTCACCCTGGCGGGTACGGCGGACGGGCTCCGGGCAGCTCTCGGCGCACCCCGACCCGCTGCCGCGGAGCAAGCCCTCAGCGCGCGACTCGGGCCGGCACTGGACGCGATCGGCCCGACGGAGGCGCATGCGGCCAGGTCAGGCGGCTCGAGCCTCGACACAGAACGGGCGATCGCGACTGCCATCGATGCCGCCAGGGGGATCGTCGCGGCGGCCTGACGGCAGGGCGTCAGCGGTCGACCCCCGGGTCGGCGTCGGTGCATCGATGCACCATCGATCCGCGCCGGACCACCCGGCGCCCATGGATGACGCGCCCGGTGTCATCTACCTTCCTTGCTCGCGGCCATCGGTACTAGTACTGTCCACCGGTCAGGTTGATTCCGGGGTCGCACGGCGAAGCTCGAGAGGGGTCACATCGAATGAAGAGTCGGGTCGGCGAGCGCGCGCGCCCTCGACGGGATCAAACGGCTGCCAAGTCGAATCCCGTCCGCAAGCCTCTTGCCCTGCTCCTGGGCATCCTCCTCCTGACACCAGCCTTCTTCGCCGCCGTGCCGGCCGCCCTGGCGGTGGACGACACGCCCAAGATCGCGGGCACGTGGACGGGCTCGGGGCCCGCGACAACGGCCGCGGACACGGTCCATGACGGGACGGGCGGCCTCGCGGAGTTCCACTACGACGACGATCACGGCGTCAACGGCGGCGTGCCACTGGAAACGTGGACCTTCCAGACGACGGCCATGGCCGACGGTACGGTCAACATGACCTACCTCTTCGAGGGCCTTCACGCCTGGTTCGACGTCACCGCCGGGCTCTCGAGCTTCGTGACGCACGGTACGACCACGACGCACACCCTCGTCACCGCGGGACCGACCAGTTGCTGCACGACGCCGTCCAACGGCTTCTCGTACCCGGGGACGGCCAGCGTCGCGGTCCAGACTGGCGACACGTTCGGCTTCAAGATCACCGGCAGCAACGGCGATTCGAACTCGTTCCTGCGCGGCTCGCTCAAAGTCGCGATGAACGTGATCACGAACGGCAGCTTCGAGAAGCCCGTCGTCGCGCCGCCTGCGGGATTCGCCACGTACAGCGGTTCCGGGGTGCCTGGCTGGATCGTGCCGGACGGCGACGTCCAGGTCATCGGTAACGGGTACTGGAACGCGGCGGATGGCGTCCAGTCGCTCGATCTGAACGGGACCGTGCCGGGCACCCTGACCCAGCAGTTCGCGACCGTCAACGGGCAGGCCTACAAGGTCCGCTTCCGCTATTCAGCCAACCCGGACACATCAGACCCAGCCCCGCAGATGGACGTCAAGATCGGCACCACGGTGCTCGGTTCGTTCACGCATGCCCGCGGCGTCTCCGGGCAGCCGGGTGGCAGCTCGACGTTGTCCTACGACACCGGGAACCTGGACTTCCCGGCCGGCGCTTCGTCGGCCACGCTCTCCTTCGTCTCGAAGGATCCAGCCGCCGCGCCGTTCGGCATCGTGCTGGATGATGTCTCGGTGACCCCGGACCTGGGCGTCACACCGCCCACCGACTTCACCATCTCCGCCTCCGCCCCAAGCGCGGGCGCGATCAACCCCGGACAGAGCGCCACGGCCACGATCTCGACCACCGCGGTCGGGCCAGCCACGACGGTGTTGCTCACGCCGACCGTGACACCGGGCGGGCAGGGCGTCGACGCGTCGATCCTGCCCGCCACGGTCACCTCGGGTGGCTCGGCGACCCTGACCGTCATGGCCTCAGGTAGCGCTGTCCCCGGCTCATACACCGTCACGGTGCAGGGCGCCGGTGGCGGACAGATTCACACGGACACCGTGCAGGTCGACGTCGTCCTCAAGCAGGACACGCCATACCTGTACCGGGCGGCCCCGGGCGGCGGCACGACCCATATCGAGGGCGTCCTCGGAGCGAACCCGAGTGGCACATACAAGGTCAGCTTCCTCACCTCTCATAGCTGCACGGATGACGGGCATCTCGTCAGCCCGACCGTGGTCGGCAGCGCCAAGACGGTGACCGCCGACGCGGGTGGCCGAGCCACGATCGACACGACGATCGCGCTCACGCCCAGTGGGCCCGCCACCTACGTCGCGGCCCAGATCACTCCATTCCCCGGTCTGAGCAACATCGGGCCGTGCATCGTCGTGACCGCTCCGAATGACACCTGGACGAACGCGACGACGGTGTCCGCCAATGACTCCGCCACCGGCTATCTCGACGACTACGGCCGGTCGCGCTGGTACAGGTTCCCGGTCCAGCCCGGCGGCAAGGTCACCATCACCCTGTCGGGCGACCCGAGTGGCGACACGGCCCAGGACTTTGACGCGTTCCTGTACACGGACATCACCAAGGCGGCTACCGCGCTCGGCACGCAGACCCTTGCCCAGCTGACAGCACAGTTCGCCGGCAACCCGGCATATATCGGGAACCCGGCGTATATCGGAAACCCGTCGTATATCGGGAACCCGAGCTACATCGGCAACCCGGCATATATCGGAAACCCGGCGTACATCGGCAACCCGGCGTACATCGGCAACCCGGCGTACATCGGCAACCCGGCGTATATCGGTAACCCGGCGTATATCGGTAACCCGAGCTACATCGGTAATCCCGCATACATCGGGAACCCGGCATATATCGGAAACCCGGCGTACATCGGGAACCCCGCGTACATCGGGAACCCGAGCTACATCGGGAACCCCGCGTACATCGGGAACCCCGCGTACATCGGGAACCCGGCGTATATCGGGAACCCCGCGTACATCGGGAACGAGATCTATGGTGCCTACGCCGCGGCGGCGCGGAACAGCCTGATCGGCTGGAACGTGTCCGAGGGCACGGCGACCGCCACGATCGCGGCCAACACCTGGTCCAACGACGGCTACTTCTACGTCCACGTCACGGGCAAGAACGGCGCCTATGACGTCAACGATCCCTTCAAGGTCACGATCCAGACCGACAATGTCTGCTCGGCGATCGGCCCGATCGGCACCGCGCCGGCCGTCGGGTCGATCGCCTCCACTGCCGGCAGCGTCATCGTGTGGGACCGCAACCGCATCGCCGGCACGACCGCCGAAAAGGATGCCCTTGCCCTCCGACTCGCGGACCTAGCGAGTGCCACGAACGGCGAGGTCGTGAATGTCGGATCGGACCCCCGGGTGCAAGCCCTGAACGTGAAGGCCGATGCGAATCCCGCCTGCGTCTATGGCAAGAACCTCGTGGCATCCGCGATCCGTGACGTCGTTCAGGCCCGGAAGAACCCGAACCTCCAGTACGTCGTGCTGGTCGGTGGCGACTCGTCCGTGCCGTTCTTCCGCTATCCCGATCCGTCCGCGCTTGCACCGGAGTCGTGGTATGTGCCGCCGGTCGTGAGCGGTTCGCCTTCCGAGGCGAGCCTCAAATCGAACTTCGTCCTCGGCCAGGACGAGTA
Source organism: Candidatus Limnocylindrales bacterium (assembly GCA_038248915.1). GTDB lineage: Bacteria > Chloroflexota > Limnocylindria > Limnocylindrales > CSP1-4 > SPCO01. Next base: position 61,960 of record JBBRXB010000007.1, on the reverse strand, counting down.
CGGCGCGAGCACGGTCCTGGATCTGGGTGGCACTCGCTTCCCGGTCCCGGAGCAGGCCGTCGGGCGCATCGTCGAGTCGGCCGGCGAAGCCAAGACGATGCTCGACGCCTACCTCGTCGGCTCCGGTCCGACGACCACGTTGAAGTCGCTCACGCCGCACTCGTCACTGGTGACCGGCTACGAGTTCCTGTCCGACTCGTCGACCGTCGTGCAGACGCAGCTCGGGCTGGGCACGAACGCCACCCCTGACTCCCTGATCAACGACACGTGGACCGCGGACCAGTTGCGCACGCAGCTGCTCGGCGCGACGCGCCATGACCTCGTCTATCTCGCGGGGCACTTCGACAGCGGGACGGCGTTCGCAGCCGACAACCGGACCACGATCAGCGCCTCCGAACTGCTCGCGCCCAGCGTGAATCTGACCGATTCGGTCGTGTTCAGCACCGGCTGCCACGCGGGCTACAACGTCGTCGATGCCGATGCGATCGCCGGCGTCACGCCGACCGACTGGGCCCAGGTCCTGTCCCGGAAGGGCGCGACCCTGATCGCCGGCACGGGCTTCCAGTACGGCGACGACGAGCTGGTCGAGTACAGCGAACGCGTCTATGCCGAGTTCTCGCATCAGCTACGTGTCGGCACCGGCCCTGTCTCGGTGGGCAACGCGCTTGTCAAGTCCAAGCTGGCGTATCTCGCGGCCACGCCGGAGATCAAGGGCATGCACGAGAAGGCGTTGCTCACGGCGAGTGTCTTCGGGCTGCCGATGTTCACGGTGAACATGCCGGGCACGCGTGACACCGCCGCCGCGGACGGCTCGCTGATCACCACCAATGGAGGGCTGGGCGTCACGTCCGGCGACCTCCACCTGACCGATAGTGCCCATTTTCACGAGGCACCGGTCTCAGGCCCCGACGGGACCACCTACTACAGCGGCGCTAACGGCGTCGCCTCCAACCCCGGCGAGCCCGCTTTGCCGCGCTTCGTCGCCAACGTCGACGTGCCGGCCAAGGTGCTGCGTGGCGTCGGCTTCCTGGGCGGAGCGTTCGGCGATACGGCCGGCGCCAAGCCGTTCACCGGTGCCCCGGGCACCGAGTTCGGCGGCGCCCAGACGCCGTTCACCTCGACCACCTTCTATCCGGCCCGGATGTGGGCGGCCAGCTACTTCGCCGAGTTGAGCGGCGGACCGACGAATCTCGTCGTGACGCCGGCCCAGCATCGCGTGGACAACGTCGGCGACACGACGGCCATCAGGCGGCTCTATTCGAGTCTCGACCTGCGGCTGTTCTATGCCGACGCCTCCGGCCCGGCCGCGGACAGTGCGGCGCTCGCGAGCGCACCCGCGATCTCTCGCGTCACCGCGTCAGCAGCCGGAAGCACCGTGACCTTCGAGGCGACGGTCAACGGCACGAGCCCGACCGGCGCCGACAACCTCAAGACCGTCTGGCTGACCTACACGTTCGGTTCGACTGGTTGCTCGTGCTGGCAGTCGATCGACCTGACCCGCACCCCTGGCACCAACACGTTCACGGGCACGCTCACGGTCGCTCCCGGCGATCAGGGTGCCCTGCGCTTCATCGTCCAGGCCGCCAACGCCGCCGCTCTCGTCGGCGTCGAGGACCACGATGGGGCGTACTACTCGCTCGCCAACGCCGGTGCCATCGTGGCGCCGCCGACCACGACGATGCTGCACCTGTCCACGCCGCCCGCCAACGGCGTCTACGGCAGCACGATCAATGTCTCGGCCACGCTGACCGAGGGCGCGACCCCGCTGAGCGGCCGCACCATCTCGTTCCGCATCGGCACGTCGATCGGCTATGGGACGACCAACGCCTCGGGCGTCGCGTCGACGACCTTGTCACTCCTCGTGACACCCGGGACGCAGCAGATCGCCGCCGCCTTCGCCGGTGAGACGACCAAGGCGCCGACCGACGACACGGCGACGATCAACGTGGCGAGCCTCGGGACCAACCTGACCCTGACGCTCGGGTCTGGATCGCTGCCGGGCAACCCGAGCGGCGTCACAGCGACGCTGAGGGCCGGCTCGATGCCGGTCGCCGGGCGGACGATCACCTTCGTGGGCAGCGGCACCGGGCTCGCAACGGGCCAAGGCTTCGTGAAGAGTGTCACGACCGATGCCGCCGGCATCGGCGCATTCGGCACGACGCCGACCGTGCCGCTCGGCACGTATACGCTCACGGTGTCGTTCAGCGGAACCATCGACCTCCACCCGTGGGGTCCGCCGGCCGCCAGCATCACGCTCTCCGACCTGATCTACACGCCGAGTTCCGTCAGCGGCCCGATGGACATCATCTGGCCGTTCACCGGGTTCTTCGCCCCAGTGGACAACGGTAGCGTCGTCAATGTCGCCAAGGCCGGCAGCACCATCCCCGTGAAGTTCGGCCTCGGTGGCGATCGCGGGATGGGCATCCTCAACGGAGCACCACGCGTGGTCAGATTGTCGAGCTGTGGTAACGGCGCCACCGACATGGTGGAGGGGGCGACGACGTCGAACAACGGCCTCGTCTACAGCGCCGGATCGCAGCAGTACCAGTACAACTGGAAGACGGTGAAGACGTTGGTCGGCTGTTATCGCCTGGACGTCGTCCTCGTCGATGGCCAGACGCACAGCGCACTGTTCCAGTTCAGGTAAGCCCAGGCAGCGCGGGACCCGCCGTTCCTTCGGGAGCGGCGGGTCCGTTCCGTTTCGGGCGGGAACCGAACGGCATCGTCGGGTGTAAGGGATACGGTTGTCGTGCAGGAGCGGCCACATCGAAGACACCGAACTGATCGCGCGCGCCCGGACCGGTGACGTCGCGGCGTATGAAGACCTCGTACGCCGCTACCAGGATGTCGCCATGCGCACCGCCTATCTCGTCGCTCCGGAGGCCGATGCCGCCGATGCCGTCCAGGATGGCTTTCTCAAGGCGTACGCCGCCCTGCCCAGGTTCCGGGCCGGGGCGCCGTTCCGGCCGTGGCTGCTCCGCATCGTCGCGAACGAAGCTCGCAATCGGCGGCGATCCGCTGACCGACGGACCGGCCTCTCGATGCGCGCTTCTGCCGCGGCCGGGCCTGACGCCGTCGCGGCCTCACCCGAGTCCGAAGTCCTGGCCGGAGAGGCACGCGAACAACTCCGGATCGCCTTCGGCCGGCTACGCGACGAGGACCGCGAGGTGATCGGCGCGCGGTATTTCCTCGAGCTGTCGGAGGCTGAGACGGCCGAGGCACTGGCGCTGCCGGCGGGCACCGTGAAATCGAGGACCTCGCGGGCGCTCGGGCGATTACGCGACGCGCTCGCCGCGCTGGAAGGTGGGCCCCTCGATGGCTGACCAGCCGTTCGCCCCCCTCCACCTGCGCTCCGACGCCGACCTGGTGGCCGCCCTGCGGGCGATGGATCGCGAGATCGATTGGCCGGCGGCCGCGGCGGCCACCGGCCGGGCTGATGTCGCCGGCCTGGTCCGGGCCCGGCTCGTGGCCGACGGGGCAGGGACCGAGAACGTCGCGGGGCGCGGCCGGAAGCCGGCGGGTCGATCGTGGCGGTGGACCCCGGTCCGTCGGGCGTTCGTCGTGGCGGTCATCGTCGCCCTGGCACTCGCCGCGGCGGCCGGGGCGGCCGGGCTTGGCTTGCCGGGGCTCCGGATCATCTTCGGAGGTCCGTCGGCCGCGCCGTCTGCACCAGCGACCCGGTCCTCGCCGACGCCACCACCGTCCGACCGGGTCCCTGGCGTACCCGGCGCGGGTCTCCGTCTCGGCAACCAGGTCGGCCTCGACGTGCTGGATGAGCGGGCGGGCTTCATCGTCCGGATACCGGCCGACTCGTCGGTCGGCCCGCCGAGCACGGGCTGGGTGAACCCCGCGCTGAACGACCAGGTCAGCCTCGTCTGGGCATCGTCCGATCGCCTGCCGGCGACGAACGAGCCCGGTGTCGGTCTCGTGCTGACGGCGTTCCGCGGCGCGGTGAGCGACGCGTGGTTCACGAAAGCCATCGGTCCGGGCACGATCGTCCGAGCGCTGACCGTGGACGGCCATCGTGGGTACTGGATCACCGGCGACCCGCACCAGTTCTTCTACGAGGGCCCGGTCGGCTTCGTCGAGGATTCGCGCCGCTGGGTGGGCGACGTCCTCCTCTGGGCCGACGGGCCGATCACTTACCGGCTCGAGACATCGCTTGGTCGCGACGCAGCCATCGCCGTCGCCGAATCGATGCCCTGAGGGCCGGGAACCACATCGCGCCGGGCGGTGTACCAGAGGCGCACGAGCCGCCGGCTCGCGTTGCCACTGGAGGCCCGCTGATGCGATCGATCGCACGCCGCCACCGACGGCTCGGCACCGTCGCGCTCGTCGCCACCGCGCTCGTCGTCGCCGGCTGCAGCAGCCCCGGGTCATCGACCTCGACCGCGCCCGTGAAGTCGTCGGCGACTCCTGGCGCGACCGCCGGCCCGAAGGTGTCCGCGGCCACCGTGCCTGCCTCATCCGATGCCTGGCTCGTCGTTGGCAAGGTGGGCGACGACCGCCTGCACGTCATCCTTGCCAGCACGGGCCAGTCCATCTACGACCTCCCGGCGGGCGTGCCAGACGCCACCTGGGCCAGGATCCTCACGGCCACGACCGACGGCGCCACGACCCGCGTTCAGGACCTCGCCGTCCAGCCGGGATCCAGCAGCCCGAGCCAGACCGTCACCGGCGCATGGCGGCTGCCGAAGATCGGCGCGGATCCGATGCCGGCCGGTGTGTCGGCCGATGGACGGACGATCGTTCTTGTCCCGGCGGCGGATCCCGCCGCGGTCCGCGCTGCGAAGACGACCGACAGCCGCTTCGCGATCGTCCGCCGCACATTCGATGCGGAGCCCCGGATCATCACCCTGCCGGGCGGATTCGATTTCGACGCGCTGTCCCCAGATGGGACCGCCCTCTACGTCATCGAGCATCTCGCCGGCCCACCCGAGGCGCACTACCAGGTCCGGGCCGTCGACGTCGCCACCGGCCGCCTGCGCGATGGCGTCGTCGCTGACAAGAGCAACCTGAACGAGACGATGGGTGGCTACCCGATCGCCCAGCTGCGCCGGGACGGGATGGTCTACACGCTCTATCGCGGGGCCGAGCACCCGTTCATCCACGCCCTGAGCACGGTCGACAGCTGGGCTATCTGCATCGACATGACGGCCACCGGCGCCGACGATGCCTCCGCGGCACTCGACTGGGGACTGGCGGCGAGCCCCGACGGCTGGACCATGGTGGCGGCCAACGCGACCCTCGGGGTCGTCGCCCTGATCTCGCCCAGCGACCTGCGCGTGGCTCGATCCTCCACCTTCGCCCCGGCGGCCGTTGGCGGGACCGGGATCACACTCGCCAAGTTCGGCCACCAGGCCACTGGTGTGACGGGTCGCCGGGCGGTCATCGGACCGGACGGGCGCATCTACGTCGCCGGGAAGGCGGGCATCGTCATCCTGTCGAAGGACGACCTCGAGGTCACGGGCCGGCTCGCGGCGGGGTCCGTCGTCGATGCGATGGCTGTGACGCCGGACGGCGACACGCTGTACGCCATGACGCCTGCCGATCACGGGATCGTGAAGATCGATGTCGCAACCGGCCGGGTCCTCGGCAATGTCGGGGGCGGCGGCTACGATCGGTTGGTCGCGGTCGTTCCCTGGTAAACGACCGGCGACCCTCAGGCTCGTCTCAGGGAGCGGCGCCACCGTTTCGGGTGGACGGGACCTGACTGGCCCGCCCATCGGAGACGTTCCAGCATGTCCAGGTACCGGCTCATCGTCGCCATCGCCGTCGTCGTCGCCGACTGCAGCAGCGGCAGGCCGAGGCGCGTGGCGATCGCGCCCGCGATGTCCGCCACGTGCTGGGAATGCGATCCCGTGAACGGGCTCCTGGCGTCGACGATGTCGGCGAACGCGCCGGCGATCCGGTCGACCGCTGCGTCGTCCGACGTGCGGATCGTGCCGCCCGGCTCCATCGCCATCGTGCGGCCGACGAGGTCCGGTGCGGTCAGGTCGTCGAGCAGGCCGCGGGTCGCGGCGTCGAGCAGCAGGTCGACGATGGCCGGGTCGTACCACGTCCCACGCCGTGCGACGATGACGGCGAGGGCGTCCGTCGGTCCGCTCGCGTGGATGAAATTGTCGAGTCCCTGGCAGACGGCCGGACCGTTGGTTCCGGTCCCCGCGTCCCTTCCGGATCGCTACTTCGTGTAGACGCCGCCGGGATCCAGCTCCTCGCGGATGAACCGCAACTCGGCGTCGGTCGGGGCCGGCGTCGCCGCGAGGTCCGAAGCGATGGCGACCTCCCAGCCGATGGTGTCACGCACCTGCTCGACCGTGACCCCCGGGTGGAGCGAATCGAGCCGCATCTCCCCCGCGTCGTCGAAGTGGTAGATGCCGAGGTCGGTGACGACGACCGTCGGGCCGCGGCCGAGCCAGCCGCCCTCGCGCCGGATCCGCTCGGCCTGCTCGGCCCCGCCGAGGTTGCCGGGCGACGTCCGGAAATCGATGGTCTCGACGAAGCTGCGCTTGCTCTGGCGCATGATCACGAACACCTGGCGCGCGTTGATGGCGATCTCACACGCACCGCCCGAGCCCGGCAGCCGCGTCGTCGGGTGGTCGTACGGGCCGATGACAGTCGTGTTGATGTTGCCGAACCGGTCGATCTGCGCGGCGCCGAGGAAGCCGACGTCGATCAGCCCGCGCTGGAGGTAGTAGCCGAACAGCTCGAGCATGCTCACGACCGCGGTCGCCCCGGTGACGATCGTCGGGTCGCCGATGCTCAGTGGCAAGCGAGCCGGCCGCGCCCCGAACACCCCGGCCTCGTAGACGAGCTCGAGATCCGGCGCCACGGTCCGCTTGGCGAGGTTGACCGCGATATTCGGCAGCCCGACCCCGACGAAACAGACATGCTGCTCGGCGAGCTCGCGGGCCGCGGCGACGATCATCATCTCGGACTTGCTGAAGGCCCCGGGCTCCATCATGGGAACTCCGCCACGCCGAAGAAGGCGGTCTCGCCCGGCAGGGCGAACCACTCCCCCATGACCGGCAGGTGGCCGCGCCGATCGAGCGCGAGCGAGACCGCGCTCGCCTCGACCGTGTCGGCGATGTGGGCCGGATCGCCGCGCGTGCCCGACCGGCAAGGCCCGGCGACCAGGATCAGCAGGGCCGTCACGGACGTCATCAGCGATACGCCCCGTAGTCGACCGAGCCGGACGACGCCGGCCCCGGCCGCAGCGACGCCATCCGCTCCGCGCCGAGCTTGTCGAGGTAGGCCGCCCGGCCATCGAGGTCGTAGACCCACTCGCGCAGCCATGCCTGGATCGTCGCCTCGTCCCGGGTGATCGGGTCCCAGTCCAGGTAGAACCGGTTGTCGCGGTCGTAGGCGCCCTGGACGTACGACGGGTGAGCGCCCCACCGCTCGACCACGACGGCGTCGACGATGAGCCCGGGGATGATCGTCCGGTTCGGGTCCGCCCGGATGACCGCCTCGTCGACGAGCTCCTCGACCACGACGATCACCCGGTCCGCGGCGAAGGCCGCCTCCTTCTGGCAGCCGAGGAGGCCCCAGACCTGGGTGTCGCCGCCCGCCGATGCGCGCTGGGCATGGACGATGGTGACGTCCGGCTGCAGCGGCGGGACCGCGTAGATCGTCTCGTCGCCGTAGGGCGACGCGATCGGTCGGATGAGCGGGTTGGCGACTGGCAGGTCCGTCTCGAAGTAGCTCCGCAAGGGGAAGAACGGGAGGTTCATGGCGCCCGCGGTGTAGCGCCCGACCATCCCGAAGTGGCTGTACTCCTCGAGTTCGAGTGGCTCGGCCGGGATATCGCCCTCGATCCGGCGCCGGATCGCACCGAGGCCACCGACGCCTGGGTTGCCGAGCCACGAGAACACGAGCTTGCGCGCGACCCCCGCCGCGATCATCTGGTCGTAGATGACATCCGGGGTGAGGCGGGCGAGGGTCAGGTCGCGCCGGCCCTGGCGGATGATCTCGTGGCCGGCCGCGAAGCTGATGAGGTGGGTGAAGCCCTCGATCGCCACGGTGTCGCCGTCGCGGACCAGCGCGGCGACCGCGTCGCGCATCGAAGCGACCTTGGACGTACTCATCCGCGGATCGGCCGGCGTGGGTGTGCGCGGCCGGTCAGCCGCCGACCTCGCCGTCGTGCATCGCCCCGGCAAGGGCCGCCTCGCCGGCGAGCGCCTCGCCACGGTTCGCCACGTCGTCCACCGCCTCACCGAAGATCCGCAGCGCCGTCGTCATCTCGGCCTCCGAGACCGTCAGGGCGGGCGACATCCGGACGCTCGACTTGCCGCATTCGAGCACCAGCAGCCCGCGCTCGAAGCAAGCCCACTGGACCTCCTCGGCGTGGTCGGCGGTGTCGAACTCGATGCCGAGCATCAGGCCCTTGCCCCGGACGTCGCGGACCAGCCCGTCGTACCGGTCGATCAGTGGTCGCAGGCCAGTCTGCGCCTGCTCACCGCGGACGGCGGCATTGTCGATCAGGCCGCCTTCGAGCAGCTCGATGGTGGCGAGGGCCGCGGCGCACGCGACCGGGTTGCCGCCGTAGGTCGAGCCGTGCGCGCCCGGACCCCACGTCTCGAGCAGCTCCGCCCGGGCGACCATGGCGCCCAGGGTCATGCCGGAAGCGATGCCCTTGGCGGTCAACAGGATGTCCGGCTCCACGCCCCAGTGGTCGACGGCCCACATCTTGCCGGTCCGCCCGGCGCCGGACTGGATCTCGTCGGCGATGAGCAGGATGCCGTGCCGGTCGCAGATATCGCGCAGGCCCTGCAGGAAGCCGTCTTCCGGAACGATGTAGCCGCCCTCGCCCTGGATCGGCTCGACGATGATGGCGGCGACCTCGCTGGCCGGGGCGAGCTTGTCGAACAGCACCTCATCGAACCAGCGCAGGTCCTCCACCTTGCCGTACGGCGCGTGGAAGATGCCCGGCAGCAGCGGCCCGAAACCGGCGTGGTATTTCGCCTTGGACGCGGTCAGCGAGACCGACCCATACGTGCGCCCATGGAACGCGCCCAGGAACGCCACGATGTACGGCCGCTTGGTCGCGAAGCGCGCCAGCTTGATCGAGGCCTCCACGACCTCCGTGCCCGAGTTGCCGAGGTACGCCCGGACGCGACCGGAGATCGGCGCGATCCGCGCGAGCTCGCGGCAGACCTCGGGATAGATCGGGAGGTAGAAGTCGGAAGCCGAGAAGTGGATGAGCTCCGATGCCTGCTCCTTGATCGCGGCGACCACCTGCGGGTGCGAATGCCCGGTCGAATTGACCGCGATCCCGGCCGCGAAGTCGAGGAACAGGTTGCCGTCGATGTCCTCCACGGTCAGGCCGTCGCCGCGGACCGGCACGATCGGGTAGGCCCGCGGCAGGCTCGGTGAGGTCCAGGTCTCGTCGAACTCGACATGGGCCCGCGCCTTCGGCCCGGGCAGCTCGGTGACGATGTGCGGGACCGGCCGGTCTCCGGCGATGCGCGACGAGCCCGACAAGGTGCACCTCTGGTTTCGAGTGCATAACGCGTATGCAGTGTGGATATCCGATCCGAGTATAGCCGAGCGCCCCACCCCGAACCGCCCATCACACCGCGTCGATCGATCCGTAGCTCGCGAGTAGCGGCCTCGTCTCGATCCACCCTGCGACGCCCGCGGCAACGCCCGCCAGAGCTTGGTACAGGGCGGTCGGTGAACCGCGAATCGCGCCGATGGCCGGCTAGGGCAAATCGATCAGAAGGGCCAGCGTCACGGGACGGATCCGCGAGAACGACACGGCATCGACCGGGACACCACGATGGACGTACATCGACCGGAGCGTGCCCTCGGAGGTGAATCCGCATCGAGCGGCAACCTTCTGCGACGCCTCATTGCCGGCGAATACCTCGAGGTCGAGCCGGATGACATCGGTCGTCGCCAGCGTCCAGTCGACGAGGAGGCCCAGGGCTCGGGTAGCCAGCCCGTGACCGCGCGCCGCGGCGGCGACCCAGTAGCCGAACGTGGCCCGGTGGTCGCCGCGGTCCGGGCTCGGGCCGTAGCGGGTGATGGCGCCCGCGACGAGGTCCATCCCCGTCTCCACGATGGCGAAATGCGCGGTCGTCCCGTCCCGCCAGCCTGCGGCCGACGCGTCGATGAGCGACTGGGCATCGGGTCCGTGGTAGGGCCACGGGATCGGCACCCAGCGCGCGATCTCGGGATCCTGGCAGGCGGAATAGATCGCTGCGGCATCATCCTCCTGCCAGGCCCGCAAGAGGACGACGCCGTCGGTCAGGACCGGCGTGGGCGGGACGCCATGGCCGATCGGTGGCACCTGGACACCCTGCCCGACTGATCGTGCGTCAGTCGACGATGGTGCGTGACTGCTCGCGCATGAACTGGGCGACGTAGTACATCGAGAGGCCGGCCTTGCCGGTCGAGCCGCTGCCCTTCCAGCCGCCGAAGGCCTGGACCCCCGGCCACGCGCCGGTCGTCGCGCCGGCCCGGCGGTTGACGTACAGGACGCCGGCCTGTGCCGTGTCCAGGAACTGCTGCACCTCCGCCGGGTCCTCGCTGTAGACGCCGGCCGTCAGCCCGAGGACGGAGTCGTTAGCGAGCGTCAGCGCCTCATCGATCGAGTCGACGGCGGCCACCGCGGTGAACGGCACGAACAGCTCGTCCCGGAAGAGCCGGTGCGAGGCCGGCAGGTTGCCGACGACCGTCGGCTCGACGTAGTGGCCGCGGGCCAGGTCGCCATCGTTCAGATGCTCGCCGCCGGTGAAGACGGTGCCGTCGCGACGGGCCTCGGCGACCGCAGCCTGGTGCCGGTCGACGGCGCGCTGGTCGATGACCGGGCCCATCCAGTTGGCCCGCACGAGCGGGTCGCCGATGGTCACCTTCTCGGTCTTCTCGACGAGCAGGCGGACGAGTTCGTCATGGACCGGCCGCTCGACATAGACCCGCGAGTTGGCCGAGCATTTCTGCCCATCGAAGCCGAACGCGCTGCGCATGATCCCCTCGGCGGCCTCCTCGAGGTCCGCCTTGCGCGACACGATGGCCGGGTTCTTGCCGCCCATCTCGACGATCGTCGGCCGGGGCCAGGTCTTGCTGAACGCATGGAATAGCCCTATCCCGACCTCGTACGAGCCGGTGAACACGATGCCGTCGATGCCTGGGTGGTCCTGGAGCGCCTGTCCCACGGTGTCGCCCGGGCCCATGACGAGGTTGATCGCACCCTTCGGGACGCCGGCGTCGATGTACGCCTTGAGCAGGTTCTGGGCGGACAGCGGCGACGCCGATGACGGCTTGAGGACGACCGTGTTGCCGGCCAGCAGCGCTGCGCCGGTCGGACCGGTCGCGAGGGCCATCGGGAAGTTGAACGGGCTGACGACCGCGAAGACACCGTGCGGCCGGAGGACGGAGCGCGTGTGCACGGTCGCGTCGCCGAGGTTGTCCATCTCGTGGTCGTAGCCGTCGTTGTCCTCCATCGTCCGCGCGTAGTAGCGCAGGAGGTCCGCCGATTCCTCGACCTCGCCGAGCGCCTCGATCCGGTTCTTGCCGACCTCGATGGCCATGTCCGCCGAGTAGTCCATGAGCCGGTCGCTGATGAGCTCGCCGGCCGCCTTGATGATCGCGACGCGATCACGCCAGGGCGTCGCGGCCCAGGCCGGCTGTGCTGCGCGCGCCGCCGCCACTGCTGCGTCGACATCGGCCGTCGTCCCACGGGCGAAGGTGCCGAGGAGGAGATCCCGATCGATCGGCGATCGCACTTCGAACTCGCCGTCACCATCGCGCCATTCGCCGTCGATGTAGTTGCGGTACCTCCACCCGAGGCTCGCCCGCGCCTTCGTGACGGCCGCCTCGAACCCCTCGTGCAGCGCCTCGTTGTCGGCGCTCAAGGTGGCGTAGGTGATCTTGATCCGCGGCGCTGAATCGGTGGTCATGGTCGTGGGTCCTCGCGGCTGGTCGTGGGTGAACGGACTGTTGCGGTCAGTCTAGCGCGGCCACCACATCGGCCAAGGTGGCGGCGACCCCGTCGGGGCCACGGGCGCCGGCGGCCCTTCGCATGGCGCGCTCCGCTTCGGGGGCGTCGGTCTTGCCCGACAGGACGAGGATGCCCTTCATGCCGACCCGCTGCGCGGCAGCCACGTCGGCTCGCAGATCGTCGCCGACCATCGCGAAGGCCGAGCGCGGCAGCCGTTCGCCCAGGTCAGCCTGCAGGCCGGCCACTGCCTGGCGGAATACCTCCGGTGACGGCTTGCCGAGGATCCGCGCCCGACGGCCCGTCGCGAACTCAAGGCCAACAACGTAGGCGCCGGCGTCGAGCGTCACCCCGTTCGGGGTCAGCCACCACGGGTTGCGGTGCATCGCGAGGAGCTCGCTGCCGCCGCGTACGAGGCGGAACGCGACGTCCATGTTGCGAAACGAACACTCGTCGCCAGCGTCCCCGACGACGACCGCGGCAACCGTGCCGGGTGCCGCACCATCCGCTTCGTCGGCCCCAACCACGCGCTGGCCGTGGAACTCGCGCAGGGCGTCGGGTGCGGCCAGCACGAACAACGGTCGGCCGCCATGACGTGTCGCCGTGTACGAGGCAGCCGCCGAGGTGCCGGTGATGATCCGGTCCGGGTCGATGGCCAGGCCGCCCTTGGCGAAGAAGCTGGCGAGGGTCTCGCGGTGGAGCGATGAGAAGTTCGTGACGACCCGGAAGGGGACGCCCCGTTGCGTGAGCGCCGCGACGGCTTCCATCGAACCCGGCATGGCCGCGCCCTTGAGGACGAGTACGCCGTCGGCATCGAGCACGAAGCCGCGCACCCCGCGCAGCGCCGTCCGGAGACCATCTGCTCCCATGCCCCGATGGTAGGCTGCCGGGCGACGGCACGCGCGGAGGACGCATGGGACTGCTCGACGGCAAGACGGCGCTCATCTTCGGCGTGGCCAACGACCATTCGATCGCCTGGGGGATCGCCGAGGCGCTCCATGCCGAGGGTGCGGAGGTCGGCTTCTCGTCGGTCGAAAGCCTCCTCGAGAAGCGCGTCCGGCCGCTCGCCGAATCGATCGGGTCGACCTTCATCGAGCCGTGTGACGTCCAGTCCGACGAGCACATCGCACGCGTCTTCGCGCGCTGGAGTGAGACCCACGACTCGCTCGACATCCTGGTGCACGCCCTGGCCTACGCGAAGCGCGAGGACCTCGAGGGTGGGTTCGTCGACACCTCGCGCGACGGGTTCGCGCTGGCCCTCGACGTGTCGGCCTACTCGCTCGTGGCGCTCACGCGCGCGGCCCGGCCCATGTTGCGGCGCGGCTCGTCGGTCATCACGCTGACGTATTACGGGGCGGAGAAGGTCGTCGCCAACTACAACGTGATGGGCGTCGCCAAGGCGGCCCTCGAGGCGTCCGTCCGCTATCTTGCCGCGGACCTCGGGCCGGACGGCATCCGGGTGAACGCCATCAGTGCCGGCCCGATCAGGACGCTCGCCGCGGCCGGCATCGCCGGGTTCAAAGGGATGTATCGGGGCTTCGCCGATGTCGCCCCGCTGCGAGCCAACATCACGCCCGAGGACGTCGGGCGGAGCGCACTCTACCTCGCCTCGGACCTGTCGAATGCCGTGACCGGCGAGGTGCTGTACGTGGACGGCGGCTTCAACATCGTGGGTGTCCCGACCGGCGACTGATCGTCGTGCCTCAGTCCTGGTCGCCCAGCGCCGCGGAACACGTCGCGCACCGGCCGGCGATAGACAGATGGCTCAGATCGACCGCGAACCCTCGCCGTCGTTCCAGGGAGCCGACCAGGGCGGCCGCCTCGTCGGCACCGATCTCCCAGGTCGTGCCGCAGCCGATGCAGTGCAGGTGGCCGTGGGCGGCCTCGGGTTGGACGTGGAACTCCTCGCGACCGTCCGCACCGTGGCTGTGGCGCAGGAGCCCGAGCTCCTCGAGGACGTCGAGCGTTCGATAGACGGTCGATGGCGTCGTCGTCGCATCAAGCTCGCGGCAGCGTTCGACGAGCTCGGCGCCCGTGACGTGACCATCGGCGTGCGACAGGACCTCGATGAGGGTCCGCCGCTGCGGCGTCCAACGCAGACCGCGCGCCCGGAGCCGGTCGCGGACGCCGGTCCACGATGAGTCCTCCGTGACGGTCGACGATCCAGATGCGCACATCGTGCGAAAGGATAGACGAGTGGACGCGAATCGTCGTTAACGCAACCCGTTGCGATATCCGTGCCGGTCAGCTACCCTCGACCCATCCCGACGAGGACCCTCACCCGCATGTTCGACATCATCGCCGCCGTCGCGACCGCCGGCACTCCCGTCGCCGATCTCGGGATCCTGATGACCGGGCTGCTGCTGGGTGTTCGCCACGGCATCGACTGGGACCACATCGCGGCGATCACCGACATCACCAGCACGACCGCCGCCGCGGGCATGGCCGAGGCCGCCCACACCGGGCAGCATGAGACGGTATCCGGCCGCCACCACGAGCATGGCGGCGCCCTTGAAGTCCGGGCGCACGACGCCGGACCCGGCGCAGCCACGCTGTCCCCCACCCTGGCCGCCCGCCCCGGTGTCGGCCGGAAGCGGCTGCTGTCCGGGCAGGGCGAGGCGATCCGCCTCGGGACGTTGTACGCACTCGGGCATGGCGTGGTCGTCATCGCCCTGGGGCTCGCAGCGCTCGCCTTCGGGGCGCTGCTGCCCGACTGGCTCGATCCGATCATGGGTCGCGTCGTCGGCTTCACCCTCGTCGCCCTCGGGCTTTGGGTGATGTATTCGGTGTATCGGTATGCGCGGGCCGGCGAGACGTTCCGACTGCGCAGCCGCTGGATGCTCGTGTTCCACGGCATCCGGCACGGCTCGCGACTGGTCGGCGCACGGCTGCACGGCCACGAGCATGTCGAGCCGCTCGAGATGAGCTCGTATGGTGCCGGGACCTCGTTCGGCGTCGGCATGGTCCACGGCATCGGCGCCGAGACCGGCACGCAGGTCCTGCTCATCGCCGCGGTCGGCGGTGCGTCGAGCGCGGGGCTCGGCGTCCCGATGCTGTTCGCATTCGTCATCGGCCTGTTGCTGTCGAACTTCGCGATCGTGCTGCTCAGCTCGGTCGGCTTCGTGTCCAGCCAGGCGCGCGAGCGGGTTTACGTGGCGATCGGCGCGGTCGCGGGCATCTTCAGCCTGTTCGTCGGGTCGATCTTCCTGTTCGGCCTCGACGGCATCCTGCCCGACCTCGGCAGGATCCTGCCTTTCTGATCCGTCGCTGGGACAGGCGGCAACCGGGCCAGGCGCCCCCCGGAAGCCCGGCCCGGTCGTGTGGTCGGGCCAGTCGGCCCGGGGTGGACGAGCTTAGCGGTCGGCCGCCGCGGCGGTCGATGCCGGCTCGGGTGCCGGGGCCGGGGCCAGCGTCCGCTTGACCGGCCGGAGGTAGAGGCTCAGGACGACGACGATGTAGGTCAGCCAGACCACGAAGGCCGTGACCTCGGGCGTGGACGTGTAGCCGAACAGGGCGGCCAGGAACTGGCCGATCAGGCTGCCGCCCCGCTCGTCGTGCGGCAGGATCGCCGAGATGTCGAACAGGGTCTGGGTCCCGAACGTGATGACGCCGATCTCGACCAGCTCGTGGATGGCGCGGCCGAGCAACCCGGCTGCGATGAACACCAGTGCGACCCCGGTCCAGCGGAAGAACGTCCCGAGGTTGAGCCGGCGCGAGCCGTGGTAGAAGCCGACCCCCAGGACGGCCGCGATGGCCAGCCCGACGAGGGCCCCGGCGAGCACCCAGATGGCGCCACCCTCGGCACGTGCCGAGGCAGCCTGGCCGACCAGGAAGAGTGACGTCTCGACGCCTTCGCGAACGACCGCGATGAAGGCCAGGAACGCCAGCGCCGATGCCGAGCCGTCGGTGAGCGCCCGGTCCACCGCGGCCTGCAGCTCGCTTTTGACACTGCCCGCCTGGCGTCGCATCCAGAACAGCATCCAGGTGACGACTCCGGCGGCGAGGATGAGGGTCGCCGCCTCGAACAGCTGCTCGTACGGTTCCTGGAAGCTCCCGACCGTCACGAAGATGGCGATGCCGAGGAGTGCGCTCAGGACGATCGCCAGCCCGGCACCGGCGAAGATCTTCGGGAAGTGCCGGCGATTGCCGGTCCGGGCGAGGTAGGCACAGATGATGGCGAGGATGAGGGCCGCCTCGACCCCCTCGCGGAGACCGGTCAGCAGGCCACTGGTGAATGCGCCGACGTCCATCGTGGTGGCTGGGGCCTCCGGGCTCTCGCGGTCCGGACCTTGTCGACGATCAGCAAGGTTGCATGCGTGCATCGTTCAAGGTCGCTTGTCACGGGGAATCTAGCGACCCTCGCAGAATCGGTCAAGCGCCTCGTGAGAAGAGCCCTGGCGGTCCGGATCGGCGGTCAGTCGCCGCCGCGGATCTCGAACCGGGCGAGCTTCCAGCTCGTCAGCAGCGCCGCACCCACGAGCACCACGACGAGCACCACCACCGACACGGTCCGCGACAACGCATCGCCCGGCGTGTCGATCCCGAACGCGGCCGCCAGACCGAGCGTCGCCTGCCGGATCGACAGGAACTTGGTGCCCTCGAGCAGACCCGACAGCACGCCTTCCCAGATCAGGACGTAGGCGAGGCCGAGGAGCAGTGCCCGCGTGGTGAAGGCGCTGAGCGCCACGAATGCAGCGGCATACGCGCTGCCGCCGACGAAGCAGGCGACCGAGAACCCGACGATCGTCGTCATCGTGTCCGTCCGGCTGCCGAGCACAGCACCGGTGATGATGACCGCGGGCACGATCAGGACGGCGGTCAGGCCGGCCGCCACGACGATCTTGGACGATGCGATCCGCCAGCGTGGGATCGGTTTGATCATCAGGTAGACGGCAGTCCCGTCGTCGATCTCGGAGCCGATCGCCGCGGTACCCACGATCAGCGCGACGAGCGGCATGACCGTCCGGACGACGAGCGTGTCGAGCACGCGATCCGCATCCGGCCGGCCGCCGCTGAGGCGGACGAGCAGGGCGATGAAGACCGGTAGCCCGGCGAGCAGGACGAGCAGGATCGAGCGGCGCCGTCCGAGCAGGCCACGCAGCGTGACGTCGACGAGCGGCATCATGGTGCTCACCGGCGCACCAGGTAGCTGAACACGCTCTCGAGCGAGTCGTCCGTCGGGCGGACCTCGAACAGGGTCACGCCGGCGGTCCGGGCGACCTGGGGCAGGGCCCGGGTGAAGGCGTCGTACTCGGCGGTCCGGATGGCGACGTGGCCGCTGACGAGCTCGGCCCCGAAGACCGAGGCGTCCGCCATCAAGGACGCGGCCAGACGCCGGTCGTCCGATGACCGAACCGTGAACGTGTGGGGCCGGTCCGTCATCAGCCGCCGGATCGAGCGGAAATCCCCCGCCGCCGCGAGGCGCCCGGCGTAGACGACGAGGACCGAATCCGCCAGCCGCTCCACCTCCTCGAGGATGTGCGACGAGAACAGGATCGTCCGGCCGGCGGCCGCCATCGACCGGAGCAGCGTCATCATGTGCAGCCGTTGGCGCGGGTCCATCCCGTTGAACGGCTCGTCGAGCAGCAGGATCCGCGGCTCGTGGACCAGCGCCCCGGCCAGCTTGGCCCGCTGGCGCATGCCTTTCGAGTAGGTGCCGATCGGCCGGTTGGCCGCCTCTGTCAGGTCCACCGTGTCGATCGCTCGAGCGGCGGCGCCGTCCGGATCGGCGACGCCCTGGAGCCTCGCGTTGAGCCGGGCGAATTCGAGCCCGGTCAGGAAACCGTGGACGGCCTCGCGCTCCGGGACCAGGCCGACATGCCGATACATCTCCGGACGCCGCCAGGCGCTGGCGCCCTCGACCAGCACGCGGCCGGCGGACGGGGCGAGGAGCCCGGCCATCAGGTGCAGGAGCGTCGATTTGCCCGCGCCATTGGGGCCCAGCAGTCCGGTCACCCCGGGCCCGAGCCCGAACGAGATGTCGTTGACCGCGACGACGTTGCCATACCAGCGCGAGACGTGGTCGACCTCGAGGGCGGCGGTCGCGGGTGGCTGTGCGGGCTCGGTCACGGCGCGATCCGCAGGTAGCGCCGGACCGTCAGCGCGATCGACGCTACGAGGCCGACGATGGCTGCCGCCAGGTACGCCCAGCCGGCCAGGCCGACCGAGGCGACGATCGGGCTGTCCGGGATGGAGCCGAAGATCGCCGCATTGGTCCCGTCGAGCACGTCGCCCGGACTGAACAGCACGAGGACCCGCGCCAGGTCCTGGTTGGTCAGGCTGCCGATCAGCCCGACGATGATCGGCGGGATGATGAACACGGCGATGATCGTGGCGGTCGCATACGCACGTCGTGGCGTCCAGGCCGCGATGAGCCCGGCCAGCCCGCCGAGCAACCCGGCAACGAGCACGCCCTGGAGCATGAACCGCGGGACCGCGCCGATCTCGTCGGCCAGCCCGGTCGCCGGGTCGGCGGCCACGAACACGCGACCGACGAACAGGATGATGTATGGCGCGAGGTCGACGGCCAGCAGGGCCAGGATCAGCCCGAACACCTTGGCCAGCGCGTAATCCGACCGGGTCAGGACGCGCGAGAAGTAGAGCGGCAGGACCCCGTACCGCTGGTCGCGCCCGAACAGCTCGGGCGCCTGGGCCGCGCAGAACAGCATGATCAGGATGCCGACCAGGCCGTGGTACGTCTCATAGCGGATCGGCGAGGCGTCGCCAAGGGTGCTCCCCGTGGCGCGACCGGCCTGGGCCGCGAGGGCCGCGAACCCGACGGCCAGGACGGCAGGCAGGACCGCCAGCGCCGCAAGGATGAACGGGGCGAGCTTGGCCCGCCCACCCCGTCCGATCCCGAAACACGCCCGGATGGTCTGGGTGAACAGGGCCTGGACCGCGCTCCGCCGACCGAGCCGCGGACCCTGGTACGCCTGGTAACCGAGATCGAAGATGCTGCCACCCGGGCCGCTCGCGGAGGTGGCACCACCCGAGGTCGGAGCCGTCGGCGGCGTGGGGACGACAGTCACGGTGGACCTCCGGTCGCGCCCGCGCCCGCGGCCGGTGGCGGGTGCGGCGCGGGCGGCGCGGGCGCCGCAGCGACCGTGGGGACGTCGTCGCGGAACAGGTCCTCAAGGCTCTGACGGCGCTGTTCCATCCGGACCAATGGCAACCCGAGCTCCGCGATCGCGTCGCGGACGATGTCGTATTGGCGATCCTCGGTGACCGCGAGGAGGACGGTCCGGCCATCGGCCACCGCCTGGAGGCCATGGGCGATGAGGGCCGCGGTCAGCGCCGACTCCCCTTCCTCGACCTCGACGGCAAGGACCCCGGTCCGCTCCGTGAACGAACCCAGGGGCGCCGCCCGGAGGAGGCGTCCCGCGTCGATGGCGACGAGGTAGTCGCACACCCGCTCGATCTCGCCGAGGAGATGGCTGGCGACGACCACGGCGATGCCGAATTCGGTGCCGGTCCGTCGGACGAGCGCGAGCATCTCGTCGCGACCGGCCGGGTCGAGGCCGTTGGTCGGCTCGTCGAGGAGCAGCAGGCGTGGGTCGTGGACGAGCGCCTGGGCGAGCTTGACCCGCTGCTTCATGCCGGTCGAGTAGCCACCGATCGCCCGGTAGCGCTCCTCGTACAGGCCCACATGACGGAGGACCTCGGCCGTCCGCTCGCGGGCCGCGGCGCTCGGCAAGCCGGACATCCGGGCCATGTGCGTGATGAAGTCGGTGGCGGACGTGTCCGGTGGCAGGCAGTCGTATTCGGGCATGTAGCCGACGAACTGGCGGATGGTCATGCCCTCGGTCCGGACGTCGAGGTCCATGACCGAGGCCTCGCCCGAGGTCGGCTCGAGCAGCCCGAGCAGGATCTTGATCAGCGTGCTCTTGCCGGCACCGTTCGCCCCGACCAGGCCGATGATCCCGGGCTCCAGCTCGAGGCTCAGGCCGTCAAGCGCGGTGACGCCGCGCGGGTAGCGCCGGGTCAGATCACGGAGGGCGATGAGGCTCATGCGCTGGCAAGGGTACCCGCGGGCGGACCGGCGATGTTCGATCGGACGGTCGCCGGGCCGTGGCACCCGCGACGGTCGGTCACCGGAACCGGAGGCTGGTCACGAACGGCTGCGCCGGCTTGAGGATCGATTCGAGCGTCGAGTCCTGGCTTGGCTCGATGGCGATCACGAGGACACCGTCCTTGCCGTCGATGACGATGATCCGGGTCGTGCCGTCGGGCTCCAAATAGAAGGTCTGGTCGCCGGTCCCGAACAGCGGGACCCGGTCCGGACCGGTCGGCGCGAGGTCGACCGCGGTCGCCCGGCGCTTGTCGATCCGCAGCCCGTCCGGTCGCCCGGCAGCGACCCCGTCCGTGCCGATGAACGTCTCCACCAGCGAACCGGCCGAGGACGGCGCGGTCACCGCGTCGCCCGAAGGGTAGACGGTGGAGATGCCGCTCGCGAGGGTCAGCACGCCTTCGTCGCGGGTCAGCGCCAGAAGCGCAGCCTGCGATGTCGCGACGTCCCAGCCGTCACCCAGCTTGAAGCGCACGGCCGGGCTGAACCCGGACGGCTCGTACGTCCCGGCGCCCAGGACGCAGGCGATCCCGAGGAACGGCTGGCACATGTCGCTGATGGCGCCGGCCTGCGGCTTCGGGGTCGGCTTGGGGACGGGGGTCGGCTTCGGGGTGGGTTTCGGGGTCGGCGCCGGTATGGACGTCGGCCGGACAGTCGGTCGCGGTGTAGGAGCCGGCGTCCTTGTGGCTTTCGGACTCCCGGATGCGACCGCCAGCCCGCCCAGGTCGTCACGCCCGGGCATCGAGGCGAGGAGCGTCGCCGCGACCACGACCGCGACAACGGCGAGCAGGATCAGAAGCGGGCCGGTGATGGCGGGCGAGGCGCGATGGACGGTCACCGATGACGCGAGACCGAGTCCGACGGTCCCCGGTCGGAGCGGTGGTGCGAGGGCGGCCGCCGACCCCGCCGACACGGCCGACACGGCCGACCCGGAGGCGAGCACGGTCCCGCTTGCCCCACCAAGCGCCCCAGCCGCAGCCGCACCGGCTCGCAGCGCCGCCGTGTCGATGGCGACGGTCGGGCTCGATGGGTCCGTGACGCCGATCGACGACGCCAATGCGGCCGCCATCGCGCTGCCGTTGGCGTACCGTCCCGCCGGGTCCGGGTCGAGGGCGCGCACGACGATCACATCAAGGGCCGCCGGGATCTCCGGCCGGATGGCCCGGGGGGACGGAGCCGCACCACCGATCCGGGCGGCGGCGATGGCGGCTGTCGTCCCGCCGCCCCACGCCCGCCGGCCGGTCAGCGACTCGAACAGAACGAGGCCCAGGCTGTAGACGTCCGAGGCGGGCGTGGTCGTCGCTCCCGTCGCCTGCTCCGGGCTGAAGTAGTGGACGGAGCCGAGGGTCGTGCCCGGCACGGCGCCCTCCGCGTCCGCAGCGAGCCGTGCGATGCCGAAGTCCGTGACCATCGCCCGGCCATCGCGGGCGAGCAGGATGTTGCCGGGCTTGACGTCGCGATGGACGATCCCGCGGACGTGGGCGACCCCCAGCGCCCGGGCGACGTCGAGCCCGATCCGGGCCACCTCCGCGGGCACGAGCCGTCCGCCGCGCCGCAGCCGAGCCGCCAGGTCCTCGCCTTCGATGAGCTCCATGACCAGGAACGGCTGGCCGTGGTCGGTGCCGGTCTCGAGGCAGGCCACGATGTTCGGGTGGCGCAGGACCGTCGCGGCCAGGGCCTCGCGGCGGAAGCGCATGGCGATATCGGGGTCCTCGATGACCTCGCGCCGGAGCAGCTTGATGGCGACCCAGCGGTCGAGCTTGGTGTCGAACGCCCGATGGACCGTCGCCATCCCGCCGACGCCGATGACCTCGCCGAGGCGATAGCGGCCACCGACCAGCCGCCCCACGTCAGGGGCGGCGCTCGACGGTTCCCTCGGCTCGGTCACGGCGCGACGATAGCCGAGGTGCCGGAAACCGGCCCGCGGCGATATCCCTCCGCGGACCGCGCGCGCTGGACGGTCGCGTTCGCTCGGGCGGGTCGAGACGGCGATCGACCCCGACCGAAGGTCGTGCCTTCATAGGCCCGGCCCATGGCGGGCCGAGGCGCCGAGCCGAGGCGCCGAGCCATGGGCGCGCCGTCCGTTGCCAGATGGTTCCCACGGGCAGATCTGGCCAGCATGAGCGCCGGACTTGGCTTGATATGGGACCGGCCCATCGACCCGATTCATGCCCTGGCAGGCATCCTTCGGGCGGGCAGCGCGCCGACCGACCGGACATCGAGCTCCGTCGGACCGATTTGGTGGCCCAATAGCCACCCGATGCATATCTGGACAACCGGGACCGATCAGTCGTCATGGTCAGGCATGGCCACCGCGACATCTCCTCAGATGTCGAGGCCCGGAAGTCCAATGGTCCCAAGGATCAGCCAGATAGGAACCAGAACGCGCGAGCCCCTGCCATGTGACTGGCGATCTGCCAGATGGCCATCTGGTGTGCAGCCGTGCGGAGGGCCAGGTGCTCGGGCGCTAGGTCGTGAAGGGCGGCCAGCAGACGACGATGGTGCTCCGCCCAGCCGATGTAGAAGGTCTGAAGGATCGGCACGTCCGGCGACACGCGCCGAGTCTACTCGGACGGCGATGTCGGTCAGCCCGTCGGACGGCGTGGTCGACGATGCGTGCGGGGATGGAGCGGGAGACGAGGTTCGAACTCGCGACATGCAGCTTGGAAGGCTGCCGCTCTGCCAACTGAGCTACTCCCGCCTGTGGAAAGTCTAGCAGGCGCTCTTCGACCAGCTGGCGGGGAGCCCATAGCTCGACCATCGACCGCTGCCGCACCAGGGCGACTGCGTCGATGCGGGTCAATGAGCAGGACAAGTGGCTGGGTTCGGGCAGTGCCCGGACCCAGCCATTACTCGCGCCTCGGACGTCTACGGGCAGCTGAGCCTAGGGTTCCAGTCTGCGTACATACCGGAGGGGTTGTGGCTCCAGACCCAGAAGTGCTGGATGTAGAAGCCGACGGCCGGCACCAGGATGTGCATCTGGATCCCGAGGATGGACGGCGGCGTCGACACGCCGGCTGGGTTCGAGTTGGCGCCGGGCACGACGTATTCGACCGCGACGAGCTTGAGCTTTCCCTGTGGCCCGGAAATGTAGACCAGGCCCTCGGGCTTCTGCGGGTCGACCACCAGATCGTCGATCAGGGCCTTGTTGAAGTAGTGGTAGCCCATCACGCCTTCGGTCGGACTCGCGATGCAGCCGGTGATGATCCGGTTCCCGGCCCCGTTCAGATAGCCGAGCTCGTAGCCAGCCGCCTTGGCCGCGTCGATGTCATGGAACTTGGCCGTCGCCTGCCGCACCGCCGAGAGTTGATCGCCTCCGGCGGCCGTCGCAATGACGTTGCCCCCGAGTGTGACCAGTCCGACGGTGGCGACGAGCAGGGTGAATCTGATGGATGTGCGCATCGGTGTGTACTCCTTTAGGTCACGAGATGCCGACCTGGGATCTCGTAGGGAGGAAGGGGATGTGGTTCGTCAGTGCGCAACGCGCTGCATGGCACATGCGCCTCTGGACACTTGGCCGGGTTCGGGGATCTCGACGACCGGCGATCCGTCGACCGGGATCAGCAGGATCGCCGGGTCGATCCGGGATGGGCCGACAGCTCGGATGGATCGATCATCCGGCGACCAGCATTGCGCGGCGAATCCGACCCGGACGGTGGACACCTGCTTGGCGTTCGACCCATCGGCATTCGCGGTCATGAGGACGAACTCTTCGGGGTTCGTCCCGGGAACCAATTCGATGTACGAGAACTTCGTGCCGGCGTTCGACCACGACGGATGGAAGTCCTGGGTTGGACCTCCGATAAGGACTCGATCCGACCAGGCACCCGTCGCGTCGCGTCGGCCCTCGGAGATGTCGATGTCGAACATACCTGTGTGGACGAGGAACGACGTCCCGTCGGGCGACCAGCTGGGGTTCACGTTCGTGATCTCCTGGCCGCCCTTTGCAGCGATCACCTCGATGTCCGTTCGACCATCGGGGGTGATGACCCAGCTGGACATCGTCGTGTACCGATCGGCGTGTGGCCGCCCGCGATAGGCCAGCAGCGTGCCGTCCGGTGACCAGACCGCATCGTGTCGTTCGTGGCTGTCGTCGCCGATCGGATGGAGATCGCGGCCATCCGCACCCACGAGGTACAGGACGCCCTCGTCAGAGGTGAACGCGAGTCGCCGATCGTCGGGCGACCAGGAGACGGCCGGCAGCTGGTCCGGGACCACGAACGTCTGCGTCCCGGTGAGGAGATTGGCGGTCGAGCCGTCGCGATCCGCCAACCAGAGCGATGCGGGATCGCCGAGGGCTGGCGCGGCCCAGTAGGCGATGCGGTCCCCGCGGTGCGACCAGATCGGACTCCACTCCGCGCCCGGTCCGGACACGAGCCGTCGACGACCGAGGCCGTCGGCCGTGGTCACGAAGATGTCTCCGTCGGACACGTACGCCACGAGACCCGTTTCGGCCAGGCCGAACGGTGCCGGCAACCGATTCCGCCCGCCGGTGATCACGACAGCCGCGATCGCCAGGATAAGCACGAGTGTGAGGACTGCCAGATACGGTGCGACCCGCGGCAGGACGACGCGGCCGAGCGGCAGTTGCATGGGCAGCCACCTCCCGACGCTCGTCCAGGGCGGCCGCTGGCCGATCTCGCCGATGGCATCGAGGGTCGCGTCGAGATAGTCGACGTGCCCTTCCGGGGCGATCTCGGTCAGCCAGGTTGCGATCAGATGATCGATGTCGCGTCGGGCGGTCATGCGGGCTGCCCTCCCGCGATCTCGACGACGTCACGCGCATCCGCCTCGAGGGCGGCACGAAGTGTTTCGCGTGCCCGGAAGAGCCGCGACTTTGCGGTCCCGACAGGCAGCGCAAGCGCATCGGCCACCTCGACCAGCGGCAGGTCCAGGTAGTAATGCAGGACGATAAGCGACCGCTGACTCGAATCGAGCCTGCGGAATGCGCGTTCGAGCGCATCACGATCGGCGAGGGCCAGCGACGAGTCGATGACCTGTGGATGGTCGAGTTCGGTGAGCTCAACCTCGATGATCCGACTCCGGCTGCGCCGGAACTCATCCATGCATGCACGAACGAGCACACGGCGAAGCCAGGCGTCGAACCGATCGGGGTCCCGGAGCGTGGGCAGATCGCGCCAGGCGCGTGCGAGCGCCTCCTGGACCGCGTCCTTGTCGCGTTCCGGGTCGCGCATGATCATCCGGGCGACGACGTCGAGGCTCGTGACCGCGGCGGCCGCCAGGCGCGCGAAGGCGTCGCGATCGCCTCCCCTTGCCTTGACCACGAGATCCCGATCCATCGCCGACCTGCTAGGCGGCGCGGCGTCGTGCCGCACTCATAAGCTATGGCGGGCGTCCAGCTGGCTCGGTTCCGGATTCGTTGCGGTCTGTTCGGGATTCGAGGACGACCCGTGGCGGGAGTGGACCTTGGCATGACCAGGCGTCGGTGCCGCGTAACGGAGCATGCGTGGAGTAGGCTACCGCCCGCAGAACCCATTGCGAGTTGTGGGCGCCTTACTACTTGTAGGTGCGTTCACGCCGACCACATGATCCACGGCCTGGCCGCAGTGTTCGTTCGAGGAACCGGCGAGGCGACGGCCCGACGATCCATCGGCCAGCCAGGTGGGACGTCATCCGCCCCAGAAGTCATGCGCTAGAAGGCCGGTGATCGCGCTGTCGGCCAGAGCGCCAAACGGGGCCAGAATCCGGCGACTCGTGCGGGGATTCGGAGTTCAGAGCACAGCGCTCGACAAAGGGAGACTTGGAAGGCTGCCGCTCTGCCAACTGAGCTACTCCCGCGTGGCCAAAAGTCTAGCAGTCAGGTTGAGGTGACCCCGGTCATCCTCGATCGCGGGACCGCGTTCCGCGGTGTCGTTGCGGTCGCCCGAACCGATCGACCTGAGCGAACGGCATGCCAAGCCCGGGGAGCGCGTCCGCCTCCTCTCGGAGCTCGACGCCCTCCACGATGAGCTGCTGCCCCGATGTTGTCACGACTGCGCCAGGCCGGCAGCCAGCGTCAGCCGCCACACAGGCGTCGAGTCGAGCTTCACCCACGCCGACGGGATCTCGAGGATATGACGCAGGCTCGCGTACCCGGCTCCGTGTCGTCGATCGAGATCTCGATATCGCCAAGGCGTTCGACCGCATCGCGGAACGCGTCGTAGTTGACGATCGGCGCAGGCTCCGCCACCTCGAGCACGACCCGTCCGTGCCCCTTCCGGTCGACATCGGGCGGCCCTCGAATCTGACGGTGCCGCCCGGCACCGCACGCCTCCGCCCCGCGTCGCACCGGACCACCCGGTTGCGGCCTGCCGATGGCCACCGATGGCCGTCAATGGCCATCCCTGCGACCGAAGGTACGGGTCTGAACGAGCAGCACGGTCCTCGATACTCGACTCGCGGGATCATCCCGCGCCTGGCGCATGCCGGGCAGGACTGATCAGTCCGGGGAGAGAAAGAGGCACATCGATGCTGAGGCGACTACGAGCGACGTGGCTGGCAGGAGGAGGCGCGCTGCTCCTCGTCATGTCCATGAGCGGGGTCGCGGGTGCGGCACCTCTGGTCACCGACACGGCGCAGGGGTTCGTCGACCTTGATGGCAATGGCGTGGCGGACAGTTGTCAGACACTGGTCGTGCCCGATCCCGCGGCCGCGGCTGCGGCGTTCGCTGCGGTCGACACGAACGGCGATGGGGCGATCTCCGTCACCGAAGCCGCCCACAGCGGCTGGACCGGCGGCAAGAACTGCAACCACGGTGGCTTCGTGAGCTCCGTGGCCAAGACGTCCGCGGACATCTGCGACAGCACGGCTCCGCCGGCCGCCGATGACGATGCCGCGACCGTGAGCACCACGACCCCTACCGCCGGCGATTGCACCGCCGATCCGGCCGAGGCCGCTCCGGACGCGACCGACGCTACGGCGCCGGCGGTCTGCCCGGTCGCTCCGGTCACCCCGACCGACCCGGCGGCGCCGGTCGACACCTCGCCGAATGCGCATGGCAAGGCGGTCGCCACGGTCGCCCAGTCCGACGCCGTCCGTGGCAAGAACTGCAACCACGGCGGGGCCGTCAGCGAGGCGGCCAAAAAGGACCACGGCGGCGGCACCGCGGCCACCGCCAAGGTCCATGGCAAGAAGGCGAACCACGGTCACGGCAAGGGTCACAAGACCCAGTCGTAACCTCCCGCTCCCGCCGCGAGGAGCGGCGGCCACCCCATCACAGCGAAGAGCCCGGACGACGATCGTCCGGGCTCTTCGTTTCGTGGTCGGAGCCTGATGGCCCGGGCGGATCAGCGGGAACCGATCGCCAGGGACCGTCGGATGACGAGGACCAGACCGAGGACGAAGACCCCGGCGATGGCGATCGGCAGCGGCGAGGAGCCGGAGCCGGACGTCGAGATCGACGCGATCGTGTCGGTCGGCGGACCGGTCGGGCTCGCGGTGCTCGCGGTCACGCGCCGGTTGGTGATGCTCGCGGAGCAGATGACCAGAGCCCCGCCACCGTTGGCCGAGCCGTTGCACTGGTTGATCCGGACGCCGTGCGACGAGGGCTTGGTGCCGCTCGCGGTGCACTTCAGCTGCACGAGCGTGCCGCCGTTGGCCGACCCGTTGCACTGGGTGATCGTCGCGCCGGTGGTGGTCGCCGGGAATGGATCGCAGGTGTTGGCGATGCCGCCGCCGGAGCCAACGCACTGGTTCACGGTCGCCGCGGTCGCGCCGGTCGACATGCCGACGAACTCGTTGGTGACGCGGACGCTGCAACGGAGCGTTCCGCCGCCGCCGTTGTTCGAGCTGTTGCACTGCGTCACCTTGGTGACCGCAGCGTGCAGGTTGGCGATCCTGGTGGAACAGGCGGCATTCGGGTCGCCCGCGGCCCCGTGGCACTCGCGGACGGTCACCTTGGCCGAGCTGCCACTCGCAGTGATCCGGTTGACGATGGTGACCTGGCAGATGCGACCGAGGCCGCCGGTGTTGTCGAGGCTGTTGCCACATGTCGTGGTCTGGGCGATCTTGGTCGCCGCAGTGGCGCTACCGGCCGAGGCCAGCGAACCGAGGATCAGGGCGCCGACGACCAGCGCCAGTCCTACCGTGCGGGAGAGGAACGGGCGACGCAAAGCGACACCTCGTAAGTGTCGAGCGTCGTTGCCAATGAGGTTCAGCTGCGGGGGCCCGTCCGCCCGAGTATGCGCTTCTGAGCCACGCGGTCAACCGGACCTTCGTCCGGGCTCTTCGTTTCGTAGTCGGAGCCTGATGGCCCGGGCGGATCAGCGGGAACCGATCGCCAGGGACCGTCGGAGACGAGGGCCAGACCGAGGACGAAGACCCCGGCGACGCCTTCGTGCGCGTCATGGTGGTCGAGGATGGGTCCGGACGGGCGTCGCGAAGCGGCGATGAAGCTGGCCCCAGCCGGGAGGGTCGGGAACAGTTGTCCGACTTGTGTCACCGAGATGTGGCGCCTATGGAAGGTCGAACGGGGGCATACTCGGCGCCTGTACCGACGGGAGGGCGACGGGATGGCGACGAACACCACCGGGGACGAGGCGATCGCCAAGGTCGTCGCCTCGGCGACACGGCTGGGCGTCGAGCTCGACGAGCGCGAGGCCGCTGAGTGGATCGCCGCGATGGAGACGGAGGCGAGCGGCGGAGAGCTCGTCGTCAACGTCGAGAGTGGCGTGTACGGCCATCGTGTCACGATGCTCGACTTCGGACCGGCCGACCTGGCGCGCTTCCGCGAGATGTCGGAGGTCGTCGGCTTTGCGGATCGACCGCCGCAGGTCCTGACGGCGCTGTCGATCTCGGGGTCCGCGGCGCAGAGCAAGATCAACGCCTACCCGGCTGATTGCGACTTCTTCGAACGGATCCACATCACCGCCGACACGCACGACGCGGCTTGCGCGATCCTGGCCGATCTCATCCGCCAGAAGGCGCTCGACACGGCGACCGGCCCGACCCATCGCCTGCGGGAAGTCAAATTCGGCTCGCATTCCAAGGCCGCGACCAAGGACGGCTCGCCGGTCGGTGCCGGTTCGCCGATGTCATGGACGCTCGAGGAGATCCGGGCCGGCCAGATGGAGGTGATGCTGGCCGACGGCAGCCTGAGCATCTACACGTGGGAGGACGCCTCGCACGAACCGGGCTGGTGCAAGCTCGACTGGGTCATCGCCGACAAGACGCGTGGCCAGCTGGCCAACGCGAGCAACGTGCTCGACCCCACCTGGGAGGCGCCGGACGGAACGATCACCCCGCTCGACGGCTTTCTCGATCCGTACTATCAGGAGGTCTACCTCGAGGCGGACTCGATCCCGCTGTTCTCGAAGCTGGTCAAGGAGCTGTCGGCCGACTCGGTCGACGACTACGTCGAGACGCTCGAGCACGAGGTCTGGAAGTACACGGTCAAGGAGCCGAACTTCGGCAAGGCCGCCCGCCGGATGTACAACATCTTCCGGATGAACGGGATGTACCGCGAGGCGTCGTTCATCCGCGAGCTGTTCGACGAGCCGGTGACCGCGTTGTACCAGGTGTCGGCGCTGATACGGACACTCGACGAGGCGGCCGACTCGGGCGGGACGTTCGATGTCGGCCTGATGGTCGCGCAGTGCGACTCGCTCATCATGTCCGCGATCCAGGCCCTGGACGGACCCGACGAGGCGAAGATGGTCGGCCATCTGCTGAAGCTCCGGAACTCGCTCCAGGCGCGCGAATCGCACGAATCGCGATCCGCGGACATGGCCGGCATCAAGGACGCGGCATTGACGTCCGTCAACGACTACTTCGAGCGGGCGCTTCGGTCCGTCCCGGAGATCGACAGCTACCTGCAAGGCGTCGCCGCTCGAGCGCGATAGCTGCCGGGGCCATACCGGTCGAAGGGTCGCGCGACGCCGTCGCGGACGTTGGCGATCGAGCCGTCCAGCGAGACCATCGGCGCCGACGACTGTCGATGTCGTGTGGAGGGACCACATCGGTCAAGCCCTGCGTCGGGCCGGACCCGTTCCCGTACCATCGAGCGATGCTCGATGACCTTCCCGAGCCGTCCTATCGTGCCCTCCTCGAGGTCCCGCAACTGGATCGCGTCGTCGCATCGATGGGTCTTGCCCGGGTCGGGCAGTCGATGGTCGGCGTCGCCCTCGTCCTCTTCACCCTCTCGGTGTACGACTCTCCGGCACTGGCCGGCGTCGTGACATTCGTCAGCGTCGTGCCCGGGCTGCTGCTCGCACCGATCGCCGGCGCGCTGCTCGATCGGCATGGCCGCGTCCGGCTGGTGATGCTCGACTACATCGTCGCGATGCTGAGCCTGGCGCTCATCGGTGGGCTGGCCCTCGCCGGACAGCTGCCCGCTCCCCTGCTCGTGGTGATCGTGGCGCTCACGTCCGTGACCACCATCCTGAGCCACGTCGGCTTGCGGACGCTCTTCCCGATCATCGTGCCGCGACGACTGTGGGAGCGCATCAACGCCGTGGACTCGAACGGCTACGTGGTGGCGACGACCCTTGGTCCGCCGCTGGCCGCCAGCCTCGTCGCGATCCTCGGCGGCCCGACCGCCATCGTCGTCATCGCGGTCCCGTTCGGCCTCGCCGCGGTCGCACTGGTGCGGGTCCGCGAGCCGGCCCTCGATACGCCCACTCACGGCCCGCTCCTCCAGGATGCGCTGGCCGGTCTCCGCTACGCGTGGTCGAACCCGACGATCCGCGGGCTCGGCTTCGCCCTCACGACGCTCAACCTCGGCTGGGGCGTGATGACGATCGTCGTGCCGATCATCGTGCTGCGGGTGCTCGGCTATGGCGAGGCCGTGGTCGGCTTCGTGTGGGCCGCGGCGGGCGTGTCCGGGATCGTCTCCGCATCGCTGTTGGGACGGACCGACACGCGCGGTCGGGAGTGGGCGATGCTCGTCATCCCGCTGGCCCTCATGGCACCAGTCATCGCTCTGGCGTTGCCGGCGGCGGGCCTCCTCGGGCCGATCTCGCCAGCGGCTGGGCTGGCGTTGTTGGGCCTGATGATGCTGGTATTCGGGCTACTCAACGGTTCGGTCGACATCGCGCTGTTCACCGTCCGACAGCGTCGGACGGACCCGGCCTGGATGGGTCGTGCGTTCGCCGTCTCGATGGCGTTCAACTATCTCGGCTTCCCGGTCGGCGCGGTGATCGCCGGCGTCCTGGTCACGACGTCGTTGGCAGCATCGATCGGCGTCGCCGTCGCAGCCGCCGTGACCGCGGCACTGGCGGCTGCGTTCCTCGTGCCGCGGCGCGAGGCGATGGCGGTAGCGGCCGGCTGAGGATCAGCCCGGCGGGCGACCGCCATGACGCGCCAGGCGCTCACCGGGCATGGCCACGGGACCCGCGTTCGGGCGGCCCTGGCCGTTCCCGGGCCGCGGGTCCGGGCCGACGGGTCGCGATCCGCCGCCATTGCCGATGCCCTGACCCGGCCGTCGCGGTCCGGCGAACCCGGCGCCGCGATGACCCTTGGGACGGTGGCCATTCGCCGGTCGCGGAGCGCCGCTTCCAGCGGGTCCAGCGCTTGGGCGAGGGGCGCCATTCAGTCGCGCGGCGCCCACCGGAGCTGCCGGCATCGAGGTTCGCGGCGCACCGGCGTACGCGTGGCCGCCCGCCGGCCGCGGTCCGCCGCCGGTCCGTGGCCCGGCCATGTGGCGTGGCGCACCAGCGCCGGACATCGAGCGCGAGGGCCGTGTCCCACCCAGGCCGCCCCGAAGGATCGGCTCCGGACGGATGCGCGGATCAGGCTCGAAGCCCTCGATCGTCTCGCGCGGGATGCCACGGCCCAGGACTCGCTCGATCTCGTTGAGGAGCTTGAGTTCGTCGACACACACCAGCGAGACGGCATCGCCATCGACGCCGGCCCGGCCGGTCCGCCCGATCCGGTGGACGTAATCCTCCGGCACCATCGGCAACTCGTAGTTGACGACGTGCGGGAGCGCTTCGATGTCGAGGCCGCGCGCGGCGACCTCGGTCGCCACGAGGACCGCGAACCGGCCGGCCTTGAAGTCGGCCAGGGCGCGCACGCGCTGCGGCTGGCTCTTGTTGCCGTGGATCGCGGTGGCGAGGATGCCGTCGTGGTTGAGCTGGAGGGCGAGCCGGTTGGCGCCGTGCTTGGTCCGGGTGAAGACCAGCGCCTGATCGATCCGGCCGATCTTGATGAGGTGGCTGAGCAGCTCACGTTTGCGCTCGCGGTCGACCATATGGACGACCTGGGTGACGAGCTCGGTCGGGGTGTTGCGGGGCGTGACCTGGACCGACGCGGGATTGTCGAGCAACCCGTCGGCGAGGCGCCGGATCTCGTCCGAGAAGGTCGCCGAGAAGAGCAGGTTCTGGCGGCGGGGCGGCAGCACCGCGAGGATCTTGCGGATGTCGCGGATGAAGCCCATATCGAGCATCCGGTCGGCCTCGTCGAGGACGAGGATCTCGACCCGCGACAGGTCGATCGTGCGCTGGCCGAGGTGGTCGAGCAGGCGACCGGGCGTCGCGACGACGATCTCCGGCCCGGCGCGCAGCGCGCGGACCTGCGGGTCGAAGCCGACACCGCCATAGATGGTGGTCGAGCGGATGGGGTTCTGGACACCATACGTCCGGACGCTTTCCTCGACCTGGAGCGCGAGCTCACGGGTCGGCGTCAGGATGAGGGCGCGGATGACGCGCGGGCCTGACGTCGGTCGCGAGGCATGCAGGCGCTGGAGCATCGGCAGCACGAAGGCGGCCGTCTTGCCGGTCCCGGTCTGGGCGCCGGCGAGGACGTCGCGGCCCTCGAGGACGAGCGGGATCGCCTTGGTCTGGACCGGGGTGGGTTCCGTGTAGCCCTGCTGGGCGACGGCGCGGAGGAGCTCGGGCGACAGCCCGAGACGATCGAAGGACATGGAGTGAGGCTCCTGACGAGGCCCTCCCGCTACGAGCGGGGCCCGGTCAGGGCACAAAGGGTGGATCGGGGTCGAAACGGGTGTGAGACCGGGGCGCTGACCGGAGCGCCTCATCGAGCACGAACTGCCCGGAGCATAGCCGACTTCGCGAGATCGGGTCGCTAGTCCTTCCGTTCGAGGATCGGCCGGGCGGTCTCAGGGTCGTCGACGACGAACGCGAAGGTGGCTCGATCGCCCCATCGGCCCAGGAACAGGTGGCCGTAGATGTTGACGTTGGCGTCCGCCAGCGAGCGAGCGAGACGGGCCATCCCGCCGGGACGGTCGTCGACCTCGGCGAGGATCGATTCACCTTCGATGTAGGTGTAGCCCCTGTCGTCAAGGACAGCCTTGGCGGTGTCGTCGTCGGCCGTGGTCATGATCACGTGCCCGCTGTCACCCATGCTCCCGCCGCCGATGGCACGCAGGTCCACACCACGCGCGGCGAGCGCCTCGGCCAGGGTCGCCATCGCGCCCGGCTCGTTCTTCAACTGGACGACGAACTGCTTGGCCATGGAAGCCTCCGCGACGGGTACGCCGTGGTCCCGGCGAGTCACCACCATCCTAACGGTCGCCGGGTTCGATGCGTGGTGTGGCGCAGTCAGGGCGCGCGCTCGCTCCTAGGCGATCACCGGAGCCGACGAGCCGACCGTCAAAGCGATCCGAGCCGCGCAGATCGGGCAGTGTGCCGTGTTCCAGTGGGTTGGCATCGGTGCCTTCCTGGCGGCGATCCTGCTGATCGAGCTCGCCTGAGACGGGGCCCTTCCCTAGCCTCGTTCTCGGATCGTCACGGCCCGCCGGTAGGCCTCGATGTAGCGCGGCGCGGAGCCCGTCACCCAATCGAAATCGACCGCCATCCCGCGATCGAGCAGCCCCTCCCAGGCGGCACCGCCGGCTGTTCGAAGGCGCATCGCCCGCTCGCACGCATCCAGCAGGTCCACGACCTTCGGGTCGGTGAAGGTGAAGCCAGTGCCGGCGCCGGGGTTCGTCGTCTCGTCCTCGACCGTGTCGGCCAGGCCGCCGACCCGGTGGACGATCGGCGGTGCGCCATAGCGAAGCGCGATCATCTGGCCCTGGCCGCATGGTTCGAAGCGCGACGGCATGGCGAAGAAGTCGGCGCCGCCATAGATCCGCCGGGCCATCACCCGGTCGAACCGCTCGATGAACGCGACCTGGGTCGGTCGCGCCAGGGCCAGCTCGCGGAAGGGGTCGGCGAGGGACGGATCGCCGCTCCCCTGGACGACGAGTCGGGCGCCGAGGGCGAGCAGGTCGGGCGCCGCCGTCGCGAGCAGGTCAAAGCCCTTCTGCGGGTCAAGACGGCCGATCATCCCGATGACCGCACCCGCGTCGGCCGGATCGAACCCGAGCCGCCCCAGCAGATCCGCGCGGCAGGCCGCCTTGCCCGTCCGATCGGCACGCGCGTACGGCGCCGCGAGATCGGCATCCGTGGCCGGATCCCAGACGGTCGTGTCCAGCCCGTTGAGGATGCCGATGAACCGGTCGCCGCGCGCACGCAGGGCGCCGTCGAGCCCCATCCCGAACGCCGGCCTGAGGGCCTCGGCGGCGAACCCGGGCGACACGGTGTTGACGACCTCGGCTCGCTCGATGCCGGCCAGCAGCAGGTCGATCCCGTCGGCCTCGCGCGGGACGGTCCCATCGCCGGGGGCCAGGCCGAGCTGTGCCAGGCGGTTGCGCTGGGTCCAGCCGTGATAGGCCAGGTTGTGCAGGGTCAGCAGCATGGCGGCCCCGCCGATGACGGGGTCGTCCGCGTAGCGCGCGTCGCGGTAGATAGCGGCCGGTCCGGTATGCCAGTCGTGGAGGTGGAGGACATCGAGCGGCGGACCGTCTGCCCGCAAGGCCTCGAGCGCGGCACGACAGAACAGCCCGAACCGCCAGGCGTTGTCGGCGTAGTCGCCCGCCGCATCGCCGTAGAAACCCTCGCGGTCGAACGCGGCGGGATGGTCGACCAGGCGCAGCCGGTAGCCGTCGGCCTCGACGTCGATGATGCCGACCTGACTGGTCCCCGACGTCGAACGCGGATCGGGCACGCGCACGATCGATGAGCCCCTGACGCGCCGCGGCACGGGGACGCTGCGGTAGCGTGGCAGGAAGACGTCGACCGGCGTCGTGACCTCGCCGCCCGGCAGCTGGCCCAGCGCCCTGGCGAGGGCATCGACGACGTCGGCCAGCCCGCCGGTCTTCGCCCACGGTTCGCATTCGGAGGTGAGCATCGCCACGCGCATCGGCATGGGCGCCATCCTACCCGTCGCCCGGCTGCGGAACCGGCACCTAAACCGGTTCAGCCGCGAACCCGACCCGGTATGATGCGGACTCATGGACCCCGTCCGCGTCCCGTCGATCCCGGCTGCAAGCTTCCTGCTCCCTCCGCGGCTCGAAGGCCTCCGGCGGCTCGCATACAACCTCCACTGGGCCTGGCATCCGCGCACCCGTGGGCTGTTCGACCGGATCGACAGCACGGCCTGGGGGCGCTATCGAAGCCCCATCCCGGTCATCAGTGGGGCGACCGACTGGCCGCGGCTGCTCGACGACGCCAAGTTCCTGGCCGAGTACCACGACGTGCTGGCCGAGTTCGACGCGTACGTGGCCAACGGCTCCGACCACTGGTTCCAGCGGCGATACGCGGACCGGTTGACCGGCCCGATCGCGTACTTCTGCGCGGAGTATGGCTTCCACGAATCGCTCGGCATCTACTCGGGCGGTCTGGGCGTGCTGGCCGGCGACCATATGAAGTCCGCCAGCGACATGGCGCTGCCGGCCATCGGCGTGGGCCTCCTCTATCGCAAGGGCTACTTCCGCCAAACGATCGATGCCGACGGTCACCAGGAGCACGACTACCCGGACTACGACCTGAGCCGGCTGCCGCTGGGCCGGGTCCAGGACGCCTCCGGCCTGCCCCTGACCGTGACCGTGGAGCTGCCGGACCGCGAGCTGTTCGTCGCGGTCTGGGTCGCGCAGGTCGGCCGGGTCCCCGTCCTCCTGCTCGACACGGACATGCCGGAGAACGCCGATGCCGACCGGCCGATCACCAACATCCTGTACGTCCGGGGGCGGGAGATGCGGCTTCACCAGGAGCTCGTCCTCGGGATCGGTGGCGTCCGGGCCATCCGGGCGTTGGGGCTGGCGCCCGCCGTCTGGCACCTCAACGAGGGCCACTCCGCGTTCCTTCTGGCCGAGCGCGCGCGTGAGCACGTGGCGGACGGGATCAACCTCGAACAGGCCTGGCAGGATGTCCGCCGCGACAGCGTCTTCACCATCCATACCCCGGTCTCGGCGGGCAACGAGCGCTTCGATGGAGAGCTCGTCCGGCGGGTCGCCGGTCCGCTGCTCGAGGCCGGCGGCATCCCGGTCGCCGAGCTGCTGGAGCTCGGGCTCGGCGTGGACGGCGATCGCACCCAGTTCGACATGACCGCCTTCTCCCTGCGCCTGACCCGTGGAGCGAACGCGGTCAGTCACCTCCACGCCAGGACGGCCAACGCGACGTGGCTGGGCGTGATGGATCACGACATCCTCGGCATCACGAACGGCATCCACGGACCGACCTGGATCGGCACGCCGATCGCGGAACCACTCGAGGACCTCGGCGCGGACCTCGACGACCTCGACGCCAGCACGGAGCGCGGCCGGTTCTGGGAACGGATCGACCGGATCCCGGCACGCAACCTGTGGGACGCGCATCTCCGTCAGAAGCGGGAGCTGGCGCACTTCGCACGGGCCCGGCTGCGCAGCCAGTTCGCCCGTCACGGCGAGTCACCGAGCGTGCTGGCCGAGCTCGAGACGGCGCTCGATCCCAACGTCCTGACCATCGGCTTCGCGCGCCGGTTCGCGACGTACAAGCGGGCGGGCCTTCTGTTCAGCGACATCGACCGGCTGGCCCAGATGCTGGCGAGCACTGAGCGCCCGGTCCAGGTCGTCTTCGCGGGCAAGGCCCACCCGGCCGACCGGCCGGGTCAGCGGGTCATCCAGGAGATCTTCCAGCGCTCCCGCTCCCCCCAGCTCCGCGGCCGCGTCTACATCCTCGAGGACTACAACATGCGGGTCGCGCGCTTCCTGGTCCAGGGCGTCGACGTGTGGCTCAACAACCCTCGCCGTCCCCTCGAGGCGTCCGGGACATCCGGCATGAAGGCGGCCCAGAACGGGGTTCCGAACGTCAGCGTCCTCGACGGCTGGTGGGATGAGGGCTTCGAAGGCGACAACGGCTGGGCCATCGGCGATCGCGAGACCGACCCCGACGAGGCGGCCCAGGACTGGCGCGACGCCCAGGATCTCTACCGCATCCTCGAGGAAGAGGTCGTGCCGGCCTACTACGAGCGTGATGGCAACGGGCTGCCGACCCGCTGGCTGGCAGTCATGCGCCGCGCCATGGCGAGCGCGCTCTGGAACTTCTCGACCACCCGGATGCTCCACGAATACACCGAGCTGCTGTACCTGCCGGCCGCCGGCGTACCGATCGAAGCCGTCCCGGCCCCAGTCGTCATCGAAGCGGGCTGACCGGCCGGTCGATGCCGCCCCGGATCTCGCTCGCGCTGGCGATCCACAACCACCAGCCGGTGGGCAACTTCGGCTGGGTCCTTGCCGATGTCTTCGAGCAGGCGTACCAGCCGATGGTCGAGGCCATCGAACGCCACCCCGGGGTGCGCCTATCGCTCCACTACTCCGGGCCGCTGCTGGAATGGCTGCGCACGGAACGCCCCGAGTTCATCGAGCGCCTGGCCGGGCTGGTCGCGCGCGAGCAGGTCGAGATCATCGGTGGCGGCTACTTCGAGCCGGTCCTGGCGTCACTCCCGGAACGCGACCGGATGGGCCAGCTGCGCCGGATGGCGACCGAACTCGAGGGCCTATTCGGGCGACGGCCACGCGGCGCCTGGCTGGCCGAACGGGTTTGGGAGCCGGACCTGCCGACCTCGCTGGTCGCGAGCGGCTACGACTGGACCATCCTCGACGATGCGCATCTCCGGTCGGCCTCCATCCCCGAGGCGGGTCACTGGGGCCCGTACTCCACCGACGACCAGGGCCAGATCCTGCGGGTCTTCGGCACGGAGCAGGGCCTGCGCTACCGGATCCCGTTCCGCGAGGTCGATGAGGTCATCGACTACCTGCGCGAGCACGCGACCGACGACGGCGAGCGCATCGGGATGATGGGCGACGACGGCGAGAAGTTCGGCGCGTGGCCGACGACGTGGGTCCACTGCTGGGGCAAGGACCGCTGGGTGGACCGCTTCTTCGAGGCGCTCGAGGACCACCGCGACTGGCTGACGACGACCACGCCGTCCGACTGGCTGGCCGCCCACCCGCCGATCGGCCGGGTCTACATCCCCACGGGCTCGTACGAGGAGATGGGCGAGTGGGCGCTGCCGGCCGACGAGAGCCTCATCTTCAGGGCGCTGCTCAAGCGGGCCAAGGCGGAGGATCTGCCCGAGGCGCGCTGGTTGCGCGGGGCGTTCTGGCGCAACTTCCAGATCAAGTACCGCGAGATCAACGATCTCCACAAACAGATGCTCCGGACCTCCGACGCGGTCGACGCCATGGCCGCCGCGCCCGACCGCGACCTCGCGTTGAACCATCTCTACCAGGGCCAGTCGAACGACTGCTACTGGCACGGCCTGTTCGGTGGCATCTACATCGGCCACATGCGGCTGGCGACATACGAGCACCTCATCGCCGCCGAGGATCTCGCCGACACGGCGGCCGGCCGGCTGCACGTGGCGGAGCCGCGCGATCTCGACCTCGATGGCCACCTCGACGTGCGGCTCGCCGGCCCGGGTCAGGTCGTCACGCTCGACCTGACCGAAGGCGCCGGCATCGGCAGCTGGGACATCCGTCCGGTCCGCCATGCCCTGACCGCGGTCATGCGGCGGCGGCCGGAGGCGTACCACCAGACGCTCCGCGAGCACGACGCCAAGGCCGCGGGGCACCCGGACGCCCAGCCCGACGCGTTGACCTCGATCCACGAGATGGTCCTGACCAAGGAAACCGGCCTCGCCGCCAGGCTCCGCTACGACCCGTACGAGCGCCGCAGCGGGCTGGTCCGCCTCCTCGCCCCGGGCACCACCCCGGTCGCCTGGGCGGACGGCGAGGCGGTCGAGCTAGGCGATGCCGTCGAGGGGATCTATGAGCTCGCATCGCTCGAGCTCGACCGGGTGGTGACCACGCGCGACGCGACGGTCGCCCGCCCGGGTCGTGGCGCGCCGGCCACGGTGCGGGTGTCCAAGGAGCTGGTCCTCGGTGGCGATCGCGGCTCCCCCACGCTGTCGCTGACCGTGACCGTCGAGAACCGGTCGACGGTTCGAGTGACGGCGATCCTCGGCGTCGAATGGACCCTCACGATGCTCGGCGGCGGCGCCAACCCGGCCGCCTGGATCGAGGTCGACGGCGTCCGTGGTCCGCACGATGGCCGGGGCGAGGCGACTGCGGTCGAGACCATCGCCCAGGGTAACGACGCCATCGGGGTCGCCGTGGCGACCACGGTCTCGGAGGCGGCCGAGGTCTGGTGGGCGCCGGTCGAGACGATCTCGAATTCGGAGGGCGGGTTCGAGCGTGTCTACCAGGGCGCCGGATTGCTGCTGTCCTGGCCGTTGTCTCTGGTGGCCGGTGCGACACGGACGGTGACCATCGCGCACGCCGTCACGACGACGGTCGATCGCGCCGCGGACGAGGCGGCCGCGGCTACGATCCCGGCCGCCCCAGCCGCCGCGCACGTCGCCAGTGGAGCGGCCCCATGAGCCGCGGGCGGCTCGTCGTCCACGGCCACTTCTACCAGCCGTCGCGGGTCGACCCGTTCAGCGGACGGGTGCCGGCCGACCCGTCCGCCGCTCCGGCCCACGACTGGACCGCCAGGGTCAGCACCGAGTGTTACCGGCCGAACGCCGAGCGCGGCAACCTCGCACGCATGTCCTGGGACCTGGGCCCGACCCTCGGCGACTGGCTGGTCGACGGCGACCCGGTCGCCTACCGCGGGTTCGTCGAGGGCGACGGCGGCGTCAACGGCCTGGCCCAGCCATTCCACCACACCATCCTGCCCCTCGCCTCGGCCGCGGACCGGCGAACAGAGGTGCGCTGGGGGCTGCGCGATTTCGCGTGGCGGATGGGCCGGTCGGCGGTCGGCATGTGGTTGGCCGAGGGCGCGGTGGACCTGCCGACGCTGCGGGTGCTTGCCGATCACGGGGTCGAACACACGATCCTGGCGCCCTGGCAGGCGGACGGATACCTCGTCGAGACTCGTCGGCCCTACCGGGTCGATCTCGGCGGCGACCGGACCATCGTCGTGGCCTTGTACGACGGCCACCTGTCGGCGGCCATCTCGTTCGACCCGCGCACGACGGCCGACGCGGACCGGTTCATCGCCGAGGACATCGAACCGCGGCTGGCGTCCGGATCGCTGCCGGATGAGGAGACACCGCTCGTGGTCATCGCCACAGACGGCGAGCTGTACGGTCATCACCAGCCCTTCCGCGAGCTGTTCCTCGATCGGCTCGTCGGGCCGCCCGAAGACGACCGTGCCCGCGGGTTCGACATCGTCCCGCTGGCTGAGGCCCTGCGCGAACCGGCCGGCCATCCCTTCCACTCGATCCGGATCGCGGACCGGACCTCGTGGAGCTGTCATCACGGCGTCCTCCGCTGGGGCGGCGAATGTCCGTGCGCCACGGACGGACGCTGGAAGGCACCCTTGCGCGTGGCCCTCGAGCGGCTGGCCTCCGGCATCGACGTCGTGTCGGGCCGCGTGCTGGCCGAGCTGACCGGTGCGCCGGACCTGTGGGCGGCTCGCGACGACTACGTGGACGTGGTCATCGGGGCGGAGAGCCCGACGAGCTTCGCGTCGCGTTGGCTGAGCGCGAGGGAAGATCCGACGGGCTCCGCCGATCCTCCCGCTTCGGCGGACGCGCTGGCCTTCCTGACGGTGCTGGCCGCGCAGCGCTGGCGGCTCGCGATGTTCGCGAGCGATGGCTGGTTCTGGGACGACCCGGGCCGACCCGAGACGGCCGCCGTGTTGCGGGCGGCTGCCCGTGCAGCACGATTGATCGACGAGCTCACTGGAGCGGGTCTCGAGACACGGCTCGTCGAGGACCTGGCGCTGTTCAGCTCACCCGGCTACGGGATCGATGGCGCCGAGATCTATTGTTACGCCCTGGCCGATGTCGGCCAGCCGATGCCGCCCGGTTACGCGGTGCGACGCGGGTCGATCGAGTCGATCCTGCTGTCGACGCCGAATTGAACGGCGAGGGCCGCGAAGAGGGTCGCTGCAGAGACGATGATGAAGAGGACGATCAACCCGGACATCGGGAACCCACCTTGCTTGTTATAGTCGACTAGGCCAAATCCGACTGTACTTGGACTAGCACGCTATGTCAATGGATGTCCGGGGACCAAATGCCGTGAGCGGGACCGCCGGTGGCACGCTCGATGTCGAACGCGGTTCGGATGTGCCGATCTCGACCCAGATCTTCTGGCAGCTGGCCTACCAGATCGACTCCGGCCGGCTCCTGCCAGGGGCTCGGTTACCGCCCGTGCGCGAGCTTGGTGCGGCCCTGCGAGTGAACCCCAACACGATCCGGGCGGTCTATCGTCGTTTGTCAGATGCCGGCTACGTCACGAGTCGACACGGCGCCGGCACCCACGTCGCCGAGCGCCCGCCGCAGCGGCGCGGCACGGAGGCACTGGCCGGCCTCGTCGCGGAGATGTTGCGGCGGGCTTCGCACGCCGGGTTCACGGCCGACGAGGTCGCCGCTGCGACGTTCGCCGCCGCGACCGAGCGGAAGCGGCCGGGCCCGCTGGTACGCGTGCTGTACGCCGAATGCACCAACGCGGACGCCGGCTATGACGCCGAGCGCCTGGTCGATGAGTTCCCGGGGCTGATCGAGGCGGAGGGCGCGTTGCTCGATGACCTGCCCGATCGGCTCGAGCGGTTCCACTACGACCTGGTCGCGACGACGACGTTCCACGCTGACGAGGCCCAGACCCTGGCGGCTGGACGGGTCCCGGTCGTGGCCATGCTCGTGGGCCCGGCCTACGTCGAGCTCGTCCACGAGATCGCCGTCCTGCCGACCGGTTCGCGGGTCGGTCTCGTGTGCGCCTCCGGCCGTGGTGCGGACAACATCCGCGAGACCCTCGCGCTGTCGGGCACGACCGGCATCGAGATCGTGTCCGCGCTGATCGGCGCGCCGCAGGATCTCGAACTGGTCGATCGCACGGCGGACGTCATCCTGCTGTCGCGCGAGGCCCTGGCGGCCGGGCTCGATGGTGCGTTCTCGCGACCCGAGCGGATCCGCCCGTGGACCTACGACTTCGATCCGTCCGGCCTCGAGTTGCTCCGCCGGGCGATCGAGCATGCGGCAGCGACTCGCCCGGCCGATGGGCCGGCACCGGCGGCCACTGAGACGCGTTCGGGCGAGGCCAGCCCGACCTGACCGGCGCGCCGGGCGGCCGATGATGTCGCAACGGGCGTGCCATGCTTCGGCGATGCGCGTCCGCGACTTCCACGTCCGGCGTGAACCGCGCGAGCGGTACGCGCTCGATCGCCCGCTCATCGGTGTGCGCGGCGACCTGGTGGTGACCGATACAGCCGGCCTCCGGAGGCTGGCCGACCGGATGAATGCGGCACGTGCGGCCGGCGCCCCGTCGGTCCAGGCAGGCGAGATCGGCGCACTCGGGCTGCTCCATGAAGTCGGTCATCTGCTCATCGCCCGCTACGAGGCGGACATCCGGCCGGGCGCCATGGCCGCTGCGCTGGCCGATCTCGAGGCACGACTCGGCCCGGACGCGGGCCGCCTCCTTGACCGGTTCGGCGAGGAGTTCCCGGGCGTCGGGCCCGATCCGGAGCCGGCCACGGACCGGCTCGAGGAGCTGCTGCTGACCCGGGTCGCCAACGAGAACCCGGCCATCGGCCGGCTGCACGAGCTGGTCGATGACCGGGCGCTGGTCGAGGAGAGCCGCTATCGCGATGCCATCGCCCGCCTGGAGACGACGTTCGCAGACGGTCCGCCGATCGACGACGAGGGGACCTCGCTGCTCGATCTGATCCGGCAGCCGGCCCGCCGTGCCCCGACGTCCCTGGCCGCCCAGCTGCGCTACGTCCGGGCCCGCTGGGGGGTGATCCTGGGCGAGGGTCTCGAGGACCTCATCCGGCGGCTGGATGTGGCGGTCGGCATCCTGGCCGAGGAAGAGCGCGCCCTGCATCTGCGGTTCGGGGGTGGCGCCGGCGGGGCGGGTGGAACGCGCGGCGGCGGCCCGGGTGGTGGGCCGGTCGAGACGCCATCGTTCGAGACGGCCGCGGACGAGCCCGAGGCATTCTCGTCGGACTCGGCATGGATGCCCCGCGTCGTGCTCATCGCCAAGAGCACGTACGTCTGGCTCGACCAGCTGTCACGGACCTACGGTCGTGACATCCGAACCCTTGACGGGATCCCGGACGAAGAGCTCGCGACCCTCGCGCGCTGGGGCGTGACCGGGCTCTGGCTGATCGGCCTGTGGGAGCGCTCGGAGGCGTCGCAGCGGATCAAGCAG
The DNA here is from genome assembly GCA_038248915.1 of Candidatus Limnocylindrales bacterium. Lineage (GTDB taxonomy): Bacteria > Chloroflexota > Limnocylindria > Limnocylindrales > CSP1-4 > SPCO01. The sequence continues at coordinate 18,541 of JBBRXB010000007.1, read as the reverse complement.
ATGCGCGGCAACGCCGATGCGGTCGCGTCGGCCTATTCGCTCGACGACTACGTCATCGCCGAGGACCTCGGGGGCGAGGCGGCCTACGCCGATCTCCGCGATCGCGCCTGGGCCAACGGCATCCGCCTCTCCGCGGACATGGTGCCCAACCACATGGGCATCGATTCGCGCTGGGTCATCGAGCATCCGGAATGGTTCCTGGCGGTGGACGAGCCACCCTACCCCATCTACTCCTTCACAGGCCCGGACCTGTCGCCCGACCCGGACGTCGGGATCGTGCTGGAGGACCACTACTGGGACGACAGCGATGCCGCGGTGGTGTTCCAGCAAACCCAGCGCGCGACCGGCGACACGCGCTACGTCTATCACGGCAACGACGGGACGAGCTTTCCCTGGAACGACACGGCCCAGCTCGACTTCCTCGAGGCTGACGTCCGCGAGCAGGTCATCGGGACCATCATCGCCGTCGCCCGCCGGTTCCCGATCATCCGCTTCGATGCGGCCATGGTCCTGGCCAAGAAGCACATCCAGCGGCTGTGGTGGCCGGAGCCCGGGACCGGCGGCGGGATCCCGTCCCGCGCCGAGCACGCGATCACCAAGGCCGAATTCGACAAGCGCATGCCGGTCGAGTTCTGGCGCGAGGTCGTCGACCGGGTGGCCGCCGAGATCCCCGGCACGCTGCTCCTGGCCGAGGCGTTCTGGCTGCTCGAGGGCTACTTCGTACGGACCCTCGGGATGCACCGCGTCTACAACAGCGCGTTCATGCACATGCTCCGCGACGAGGACGGCGCCGGCTACCGGAAGGTCATCAAGGAGACCATCGAGTTCGACCCGGAGATCCTCAAGCGCTACGTCAACTTCATGAGCAACCCAGACGAGAAGACCGCCCTCGAGCAGTTCGGCAAGGGCGACAAGTACTTCGGCGTGGCGACAGTGCTGGCGACGCTCCCCGGGCTGCCGATGCTGGGCCACGGCCAGGTCCAGGGCTTCGGTGAGAAGTACGGCATGGAGTTCCGCCGGGCGACGCTCGACGAGAAGCCGGACCCGTGGCTGGTCGAGCGGCACGAGCGCGAGATCTTCCCGCTCTTCCACCGGCGAGCGTGGTTCGCCGAGGCGCACGACTTCCTGCTGTACGACTTCGTCGGCGCGGGAGGGGTCGTCGATGATGCCGTGCTCGCCTATTCGAATGGTGCGGGTCGGGAACGCTCGCTGGTGCTCTATCACACCCGGTTCGCCGCGACGACGGGGCGGATCCATCGGTCGGCCGCCTACGCGGTCAAGTCCTCGACCGGTGCCAAACGCAAGATCCGGCGGTCGCTGGCCGAGGGCCTCGGGCTGCCCAACGACGCGGCGGCGTTCGTCATCTTCCGCGACGCCAAGACGGGCTACGAGTCCCTGCGCTCGTGCCGCGAGATCTGGGAGCGCGGGCTGGACATCACCCTCGATGCGTACGGCGCCCATGTCTTCTGGGAGTTCCGCGAGGTGTGGGACGGCGTCGCCGGGCAGTGGGCCCGGCTGGCGGCGCGGCTGGGCGCCGCCGGCGTCCCGTCACTCGATGAGGCGATGCGCGAGATCCAGCTCGAGCCGATCCACGCGCCATTACGTGCCGTCTTCGCCGACGGCCTGACCGTCGCGGTCATCGATGGCGTCGCGACCAGGGCACAGCTCGAGGAGCTCGAGCGGCGGTTCGACGCCCTGCTGGCCGCCATCGCGGAGGCGACCGGCGTCAGCGGCGACGCGGCGGCCATCGCAGCCCGCGTCCGCGCCCGGGCCGAACGCGCATTCGTCGGGATGGCGCCGTCGACCGTCGATGCGGAACGAACCGCGGCTGCGGCCGAGGTGGCGGCCGAGACCAGGCGAGCCGCCACCACCGCTGCAGACCGGGCGATCGAACCGGGCCTCGACCGTCGCGATCGCGCCACGCTGCTGGCCTGGCTCACCCTGAGCCGGACCGGAGCGCTCGCGCCGCGCGGCAAGCCGGCCGAGACGAGTCTGGCCTGGTACGACGAGTTGCGGATGCCCGGCGCCCTCGTCGCCGGTCTCCACGACACGGGCTTCGACGAGAGCGAGGCGTGGGCGATCACGGACCGCGTCCGCGTCCTGCTCGCGCTGCCGCGACCATCGACCATCGGCGGCGCCGTCCGAAACGCGACCGCACGCCTGCTCGACGCGTGGCTGGCGATCGATCCGGTCCGGGTCGCCATCGGGCTCAACACCTGGGAAGGCATCGAATACATCGACCGCGACCAGTTCGAGGATCTCCTGGCCTGGGCCCTCCGGCTCGACACCATCGAATCCGAGACCGCGGGACCGCCGTCGTCGTCCGTGGCCATCGCGAGCCGCCTGTCGGCAGCCGCCGAGGCCGCCGGCTACCGGATCGACCGGCTGCGAACGGGCCTGGCCGCACCGGCCGGATCGAAGCTGCCGGCCAAACCGAAGAAGCCGCCGGCCGGATCGAAGCTGCCGGCCAAGCCGAGAAAACGGGCGCGCTAACCCAGCAGGATCCGCCGCAGCAGCGAGGTCGGTGGCGAGCCGTGCGCGATGACTGACTCGAGATGCGGCCGATACGTGAACCCCGGCGTCTCCCCCAGCCCGCCGACGAGCCGCGGCTGGGGCACGGCCGCGGCGCCGCGTGGGTCGCCGGACGCGATCGCCGCCCGACGGCGGACCTCGAGCTCGATATCCCACATCTCGAGCGACCCGGCGAAGTAGGTCGACAGCTGGGTCGATGACAGCCGCGCCCGGTCGAACTTGGCGCGCGCCTCCGCCTGCTCCTGGAAGCCACCATCGACCATCAGCGAAAGGGCCTCTTCCTCGGTCATCCCGGCGCCGTGGATCTTGGCGTCGATGATCGCGTTGGTGACCGAGCGCAGATAGAACTTCCAGTGGACCAGGAGCAGCGCCGGGTCGTCGGCGCCATAGCCGACGTCCATCATCACCTGGGTGACGTAGACCGCCCAGCCCTCGGCGAACAGGCCGCTGGCGAAGATCGCCCGGACGACCGACGGGCAGCGGTTGGCATAGACCCCCTGGAGGTAGTGACCGGGGACCGCCTCGTGGATGGTCAGGAGACGAAGCATCCGGTCGTTGTCCTCGCGGAGGTTCGACTCGCGCTGTTCCTGGCTCCAGTCGTCGGGCATCGGGGTGATCGCGAAGAACGCCTTCTGGCCCTTGTCGAGCGGACCGGGCGACGACAACATGGCGCCACCGAACGAGCGCAGGAAGACCGGCGTCCACTGGATCTCGAGCGGTTCGTCGGTCAGGCCGATGAGGTCCCGCTCGGCGCAGAACGCCCCGATCCGGCCGTTCTCGTCACGACAGAAGTCGAGGAGGTCCCCGGCCACAGGATGCTCGGTCGCGATCGCGTCGAGCACGCCGCGGACGAGCGCCCCGTCGTCCTCCGGCATCGGTGCTTCGGGACACCAGGCCGGCCACAGGTCGCCCGCGAGGCGGACCATCTCGCCGCGGACCGCCACGAATGCATGGTCGGCAGCGGTCAGGATGCGGTCCGGCGTGAGAGTCTCGGAGCGCATCGTGTGGCGCAGCTTGTCGGCGAACAGCGCGGCCCCAAGCCGGCCCTCGCCGTCGCTCGTCGGCAGGACGATGTCGCGGAGGTGGGTCTCGAACGTCGCCAGCGCGGTCCGCGCCGTCGCGGCGGCGGCCGTCAGGCGCGGTCCGATCGCCGCCACGACCGGATCATCCGACGCGGCGACCGCGGCGGCGGCCAGGGCATCGGCGATGAGCTCCTCGATGCCCGCCAGCTGGCGCAGCGCGGTCTCGGTCTGGAAGCGCCCGACCGACCGGCCGGGCAACCCGACCAGCGTCTCGCGGGCCGCGTCGAGGACCGGCGGGATCCCCTCCATGCGGCCGGCCGACGAGGCCAGCCGGTCGGCCAATGGCGCGAACTCGCGGGCAAGGAGCGTGAACAGCCCTTCGCCGAGCAGGTACACCCAGTCGAGCGGGTTCCAGGCCTCCTCGCGCAGGACGGTGTCGGAGAACCGAGCGGCCTCAAGCTCGCCGATGATCAGGTCGCGGTCGATGGCTTCGTCCGCGCTCAACCCGGTCATCGCCTGGAACGTCATCAGCCAGCGCTCCACCGCGGCCAGGCGGTCCGTCCGGCCGGCCTCGGTCATGTCGGGCCAGCGCGCATCGTGCGCGTGCTCGCCGATCCCTGTTGCGAAGACCGGGTTGCGGTCGAACGTCTCGGCCAGGAACGCCGCCACGGCGTCGTCGAAGGCGGCCACGACTTACAGCACGCCCATCGCCGCGAGATCGTCGGCGAAGTCCCAGCCACGGGTCTCGCCCGGCTCGATCCGGACGACCGTGCCACCCCGGTCGTCGTCGTAGAGATCGGACGCGGCCGGCCCGACGTAGCGCGTCGCGATCCGCCGGATCTCGGGGCCATAGTGGACGTCGAGCAGCTGGGCGATGCCCCGCAGCTCGAACCCGCGATACGGGAAATCGTCCTCGGCGACCACGACGGTGACCCGCGGCTCGCGGGCGATGTGCTTGAGCTTGCCATCGCCGGCCGCCATCCAGAGTGTGAAGCCGCCGTCCTCCCAGATGTACCAGATCGGCGACAGGAGGATCGATCCGTCCTTGCGGACCGTCGCCAGGGTCGCCAGGCGCTGCTCGTCGAGGAGCCCGCCGAGCTGGTCGACGGAGAGGCCGCGGTTCACCCCGGCATCGTAGCAGTCGCCCGGCTACCATCGGCCGATGACAGCGCAGACTTGGGTGGAGCCGGTCGCCCTCGAAGGGTCGCGCGTCCGCCTCGAGCCGCTCCGGGCGGACCACCTGGCCGATCTCGAGCGTGTCGCGTTCGACCTCCCGATCTGGCAGTGGACGATCATGGGTCCCCAGGACGAGGCCGGCCTGCGGCGCTGGGTCGAGATCGCCCTGGCCAACCAGGCGGCCGGCACGGAACGGCCGTTCGCCACGATCGACCTCGCCAGCGGCCGGGCCGTCGGCAGCAGCCGCTACATGACGATCGTGCCGGAGCACCGACGCCTGGAGATCGGCTGGACCTGGATCGGGACAGCGTTGCAACGGACCGGCGCCAACCGGGAGGCCAAGCTCCTCCAATTGACCCACGCCTTCGAGACCCTCGGCGCCAACCGGGTGGAGTTCAAGACCCATACCCGGAACGAGCGCTCACGCAATGCCCTGACGGGAATCGGTGCGACGTTCGAGGGCGTGTTCCGCACCCACACGATCACGCCCGACGGGTCGCTCCGGGATTCGGCCTATTTCAGCGTCATCGTCGATGAGTGGCCGGCGGTCAAGGCAGGGCTGGAGGCCAGTCTGCGCCGGTGAGTCGGCGAGCGCGATCGTCCTTGACCGCGACGACCCCGCTGGGCGACCCTCTGCGAGCATCGGCGGCACGGTGACCAACATGGTCTCCAGCGGCCCGATGATCCATCGCTCGGAGGCACTGCCTTGAGAGGCTTCATCGTCGGCACGATCGTCACGGCCATCGCGTTCTATGTCCTGACCACGTTCCTGCCGCAGTTCGTCAGCTATCACGGGCAGACCGTGGGGCTGCTGGTCCTGGCGATCATCTTCGGCCTCGTCAACGGGCTCATCGGGCCGATCGTCCGGACACTGGCGTTCCCGCTCACGTTCATGACCATGGGGCTGATCGGCTTCGTCATCAACGCCGGCCTGCTGCTGGTCACCGCGCTCGTCGCGAACTCGACCGGCTTCGACCTGAGGGTCGGCGACTTCCCGCCGACCCTCCTGTCGGCCGACACCATCGTCGCCGCGATCGTCGGGGCAGTGGTCCTGAGCCTTGTCAGCACGGCCGTCCGGCTTGTCGTCCGCGACTGACCCGACCATCGCGCCACCCGTCCCGGAGACCACCGCCACCGCCCTCCGCGAGGTCGTCACCCGGTACGGCACGCCGGTCTACGTGACCGACCTCGCCGAGCTCGACCGCGCTACCGCTGCCGTCCGCGACGCCTTTCCCGACCCGTGGATCCGCCAGTACTCGCTCAAGGCGAACGACGTCCCGGCGGTCGTGGCGGAGGTCACGTCCCGCGGGTTCGGCGCGAACGTCGTGTCGCGCGGCGAGTGGGCCATCGCCCGCCGGGCTGGTGTCACGAACGAGCGCATCTCGCTGGAGGGCGTCGGCAAGACCGATGCCGACCTCCGCGCGGCGATCCGGGCCACGGCCGCCGGCCACGTCCCCCTGCGATGGGTCGCGCTCGAGTCGGCTGACGAGGGCGAGGCGGTCGCCATGATGGCTCGCCGGGCCGGTCTCGGGCGACGCGGCCGGCCGGGGCTCGACGTGCTGGTCCGTCTCAACCCAGAGGTCTCCCCGGAAACGATCGCCGGGCTCGCGGTCGGCGACGGTGCCTCCAAGTTCGGGATGACCGAGACCGAGGCGACCGGGCTGGTCGACTGGCTGTCCACGAACGCCGGCGACGCGATCCGGCCGCGTGGGGTCCATCTCCATGTCGGCTCGCAGCTCCGCGCCGTGGACGCCTGGCGCGATGCGGTGCGGCGCGGGCTGGCGGTCGTCGGGCTGCTGGGCGGCAATCTCGAGACATTCGACACGCTCGATGTCGGCGGAGGTTTTCCGGTTCTGCCGCTCGACGAACCGGTCCCCGATCCCGAGCGCTTCGCGCGGGAACTCCCCGAACTCCTGGCCGGTGTCCCTGAGGATCGGCGACCTGCCCGTCTCGCGATCGAGCCCGGTCGGGCGCTCGTTGCGCGCTCGGGCTGGCTGGTCGCGCGCGTCCTGCACGTGCGCGAACGCGGCGGCCGCCAGGTCGTCGTCGATGCCGGCATGACCGAGCTGATCCGGCCCGCCCTCTACGGCGCCCGCCACCCGGTCGTCGCGCTGACCTCGCTCGGTCGGGCGTGGACGGCCGGACCCGCGGGCGAGCCGGGCGCGGGCGTCGAGCCCACGCGCGTCGAGGGTCCGATCTGCGAATCGACCGACGCCCTCGGGCTCCACGATCTGCCCCCGCTCCGGCGCGACGACCTCATCGCGATCAGCGAGACCGGCGCCTACGCGGCCTCGCTGGCCTCTACCTACAACGGCCGTCCCCGCGCGGCGCAGGTCTTCATCGAGCTGGACGGCCGGCTCCGACTCGTCCGCCGAACCGGCGCCTGACAGCGGCCGCTATCCTGCATCCGATGCGTCGCCTCGGACTGCTGCTCCCGCTGCTGCTCCTCGGGCTCATGCTGGCCGGCGTCGCCAACGCCGCGTCGCCGTCGCCCGGACCGGTCGGGCCGCCGTACCCGGAACCGGTCAACGGCCAGGCGGTCTACGACCAGGCCGGCGTCTTCCGGGCCACGACCGTGACGCAGGCCGAGCGGATCGTCGACGCGATCGAGGCCCAGACCAAGGTGGAGATCGCGGTCTACACCCAGGCGATGGGTCGCGACGACATCACGACCGCCGAGGCGGAGGCCGATGCCGCGGCGCTGATGGACCAGTGGGGCGTCGGGCGAGCGGGCAGCAACGACGGCCTGGTCATCCTGTTCGACCTAGATACCACGCTCAAACACGGCCAGGTCCAGCTGTACGGCGGCTCGGGATTCCTGTCGCGCTACCTCGCGACCGACCAGCTCCAGGCGATCTACGACACGGACATGCTGCCGCTGCTACGGGCCGGCGACCCCGATTCGGCATTGCTCGTCGGGCTCAGCCAGATCATCAACGCGACGTTCGCTCCATCGCCGGCGCCGAGCGGCAAGCCTGGCGCCGCCGCTCCGCCGCCCGGCCCCCCTTTCCCGGAGCCCGAGACCGACCGGGCGGTCTATGACTACGCTGGCATCCTGTCGCCTGACGCGATCGTCAAGGCCGAGACGACGATCGACGCGATCGAAGCGCGGACCGCCGCGGAAGTCGTGGTCTATACGCAGGACAGCGGCACCTACCCGACGACCGACGAGACCGAGGCCAAGGCGCGCGCCCTGATCGACCAATGGGGCATCGGTCGGCGCGGGTTCAACGACGCCCTCGTCGTCTTCTTCGACATGCAGCCGAACCTCGAGCACGGCCAGGTCCAGATCTACGCCGCACCAGGTTTCGAGGCCGCCTACCTGTCGAACGCGCAGCGCCAGTCGATCTTCGACAACGACATGCTGCCGCACCTCCAGTCGGGCGATTTCGATGGAGCGCTTGCGATCGCGCTCCAGAGGGTGGACGCTGCTGCGACACCCGAGCACGCGGCAGATCTCGAGCGCAGCCGGCAGATCAACGCCGTGCTGGGGCTGGTCGGCGCGCCAGTCATCTTCATGGGCCTGGCCGGCTGGGCGCTCTGGAACTGGCGGCGGTTCGGCAAGGACCCGGTCTATCTCGACGACCCGTCCGTGCTGATGCCGGCCCCGCCGCCGGACCTGACCGCCGCGTCCGGCGCCATGATCATGGATGGCGCGACGTCCCGGCGGGCCCTGACGACGGCGATGCTCGACCTCGCGTCGCGCGGCCTGATCACGTTCCGGCAGAACGATGGCGGGCTTCTGGGCCTCGGCGGCCACAAGGTCGGCATCGATGTGGCGCCGGCCCGGGGCGACGCGACGATCGAGGCGCAGCGAGCGCGCAACCAGCGACGACCGACCGGACCGGCCGAAGAGGTCGCGCTGGCCAAGCTCCAGGATCTCGGCCGGGGCGAGGACGGCGGGTTCATCACGCCCGAGGATCTGCCCAAGTTCGGATCTGAGGTCACCGCCTTCGACACCGCGCTCGAGGATCACGTCGTCAGTCACGGCTGGTTCACAGAGAAGCCGAGCAAGGTCGTCGCGCGCTGGGCCGGTCGAGGCACGCTCGCCATCATCGGCGGCGTCATCGCGTTCGTCGCTGGCCTCAACATCCCGATCTCGGGGCTGACGTTGATCGGTGTCGGCTTCGTCGCGGGAGGGATCGTGATCGTGATCATCTCGCGCGCGATGCCCGCGGTGACGATGCCGGGCGCCATGATCCGCGCGATGCTCGCCGCGTACCGGCGCACGCTGCAGAAGACGATGGCGCAGGCCCGCTCGATGCAGCAGGTCGTCGACGAGGCCGGCCTGCCTTGGCTCGACACGCCCGACCAGGCGGTCGTGTGGGGGACGGCGCTCGGGCTCCAGAGCGACATCGAGAGCGTCCTGTCGCGGAGCCTGGAAGACGTCCAGCGCGGACAGACCAGCGGGGTGGTCCCGTACTTCCCGGTGTGGTACCAGACATCGAGCGGCACGCCGTTCATGAGCTCCGATGCAGGCGGCAGTGGCGGTGGGCTGTTCTCCGATTCGGGGATCCCGGACGTGGGCGGCATGATGTCAGCGCTCGGGACGATCGGGAACTCGCCGTCCTCGTCGGGGAGCGGCGGTGGCGGGTTCAGCGGCGGCTCGTCGGGCGGCGGTGGCGGAGGCGCGGGCGGCGGGTTCTAGGTGGCCGGGCGCGCGCGGCCCGGTCTCGGCATCGGCCGATCGTCGTCGTGTTCGAGGGGCGGACGACACCTCCGACGACAACGTGCGAACGGCAGCTGGGCACGCCGACGACTCACTGTCACGCCCGAGATACCATGCCGAGCTTCCTGGACCGGCTCACGCGCGAGAACGTCCACCCGGACGACCGGGTACTCATCCAGATGATGCTTGACGGAGAAGCCGAATCAGGGCCGATGGTGGCTGCCACCGTTCCTAACGTGCGCTCCACGAGCGTATGGCGCGAGGCGAGGACGCCCTAGGCCCCGAACAGCTCCCGGATCCCGTCGAGACCCTCGATCCGTAGCGGCGGCCGCGGGTGGGACCGCCAGCCCTCGGCCGTCATTCGGAACTGCTGGGTGACACGTGGGACGCCCTCCGGGGCCAGGCTGCCAAGCCCGTTCTCCGCGTAGCCGAGTGCGCGCGAAACAGCATCGGACGCCGCGTTGTCGAGGAACGCCGAGGTCTCGGCCACGTGCGCCCCCAGACCATCGAATGCGAAGCCGAGCACCGCCGCGCGCATCTCCTTGCCGAACCCACGGCCCTGGTATTCGCGCCCGAGCCAGGACCCCGTGTGTACGGTGCGGAAGACGGCGAACCGCTCGGCGTCGATCGACTGGGCGCCGATCGGATGACCATCCCATTCGACCATCAGGTTCAGGAACCACTGCTCGGGTGCGAAGGCCCCACGGGCGCGCCAGTAGTGCTGCATGAAGCTGCGTTCGAAGGCCGGGCTCGGCACCATCGACCAGGCCTCACCGAATGGCATCTCGTCGGGCGGATGGATGCCCGTTTTCGCGACCGCAAGGAGCCCGATCACATCGTCATCGGTCGGCATGCGCAGCACCAGGCGTTCGGTCCGCAGCCGAAGGCCGAAGAGCGGCCAGGCGTCGGTCAGCGTCGTTCGGGCGGTCATGAGCGCCCGACGGTACACTCCGCCCATGGGTGCTGTCGAGACGATGGAAGACTTCTTCGAGAAGCTGAATGCGGGCGAACGCGCGGCCGCGGTCGCCCTGATGGACGAGAAGACCGAGATGCGCGTGCACGTCGGTGACAGCGTCCAGACGCTGCGCGGGGTCGAGCGGGTCGGCGGCTGGTTCCTCCGCGGCGAGAAGGGCCTGCGGATGATTCCCGGCGAGATCCGCGACACCGGCAACACGTGGGAAGCGGACCTCCTCGTCGTCCGGCCCGGCGCGCAGAGCCAGCACATCGACGCGACCTTTCGGGTCGAAGCCGGCAAGATCACCGCGATCAACATCGCCCCACGGTAGCGGGCACCAGGGTTCGGCGGCCACTCCCGACACGCCCCGCCGACCCCGCCAGACGCGCCCTACAGCGCCCCGGACCCGGACGGTTTGGGGGTCGCCGCCGAGGCCGGCAGCGGGATGATGATCTCCTGGCCGAGGGCGATCTTGTTCGGGTTCTTGATCGCCGGGTTGGCTGCCAGGATGTCGTCGATGGTCAGCCCGAACCGCTTGGCGATCTTGCCGAGGTTGTCGCCGGCCTTGACGATATAGACCTGCGCCGTGGGCTCCGGCGGGACCGTCGGCGACGGCTTGGCCGTGGCGACAGGTCTAGCGCCGCTCGGTGACGCGCTGGACGATCCTCCACCGCCACCGATGCCGAGCAGGGCCGGGAGCATGAACAGTGCGAGCGCAGCGACGGCGACGGCGGCGGCCACGATGGCCAGCCGCGGACCGGGCAGCCCGGGCAGCCCGGCGCGCGTCTTGATCGTCGGGTACGCCTCGTAGCGACGCATCCGCTCCCACGCCGGACCGGGGACCGCCTCACCCGTCGGACGGGTCGAGCTGACCGCCGGGTGACCCTGCGGCGCCGGTGGCACGTAGGCGTCGGGCGCCGGTCGCGACGGGGGGACGCTGCCGGGCTTCGGCTGCACGAGCCCGGCGAGCTCGTCGTCCGGCGCGGTCGAGGCGGCGCCGCCGCTGGAGGCCGACCAGGCCGCCGCGGCCGGGATCTCGCCGGCGGCCACCCGGTCCGCGGGGCTCCCGGCCAGACCCTGGCCCTCGACCGACCTGGTATGCAACGGGTCCGATCGTGCGTCCGAGGCGGCCCCCGTCGGCGTCGTGCCCGGCCGGTTCGCCCACGGTGGCGGAGCGGCCCAGTCGCGCGGCGGATTGCGCCGCACCGGCAGATCGGCTGGCGGCGGCGGGTCACCCGCGTCGTCAGCCTGGTGGAAGTCGTCGCCGTCGTCCCGCGACGCGTCGTCGACCGAGTGTCGGTCGAGCGGCGCGTCCGAGGCGACCGCGGTCGGGGCAGTCTCGGCCCGATCCCCGGCTCCTCGCGCGTGGGCCGCCTCGCGACGTGCCCAGTCCTGGAACGTCGGACAGACCGGGAACGCGCTCGACAGGCAATACGCCTCCTGGTGCGCGAGGGCGCGCGGCGCCGGTGGCGATTCCGCGAAGCAGCGATGACGATGGTCGGGGCTCGTCGATCGCCCTTCGCGGTCGTCGCCGAATGCGACGAATGGACAGGCCGGCGCACCGTCCATGCCGGGCAGCGCTCGCTCAGTCATCCCGCGGATGATACCCGGCCCTTCGACGCGCGACCTCGACCGTGCCGATCGTCGGCCCGATCGTCCCGGGTCGCGGGATGTCCCATGCTCGCGGCCACGCCCGGGTGGGCGGTGCGAGGAGGACCATGACCTCCATCGTTCCACCGACGGGCCGTGCGTTTCGGCCGGTTCGCGCGTGTACTCATTGCATGGACCACCGCCGACCGGACGATGACCGTCGCTTCGATGAGGCGTTTCGCGAGTCGTGGCCAGCGGTGTTCCGTTTCGCGACCGCCTGGACGAACGACCTTCCGGCGGCCGAGGACATCGCCCAGGAAGCGTTCACCCGCCTGTGGGACCGCCGGACGAGCGTGGACTGGGACCGACCGATCGTGCCGTGGCTCCTCGTCGTCACGCGGCGACTGGCCACCGACCGGTTTCGCCGGCTCAAGGCGCCGATGGGTCCGGCGCGGATCCGTGACCTCAACGAGGACGGTGTGGCGAGCTGGCTCGACGTCCGGGCAGCCTTCGGACGACTGAGCGCGAAGGAGCGGGCCGCGATCGTCTCGGTGGCGATCCTCGGGTTCAGCCCCGACGAGGCCGCCGAGCCACTGGGCATGACGCCGGGCGCCGTTCGTGCGGCGATCAGTCGTGCCCGCGACAAGCTAGCGAGCGAACGATGAACGATCCGAGGACTCCAGCTGACGACCGACTCGATACCTGGGCGGCCGCGACCGATCGGCCGATCCCGACCTTCGTCGCTCCATCGACCCGACGGCGCGGCCGCGGTGTTGCGATCCTGGCCCTGACCACGGTCGTGGTCCTCGCCGGCGTCGTCGTCGCCGTGGTCATCACGGGCGGTAGCCCCCAGAAGTCGAGCTTCGAGACCGCCCCCTCCGCGGAACTCGCGCTGACCGCGGCGCAGGCCATCGCGATGGCACCGGGGGTGCACTACGCACTGTCCCTTGCCGTGAAGGAGAGCGGCTTCGACTCGGGGTTCCGGTCCACTGGCGACATCGATTTCGGCGGCCACCGGTTCTCCGGAGTAGCGGATGGGGGCGCCCCCGGTCAGTCGATGCTCCTGTTCGGTGGGCCATCCAGCGGTGCCGTCATCGACGCCGGCGGCCTGTTCGTCAAGACCGAGAACGGTCCTTGGGTCGCGGTTCCCGGGGGGGATCCGCAGGTCGACGCGTTCATGCAGCCCGCGCGCCTGTCGAACGCACTGGTGGCTGCCGTACAGTCGTCGGCGATCGACCCGGAGATCCGATCGGCTCGGTGCGGGACGGCGACCTGTCGCCAGGTCGGCATCGCCCTCCCGAAGCCGGCCCTCTTCGCGTTGGAAACCGCCCTGTTCGGGGGCGCCGTCAGTGAGCCGCCGCCGGACCTCGGGCCCATCGTCGTCCAGCTGCTCATCGATCCATCGACCGGATTCCTGACGGGTCTTGAGACGCAGACGACCGCCGGCGCGACGAGCATCCACATCACGCTCGGCCTGACCCGGCTGGACCCGGCTCCGTCGATCGCGCCGCCGCTCCCGTGAGGCGCGTCCACCCCGTTTGACAGGCTCGGCGGAGGCTCGGACACTTCGAGGCACCGAGAGACGAGGGTCAACGCCCGCCTCCACTGCCCAGAAGGAGTCCCATGTCTCGCTTCATCAGCTGGCTCGCGCCGTCGACCACGGCTCACGCCCACTGCGACATCCCGTGCGGCATCTACGACCCGCATGAGGCCGAGATCGCGGCCCGGACCGTCGCCCGAATGGTCGAGCTCATCAACGGCCTGGAGGGCCACGACACAGACAGTCGCAACAAGTTCAGCCGGTGCGTCCGGGTCAAGGAAGACCACGCGGAGAAGGTCAAGCACGAGGTCCAGGTCATCTGGTCCGACTACTTCAAGCCGGAGCACCTGGCCGCCTACCCGGACCTTCACGACAAGGTCTGGAAGATCCTGAAGCTCGCGAGCACGAACAAGCAGAGCGTCGACGCCGAGGCCGCTGCCCAGCTTGAGGCCGCGGTCAAGGAGTTCGGCGAAATCTTCTGGGCGACGAAGAAGTAGCGCCGACATCTGGTCAGTGGCGGCCCGATCCGGGTCACCCACACATGGCTTCGCGGCACCGGTATTCGTCACAGGCGTATCTGGGCGCTATCGGGACCCATACCGCACCGGCGGTGTTCGACTCGCTCCTGATCCCACGCTCACGGACCATCGTTCGAGACCCGAGGGGCTGGCGGTACGGGTCTCGATGGCCCGGACATAGGTCTGCCTGGAATGGATCGACCCCCAGGCGTGGGTGAAGGTCGTGTGGCGCGCGTGTCGACGCCCGCGATCGCGTTGGCGCGCTCATGACCGACAGGCCCACCAAGCCCCGCGGCGCCCGACCGCGCCGGACGGCATCGCTGCGGACCCGGTCGCGCGGCCCGTGGCGGATCGCTGTCGCCGAGGCGAGCATGTCCCCGGCCATCGAGGAAGGCGACTGGCTCCTGGTCGACCCGACCATCGTTCGCTGGCCGCGACGCGGGACCGTCGTCGTCTTTCGTGAGCCGGACGACGACAGCCTCGCCGTCAAGCGCGTGGCGGCGGGTCCAGGCGACAAGGTCGCGTTCGCGGATGGCTACCTGGAGTTGGCCGCGGACGAGGCGTGGCTGCTCAGCGACGCCACGGTCGAGATGACCGCGGCGGCCGGCTTCGGCGAACCCATCGATTCGCGCCGATACGGCCCCGTGCCCGTCGAGCTGCTCGTCGGGCGGGCCTGGTTCCGATACGCGCCGCTTCGCCGACTCGGACGGATCGCACGCGGCGGCTGACCCAGGCCACCTATCCTCGGGGACCCGACGCAGGAGCCGACGATGACGACCGACACGCCCTTCGACCCGACCGCGCCACTGGCCGGACCGCCGGAGCCCTGGGACGGCGCTCCGACACCCAGCCGACGGCCCGGCCCGCCGTACCACATGACCGACATGATCGCCGCCGAGCCCGCCCTGGCCGGGCGGATCCTCGAGCGACTGATGGGGCGCAACGGCCCCGCGGCTGAGCTCGGGGCCGCGATCCGGGCGACGATGGAGGCCAGCGATCCGGTCATCGTGACCGGCTGCGGGACGTCCGAACATGCGGCGCTGGCGGTCGCGGAGATCATCCGCGAGGCGGCCACCGCGTCGGGCCTGCCGGGCGCCATCGTCACGGCCGAGCAGGCCTTCGAGCTGGCATTGGCGCCACCGACCCGCGGGCTCGTCATCGGCATCTCGCACGAGGGTGCGACCGGGGCGACCAACGGCGCACTCGGGGCGGCCCGATCCGCCGGCCGGCAGACGGCGGTCGTGACGGTCAGCGATCGCTCGCCGTCGGCGGCCCTGGCGTCGATCGTGGTCGCGACCGGCGAGCTGGACACCGGCTGGTGCCACACGGTCGGCTACCTCAGCCCGATCGTCGCCGCCGCGGCCGTCGGCGCCCAGCTATCCGGGCGCCCGATCGACCCCGAGGCGGTGACGCGGCTACTGACGAACGGAGCAAGGGACGCGGCCACGGCCGAGGCGATGACGTCGCATCTCGCCGATGCGGCGCAGCTCCTGGTGATCGCCTCCGGCGCGGACCGGCCGGCGGGCCGCGAGCTGGTCCTCAAGGTCGAGGAGGCGTCCTGGCTGCCATCGGCGTTTCGAGACCTCGAGACGTTCCTCCACGGCCACCTGCCGGCGACCGGGTCGTCCACGGGACTGATCCTGGTGCTGACCGACCGCGACCGGCGACCCGACCGGCTCGCCCGTGCCCGCCAGGCGCTGGCCGCGGCCAGGGTCGTCGGCCTCCGTGCTGGCGCCATCCTCGCGATGGACGCCGACGCCGCCTTGGAACCGGAGCTGACCCCGGCCGGACGACTGCTCGTCGAGGATGCCCCGTCCCTGCCGGCTCCGGTTGCGGCGCTCATCGGGAGTGCGACACCGCTCCAGGTCCTGACCGAGCGCCTCGCTCGGGCACGTGGCACGAACCCCGATCTGATCCGGCGCGACGATCCGGTCTACCTCGCGGCGGCGTCGGCGGCCGACGGCTGAGACCGCGGCCCATCCGATCCGCCCGACCAGGCCGGCCCGCCCAGCCCGCCGAGCACGATCGCTGCGATCTGCTGGGGCGACGGCGGCGCCCACTTCCAGGTCTGGTCCCTGCCCCGAGCGCTGGGCATGCTCGAAGGCGATGGGTCAGATGCTGCTGCTCTGGGACGACGTGCTGCCGAGCGTGCCGGACGAGGAGCAGGCCGACTCCGCGCCACGCCTAGCCGCCGCGATGGGCGATCCGGCCGAACCGTCGCCGCAGCGCTGACCGCGGGTCAGACCTGCCCGGCGAGAACCTCGCCGATGACGTCGATCATGTCGAGGTCCCACGGCAGGAAGTCCTGGAGTATGATCCGCTCGACGCCGGCCTCGGCGAACCGGCGGACCGTTTCGCGCGCCTCATCCGGCGTGCCGGTCACCCAGCGCTCGAGGCGCTCAGCGAGCCAGGCGTCCCGATCCTCGACGTCGCCGAGAGCGTCCATGACCGCCGACTGGCGCGACGCCAGCTCGGCCGCGTCGCGTCCGATGAGCACCCCGGCCATCGTCGAATGGGTCAGCGTCGCCGGATCGCGATCGATGGCGATGCAGGCGGCATCGACCGCGGCATAGGCCGTGCGCGCCTTGTCCGGCCCGGACGAGCTGAGATTGAACTCGTCCGCGTAACGGGCCGCCAGCCGATACGAGCGGGGCGATCCCTGCCCACCGACGAGGAGCCGCGGCCGAGCCCCACCGATCGGCGTGCGCGGCCGTCCGGGCACATCGACCGGCTTCGGGTGGAAGTCCGCCTCGCGGATGCTGGCCTGGTGGCCGTCATACGACCAGCCGTCCGGCTCGCCCCACAGCCCGTGGAGGATCGCCAGCTGGTCCTCCATGAGGTCGGCCCGACCCTTGATCGGCGGAAAGTCGAGTCCGAGCTGCCGGTGTTCCAGCTCGTTCCAGCCGGCCCCGACACCGACCTCGATCCGGCCGCCACTCATCTCGTCCACGGTCGTCACGACCTTGGCGAAGCTGCCCGGATGGCGGAACGTGACCGGCGAGACGAGGACCCCGAGGCCGATCCGTTCGGTCTCGCGGGCGAGCCCGGCAAGGACGGTCCACGCGTCCGTCGTGGGCTGGCCCGTCGGACCCGGGAAGCTCGCGTAGTGATCGGAGCGAAAGAGCGCCTCGAGCCCGTTCGCCTCGGCCCGCTTGGCGATGGCGACGTGATCGCCATAGCTCAATCCCTGCTGCGATTCGAGCATGAGAGCGAAGCGCATCGGTCCTCCATGTTTCTTCAATGTTCAAGGTTGACACGATTGTTCGTTTGCGTACGATAGTTCAGATGACACGAAGCACGACTCCGAGCACCCGCGTTCTCGCCCCCGAGTCGGGCGTCGCGAAGGCGGCGATCATCGCCGATTTTCGGACGTCCATGGGCGAACTGAAGTGCATCACCAGCGAGCGCCTGGTCCGCCAGGGCATCAGCATGAGCCAGCTCCACGTCATGCATCTGCTCGAGGGCCACGGCGAGATGCCGATGAGCCGGCTGGCCGAGATGCTCGACGTGTCGTTCTCGAACGCGACCGGTCTCATCGACCGTGTCGAGGAACGCGGGCTGGTGGAGCGGACGCGAATCGCGGCCGATCGACGGATGGTGATGGTCCAGCTCACGCCGGCCGGCCGACAGATGCTGGACGACTTCGAGACGATCAATGAGGGGATCCTTCGCCGAGTGCTCGACCAGCTCGACCCCCAACAGGTCACCCGCCTGGCCAGAGCCATGCGCGATCTGCGCGACGCGGTGGCCGCGACGCTCACCGAGAGCGGGCCGGATTCGCATCATCACGCCCATGTAGCCCAAGGGAGGGATTGACCACTCATGGAAGCCTTTCCGGCGGACGCCGGTACCTACGCCCCGTCGCTCGACGAGGATCCAGCGCTCGGCCTCAGCCAGCGCGAGAAGATGGAGATCCTCTTCGCGGTCATGTTGGGTCTGTTCCTCGGGGCGCTCGACCAGACCATCGTCGGCCCGGCGCTGCCGACCATCGTCACCCAGCTCAGTGGCAACGACTACTACGTCTGGGCTATCACGATCTACCTGCTGACCAGCACCATCAGCGTCCCGTTCTGGGGCAAGCTGTCCGACATCTATGGCCGCAAGCCGATGTTCATGATCGGCATCGTCATCTTCCTGGTCGGCTCCGCCCTCTCCGGTCTGAGCCAGAACATGGCCATGCTCATCCTGTTCAGAGGCATCCAGGGCATCGGCGCCGGATCGTTGTTCCCGGTTGCGCTCGCGGTCATCGGTGACCTGTTCACGCCCAAGGAGCGGGGCAAGTACCAGGGTCTGTTCGGGGCCGTCTTCGGCATCGCCTTCGTGGCCGGCCCGCTCATCGGCGGGTTCCTGACCGAGAACCTGAGCTGGCACTGGATCTTCTACGTCAACATCCCGATCGGGATCGTCGCGCTGGTCGTCATCCAGCGTCTGCTGCCGACGGTCAAGACGAGGAATGCCAGCCGCAACTTCGATCTCCTCGGCGGTGCGATCTTCACCGTCGCGATGGTGTTCCTGCTGGTCGGCCTGACCAACAAGCAG
>JBBRXB010000006.1:0-174917 GCA_038248915.1 Candidatus Limnocylindrales bacterium | reverse complement strand
GGGAGGTGAACCGGGATTGGCAGAAGTCCGAGTGGGTGAGAACGAGACGTTCGAAAGCGCCCTGCGTCGCTTCAACAAGAAGATCCAGCAGAGCGGCATCCTCGCCGAGGCTCGCCGACGCGAGCACTACGAGAAGCCCTCTGTGAAGCGAAAGCGCAAGGAAGCGAAGCGCAAGAAGAACGCCCGAACGCAGGTCGCCTGAGCCGGGCCCACGCCCGACGTCAGCTGCCTGTCCCCCGCGGGCCTACCGGCGGCCCACCGCGACCGCGGTGACCCGCCCGCCCGAGGTGCCAGATCCGGTGTCCCTTCAAGATCGCGTCCAGTCCGACATCGCCGTCGCCATGCGCGGCGGGGATGCGCTGCGTCGCGACGTCCTCCGCATGGTGGTCAGTGCCGCCTACAACGTCGAGAAGCGCCAGGGTCGACCCTTGACCGACGACGAGTATCTGGCCGTCCTCACCCGCGAGGCCAAGACGCGGCGCGAGTCGGTCGAGGCGTTCCGCGCCGGCGGACGTGAGGACCTCGTGACCAAGGAAGAGGCGGAGATCGCGATCATCGGCGAGTACCTCCCCGAGGCCCTGTCCGAAGACCAGATCGCGGCCCTCATTCGCGAGGGGATCGAGGCCACCGGCGCCACTTCCGCCCGCGACATGGGCAAGGTCATGGGCTGGCTCGCCCCGCGGACCCGTGGCCGGGCGGACGGCAAGCGCGTCAGCGAGCTCGTCGTCCAGGCCCTCGCCGCCACCGATCTCGCTGCCCACGACGTCGGGACCCACTGACCCGCCTGCGATGAACCGGCCGTGCTGAGCCAGCGAACCGCCGCCGTGACTCGCTTCACGCGGCGCGACATCCCGCGTCTCGCCATCGCCGGCGGGATCCTGGTCCTGACCCTCGCCGCGATCCTCGGTGCCGACATCCTGCCCCAGAAGCCGCTCGATGTCACCGAAGGCCAGCTGGCGAGCCGCGACATCGTCGCGCCGCGCGCGCTCGACTTCGAGAGCCAGATCCAGACCGACGCCGCCCGGGCTGCGGCCAAAAGCGCCGTGCCACCCCAGTACACGTTCACCAGCGAGAACGCGATCGCGATCGCGGCCGCCCAGCAGCTCGCGTTCGAGGACCGAGTCGTCCGGATCGACACGACGTTCGCCGCCGAGCTCAGCCCCGAGGGTCGCAAGAGCCTCCTCCAGACGGCCGTCCCCGCCCTGTCGAAGACGGGCCAGGCAACGCTCGTCGGGCTAGACGCCGCCCGCTGGGCCGCCGTGCGGACCGAGGCAGCGCGCATCCTGGATGCGACCCTGCGGACGGAGCTGCGTGACTCCGAGGTCGATGACACCCGCGGTCGTCTGGCGGGCCTCATGGCCGGCGGTCTCGACGAGGCTGAGCGGATGCTCGCCGCCGAGCTCATCGCGCCGCTGATCGTCCCGAATTCCTCGTTTGACCAGAGCCTCTGGGACACGGCCCAGGCCAAGGCCGCTGAAGCGGTCATCCCGGTCCGGGTCACGATCCGGCAGGGCGAGGTCATCGTGCGCAATGGCTCGCCGCTGGTCGCCACGGACATCGAGAAGATCGATGCGTTGGGCCTGCGCGAGACGGTGCCCGATGTCGCGAGCTTCGGAGGCTGGCTGCTCCTGTCGGTCCTCGCGGTCGGCATGCTGCTGGCCTGGATCTGGCGCTTCCGACCCGGGCTGTGGCATCGCGACAACGTGCTCATCCTGATCGGCCTGCTGGTCGTGGGCGCGACGCTGGCGCTGAAGCTGACCGCCGGCCGCCCGACCTTGCCGTTCTTCCTGCCGACCGCGGCCATCGCCATCCTGCTGGCGATCCTGCTCGATGCGTCGACCGCCACGATCGTCATCGCCATCGTGGCCATCATCGGCGGGGCGGTCAACGGGTCGTCGCTCGAGTTCGCCGCCTACATCTTCCTGGGCGGCATGGCCGGGATCGTGGTGGTCCGCCGCGGTGACCGGCTCCAGGCCTTCGTCCAGGCCGCGTTGGCGGTCCTGGTGGTCAACGCCCTCGTCGTGACCGTCTTCTCGTTACTGGGTGCGCGCGACCTGCGGGGCGTGCTGGAGCTGTGGTTCGCCTCTGGTGCCTCGGCCGCCGGGTCGGGCGTCGCCGCCGTCGGGACATTCGCCGTACTCGGCTCGGTGTTCGGGATCCTGACGGTCTTCCAGTTGCTCGAGCTGGCCAATCCGTCGCAACCGCTGCTCCGCCGGCTGCTGGTCGAGACACCCGGTACGTACCACCACTCGCTGATGGTCGGCAACCTCGCGGAGCGCGCCGCGGAGGCGATCGGCGCCGACCCGCTGATGACCCGCGTGGCAGCCTATTACCATGACATCGGCAAGCTCGCCAACCCGCTTGCGTTCATCGAGAACCAGGCCGGCGGCGACAACATCCACGACCAGCTTGACCCGGAGGTGAGTGCCGGGATCCTCAAGCAGCACGTCGCCGATGGCATCGACCTGGCCTACAAGTCGCGCCTGCCCAAAGCGCTCATCGCGTTCATCCCACAGCACCACGGGACCGCGATCATGAGCTACTTCTATGCCCGTGCGAAGGAGCTGGCCGGGACTGGTCAGATCGTCGATGAGCGGACGTTCCGCCACGCCGGCCCCAAGCCCCAGTCGCGCGAGGCGGCGCTCCTGATGCTCGCCGATGGCGTCGAGGCGTCCGTCCGGTCGCTTGCCTCACGCGATGAGCCGGCCATCCGAGCGATGATCGCGCGGATCATCGAGGAGCGCGTGTCCGACGGCCAGTTCGACGAATGCGAACTCACCCTGCGCGACCTCGAGCTGATCCGCGAAGCGTTCGTCGGGCAGCTCCTCGGGATGTATCACACCCGGATCGCCTATCCGCAGAACACTGTCGTCGAGCTGGAATCACGGCGGGTGGCCGCCGGCGGCGTAGGCTCCCGCGGCGGAGGTTCGAGCGGCGGGACTGGGGGGAACGGCCCGGCCTCGTGAGCCGGCCGCTGTATCACGGCCCGTGGCGGGTCGACCTGACCGTCCGGAACGGGGCCCGATCTCCGGTCGCAGGCGCCGCCCTGGTCCGGGCGATCGTCCGGGCGCTGGATACGGCCGGCGCCCCGTCGCCGGCCTCGATCGGGCTCATCCTGTCAGACGACGCGGAGCTGGCCGACCTGAACGCCACGCACCTGGGCGTGACCGGCCCGACCGATGTCCTGTCGTTCCCGCTGATCCCGCCCGGAGCGTTCCCCGAGCACCCTGGTTCCACCGATCGAGGAGCCACGACGTCCGGCGCGGACTTCGTGCTGCCGGCCGGCCGGCGACCGCACCTGGGCGATATCGTCGTGTCGGTCGAGCGCGCGATCGAGCAGGCCGACCTGGGTCGCGGTGGCCAGACCGGGGACATCCGCTGGTCGGCGGCCGATGAGCTGCGCCTGCTGGTGACCCATGGGACGCTGCATCTCTGCGGCTGGGATCACGCCGAGCCCACGGAGGAGGCCGCCATGCGAGCCCTGGAGCGCCGGCTCCTGGCCTGAGCGTCCGCCAAGCGTGCTTCGCGGCGGCCCAAGCGTCGACGGCCGACCCGGCCAGGCGCTGCTACCATCTTCGCGGGCCCACCCGGAGCGGGATCGGGCCCTGTCGTGCTGTCTGCGGAGGGTCGGTTGAAGGTCGTCGTGGGTCTCGGGAACCCGGGGTCGCAGTACGCCGGGACCCGGCACAACGTCGGCTGGCTGGTCATGGACAAGCTAGCCGAACGGGCCGGTTGGACGGGCAAGGGACGCCAGCGGGACGCCTCCAACGTCGCCATGGGCCGGTTCCGCGGACTCGACCTGACCCTCGTCAAGCCGCTGACCTATATGAACGACTCGGGTCTCGCCGTCCGCAAGGTCATCGCCCGTGAGCACGCCCCGCTGGCCGATGTCCTCGTCGTGGCCGACGACTTCGCGCTGCCGTTCGGCAAGTTGCGGTTCCGCGAGGGCGGCGGTCCGGGCGGCCACAACGGCCTGCGCTCGATCATCGATGAGCTTGGCACCGAGAAGTTCAGCCGGCTCCGGGTCGGCATCGGTGAGCCGGATCGGAGCGCAGTCGATCACGTCCTGACCAAGTTCGCGCCCGACGAGCAGCAGCGTCTCGACGAGCTCCTCGATGCGGCCGCCGACGCCGTGGAGGAATGGGCGCGCGAGGGCACCAACAAGGCGGCCAACCGCTTCAACATGTTCGAGCTCCGCCCGGACGACACGACCCGGCTGGCGGACGCGGGCGAGGTGGACGGACCGCCGGATGCCGACGGGGTCCGCCGGACGCGAACCGGCTGGCGGCGGATCCGCCCGTCCAAGCCGGACGCCTGAGCCGTGCCAGACACGCCCCTTCGAGGCCGCCGCGGCCGCGACCGCCGGATCGCCGAGCGGGTCGCGACCGACTTCGCCGCGCGACATCCGGCGATCAGGCCCGGGACTGAGGTCGATTTCGACGTCGCCGCGGTCGACGCAGAGGTCGAGGATGCCCGTCGCGCGCCGGCCCTCCCGACCGCGGCCGGCGCCCCGCCCAGGCGAATGTCGCCGGTCGGCTCGGCCACGCCCGCGCGCAAGGGCGGCGGCCACCGACTCCCGGACCTTTCGGCCCTGCCCCCGCTGCTGGCCGCCACCGGCACCTTCGCGGGCCTTCGCGAGCGCCTGGGTCGGACGGACGACGACCCGCGGCGCACTGGCCGGCATGTCGGCCTGGTGTCGGTGCCGCACGGCGCGAAGAGCTACCTAGCCGCGGCGATCGCGCTGGCGGCCGGTGGCGAGCGGCTGGTCTGGATCGCCCGCGACGCGGAGATCGGCGACCGCGTGGCGGAGGAGCTCGGCGCGTGGCTGGGCGATGCCGATGTGGTCACGGTCCTGGAGCCGCGGACCGCCCTCGCCTATGAGCGGAGCGAACTCATCGCCGATGAGACGGCCGCCCGCGTCGCCGCGCTCGCCGCGTGGCACAGCGGCCGGGCGAGGGTGATGGTGGCCAGTGTCCAGGCGCTGCTCCAGCACACGATCGCCCCGGCCGACCTGCCGGTCGCTCCGCGCGAGCTGCGGGTCGGCAACCGGATCCACCAGGACGCGCTGCTGCGCGAGCTGTTCGACCTCGGCTACGTACCCGTCGCCGAGGTCGCTGGTCGCGGCGAGTCGGCGCGTCGCGGCGGTATCGTCGACGTCTTCCCGCCGTCCCTGTCGCTGCCCATCCGGATCGAGTTCTTCGGCGACGAGATCGACTCGCTCCGATCCTTCGACCCGACCGACCAGCGGACCGTTGGCCCGGTCGACGGCGCCATCCTCCTGCCCGCCTCGGAGTTCCTGCTGCCGGCCGGCGGGGCGGCCGCCATCCGCGATCGCCTGGGGCGTGGCGCCAGTCGTCTGCCGGAGCGGCTTGCCGCGGATCTGATCCGGTTCGATACCGAGGCTCTGGTCATCGCGGACCACGCGCCCGCCGCCGGCCGGGCGATGGCCGTCGGGGACGCCGCCGAGGTCTGGGCTGCCCATCTGGCCCAGGCGACCGGGCTCGATCACATCGGGCCGGGAACGCTGCTGGTGCTCGACGAGCCGGGCGACATCGCGGAGGCCGCCGGGTTCCTGTGGCGACAGGCGGACGAGCGACGTACGGAGCTGATGGCCGCCGGTGAGCTGCCCAGGGACTGGCCCTCGACGTATCTGCCGCCGCGCGACTGGAAGGGCCGGCTGGTCGGCTCACGGACCCTCGAGCTGACCTGGGAGTCGGTCCCGCCAGAGGACGCGGCCATGGCTCGCGGCGCGCTCTCATCGGGCGACCCGTTCGGCTGGCGCGAGCCGCTGCTGCCGGCGGGCCGCTCCGGCCGGCTGGTCGATGCCGTGGCAGCCTGGCGCGCCGACGACGCGCGGATCGTCCTCGCCTCGGATCAGGCACCGCGGCTGGCCGACATCCTCGGCGAGGGCGGCGTCCCGGTCGCCGTCGTCGACCGGGTGGCCGAACCGCCGCCGCCGGGGGCCATCGCGCTCATCGAGCGCAGCCTGAACGGTGGCTTCATCGGTGGCCCGGACGGCCTGGCGTTCGTCACCGATCGTGAGCTGTTCGGGACTGTCCGGATCCGTCGTCCGCGCGCGCTCCGACGGGTCGTGCCGCGCGACATCCTCGAGCGGCTGACCCCGGGCGATCTCGTCGTCCACATCGACCACGGGGTGGCACGCTACGAGCAGATGCTCCGGCGCGGCGGGACGGACGAGGACCGCGACTACCTCGAGCTATCGTTCCAGGGCGGCGACCGGATCTTCGTGCCGGTGGAGCAGATCGGGCGCGTGACGCGCTACTCGGGCGGGGAGCGGCCGGCGCTCAGCAAGCTCGGCGGCACGGAATGGCTGCGGGCCAAGCAACGCGTCCGCAAGGCGGTCGACGACCTGGCCGAGGAGCTGCTCGCGCTGTACGCCTCGCGGGCCAGCGCGCAGGGGCACGCGTTCGGGCTCGACACGCCGTGGCAGGCGGAGATGGAGGCCTCGTTCCCGTACGAGGAGACGATCGACCAGCTTCGTGCCGCGGCCGAGGTCAAAGCCGACATGGAACTCGTCCGTCCGATGGACCGGCTGGTGGTCGGCGACGTGGGCTACGGCAAGACGGAGGTCGCACTGCGAGCCGCGTTCAAGGCCACCCAGGACGGCAGGCAAGTCGCCATCCTCGTGCCGACGACGGTCCTCGCGGCCCAGCACCACGCCACGTTCTCGCAGCGGTTCGCCGCCTTCCCGCTGGAAGTCCGGCTGTTGTCGCGGTTCGTGCCGGCCGCCGCCCAGGCTGCCACCATCGCCGGGCTGACGGACGGCACGGTCGACATCGTCATCGGCACCCATCGGCTGCTCAGCAAGGACATCCGATTCCGCGATCTCGGGCTGGTCGTGGTCGACGAGGAGCAGCGCTTCGGCGTGGCGGCCAAGGAACGGCTCAAGCAGCTCCGGCGCGAGGTGGACGTCCTGACCCTGTCGGCGACGCCGATCCCGCGAACGCTCAATCTCGCGTTGGCCGGGATCCGCGACCTGAGCGTCATCGAGACCCCGCCGGAGGACCGTCTGCCGATCCAGACCCGGGTGGCGGAGGCATCGGCCGGGCTCGTGCGCGACGCGGTCCTGCGCGAGCTGGACCGCGGGGGTCAGGTGTTCTACGTCCACAACCGGGTCGAGACGATCGAGGCCCAGGCCGAGCAGCTCCGCCGGATGCTGCCCGACGCCCGGTTCGTGGTCGGGCACGGCCAGATGGCCGAGGGCGCCCTCGAGCAGGTCATGATCGCGTTCGCCGACGGCGCAGCCGACGTCCTCGTGTGCACGACCATCATCGAATCCGGGCTCGATATCCCGAACGCCAACACGATCATCATCGACCGCGCGGACACGCTGGGCCTGGCCCAGCTCTACCAGCTCCGCGGACGCGTCGGACGCTCGTCGCGGCGGGCATATGCGTATCTCCTGTACCGCCGTCGGGAGCGGCTGTCGGACGAGGCGCGCAAGCGGCTCCAGGCGATCTTCAACGCCTCGGAGCTGGGCGCCGGGTTCCAGATCGCCCTGTCCGACCTCGAGATCCGGGGTGCCGGCAACATCCTCGGTGGCGAGCAATCCGGCCATATGGCGGCGGTCGGATTCGACCTGTACTCGCGCCTGCTGGCGGAGGCCGTCGAGACGCGCAAGGCATCGATGGAGGGGCGCGCCCCGATCATCGATGCGCCCCAGGCGATCGTCGACCTGCCGATCGAGGCGCACCTGCCCGACGACTATGTCCCGGACGAGGCCCAGAAGCTGGAGCTCTACCGGCGCCTCGCCCGAGCCCGTTCGAGCGGCGATCTGGCCGCGTTCCGCCAGGAGGTCATCGACCGCTACGGGCCGATGCCCGATCCGGTCGTCCGACTCATCGAGGTGGCTGACCTGCGGCTGACCGCGGAGGCGGCGGGCGTCTCGTCCATCTCACGCGAGGAGGGCTGGCTGGTCGTACGGTTTGGCGCGAACCTCAGCCGGGCGACCGCCATGCGGCTGCTGGCCGGGCCGTCGCTGCCCGGTCTCCGTCCGAGCGATGTCACGTTCGCCAGCAACCAGGTCCGGCTCCGGCTGCCGAAGGATCCGGCCCGGGGCTGGACGCTGACCCAAGCCGTGGTTGCCCGTCTGTCGTCGCCGATGCCGGGCTGAGGTGAGCCGGCCAGGCTAGGACTTGTCGAAGACCACCGAGCCGAGGATGGTGTCCGCCGTCTTCGTGATGGCATCGAACGTCGTGCCGTCGACCGACTCGACGACGATCGCGACGATCCCGTCAGACGCCGTGAGCAGATAGAGCCGCTGGCGCTCCGACGACACGCTGCCCCAGTCCCGGGCCCAGGTCGGCTTCGACGACGGGTCCTTGCCGTTGAAGAAGGCCACGCACGTCTGGACGGGGCAATCGGACGTATGACTGTCGGCCCCGGGCGCGGTCGTGATGTCCACCTGCGTTCCCTTCAAGCCGCCGATCGTGACGGGCTTGGCCGGCGTGACACTCAGCGCCGTGTCACCGGCCAGGAAGGTTCCGAGCGCGTCGACCTTGATGTCGACGACGCCTGGCAGGCCGCGAGCAGCAGGACGACCGCGGCCGCGGCCGCGATACGTCCAAGGAAGTCGCCGGCCCGTGACATCGAGGTCGATGCGATCGCCATCGCTGCCGTCCTCTCGCGGGTCGCCCCATGTCGGGGCGCAGCTCGCCGTAGTGTAGCGAGCGCCGGTCCCGCCCCGTGCGACCGCCGAACACCGTCGCGCCGCTCTTTCAGCGGCTTCCGACCACGTACAGTGACGACCGTGACCGATGACACCCGGCCGGACCTCACCGCCCACGCCGCTCGCAACCAGGCGTCGTGGGACGCCTATAGCGACGAGTACCAGGCTCGCCATGGTGGTCAGCTGGCCGACTCCGGTGGTCTCGCATGGGGCACCAGCCAGATCCCCGAATCGGACCTGTGCATCCTGGGCGATGTCGAGGACCGCGACATCCTCGAGCTCGGCTGCGGGGCGGCCCAATGGTCGATCGCCCTCGCGCGGGCGGCTGCGCGACCAGTCGGCTTGGACCTGTCGGCTCGCCAGCTCGAGCATGCCGGCCGGCTGATGGCCGAGGCTGCCGTCGACTTCCCGCTCGTCCATGGCAGCGCGGAGGCCGTGCCGTACCCCAACGCCTCGTTCGACATCGTGTTCTGCGATCACGGGGCGATGTCATTCGCGGACCCGTACCGGACGGTCCCGGAGGTGGCCCGCCTGCTGCGCCCGGGCGGGCTGTTCGCCTTCAGCCACGGTTCACCGCTCGCCACGATCTGCTGGCCGCCCGGCGCCGAGCGGATCGGCGACCGGCTCGCGATGGACTACTTCGGGATGCACCAGTTCGAGGACGAGGACGAGATCTCGTTCCAGCTGCCGTACGGGGAGTGGATCCGGCTGTTTCGCGCCAACGGGTTCATCGTGGAGGACCTGGTCGAACCACGCCCGCCCGAGGGCGCCACGAGCACGTATCGTGATGCGGAGGCACTGGCGTGGGCACGCCGGTGGCCGTCCGAGTGCATCTGGCGCCTGCGCCGGGCGTGACGCCCGCGAGGTCCCGCCCGCCCGTCCGTCTCGACCTCGCGGACGATGCGCTCGCGAACGAGATCCTCGGGCTTCACTCGGTCGGGGGTTCCGCGTGACGATGGAGTGCGACGTCATCCCGGGTTGCTGGATCGTGGAGCTGGAGCGCGGTTCGCGAGGTGGCGGCGCGGCTCCGGACGCAGACACGGACTGAACGGCCGAGGCCTCAGTCCAGCAGCCAAGAGCTCAGTCCGAAGGGTCGACCAGGCCCGTCAGCTCACCCGACCCATGGAGCTCGACCAGCGTCTCGCGCCGACCGCCCGCGCCGACCTGGCGATCGGCCACCACGGCGTGCCCCGACACGGCGCGCCCATCCGCCATCCGTCCGGTCAGCTCACCTTCGTCGAGTGCCGGTCCGACTCGGGTGACGATGCGCGCGCTCCAGCGCGAGTGGCCATCGCTGTCGTCCCAGCAGTCGACGGTCGCGCCCGGCAGGCTGACGCCGCCGAACGTGACGTCATGGATGGCAAAGCGCCGATGTCGTGTGGTCACGACCCCACGGTAACAGCCCGGACCGCGATGGCCCTCCCGAGGACCGGGTCCGCCCCGGCCCGCGACGGACGGCCGTGGCAGGCGCGCGCGATCCCCGCCATCCTTGCGCCATGAACCGACCCGCGCGCGATCCCGAGGACAGCCTGTGGCGTCCGGACCGTCGCGCCCTGACCCTCGGCCTGGTCCTGACCATCACGCTCGTCGGGTTCGAGGCGCTGGCCATCTCGACGGTCATGCCGATCGTGGCGTCCGAGCTAGGCGGCCTCGAGTTGTATGGCTGGGTCTTTTCGGCGTTCTTCCTCGGTTCACTCATCGGCATCGTGGTGGTCGGCGGCGCGATCGATCGTGGCGGGCTCGCCATGCCATTCGCCGCCGGACTCGGCCTGTTCGCGATCGGATTGCTGGCCGGCGGGCTGGCGCCGACGATGCCGATCCTCGTTGCGGCCCGGTTCCTCCAGGGTTTGGGGGCCGGCGCGATCCAGCCGATCGCCTACGTCGCGATCGGGCGCACGCTGCCCGAACGGTTGCGGCCGCGGATGTTCGCCACGCTGTCGACGGCGTGGGTCCTGCCGGGCGTCATCGGCCCGGCCATCGCCGGGACCGTCGGGGAAGTGGCCGGCTGGCGGTATGTCTTCCTTGGTCTGCTCCCGCTCATCGCCCTGGCGGCGGCCCTGACCCTGCGCGCGCTCCATGCCGTCGGCGAGGCGCCGCCGGCCGCCGCTGGCGCCATGCGCGTCACCCGTCGCGGTCGATTGCCGCTGGCCATCACGGTCGCTCTCGGGGCGGGCCTGCTGACGGCCGGCTTGACCAGCGGCGAGCCGGTCGCCACGGTCTTGCTCAGCGCGACGGGCTTGACCATCGGCCTGTTCGCCCTCCGTCGCCTCACCCCGGCCGGCACGCTCGTGGCCCGACCCGTCCTGCCCGCAGCGATCCTGCTGCGCGGGATCCTGACCTGCATGTTCTTCGGGGTCGACGCGTTCGTGGCCCTGACCCTGGTCGGCTGGCGGGGGGTGTCGGCCACGGAGGCGGGTATCGCCTTGACGGCCGCGACCATCGCGTGGAC
The DNA here is from genome assembly GCA_038248915.1 of Candidatus Limnocylindrales bacterium. Classification (GTDB taxonomy): domain Bacteria; phylum Chloroflexota; class Limnocylindria; order Limnocylindrales; family CSP1-4; genus SPCO01. Next base: position 163,779 of record JBBRXB010000006.1, on the reverse strand, counting down.
CGCCGGGGCGTGGATCCAGGCGCGCGGGGCCACGCGCTGGCCGACCCACTTGTTCGTGCGTGCGGGGTTCATGGTGACCCTGCTCGGGCTCGCCGGGATGCTCCTCGTCCTTCGCCCCGACATCACCTGGCTGGTCGCCATCCCGGCGTTCGGGGTGGCCGGTCTCGGGATGGGTCTGGCCTACTCGCCCCTGGCCCTCATCACCCTGCGTGAGGCTTCGGTGGATGCGCAGGGCGCGGCCACGAGCGCCCTGTCGCTGACCGACTCGCTCGGGACCGCGCTGGGGACCGGGATCACCGGTGCGATCGTGGCGGCCAGCCTGCGGGCGACCGGGGCGCCGGCGGCCGGACTGGCGGCCGGGTTCATCGTGGCGCTCATCGTCGGTCTCGGTGGCCTCGCGTTGACCGGTCGCCTCCGGCCGCGAGCCGAGACCGCGAGCGCGATGGCCCTGTCTCCCGCGTCGCCGCCGTCGTAACGGACGGGACGCCTGCGGTAGACTTCGGGCGCTCAGTCGGCTGCCCATCCGGCGCCGCGGCCCCGTTCCCAGGAGGCCCCGATATCGTGTCTGCCGAGGAACTGCGCGCGAAGATCCGCGAGGTCCCCGACTTCCCGAAGCCCGGGATCCTGTTCTACGACATCACCACCCTGCTCAAGGACCCGGTCGCCTACAAGGAGGCGATCGACGAGATGCTCACCCCGTACACCGGCGACCGGATCGACATCGTCGTCGGGATGGAGTCGCGCGGGTTCATCTTCAGCGCGCCGATGGCCTACCTGCTCGATGCCGGGCTCGTCCCCGTCCGCAAGCTGGGCAAGCTGCCGGCCGAGACGATCACCGTCGAGTACGCCCTCGAATACGGCTCGAACACGCTCGAGATCCACCGCGACGCCATCGCCCCCGGCCAGCGCGTGCTCATCGTGGACGACCTGCTCGCGACAGGCGGCACGGTCCACGGCACCATCGAGCTCGTCGAGCGGCTCAAGGGCGAGGTGGTCGGTCTCGCCTTCCTGGTCGAGCTCGAGTTCCTGAAGGGCCGTGACCGGCTGGACAGTCGACGGGTCACCAGCGTCATCAAGTACTGACGGATCCCCGGATCGAGGCACGCACATTGGCCGATCCCGTCATCGATCGCAGCGCCGCCTCGCCGCCGCCCGACGCGGCAGCGTCGGATGCGGCCGGGTCGGGCCCGGCTGACGCGATGGCCGGTAGTACGCCCGTGGCGGCCACGCAGGCCGGCTCCGCCCCGGTCGTGGACGTCGGGCGTCGCCGCTTCTTCCGGAGCTTCGCCGGCGAGCTGATCCAGACCGCGGCATCGATCGCCGGCGCGGCTCAGGCGCTCCAGCAGGTGTCGGCCGACGCTGCCAGCTCGATCCTCGGCCCTGGCAGCGTCGCGGCGCCGCCACCGCTCGCGGATCCATCGACGCTCCTCGGCGCCAACGGCCCGGCCGGCTTTCGGACCCCGTTCCGGGAGGACGGCGGCGTGCTCTACCTGATCGACCAGCGACGGCTGCCCGACGCGCTTGTCGAATACCCATGCACGTCTGCCGGAGAGGTTGCCTTCGCCATCCGCGAGATGGTCGTCCGCGGCGCCCCGGCCATCGGCCAGGTCGCGGCCATCGGGCTGTCGCTCAGCGCCGAGCACCAGCGCGACGGCCGGCCATACGCTCGGCGGGCCACGCTGCGCGGCTCCGCCAATGCCCTGATCAACTCGCGCCCGACAGCCGTCAACCTGCGCTGGGCGGTCGAGCGCGTGATGGCCCGCTACGAGGAGGTCGGCGACCTGTCCGAGGACGGCGACGCGATCGCCGACGCGATCCGGGCCGAGGTCGACGCGATCATCTTCGAGGCGACGACGGACCACGGCCGGCTGGCGACGTTCGGTCTCGACATCCTGCCGACACCGGAGGGCCGGCCGGTCCGTATCCTGACCCATTGCAACACCGGCCCGCTGGCCTGCGGCCAGTACGGTACCGCGCTCGGCATCGTGCAGGCGGCCCACCACGCCGGACGCGACCTCCACGTCTGGGTCGACGAGACGCGACCGTATCTCCAGGGCGCCCGACTCACGACCTGGGAGCTCGCCCAGGCCGGGGTACGGCACACGCTGCTGCCCGACGTGGCCGCGGGCCACCTGATGGCCCGAGGCGAGGTCGACGTCATCGTCGTCGGGGCGGACCGGGTGGCGGCCAACGGCGACACGGCCAACAAGGTCGGGACCTACCCACTCGCGGTCCTGGCGGCCCGCCACGGCATCCCGTTCTACGTGTGCGCCCCGACCAGCTCGGTTGACCTCGCCACGGCCGACGGATCGGGCATCGATATCGAGGAGCGCAAGCCCGAGGAGGTCCTCGAATTCCGTGGCGTTCGCATCGCCCCGCCCGGGACCGAGGTGCGCAACCCGGCCTTCGACGTGACCCCGGCCGAACTGATCACGGGGATCGTCACCGAGGAAGGCGTCCTTCGAGCGCCGTTCGAGACGGCCCTCCCCGAGGCCGTCGCCCGGGCGCGCGCACGCTGGGCCGCGATGCCCGGCTTCCGGGCGATCCGGACCCCGGTGGCGGCGGCGGACTGATGGCCACGGTCGCGGTCGGGCGCCGTGGATCGATCATCGCCCAGACCACCACGGACAAGGCCGTCCTGCGCGCGTACCTCGAACTTGACCGGCTGTACGCCGCGTACGCCATCTGCGACCTGGAGGAACGGGAGTTCGCCCGGACGCGCTGGGGGATGGCCTGGGACGGCGACACCCCGGTGGCGCTCGTCCTCGAGTACAACGGGCCGACCCCGCAGCCGTTGTTCGCGATGGGGCGCGAGGACGGCATCGCGATCATCCTGCGGGACCTCATCCGGCCGCGAGTCGCCTATGTCGCGGCGCCGCCGACGGTCCTGCCGGCGATCGAGACGGCCTACCGTGTGGACCCGGGCCCGACGATGGTCCGGATGTGGGTCGACCGGGCCCATTTTCGGCCGTACCCGGCCAGCGTCCAGCGGCTGCTGCCGGTCGAGATCGGTGAGCTCAACCGGCTGTACCAGCTCGGCTTCGCGTCATGGCTGCCCTCGACGGCCATCGGCGATGGGGTCTATTACGGCCTCCGCATCAACGGCCAGCTGGTGGCCGCGGCCGGCACGCACGTGGTCAGCCCGGGCGCCCGACTGGCGGTCGTCGGCAACGTCCTGACCCATGTCGACTATCGTGGACGTGGTTTCGCGACGGCCGTGACCGGCGCCGTGACCGCGGAGCTGTTGCGGATGTGCGACCAGGTCGTGCTCAACGTCCGCTCCGACAACCCGCCCGCCCTCAACGCCTATCGCCGCCTCGGATACGCGGAGCACGTCCGCTTCGAGGAGCGCCTCGTCCATCGGCTGGGGTCACCCTGGCCGGACTTCGCGGCGCCGCTGCGGCGCCTGTTCAATCGCAAGGAGACCGACCCTTCATGACCACCGCCAGCACATCCCCGGCCCACGACGTGACGGATCTCGGCCTCGCCGCCGAGGGCGTCCGACGGATCGAGTGGGCCGAACGAGAGATGCCCGTCCTCCGCTTCATCCGCGAGCGGTTCGAGCGCGATCGGCCGCTCGACGGCCTGCGCATCGGCGCCTGCCTGCACGTCACGACCGAGACCGCCAACCTGATGCGGACGCTCAAGGCCGGGGGCGCCCAGGTCGTCCTCGCGGCGAGCAACCCGCTGTCGACCAAGGACGACGTGGCGGCTGCGCTCGTCGCCGAGTACGGCATCGCGACGTTCGCGCGCCGCGGCGAGGACAACGAGACCTACTACTCCCACCTTCGCTCCGTCGCCGATACGCATCCGCAGCTGACGATGGACGACGGCTGCGATCTCGTGAACCTGCTCCACACCGAACGCCCGGACCAGGTCGCGGAGATCCACGCCGGGACGGAGGAGACGACCACGGGCGTCATCCGCCTCAGGGCGATGGCCGCCGATGGCAAGCTCCGCTTCCCGGTCATCGCCGTCAACGAGGCCCAGACCAAGCATCTGTTCGACAACCGCTATGGCACCGGGCAGAGCACGCTCGACGGGATCCTGCGCGCGACCAACATCCTGATCGCCGGCCGACACGTGGTCGTCGCCGGGTACGGCTGGGTCGGCAAGGGCATCACCTCGCGGATGGCCGGCCACGGTGCGCATGTCGCGGTCATCGAGGTCGATCCGGTCCGCGCCCTCGAGGCCCTGATGGACGGCTACGCGGTCATGACCGCAGCCCAGGCAGCCGCCTGGGGCGAGCTGTTCATCACGGCCACCGGCAACATCAATGTCTTCCGGCGCGAACATTTCGAGGCGATGCGCGACGGCGCGATCATGGCCAACTCCGGCCACTTCGATGCCGAGCTCGACCTCGCTGCGCTCAGGGCCATGGCTGAGGGCCATGTCCGCGACGTGCGCGAGAACGTCCAGGAGTTCGACCTCGGCGGCAAGAAGCTCAACCTCATCGCCGAGGGCCGGCTGGTCAACCTCGGTGCCGCCGAGGGTCACCCGGCCGCGGTCATGGACATGAGCTTCGCCAACCAGGCGCTGTCGGCCGAGTACGTCGCGCTCCATCACGGCGAGCTTGAGGCGCGGGTCTACAACGTCCCCGAGGCGATCGACGCCGAGGTCGCCCGGCTCAAGCTCGCCGCGCTCGGCATCCAGCTCGAGCCGATGACCGCCGAGCAGGCCGCCTACGTCTCATCGTGGCAGCACGGGACCTGATCGGGGTGCTCGAGCGGACGGTCGCCCCGTACGGGGCGTGGCATTCCATGATCCGGATCGAGGATGTCGTCGGCGAGGTCGTCCTGCTCAACGAGCCGTGGATCGACGGCGACGATGTCTACTGGTTGGAGGGCCGTCCGACCGAGCGAGGGCGGCGCGTGCTGGTGCAGGCCGCGGCCGACGGGTCGACGGGCGACCTGACGCCGCCGCCGTTCAACGTCCGGACGGGCGTCCATGAGTACGGCGGCGGCTCGTACGTCGTGACCGGCGGCGTGGTCGTCTTCTCGAACTTCGTCGACGGCCGCTTGTACCGGCTCGATCCGGGATCCGAGACGGCGATTCCGCTCACACCCGCCGGGCCGTTCCGCTACGCCGATCTCCGCCCGGATGTCGCGCGCCGACGCTTCTACGCGGTCCGCGAGGATCACACGGCCGGCGGCCCGCCGATGAACGCGATCGTCAGCATCCCGCTCGATGGTGGCGACGCGCAGGTCCTGGTCAAGGGCTCCGACTTCGTGTCGAACCCGCGGCTGTCGCCCGACGGCACGCGGCTGGCCTGGCTCGAATGGGACCACCCGGACATGCCGTGGGACGCGACGCGTCTCCAGGTGGCCGCGTTCGAGGCCAACGGGACCCTTGGCGAGGCGGCGCTCGCGGCCGGCGGTCCGGACGAATCGATCGTCCAGCCCGAGTGGTCGCGGGACGGCACGCTGCATCTCATCAGTGACCGGAGTGGCTGGTGGAACCTCTACCGGCTCGTGGAAGGGCCGCGCCTGGAGCCGCTCGCGCCGATGGACGCCGAGTTCGCGGATCCGGCCTGGATCTTCGACCGCTCGTCCTACGGCTTCCTGGCCGATGGCACGATCGTGGCGATCGCGCGGCAGGGCGGCCGTGACCACCTGTTCCGGATCGAGCCCGGGCTGCTCATCGGCGAGGTCGAGACGCCGTTCACGGAGCTCGACGCGCTGCGCGTGGCCGAGCACACGGTGGTTGCCCTGGCCGGCCGTCCCGGCGACCCCGCCGTCGTCGCCCGCTTCGGCCCGGTCACGCTGGCGCCGGCCGGCGTCCTGCGCCGGGCGAGCACGATCGCGATCGACCCCGCCACGATCGCGGAGCCGGAGACGATCGAATTCCCGACGACCGGTGGACGCACCGCCTTTGCCCTGTATTACCGGCCCTCGAACCCGGCCTTCGTCGCGCCGGACGGGGAGCGGCCGCCGCTCCTGGTCCTGTCGCATGGTGGCCCGACCTCCAATGCGACGACCGCCCTGGACCTCGGCAAGCAGCTCCTGACCAGTCGCGGGATCGCCGTCGTGGACGTCGACTACGGTGGGAGCACCGGCTACGGCCGGGCATATCGGCAGCGGCTCAATGGCGAGTGGGGCGTCGTCGACGTGGACGATTGCGTGGCGGCCGCCCGGTTCCTCGTCGGACGTGGCGATGTCGACCCCGACCGCCTCGCCATCGAAGGTGGCAGTGCGGGCGGCTACACCACGCTGGCGGCGCTCGCCTTCCGCGACGTCTTCGCGGCCGGCATCAGCCTGTTCGGGGTCGGCGACCTCGAGTTGCTCGCGGTCGACACCCACAAGTTCGAATCGCGCTACACCAACCAGCTGGTCGGGCCATACCCGGAGGCCGCCGCGCTCTACCGCGAGCGCTCGCCGAACCACTTCGTCGATGCCTTCTCGTGTCCCGTCCTCATCCTCCACGGGCTCGACGACAAGGTCGTCCCGCCGTCGCATGCGGAGGCGATCGTGGCCGCCCTGGTCGCCAAGGGGATCCCGCACGCCTACCTCGCGTTCGAGGGCGAGGGCCACGGCTTCCGCGGTGCCTACGCGATCCGGCGCACGATCGAGGCTCGCCTGTCGTTCCTCGGCCAGGTCTTCGGGTTCGTGCCCGCCGACGACCTTCCGCCGCTCGACATGCCGGGGCTTGACACCTGGCCTGCCCGACGTCCACGCCATGAGCTCGGTGTCGCCGAGGCCTCGACCCCGACCTGATGGAGCTCAGCCCCATCGAAGTGGTCCTCGGCCTGTTCGTCGTCGCGGTGGCTCTGGCGTACATCGCGCGCTGGATCGGGGTGGCATATCCGATCCTCCTGGTGCTCGGCGGGCTCGCCCTCGGGTTCCTCCCGGGCGTCCCGACGATCGTGCTCGACCCGAGCGTCGTCTTCCTGCTCCTGCTCCCGCCGATCCTGTTCGGGGCCGGGTATTCGACGCCCATCCGCGACTTCAAGGCGAACCTCCGGCCGATCATCCTGCTCGCCGTCGGGCTGGTGCTGTTCACGACGGCCGTGGTCGGGATCGCGGCCCAGCTCCTCATCCCGGAGCTGGCGGTCAACGTCGGCGCGGCCTTCGCGCTCGGAGCCATCGTCGCGCCGCCGGACGCGGTGGCCGCCACGGCCATCTTCCGGCGGCTGGGTGCGCCGCGCCGCGTGGTCACGATCCTCGAAGGTGAGAGCCTGATCAACGATGCGACCGCGCTGATCGCGTACCGGTTCGCGGTCGCGGTCGCGATCGGCGGCTCGTTCTCCCTGGCGCTCGCCGGGACGTCGTTCGTCATCGTCGGCCTTGGCGGCATCCTGGTCGGGGTCGTGGTCGGCTTCATCCTGACCGAGGGCTGGCGGCGGACCAGCGATCCGACGCTCGAGATCATGGTCTCGCTGCTGGCGCCGTTCGCGGCCTACCTGCCGGCCGAGGCCATGGGCCTGAGCGGCGTCCTCGCCGCCGTGGTTGCCGGGCTGATCGCCGGACGGCGCGCGGCGCGCACATTGTCGCCCGACGCGCGACTGATGGGTCGGGCCGTCTGGGACATCGTCATCTTCATCATCAACAGCCTGGCGTTCATGCTCATCGGACTCCAGTTGCCCGAGATCCTGCGCCATCTCCAGCTGCCCGCGAGCACCCTCCTCGGGTATGGCCTGGCCATCAGCCTCGTCGTCATCGTCGCGCGGATCGTGTGGGTCTTCCCGGCAACGTACCTGCCACGCCGGTTCAGCGCCCGCATCCGTGTTCGTGACCCCTCGCCGCCACCCAAGGTGGTCTTCGTCATCTCGTGGGCCGGGATGCGCGGGGCGGTGTCGCTGGCCGCCGCGCTGGCCCTCCCGATCGATGTCCGCTTCCCGCAGCGGGACCTGGTCATCTTCCTGACCTTCTGCGTGATCCTCGCCACGCTCGTCGGCCAGGGCCTGACGCTCCCGCTCCTCGTCCGTCGCCTCGGCGTCGCGGCCGTGACCGGGGCGGATTCGGAGGAGACCCACGCCCGCCTGGCCGCGGTCGAAGCGGCGCTCACCCGCCTGACCGACCTGCAGGATGAGTACCCCGGCCATCGCGAGCTCATCGATCAGCTCCGATCGCGCTACGAGCACGAAGCCAGCCACGTCTGGCCGCACCCCGAAGGACCGAAGGACGAGAGCGAGCAGGAGCTGCTCGACCACATGGGCATCCGGACGGCGGTCCTCGATGCCGAACGCGAGGCGGTCATCAGGCTGCGCGACGACGGCATCATCGGCGACGAGGTGCTCCACAGGATCGAACGGGACCTGGATCTCGAAACGTTACGTTCCGGCGTTTGACGGCGGACCGCTGAACGGGGTGGACGTGCGTCGGCGCCGGCGTTCTTGTCAGTGCGTAACCACATTCGTCACAGGCGAGATCCGCGCCGGTCCCCGACCCCGGTGGGTTCGTGATCGAGCGTGGCGCCAACCTACCTTCCGCCGCAGACACCGCCAATCTCGCATACCACGAGCCTGATTCGTCCACGGCAAGGACGGGCACGCGCGGCTCCGAGCGGTATGCCGTCCCGCCGCCGAAATGTCGAACCCGGGCACGCCGCGGCCCTGGTTCTCGCCAACGAGCAACCACATTCGTCGTCTGCGAGGTTCACCGCCGATCGGTCCGCCGTCGCTCTCCTGATCGAGCGTGAAGGCGCCGTCCGGTCCGGCGTCCGGACCCACAGATCTCGCATACCACGAGCCTGATTCGTAGGTGGCAAGAACTGGCGTGGGCACGGTCGCGTGTCAGCCCGCCCGGGGCGGCGGCCAACCCGGCGGGCGGCCCGGACGATGGCGCGGGCCGCGGTTCAGCCCGGCTGCCTGGCCCAGCGGGCGGCTCGCGCCGGGTCGGTCGTGCTAGCCTTGGCGGCCATGAGCATCGTCGACGCCGCGCAGTATCTGTTCACCTCGGAATCGGTGACCGAGGGCCATCCCGACAAGATGTGCGACCAGGTCTCGGATGCCATCCTCGACGCGATCATCCGCGAGGACCCGCAGGCGCGTGTCGCATGCGAGACGGCGACCACGACCGGCCTGGTGATGGTCCTCGGCGAGATCTCGACCAAGACCTACATCGACATCCAGGCCGTCGTTCGCGACACGGTCCGTGACATCGGCTACACGCGGGCGGACTACGGCTTCGACTACCTGACCTGCGGCACGCTCATCTCGGTCAAGGAGCAGTCGCCGGATATCGCGCAGGGCGTCGATTCGGCGCTCGAAGTGCGCGGCGATGCCGCCTCGACCCTGGAGCTCGGCGCCGGCGACCAGGGCATGATGTTCGGCTTCGCCTGCCGCGAGACGCCTGAGCTGATGCCCCTGCCCATCGCCCTCGCGCATCGCATGGCGCGCCGCCTGGCCGAGGCCCGCAAGTCGGGCCAGCTGCCGTACCTCCGGCCCGACGGCAAGACGCAGGTCACCGTGGAGTACGAGCGCGGCGTGCCGAAGCGGGTCCAGACGATCGTCCTCGCCGCGCAGCACGACCCGGACGTCCGCCTGGACCAGCTCCAGGACGATCTGATCGAGGCGGTCATCCTGCCGACGATCCCGGCCGACCTGCGCGAGACCGACCCGATCATGCATGTCAACCCGACCGGGCGGTTCGTGACCGGCGGGCCGATGGGCGATGCCGGCCTGACCGGGCGCAAGATCATCGTCGACTCGTACGGCGGGATGGCCCGCCACGGCGGCGGCGCCTTTTCCGGCAAGGACCCGACCAAGGTCGACCGCTCGGCGGCGTACGCGGCCCGCTGGGTGGCCAAGAACGTGGTCGCGGCCGGCCTCGCCGACCGGTTCGAGGTCGAGGTCGCGTATGGCATCGGCATCGCCCGGCCGATCAGCCTCAGTGTCGACTCGTTCGGCACCGGGCGGCTCGAAGACGCGGCCATCCAGGCCCTGATCGAGCGCCACTTTGATCTTCGCCCGGCGTCGATCATCGCCTCGCTCGACCTGCGCCGGCCGATCTACCGGCAGACTGCCGCGTACGGCCACTTCGGCCGGCCGGACCTGGACCTGCCCTGGGAGCGAACCGACAAGGCCGCCATCCTCGCCGCGGACGCCGGCCTGCCGGAGCCGGTCATCGCCGCCTGACGGATCGGGCCCTCGCCATCTCGGCCGGCACCCTGGCCGCCCGCGCTTCTGCGGCGGGCGCCCGCCACTAGACTAGGCGCTGCATGTACGCCGTCATCCTGGCCGGCGGCGGCGGGACCCGCCTCCACCCGCTGAGCCGAGCCGAACGTCCCAAGCCATTCCTGCCGCTGCTCGGGGAGCACTCGCTCCTGCAGGCGACGGTGGAGCGGTTGCGCGGCCTGACCGACGACATCACGGTCGTCACCGACCGGCGCTACGAGCGGCTCGTCCGCGACCAGGCGCCCACGGCCGACATCGTCATCGAGCCGCTCGGGCGCAACACGGCCGCGGCGATCGCCCTCGCGGCGCTGACCATCGACCGCCACGACGATGCGGTGATGCTGGTGCTGCCGGCCGACCAGACGGTCGAGCGAGTCGGAGTCTTCCAGAGCGTCCTCCGCGCGGCCGAGCACCTGGCCACGGGGTCCTTCGGCATCGAGGCGCCGCTGGTGACCCTCGGGACGCAGGTCACGCGACCGGCGACCGAGTACGGCTACCTCATCCCGGACCTCGAGCGCGGCGCCGAAGTCGAGGGCCTGTCGGCCTACCCGCTGCTCCGGTTCGAAGAGAAGCCCAAGCGCGCCCGCGCCGAGGAGCTGTTCAAGCAGCAGGGCGGCATCGCCTGGAATGCCGGGATCTTCCTGTGGCGGCGGCGGACGATCCTGGCCGCGCTCACGCGCTACACCGGCCTGCTCCAGTCGCTCGGGCCGATGGTCGGCTCGGCGTCGATGCTGGAGCGCGCCTACGAGGCCATCCAGAAGCCGATCTCGATCGACTACGCGGTCATGGAGGGGGCGGCCCAGAGCGGCCAGGTCGTCATGGCCTCGATGGATGTCGGGTGGTCGGATCTCGGCTCGTGGTCGGCCCTGCTGTCGGCGCTCGGAGCCCGCGGGATCGGTGGCGTCGTCCAGGCCGGCGAGACCGTCGAGGTCGAGCACGACGACCTGATCGTCCGACGGATCGGTGACCGTCTGGGGGTCATCGCACCGCCGGAGCGCGGTAGGATGACCGCGGCCCAGCCGATCGCGATCCTGCGCGGGAGCGGCCCTGACCGGCCGATCGTGGAGCAGCTGCTCGCCCGCTGCACGGAACCGGAGGACTGACGTGACGCTGACCGGCGACCCGCTCGCGCCGACGACGATCGTGTTCGGGACCGACGGCTGGCGCGCCCGCATCGCCGACGAGTTCACCTACGACAATGTCCGGCGCTGCGCCGATGGCGTGGCCGCGTATGTCGCCGGCCGCGGCGAAACCGCCAAGGGCGTGGTCATCGCCTACGACCGCCGGTTCTCATCCGAGTTCTTCGCCATGGCCGCGGCGGAGATCCTCCTCGCCCACGACATCCCGGTCGCCTACTCCGTCCACGCCGTGCCGACTCAGATGAGCTCGTACGAGGTCGTGGAGCGGGGAGCGTCGGCGGGCATCGTCATCACCGCCAGCCACAATCCCTGGGTCGACAACGGGTTCAAGGTCAAGGCCCCGACCGGCGCCGCCGCGGGAGCGGACATCCTGGGCGTCATCGAAGCTCGGCTGGCGGTCAACGGCGGGGTGGCCATCCCGCGCCGGCCGTTCGCCGACGCCGAGGCGGCCGGGCTCGTCGAGCGGTTCGACCCGTTCGAGGGCTATGAGCGCTTCGTCCGGCGGACGCTCGACCTTGACGCGCTCAAGGGCGCGGACGCTTCGATCCTGGTCGACCCGATGTGGGGCGCCGGGAGCGGCTGGATCTCGCGCCTGCTCGCCGGCGGACGGATCCGGGTGGACGAGATCCACCAGGAACGTAACCCGTACTTCGGTGGCGTCAACCCGGAGCCGATCCGGCCGAACATCGACGAGGCGCTCGGCATCCTGACGGCGGGCGGGCACGACCTCGGCCTGTTCCTCGACGGCGACGCCGACCGGGCGGGTGCAGCCGATGAGCGCGGCACGTTCGTCCACCAGCTCGAGGTGACCGGCCTGCTGATGTACTACCTGGCCGAGCACCGCGGTCTGCGCGAACCGGTCGTCGTCAGCGTCAACAACACATCGATGGCGGCCCGGCTCGGCGAGCACTACGAGATCATGACCTACGAGACGCCCGTGGGCTTCAAGTTCATCGGGCCCAAGATGATCGAGACCGGCGCGATGATGGGCGCCGAGGAATCGGGTGGCTTCGGGTTCGGGATGCACCTGCCCGAGCGGGACGGTGTCTACGCCGATCTCATGCTGCTCGACTTGTTCCTGCGCGAAAGGACGGCCGGGCGCTGGCCGGTGTCGCGAGCGATCGAGCTGTTCCACGAGCTTGCCGGGCCGTCGTTCTACCTGCGCATCGATGTCCACGTCGAACGGGCTGCGTATCCCGAGACCAAGCGCCGCCTGCTGGTCGACCTGGCGGCCGACGCGCCGACCGAGCTGGCCGGCGAGTCGGTCACCCGGACCGTGCCGCTCGACACGGGCGACGGCTTCAAGTTCTTCCTGGCCGACGGGTCGTGGCTGCTGATCCGAGCCTCTGGCACGGAGCCATTGGTCCGCGTCTACACCGAGGCCACCTCGGCAGCTCTGCGCGATGCGCTGCTCGTCGCCGGCGAGCGGCTGGTGCGCGGCTCGTGACCGACGGCCCATCCAGCGCTGCCAGGCGGGTCGACAAGCCATGGGGCCATGAGCTCATCTGGGCCCACACGGACCGGTACGTCGGCAAGATCCTGGTCATCGAGGCCGGCAAACGCCTGTCGCTCCAGCGCCACGAGATCAAGGACGAATCGATCCTCGTGACGTCCGGTCGGCTGCGGCTGTATCTCGAGGACGACGACGGGACCGTGCAGGTCGAGGAGCTGGTCAGCGGCGATCATCGGCATGTCCGGACCGGCCGGATCCACCGCTACGAGGCGATCGAGCGGACCGAGCTGATGGAGGTCTCCACGCCGGAGCTCGACGACGTCGTCCGGCTCGAGGATGACTTCGGGCGCGAGGGCACGGCCGCCCCATAGGACCTCGTGGGACCCACGTACCATGATTCACCCGTATCAGGGGGCGGCGACGGGTGTACCCTTCGATGACGCGACCGCCATCACCGGTCGAGGTGCAGACCGGACGGCGGCCCCGCGAGCGCCCAAATGGGCGACGGAGGTAGCGCTGCGATGCACAGTTCCCTGATCGGCAAGGTCGAGAAGGCGAATCGCTACGCACGAGAGCTCGATCGGATCACCATCGACCGGCTCTCGCTCACATTCCGTGGCGATAACGACACCCATCACATCGGGCTCGACGCTGGTCAGTGGCGATGCACCTGCCACTATTTCGAGAGTTGGGGATCGTGCGTCCACCTCCTGGCGCTCCAGAAGGTCTTTGGCGTGATGCTGCCCGAGGAGGCCCAGGTCTCGATCTTCGCCGCAGCGGAGCCGATCTCCGCCTGACCCGGGGGCCGTCGCTCAGCGGCGCCACGCGACGACCGCGCCGCGGGCCGCGCCGATCGACGGCTGCGCGACCCGGCGCCAATCCGAACGCCCGTCATGGATGGCCAGGGTCACCGATCCGTCTGCTGCCGCCCACGCGACGACGATCCGTTGCCCGACCGGGTCCAGCGCAAAGCCGATGGCCGTGGCCGAGCCCGTCGGTGGCGTGATCGATGCGATCGACGAGCCGTCGCCGGCCAGCCAGCCGGCTGTGTCGCGGATGACGACCGGGTCACCCTGGCCGGCCATCGTCGCGATCCGCTTGCCGTCGGCGGAGGTCGCGAGCAGGCGATCGCCGCTCGGCCCTTCGGTGAGGTCGCTGGTCGAGGTGTCGACGATCGCGGTCAGGGGCGCCGCGGCATCGCCGGTCACCAGGACCAGTCGGTCGCCATCGATCCAGACCGGCGGTGCTGCTACGACCGGGCCGTCGATCTCGATCGCGAAAGCGGTCGACACGCTCGGGTCGATGAGCACGACCCGCACCCCATCACCGGCCGGCAGGTCGCCGGCGAGTGTCGCGAACCGGCCGCCTTCAGGGTCCCACGCCGCGAAGTAGTCGGGCCCGTCCGGCGCCTTGCCGGTCGGATCGACGGCCTTGACCGCACGCCAGCTGAGCGGGTCGCCGAGGTGGACCGGGTCGCTCGTCGCCAGCGTGCCCTTTGGCAGAACGGCGGCCAGCACGCTCGCCCGGCCGGTTGCGATCCAGGTCGCCCCGGCCTTCGGCAGCGGGATCGAGACGCCGCTTCGGTTCGACCCGTCCCACCCGAGCAGGCTCGTCTCGTCGGCGGTCGCGGCGAGGACGATCAGGCCATCCGCCGCGCCGGACTGATCGCCGGACGGTTTCGCATCCGAGCAGCCGGCCACGACGGCGAGTGCTGCGGCCAGCCACAGGGCAACACTGGTCGCCGACCGCGAGCGGCGTCGTGATCTGGCAGGCCGGGTCGAGGTTGGCATCGGCGCGGCAAGTGTGCCACGCCGATGCCCGCACTCACCGGACCGTGACCTGCCAGTAGTAGGCGCCGGATCCGAGTCCGTCCGCATAGGTGACCACGACCTGGATCGACCACGAGCCGGGCCCCGGCGCTGCGAACGTGATCGGCGCGGGACCACCGCCGAGCCCGACCCCGTTCGTCCCATCCGACGTCCCGGCGGAGACCCGGCGCGCCGTCCAGGCGCTCACATCGACCCCGTCAGCCACATTGACGGTCAACGGCTCGCCGGCGCCGACGACCACGGGTCTGCCCGGCAGCCACGGGCTGTCCGAGCCGCCGCCGCCCCAGGTGAACGAGCCAAGCTGGCCGACCACCGGATCGCCGCCCTCGGCGACGAGTGTCGCGGCGGGAGGCCCGGCGTCCGACGGGTGCGCGCTGCGCGCCACACCGGCAGCCGGGCCGGAAGGACTGGCCACCGGCGGCACGGCAGAACCGGAGGCGCCCGCTGGCCTGATCGCGCCACCGCAGGCGGCGAGGAGGCAGGCCAGGACGAACGCCGCAACGCCGGGGGTCGCGACGGCCCGGACAGCGCGGCCGTCAGACCGATCGGCGCGGGTGGACCAGCGGGTCATGACGTTGGCTCCTCTTGTGCTCAGGCGCATGGGATGGCGATGGCCACGTCGCTCGACGCGACCGTGGTGCAGGTGACGACATCGACCGCGACGGTCGGCGACGTGTCGCCGTTGATGCCCTCGTTGGTCGGGGTCGTGAACACGGCCCTGTACTGGGTGTCGGCGGTCGGGCGCTGGGCCACGACGTAGGTGCCACCGAGCGATCCGGACGGCATCGTCCCGACGGTCGCCCAGGTCGAGGTCCCGGTCGCCCGCCGTTGGAGCGTCACCGTCCGACCGCCCAGGGCGTTCCCGCTCAGCCGGCCATAGCTCGCGGATGCGACCGCGTTCAGCCGGGCGGTCAGGGTCGTCGTCCCGCCGGTCGGGATCGAGACGGACGAGGCCGTCAATGTCAGGACGGTGGCCACGTCGAGGCATGTCGAGACCTTGGCCGATGACGACGTGACGTCGTACTTGAGCTGGAGGGTCGCGCTGTCGCACCGCCCGAAGGTGTGGCGGTTCCAGCCGGTCGAGGGCTTCGTGCTCGAGAAGGTCTGGACGACCGCGTCCTCGTAGTCCGAGTTGGTGCTGTAGTTGACATGGTGATCGAGGCTCTCCACGTGCCCGAACTCGTCGAGCGCGATCGTCTCGGCGTCGTAGCACCCGTTCGGCGCCGTCGTGTACGACTGACACCACTTGAGCGTGCCCCAATCGAAGACATGGCCCTGTTCGCGCAGCCACATCGTGAACCCTTTCGGGGCGTCGCGAGTGAAGCAGGCGAGTCCGTTGACACCACAGGTCGCGCCGACGCCGTAGCCGATCGGGTTCGCGCCCGCGGCGTCGTAGGTGAACATCGCAGCTCGCGAGCTGCGGCTCGAGGCGACGTCCGCAGCCGCCTCCTTGATCGCGGTCTTGATGGCCGGCGAAGGCTCCGAGCCGGATCGCCACCGGAAGCGCAGGACCTGGTCCTGCCCGAACGATCCGCCGCTGAAAGCCGGATCCGGACCATGCGCCAGGACGCCACCGGCAGGCACCAGCAGGCCGATGAACACGGCGGCGGTCAGGGCGAACGCCCGACCACCTCGCAAGCAGGTCGTCATCGCAGAGCCTCATCGAGCGGGACGGTCGCACCGTCCGGGATGTGGCGGAGGATCGGGCGGGTCGCGGATGGCTCGATCGGGAGACGGCCGTCCGGCGTCAGGAGCACCCAGCCGGCCGGCACCTTGGTGGCCGAGGCGGCCTCGATCGGCGACGCCTGGAGCCGAAGCCCGTCCGGCAGCGGACCGAGGTCGGTCGCCAGGCGTCCATCGAGGGGAGCAGCGCGGAGCCGTGCGCGGATGCCTGCCCCTTGTTCGTGGATGAGCCGGGCGCCATCGGCCGTGCGAACCAGCACCGCCGCCCGGACGTCATCGGCCAGCACCCGGCGGCCGCCACCGCGCAGGTCCGTGACGATGACCGGGCAGGGCAGCCCGCGGCAGGCGGCGTAGGTCACGAGCCGGTCGCCATCGAGACCGACGAGCAGGCCGAGGTCCGGCGCGTCGAGCATCGGCGCTCGTCCGCCGCCGGGCAGGATGATCCGGGTCCGGCAGGCCGCTTCGCCGCAGGACTGGACGGCCAGCCGGTCACCGTCGAGCGACCACGCGAACTCCGTCGACCAGGTCCGCCCGAAGCGTTCGTCGACCGGGATCGGTTCGAGGACGCGCCGAGCGGCCCCACGGCCGTCGATCGGTCGCGACCAGATACCGAGGTCGCCACGGGTCGCCCGATCGATCCGCATCTCGTAGACCGTGGTGCCGGCCAGGTCGACCGTGGCGCGACGGATGACGTCGGCCGCAACGGCGATCGTCCAAGAGCAGCCGCCCTCGACATCGATCGCCTCGAGCCGCGACGCGACGCCGTCATCGGACCCGGCGAGGACGACGCGGCCGAAGGGGCCGGCCGCGAACGACTCGACCGGCAGGTCCAGCGTCCGCGCCGTCCGGTCCCCGTCGAGGCCGACCGCGAGTCGCTGGCCGCGCAGGTCGCCGGCCTCGTCGGCCAGCGGATCCAGGCGGAACCACGCCGTCGACGGCAGGGCAGCCAGGTCTGCGGCCCCGGGGTCCCTGGCGGCCCCGGTCAGACCGGGCGACGGGCCGGCACACCCTTGCGGTATCCACGGACGCACCCCCGCGCCGAATGTGGCCGATGCGATGAACCCGACCGCGCCAACGGCGACGACGCCCGGTCCGATCCAACGCAGCCATCGTGACTCCACCATGACGGTTGACCTCCTCCGGCGGATGGGACAGCTGGCGGGAGGAGGGCGAGGCCGCCATGGTCCATCGGGGCGCTTATCTGTGGCTTATCCGGACGGCCCGACCGCGTCCCGAAGTGGCCGTGTGATACGTTTCACCGGACAGTCTCTTGTCACGCCGCCTGGTCGCGAAGCCGGTGAGATCCCGGCACAGTCCCGCTACGGTGAGCACTCCCCGGTGAAGTGCGAGTCCGGTCGCCGACCTCACGGTGCATGCTCGAACCTTCGAGAGAAAGGTAGGCAGGACCCGTGCGCTCTCCCGGCTAGACCCCTCCTTCGGTCCACGTCCGAAACGAGGGGTTTCGCGTGCCTGACGCGACCCCTCCGTTCGCCCATCCGCCCCGGAGGTTCCCGACCCGTGTTCCCGTCGCCCCCGCATGCCCGCCGCGGCGCGCCGGCTGCCAGGCTCGCCGCCCTGTCGACCGTGCTCCTGATCGTCCTGGTCGCCTGCTCTGGCTCAGCCAGCTCCGGCGCGTCCACCGCGCCGAGTGCAGCATCAGTCGCGGTCGCCAGTCCGTCGCTCGCCCCGACCACCACGCCGACGGCGTCGACCAACCCGACACCCGCGCCGTCGTTCCCGGCCAGCCTGATCGACGACGAGGGCACCGCCGTCACGATCCCCGCCCAGCCGAAGCGGGTCGTGTCGCTGTCGCCCGCCGTGACCGAGACGCTGTTCGCCGTCGGAGCCGGCAGCTCCGTCGTCGCCACCGACGACTCGAGCGACTACCCACCCGAAGCCAGGCCGCTGCCCGATGTCGTCGTGTTCGGGACGGTCGACGTCGAGAAGATCGTCAGCCTCGACCCGGACCTCGTCATCGCCGGCGGTGCGGGCTTCACCTCGGCCGAGGCGATCGCCAAGCTCCGCGACGTGAAGATCCCGGTCATCGTCGTTTCAACGCCGTCGATCGATGGCATCTACGCCGACATCGAGTTGGTCGGCAGGGCCGTCGGAGCCGCCGACAAGGCCAAGGCCATCACCGACAAGATGCGGACCGACATGACCGCGATCGGTGCTGCCGCCCAGGCCGCTTCGGCCAAGGCCCCGACCAAGCCACGCGTCTTCTACGACGTCGGGTATATCGATACGACTGGCCAGATCTACGGCCCCGGCGAGGGCTCGTTCGTGGCCGAGATGATCGGCCTGCTCGGGGTCGACGTCATCACCGGCGACAAGGTCACCTATGAGATCCCGCTCGAAACGCTGATCGAGCGCGACCCGCAGGTCATCATCCTCGGCATCAACGCGTTCTACAGGCCGACCCCGGCGACGATCGCCACGCGGACCGGCTGGCAGACGCTGACCGCCGTCAAGACCGGAGACATCCGGTCGGTCCCCGACACCGAGATCACCCGGCCGGGGCCACGCCTCGCGATCGGCATGCGCAACCTGGCGCTGGCCATGTACCCCGACCTCGACCTGCCGCCGATCCAGTGATCGCCCGCCGATGACTGCGCGCACACTGCCGACCGATCGCCATCACTCCGGCCTGTCCGGCTGGCTGCGTGGTCGGCCGGGCGCGATCGCCGCCGGGGGTCTCGTGCTCCTCGGGTTCCTGATGGTCGCTGGGGTGACCATCGGCACGACGGCGATCGGTCCTGGCGACACCCTCGCGGTCGTGCTCCATCGGCTGCTCGGACTCGACCTGGGTGGCAGCTGGACGACCGCCACCGAGACGATCGTGTGGGAACTGCGCCTGCCGCGGGTCCTGACGGCGGCGGTCGTGGGAGCCGGTCTGGCGGTCGCCGGCGCGACGTTCCAGGGCATCGTTCGCAACCCGCTGGCGGATCCCTACGTGCTCGGGACATCGTCCGGTGCGGCCCTCGGCGCGGCGATCGGGATCCTGCTGCCGGTGAGCTTCGTGGCGATCCAGATCGGCATCGTCAACGTGCTCGCGTTCATCGGCGCGGTCGCGGCCGCGCTCCTCGTGTTCCGGCTCGGCGGAGCTGGGCGGGCGGGCGGGATGACCCGGCTGCTCCTGACCGGCTACGCCGTCGGCTCGATCCTCGCGGCGTTCCTGACCATGGCGATGTACGTGTCCGGCGCGAACCTGCGGGCGATCTTCACCTTCCTGCTCGGCGGCCTGGCTGGGGCCTCGTGGGACCGCCTGTTCCTGGCCGCGCCGCTGATCCTCGGCGGCTGCCTCGCGATCGGGCTGCGGGCCCGCGCCATCGACGGCCTGTTGCTCGGCGATGCCGCCGCGAGCCACCTCGGCGTCGACGTCAAGCGCGAGCGGGGGATCCTCCTCGTCCTCGCCTCGATGACGACGGCCGCGGCGGTCGCGATCACCGGGCTCATCGGGTTCGTCGGACTGGTCGTGCCGCACGTGGTTCGGCTACTCGTCGGGGCCTCCGCGCGGCGGGTCGTGCCGCTGTCGGCCATCGCCGGGGCCATCCTGCTGACCGCGGCCGACCTCGTCGCCCGGATGCTCGGCGACCTCCCGGTCGGGGTCGTGATGGCCATGCTCGGCGCGCCGTTCTTCCTCGTGTTGCTCCATCAGACCCGCTCGGGGTACGAGCTATGAGCTCGATCCTGGCGGCCGACGGCCTGACCGTGGCGTACGGCGATCGGACGATCGTGAACGACGTCGACCTCGCCATCGACGCCCGCGAGCGGATCGCGCTGGTCGGGCCGAACGGGGCGGGAAAGTCGACGCTCCTCCGCGCGCTGACCGGGGTCCTGCGACCTCGCAGTGGCACCGTCATGTTGCAGGGTATCCCGATCGAGGCGGTCGACTCGAAGACCGTCGCGCGGACGATCGCGGTCGTTCCCGAGCTCAGCCAGCTGCCGTTCGCGATGGAGGTCCAGGAGGTCGTCGCGCTGGGGCGGCTGCCGCACGACCCGCCGCTCAGCGGCTCGCGACCGGCGGATCGCGACGCGGTCGTGGCGGCGATGGAGCGCGTCGGCGTGACCCATCTCGCCGAACGAGACGCCCGCCGCCTGTCGACGGGGGAGCGCCAGCTCGTGTATGTCGCCATCGCGCTCGCCCAGGCCGCTCCGATCCTCGTCCTCGACGAGCCGACCGCCCACCTCGATATCCGCCACCAGGTCGAGATCATGCAACTGCTCGTCGACCTCAATGAACGCGACGGACGGACCATCGTGGCAGTCCTCCACGACCTCGCGCTGGCGGCCCATTTCTTCCCGCGCGTGGCGCTCATGAGCGCCGGGCGGATCGTCGCCGACGGGCCGCCGGCCAGCACCCTCGACGCTGGTCACATCCGTGGTGTCTTCGGCGTGGATCCCGCCCTCGTCCGTCTGCCGGTCGGGGCCGCCTGAGGTGGCCGAGCGTGGGCCGGCGGCGGCCGTGACGGTGGATGGTGACGTGGCTGCCGGCGAGCGACCCGTCGCGCGGAGACCGCAGGCGGGTGCCATGGCCGAGACGCGCGCGGCGATCGGGCTGCTGACCCGGCTCCCCGTGGCTGGGACTCGAGCCGCCGACTCGGATGCCAGCGGCGCCGTGGCGTTCCCGCTGGTCGGTGGGCTCAGCGGTGCCATCGGGGCCCTGCCGCTGGTCCTTGCAGGTGCCCTCGAACCGGTTCTCGGCAGCCTCCTGGCGATCGGGCTCCTGGCGATCCTGACCGGCGCACTCCATCTCGACGGCCTGGCCGACACCGCCGACGCGCTGCTCGCCCGGGATGCCGAGCGAGCTGAGCGTGCGCGCAAGGATCCAGCCGTCGGCCCGGGCGGTGCGATCGCGCTGATCCTCGTCCTCGGGCTCGAGACGGCCGCCTTGGCCGCGATCGTCGCATCATCCGGCGGTCGCTTCGCGGCGGCCGCCCTGATCGTCGCTGCCGCCGTCTCGCGAGCCCTGCCGGTCGTCGCGATCGTCACGCGTCGAGGGGCGCTGGCCACCGATGGCTTCGGCGCATGGTTCGCGGCCCGGGTCCGGCCGTCCGCGGCCGTGATCGCGATCGTCCTCGCGGCCGCCATCACCGGCGCGATCGCGGTCGTAGCGGGGTCGGCGGTCCTTGCCGTCGGCGGTCTGGTCGGGGCAGCGATCGGGCTCCTGGCGACCGTCGCCATCGTGGCGGGTCGGGGCCGGCTCGATGGCGATGGCATGGGGGCGATCGTCGAGCTGACGTTGGCGGCGACCCTGACATTCGTGGCGCTCGCCACGTGACCGGCCGCAGATGCGCCAGTGGCTGAGCCGTTGATCCTCGCGCTGGGCGGCACGCGCAGCGGCAAGAGCCGGTTCGGGTTGGCGGCCGCGACCCGGCTGGCCGACGACGGCCGGGCATGGTTCCTGGCCACGGCCCGGGCCGGCGACCCCGAGCTCGACGACCGGATCGTCCGTCATCGCGCCGAGCGGCCGGCCACGTGGCCGACCATCGAGGTGGGCACCGACCTCGCGGCCGCCCTCGCCCTGACGACGCCGCGCGATCCCGTCCTGATCGATGGCTTCACCCTCTGGCTGAGCACGTTGCTCGGCGACGACGTGTCGGCCATCGATCCGATCCTCGACGGGCCGGTGGCGGCCGGACTCGTCGCGATCGCCGCCCGACCCGGGCCGGTCATCGTGGTCAGCGACGAGGTCGGGTCGGGGATCGTGCCGATGCACCCGGGCGCGCGCGCCTACCGCGACCTGGTCGGGATCGCGCACCAGCGCCTCGCCGCGATGGCGGACGAGGTCCACCTCCTCGTCGCGGGTCTCCCGATCACGCTGAAGGGGCCGCGTCCGTGACCGGACCGCGCGCCGCGGCCGACAGCTCATGGTCCTCCGCCGAGCGCGCCGTGCGATCGCAACTGGCCGCCACGCCGCCGCTCGACGTCGTCGCGATGGCCGAGGCGCAGCGGTACCTCGATCGGCTGACCAAGCCGCCCGGCAGCCTCGGTCGGTTGGAGACCCTCGTCGTCGAGCTCGCCGGGATCACCGGCTGCACGGACGCGACGCTCGATCACCCGGCCATCGTCGTCGCCGCGGCGGACCATGGCATCGCCCGTCGCGACGTGTCCGCCTATCCGTCCGAGGTGACCGCCCAGATGGTCGCCAACTTCGTGGCCGGAGGTGCGGCCGTCAACGTCCTTGCCGGCGTCCTCGGCGCGACCGTCACCGTCATCGACGTCGGGGTCGCCGGGCCGATCCCGGAGGTCGTCGCCGATCCGCTGCGCGGCGGCCGGCTCGTGTCGGCCCGCATCCGGCCGGGAACGGCCGATATGACCGAGGGACCGGCGATGGCCCGGGAAGAGGCCATGGCGGCGATCGCGGTCGGCCGGGCAGTCGCGGCAGACCTGGTTGCCGAGGGCGCCGATCTGCTCGGTATCGGCGAGATGGGCATCGGCAACACGACCGCCGCAAGCACGCTCGCCGCGGTCTTCACGGGCTCCGCGGTCGACGCGGTGACCGGTCGCGGGACCGGTGTCGACGACGATGGTCGGCGCCGGAAGGTCGAGGCCATCGAGACCGCCCTCGCGCTCCACCGGCCCGATCCCGCCGACCCGATCGGGGTCCTCGCGTCGGTCGGCGGCCTCGAGATCGCGGCGCTCGTCGGGGTCATCATCGAGGCCGTCACCGCTCGCGTCCCGATCGTGCTCGACGGGTTCATCACCGGTGCCGCGGCGCTCGTCGCGGTCGCCCTCGAGCCCGCCATCGGGCCCCGGCTCATCGCCGGACATCGATCGTCCGAGCCGGGTCACCGGATCGTCCTGGAGCATCTCGGGCTGGCCCCGGTCCTCGACCTGGACCTGCGGCTGGGCGAGGCGTCGGGCGCGGCGCTGGCGATGGGTGTCATCGCCGCGGCGGTCGAGATCCGGCGCGGGATGGCGACGTTCGATTCGGCCGGTATCGCGGGTCCGTCGTGACCACGATCGTCCTCGTCCGCCACGCGCCGACGGCCTGGTCCGGGGTCCGCTACTGTGGCCGGGCCGACCCGCCCCTGACCGATTCGGGCCTTGCTTTGGCGACCGATCTCGCCGTCGCCCTGGCCCCGCTGCTCCCCGAGGGGGTCCGGATCGTGAGCAGCCCGAGTCGTCGTGCCCGCGAGACGGCGACGGCTCTCGCCCTGGCACTGGCGCCGACCTCGATCGATGTTGACGAGCGTTGGCAGGAGGTCGACGTCGGCCTGGCCGAAGGCCGGACGTTCGACGAGCTGACGGTGCTCGAGCCCGACCTCGCGACGGCGTTGGCGGCCGGGGATGGCGAGATCGACTGGCCGGGCGGCGAGACCGCACAGGAGCTCAGCGTCCGCGTCAGGGCCGCCTGGGCGTCGGTCCTGGCAGCCGGCCGACCGACCGTGGTCGTCTCGCACGGTGGCGCGCTCCGGGTCGCAGGCGCGCTGGCCACGGGACGATCGCCGTCCGAGATCGAGTTCCTGGGCACGGCCGCCTGGCAGACGTACGAAGTCACGGCACCGGGCCGGCCGAGTCGCTGACCGCTGCCGCGACCGTCGCGCTGCGCCATCATGGCCTCATGCGCATCGCCGAATTCGCCCTCGAGCGCTATTTCGCCCGCTGGGAATTCGCCGTCGAGCACGTGCTCGGCGCCTCGGACGTGCAGGGCTACCCGATGGCCGAAGTCCTTGCCCTGGCTGACCCGGAGACCCGCGCGCTGTGGGATGGGCTCCATCTCGGCTACACCGAATCGACGGGCCATCCGCTCCTTCGTCGCGAGATCGCCGCGCTGTACGACGATCTCGAGCCGAACGACATCCTGACCTTCGCGGGTGCCGAGGAGGCCGTCTTCTGCCTGATGAACGTGGCGGTCGGCCCGGGCGACCACGTCATCGCGACCTGGCCCGGCTACCAGAGCCTGTACGAGGTCGCCCGGGCGGCCGGGGCGGACGTCACGCTGCACGAGCTGCACGAGCACGACGGGTGGGCGCTCGATGTCGAGCGGCTGCGTCGTGCCATCACCCCGGCGACCCGCCTCATCGTCGTCAACGCGCCCCACAACCCGACCGGGATGCTGCCCGATCGTGCGGCATTCGATGCGCTCGTCGCGCTCGCCATCGATGCCGGCGCCCATCTCCTCGTCGACGAGGTCTATCGCGGGCTCGAATTCGACCCGGCTGATCGCTTGCCCGCCGGTGCCGATGCCCTCGACCGCGGGATCTCGCTGGGCGTCATGTCCAAGGCGTATGCCATGGCCGGGCTCCGCATCGGCTGGCTGGCGACCCGCGACCGCGATCTGCTGGCCCGGGCCGCCGCGTTCAAGGACTACACGACGATCTGCTCGTCTGCGCCGTCGGAGCTGCTCGCGCTCATCGCGCTGCGCGCCGGTGACCGGGTCCTGGCGCGGTCGCGCGGGATCATCGCCGCCAACCTCGAGCTCGTCGACGCGTTCCTCGACGACTGGGCCGATCGGTTCACCTGGGTCCGCCCGCGGGCCGGCTCGATCGGCTTCCCGCGGCTGACCGTGCCGGGCGTCCGGATCGACGACTGGGCGGCCCAGTTGGCCGAGGCCGAGGGCGTGCTGCTGATCCCGGCCTCGCAGTTCGGCCACCCCGGCAACCATTTCCGGATCGGCTTCGGCCGAACGGACCTGCCCGAGGCGCTCGCCCGCCTCGAGGCCCACGCAAGGAGGACCCTCCGATGACCATCCCGGCCCGCCTCGGCATCGTGACCCTCGGCGTCACCGACCTGGCCCGTTCCAGCGCGTTCTACGCGGCGCTCGGCTGGGAGCGCTGCACCGCATCGAGCGACGCGATCGTCTGGTTCCGGACCGCGGACGCCCACCTCGGCCTGTTCGGGTGGGAGGAGCTGGCCGAGGATGCGGCCCTGCCGCCGGAACCCCGCGCCCGGTTCGGCGGGATCACGCTCGCGATCAACGTGGACGACGAGGCGGACGTCGCGCCAGCGCTCGAGGCCGCTGTGGCCGCCGGTGGGACCCTGCTCAAGCCCGCGATCGTGGCCGACTGGGGCGGCACGTCGGGCTATTTCGCGGACCCGGACGGCCATCCCTGGGAGATCGCCCACAACCCGCATTTCCCGATCGACGCCGAGGGGCGGGTCCGGATCCCCTGACGGTCAGGCCGACCCTCACCAGCTGACCGTCACATGCAGGGCGCCCGACGACAGCGGCGCGAGCCGGCGGAAGGCGTCGCTGTACAGGTCGATCAGGTGCGACCCGCCACACGCGCACCAGTCGATGAGCTTCACGACGACGCACGCCCCCCACCACAGACCTTGACGACCCGCCCGCGCCATGCGCCCACCCGCAGGCCCGGCCCGGCGGCCGCGTACATCCCGCCCGGATAGCTGCTGGCGCACGCGCTCGTCCCCGCCCGGCAGTACCACGTCGCGCTGCCGCCGGCGCCGTGCCCGGTCGAGCGGAACCGCCAGCCGACGG
This sequence comes from Candidatus Limnocylindrales bacterium, assembly GCA_038248915.1. Classification (GTDB taxonomy): domain Bacteria; phylum Chloroflexota; class Limnocylindria; order Limnocylindrales; family CSP1-4; genus SPCO01. The sequence continues at coordinate 138,116 of JBBRXB010000006.1, read as the reverse complement.
CCTTGGCGACAGACCGGGCCGTGTCGGACTGGTCTGGTGTCGGTCGTGGCGCGAAGGTCCGCCCACCGCCCGTGAAGTCGATGATGGGCACGGGCACGGCCGCCGGGAAGCCGGCGTCCCGCGCGTCAGGGTCGGCGGCGGCGTCGTCCGGGATGACGATCGGGCGGAAGTCGGCGGCTGACGGGACTCGAGACTCGGTCAGTGGGCGAGCGGTCGCGACGGTCGAGATCCACACCGCCGGGAGCATGCAGAGGAGGGCCAGGGCGACCGCTCGCCGACGGATCAGGCGACCCCCGCGACGGCCGACCCGTCCGGGTGCCCTTTGGTTCGTGCAGTCATCCGGGGATGGTCGCCGTGGCGGGGTGTCGCGCCCGAGCTACTCGTGAGCCGCGGCGTTACGGAAGCGTGACAGTCAGGCGCGCTTGCGCTCCAGGTCGAGGAACGGCAGCTCGACGACGGTCGCGTCCACCCGGCCACGGCGACCCTCGACCGTCCACTCGACCCCGAGCCTCGTGCCGAGCGCCTCGTGGCTGGGCCCGACCGACGCCAGCGCGATGGCCTGCTTGAGGATGGGGCTCCAGCCGAGGCTCGTGGCCCGCCCGACCTGGCGCCCGCCCGCGAAGACCGGGACCGGCGACCGATCGACGACGGGGCTGATGGCCGGTGGCAGACCCTGGGCGTCGTACAGGCCTTCGATGCCGTACCAGTCGAGCTGCAGCCCGACCAACCGACGCGCCGGCCCGCCGGCCCTGGCCTCGCGCTCGAGGGCCAGCCGACCGACGAAGTCGCCCTTGTCGAAGCTGACCAGGCGCCCGAGCCCGATCTCGCCGGGCGAGTAGTTCTGCTGCGGGTTCATGGCGTGACGGGCCGACGTGTAGTCGACCTCGATGAGGATGAGGCCCGCCTCGAGCCGGACGACGTCGAGCGCGAGCATCCCGGCCGGTCGGATGCCGTGATCGCGGCCGGCGGCGATGAGGGCATCCCAGACCTTGACCGCGTTGCGGGCCGGGATCCACAGCTCGTAGCCGAGATCGCCGGTGTAGCCCGTTCGGGAGACATCGATGGCGACCCTGCCGATGGTCGACGCCCGACGCCGGAAGTAACGCAGGTCCGCGAACGACTCGTCGGTTGCCGCCTCGAGGACGTCGCGCGACAGCGGACCCTGGAGCGCGAGCGCGGCGATCGCCTCGGTCTCCTCGGTGATCGTGACGTCCAGACCGGCGCTGTTCAGGCGTAGCCAGCGGAGCTGGGGATCGGCGGCCGTCCAGCGGTACCGCCGCTCATCGAGCCGATGGACCGTGCCGTCATCCACGACCTTGCCGTGCTCGTCGCACCATGGCGTGTAGATGACGCCGCCGACCTGGAGCTTGGTCGCATCGCGGGTGACCACCCGGTCGACGAGCCGAAGGGCGTCCCGGCCCGTGACCTGGTACTTGTAGAGCGGCGACACGTCGATGAGGGCGGCGGCCTCGCGGATCGCGTTGTACTCGATGTCGTGGGCATCGGCGTAGACGCTCGATGCGAAGTAGCCCGACCACTCGCGCCATTGCATCTTGCGGTTGAGCGGCGAGGTGCGCGGATGAAAGGCGGTCCCGACGCTCACGTGCGTAGCTTGCCTCCTGTGGTCGAGGGGCCAGTATGCAGGATTCGTATGCAGGCTGGATGGCGACGGCAAGGCGACAGCGACGCGCGCGTCACGATCCCCGGTCACTCATAGGCGAGGACGCGCACGCCCTGGACCTCGAAGTCCTGCGGGTTGCGGGTGACGACCGTCGCATCGATGAACCAGGCCACGCCGGCGATGATCGAGTCACCGAGCTGGCGAGGGCTGGATCGGCGCAACCGGCTTCGCGAAGCTCCGGCCCATCGGGCCGCATCAGGGTGGGTCGAGACGTACTCGAGAGCGTCGATCAGCCCGAGGATCGCACCGACTTCGTCGTCATCGAGGCCGGATGTCGCCTCCGCGACGATAGCGTCGCAGACCACCAGGTCATTCGGTTCGCTGAACAGCTCCCGGACGACGGCGACCGCGCCGGCTCGTCCCTTCGCGTGGTCGATCAATAGGGTCGTGTCGATCAAGTACTGCATCTGTGGCCGCCTCCTCATCGGGTCCCCAGAGATCCCGGTCGCGATCCGACGAGTCGCGCACCTCCCGCAGGAGTCGATCGGTCTCCTGCGGTGTCCGACCCCATGTGTCGGAGTCCTTGAGTGCGCCTGCGTACTTCTCGAAGACCAGGCGTGCGTTGTCGCGCCGCACCTGCCTCGTGATGACGTCGGCCAGGTAGCGGCTGCGGCCGCGCGGACCGGCCACCGCGTCGACCACGGCGAGCGTCTCCTCAGGCAGCGTGATGTTGGTGCGCACGAGGCCCATCGTGTGTCTCCGAATGTGAATATGACACACACATGATAGCACGGGCGTTGCGCGCACCTTGGCAATGTGCTGGCGGCGGTCCTCTGGGATCATCGCGCCACGTTTGATCTCGGTAGCCTGATCGGTCCCTCGCCGCTGCAGATGCAGGAGGCGGTCGACATCGACGATCGCCGAGAGATCGCCGTCGATGCCACCCTTCCAAACGGCGACGAACGCATGGCTCTGCTGGTCCCAGCGGGCATGGCGGCGGGCAGTCATACGCTGTCGGACCGCTGCAGGACCCCGAGGTGCCTGTCTGGCGGATCGTGCTCGACTGCCCCGGGCAGCCCCGGCGCGGCTAAACTGCATGAAACCTATGCAGGCTGGATAGCACACGCGGAGGAGCAGGTTGACCCAGTCCTACGACGCCGTCGTCATCGGTGGCGGTCACAACGGCCTCGTCAGCGCGGCCTACCTCGCGCGCGCCGGGATGAAGACCCTCGTCCTTGAGCGGCGCCACGTGCTCGGCGGTGCGGCCGTCACCGAGGAGATCTTCCCGGGCTTCCGCTTCTCGGTCTTCTCCTATGTCGTGAGCCTGCTGCGGCCCGAGATCATCCGCGACCTCCAGCTGCCGAAGCACGGCCTGGACATCCTGCCGCTCGACGGGACGCTGACCCCACTCCACAAGGGCGACGGCCCGAAGGCCGGCGGCGGCGACTATCTGTGGCGGGTCAACGACCACGGCCGGACGGTCCGCGAGCTGCGCCGCTGGTCGGCGGCCGACGGTGAGGCCTACGAGGAATACGGCCAGCTGATGGTCGAGATGGCGCGGTTCATCAAGCCGATCCTGGCCATCACGCCGCCCGATCTGACCAGCCTCGATCCGCGGCCCCTCATGCCGCTGGCCGGCCTCGCCCGGCGCTTCCAGGCGCTCCCGCAGCGCCAGCAGGCGGTCTTCGTCCAGCTCATGACGATGAGCGCTTCGGAGTTCCTCGACCAGTGGTTCGAGACCGACCCGCTCAAGGCCACGATGTCGGCATCCGGGATCATCGGCACGTACCAGGGCGTCAAGAGCCCGGGCACGGCGTACGTCCTGCTCCACCACTACATGGGCGAGATCGACGGCGCGTTCCGGGCGTGGGGCATCCCCAAGGGCGGGACCGGCGGCGTCAGCAACGCCATCGGCAGCGCGGCCCAGGCGCTGGGGGCGGAGATCCGCCTGAACGCACCAGTCGCCAGGGTCATCGTCAAGGGCGGCCGGGCGGTCGGTGTGGCGCTCGAATCGGGCGAGGAGATCCATGCCGATTCGATCCTGAGCTCGCTCGATTCGAGCCGGACCTTCCTCGGCCTGCTCGAGCCCGGCACGCTCGACCACTCGTTCGAGGAGGAGGTCCGTCGGTTCAAGTTCCGCGGCTCGTCGGGCAAGGTCAACCTCGCGGTGGACCGGCTGCCGGACTTCACATGCCTGCCGGGCGAAGGCGAGCACCTGCGCGGCGCGATCAGCTTCAGTCCCTCGATCGACGACATGGAGACCGCCTACGACGACGCCAAGTACGGCCACTTCAGCCGCAAGCCGTACATCGACATGATCATCCCGACCCTGGTCGATCCGTCGATGGCGCCACCCGGCAAGCACGTCATCAGCTGCTTCGTCCAGTACGCGCCGTACAAACTCGCGCCGGAGCTCGGGACGTGGGACGACCAGCGCGAGGCGTTCGGCGACGCGGTCATCGACCGGATCGCCGAGTTCGCCCCGAACATCCGCGACATCATCCTCCACCGCAACGTCCAGACCCCGCTCGACATCGAGCGCACGACCGGGCTGACCGAGGGCAACATCTTCCAGGGCGAGCTGTCGCTCGAGCAGTTGTTCTTCAACCGCCCCGTCCCCGGCTACGCCCGCTTCCGGACGCCGGTCCGCGACCTGTGGCTGTGCGGCTCGTCGACCCATCCGGGCGGCGGGATCATGGGTGCCAACGGGCGGATCGCCGCCCTCGAGGTCCTCAAGGCGCGCGGCCGGAAGGCGGCCTAGGCGATGGCGGAAGGGACCCAGACCGACCCGATCAACGCGACCAACGGGTACGACGCGATCGTCGTCGGTGGTGGCCACAACGGCCTGGTTGCCGCCGCGTATCTCGGCAAGGCCGGTCTGCGGACCGTTGTCCTCGAGCGTCGCGACACGCTCGGCGGTGCAGCCGGCACGTCCGAGCTCGCGCCCGGGGCGCGGGTGCCGACCCTCGCCCACACGGTCGGGCGGCTGCGCCCATCGGTGGTGCGCGACCTCGAGCTCAAACGCCACGGGCTCTCGCTCGTCGGCCCTGATGTCCGGGTCTTCGCACCGGGGCCGGATGGCGACGCGATCGTGCTGTGGGGTGACGTCGCCCGGACCTCGGACGGCCTGCGCGGACGATCGGCCGCCGACGCACAGCGCTATGCCGACTTCGACCGGCTCGTGCGTTCACTGTCGGGCTTCCTCGGCGAGATCGCTGGCGAGACCCCGCCCGACATCGAATCGCCGGGCCTCGGCGACGCCCTGGCCGGTCTGCGGCTGGGTCGGACGTTCCGCGGCCTGGGCCGGCAGGACGGCCGGACGATCACCCGCGTCTTGCCGATGGCGATCGCCGACTTCGTCGCGGAGTCGTTCGAGACCGACGCGCTCCAGGCGGCCATCGCCTGGCGTGCCATCCAGTACACCGCGATGGGCCCGTGGTCGGCCGGCACGACGGCCGTGCTGCTGGCCGATTCCGCGGGCAACGACGGGGGAGCGGCCGGTCAGACGGTCTTCGCCCGAGGTGGACCCGGCGCCCTGGTGTCCGCTCTCGCGGCAGCCGCCACGGAGGCCGGAGTCGAGATCCGGACCGGCACCGAGGTGGCGCACATCACGTCGCGTGACGGCCGCGCCACGGGCGTCGTGCTGGCCGGCGGTGAGGAGCTGACGGCGCGCGCGGTCGTCGCCGGGATCGACCCGAAACGGACCCTCACCCGCCTGGCGGACCCGGTCGCGGTAGGCCCGAGCCTGCTCTGGCGTGCCGGCAATATCCGGACGCCGGGCACAGTGGTCAAGGTCAACCTCGTGCTGTCCGGCCTGCCCCGGTTCACCGCCGCCGGAGACGAGACCCGCCTGCTGCGCGGTCGGATCGTCATCGCGCCCGGCATCGATGCGATGGAACGCGCCCACGACGACGCCAAGTACGGCCGGCCGTCGGGCGCCCCGATCATGGAGGCGACCATCCCGTCACTGGCGGACCCGTCGCTGGTCGAGGGCGCGGCGCCTGGCACGCATGTCATGAGCGTCATCGTCCAGGCGGCACCGTATGCGCTCCGCGACGGGACCTGGGACGACGCGCGCGAAGTCTTCGGCGACCTTGTCGTCAAGACGCTCGACGGCTATGCCCCCGGACTGGCGGGGCTCGTGACCGCGCGCCAGGTCATCACCCCGCCGGATCTCGAGCGCGACTACGGACTGACCGGCGGCCACCCGATGCACGGCGAGCACGGTCTCGACCAGTTCTTCCTGTGGCGGCCGCTGCTCGGCCATGCCCGCTACCGGTTCGGCCTGGACGGGCTCTACCTGGCGGGGGCCGGTGCTCACCCGGGCGGCGGGCTGACCGGGCAGAACGGTCAGAACGCTGCACGCGAGATCATCGGCGACCTGCGCCGCCGCCGTCCGGGTTAGGCCGTCTGACCACGTCCGGACGAGGCGTCACATCGCCGGGGAGCCGCCGCCGATCAGCGTTTCTGGCCGCCAAGCATCCCGCCGAGACCACCGAGGAGGTCGTCGAGCCCGCCACCGCTGGCGCCGCTGCCGCCCGAGGCGCCGCCGAGCACCCCGCCAAGCAGGCCACCGAGATCGGGCAGCGCCCCGGCAGCGCCATTGAGTCCGCCTGTTGGCACGCTGCCATTCGGGGTCAGCATGCTGACGATCTGCGGCAGGAAGGCGGCGAGCATCGGCAGGAGCTGGCCGATGTCGAGACCGGTGCCCCCGGCCAGCTGCTGGACCGTGTCGGGCCCGAGCGCCTGACCGAGCGCGGCCGGTTCGACCGGCTGGTTGGAACCGGTCGAGACCCACGAGTCGACGGCGTCGCCGAGACCGGCGCTACGGAGCTTGGCCAGCAGCCCGTCGAGGCCGCCGACGCGCTCGAGCGCCGGGGCGAGGCTTGCGACTGCGGCCGGATCGAGCGACCCCAGGGCAGCGGCGGCGTCCGCCGGCACCCCGGCCTTCGAGAGATCGTCCATGGTTTGACCTCCTGCCCTGGGCCCATGTTGTTTCGGACGCGCATCGTACGCCCAGCGGCCGGATCGACCCTGCGCCGCCCTAGTCGGTCGGCTCGGGCTCGGTGGTGCCGGGCGCGCTCGGCGTGGCCTCGATCGTCGCCGACCCCGAGTGCTCCGGGGACGTGACCGGCACGTCGGGCAGTGTCCAGTCCCAGGTCCGCAGCCGCTTGAGCAGCCGCCGGCCGGTCAGGTCGAGGTGGATCGGCGTGACCGCGATCCGGCGGTTGACGACCGCGTGGAAGTCGGTGCCCTCGACGGCCAGCCCGGACGGCGGCGGGCCACCGATCCAGAAGTAGGGGATGCCGCGCGGATCCTGGCGCTCGATGAGCTCGTCCTGGTACACGCGCTTGCCGAGGCGGGTGACCTCGACCCCGCCGAACTCGTCGGGCGGCACGGCCGGCACATTGACGTTGACCAGCTCGCCGGGCGACAGGCCGTGCTCGAGGATGTTCCGGGCGACGGTCGTCGCCGCCCGGCCAGCCAGGCTGAAATCGGGGTGCGCGTAGTACTCCTGCGAGATCGCGAAGGCGGGACAGTTGTTGATGACCGCCTCCATCGCGGCGCTGACCGTGCCGGAATAGGTGATGTCGTCGCCGAGGTTGGCCCCGTAGTTGATGCCGGCCGCGACGAGGTCGAAGCCGTGACCGAAGAAGCCGAGGAAGGCGAGGCTGACGGCGTCGGTCGGCGAGCCGTCCACGGAGTAGGCGAGGGAGCCATCGCCGAGGGTCCGTTCGCGGACGCGGAGGGGGCGCATCAGCGTCTTCTGGTGGCCCACCGCGCTCTGGTTCGTGTCGGGCGCCACGACCGTGACCTCACCCATCCCCTCGAGTGCCTGCTTGAGCGCCAGCAGCCCTCGCGATTCGACGCCGTCGTCGTTGGTCACGAGGATCCGCGGCCGGCTGGTCCATTCGCCGAGCGGGCGGGCATGGGCGCGCAGCGCTCGCGGCGCACCGCGCGCGGCGCCACCGGCCAACGGCTCGCCGCGCTCCTTGTCGAGATCCCGCCGCTCCGTCCTGGCCCGCTCGCGGGTCATATCCGGCAGGTCGTCCGCGTCGGTTCGGGTCCGGCGCCGGTCGTCGCTCATGTCGGGGCGATCGCGCGGTCCGCCGGTGGGTCGCCTGCTGGATCGACGCCGGGGTCGGTTCCGGAACCCGCATCGCCTGGGTCGTCCGTCGCGGCCGGGCCGCTGGCGCCGACCCCGCCGGGTTCGTCGATATCCGTGGCACTGCCGGGCGCCGGTTCGCGCGGGATGCGGACCGGCTTGCCGTCGCGTTCCGCGAGCCTGCGCGCCGCCCGGCCCGCGACGGTCCGGTCACCGGACGTGCGGTGCAGGAACTCCAGCGCGAAGGCCGACACGACGGCGGCGATCGGGATGCCGAAGATCGCGCCGGGGATACCCGCGATCCGGCCGCCGATGAGCACCGACCCGAGGACGACGATCGGATGGATGCCGACCGCGCCCTGCATGATCCGCGGCTGGAGCACGTTCATGACGACGATCCAGCCGGCGCCCATCAGGATGATCGCCGGGAGGACGGCCCCGGGCGTGAAGACGAGCGCCGAGATGACCGGTGGCGCCCAGGAGATGAAGGGTCCGAAGAACGGGATCATCTGGAGCAGCCCGGACGCGACCGACGTGAGGGCCGGCAGCTGCAGTCCGAGCAGCAGGTTGGTGCCGAGGGCGACCAGGAAGTAGATGACGCCCATCAGCGCCTGCCCGCGCAGGAACCCGCCGAACGAGCGCGAGACGGAGACCTCGAGCAGGCGCGCCTCCTCCGAGTACGTCGGCGGGACGATCCGGAACAGGAAGGCCAGCACCGCGTCCCGGTCGACCACCATGTAGATCGACAGGAAGAACACGATGAGCATCGTCCCGACGACGCTCAGGCTGGCCACCGCGACCTGCTGGAGCGGGGCGACAAGGGTGGCGGCGATGCTGTCGAGGTTGCCGAGTGCGGCCTCCGCCTGGGCGGCGAGGTCGATCTGGCCAAGGCCGATCGAATCGAGCCGCTGCTGCCACGGTCCGACGATCGTCGGCAGGTTCGCCTTGATGTCCGGGATCTGGGCCGCGAATTGGGCGATCGAGGTGGCCAGGGCGCCGGCGGCCACCACGACGAGCAGGACCAGGACGAGGACGACGCCGGTATAGACCAGGACGGTAGCGGCGGCCCGTGGAAGTCGCGGGATGACATCGACGATGCGGCTGACGATCGGGCTGATGATGAATGCGAGGAGCCAGGCGAGGAAGAACGTCAGCAGGATGTCGCCGAAGTAGAAGAACAGCTGCGCCAGCTGGCCGGCGACGAAGAGGAAGACCGCGACCACGCCCAGGATGAGCAGCGTGCTCAGCAGTCGACGGTCCCGCGGTCCTGGCTGGGTGGTCACCATGGCATCAGCGAAGGCCCATCTTCTCCCGGACTTCGGCCATCGTCGCCTCGGCGATCGGGCGGATGCGTTCGGCGCCGGCGGCCAGGATCTCCTCGACCTGGGTCGGATCCGCCATCAGATCGAGGTAGCGCTCTCGTGCATCGGCATAGCGGGCGATGATCCGGTCGGCGAGGACCTTCTTCATGTCGACGCAGCCGGTGCGGGCCGTGCGCTCGCCCTCCCACAGCGACTCGTAGTCATCGCCGAACGCCGGCTGGAGCTGGCAGACGTTGCACACCTCCGGGCGGCCTGGGTCGGTCCGCAGGATCCGCTGCGTGTCGGTCACCATCGACATGACCTGCTTGCGGATGACCTCGGCCGGGGCGAGGACGTCGATGGTGTTGCCGACCGACTTCGACATCTTCCGGACGCCATCGGTGCCGAGGACCGTTGGTGCCTCGGTGAACACCGCCTGGGGCTCGGGGAACGTTTCGCCGTAGCGCGCGTTGAATGCCCGGACGATCTCGCGCGACAGCTCCAGGTGGGCCGCCTGGTCCTTGCCGACTGGCACCAGCGACGCCTTGTAGATGACGATGTCGGCGGCCTGCAGGACGGGGTAGGTCAGCAGTCCGTGGTTGATGTCGTGGGACTGGAGCTCCTTCTTCTCCTTGTAGGTCGGCGTGCGCTCGAGCCAGCTGACCGGCGTCACGGTCGCCAGCAGCCAGGCGAGTTCCGTGACCTCCGGGCGGTGGCTCTGGACGAACAGCGTGCACCGGTCCGGGTCCAGCCCAAGCGCCAGCAGCGAGGCCGCCATCTCGCGGGTGCGCGCCCGCAGGATGTGCCCCTCGTGCGTGCTGGTCAGGGCGTGGTAGTCGACGATGCAGTAGATCGCCTCGTATTCGGCCTGGAGCCGGACGTAGTTCCGGATCGCCCCCAGCTCGTTGCCCAGATGGACGATCCCGGACGGCTGGATCCCGGAGAAGATGCGCGGCCGGATGGCCTCCTCGCCGAGAGTCTCGGCGGAGGCGACGGGGTCGGAGTCCAGCTCGGTGTTCATGGCTCGCGAGTGTAGCGGGTCATGCTCACCGGACGGTCGTCGCCTGACCGGTCGGCTACCATTCGGACCGATGTCGCCACCGGCCGGTCCCCAGTCATGAGCGGTGCGCAGCTGCGGATCGGCGTCCTCGGCGCGGGAACGGTCGGGGCCGAAGTCATCCGTGCCCTGCTCGATCGAACCGAAGACCTGCAGCCCGCGGATGGCGCCGCGCTCCGGCTCATCGGCGTGGGTGTCCGCGACGTCACGCGCGCCGCCGCCGCCGGCGTTCCGGTGGAACTCCTGTCCGACGCGCCGGCCCACCTCGTGGCCGACGACGAGATCGATTGCATCGTCGAGCTGCTCGGTGGCGACGAGCCGGCCCACACGCTCATCGCCGCGGCCCTGTCGATGGGCAAGAGCGTCGTCACCGCCAACAAGCACGTCATCGCGCATCACGGACCGGAGCTCGAGACCATCGCCCGCCGGGCGGGTACGGCGCTCCGGTTCGAGGCGGCGGTCGGTGGCGGCATCCCCGTGCTCGGGCCGCTGGCCGGCGACCTCGCCGCCGACCGGGTCGAACGTGTCCGCGGCATCGTCAACGGCACGACCAATTTCATCCTGAGCTCGATGACCGACGGCGAAGCGCCGCTCGACTACGCGTCCGCCCTGGCGGAGGCGCAGCGGCTGGGCTACGCGGAGGCTGATCCGTCTGGCGACGTCGAGGGGCTTGACGCGGCCAACAAGCTGGCCATCCTGGCCCGCCTCGCCTTCGACCGCTGGCTGGACCCGGCGGCCATCCCGACGCGACCCGACGGGGCTGACGGCCCGGCCGGACCGGGCATCACCACGGTCAGCCGGGCCGACCAGGAGGAGGCCCGGGAGGCTGGCCGGATCATCCGGCTCCTCGCCACCGCCACGCGCGACGGCGATGACCGCCTGACCGCCGCGGTCCTGCCCACGGCCGTGCCGCTCGATTCGGCGCTTGGCCGGACGGCTGGCGTGCGCAACCGGATCGAGATCGACGCCGTGCCGGTCGGCCGGATCGGGTTCGACGGGCCAGGGGCGGGCGGTGCGGCGACCGCATCGGCCGTGCTCGGCGACCTCATCGCCATCGCCCGCGAGCTCGGCTCGACCTGGGGGCCTCGGCGCGCAGCCGTCGGACCCGTCGCGACCGTCGTGATGCGGCCCGCTGCCGAGGTCCTGCAGACCCGCGCCGGCATCCGCTATCCGATCGATGACTGAGCCGATGACCGAACCATCGACGCGCCCCGGGACCGCCCGACCCCGCCTGGTCGAGCGCTACCGGCGCTTCCTGCCGGTCACCGACGCGACGCCGCCGCTGACCCTCGGCGAGGGGTTCACCCCGCTCGTCCGCGCGGAGCGGCTCGGCGCCGCCCTAGGGCTCACCGACCTGTACCTCAAGGTCGAAGGCCAGAACCCGACCGGTTCGTTCAAGGACCGGGGCATGGTCCTCGCGGTGGCCAAGGCCGTCGAGGACGGGGCGCGGGCGATCGTGTGCGCCTCGACCGGCAACACCTCCGCTTCGGCGGCGGCCTACGGTGCGGCGGCCGGGATGGAGGTCATCGTCGTCCTGCCCAGGGGCCAGATCGCCATCGGCAAGCTCCTCCAGGCGCTCATGGCCGGCGCCCGGGTCGTGGCGATCGACGGCAACTTCGACCAGGCGCTCGGGATCGTTCGGGCCCTGGCCGAACAGAGCGATCACCCCGTGACCCTGGTCAACTCGGTCAACCCGTTCCGCCTCGAGGGCCAGAAGACCGCCGCATTCGAGATCTGCGACGACCTCGGGCGCGCGCCGGACATCCTGGCCATCCCGGTCGGTAACGCTGGCAACATCAGCGCGTACTGGGCCGGCTTCGGGGACTATCTGGCGGCCGGGCTGGTCGACGCGCGACCGCGGATGTGGGGATTCCAGGCCGCCGGAGCGGCGCCGATCGTCGTCGGACATCGGATCGAGCACCCGGACACCGTCGCGACGGCGATCCGGATCGGCGACCCCGCCTCGTGGACCAAGGCGGTCGAGGCGCGCGACGCGTCGGGCGGCCGGATCAGCGCGGTCACCGATGACGAGATCCTCGCCGCGTACCGGGCCCTGGCGCGCTACGAGGGCATCTTCTGCGAGCCTGCCTCGGCGGCCAGCGTCGCTGGGGTGACTCGTGCGGCTGCGGCCGATGAGCTGGACGCGCGCGCCACCGTCGTCTGTGTCCTGACCGGTCACGGCCTGAAGGATCCGGCAACGGCGGAGCGCCAGGTCCCGCCGTTCCTCGAGGCCGAGGCGACGATCGGCTCGGTCGCCGTGGCCCTGGGCTGGTAGAGGAGCGGACGATGGACAACAGATGGCTCGCCGAGCTCGATGGCGGCCGGGTGACGGTCGAGGTGCCAGCATCCTCGGCCAATCTGGGCGCCGGCTACGACTGCCTGGGCATCGCGCTCGCGATCACCGACCGGATCGAGCTGGAAGTCCGCGCCTGGAGCCGAGGCGAGATCGAGCTGACCGCCGACGGCGAGGGTGCGGACGAGTTGACTGCCGATCACGACAACCGATTCGTCCGCGGCCTCGAAACGACCCTCCGTGCGGCGCGCGGCGAGCTGCCCGAGGGGATCGGCTGGCGGATCGCCATGCACAACGGCATCCCGCTGGCCCGCGGGCTGGGTTCGTCAGCGGCCGCGACCGTGGGCGGCGTGCTGGCCGGCAACGCGTTGGCCGGCGAGGTCCTGACCATGACGGAGCTGCTCCGCATCGCCACCGAGATCGAGGGCCATCCCGATAATGCGGCCGCCGCGCTGCTTGGCGGCTTCGTGGTCGCGGCAGGCGGCGACGATGGCGTCGAGGCGATCCACTTCGATGCGCCCCGCGACCTCCGAGCCGTGCTGTTCATCCCGGACCTGCGCCTCGGCACCGACGCGATGCGGGCCGTCCTGCCCGCCGTGGTGCCCCTCGAGGACGCGGTCGCCAACCTGGGCGCCGTCGCCGTCGGAGTGGCCGGGCTGGCGACCGGTCGCTACGAGCTGCTCGGCCGGCTGACCGCGGATCGCCTTCACGAGCCGTACCGGGCGACGGTCTTCCCGCAACTGCCCGGCATGATCGCCGCGGCGCGCGGGGCGGGCGCGCTCGGCGCGTGCTTGTCGGGCGCCGGCTCGACGATCCTTGCCTTCGCCGATTCGATGGCCGGCATCACCCGGATCGAGAGCGCCTACATCGCGGCAGCCGCGGACCTCGACCTGCCGGGCCGTGTCCTCGTCGTCGAGCCGCGCAACACCGGCGGCCGCGTCGTCGGCCGGTCCTGAGGCTCGGCCAAGCTCGTGCGGCCGGCGGATCGCGGCCATCGGCGCCAGACCGTGCCAGACCGATCGCCAAGTGCCGGCCGTGTCTGCCGATGCCGGGGCGAGAACCGTGGTGGCCGATCCGGGGCTCCCGCCGTCATGAGCCGGAGCGCGACGCCGCCCGCGATGGCCACCAGCCGCCACCACGGGGAACCGAGGCCCGTCTACGGCCCCATCGGGCATCAGGGCGTCAGTCGGCGGCGTTCGCGGCCGCGGTCCGACTCTGGATGAAGCCGAGGACCTCGGTCCAGGCGGCTTCGCTCGCGTCGGCGAAGTCGGCCGCCTTGCGGTCGAAGAAGCTGTGTGGCGCGTCCGGGTAGCTGACGACGCGGTGATCGACGCCGGCTGCCGCGAGGGCCTGTCCGAAGTCGGAGATGGCATCTGGCGGGATCCCCGTATCCGCCCCTCCGAACAGCCCGAGGATCGAGCCCTGCATCTCGGTCGCGATGTCGACCGGGGCGGGCGTGCCATTCGCCCGCGGCGCCACGGGCGACCCGTAGAAGCCGATCGCGCCGGCGAGGTCGAGCCCGAGCGTCGGGGTCACGAACGCGACGCGTCCGCCGAAGCAGAAGCCGATCGTGAACAGCGTGGTCACCCGGCCATCTGCACGGATCTCGGCGGCGGCGGCCCGGAAGTCCGCGACGATGGATGGCCACGAGGTCTCGTCGACGTGTGGTTTGTAGTCGAAGCTGTCGTCGCGCGCGGTGTCGAGGCCGGCCGTCCGCCCGAACCAGTCGATGGCGAGCGCGTCGACGCCCACCTCCGCGAACCGCAGCGCGAGCTCCTCGTAGTACGGGTGGAGGCCGCGAACGTCGGGAAGGATGACGACGCCGACCCCGGTCGGCAGCGTGGCGCGGGCGCGGAACGCCAGGAACCGGTTGCCGTCCTCGGCGGCGAGGGTGAGCGATCCATGGTCGAGCGACCCGCCGGCGATCGGAGCGATCGGCGGGCGGCTGTCAAGGTCGAAGCACATCGGTGGCGCCTCCTGCGTGGTAGGGCGTCATCGTCGCACCGCGGCGCCCGGCGTGCCGGGGCGGGCCGTGGCGACGGCCGTGGCCTGTGGGCCGTGGCGACGGCCGTGCCCTGGCGGGCCGCCCGATCACTGCCCGATCACTGCCCGATCCTGGCCGTGGCGACGGCCACCAACCTGCCATACGTGCGTGGGGCGAGCGTTAGCTCCGTCGACCGGCTTCGGAACGGCCATACGTGCGTCTGGTGACCGCATGGCGAATGGCCTCGGGGCCGGATCGCTCGTTTTCGGCCGCCGATCGCGAACGTGCCTCCCACGACCGTCTGGCGAATGGCCTCGGCGCGACCGGCGCGACCGGCGCGGTTCCCGGCACGCGCGCACAGCATGCTCACTCGGAGCACGGGAACCCACCGGGTAGAATGCCCCGGCCGATGTCTACCCAACCTGCCCCCCTCGTCGTCCAGAAATTCGGCGGCTCGTCCGTGGCCGACGCCGACCGGATCAAGCGGGTCGCGCGGCGGATCGCCCGCGAGCGCGCGGCCGGCAACGACCTCGTCGTGGTCGTGTCCGCGATGGGCGACACGACGGACCACCTGCTCGGCCTGGCCGCCGCCATCACTGACGACCCGGACCTCCGCGAGCTCGACGTCCTGCTCGCGACCGGCGAGCACCAGAGCGCGACCCTGCTCTCCATGGCGCTCCACGGCCTGGGCGTGCCGGCCATCAGCCTGACCGGTCCGCAGGCCGGGATCACGACGGATGGCCGCTACGGCCGCGCGCGAATCGCCGGCATCGAGCCCCGCCGGGTCCACAGTGAGCTGGCCGCCGGCAAGGTCGTCATCGTGGCGGGCTTCCAGGGCCAGAGCGCACGAGCGGCGGACGACGACGAGATCACCACGCTCGGACGCGGCGGCAGTGATACGACCGCAGTCGCGCTGGCGGCCACCCTGGGAGCCGCCCGCTGCCAGGTCTTCACCGACGTCAAGGGCATCTACACGGCCGACCCGCGGCTGGTGGCCCGCGCCCGCCAGTTGCCGGTCATCGGCTACGAGGAGATGCTCGAGCTCGCCCACCAGGGCGCCCAGGTCATGCAGGTCCGTGCCGTCGAGCTCGGCTGGGTCAACGGCGTCGTCATCGAGGTCCTGAGCTCGTTCGAGGACGCGCCGGGCACGCTCATCAAGGAGGATCCGTTCGTGGAGCAGCGCAACAAGGTCCGCGGGCTCGCCCACGACCGAAACGTCGCGAAGGTCACGGTCGTCGCCGTGCCGGACCGGCCGGGCGTCGCGCGCTCGATCTTCGATCCGCTGGCGGAGGCCGGCATCAACGTCGACATGATCGTCCAGAACGTCGGCCACGGCGGGGAGACCGACCTCTCGTTCACGGTCCCACGGATCGAGCTGGCGGCCGCCAAGAAGACGCTCGAACCGCTCGTCCGCGAGCTGGGCGCGCGCGAGCTCACCACCGACGCGTCGGTGGCCAAGGTGTCCATCGTCGGCGCCGGGCTGCACAACGCGCCCGGCTACGCGGCGCGGATGTTCGGCACCCTGGCCGACACGGGCGTCAACATCGAGATGATCTCGACCTCAGAGGTCCGCATCACCTGCATGATCGCCGAGGCGGACCTCGAGACGGCCCTGCGGGCGCTTCACGACGCCTTCGAGCTCGAGCGCCCGGAGTCGATCGACACCGACGCCGCGACCGGCTCGGCGGCCGCCGGATGAGGGCCGGCTGCCCGTGAGCCCGTTCATCGCCCGGCTCGAGCGCCTCGACAGGGTCGGCTCGACCAACGACGTCGTCCGTGGCTGGCTGGCCGCCGGGACGCCCGAGGTTTGCCTCGCGACCGCTACCGAACAGACCGCCGGCCGCGGACGCGAGGGTCGGCGCTGGGTCGCTCCGCCCGGCGCGGCGCTGCTCGTGTCGCTTGGGTTCCGGCCGACCTGGCTGGCGCCGGACTCGGCATGGCGCCTGGCCGCGGTCGCCTCATTGGCGATGGCCGAGGCCGCCGAGGTCGTCGCGCGTCTTGCGGCTGGGACCATCCGCCTCAAGTGGCCGAACGATCTCGTCGTCGACGTCGTCGAGGGCACCGGCGGTCCCGCCGGGACTGGCGTCCGCAAGCTGGCCGGTGTCCTGGGCGAGACCGACGGCCTGGGCAGCCCGGATCCGCGCGTCGTCGTCGGCCTTGGCGTCAACGCCGACTGGCCCGCTGCGAACTTCCCCGCCGAGCTGGCCAGCTCCATGACCTCGCTCCGCGAGGCCGCGGCGGACCGCCCCATCGGCAGCGACGCGCTGCTGACCGCGTTCACCGACCGCCTGGAGCCCGCCATCGAGGCGCTTCGGGACGCCGGCCACTTCGACGCCACAGCCTGGGCCGATCGCCAGCTCACGACCGGCCGGACGATCAGGATCGAGCGGCCCACCGGCGCCGAGACCGTCCGGGCGCTTGGAGTCGATCCGGCGACCGGGGCCCTCGTCATCGCCGATGCCACTGCCCCGGACGGCCAGCGCCGCGTCGTCGTCGGCGAGATCACGCACGTCCGGGTCGCCGACCCGTCCATCGCCGGGGCGGTGTAACACGATGAGCCGACCGGCATTCAGGAAGATGGACCGTCCGGAGGCAGGGGGTCCGCGTCTCGTCCACCTCGACCGCGATCGGCGGCACGTCGAGGCGGCCCAGGCGGATCCGGCCCGCTTCGAGGCCCTCTATCGGAAGTACCTGGCCCAGGTGTACAGCTACGCGTTCTACGAGCTCCGGGACCATCACGAGGCGGAGGACGCCACGGAACGGACGTTCATGTCCGCACTGGCGAATCTCGGCCGGTTCGAGGAACGCGCCCGGCCGGTCGATGGCGAGGGTGCCTCGACGTTCCGCGTCTGGCTTTTCCGGATCGCCCGGAATGTGGTCGCTGAGCAACGCCGTCGCGCCCGTCGCCGACCTGAGGCTCCGCTCGAGGCGGCCGCGACGGTCGCGGCATCGGCCGATCTCGAGGCCGAGGTCACGCTGCGTGACGACGCCGCGGCGGCCCTGCGTGCGGTCGACCGCCTGCCCGGCGACCGGCGGCGGGCGCTCATCCTGCGCTTCGTGGACGAGATGACGACGGCGGAGATCGCCGGAATCCTGGGTCGGTCCGAAGGCGCCGTTCGCGTCCTCATCCACCGCGGCCTGCGGAGCGTGGCCCGCGATCTCGACGACCCCGCCCGGTGACCGGCGCCTTCGCCAGCCGCGACGGCCATGAGGTCGAGGCGCTCGTCACCGACCGCTATCTCGAGGCGCTGCTGGCCGCCCACGCCCGCGGCGCGGACCGTGCTCCGGCAGCGATGCTCCCGCCCGGTCCGGTCCGGTCTGCCGCCGACCGGCTGATCCGTGACCTGCCGCGGCTCCACCCGTCGTTCCGGTTCGAGGAGGCTCTCGCCGCGCGACTGGCCGACGCCGCGTCGCGGATGGGTCTCGCGACCGCTGCCGATGCCGAGGGCCTGGTCGTGCCGCTGCGTCGTCCCGGACCGGAGTTCGTGTCATCGGCAGAGGGCGACGCGGACGCGGACGAACCGGCGCGCTACGGCCGTCCGCTGCTCATCGGCGGCGCCCTGACCTCGGCGGCGCTGTCGCTGGCCGGCGCGGCCTATGTCGCCTGGCGGCTCAACCGGCCGGCCGACGGCCCGTTGGCGCGCGCCGCCCGCGCGGTCGCCCGGACGAGGCCCGTCTGATGCCGATCAAGCTGCCGTCGTTCCGGGCCCGGCGCGACCTCTACCCGGCCGACCTGTGGACCAAGTGCCCATCGTGCGAGACGATGCTGTTCAACAAGCAGCTCGACAAGGCGCTGCGCGTCTGCCCGACGTGCGGCCACCACTTCCGCCTCGCTGCGTCGGTTCGCATCGAGCAGCTCATCGATCCCGGCAGCTGGGCCGAACGTGATGCCGGGCTGCAGTCGGTCGATCGGCTCGGGTTCGTCGACCAGAAGCCGTATCCGGACCGCCTGGTCGCCGCGCAGACGGCGACCGGGATGCGCGACGCGGCGGTCTGGGGGACGGCGGCGATGGGCGGCGTCCCGGTCGCCCTGTGCGTCATGGACTTCGGGTTCATGGGTGGCTCGATGGGGGCCGTCGTCGGCGAGAAGGTCACCCGGGCAGCAGAGCACGCCCTTGACGCCCGGACGCCGCTCATCGTGGTCAGCGCGTCAGGTGGTGCTCGGATGCAGGAAGGCACGCTCGCCCTGATGCAGCTGGCCAAGACACTGGCGGCGCTCGAGCGTCTACGGGCTGCCGGCGTCCCGTTCATCAGCGTCCTGTCCGACCCGACCACCGGCGGCGTGTTCGCCTCGTTCGCCTCGGTCGGAGACATCAACATCGCGGAGCCCGATGCGCTCATCGGGTTCGCCGGCTCGCGGGTGTCCGCGGGCACCATCGCGCAGGAGCTGCCGCCCGGCTTCCAGCGCTCCGAGTTCCTGTTCGACCGTGGCTTCATCGACCGGGTCGTCGCGCGGCCGGAGCTGCGTGACGAGCTGATCGCCCTGCTCCGGCTGCTGCCGGTCCGGGCGGACGACCCGGCGGCGGCACGAGCGACCCTCGATGGCGGTACGGCGGGCTTCCGACCGCTGTCCTTCCTGAGCTCCCTGGCGGACCGGGTCGTCGAGCGCGCTGGCGGCGATGGCCCAAGCGCCGAGCAACCCGCCGATGCGCCCCTCAACGACGACCCTCGCGACGCTGTCTGGGCCCGCGTCCAACTGGCGCGCAACCTGCACCGTCCGCGCACGCTCGAGTTCGTCGGGGCGATGACCGACGGGTTCGTCGAACTCCACGGCGACCGGCTGTTCGGCGACGACGAGGCGATGGTCGCCGGGCTGGCGCGGCTGGATGGTCGGCGCGTCGTCATCGTCGGCCAGCAGAAGGGCGCCGACACCGACGAGAACATCCGGCGCAACTTCGGGATGCCCCACCCGGAGGGCTATCGCAAGTCGATCCGGATCATGGAGCTGGCGGAGCGGTTCGGCCTGCCGGTCCTGACCTTCGTCGATGTCCCGGGTGCCCACCCCGGCCCGGACTCCGAGGAACGCGGCATCGCCGAGGCGATCGCTCGCTCCATCGGGCTGATGAGCCGGCTCCGGACGCCGATCGTGACGGTCATCACCGGTGAGGGCGGGTCCGGCGGTGCGCTGGCCATCGCCGTCGGCGACGTCGTCATCGCCCTGGAGAACGCGGTCTACTCGGTCATCTCGCCGGAGGGCTGCGCGGCGATCCTGTGGCGCAACGGCGAGGAGGCACCAACGGCTGCGCTGGCGATGAAGATGACCGCGGCCGACCAGCAGTCGCTCGGCGTCGTCGACATCGTCGTCCCGGAGCCTGGCGATGGAGCACACGTCGACCCGGCCGAGATGGCCCGCCGGCTGAAGCCGATCATCGTCGATCGGCTCGTGGCGCTCGAGAGCCTGGCCATCGACGAGCTGCTCGACACGCGCTACCGCCGCTACCGGGCGCTCGGGTCCTACACTGAGACCGAGATGCCGGAACTCGCGCCGCCGGTCGTTCGGGGCCTCGGGGATCGCCTCCGCGACCTGCTCGACCCGGGGCGGCGCGCCGTCGGGGCGGCCGTGCCGTCCTGGTCGCGCGATGAGCCACCGGCTCGCGAGGAGGTCTAGGCGTGCTCGATCCGGCCAAGCCCGATGATCAGCGCGTGGAACGGTCCGCGGCGGAGCGCTCGGCCGACCACGCCGCCATCGACCGCCTGACGTCCGAGTTGCTGCCCGCACTCATCGCCAAGCTCGGCGCGACCGGTCTCGGTGAGTTCGAGGTCCGCGAGGGCGCCTGGCGGATCCGCCTGCGCCAGCCAGGCGCGGCGCCGGGAAGTGCGGCCACCGCTCGGGAACGGAAACCGGGGGAGCGAGAGCGCGCCGCCCGCTCCGGCGCCAGCCAGGCCGGCCATGTCGGCGGGATGACCCCGGTCGGGCCCGGTCGTGAGGCGCGTGATGGGCAGAACGGCCGCGAACCGACTATCCACCGTGAGGTCCGCACGGACGGCCGGGTGGACGACCGGATCGTGGCCACGTCGCCGGCGGTCGGCATCTTCCAGCCGCGGACCGATGCGCGGGCCGGGACGCGCGTCCGCGCGGGCGATCGCCTGGGCGCCGTCGACATGCTCGGGGTCCCCCAGGAGGTCATCGCCCCGGCCGATGGGGTCGTCGGCGCCAGCCTGGTCGAGGCCGGCGACGCGGTCGAGTACGGCCAGCATCTGATCCTCATCGAGTTCGCCTCGGCCAGTCCGTCGGAGGCCTGACGATGTTCCGCAAGATCCTCATCGCCAACCGTGGTGAGATCGCCCTCCGCATCCTGCGTGCCTGCCGCGAGCTCGGCACGGAGGCGGTCGTCGCCTATAGCGAGGCGGACCGCGACTCGCTCCCGGTGCAGCTCGCCGACGAGGCCATCTGCATCGGTCCGGCCGACGCCCGCCGGTCGTACCTGTCGGCCCCGGCGGTCATCTCGGCGGCGCTCGTCGCCGGCTGCGATGCGATCCACCCGGGTTACGGCTTCCTGTCCGAGGACGACGGCTTCGCCGAGGTCGTGGCCGCGCACGGGCTCACGTTCATCGGCCCGCCGGAGGCCGTGCTGGAGCGGTTCGCCAGCAAGTCCGCCACCCGCCAGCTCCTTGCGGCCCACGGGCTGCCCACCATCCCGGGTTCGGAGGGGATGCTGCGCGACGAGATGCACGCCCTCGACGAGGCGGAACAGATCGGCTACCCCGTGCTGATCAAGCCGTCCGCGGGCGGCGGTGGCAAGGGCATGCGGATGGTCCGGACCGGGCGTGAGCTCGAATCCGCGCTGCGCGTCTGCCGGTCCGAGGCCAAGGCCGCCTTCGGCGACGACTCGCTCTATCTCGAGAAATGGCTTGACGAGAACCGGCACGTCGAGATCCAGGTCGTGGTCGATCGCTACGGGCACGGCGTCCATCTCGGCGAGCGGGACTGCTCCGTTCAGCGCCGACACCAGAAGATCCTCGAGGAGGCGCCCACGCCGGCCCTCTCCGACGCCGCCCGGGCCGACCTCGCCGAGCGGGCGGTCAAGGCCGCTGTCGCGGCCGGCTATGAGAACGTCGGGACCCTTGAATTCCTGGTCGATGCGGCCGGCGATTTCTACTTCATCGAGATCAACTGTCGGATCCAGGTCGAGCACCCGGTGACCGAGAGCCTGACCGGCATCGACATGGTCACGACCCAGATCCGGATCGCCGCCGGCGAGCCGCTCGGGTTCTCGCAGGCGGACGTGTCGCTGCGGGGCCACGCCATCGAGTTCCGGATCAACGCCGAGGACCCGGCCCACGAGTTCCGGCCCGGCGCCGGGCTCGTCGAGCGCTACCACGCCCCCGGTGGACCCGGCGTGCGGGTCGACTCGCACCTGTTCAGCGGCTATGAGGTACCGCCCTACTACGACTCGCTCCTCGGCAAGATCATCGTCTGGGGTCCGGACCGGGCGACCGCCATCGCACGCTCGCGGGTCGCCCTCGATGAGCTCGTCATCGAAGGGCTCGTGACCAACGTCGAGATCCATAAGGCCATGCTCGCCAACGAAGCGTTCCTGGCTGGGCGGATGACGACGAACCTGCTCGACCGCGTGGGCAGCGAGGCGTTCCTGGCCGCGGCGGCGCGATCGTGATCCACGCGCCGGCGTGCATGCCTGCACAGACCGCCCCGCATGTCGACCGCCTGAGCCGCCAGACTGACCGCCACCCATCCTGGAGTCGCCCATGACCGAGACCATCCACACGACCCGCGAGATCGAGGCCCTGATCCCGCACCGCTGGCCATTCCTGCTCGTTGATCGGATCGTCGAATACGACGTTGAGGCCAAGCGGATCGTGGGCATCAAGGGGGTCACCGCCAGCGAATGGTATTTTCAGGGCCACTTCCCCGGGCTGCCCGTGATGCCGGGCGTGATCCAGGTCGAGGCACTGGCGCAGACGATGGCGGTCTACGTCGCCAGGCAGCCGGGCTACGGTGACCGGATGGGGCTCTTCGCCGGCATCGACGACTGCCGCTTCAAACGCGTCGTCAGCCCGGGTGACACCCTCCGGCTCGAGGTCACGATGGACAAGCTCGGTGGTCGGTTCGGGCGTGGCCACGGGGTCGCCAGCGTCGACGGCGAGGTGGCCTGCGACGTGCTCTTGAGTTTCATCATCCCGAACGAGGGCGTGCTGCGATGACCCGGGTCATCGTGCTGTCTGACGTGCACGGCAATGCGATCGCGCTCGAGGCCGTGCGCAAGGCCATCGGCAAGGAGAAGCCCGATTTCGTGGCCGTCGCCGGCGACCTTGCGCTCAACGGGCCGGATCCGGCCGGGGCCATCGACCTCCTGCGCGAGATGGAGGCGGCCGGGGCCGCCATCGTCAGTGGCAACACGGACATCGCCGTCGCCGACTTCGACTACGCCGCGGCCACGGGGATGAGCGATGGTGTCCCCGACGCCTTCCGGGCGGCGGCCGAGTGGGCCCACGACGAGCTTGGCGATGACCGGATCGCGTGGCTGCGCCGTCTGCCGGCCGAACGCCGGCTGCGTGCCGACGACGGCACGATGATCCTCGTCTGCCACGCGTCGCCCGGCTCGCAGACCGCCGGCTTCGACCGCGAGCTCGATCCCAACGTCGTCATCGAGCGCGCCAGCGGAACGGACGCCCGCATCATCGCCTGCGGCCACACCCACATCCCCGAGGTCCGCGACCTGGGCTGGAAGCTGATCGTCAACGATGGCTCTGCGGGCTACGTGTTCGACGGCGACCCGACGGCCTCGTGGGCGCGCATCGACCTCGACGACGGCGAGATCACGACCGAGATCCGGCGCACCGAGTTCGATGTCCTGGCCGTGGCCAACGCGATCTCCGCCCGGGGGCTGCCCGGTGACGTCTATCGCGCCGCCACCGTCCGCACCGGGAAGCGCGTCCGATGACGGAGCGGCGCCGGGTCGTCGTGACCGGCATGGGCCTCGTCACGGCCCTGGGCAACGATGTCGCCACGACGTGGGAGGGGCTGATCTCCGGGCGCTCCGGCGTGCGGACGATCGAGGCGTTCGACCCGTCCCGGCTGGCGTCACGCATGGCCGGCGAGGTACGCGACTTCGACGCGAGCGCCATCCTCGACCGCAAGGAGCTTCGCCGCACGGATCGCTACATCCAGTTCGGGCTGGTCGCGGCACGCGAGGCGCTCGATCAGGCCGGGCTGCCGGAGCGATTCGAGGGCGACCTCGCCGAGCGGACCGGGGTGATCCTGGGAACCGGGCTGGGTGGGGTCGGGACGCTCATCGACGGCATCACCATCAACGCGCTGCGCGGCCCGGACCGGATCAGCCCGTTCCTCATCCCGATGGGCATCCCGAACATCGGGGCCGGGCAGATCGCCATCCAGTTCGGGATGACCGGGCCGAACTTCACCACGGTCTCCGCCTGTGCAACGGGTGGCCACGCCGTCGGCGAGTCGAGCGAGATCATCCGCCGTGGCGACGCGGACGTGATGGTCGCCGGCGGCGCGGAGGCCGGTATCTACGAGGCCATCGTCGGTGGCTTCGCCGCGATGCGGGCGCTGTCCACCCGGAATGACGATCCGGAGGCGGCATCGCGGCCGTTCGACGCGGGGCGCGACGGATTCGTCATGGGCGAGGGAGCCGGCGTGGTCGTGCTCGAAGGGCTCGACCATGCCGAGGCGCGCGGCGCCACGATCCTGGCCGAGCTGGTCGGCTACGGCGCCACGGCCGACGCGTCGCACATCACGCTGCCGGCGCGCGGCGGGATCGGCGCCGTGCGAGCGGCCCGGCGGGCGCTCGAGAAGGCGGGCATGACGGTCGACGACATCGACCATGTCAACGCCCACGCGACCTCGACGCCCGAGGGCGACAAAGCGGAGCTCCAGGCGATCCGGACCATCTTCGGCGACGCGGTGGGGCGGATCTCGATCACGGCCAACAAGTCGATGATCGGCCACACGCTCGGCGCGGCCGGCGCGATCGAGGTGATCGTCTCGGTGCTGACCATCCGCGACGGCTGCGTGCCACCGACGATCAACCTGGTCGAGCCGGATCCCGAGGCCGACGGCATGGATCTGACCACGAACGTGGCGGCATCCCGGCCGCTGCGGGCCGTGCTCAGCAACTCGTTCGGGTTCGGCGGCCAGAACACCGCCCTCGTATTCACCGGTCCCGGTCGGTGACAGACGATGTCGTGGCCCTCACGCCGCACGAGCCCCACGACGGCGGGGACATCGAGCTCCTCGGCCTCATCGACCGCCTGGCCGACCTGCTCGAGCGGTCCGACCTCAACGAGCTCGAGGTCGAGTCGGGCGGGACCGCGCTGATCCTGCGCAAGCCGGTCGCCGTCGCCGCGGTCGCACCAGCCGGGGCGTCCGTCGATGCGGCCGGCGCGGCGGTCACCGATGCGGCCGCGGTGGCGGGCGAACCGTCCGCCGCCGGACGCGACCCGGCCGTCACCGCTCAGCCCTCGATCAAGGCGCCGCTGACCGGGATCTTCTACGCCTCGCCGGCGCCCGGCTCGGCTCCGTACGTGCAGGTCGGTGGCGAGGTCGCGATCGGCCAGGTCATCGGCCTGATCGAGGCGATGAAGCTGTTCAACGAGATCAAGTCGGACCTGGCCGGACGCGTCGTGCGGGTCGTCCCCGAGAGCGGCGCGCTGGTCAAGGCGAAGCAGCCGCTGATCGAGGTGGATCCCCTGTGAGCACGCCCGCGCGCCATGCCCACGTGACCGGCTGGGGCCGGTACGCCCCCTCCCAGGTCCTGACCAACGCCGACCTCGAGCGGATGGTCGATACGTCCGATGAGTGGATCGTGTCGCGGACGGGGATCCGCGAGCGTCGCGTTGCGGCCGCCCACGAGACGACCGCGTCGATGGCGGCGGTCGCCTCCATGCGGGCGATCCGGACGGCCGGCATCGATCCCGACGAGATCGACCTGATCCTGCTCGCGACGCTCACGCCCGACTACTGGATGCCCTCGACGGCGGCGCTCGTCAAGGAGGCCATCGGCAACACGCGCGCCCCCGCGATGGACGTCGCGGCCGCGTGCTCGGGCTTCGTCTACGCGTATGCGACGGCCCAGGCGTACATCGTCAGCGGCATGGCGAAGCACGTGCTGGTCATCGGTGCCGAGCTGCTGACGCGGTTCCTCGACTACACCGATCGCAACACCTGCATCCTGTTCGGTGATGGGGCGGGGGCGGTCGTCCTGTCCGCGTCGGACGAGCCGGGCGGTGGACTCGGCATCGAGATGACGACCGAGCCGCAGGGCGCCTACATGATCTGGCTGCCGGCTGGTGGGGCGAAGAGCCCACCGTCGGCCGAGACCGTCGCCCGTGGCGAGCACTACGTCCGGATGGAGGGCAAGGAGACGTACCGGTTCGCCACCCGGACCCTGGCCACGACGGCCCTGGCCTCGATCGAGAAGGCCGGCCTCCGGCCGTCGGACATCGACCTGTTCATCCCGCACCAGGCCAACATCCGGATCATCGAGGCGGTCGCCAAGGGGCTGGACCTGCCGATGGAGCGGATGTTCGTCAATCTCGACAAGTACGGGAATACCTCGGCGGCGTCCGTGCCGATCGCCCTCGCGGAGGCGGTCAACGAGGGCCGGGTCAAGGTCGGCGACCGGATCGTCATCGTCGCGTTCGGGGCCGGGTTCACGTCCGGCGCGGTGACCATCCAATGGACCGCCGACCCGGCTCGCGGGATCACCGGCGACGCCGCCGTCCAGCCCGGCGACATCTCGGTCCGGCTGCCGGTCGACTGGGACTCGGTCGACCCCATCCCGGAGGCACTGGCCGAGCTCATGCGCCGCCCCGGCAGCGTGGACGTCCCGCTCGATGATGTCGTGCCGGGCGAACCCGGCCACGCGCCGCAGGAGGTCCGGGCGTGATCGAGCTGACCGGCAAGACGGCGCTCGTGACCGGTGGCTCACGCGGGATCGGGCGGGCCACCGTGCTCCGACTCGCGACCCAGGGCGCAGACGTCGCGTTCACCTACAAGGGCAACGCGGCGGCCGCCGCTGAGACGGTCGCGGCCGTCGAGGCACGCGGCCGAAAGGCGCTCGCGGTCCAGGGCGACGCGTCCCAGGCCGAGGTCGCGGACGGGGTCGTCAAGTCCGTCCTCGAGGCGTTCGGCAAGCTCGACATCCTGGTCAACAACGCCGGCGTCACCCGCGACGACCTGATCATGCGGATGTCGGTCGAGGCATGGCGGGAGGTCCTCGAGACGAACCTGTTCGGGGCGTTCTACATGATCAAGGCCGTCACCCGGCCGATGCTCAAGGCCCGCTCGGGCCGGATCATCAACATCACCTCGGTGTCCGGGCAGGCAGGGCAGATGGGCCAGGCGAACTATTCGTCGGCCAAGGCCGGGCTGATCGGGCTGACCAAGGCGACGGCGCGTGAGCTGGCCAGCCGGTCGATCACGGTCAACGCGGTCGCGCCCGGGTTCGTCCTGACCGAACTGACCCAGGACCTGCCCGAGCCGCTCAAGGCCGAGATCACGGCCCGGACGCCCCTTGGGCGATTCGGCGAAACGACCGAGATCGCGGACGCGGTCGCCTTCCTCGCCAGCGACGAGGCGGCGTTCATCACCGGACAGGTGCTCGCCGTCGACGGCGGCCTGGTGATGATGTAGGAGGGTGGGTCAGCGGCCGCGGGCGGCGGACGCCCTCGGCGACCGGGCCTGCGATCCGATCCGGATCACGGGTCGCGGCGGGCCAGGGCGGGGGCTGGCGTCTCGACCGCCGTCGCCGGCTGTGCGCGCCGGCCGTCACCGAGCTGGATGACCCGATAGCCGGCCGCGCGCAGGGCGGCCGCGTCGAGCAGGCGGCGGCCGTCGATCAGCAGACGCGGGGCCCCGGCATGCGCCCAGGCGGACCACGGGAGCTCGCGAAACTCGGGCCATTCCGTGGCGATGACCACGACATCCGCGCCGATGACGGCCTGTGCCGGGTCACCGACAACCTCCAGGCCGGGGACACGAGCCGCCGCCTGCGGTCCGGCGGCCGGATCGAACGCGCGGACCGTGGCGCCGTTCGCCAGCAGCCATTCGGCCAGCCGGACGGCGGGCGAGTCGCGGGTGTCGTCCGTGCTGGCCTTGAAGGCCAGCCCGAGGAGGGCCACGGTCCGCCCGTCTGCCCCGCCGACCGTGGCCGCAACGCGCCTCGCGAACCGGTCCTGAGCTGCCAGATTGGCCAGCGACGCAGCCGTCGTCACGTGCATCGGCAGCCCGAAGCTCTGGCCGGCGACCGCCAATGTGATGAGCTCCTTCGGCAGACAGCTCCCGCCGAACCCGAAGCTCGGTTGCATGTATGTCCGGCCGATCCGCGGATCCGCGCCGATCCCGGCCAGCACCTCGTCGACGTCGGCCCCGGCCTCCTCGCACAGCGATGCGATCTCGTTGGTGAACGACAGCTTCAGGGCGAGGAACGCGTTGGCGCCGTTCTTGATGATCTCGGCGGCCTCGACGTCGACGACCAGGCGCGGCGCTTCGATGGCGTCGTAGATGCCGATGACTGCCTGGAGGGCGGCCGGATCGGCGTCCTCGAACCGGCCGATGACGATGCGCGTCGGGTTGGCGAAGTCCTCGACCGCGGTGCCCTGACGCAGGAACTCCGGATTGGTGAAGACGCGGGACGTGGGCAGTCCGGTCGCCTCGACTGCCCGCCGCGTGCCGCCGACCGGGAGCGTGCTACGGATGACCAGGATGTCAGTCGGTCCGAACCGGCCACCGATCGCCGCCAAGGCGCTGTCGAGCTGGCTCAAGTCACTCCGACCGTCGTCGCCGATCGGCGTCCCGACGCACATCAGGATCATGCCGGGGTCGTGCGGGACCGCATCGGTGACGACCAGCTGGCCGACCGCGACGGCCGCGGAGAAGCCCTCCTGGAGCCCATCCTCGTGGATCGGGATGCGGCCCGCGCGCAGGGAGGCGAGCCGGCCCGGACCGGTCTCCACCAGCTGGACCCGATGGCCAAGGCGGGCGAGCCCCACGGCGCTGACGAGGCCGACATAGCCGGCACCGATGACGGTGAGCGAGCGTTTCAGGGTAGACATCGCGGGAGAGCGTACCAGTCGAGCCGCGATCTTCGCCGGAGGTGATGTCCGATCATCGCGGTCGCCGCACCGCTGGTGCGGTGTAGGCTGCTCACGTGCGCCTCACCCAGTATCGGATCGAGGGACTCGGGCATCTGTCCGCGCTCGTCGCGGACGAGACCGCGGGGGTGGCCGCCGTGGTCGATCCGCGCCGGGACGTCGACGTCTATCTGGCCGCCGCGGCCGCGGCCGACCTGCGGATCAGCCATGTCGTCGAGACACATCTCCATAACGATTACGTGTCCGGGGGACACGAGCTGGCGACCCTGACCGGCGCCGCCCACGTCATCGGCGCCGGGGCGGCCCTCGCCCACGAGTTCCAGAGGGCCCGCGACGGCGACGCCTTCGACGTCGGGACGATCCGGTTCCGGACACTTGACACGCCGGGCCACACGCCCGAGCACGTGAGCTATGCGGTGGCCGACACCTCGCGGGCGGACGAACCGATCCTGCTGCTGACCGGCGGCTCATTGCTCGTCGGGGCGGTCGGGCGGACCGATCTGCTCGGAGCGGACAACGCCCGGCCGCTCGCCGCCGCGATGTACCGCTCGCTCCACGAGGTCCTGCTTCGGCACGAGGACTCCGTGATGGTCTATCCCACCCATGGGGCGGGGTCGCTGTGCTCGACTGGGATCGCCTCGACCTCGTGGTCGACGATCGGCTTCGAGCGCCGCCACGACCCGCTGCTCGCCTCGATGGAGGTGGACGCCTTCGCACGCGCGCTGCTCGCCGGCCAGCCGACGATGCCGGGCTACTTCGCGCGGATGCGGCCGATCAACCAGGCCGGGCCGCGGTCACTCGGCGGGGTCGTGCCGAGCATCCCGTCCCTGGCCGATGATCGGCTTGGGGCCGCTCTTGGGCGCGGCGCGGTCATCGTCGACGCGCGCTCGCCGGCGGCCCACGCGCGCGAGCACGTGCCGGGTTCCATGTACATCCCGGCAGGGAGCTCATTCGGGACGTGGCTCGGGTGGGTGGTCGACCCCGAGGCGCCGCTCGTCCTGGTCGTCGACGACGTGGCCGACCTCGACGACCTCGCGCGCCAGGCGCTGCGCATCGGCTACGAGTCGATCGTCGGCTACGTCGATGGCGGGTTCGAAGCGTGGCGGCGGTCGGGCCGGGCCATCGAAGCGGGGGCGTCGATCGACATCGATGCACTCGCGTCGGGGCTGTCCGCGGGTGGACCCGAGGCGCCGTTCGTCATCGACGTCCGCCAGCCATCCGAGTTCGAAGCCGGCCACGTGCCGGGCGCCGTTCACATCGGCGCGGGCGAGCTGCCGGATGCCCTCGACCGGCTGCCGCACGACCGCGAGATCGCGCTCATCTGCGCCAGCGGGTATCGCTCGAGCGTCGCCGCCTCCCTCCTGCGCGCGGGCGGCTTCGAGCGCGTCGCCGCGGTCGTCGGTGGCACCCTCGACTGGGCGGCACACGGCTACCCGCTCGACTACGGCGCCGGCACGGACGGCCTCGAATGGCCGACCGTGGCTGTCGAGCCAGTCCACGAGCACTAGGGTCGCCCGGACCGACAGCCGCGCGCGGACCCCGCGCCGAGCCAGAGGATCCCGTCGCCTGGCCACGCGACATCCGGGTCGGAACCGGTCAGCGCTGCGAGGAGTGCCGGACTCGGTGTCGGGAACGCGGCCGCCGTGATCGACGGGTGGCTCGTGACCAGCGCTCGGTGATGGCGGGTCGGTGCCCGACCGACGCCCGACCCCGCGCGTCTCTCAGCCCACGCGGACCCCGAAGACGCCTAGCGCCGCGACGCCGAGCAGGACCGCGTCGAGTGCGATGACCAGGCCGATGGCCGACCAGGCCAGGACGTTGCCGATCCGGCCGTTGCGGTGGTCGCCCATCAGCCGTCGGTCGTTGGCGAGGAGGACCATGAAGATCAGGACGACCGGGAGGAGCAGGCCCTGGAGGTTCTGCGAGGCGATGATGACCGGCAGCAGGTCGAGCCCCGGGATGAGCACGAACAGTGCCCCGACCACCAGCACGAACGTGTAGATCGCGAAGAAGGCTCGAGCGTCGCTGAACCGCTTGCCGACGCCCGATTCCCAGCCGAACGCCTCGCAGATGACGTAGGCCGTCGACAGCGGCATGATCGTGGCTGCCAGGACACTCGCCCCGAACAGCCCGATGGCGAACAGGAGCTCGGCCAACCGCCCGGCGACTGGTTCGAGCGCCTTGGCGGCGTCGGCCGCGGATCCGATCGTGCCACCGACCGCGAAGATCGTGGTCGCCGTCGCGACCACGATGAAGACGGCGATGACGTTGGTCCAGATCGCCCCCCCGACCGCGTCGGCCTGCTCCAGCTTGAGCTCCTCCTCGCTGATGCCCTTTTCAGCCACCGCGCTCTGCAGGTAGAACTGCATGTAGGGCGTGATCGTGGTCCCCACCACCGCGACCATCAGCAGCAGGATCCCCGGCGTGAGATCCAGCGTCGGCGTGACGAGCGAGCGGCCGACCTCGGCCCAGTTCGGCCCGGCCAGGATCGCCGACACGATATACGTGATGAACACCAGGGAAACCGTCAGGAAGATCCGCTCAACGGTCCGATAGCTGGCGAACAGGACCAGCGCCCAGATGAGGATGCCGACGACAGGGACCACGATGTAGCGGCTGACTCCGAAGATCTCGGTCGCGGCCGCCGCGCCCGAGAACTCGGCGACCGTGTTGGCCAGGTTGGCCACGAGCAGCACAAGCATCGCGAAGGCCGTCCAGCGGACGCCGAAGCGATCGCGGATCAGGTCCGACAGGCCCTGACCGGTGACCACGCCGAGCCGGGCGGCCATCTCCTGGACGATGGCCAGGATGACGATCGTGATCGGGAAGATCCACAGAAGCGCAAGCCCGGTGGTCGCGCCCATCACGCTGTAGGTCGTGATGCCGCCGGCGTCGTTACCGGCGATCCCGGCGATCAGCCCAGGACCCATCACCGCCAGGAAGGCCACCAGCCCGCGTCGGCCTCGGAACCGGCCGCGCAGACGGACGAACCCGCGGTCCTCGAACCGCTGGCGGATCCGGCGCAGCGCCAGGGCCACGGATCAGCCTCGCGAACCAGCGCGGGCGACCCGCCGGCGGCGATTGGCCGGCAGGAGGGTATCGATGGCGTCGTCCACGGTCACGATGCCCACGAGCCGCCCGTCGTCGTCGACGACCGGCACCGCCAGCAGGTTGTAGCGAGCCACGAGCTCGGCCACGCCGTCCCGGTCGGCCCGGACGTTGACCGCGACGGGCTCGTCGATCATGACCTCGCCGATCGACATCGACGGCCGCGCCACGATCAGGTCACGCAACGAGAGGACCCCGACCAGTCGCCCGTCGGCATCGACGACATAGACGTAATAGATCGTCTCCGCGTCGGGTTCCAGTTCGCGCAGGCGCTCGATGGTGGCGCCCGCCGTCAGGTCGGCCGACACGGCCACGAACTCGGTCGTCATCATCCCGCCGGCGGTGTCCTCGGAGTGGGCGAGCAGTCCGCCGAGCTCCTCGGCCTCGTCGCGCTCCATCAAGCCGAGCAGCTCCTGGCGGGTGCTATCGGACAGGTCGGCCACGAGGTCGGCCGCGTCGTCGGGCGACATCTCCTCGAGGATGTCGGCAGCGCGTTCCGGGGCAAGGCCCTCGAGGACTTCGACCTGCGTCTCGGGTTCCATCTCCTCCATCGCGTCGGCGACGGCCTCGTCGTCGAGGGCGGCCAGGACCCCGGCCCGGTCGCGCGGGGCGAGTTGATCGATGATCGTGGCCAGGTCGGCCGGGTGCAGCTCGGTCAGACCGGCATGGGGGATGCGCAGCCGGATCGAGGCGATGCTCGTCTCGACCGGGTCCACGTCCTCCCAGTCGATGTAGCGTTCGGGCGTCGGCAAGCGCAGGTTGCGAGCCAGGATCGTGTACGCGCCCTCGATGCCGAGCCGACGCAGGAGCCCCGACGCGCCGACATCGACCGCGACCAGGTGGAGATTGCCGTCCACGTCGTCCAGGCGCAGGTCGTTGACCCGTACGACCTTGCGGCCGTCGATGTCGACGATCTGCTTGTCGAGCAGGTCGGCTCGCAGCAGGATCTCGTCGGGGCGCTGCGAGAACCGGGTGATGTCGATCGTGTCGCCCGACAGGCGCGCCCCGGATCCGTCGAAGCTGGCGACTCCCGACCAGGGCAGGAAGATCCGCCGCTGATCGGTCGCGACCACGAGGCCCGTGACCGGCGGGTATCGGTCGCCGACGGCGACGATGAGATCGTCGACCTTGCCCAGCGGCTCGCCGTTGGCGTCGAGCACGGGCCGGCCGATGGCTTGGCTCAGGTAGAGCATGGTGGCCACCTCGCGAGCGGGTCGTCCCGCCGCCGGTGGCGCGACCGCGATGGGTCGTGGTCAGCCGTCAGGAGGCAGGACGGACCGGATTCAGGGTCTGGGCGAGTCGCTCGCCGCCGATGGGACTGGGACCGTCGTCCACGGGGATGAGCTGGCCTCGAGTGCGGAGTCTGCCCGCCGGGGCACGGGGCCCGCGACGCTCGCGGAGTGTAATCCGACGGTCTCCGGACGGTCAACGGACGGTCAACGGACCTGGCCGCGCCCAGGACCATGGTCCCCCCGCACCCCCTGACCGATGGCGACCCCACGACCGCCCGCCCCGGTGCCACCATCGGGTCGTGCGCGCGCGCCTCGGCAGACCGTTCGATCCGCCCGTCGATGACGGCCCATTCCCGGTCGTCCCGATGACGTCGACGACGGGCGCGAGTGGCGGTGGGTCGATCTTCCGTCGGATCGTCGGTGGCGAGCGGCCCCCACGTCCGGACGTCCCGACCGACGCCTCCGTCCATCTGCCGATCGGCCCGGGTCGCGTCCTTGCGCAGTGGGCCGAGGCGGAGCTGGCCGAACGACTCGATACGGTCCTTGGCATCGCCGGCCGGCTGGCCGCCTCGCACGATCGCGACACGCTGATCCGGATGATCGTGGACGAGACCAGGCGCGGGTTGCGGGCCGACGCGTCCACCATCCGTTTGCTCCGCGACGACCGGTTGGAGGTCACCGCCTGGGCCGGTCTCGCCGACGAGCTTGCGGCTCGGCTACCGGTCCTTCGGCGCGATGAAGGGTGGGTCGGCGAGGTTCTGCGGACCGGCCAGGTGCTGGCTTTTCCCGATATCCGGACCGACGGCCAGTACGGCCACGAGCATTACGACGGCAGCATCAAGATCGCCGGCCATCTGACCGCGCCGCTCATCCACAACGGCCGGGTCATCGGCGCGCTGTCGGCCCTCACCAACGAGCCGCGGCCGTGGACCAGCGGTGACGTTGCGTTCATCTCGACCCTGGCGACCCACGCGGCGATCGCCCTCGCCAACGCGGAGCTGTTCGAGCAGACGGTCGCCCGGGCCGCCCAGCTCGAGGTCCTGCAAGCCGCCTCGTCGCGGATGAGTCGCGCCGTGACGATCGAGGAGATCGCCCGGACCGTCGTCGAGGAGACCCACGGGATCATCGACTATCACAACGCCCGGGTGTACGTCGTGGAACTGCCGGACAAGGTCGTGCCGGTGGTGTTCGAGGGCCGCCTTGGCGCGTACGAGCATGTCGACATGGCCCTCCTGACCTGCCGCTTCGGCGAGGGCTTCACCGGCTGGGTCGCCCAGCACGGGGAGCCGATCCTGCTCAACGACGCCAATGTCGATCCGCGCGGCGCGACCATCGTCGGGACCGAGGACGTGGACGAGTCGATGCTGGTCGTCCCGATGCGCTATGACGGCGCGACGATCGGGGTCATCACCCTGTCCAAGCTCGGCCTTGACGGCTTCATCTCGGACGATCTGCGGCTCCTGACGATCCTGGCAGACCAGGCCGCGACGGCCATCGGCTCGGTCCGCCTGCTGACCCGGACCCAGGGGCTCGCCGGCGAGCTCCGTCGCCTCCTCGACATGAGCGGTGAACTGTCCGGCAGCCTCGATCCGCACCAGGTCGCCGACGTCATGGCCGGGCACCTCGCCCGGGCGATGGGTGTCGGCGAGTGCATCATCAGCTACTGGGATCGCGACGCCGGTCGCGTCGAATCGCTGGGCTACTACCCGACCCACCGGATGCAGGACATCGAATCGTCGTACGACGTCGGTGGCTTCCCGGAGACGCTGCTGGTCCTCGAGCGCCAGGTCGCCGTCATCGTCGACATCAACGACCCGAGCTCCGACGTCGCCGAGGTGCAGCTCATGCGGCGCGACGGGAACATGGTCCTGGCAATGCTGCCGCTGGTCGTCAAGGGCCAGTCGATCGGGCTCGTCGAGCTCGTCTCGCGCGTGCCCGTGACATTCGACGAGGAGCGCCTGGCCCTGGCCCGCACGATGGCCAATGAGGCGGCCATGGCCCTCGAGAACGCCCGTCTCTACGAGGACGCGCGCAACCTCGCCGACCGTGACCCATTGACCGGCTTCTACAACCACCGCTTCCTCCACGAGCGCCTCGGCGAGGAAGTCGTCCGCGCCCAACGAGGCCGCCGTCCGCTCAGCGTCCTGATGCTCGATGTCGACGACTTCAAGCTGGTCAACGACACCTTCGGCCACCTGTTCGGCGACCGGGTCCTGACCTGGACGGCGGAGGTCATCCGCTCCACCCTGCGCGGTTCGGACATCCCGGCTCGCTATGGCGGCGACGAATTCGCGATCGTGCTGCCCGATACCGACGGCGACGACGCACGCCATGCCGCCAACCGGATCCTCGAGGCGTTCCGCGACCGGGCCTACGTCGGTGAGCAGCGCGGGCCGGTCCCGATCGGTGCGTCGATCGGGGTCGCCACGTTCCCCGCGGATGGCCGGAATGCGACGGACCTGATCGCAGCCGCGGACGCAGCGCTGTACCGGGTCAAGCGTGACGGCGGCCATGACGCCGCCGCGGCCGGGGGCGCCGCCGCGTGACCCTTCCGGGCGCATGGTACGAAGGTACCAGGCGCCCGCAGCCATCCGTACCAACGCCGGGGATGGACGCCGTGCGCCGGGTCCGCCATCCTCTATCCCGGACGTGAGTGAACCCCCCAGGCGGCCTTCTCGAGCCACCGACACGCCGGAAGCGCGGACCCGGCGCGCCTGGTGGATCTTCGCCACCTCCTTCTTCATCCTCGGCCTGATCGCGGTCCTCCGGATCGGGACGGAGCGGGCGCGGCCGGCGGACTGGGCGGTCGTGGGGCTTGTCCTCGTCGTCGGGTTCGCGGCCATCCGGCATCGTCAGTCGGTCGCCGCGCTCGAGGTGGGCCGGCGCGAAGAGGCGGAATCGTTCGCTCGGATCCTGTCCAGCCTGTCCCGGTCGGTGTCGCCGGACGCCATCCTGGGCGCCATCGTCGACGAGCTGGCGACCGCCACCGGGGCGGACCACATCGTGGTGGCCCGGCGTCGCCCGGATGCGCGCGTCCTCGAGGCGACGCTGGTCAGCGCTCGGCCGGGCGTGCCCGATTCGACGACGCGCCTGCCGATCGCCGACCTGGAGGACCCGATCGACGGCCGGCGGCCGGGCGACCGCCAGCCCGTGGCGATCCCGATCGTGGCGGCCACGCCCGTCCCCATGGGGGCCGGTTCGCTGCGCAGCCGGTTCGACGATGTCAGCGCCCGGCTGGCCGCCGTGGCGCCGGTCAACAACCCCTCCGCGTCGACCGATGCCGGCGCGCGGATCCCGGCGTCCCACCAGGCGATCGCCGAGCGGATCGCGATGCGGACCCACCAGGTCTACGGCCTGAGCAACACGTTGGCCGCGCCGCTGACCGCAGACGGCGACGTCATCGGGGCGATCATCCTGTCGTACCGCACGCCCGGCGACTGGCCGGCGACGACCCGTCGCCTCCTGTTCGGCGCCGCCGCGGAAGCGTCGTCGGCCATGTCCCGGGCCTACTCCCTGCGGGCGGCCGAGACCCACGCCTCTACGGATGCGCTGACCGGGCTGCCGAACCGGCGCTACTTCGACGAGTTCTGCGGGCTGCTGGCCCGGCGGCGGCGGTCGGGCGATGCGGTCGGCGTGCTGATGATCGACATCGACCGGTTCAAGGCGCTCAACGATGCGCACGGTCATGCGACCGGCGACGAGGTCCTGCGCGCGGTCGGCGGGGCGATCGTGGCGGCTGTTCGCGAAGACGATGTGCCGGCACGTTACGGCGGCGAGGAGTTCGTGGTCCTGCTCCGGAACCCGTCCCCGGCGGTCGCCCTCGAGGTGGGGGAGCGCGTCCGGACCTCGATCGGGGGCCTCGATCTCGCACGATTCGGCGTGGCCGGGGTCAGCGTCTCGGTCGGGGTGGCCGTCGCCAGCCAGGCCGACCAGCCCATCGCCGACCTCATCGGTCAGGCGGACGCCGCGCTGTATCGAGCCAAGCGCGCCGGGCGCGACCGGGTCGTGTCCGCCTGACGGGCTACCATCGGCTCGTGACCGAACCGTTGCGCGACGAACCGGACGAGCTGACCAATGGCGATCTCGCTCGGATCTTTCATGAGATCGGCGACATCCTGGAGCTCAAGGGTGAGCTCGTGTTCAAGACCATCGCCTACCACCGCGCTGCCGACGCGATCGGGCGGAGCCCGGTCGACGTCGTGTCGGCCTATCGGGCCGGGACGCCGCCGCAGATCGCCGGCGTGGGCAAGGCCATCAGCGACAAGATCGGGGAGCTCGCGACCACCGGCCACATGGCCCTTTACGATCGCCTCCGCGCCGAGATCCCGGCCAGCCTCGTGGCCCTGCTGCAGATCCCCGGCCTTGGGCCCAAGACGGTCCGCCAGCTCAACCAGGAGCTCGGCATCGCGACCGTGGAGGACCTCCGCTTGGCGGCCGAAGCCGGCCGGCTCCGGGAGCTGCGCGGGATGTCCGCCAGGACCGAGGCCCTGGTGCTCGAGGGCATCGCTCGGCTTGACGAGCGATTCGACCGGATGCGCCTCGATCGCGCCGAGGAGCTGATCGTCTCGCTCAGCGAGGCGCTGGCCGGGACGCCCGGTGTCGAGAGCCTCGAATCGGCTGGCTCGTTCCGTCGCCGGAAGGAGTCCATCGGCGACCTGGACCTGCTCGCCGAGACCAGTCAGCCGCGGACGCTGATCGACGCCTTCGCGTCCTTCGGGCTCGTCGATTCGGTCATCAATCGTGGCGGCTACAAGGCCTCGGTCCGGCTGATGCGCGGGCCGCAGGTGGACCTGATGGTCATGCCGCCGGGCGAGGCCGGGACCTACCGGATCCATTTCACGGGCTCGAAGGAGCACAACGTCCGTCTCCGGGCGATGGCCCGCGACCAGGGTTGGAGCCTGTCCGAGAAGGGCTTCCTGCGGATCGGCGAGGACGGTGAGCCGCTGACCGGCGAAGCCGCGGAGCTGCGCACGTTCGGGTCGGAGGCGGCGGTCTACGCGTTCCTGGGCCTGCCCTACATCGAGCCCGAGCTGCGCGAGGATGCCGGCGAGATCGAGGCCGCGCTGGCGGGCCGCCTGCCCGCCCTCATCGAACTGTCCGACCTGCGCGGTGACCTGCACAGCCATTCGGACTGGTCGGACGGCCACCAGCCGATCGAGGTCATGGTCGACCACGCTCGGCGGCGCGGCTATGCCTACCAGGTCCTGACCGACCACACCCAGTCGCTGGCGATCGCCGGCGGGCTGACGCCCGAGCGGGTCGCCGAGCAGGCGCAGGTCATCGCCGGCTTCAACGCACGATTCGTCGCCGAGGAGGCGGCCGGAATGGGTCCGCCGGAGACTCCGCCGGAGGGCTTCCGGCTGCTGCACGGCTGCGAGCTCGAGATCCGGGCGGATGGCCGGCTCGATCTCGAGGATGACGTTCTCGCGCGCTTCGACCTCGTCGTCGCGTCCGTCCACGTCTCCCGACGCCAATCGCGGTCGGAGCTCACCCAGCGAACGCTCAATGGGATCCGGAGCCCGCACGTTGATGTGATCGCCCATCCGTCGGGTCGCAAGATCGGCCAGCGCGACGATCTCGATCTGGACTGGGACGTCATCTACGCGGAAGCCGCCCGAACCGGGACGGCCCTCGAGATGAACGGGTCGCCGCCCAGGCTCGACCTCGCGGTCGAGCGCGCACGACGAGCGATGGGGATGGGCTGTCTCCTGGCCATCGACTCCGACGCCCACGACATCCGCGAACTCGACGATGTGCGCTGGGGTGTCAGCCAGGCACGGCGCGCGTGGGTCACGCCCGACGTGGTGCTCAACACGCGCAGTCGGGCCGATCTGCTGGCCTGGACGGCCGCCAAGGCGGGTCGGCTGTGAGCGGCGCGAGTCCGACCGCGGTGCTCGACGATCGGTCGGCTCGGCAGGATCTCGCGCTCGTCGCGGTCACGGTGGTCGGCCTGTCGCGGCTGCTCGAACCACCCCTCATCTGGGTCGCCGCGGGGGCACTGCTTGGGGCGATGCTGCTCGGGACGCTCCAGGTCCTCCACGACGAGGCCGCCCCGGTCCAGGCCTGGTTCGGCGTCCCGATCGAGTCGGTCATCTTGCCGTCGGTCGCGGCGGTCGCCTGTCTCGGCGCGATCCGGCTCGTGCCATTCGGGCTGTGGCTCGTCCCGGCGCTCGCCGTGACGTTCTTCATCGTCATGCGGACGCTCGATCTCGAGACGCGGATCAACCACGGTCAGTCGGGCCTGTCGGCGGACGACCGGACGTCGTTGCTGGTCACCCTGTCGCTGGTCGCGTTCCTGGCGTTCACCGGAGTGGCGGCGATGGTGCCGGGCGGGCTGGTGCTGTCGGGCGGCGCCCTGGCGGAGACGAACCTCATCGTGCTCGCCGCGGGCGATGCGCTGGTGGCCGGCCTGCTCGGCTACCGGGCGGCGTCGCTGCGGGTCACCGGCGTTCGCGACGCGCTGTGGTCGGCGATGACGTACGCGGCGGCGATCGCGATCGGGGCCGCCGCACTTCGGGCGATGGAGATCCCGCGGCTGGTCGGCCCGGCGCTCCTGACCCTGGCGTTCTACCTGTGGGACGCGTTCATCGGGACCGCCCCCCGTCGGCGCCGGAACCGGCGCTGGGTGGGCCAGGTCGGGCTGCTTGGCGGGTTGGGACTGGTGGTCGTGGCCTGGAACCTGTTGCTGCGGTCCTGACGGTCGTCGGTCCGCCGCCGGCCCCGCGTCGGGTCTCGAGCCGCTCGGCCCTCGGCGTTTGACGTGCCGGGCGGACGGTGCTAGAAAGCATGTCCGCCCTCGGTCCCGCATGACCGCGCGCCCTTCAGTCCGACACAGCTCCCGAACCCCGCCGCGCCCCGAAAGGACGACCGCCTCGTGACCTTCCCTGATATCGAGACCACCGCCCAGAGCCCCGTCAACCTGAACCGCCAGAAGCGACAGCTGGCCGACCAGGCGATCGCCCAGGCCACGGCGGCCCAGTGGTCCGAGTCCGCCGCGACCAATCGTCGCCTGCTCGAGCTCGGCCCTGACGCGGAGGCGGAGAACCGCCTGGCGAAGTCGCTCTGGGAGCTTGGTGAGCTGGGTGCCGCGCGCGAGCACTACCAGACCGCGCTGGCACTCGACCCGACCAACCGGATCGCGGAGCGGAACATCGACCGGCTCAAGATGCTCCTGGTCGCGGCCGGCGAGAAGACCGTCCCGGCCCAGGTCGGCAGCAAGGCGCCGGTCAGCATCTTCGTCGAGGAGACCGGCAAGACCGGGTTCGCCTTCCTGACCGACCTCGCCTCGCCGCGTGAGCTGGCGCAGGTCAACCCGGGCGACGCGGTCGAGCTGACCCCCGAGGGCAACCGGCTCATCGCGCATTCGAACGGCGTCCGGATCGGTGTCGTCGAGCCGCGCGTGGCGGCCCGGCTGCTCAAGCTGATGGCCGACGGCAACAAGTACGCGGCCGGCGTGACATCCCTTGGCGACAAGGACGTGCGGATCATCGTCCGCGAGATCTTCCAGGACCCGGCCAACTACGGCAAGGTCAGCTTCCCGACCGCGGCCAAGTCGACGGACCTGCGCCCGTACACCAAGGGCACGCTGGTCCGCGAGGAGATGGACCTCGAGGACGACCTCGAGGACGACGAGGAGGATGACGAGATCGAGGACCTCGATCGCGTCCTGCCGCCCGAGTCCACGACGGACGAGGCCTTCGAGGACGAGCCGGACGAGCTCGACGAGCCGTAAGCCGGTCGGTTCGTGCGTAGGGCGTCATCATCGCCCGCTGCGCACGTTCGACGAGGTCGTCGTGGTCCAGCGTGTCCCCAGGGTTCCTGGCACGACCGTTTCGTCGCGCTCAGGTGGTCTGTCGTCGCCACTCGGCGATTCGATCCCGTGCTGCCCGATTCGATCGGCGACCCACCAACCTGAGATGTCTGCAACGTACCGAGCAGAGCCTCACAAGGTCGGGGATCAGGACGGACTCGACGAGCCGTAAGGCGGTCCGTTCCGTCGGGCCAGGAGGCGGCCTGTCGGCGCCCGCGGCGTTCCCGGCAGGCACGCGAACGCGGCATCCGAGGGTCGTCCCGTGCGGCACCCCGGCCATCCGCGCACGAATCCGACCTCGGCCACGCTCGAATATCGACGACGTATGCCTGATAGGCGCAGCGCCGGGTGAACCCGGCGGCGCGTCCGCGGCCGTACCTTGACTGCGCTCCTGACAGGCGCGGAATCCCGTCATCCGAGCGCGGCCGCGTGCCGGAATCAACGAGTCGCGCACGAATCTGACCGCGGCCACGCTCGAATATCGGAAATGTGCGCCTTGGGGGCACATCGCGCCGTTGGGCCCGTGGGTCCGGTGACCGTTTCGACGCCGAGGTCCGCGCGTGGGCTAGCATCTGTGCGATGACCGGCCGCGGACCCCTCGACGCTCAGCCGGGCTATTCGCTACCCGTTTTCGACCGCCTGGCCCCGCGCCCGCCACCGGCCGTGGTGGGCGCCCGGATCGACCAGCACACCGGGCCGGGCGATGTCGTCGCCGACCTGTTCGGGCGCGGTGGCTGGGTCGCCCGCGCGGCGGTCGACCGGCAGCGGCGCGCGGTCTCCCTCGAATCGAGCCCGCTCACCCGGATGCTCGCCGAGGTCGTCCTCCGACCGCCGGACGTCCGCCATCTCGATGCCGCGTTCCAGGGCCTGGCAGCGTCGCCCCGGCGCGAGTCGAGCCTGAAGGTGTCGATCGGCGACACGTTCGCGACCCGCTGCGCCACGTGCAGCCGGTCGCTCGTCATCGACGAGGTCGTGTGGGCCGTCGACGACGAGGCCTCCATCGCCGGGCGCATCCGGCCGGTCAGCCGCCACTACCGGTGTTCTGTCTGTCGCGACCAGCGTGGCGGCTCCGAGCAGCGCCAGGCGCCGCTCGACCCGGACGACCTGCGCCGAGCCACGGCCGATGTCGGGCAGGGCGCGATGCGTGCCGCCCTCCTGGCCCGTTTCCCGGAGATCCCCGGCGCGGAACAGCTGCCGTACGAGTTGCTCGATCTGCACACAGGGCGGCAGCTCGTCGGTCTGGGCGCCATCCTCGAACGGATCGAAATGGACCTGCGGGCCGCGCCGGTGATGGCCACGCTTCGGCTCGCGCTCCTCCACGCGATCCTGCCGGCCAGCCGGCTCGGCGCAGGCCCCGGCCGGCGGGCCACCATCCGCGTGGCGTCCGGTCACGTCCGGCCGCACACCGGGACCCAGTTCCGCGAGCGTAACCCGTGGCTCGCTTTCGAGGATTCGTTCAAGTCGGTCCGCGGGTTCATCCAGCGTCTTGATACGGGGAGCCAGGGCCCGATCCAGGCGCGACTTGGCGAGGACCTGCGAAGCCTCGGCGAGGGGGCGGCGACCGCGTTCGTCGGGTTGACGGGCCCGACCGGC
Organism: Candidatus Limnocylindrales bacterium; assembly: GCA_038248915.1. Classification (GTDB taxonomy): domain Bacteria; phylum Chloroflexota; class Limnocylindria; order Limnocylindrales; family CSP1-4; genus SPCO01. The sequence goes on along the minus strand of JBBRXB010000006.1, from coordinate 95,935 downwards.
TTCGTCGGGCTGCGTGACGACCCGAACGCCTATGGTCGGACCACGACGACCCCGCGCCTGCGGCTCATCCTGGGCCAGCCCCCGATGCGCCCGAACCTCGAGCGCCTGGCGGCCGCGTACCACGCGACATCGTGGGTCCTCGGTCGCGAAGCCGCCGCGCTCTTGCCACTCGACGAGCTGGCGGGCGCGTCGTTCCGTGCCCCATGGGGGAACCAGGCGAGCGCGATGGCCCGGGCGCTGGAGGCGGCCGAGCCGGCACTGGCGCGTGACGGCCGGGTCGTCCAGCTGGTGGACGGCGGTCCCGAGGCCATCGTCGCAACCGTCCTCGGCGGCGCGTCGGCAGGGTTCCGATTGCTCGATGCCCGGCTGGCCGACCCCGACGACGACGCACCGGCCGTGGTCGAACTCATCCCGCCGACCGGTCGCCTGCCACCCGGTTCTCGGACCCGCGCGAATGTCGGCCTCGAACCGCTGCCGGGTGGTGCCGGCGACCCCGGCGTGGTCCCCTCGAGCAAGCTGTTCTCGCCGCCGGAGGGGTTCGACGACCGGCCGTACTCGGCTACGGATGCGGCGCGGATCGTGACCGAGGCGGTGGTCGACACCCTCCTGGCCCGGGGCGAGCCGGCCCGCTTCGAGCGGATCCTGGGTGAGATCCTGGTCGGTCTGGACCGATCCGGGCAGATGCGCCGATACGCCACGGCCACGATCGGTTCGACCGCCGTAGCCACGCCCGACCGGCTGCTCACGGCCGAGCCATCCACCGACGCCGACCCCGCCACCGACGCCGACCCCGCCACCGACGCCGAGCCCGCCACCGAACCCGATGCCGGCTCCGACTCGCGACCTCGCCGCCCGACCGCGCAACGCGATGCGCACCCGGATGCCGTCGAGCGCCTGCTGGCGCTCATCCGCGATGAGCTGGGCCGTCCGACCCAGCGCCGCCTGGTCGAGATCGAGCCGGGCCGCTGGTGGCTCGCCGATGGCGACGATCTGACCGCTGCCGGCACACCGCTGGCCGACCGCGTGGAATGGGCGGTCTACAGCCTGCTGTCGACTGCTGGACCGATCTCGGAGTCGGCGTTCTACGAGCGGATGGCGACCATGTTCACCGGGCCCGATCTCGCCGACCAGGGCCTGATCCGGGCGTCACTTGAGAGCTACCGCAGCCTGGCCAGCACGCCCGACCGGATGATCACCGCCGATGACCTGCTGCGCCGCAGCCAGGAGCACACGGACCTGCTGGCGACGATCGCGGAAGGCGGTCATCGGCTCGGGATGAAGCTCTGGATCGGGCGTCGGGAGCAGACCCGGAGGCTGGCGACGGGGGGCCTGCTCGGGGATCTCCTCGAGCCCGGCGAGCAGCGGCTCTATCTCGGGATCGGGCCAACGCCGGAGGATCTCGCCGAGGTCGACGCCATCTGGTACGTCCGAGGTAAGGCGGCCTTCCTGTTCGAGGTCGAATGGACGGCGATGCTCGGCGAGACGCTCCTCCGCCGCCACGCCCGGATCCCGCCGGACGACGCCCTGATCCGCTTCCTCGTGGTCGCCCCCGAGCGTGCCGCCCTGGTCCGCTACAAGCTCGACCGGTCGCCGCTCATGCGGGCGGCTCTCGAGGCCGGGACATGGCATCTGGTGCGGTCCGACCAGCTGCGGGCGTTCCTTGCCCGCGACCCGCTGGATCTCGCCGACCTCGAGCCATATCTCGGCCTCGACCCGACCGTCGAGCGGCGCGCAGAGCAGATGCCGCTGTTCTGAGCGGCGGCCGCCGCGATCCCGGCGACGGTCCGTGAGGCGCGCTAGGCTAGGGTCGAGCAGTGGCACATCGAGCGCGACGACGTCCCGCGCGAGTCCAAGGAGACCCACACCGTGACCCTCCCTGATCCCGATGCAACGCCCGTTGACGGCCTCGCGGACCGTTTCTGGGAGTCGATCCTGGAGCTGAGCCCGACGACCGCCACGTTCTATGGCGACGAACGCTACGCGGACCAGCTCGAGGATCCGGGGCCGGCCGGTCGGGCCCGGTCGCGCGACCTCATGGAGCGCACCGCAGTGGAAGCCGGCGCCATCGATACGGACGGGCTGCCGACCGAGGAGCGGATCACTCGCGACATGCTCAAGGTCATCGCCGAGCTCCAGATGGAGGAGGATGACCAGCAGCTCTACCAGCTCCGGGTCGTCGATCAGATGAGCGGCCCGCAGCAGCTGCTGCCGCAGCTGACCCAGTTCCAGCCGGCCGACACGCCCGAGCGACTCGAGGCGTTCATCGCCCGCCTCCAAGCATATCCGTCGTACATGGCGGCCAACATGCAGATCCTGCGCGACGGCATGGCGTCCGGACTGACCGCACCTCGCATCGTGGCCGAGCGGACGATCGCGCAGGTCGAGCGGATGCTGGAGGTGCCGATCGGGTCGGCCATCGTCCCGTCCATGGTCCAGGTCGCGTCCGACGCAGACCGCGAGCGGGTCCGCGACGTCGTCCGTGATGTCGTCTACCCGGCCGATCTGGCGTTCCTCGACGAACTTCGCGGCGACTATCTGGCGGCCACCCGCGGGGAGCCCGGCCTCTGGTCGGCGCCCAACGGCGAGGTGCTGTACCGGACCGCGATCCGGAGCTGGACGACCCTGGATCTCGATCCGGAGGAGGTCCATCAGACCGGTCTCGATGAGCTCAGATCGATCGAGACCGAGCGGCGGGTCATCGCTCGGGCGGCCGGCTACGGCGACGACACCGCGGCCTTCCGGGCCGCCCTCGACGCCGACGTCGCGAACACCCCGCAGACGAAGGACGAGCTGGTCGATCGCGCGACGGAGGACATCGAACGCGCGTTGGCCATCGCGCCCCGCTACTTCGGCGTCCTGCCGCGCGCTGTCTGCGAGGTCCGGCCGGTCGAGGCCTACAAGGAGAAGGACGCGCCGTTCGCCTACTACTATCCGCCCGCCCCCGACGGCTCACGCCCGGGGATCTACTACGCCAACGGCTACGACCTCCAGAGCCGCAAGTACTCCAAGCTCGCCACGACGACCTTCCACGAGGCAGTGCCCGGTCACCATTTCCAGATCACGCTCGAGATGGAGAACCCGCACCTCAACACCTTCCGACGGCTCGGAGCCCGCATGGTCGGCGGCGCGTACGTGGAGGGCTGGGGCCTCTACAGCGAGCGGCTGGCCGACGAGATGGGCCTCTTCCGCGACGAGTCGGAGCGGTTCGGGATGCTCGATGCACAGGCCTGGCGGGCGGCCCGGCTGGTGGTCGACACGGGGCTGCACGCGCTGCGCTGGCCCCGCCAGCGCTCGATCGATTTCCTCAGGAGCGCCGGCCTGTCCGAGACCGACGCCGTCATCGAGACCGACCGCTACATCGCCTGGCCGGGCCAGGCACTGACCTACAAGATCGGCCAGCGCGAGATCGAGCGGCTGCGGGCCGAGCTGACCGCCCGCGACGGGTCGGAGTTCGACCTGCGGGCGTTCCATGACGCGGTCCTGGGCCATGGATCCCTGCCGCTGGCGACACTCAGCCGCGAGCTCCCGAACTGGCTGGCCACCCCGGTCTGAGGCTCGGCGTCGCTGCGGGACATGGTGGTCGAGACGTAGCGGCACGAACCCGAGCCGGTCTGCGCGGGCGCGGAACGTGAGCGGATGCTGCCGGACGGGCTGCGCTTCATCGATTCGTGGGTCAACGCCGACCGACTCGATCGCGGTATCCAGCTGATGGAGACCGACGACCGGGCGACGTTCGAGCCGTGGATCGCGGCGTGGACCGATCTGGTCGAGTTCGAGATCGTGCCGGTCGTCGATAGCGTCGGAGCCGCCGCGCGCACGGCCTCGATGCGCGGGCCCGGGGGGCGTTGGCCGGGCTGAGCCGGACGCCTGGCCGGGCGCGCGCCGGGATCGCCGTGGCCGCCATTCCTCGCGCCTCGGGTCCCCTCGGGCCGTCGTTGCCACCTACGAACCAGGCTCGTGGTCTGCGAGAACGGCGATGTCTGCGGCGGCCCGGGAGGCTGGCGCCACGCTCGATCCGGTGCACGCCGACCTCGCAGACCGCCGCGGATCTCGCATACGACGAATGTCGTTACTCGCTGGCAAGAACGGGGGCGCGCCGGGATGGACCGCGCTGCGACGCGCCGCACAGCCGCCCGCCGACGTGCCCCACGGGCTCACCGACTTACGAGTCGAACCCGATCCCGAACGCATCGAGCGTCCGCAGCACCACCGACCGCCGGCCTTCCTCGCGATCGGCCCGGTCCAGTTCGTGGCGGACGACGTTGACGGCAAGCGACCGCAACGGCTCGGGTGGGATCGGGATCGGCGGGCTGTCGACGATCCGGAGCCGCAGTCGGTCCTCGGCGGGCCGGAGCAGGAAGTCGCGGACGACCCCGCCCGCCCACCGGCTGGCCCCCACGCCCAGCCCCGTGTAGCCGAGCGCGTAGGTCACCCGCCCGCCCATCGTCTGTCCGAACGTCACGGTGAACCGCGTGGTCGTGTCGATGGCGCCGCCCCAGCGATAGGGAAAGTGCAGCCCCTCGAGCTGCGGGAAGGCTCGGAAGAACTGCGTCTCGAGCTTGTCGAAGGTCGCCTGTCGCCGATCGAGCTCGGGCCCGACCCGGCTGCCGAAGTAATGGATGGCGTCGTAGCCACCCCACAGGATCCGGTCATCGGCGGTCAGCCGGAAGTAGTGGAACTGGTTGTTGGAATCGGACAGCCCCTGACGGCGCCGCCAGCCGATCGACCGTCGCTCATCGGGGGTCAGCGGCTCCGACACCAGCACGTAGTCGTAGACCGGCACGAACAGCGGCCGGAGCCGGCGGAACCAGCCGGAGTAGGCCGAAGTCGCGATGACCACCTGGTCCGTCCGGATCGTCGCGCCGATGGCGGTCGTCACGGCCACACCGCCGGCGAGGCGCTTGAGTGCTGCGACCGGCGTCCCCTCGTGGATGCGGACGCCGCGCTCGCGGGCGACGCGGGCCAGGCCGCGACACAGCTTGACCGGGTCGAGCATGACGGCGCGGCCGGGTGGCTGGTAGAGCCCGGCATGCCAGAGCGGGGAATGGACCTCGGCGCGGACCGCGTCCCGATCCATGAACTCGAGCTCCTCCCCGTACGCCGCCGCCTCGTCCACCCATTCGCGGAACTCGTCGGCCTGGTAGGCCTGGTCCGCGACCGCCAGCGTGCCGGTCTCCTCGAGGTCGCAGTCGATCCCGTGGTCGCGCGTGAAGGCGATCAGCGCGCGGAGGTTGTCGAGCCCTTCGGTCTCCAGGCGGGCCAGCTCGTCGGGGAAGTGTCGGATCCCATTGGCCAGGCCATGGGTCAGCGAGGCCTCGCAGAACCCGCCGTTCCGTCCGCTGGCGCCGAACGCGACGGTGTCCGCCTCGACCACGACGACGTCGAGCGACGGATCGGTGTCGGTCAGGGCGAGCGCCGTCCACAGGCCCGTGAACCCGGCGCCGACGATGACGACATCGGCTCGAGCCGCACCGCTCAGCGGCGGATGGGCCGGACCCGGATCGCCGGCCAGCCAGTAGCTGACCGGTTCGGTTGCACCATGGCTGGCCTGGCGGGTCCTCATGGCAGCATGGTGACACGCGTTCATCCCCGCGTTTCCCGCAGCCTGTGTTGTCATCTGACACGGGATTCGTGTGAAGTCTCGGCGATACGGGTGCGAATCGCGTTGACGACGCCGCGGACCCTATGGCACGATGCCCACGCTCGCGTCCCACCATGCGCAACGACCCTCGTGGACCGGGCCGCCGAATCCCCAGACGAGGATCCTCATGGCCACCGAGCCCTCCGCGACCCCTGCCCCAGCGCTCCGGCGCAAGACCCAGACCGCCATGTACAGGCGCGCGCTGCGAACGCTGCCCGGTGGGACCGATTCGAACTTCCGCGCGTGGGGCGACGACACGGTCTACGTCGATCGGGGCAAGGGCGGTCGGGTCTGGGACATCGATGGCAACGAGTACATCGATCTGCGGATGGGCTACGGGCCGGTCATCCTCGGCCACGGCGACGATCGGGTCGACGATCACGTCAACGAGCGGATGCGCCGCGGCGTCAGCTTCTCGCTGACCTCGGAGGACGAGGTCCAGGCGATGGAGCTCCTGAAGGAGCTGACCGGCTGGGTCGACAAGGCCCGCATGACGGTGTCCGGCACGGAAGCGACGATGCACGCGATGCGGATCGCGCGGGCGTACACCGGCCGCGACAAGATCGTGAAGTTCGAGGGCCAGTACCACGGCGTCCACGACTACGCGCTGATCAGCGTCTCGCCGGACAACATGGAGGACCTCGGCGACCCGGACGCGCCGGTTCGCCTGGCCTGGGGCCGGGGCATCCCGGACGCGGTCGCGGACACGATCATCCCGGCCCGCTACAACAACGTCGATGCGCTCCGCCGCCTGTTCGAATCGCGCGGCGAGGAGATCGCCGCGATCATCGTGGAGCCGGTCCTCGGCAATGCCCAGGGGATCATGCCCAAGCCCGGCTTCCACCAGGCGATGCGGGCCCTGACCGAGGAGTTCGGGATCCTGCTGATCTTCGACGAGGTCAAGACCGGCTTCCGGTTCGCCAAGGGTGGCGCGGCCGAGTTCTTCGGGGTCACGCCGGACCTCGCGACCTACGCCAAGGCCATGGGCAACGGCTATCCGGCCGCGGCGTTCGGTGGCCGCGAAGCGGTCATGAGCGTCCTGCCGGACAAGGTCAGCCACGGCGGGACGTACGCAGGCAACCGGATCGCCGCCGCGGCGGCGGTCAAGACCATGACGATCCTGCGCGACACCGACGCGCTCGACGTCATCCACGCTACCGGCCGGCGTGTTCAGGATGGCCTCCGCGAGGTCCTCAACCCGACCGGGCTGGCGTACCACTTCACCGGTCATCCGAGCATGTTCGGGATCATGTTCTCCGAGGTCGAGGCGTCCGAGTACCGCGACTGGGCGACCACCGATCACGAGCTCTATGACGCGATCGCGGTCGGGATGCACGCCCGCGGCGCCATGCCCGAACCGGACTCTCGCGAGCCCTGGTTCTTGTGCGAGGCGCATGCCCAGGACGACATCGTCGACCGGGTGGTGACGATCTTCTCCGAATCGCTGGACGCCGCGCTCGAGGCGCGTGCGCACGGGCAGAAGCTCGAGTCGGCGCATGTCGGCCTCGGTGCCCAGATGGACGGCTCCCACTGAACGGGCCGGGCGGCATGGTCCTTGACGGGAACGCCGTTCGTTCGGTCGACCGGGCCGCGGCCCTCCTGCTCGCCCTCGGCGAGTGCCCGGGGGAGGCCGGCGTGACCGAGCTCGCCAGACGGCTGGGGTTGCACAAGTCCACGGCCTCCCGGCTCCTGGCCACGCTCCAGAAGCGCGGTCTCGTGGAGCAGGATCATGAAACCGGCAAGTACCGCCTCGGGCTCGTCGTCATCCGGCTCGCGGAACGTGCGGAACGGACCCTCGATCTGCGCGGGATCGCCCTCCCGGAGCTCGAGCGCCTGGCACGTCTGACCCACGAGACGACCGGGCTCGGCATCCTCGACGGCGACACGATGCTGGCCGTCGCCCAGGTCGACGGCCCGAACCTCATCGCGGTGGGGGACTGGACCGGCAGGGCGACGCCACTCCACTGCGTCGCGTCGGGCAAGGTCCTGCTCTCGTCGCTGGCCGAGCGTGAGGTCCTGCGCGTCGTCCGGCGCGGTCTCGTCACGTACACGGAACGGACCATCGTCGAGCTCGAGCCGCTGCTCGAGGACCTGGCGCGGATCCGGCGACGCGGCTACGCGACGGCGATCGGCGAGTACGAGCTCGGGCTCAACGCCGTTGCGGCACCGGTTCGCGATGCCCGCGGCAACGTCATCGCCGCAGTCGACATCTGGGGCCCCGCCTTCCGGTTGACGCCCGGCCGCATCCCGGAGCTCGCGGCGCAGGCACGCGAAGCCGCGGCCGCCATCTCGGTCCGTCTGGGTGGCGCCGCAGCATGACCGCCCGCATCGGTCGCTGACCCGACGCAGCGCGGTTCGGCGATCAGCCGCCGATCAACGCTCGCCCTCGCTCCGCGGGTATGCCCGCCAGACCGCGAAGGCGCAGCCGATCGCCACGACGATGGGCACGGCGGCGAGAAGGAAGAACGCTGGCCCGGCTGACGAAGGCGGCTGGTCGGACGTGCCGATCCCGACGATGGCGTAGCTGGCGCGCAAGCCGGCGACGATGCCCGTCGCGACACCGATCGGGACCGTCCGTCCCCACGACGCCGGCTCCCGTCCCAGTCGGATCGCCGTGATGAGCAGGATCCCACCGATCAGGAGGGCGACCGCTGGGACCACGACGTCGACGTACTGGACGCAACCCGACGGCACGGCTGGCGCACCCGCCACGGGGGATGGCTGGGGCACGGCACCGCCGCTGGCCGGATCTGGCTCGGCCCGAGCGCCAGTAGTGAACACGACCCCGCAGCCACCAGGCGCTCCGGTGATCGCCGGCGCGAGGGTACCGACGGCCACGATCAGGGCGATTCCAACGGCGAACAAGTAGACGAGCCTGACCACCCGCACCAAGTCTTGCTGTCGTCCCATCAGCCCTTCCTCCGCCGGCGTAGAGCCGGACCCTGCGCGGCCTTCGCCATCGAAGTCTGAGCGCGATCGCGCTCGACGGGTAGCCCCCTCTTTGTGGGTCGCCCCGACACCGCCGCCCGCGCCTGTGCCCGCACGCTAGGCTGTGCGGCGATGCCGGACTTCGACAAGCCACCGTGGAGTGCCCTCCTGCCGTTCCTCCGCAAGGAGGTCGTGCCGGTCCTGCTCATCGTCATCTTCGCGGTCATCGCGTTGCGGCTGGCGCGGATCTTCGTCCACGGCGTGGTCAAGACGCTCCTCGACCGTGAGGCGACCGAGGGCACGGCCCAGGAGCTGAGCGCGGTCGAGCTCAAGAAGCGGATGGATACGCTCGACGGGCTCGGGGCCAACACGCTGCAGTTCTTCATCGTGGCGATCGCCGGGCTGATGGTCCTGGGCCAGCTCGGGCTCGACATCGGGCCGGCCATCGCCGGGCTCGGCGTCGTCGGCATCGCGGTCGGGTTCGGCGCCCAGAGCCTCGTCCGCGACTACCTCAACGGCTCGCTCATCCTCATCGAGAACCAGTTCGCCAAGGGCGACGTCATCCGGGTCGCCGGCGTCGCCGGGACGGTCGAGGACTTCACCCTCCGACGCACGACCCTGCGCGATCTCGACGGCGTCGTCCATACCGTGCCCAATGGCGAGATCCGCGTCGCCTCCAACCTGACCCGTGTCTGGTCGCGCATCAACGTCGATGTCACGCTCGCCTACGGGACGGACATCGACGCGGCCATCGCGGTCGTCGACGCTGTCGGGCGCGAGATGGCCGCCGACCCGGTCTGGAAACGGCGCGTGCTCGAGGCGCCCAGGGTCGAACGGGTCACGGCCCTCGCCGAGCACGGTGTCACCGTCAAGATCCTCGGCACGGTCCGGGCGGCCGACCAGTGGGCGGCGGCCGGCGACCTGCGCAAGCGACTGCTGGCCGCGTTCAAGGAGCACGGCATCGAGATGCCCAGGCCGGGTGGCGTCGTTCTGACCCGCGACGCCAACGGCGAGTTCCAGCCAGACCTGGCGCCTGACGCTGAGGGCCTCGCCGCCGATACCGACTAACTGAACTTCACTAACGCGCGTCCGGCCGGCGCCCGGTGGCGGCGGCGATGGCCCGCCCGCCCGGGACCTCGCTCCGCCCAGGCGCCCAGCGGAGGGCGAGCCGCCGGTCCGCGAGGTCGGGGTCGATATCCGCCGCGACCACCCCGACCTCGCCATAGGCCAGGCTCGCGACGAGCGTCCCGTCCGGGGCGATGATCCCGGTGATCGATCCCTGGTCGGGCGCGGCACTGTTCGCGGCGGCGACGTAGACCCCGTTCTCCAGCGCGCGCAGCATGACGGCCCGCTCGTTGTACGGGTTCGCGCCATCGCACCAGCGGGTCGGCAGCGAGCCGTCGTCGGTCACGACGTAGTGCGGCACGAAGATGACCTGCGCCCCGGCGAGGACCAGCGAGCGGGCGATCTCCGGATAGCGGAACGCCTCGTGACAGATGACGATCCCGAACGTGATCCCGGCCGCTGTGAACACCCGCCGGCCACTGCCGGCCACGTACCAGCGCTCCTCGCCCGGATCGACCTGGGTCTTGACCTGCTCGCCGAGCCGCGTTCCGTCCGCCCCGAGCACGACCGACACGATCTCACGCCCCTTCGGCGTCGGTCGCTCCGTGCCGACGATGGTGAGGACGCCGGCACGGCGCGCGGCGGCCGCGACGGTCTCGACGGCCGCCTGGAGCAGCTCCGCGGCGACCGCTGGCACTTGCCGCGCCTGGTCGCGATGGCCGGGCAGCCCCGCCTCGGGCAGGCAGATGATCGCCGCGCCGAGACGGCCGGCGGCCTCCACCGCCGCGATGGCGGCCGGTACGGCCACCTCGAGGGTGGCCGTCAGGGGCGTGGAGGCGACCGCGATCCGGATGACCGACATGGCCCTCAAGTCTAAGCGCCGTCGCGCGCGCTGGTGGAGCGCGGTACGATGGCCGAGCCAGTCCTGATCGAACACGAGGAGACCCGTGAGCGTCGAGCATCCGCTTCCTTCGCCTGAGATCGAAAACCTCCTCGCGGAGTCGCGGCTCTTCCCGCCGGACCCGGCCTTCACCGCCCAGGCGAACGCGACTGCGGACCTGTACGCAGAGGCGGAGGCGGACTTCGAGGCGTTCTGGGCCAAGCGCGCCCGTGAGCGGATCGACTGGACCAAGCCATTCGACACGACGCTCGAATGGGACCTCCCTGACGCCAAGTGGTTCACCGGCGGCGAGCTCAACGTCGCCTACAACTGCGTCGACCGGCACGTCGAGCGCGGGCTCGGCGACAAGGTGGCCTACTACTGGATCGGCGAGCCGGGCGACACCCGGACGCTGACGTTCAGCGACCTGAAGCGCGAGGTCAGCAAGGCCGCCAACGCACTCAAGGAACTGGGCGTCCAGTCCGGCGACCGGGTCGCCATCTACATGCCGATGATCCCGGAACTGCCGATCGCGATGCTCGCCTGCGCCCGGATCGGCGCGCCCCACACGGTCGTCTTCGGCGGCTTCTCAGCCGAGGCCCTGTCGGGCCGGATCAACGACTGCGGGGCCAAGGTCCTCATCACCGCGGACGGCGGCTACCGGCGCGGCAAGGAGGTCGGCCTCAAGCACCACGCCGACGAGGCTCTGTCCCTGACCCCGACCATCGAGGCGACGATCGTCGTCAAGCGGCTGGGCCACGACGTCCACATGGTCGCGGACCGTGACCACTGGTGGCATGACCTCGTCGACCGCCAGTCCGAGGACTGCCCGCCCGTCCCGGTCGAGTCGGAGCACATGCTCTACCTTCTCTATACGTCGGGCACGACGGCCAAGCCGAAGGGCATCCTGCACACGACGGCGGGCTATCTCCTCGGCACGTCGTTCACGCACGAGGCGATCTTCGACGTCAAGCCCGACGACGTGTACTGGTGCGCCGCCGACATCGGCTGGGTGACGGGGCACAGCTACATCGTCTATGGGCCGCTCGCCAACGCGACGACCGGGGTCATGTACGAGGGCGCCCCCGACACGCCCGAATGGGATCGCTGGTGGCAGATCGTCGAGGACTACAAGGTCTCGATCCTGTACTGCGCGCCGACGGCCATCCGGGCGTTCATGAAGCAGGGTGAGGCGTGGCCGAAAAAGCACGACCTCTCCACGCTGCGCGTCCTCGGCTCGGTCGGCGAGCCGATCAACCCCGAAGCGTGGCTGTGGTACCGCGAGCACATCGGCGGCGACAAGACGCCGATCGTCGACACCTGGTGGCAGACCGAGACCGGGCAGATCCTCATCTCGCCACTCCCCGGCGTGACCGCCACGAAGCCGGGCTCCGCCACGTTCCCGTTCCCCGGCATCGACGCCGACGTGGTCGACACGCACGGCAACTCGGTGCCGCTCGGTGGCGGCGGCTACCTCGTCCTCAAGCGGCCGTGGCCGGCCATGCTGCGCGGCATCTACGGCGACCCGGAACGGTATTTCGAGACGTACTGGCGGCGCTTCCCGGGGATGTACTTCGCCGGCGACGGGGCGAAGCGCGACGCCGACGGCTACCTGTGGCTGCTCGGCCGGGTCGACGACGTCATGAACGTGGCTGGACACCGCATCTCCACGACCGAGGTGGAATCCGCCCTGGTCGACCACAAGTCCGTGGCCGAAGCCGCGGTCGTCGGCAAGAAGGACGACATCAGCGGCCAGGCCATCTTCGCGTTCGTCATCCTCAAGGCTGATCAGGAGCCATCCGACGCGTTGGCCGTCCAGCTGCGCGAGCACGTCGCCTATGTCATCGGGCCGATCGCGCGTCCGAAGTTCCTGATGTTCGTGCCGGACCTGCCGAAGACGCGCTCGGGCAAGATCATGCGACGGCTGCTGCGCGACATCGCCGAGGGCCGCGTCCTTGGCGACACGACCACGCTGGCAGACGTGGATGTGGTCGAGACGATCCGGGAGAACTCGGGCGCGGCGGAGGAATGACGTGCCGTTCGACTTCCTGAAGCGGAGGAAGACGTCGGACGCCGTCGCTCCGGCCGCGACGGCCGCGGCGGCGATCGTGGGCATCCCGTTCGATGCGCTGACCGAGGAGTGGCACCTGGTCGGGCGGATGATGGTCGACGGTCGCATGTCGGACGCGCTCAACAAGCGCGAGCCCATCCCGATCGACGAGGTCTACTGGGCGCCGGTCGACGGATCCGGCCAGCTGGTCACGGCGCCGGGGCTCAAGTCGGTCGACCCGTACGACCTCGTCATCGTCGTCGCTGGGGACGATTCACTGCCGGACATGTCGACCGATGAGCGCTCGGCCCATCGCGTCCACAAGGTGTCCTACGAGGTCGCCCTGGAGGTCCCGCCGTACCGCGTCGTCGGTACGGTCTACCTCTATCCGGGATCGGAGCCGGACAGCCTGCTCAATCGATCATCGGAGATGTTCGTGCCGATCGTCGACGCGACGGCAAGCATCGGCGACCAGCCCGTCGGCGGCGGCCCGGCCGCGGCCATCCTCGTCAATCGGCAGTACCTGCGCGGCGTCGAGCAGGTCGACGTGCGGACCGGCGAGCGTCACCAGAAGCTGCCGGGGTCGTCGATGGGTGGGGTCAACTGGTCGGATCGTACCCGCTGACGGGTGCCGCCGGTGGTTAGGCCCGGACCGGCTCCTTGGTCCGCGTCGGCAGGCGGAACCCCGTCTTCGCAGCCGGAACGGCCTTTGGCGTCCCGAGCACGCGGTTGGCGAGCTCATCGAAGTCCGAGGTGATCTTCTCGCGTGGGAAGAGCTCGATGACGGTCCGGCCCTCATTGGCGGCACGGACGAACAAGAGCCCGCCGGAGCGGATCAGCGCGAGCGCGGGCATCCCCGTGGTGCGCTCCATGTCCGCCACTGACAGTCCGCTGTTGGCGCGGTTGACGACCATCGCCAGACGCTCGCGACAGCCAAGACCGGCCGCCACGTCGCGCAGCTGGACGGCGGCGCGGATGGCCGGGACGTCCGGGGTGACCGGAACGAGGATCCGGTCTGCCTCGTCGAAGATCGCCTGATTGAGCGTGCTGTACGACGGGTGGAGGTCGATGATGATCACGTCGACCTTGGTCCGGGCGGAGGTGATCGCGGCGGCCACGCGGGCCGGGTCGAGCAGGTCGGTGTGCAGCGGCGAGTCGGTCAGGGCCACGATGCGCATCCCTGAGCTGTGGGCCGACGAGATGTCGAACAGGCCCTCAGATGGTCCGCCTTCGGCCTCGTCCCGCCAGCTGTCGACCACCGTTCGGACCGAATCGATGCCGAGCGACGTGGTGACGTGGCCGGTGACGGTGTCGGCGTCGATGAGCAGGACCGACTTGCCCTTGCGGGTCTGCATGGCGGCGGCGAGATTGGTCGCCACGGTCGTCTTGCCGACGCCGCCCTTCGGGTTGAAGATCGCGATCGTGGTCGCCCGATCGGTCCAGCCGCCAGTGCCGATCTCGCCACCGTTCAGGACGGGGCCGCTGCCGTCGTCGACCGTCTCGCGCCGGATGCACATCGCCTCGACGCGCCAGCGGATCGAATCGACGGAGTAGGGGCGGGTGAAGTATTCGTCGTCGCCCTCGGACATGTCCGTGGTCGTCAGTCGCTCATAGACACGCGGCGAGACGACGGTCAGCGTCGGGATCGGCCGGCCGGTCCCGCGGAGGGCGGTCTCGAAGGCGCTTGCCTCGTCCGCCTCGATCTCGCCGTCCATGACGGCCAGGCCGATGTCGCGACGGGCGTCCATCGCGACCTCGAGCTCTCGTGCGTAGTCGACTGGGATGACCTCGAAGCCGGCGGCCATGAGGGACGCACAGACCGTCGGCGACTCACCGGGCGGCAGTGCGACGACGATTGCGGGACGGGCCACGATCTTGACTCCTCGGCGGTCTGGGGTTAGGTCAGTCGCCGTCGGGATCGTGGGCGGTGACGTCGATGCCACCGTCCGACTCGCCGGTGACGTTGGCTTCGAAGCCGGGCAGGGCGAGGATCGCATCGCGCAGCTGCAGCGCCACGTCGTGGGTGACCGTGAACACGAACTCGCCGTCCGGACCCGACGCGACCCCGATGGCCGCGACGCCCGGCGTGCGGCCGAGGCTGCGCTTGAAGGTGGCGATGCTCGCGACGCTGACCAGGCCGAGCACGACGACCTTGGTCATCACCCGTTCGGTGCTGGCCGGGGCCTCGGTCGATCCGTCGGTGGGACCATTGGCGCCATCAGCGGATGCGGCGGACGATCCGAACGCGCCTTCATCGCTGGCGGCCAGGGCATGGGCTTCGTCGGCCGGCGCTTCGGCGACCTGGACCGGCGTGGACTCGTCGTTCTCGGCGGGCTCGACCCGCGCCTCGGTGTCGCTCGACGCTGCGGCCTGGGCACCGTCCTCGTCGGCGTCGCCGGTGAAGGCGAGAGCCTCGGCCTCGGCGGCGGCATAGTCAAGGCCGGCCCCGGGCGCGTCTTCGCTCGTCGCTGAGCTGTCGGTCGCCGCGGCGGCATCGGGGATGAGCGCCAGGCGGGCGGCTCCCGGATCGAACGGCTCACTCACCGGGTTGACGATCGACGCGGCGATGGTCGCCAGGTCGGGCGGATCGGGCATCGTCTCGGCCATCGTGGCGATCCGGGTCGGGTCTTCCTCGGCGTGCAGTCGCTCGAAGAAATCGGCCATCTGGGCTTCGTACGCGGCGACCGTCGCGGCGACCTCCTGGACGCGCGTCTCGATGACCTGTGCGTGCACTTCCATCTCGCCATCGAGGGCGGTCTTGCGCGTCGCGATCCGGGCCTCGGTCTCTTCGCGGATCCGGGCGATCTCGCCCTTCGACCATTCGCGGACTGACGCGACATCGTCGTCGGCGCGACGGCGAAGGTTGGCGCCCTCCTCGGTCGAGGCGGCGTGGATCTCCTCCACGACGGTCTTGGCGTCGGCAGACAGGCGCGCCACCGTCTCGTCACGCGAGCTCTCGGCAGCAGCCTGCATCGCACGGCTCAGGTCGGCCATGAATTTCGTCGGCTTGCGAGCCGGGGCGGGGGCTGGGGCAGTCGTGTCGATCATGTCCGGCTTCTCGAGCTCCTCGACTGGGGTCTGGTCATCTGCATCCGGGGCAGAGGCGGTGGCCTCATCGGCCGGTGCATCGGTTTCGGTCCGGTCCGCTCCCCATGGAAGCCTGAAACCCGGGCGTGTCTCCGTTTGGGCCATCGCTTCGGCATCCTCGATTGGGGAACGTCGGGGTCCGCCCGACATCCACGGCTTGGTCGCATCGTGGCAGCGGGGGTCGGTGTGGTGCAGTTGGCTAGTGGTACCAGTGGTCCACGCCGGTGGTACCGTCGGGCGCTTCGGCCGTTCCCGGCTACCATGGCCTCCATGGATGCCACGCCAACGTCCGCCACCCGGCCCCACCCGACCGACACGCTCGGGCGGGCGATGCGCGATCTGCGCATCTCGGTCACCGACCGATGCAATTTCCGCTGCACGTATTGCATGCCCAAGGAGATCTTCGGGCGTGACTACGCGTTCCTGCCACGGGACCAGGTCCTGAGCTTCGAGGAGATCGAGCGCGCCGCTCGGATCTTCGTATCGCTCGGGGTCGACAAGCTGCGGATCACCGGTGGCGAACCGCTCGTCCGACGCGACCTGCCGGATCTCATCGCGATGCTGGCGGCATTGCGGCGACCCGACGGGGGGACGATCGACCTGACCCTGACGACCAACGCGTCCGCGCTGCGAGGCCTGGCGGGGCCGCTCGCCGGGGCGGGGCTGCAGCGGGTGACGGTCAGTCTCGATTCGCTCGATGACGCGGTGTTCGGGGCGATGAACGGGATCGACTTCCCGGTCGCGCGTGTGCTCGATGGGGTCGATGCGGCGATCGAGGCCGGGCTGGCGCCGGTCAAGATCAACATGGTCGTGCGGCGCGGGATCAATGAGTCGAGCATCGTGCCGATGGCGCGCTGGGCGCGCGAGACCGGTGTGATCCTGCGCTTCATCGAGTACATGGACGTCGGGCACTCGAACGGCTGGCGACTGGACGAGGTCGTCCCGGCGGCGGAGATCGTCGATGGCCTGGCGGCCGTCTGGCCGGTCGAGGCGCTCGAGGCGTCGTATCGCGGCGAGGTGGCCGGCCGGTGGCGCTACGCCGATGGCGGCGGCGAGTTCGGTGTCATCTCGTCGGTCACTCAGCCGTTCTGTCGCGATTGCACGCGGACGCGGCTCTCGGCCGAAGGGAAGCTGTACACGTGCCTGTTCGCGGTCGAGGGCCATGATCTGCGCGCGCTGTTGCGCTCTGGCGCGTCGGACGCCGAGCTGACCGACGCGATCGAGACGATCTGGATCCGGCGGGGCGATCGATATTCCGAGCTTCGATCGGCGGCAACGTCGAGCCTGCCCAAGATCGAGATGTTCGCGATGGGCGGCTGAGGACGGTCGTGGCTTTCGGGCCGGATCGTTCGAGCGATTCTCCACAGCCCGTCCACAGCGGCGGATAACTGGTGGACGTGGCGGGCGACCCGTGCGGGAGTTCGTGGATAACCGCGTTGACCCCTTCCGGGGCCGACCCTAACGTAGGTCGTGCCCGAAGGGGCCGACAGGACCGAGGGACCCGAGATCACATCAAGGACCCACGTTCCGCCGCCGGTCGCTTCGGGCGCTTCGTTGCTGCGATGGCCACCGTCTCACCACGGTGGACCGACGTGGCCAGCCCGACGGGACGTGATCGGCATCCCGGTGTCGATTCTCTCGTCGGGCCGGTGAAGCCCCAGGCCCGGACCGTCGTTCACCGATGCGCGCTGGAGGCCCGATGACCCTCTCGACCGGTGCAGTCGATCCCGCCCGACCGATCCCGCCCGTGGAGCAGCCCGCCCGACTGGCGGCGCTGACCGCGGCCGTTCGTCAACGGACATCGCTCGTGCCGGAGGTTGGCATCGTGCTGGGCTCGGGTCTGGGCGACCTGGCGGACGGGCTCGAGGACGCGACGGCGATCCCGTTCGCCGAGCTCCCCGGCTGGCCGGCGGCGACCGCCCCGGGACATGCCGGGCGGCTCCTGCTCGGTCGGCTCGGGGATCGGGCCGTGGTCATGCTCCAGGGCAGGTTTCACCTGTACGAGGGCAACGACCCGGGCCTCGTCATCCAGCCGGTGCTCCTGTTCAAGCAGCTGGGGGCACGGCTCGTCGTCCTGACGAATGCCGCCGGGGGCCTGGATCCGAGTTTCGGGCCGGGCACCCTGATGGTCATGCGTGACCACATCAATCTGACCGGACGAAGTCCGCTCATCGGGCCGAACGCGGACGAGCTGGGGCCGCGGTTCCCGGACCTGACGGAGGCCTGGAGCCCGCGACTGCGCGAGCGCTTGCATGCGGCGGCCGCAGCGGAGGACGTGCCGCTGGCCGAAGGGATCTACGTCGGGCTGACCGGGCCGACCTACGAGACCCCGGCCGAGGTCCGGATGCTCGCGTCGCTCGGCGGGCACGCCGTCGGGATGTCGACCGTGCTCGAGTGCATCGCGGCGCGCTGGATCGGGCTCGAGGTGTGTGGCGTGTCGTTGGTCACCAACGCCGGCGCCGGCTATACCGGCGAGCCACTGACGCACGAGGAGGTGCTCGCGTCCGGACAGATCGCGGGTCCGCGCCTGGCACGCGTCATCCGGCGGTTCGTGATGAACCTGCCGACGAGCTGAGGCGCGGATCGCGGGCGCGGGCCGCGCCCGGGCTCCGGACGGGCGGGTCACATCCGCCCGGCCGTCGCGCCCCGTCCTAGGTGACGGGCAGCTCCCGTCCGACCGCTTTCGCCGCGGCCGCCTTTTCTGCCCAGGCCGCGAGGACGCGGTCCTTGTGCGGGCGGATCGGGCAATGCTCATCGCGGTTGTTGAACTCGTCGCAGTAGCCGAGAGGCACGCACTTCGGCGCGAGGAACGAGCCGAGGAACGGTGACACCGCGAAGATCTCGTGCCGGATCAGCTGGAACAGCCGGCGGATCTCCCACTGGGCCATCGTGCACAGGCGCAACCCGGACATGTGGATGAGCGCCCGCAGGTTCGTGGTCATGACCAGGTTGGTCCGGGTCGCGTTGGGGAACACGAACCGGGCGTCCTCGCCGGGGACGCCGGCGCCGAGCAGCTCACCGTAGAGCTCGAGCGCGCCGTCCACCTGCTCCTCGTACCGCTCTCGCAGGTCCGGGTCGCCCTCGGCGATGGAGTGGGGGAGCATCGCGGCCGCGCCCTTGAACTTGACGTAGCGCTGGCTCTGCTGGTCGAACGCGACGCCCGCGCGATGCCGGACGAGCTGGTGTGAGAGCGTCCGCGACACGCCGCTGATGGCGAAGGTGAAGACGACGTGCTCGATGGTGGAACCGTGCCCCGATTCGATGACGGACCCGATGAGCTTCTGCATCTTCAACGGGTCGAAGTCACCGTCCACCGCGCGCCGGAAGATCTCGTCAGGGACCTGCTCGGAATAGCAGGTCCGGCAGGCGGTGTAGATGAGCGGGACGTAGAACTTCTCGACGATGTCGCGGTCCGGGAACAGGAGCGTCGCGCGCAGACCGAGGTCGCGCCGGCCCGGGTTCTTCGGGATCCCGGTCTTCTCGCGGGTCGGCTCGGACGGGGTCGTCTGGGTCGTCATCGGAAGGCCAGTCTAGCCGACTCCTCAGTGGAAGGGCCGGAGCACCGAGCCGCGGACCGTCGCGTCAGTAGTCGTCCGAGCAGGACAGGAAGTAGCCGCAGCGGCAGCCCCGGGTCGAACGTTTCGGCCGGCGGATGCGATGGCGTCACATCGATCCAGTGGATCGGCGGCGGGTCCGACGCCACGGGTTCGCTCGGCACTGTGCGACGCTACGCCTCGTCGCCGTCGCCAGGTGGAAGGCCCATCGCGCCATCGAGCGCGAATGCGACCGCCTCGTCCAGCGTCATCGCCGCCCCCTCGGCCCCGTACCGTGCGAGATCATCCTCGGACATCTGGCCGCGCACGCCGGGCCGGACACCCGCCTCGTACATGTCTGCGACATAGCCAGCCAGGCCGGTCCCCGTCAGCGCCGTCAGATTGCGAGCGGCGCCTCGAAGCCGCGCGGCCCGGGGCAGGTCGCCGTCGGACACCGCAACCGACGACAGGTCATCGAGGGAGAGCGTGATCCCGGCCGTGTCGCTCGCGGCGTAGAAATGCTGCATGGCGTGCGTGACATGCTCGCGCGCCTCGGCCACCTCGCCCATGCGCAACAGCGCCGTCCCGAGCATATGCAGGCTCCAGGCCTCCATGGTCCTGTCGCCGAGCGAGCGGAAGATCTCGAGGGCCTGACGGACCTCGCGAACGCCGTGGTCGTCGTACTCCTGAAAATACTTGTAGTTCCCCAGCCCCCACAGCGCGTTCGCTTCGCCGTGCCGGTCATCGAGGTTGTGATAAAGCTCGCGGGCGTGCTCCAGGTAGCCCAGGCCGCGCCGTCCCTCGTCGGAGGCGACCCGTCCACCCCGCTCATCCGGGACGGCGTACTGGAACGAGATGTTGTAGTACGCATTCGCGATCTCCGCCTCGTCGCCGATGGCGAGCCACAGTTCCAGTGCCTCCTCGTAGCACCGAGCCATCAGGCCGATCTCGCCCTGCCACCAGCACGTGCCGCCGAGCGACTCCATGAGCCTGGCCCGAAGCCGAGGATCCTCGCGTGACCAGGGCGCCTCGGCGATCGCCTCGAGTCGCCGACGGGCCTCCGCGAGATGCCCATGTTTCTGCCAGAACCGCCACATCTCGAATGACAGGCCGATCGCGACCGCCGGATCCGGCGCGTCCATCGCGCGGTCGAGGACGGCTCGGACGTCGTCGTGGACAAGCTCCAACCGTTCGAGCCATCGACGCTGATCGGCGCCCGACAGCTCCTTGGCGGCGTCCTGGACGAAGGCGACGAACCAATCACGATGATGGTCCCGGATCAGGTCACGCTCGCCACTGGCATCGAGTCGCTCGGCCGCGAAGGCACGGATCGTGTCGAGCAAACGGAACCGCGGCTCGCCCTCCGTGGTCTCCTCGACCTTGATCAGGCTCTGGTCGGTCAACGCCATCAGGCCATCGAGGATGTCGCCACCCACTTCGTCCGCCGGGCCACAGATCGCTTCGGCTGCCGCGAGATCGCAGCCACTGCGAAACACCGACACCCGATCGAGCAGCTTCTGACCGCCGGCATCGAGCAGGTCGTAGCTCCAGGCGATGGCACCGCGGAGCGTCTGCTGGCGGACGGGCAGGTCGCGCGCGCCTGCAGCGAGGACATCGAGCTGCTTGTCGAGCCGAACGAGGATCGCGTCGGGCGACAGGATCTTGATTCGGGCGGCGGCCAGCTCGATGGCGAGCGGCATACCGTGTAGCCGGGCGCTGATCGCCGCGACCGCCGGGGCGTTCTCGTTGGTGACGGAGAAGCCGGGCCGAACCGAGACCGCCCGCTCGATGAACAGCCTGACCGCAGCGTACTGGCCGAGAGCGATCGGATCGATCGGTTGCGTCTCGCCGCCGATGTCCATCCGGTCCAACCCGCCCTGGACCCCGGGATCGGGTGGCGTCGGCAGACCCGCCACCGGGTACTCCTGCTCGCCGGAGACATGCAGGACCGCCCGGCTGGTGACGATGGCCTTGACGTCCGGGGCGGCCCGGAGCAGGTCGGCGACGACCGGCGCCGCCGCGATGACCTGCTCGAAATTGTCGAGCACCAGCAGCAGCCGCTTGTCGCGCAGCCAGTCCGCGAGCAGCTCGGAGATCGGTCGGACGCCTCCCTCGGCAACGCCGACCGCGCCGGCGATCCGGGGCGCCACGAGCATCGGGTCGCGGATCGGTTCGAGCGGCACGAAGAAGACGCCGTCCGGGAAGTGCTCGACGGCCCGCGCCGCAAGCTGGAGCGAGAGCCGCGTCTTGCCCGTGCCGCCCGGGCCGGTCAGCGTCAGCAGTCGGGTCGTGGCCAGCAGCTCGGCGGCTTCGTCGAGCTCTGCGTCGCGGCCGATGAAGGTCGTCAGCTGGGTCGGCAGATTGTTCGGGCGGGCGTCGAGTGACCGGATGGGCGGGAACTCGGAAGCGAGGCCGTCGGCCACGATCTGGTAGATCCTGACGGAGGAACCGAGGTCCCTGAGGCGATGATCGCCGAGGTCACGAAGGCTCACGCCCTCGACGGGATGGTCCTCGAGCTGGTCCCGGACGAGGCCGGACGCCAGGATCTGGCCGCCATGAGCGACGGCTGCGATCCGCGCCGCACGATTGATGCTGAGGCCGACGTAGCTTTCACCGCTCAGCTCGGCGCCACCGGAATGGAGACCCATCCGAACGCGGATCGGGGCATCGTCCGGCCACGGCTCGGTAGCCAACGTGCGCTGGCCCTCGACCGCGGCCTCGACTGCGGCGGATGCCTCTGGGAAGACGACAAAGAACGAGTCTCCCTCCGTACCTTGCTCGTGGCCGCCATTCGATTGCCACACCGCTCGGAGGATCGCTCGGTGACGTTCGCGCAGGTCGCCATACCGGACCCGCCCGATGGCCTCCTCGAGACGTGTCGAACCCTCGATGTCGGAGAACAGGAACGTGTAGGTCCCGCGCGTCGACGGACCCGGCGCGGTCTGCGGCGACTCGGGCGCAGTCATCGGCGGCGTCAGGCTCCGGGCTCGCGGCTCAATGCTGGTTGGTTTCGGTCAGGTCGCGCAAGCGGCCGGCGAGCCCGCGCAGGATCGCCAGCGCGACGCGCGGCTCGGCCAGGAGGACCGCCTCGAAGTCCCATGTCGCGATGGCCAGGCACGTCGTCGGCTCCTCGGCGATGACCTGGGCGATGCGCGGTCGGCCATCGAGCACGGATAGCTCGCCGAAGAAGTCAGCCGGCCCCAGGCGGGCGACGTCGGCCCCGTCACGGTGGACGCGGACCCCGCCGGTCACGACCACGAAGAAGCCCGTGCCGATCTCCCCCTGGCGGTTGATGATCTGGCCGGCTGGGAAGTCGACCTCGACCGCCACGGCGGCGATCCGGTCCATCCCCGCCGCATCCACGCCGTCGAACAATCGAGCCGCTGACAGGATGTCCGTCTTTCGATCGCGGGTGAGGGTCATCGGGTTCCTCGGCGAGGGATTCGAGCCATGCTGCGCCGCGCGGCTCAGCATCGTCAACCGCGGCGCGGCCTTCCGTCAGCGAGCCACATCTGGCACCATGCCGCCATGGTCGATCGCGCCGAGCTGGTGGACACTATCGCCAGCTTCACGCTGTTCGCCGACCTGTCCGATCCGCAGCTCCAGGGCATCGTCCACCTGTTCGAGGAAGCGGTCTTCAGCGATGGCGACAAGATCCTCCGCCAGGGCCTGACGGGTTCCGGGTTCTACGTCATCCTCGATGGCGAGGCGGCCGTCGTCGTCGATGGTGCGGAGCGCGCCCGCCTCGGCCGAGGCGAGTTCTTCGGCGAGGTGTCGGTCATCCTCGGTGAATCGCCGATCGCGGACGTCTTGGCGACCCGCCCCTTGCGCTGCCTCGTCCTGCCCGGCCCGCGCGTGGAGGCGTTCCTGATCGCGCACCCACGAGTCATGTACCGGATGCTCCAGGTCCAGGCGCGTCGGCTGCGGGCGGCGAACCGATGGCGGAGCTGACCGCCGCTCCGTCGCCGACCGAGTCGTCGCCTGATCCGTTCCCGCCCGGCGACTACCCCGTCGTCGTCATCGGCAGCGGACCTGGTGCGCTCCAGATGTCGTCATCCCTGCGCGCGCTGGGGGTCGACCATGCGGTCATCTCGGCGGACCCGGCACCGGGTGGCATGTTCCGTCGCTGGCCGTTCTTCCAGCGCCTCCTGTCGTGGACCAAGCCGCACGCCCCGGTCCCGAGGGGGACCCGGGCCTACGAGCGCTACGACTGGAACAGCCTGCTCAGCGATGACCCGGCGAGCCGCGCGCTCCAGCCGGGCCTGATGGACGGGACCTCCTACTTCCCGTCGCGGCCGGAGATGGAGGCCAACCTGGCGGCCTTCGCCGACAAGGGCGGCGTCGCTGTCCGTTATGGCTGCCGCTGGACGGCCACGAGCCGCGTGTCGAGCGGCGACGGTGACGGCTTCGAGCTGGAGACCAGCGACGGGCGCTATCGCTGTCGGGTCCTCGTCGTCGCGGTCGGAGTGGCCGAGCCGTTCACGCCACCGGGCGTGGGGATGGAGCACACCCATCACTACGCACAGGTCCGCCCGGCCGAGGGCTACGCCGACCGTCGGGTGCTGATCATCGGCAAGCAGAACTCCGGGTTCGAGCTCGCGACCGGTCTCCTGCCGTGGGCGCGCCAGCTCATCCTCGTCTCCCCATCGAAGGCGCGCCTGTCCGTCGAGACCAAGACGCTGGTCGGCGTCCGGGCCCGGTACGTCCAGCCATACGAGGATCATGTCCTCGGCGGCGGGGTGGCTATCCTGGACGCCGCCGTCGACCGGATCGAGCGGGCCGCCGACGACCGCCTGACGGTCCATCTGCGCCGGACCGACGGCGGCGCCGACGTGACGGTCGAGGTCGACGACGCGATCTCCGCGACCGGCTTCGTCTGTCCGTTGCTGGACCTGCCGGGTCTCGGCGTGGGCACGTTCGGCGCGAGCCGATTACCGGTCCAGACGCCCTGGTGGGAGAGCACCGGCGTGCCGGGCATCTACTTCGCCGGGACGATCGGTCAGGGTTCGAAGGGTCTCCAGAAGCACGGTGTGCCGTCAAACTCTGGGGCCGTCCAAGGGGCGCGCTACAACGCCCGGGTGCTCGCCGGGCACATCGCGAGGACACATTTCGCGTGGAAGCCGGAGCGGGCGCATCTCGCCCCCGAGGCGGTCCCGGGCTTCGTCGCCACCGAGCTGGCCGAAGCGCCCGAGCTCTTCCACCAGCGCGCTTACCTGGCCCGCGTCCTGACCGCCGACCCGGCCGGGGGCGTCCGCGACGATGGTGTCCAGCCGCTGGCCCATGTCCTCGACTCGGGCGGTCCGGATGCGCTCGCCGCGACCCTGGAGAGCGATGGGTCAGGCGCGATCCATGCGGTGGTCTACACGCGGATCGACGGCAAGGTCGTCGAGCAGACCCTCGAACCCGATCCGATGATGCAGGTCGACACGACCGACGCGCGTCGGCTGATCGGCGAGCTGGCCGGGCGAGTGATGGCCCGCTGAAGGGCCGGTCTGCCACGTTGGCTCTGGCCACGACGTCGTTCCGCCCGGGCCTGATGCAGGCCAGATATGCGCGCGCTGGCCCAGGCGCCAGATCAGACCGGGGCGCCCAGCCGCGCCAACCGCTCAGCGGCCGCGGCCAGGGTCTCGGCCCGCTTCGGGAAGGCGAACCGGAGCTTGGACCGGCCCAGCTCCGGTCTTGAGAAGAACGATGACCCGGGCACGGCCGCGACGCCCGGATCGCGGATGAGCCGCAACGCGAAGGCGACGTCGTCCTCGCCATCGGTGGCGAGGTCCGTGATGTCGGTCATCACGTAGTACGCGCCGGCTGGGTCATGGATCCGGAAGCCGGCCCCTCGCAGGGCCGGCAGCAAGGCGTCGCGTCGGGCGCGGTAGCCGGAAACGAGGTCCTCGTAGTACGTGTCGGGAAAGCCAAGGGCCACGACCGCGGCGGCCTGCAGCGGGGCCGCGGCCCCCACCGTCAGGAAGTCGTGGACGCGTCGGATCCCGACCGACAGGTCCGGCGGAGCGATGGTCCAGCCGATCCGCCAGCCGGTGACCGAGTACGACTTCGACATGGAATGGATCGAGACCGTCCGCTCGGCCATCCCCGGCAGGGTCGCCAGCGGGATGTGCTCGCCTTCGAACACGATGTGCTCGTAGATGTCGTCGGTGAACGCCAGTGCATCGAATTCGAGACACAGCCCGGCGATCAGTTCGAGCTCTGCCCGCGAGTAGACCTTGCCGGTCGGGTTGTGCGGCGAGTTGACGATGATCGCCCGCGTCCGCGAGCCGAACGCCGTCCGCAGCTCGTCCGGGTCGATCGACCAGTCGGGTTCGTGCAGGGTCACGTAGCGTGGGATGGCGCCGGCCAGGATCGCGTCCGGCCCGTAGTTCTCGTAGAACGGCTCGAACACGACGATCTCGTCGCCCGGGTCGAGCAGACCGAGCATCGACGCGATCATCGCCTCGGTCGCCCCGCAGGTGACGGTCACCTGCGTCTCCGGGTCGATGGCGCCCCAGGCAGGGAAGTGGCGCGGGGCCGTTGCCGCGATCGCATCGCGCAACGGCTTGCTGCCCCATGTGATGGCGTACTGGTTGATGTCGTCCGCGACGGCCGCCGCGGCCGCTGCCTTCAGCTCCGGCGGGCACGGGAAGTCCGGGAACCCCTGGGCCAGGCTGACCGCACCAGCCGCGACCGCCAGCCGGTTCATCTCGCGGATGACCGACTCGCTGAACCGCTCCGCCTTGGCCGAGATCCGGGGACGCACCATCGAGCCCGAAGTCTAGCCCGCGCCCGCGTGGCCGGATCAGACCAGCCGGCGTTCGATCGTCTCCTGCCAGGTGCGTCGGAAGAAGGGCTCGCCATCGACGTCGACTTCGAGGTCGACCGTCAGGTGGAAGGCCCCGACGTCGCTGGTCTGAGTGGAGCGTGCGCGGATCTCCGTCTCGAAGTCGTGGTCGCGCCAGCGGTAGACCACGTCGGCATCGAGGAGCGCGCGGGCCGGATCCGTGTCGCTGGCCGTCATCGACAGGGTCTCGGCGCTGTACAGGCGTCGACCGTCGTCGAGGACCTCCTCGCCGCCGTCGTGGACGGTGACGGTCAGCGTGCCCGCGATGACGTCGTCGGTGATGCGCCAGACGGCCAGATCCGTGGTGCCCTCGCCACCGATCGTCGGTTGGTCCGGCAGCGTCGTCTTGAACGCCGGCACGGCCACGTCACCCGGACTGCCAGCGGCCGGGATGAGCGGCAGGACGAGCCGCGAGCGGGTGGCATCCCCGTGGTGCAATGCAAAGGTCGTCTCGAATGGGGATGGCCAGACGACCGGCCAAGCCGAGGAAGCCACGGATACCCGGATCCGGTGACCCGGCAGGAACCGGTAGCCCGCCGGCCGGAGGGCGATCCGGATCGCTTCGACGCGGCCCGGTTCGAGCGGCTCCGGGGCACTGTCGGATCGCCGATGGGTCAGGTTGAGGATGCCGGCCGAGACCTGCGCCGACGTCCCGTCAATGGCCACGTCGGTCAGCCGGACGACAGCGGTCGCGACCGGGCTCGAGGTGGCCAGGTAAAGCACCACCTCGGGCACGCCGAGGATTTCGACCGCCACGTCCAGCGGCTCAGACGTGAACGTCGGTCCGAGCGCCTCGTCGGGCCGGAGATCGCGTCCGAGGCCGTTCGGCGGTCCGCCGGCGCCCCAGGACAGGGCGGCACGGGTCCCGACGGTCGCGCGATGTCGGTACCGATCGACCCCCGGCGGGCCGGTGCCGGTGTCCGCTGAACCGACGAGCCGGCCGTCAAGCGGCAGCGCCCCTCCCGCGAAACGCCACTCGGCATGGGCGGCCGCTTGATGCGGATACGCCGCCGCCGTCCGCCAACGGCCGGGGAGGTTCTCGGGAAACGGCTCGGGCTCCGCGTACTCCCGCTCGAACCAGATGACCGCCGGTTCGCGATCCGTGCCGTTGTCGATGCCCTTGAGCCAGTGGTCGAAGAACCGGACGATCTCGTGGAGCTCGTCGATGTTCGGGCCAGGGTTCGCCGATGACGGCAGCCCATGGACCCAGTTGCCGACGATGGTCCGGCTCGGGGCGGAACAGGCGGCCTGCATCCGGTACGCCGCGTCGACATACGAATCCATCCAGCCGCCGATGTTCAGGACCGCCGCCTCGATCGCGTCATGGTCGGGCGCCAGAGAGCCCTGCCGCCAGTAGGGCCCGTCGTGCTGCTGACGCAGCCACTCGATCAGCCACGGCGGCGTCGCCTCGAGCCGGGCAAGCCAGCGCCCCCGCCAGTCGGGACCCCACAACGCCGGATTCGGTGGCATCGCGTTCATCGCCACCTGGCTGACCGCGTACTGGCTCAACTCGCTGACCGTGACGCAGCCGCCGATGTAATGGACGTCGGTCCGGTAGCGATCGTCCGTGCCCTGGATCGGCACGATCGCGCGGAGGTGGGGCGGGCGCAGCTTGGCGACCTGGATCGAGGTGAAGGCCCCGTAGCTGATGCCCCACATCGCGACCGAGCCGTCGCAAAATGGCTGTGCCGCGAGCCATTCGACCGCGTCGTAGCCGTCGAGCGTCTCGGCGGCCGTGTACTCGTCGAGCGCGATACCCCCGGACGATCCCGTGCCACGCACGTCGACCCGGCACAGAACGTAGCCACGTTGGGCCAGGTAGATCCCCCGGGCCGTATCGGCGTTGCGACGCCAGTTGTCCTTGCCGTACGGGATCATCTCGAGGACGGCCGGAAACCGGTCCGTGCCGCCCGGCACCGGACGCGGCAGCCACAGGTTGGCCGACAGCTCCACGCCGTCGCGGGCGGGGATCCAGTCGCCCCACACGGTCGCAACCTCGTGGATCGGCGGGCTCGCCGGGCGGCCGTGCGTGTCGTCGTCGAGAACCATGGTCGACCGAGTCTAGGGCCCGGTCCGCCCGTCGAACGCGCCCGCCCGCGCCATGCGACGATGCGCCGATGGATGCGGATGACGTCCAGGCCGCTTCCTCGGGCGAGCCGCCGATGGCCAACGGTCCGTGGCAGCGACGATCCCGTCGGGTCGCTTACGAGAACGCCTGGATCACCGTCTGGCACGACGAGGTCACCCGGCCCGACGGCCATGCGGGCGTCTACGGTGTCGTCCATTTCGCCAACCTCGCGGCCGGCGTCCTCGTGCTGGACGGCGACGATCGGGTCCTCCTTGTGGGGCAGCATCGCTATCCCCTCGACGAGTACTCGTGGGAGATCCCGGAGGGCGGCGTACCGCCCGGTGAGACCGCACTCGAGGGCGCCCGGCGCGAGCTGGTCGAGGAGACCGGCGTGGAGGCGACCGACTGGCGCGAGCTGGCGCGCGTGCAGCTGTCCAACAGCGTGTCCGATGAGCTTGCGGTGCTGTTCGTCGCGACCGCGCTGACCCACGGCATTGCGACGCCGGACGGGACCGAGGAGCTCCAGGTCCGCTGGCTGCCCTTTGACGACGTCCTGGCGATGACCCTCGATGGTCGGATCGCCGACGTGATGACCGTCGTCGCTGTCGAGCGTCTGGCGCTGCTCAGGGCGCGCGCGGTGCGGCCTCACTAGGTCTCGACGCGCACCGGGGTGATCTCGAGATCGCGGACGCCGCGGGTGCCAGGTACACGGGCTTGATCCAGCTCGGGATTCGTCGTCTCCGCACGCCGGTCGCGGACCCACGCGACGACATCGTCGCTGGTCGACCAATCGGGATACGCCGCGGCAGGCAGGACGCCGAATGTCGATTCGAACGCCGCCTGCTGGTGGTCACGTCGGAGCTGGCGCTCGACGGCCTTCGCGACATAGCGGCTCCGGCCACGCGGGCCGGTGACCGTGTCGACCGTGTCGACCAGGTCCTTCGGCAGCATCAGATTCGTGCGCACGTTCATGCGCACGCGCTAGCACACGGTCGTGTCCCGTCCCGGCCGGCGGGCTGACGTCGACCCCGTTCCCGCTTCGCCCGTAGCATCGAGCCATGAACGAGACCCGCCGCGACTGGGATGCCATCGTCATCGGCCTCGGCGCGATCGGCTCCGGCGCCGCCTACTGGCTGAGCCGGTCGCTGGGCGCCGGGGTCCTCGGGCTCGAGCGTTTCGCGCTCGACCACGTCAACGGCGCCTCCGCCGATCACAGCCGCATCATCCGGCTGTCGTACCACCGTCCCGACTACGTGCGGCTGGCCAAGCGCGCCCACCAGACGTGGGCGGAAGTCGAAGCCCAGGCCGGCGCGCGGATCGTGACGACGACCGGTGGCCTCGACCTGTGGCCGGGCGATGCCGCCATCCCGAAGTCGGACTACACGGACAGCCTCACCGCGGAGGGCGTCCCGTTCGACCTCCTCGACGCACCGGAGATCCGGCGCCGGTGGCCGCAGTGGAAGGTCGGCGACGACGTCACCGCGATGTGGCAGGCGCAGGGCGGTCTGGCCGACCCGTTCAAGGGCAATGCCGCCCACCGGCGGCTGGCGGTCGCCCATGGTGCGACCCTCCGCGAACGCGCGCCGGTCAAGGCCATCCGCGATGCCGGGGGCGGCGACCTGGAGGTCGTGACCCCGGACGCGACGTACCGGAGCCGGCGGGTCGTTCTGGCCGCCGACGCCTGGACGAACGAGCTTCTCGCCGTGTTCGACCGGCGCCTGCCCTTGACGATCACAAAGGAGCAGGTCACCTACTTCGCTTGTCCGGATCCGACCTCCTTCGCACCCGACCGGTTCCCGGTCTGGATCTGGATGGACGACCCGTGCTTCTATGGCTTCCCGACCTATGGCGAGGCTGGTCCGAAAGCCGCGGAGGACTGCGGCGGGCGCCAGGTCGACCCCGACCAGCGGACCTTCGAACGGGACGAACGGGCCCTTCGGAGCGTCCAGACGTTCCTGGCGGACCACCTGCCGGGTGCTGTCGGACCGCCGATCTACACGAAGACCTGTCTCTACACGCTGACCCCGGATCGCGACTTCGTGATCGATCGCCTGCCGGGCGTGTCGGGCGTGTCGGTCGGCCTGGGTGCTGCCCACGGCTTCAAGTTCGCCTCGGTCATCGGTCGCATCCTGGCCGAGCTGGCGGTCGATGGGACGACGCCGTCCGAACCCGAGCTGGCCCGTTTCAGGATCGATCGGCCGCTCCTCATCGAGGCGGACCCACCGACCTCATGGATGGTCTGAGCCGGCCAAGGGTGCGCAGGGTGAGCCGTCGTTTGCGGTAATCCGGTCCCTGTGCCAACGTACCGCAAGTTTCGGGGCGGGAGGGTCCAGCTGGAGGAGGCTTCGAATGCGTCTGCCCGTGCGGCGTCCACTGCCCCGTGTCCTCGTGGCCATGGGCTTGATCTCGGTCCTGGCGCTCCCGGCGGCGGTGCCCGTTGCGGCCGCAGATCCGGTCGTCCTGCGGGTCGGGACCGTGCAGAGCCTCGACACCATCAACCCGTATCTGACCGAGTACTTCATCGGCTACGAGATCTTCGGGCTGAACTATGACCTGCTGGTCGGTTACGGCCCGAACATGGAGCCCGCGCCGGGCTACGCCGCGTCCTGGACCCAGGACGGGACGACATGGACGTTCAAGATCCAGCCGGACCTCAAGTGGTCCGATGGCCAGCCCGCGACGTCGGAGGATGCCCGCTGGATGATCCAGAAGCTCCTCGACGGCCAGAAGAAGGACGGCTACGTCGGGGCAGGCTACCTCGACCCGTACCTGACCTATGCCGGCGTCACGGCCGTCACCGCGCCCGATCCCCAGACCCTGGTCCTCACGACGACGACCCCGAACACGCAGATCCTGACGTCGTATCTGCCGATCCTGCCGAAGCACATCTGGGAGAAGCGCGAGATCGGCGCCGACCCGAACGATGCCCCGGTCGTCGGCAGCGGCGCCTACCAGGTCGCCGAATGGAAGACCGGCGAATACGTCCGGCTGGTCCGCAACCCGAACTATCGGGGCCCAAAGGGCTACGAAGACGAGATCTTCTTCCAGTTCTTCAAGAACGAAGGGGCGATGACCGAGGCCCTCAAGGCCGGCGACATCGACTACGCCCGCAACATCACCTCCGACCAGTTCGATTCGCTCAAGAACGTGGCCGACATCGTGCCGGTCGAGTCGTCACTGGGCGCTGAGGCGAACGCCTTCACCCAACTCAACTTCAACACCTACAGCAAGCCGATCAAGGGCGGCGGCGCCTCGACCAAGGCCCTCCAGGACCCGGTCTTCCGGGATGCGCTCGGCTACGCCATCGACAAGCAGGCGCTGGTCGACAAGGTCCTCGGTGGCCACGGCCTCGTCGGCAGCACGATCATCCCGCCGGCGATGGCGGGCGGGAAGTGGCACCTCGAGCCGTCGAACCCGCGAACGTTCGATATCGAGCTCGCCAAGTCCAAGCTCGATGCGGCCGGCTACAAGCTGGACGCGGGCGGCAAGCGCCTGGACAGGGAAGGCAAGCCGATCAACCTCAAGATGGTCGTGCCGAACGGATCGACGACCTACAGCGCGAGCGCGCAGTTCATCACCGGCTGGTGGAAGGATCTCGGCATCGACATGACCACACAGGCGCTCGACAACGACGCGGTGACCGCGCTCGAAACGCCGCCCGAAGGCGATCCGCCGGGCAAGGCCGACTTCGACGTCGTCATCTGGAACTGGGCCGGTGACGTCGACCCGAACTCCCTGCTCAACATCCTGACCACGAGCTCGATCGGAAGCAACAGCGACACGTTCTTCTCGAACCCGCGCTATGACGAGCTCATGCTCCTGCAGGGCAAGGAGACCGATCCGGTCAAGCGCAAGGCCGAGATCGACGAGATGCAGCAGATCGTCTACGACCAGGCGCCGTATCACGTGCTGTTCTACGACGCCGCGCTGCACGCCTACCGTACCGACAAGTTCGGCGGCTGGGCGCTGCAGCCGACCGAGGGCGGCCTGCCCTTCTTCGGCTACGGGAACCGCGACTACAACCTGCTGACCGCGCCCGCGCCGGCCGCGACGCCGATCCCGTCGGTCGCGCAGGTCGCCTCACAGGCGCCCGGTGCGTCGAGCGGGACAGGCGCGGTGGCGACACCCGTCCCGAGCGCGACCGATGGCTCCAACGCCGCGACCACACCGAACACGGCGCTGCTGTTGGCGGGCGCGGCCCTGCTCATCGTCGCGGTCGTCGTCGTCGTCATCGCCCTGCGTCGCGGCCGGACGACCCGCGAAGAGGAGTGACGGAGGACCCGAACCGGCGTCGGACCGTCCTTCGATAGGCCACCTGCACGATGGGGTCGCACTACCTCTCGCGCCGTATCCTGCAGGCGATCCTGACCATCGCCGGGATCGTCCTGCTCAACTTCGTGCTGTTCCGGATGATGCCCGGCTCGCCGGACCGGATCTCGCACAACCCGAATGCTTCGAGCGAGGCGCGGGCCGCCATCCGGGCGCGCTGGGGCCTCGACGCTCCGCTGTTCCCCGACCAGTTCGTCGCCTATCTCGAGGCGACCGCCCAGGGTGACTTCGGTCAGTCGTTCAAGTTCAAGGGCAAGGACGTCACGGAGGTCATCGCCGGCCGGATCTGGCCGACGCTCATCCTGTTCGGGCTCGGGGAGCTGATCGCCATCGTCGTCGGGCTCGTCCTGGGCGCGTACAGCGGCTGGAAACGCGGCGGCGTCGTCGACTACGCCGGCAATGGCGCCTCGCTCATCCTCTATTCGATGCCGTACTTCCTGTTAGGCATGATCCTGTTGGTCATCTTCGCGACCGCGCTCGGCTGGTTCCCGACGGCCGGCATGTTCGAGCTCGGCCGGACCTACCCGACGTTCCTCGACCAGGTCGCGGACTTCGTGCATCACCTGATCCTGCCGCTGGCGGCGGTCAGCCTCGGGCTCATCGGTCAATACTCGATCGTCATGCGCTCGTCGATCATCGAGACCCGCGGCGAGGACTATGTCACGACGGCCAAGGCCAAGGGCATCTCCGAGTCGCGCGTCCTGCGCGGCCACGCGGTCCCGAACGCGCTCCTCCCGACCGTCTCGCTCATCGGCATCAACCTCGGGTTCATCATCGCCGGCGCGATCACGGTCGAGGTCGTCTTCAGCTGGCCGGGCCTCGGCACGCTGACCCAGGAAGCCCTCGAGGCGCGCGACTATCCGGTCCTCCAGGCGATCTTCCTGATCCTGGCCATCACGGTCGTCCTCGCGAATCTGCTCGCCGACATCGTCTACGGCCGCCTCGACCCACGGGTCCGGACATGAGCGCAGACCCCACTGCCATCGGCGCGGTCCGCCGTCCTCCCGGCCGCTGGGCGCTCCGGCTGGCGGGCTGGCGCGACTTCGCCCGCCGGTTCCTGCGCCGTCCGGAGGGTCTGATCGGGATCCTGATCATCGGCTTCTTCGCGGTACTCGCGCTCGTCCCGTCGCTCTTCGTCGGGCCGCTTGAGTTGGTCACCAGCTCGAGTGGCGGGCGGTTGGAGCCACCGTCCTGGGCACACGTTCTGGGCACGGACAACCTCGGCCGCGACGTCCTCAACCTGACCGTCCACGGCGCCCGGATCTCGATGCTCATCGGCTTCCTGGCAACGCTCGTCACGGTCGTCATCGGCGCATCGCTCGGCATCGTGTCGGGCTTCGTGGGCGGATCGACGGACACGATCATCATGCGGATCACGGACTTCTTCCTGGTCCTGCCGACGTTCGTGCTGGCCCTGATCCTCGCCCCGATCGTGCTCGAGATCATCGGCAACGGCGAGATCCTCGGCATGCGCACGACGCTGTTCGTCATCGTCATCGTCATCGGCATCACGAGCTGGTCGACGACCGCCCGGATCATCCGGTCGCAGACGCTGTCGGTGAAGGAACGAGCATTCGTCGACCGCGCCCGGGTCATCGGGGCCGGCCACTGGCACACCATGCGGGTCCATATCCTGCCCAACGTGACCGGCCTGATCGTGGCCAACGCGGTGCTCGTGTTCGCGGGCGCGATCCTGACCGAGACGACGCTCGCGTTCATCGGCCTCGGCGATCCGTTCGCACCGTCGTGGGGCCAGATCCTGGGCGCGTCGCAGGACGCCGGCGCGCCAGGCCTCGGGGCGTGGTGGTGGTATGTCTCGCCGGGAGTCTGCATCGTCCTGGTCGTGCTCGCCTTCACACTCATCGGCGGAGCCCTCGATGACCTGCTCAACCCGAAGGCGCGGGGACACCGATGAGCATCGATCCGACACCGGCCGAGCCGCCGCCCCTGGCGACGCCGGAGCCATCGGTCCGGCCGCGGCGGACGCTGCCGAAGCTCGCCGATCCGGATGCGCCCCTCCTCGTGGTCGAAGACCTCAAGACCTACTTCACGCTGGAGTCGGGCACGGTCAAGGCGGTCGACGGCGTCAGTTTTCGGCTCGAGCAGGGCGAAGCGCTCGGGATCGCCGGCGAGTCGGGCTGCGGCAAGACGACCACCGCGTTGTCGCTCGTACGGATCCTGCCGTCCAACGGCCGGATCGTCGGCGGCAGCATCAAGCTGATGGGCATCGACCTCGTCCCGAAGTCGGACAACGCCCTCCGCCGCTATCGCTGGCGCGAGATCTCGATCGTCTTCCAGGGCGCGATGAACGCGCTCAATCCGGTCCAGCGCGTGCGCGACCAGGTCGCCGAACCGATCGAGCAGCGCCTGGGCGCTTCGTCGGCCGAGGCTCGCAAGCGGGCAGGGGAGCTGCTCGAGCTGGTCGGCATCCCGCGGGCCAGGGGCGCGGCCTACCCGCACCAGCTGTCGGGTGGGATGCGCCAGCGGGCGATGATCGCGATGGCCCTGGCATGCGATCCGGCGCTCGTCATCGGCGACGAGCCGACGACCGCGCTCGATGTCATGGTCCAGGCCCAGATCCTGAAGCTGCTCGAGGATCTGCGCGCCAAGCTCGGGCTGTCGCTCATCCTCATCACCCACGACTTGTCGGTCATCGCGGAGACGTGCGACCGGGTCATGGTCATGTATGCGGGCCGGGTCGCCGAGGAGGGCCCGGTCAGCGAGGTCTTCACCCGGCCGCGCCACCCGTACACCCAGAAGCTGCTGGCGGCGTTCCCGAACATCCACGCCGATCGCCGGACGCTCGAGGTCATCCCGGGCTCGCCACCGGACCTGCGCGACCCGCCGCCAGGCTGCCGATTCGCGCCGCGCTGCTCACTCGCCATGGATGTCTGCACGACCGTCGTCCCGCCGGAGGCGACGTTCGGGGCCGTGCGGGTCGCGTGTCACCTGTATCCGCCCGCGGAGGCCGAGGCGGCGGCGCAGGTGGCCGGCGTGGGCGACCTCGCGGTCGGCGCCGAGGCGGCGTCGTGACGGCCGAGCCCGCGCCTGGCACGGTCATCGTCGACCTGTCCGGTCTGGAGGTCCACTTCCCGATCTACGGCAGCGTGATGGACTTCGTGCTGCGGCGTCCGCGGGGCGTCGTCCGGGCCGTCGACGGTATCGACCTGACGCTGGTCAAAGGCGAGGTCCTCGCGCTCGTCGGCGAATCGGGCAGTGGCAAGACGACCACCGGGCGGGTCATCGTCAAGCTCACCCGTCAGACGGCCGGCCGGATCACGTTCGAGGGGACCGATGTCAGCGCCTTGTGGAGCCAGAAGGAGCTGCGCACCTATCGGCGCCGGATCCAGCTCATCTTCCAGGATCCGTACGAGACGCTCGATCCGAAGCAGTCGATCCGCGATTTCGTCGCCGAGCCGCTCGTGGTCAACCACATCGGGACGCCTGCCGAGCGCGAGACCAGGGTCATCGCGGCGCTCGAATCGGCCGGCCTGCGACCGGCCGCGGATTTTGCCACGCGCTTTCCGCACGAGCTGTCCGGTGGCCAACGCCAGCGGGTGGTCATCGCCGGCGCGCTGGTGATGGATCCCGAAGTCATCGTCGCCGATGAGCCGGTGTCGATGCTCGACGTGTCGATCCGGACGGAGCTGCTGCGGCTGATGCTCGACCTCCGCGTCGAGCGCGGCCTGACCTACCTGTTCATCACCCACGACCTGTCGCTGGCCTGGGTCATCGCCGACCGGATCGCGGTCATGTACCTGGGCAAGATCATGGAGATCGGTCCGGCCGAGGCGGTCATCCGGACACCGCGGAACCCATACACCAAGGCGCTCGTGTCCGTGTCGCCGTCGCCCGATCCGCCCGACGCTGGCAGCCGGGCGAATCGGACCATCCTGGAAGGCGAGACACCCGACGCCGCGCACGTGCCGAGCGGCTGCCGGTTCCACCCGCGTTGTCCGGTCGCGTTCGATCGCTGCCGGGTGGAGGAGCCGCCGCTGTTCGACCTGGGCGGCGGTCAGTCGGCCGCCTGCTGGCTGGTCGAGGACGACCGTGTGGGCGGGACAGCGATGGTCCCGGCAGCGCCCGACGCGGTTCGTCAGCCAGCCGTCCCGAGCCCCGGAATCCAGGAGACCGCGCCATGACCGAACCGACCGCTGTCGCCACCACGCACATCGCCGACCTGCTGGTCGCCTCGGCTGCGACGGTGGTGGCCGAGCTCATCGCGCTCGGCGACGACGCCGGCTGGCGGCCCGCGCCCGGCGAATGGAGCGCCAACGAGTGCATCGGCCACCTGATCGAGGCCGAGCGCCGCGGGTTCGCCGGCCGGATCCGACAGATCCTCGCTGCGGACCGACCGGACGTCCCCGTCGCCCTTGTGGCCTGGGACCCGCCGGCGGTCGCGCAGGCGCGGCGAGACCACCTCCGTTCGGGCGGTGAGCTCGCCGCCGAATTCGAGGCCATGCGGACCGACAGCGTCCGCTACGTCCGCCGGCTCAGGGCCGTGGACATGGGACGCGTCGGGCTGCATCCGCAGGTCGGGCCGCTGCGCGTCGACGAGCTCCTCGGCGAATGGGTCCACCACGACCGAAACCACATCCGCCAGGTGCTGGCGGTCACGCAGGCCCGCGTCTGGCCGCAGATGGGCAACGCCCGACGGTTCTTCCTCGAGGACGTGTAGCGGTCGAGGACCCGGGAGCGCTTCCTACGCGCGAGGCGCGACCGGATCCTTGTCGGTCGCCTTGAAGACCGCCCAGCCGAGGACGCCGCCGATGACGGGTCCGACGAGGTAGATCCACAGGCTGCCGAGATCGCCGCCCACGACCGCCGAGCCGATCGACCGCGCCGGATTGACCGACGAGCCGCTCAATGTCGCGATCGCGAAATGGATCGCCACGAGCGTGAGCGGGATCGACAGCGCGGCGAGGGCGGCCGATCGCTTCGAAGCGGCAAGGATGACGACCAGGAAGATTGCCGTGAAGAGGACCTCGAGGATCAACGCGCCGATGTCCGTGATGCCCTTGCCGGGCTTGGTGATCCCGGCCTGGACAGCGGCCTGGCTGACCGTGACGAGGACCACGAGGGCCGCGGCGATCGCGCCGACGATCTGCGCGACGATGTAGCCGACGGCATCGATGGGGGTGGTCCGGCCATCGAGCGCCATCGCGATGCTCACAGCCGGGTTGAAATGGCCACCCGAGATGTGCCCAAAGGCGAAGATCGCCGCCAACAGCCCGAGACCGAAGGCGAACGGCACCACCAGCAGGTTCGGGGCCGGCGCCGACGCATTCGGGATGCCGCCCACGGCCGAGTATCCGATCAGCATGAACAGGAATGTCCCGAGGAACTCGACGAGGTACGTCCGCGTGTTCATCTTCCCTCCGGTCAACCGACGCTGGCGTGTGGTCTCACACGATACCGACTGCGGCCCGCGCCGCGCGGACCAGGAGCGCATCCCGCCACGTCCGACAGAGCACCTCGACGAGCTCCAGGCGATCGACCGCCTGGTCGGGCTCACTCCCGATGGCGTACGCCCCGTGGCGCTCGAGGAGCACGGCCGACGCCAGTGGCTCGGGTGGCTCGGTCAACGCCGCCGCCACCCGCTCCGCCAGCCGTTGACTGCCCGGGATCTCGACCGACAGGTACGGCAGACGCGGCAGGAAGAGCGCCGTCTCGGGCAGGGCGGACGGATCGGGCACCTCGCCGGCCAGGGTCAGGGCCATCGCCGCGGGCAGGTGGGCATGGGCGACTGCCCCGAGATCCGGCCGGGCGGCATGGATGGCGAGGTGGACCGCCAGGTCGGACGTGGGCCTCCGGCCGCTGGCCGACACGGCCTCCCGGTCGGGGTGGGCCAGCCAGACGACGAGCAGGTCGTCCGCCTCGAGCTCGTCCTTGCGCAGGCCGGTCGGCGTCACCAGCAGCCGATCCGCGTCGAGACGGACCGAGATGTTGCCCTCACCGGCCGAGATCAGTCCGCGACTCCCGAGCCGCCGACCGGCGCGGAGCACCTGGTCGGTCGCGGTCGAACGGGGGTCCACCAGCGCATCCTACGATGCAGCCGGGATCGCCGCGGCCCCATCCCGGTCGCGCGACCACGTGGCGGCGTCCGGGCTCTCGTACCACCGGCCGATGCCCGATGACCTTTCGGAGCAGCGCTGACCGGATCCGGCCTCGCGATGGGCGTCGTGGGTGCCATCCAGACCCTGCCCGACCTGTTCGTCACAGTGATCTACCTGACCCTGCGCACAACCTACTCGCCTGACGAGCTGCTGGGCCGGATCGGCAGCACCGCCCGGACGATCTCGCTCGGGCTCCAGCCGGTGGGCCCGTTGGTCGGTGGCGCGCTCATCGACGCCACAAGTGGCTCGACGACGAATCGCGCTCATCGACGTGGCAGTGTGCTGGTCAGCCTGGCGTTTGCGCCGGTGACGGCGCTGCGTCACGCCTCGCTGGCGCCGCGCTGAGGGTCAGGCGGCGAGCGCGACCGCGATGGTGACGGGGTCCGGCGCGAGTTCGACCCCGATCGAGCAGGCCCGGCAGACGAAGGTGGCGACGCCGGCGCCGGTCGCGCCGGTCTCGATGGTGGCTTCCGCGGTGCACCACGGGCAATCGATGTCGATCACGGCGGTGGTCTCCTCGTGGGATCGGGTGATGCTCTTCATGCCCCGATCCTGACCAACCCTCGTGACAGCTAGCGTGTCATCCGCCGCGAAACCGGAAGCACCCGGGCAGGTGATCGTCCACCAGGCCGATGCTCTGCATGAACGCATACACGATCGTCGGGCCGACGAAGCGGAACCCGCGCCGGCGCAGATCGGCCGACAACGCGTCGGCGGCCGGCGTCGTCGCCGGCACCTCGCCGGCCTGAGCGTCGGCCGCCAGCGAGGCCGGTGGCGGCGGCACGAGCGTGGCGAGATACGCGTCGAACGACCCGAAC
The DNA here is from genome assembly GCA_038248915.1 of Candidatus Limnocylindrales bacterium. Taxonomy (GTDB): domain Bacteria; phylum Chloroflexota; class Limnocylindria; order Limnocylindrales; family CSP1-4; genus SPCO01. The sequence continues at coordinate 56,588 of JBBRXB010000006.1, read as the reverse complement.
TCGGCCGCGGTCGCCAGGAAGGCCGCCCCGTTGCCGACCATCGCATCGATCTTGGCGCCGTTGCGAACGATCCCGGCGTCGCTCAACAGACGCGCCCGGTCGTCGGGCCCGTACGCGGCCACGACCCGCGGATCGAAGCCACGGAACGCGTCGCGGAACGCGGCCCGTTTGCGCAGGATGGTCGACCACGACAGGCCGGCCTGGAACGACTCGAGGGCGAGGCGCTCGAACAGCTCGATGTCGTCGTGGACCGGCCTGCCCCATTCGTCGTCGTGGTAGGCGATCATCGCGAGGTCAGGGTTCGGGCGGTCCGCGCCGGCCCAGGCGCAACGGGGTCGTGGCTCGATCACCTGGCCACCGTAGCCGGTGTCAGGGGATCGGCGCGAGCGCGAACAGCGTGCTCCGCAGCAGCGGATCGGCGGCCGGTCGCCCGGCGTTGAAGACCGACCGGAACACATCGCCGGACACCTTCTTCGCGCCGGATGAGCCGATGAGCGTCACGCTGATCAGCCGGCCGGACACCCCGCGATCGCGAAGGTCGAGCGCGGTCAGCATCCCGACGTTGGTCCGCGGGTCCGCCGCGAACCAGGCCGATAGCTGGGCGACGGCGTAGGTCTGGGTCTTCCAGGTCGCGTACGGCGAGGCCGCGTCGTAGGACGTCCCGTCCGGTGCCCGGTCGGCCGAGCCGCGGAGGTAGCTGACCGGACCCGCGACCTTGGCCCCGGTCGCGGACGTGTAGACGTTCTCGTTGTTCTCCGTGGCGCCGCCACCGGTCGAGTGGAACAGGGTGTTGGCGATCGACGACCCGCTCTTGAGTACGCTGCCCGGGTGGGCCGCGAGGATCGCATCGGTCGTCGCGGCTTCGCCCAGGGCGCCGTGGTAGACCTGCGAGCTCGTCGTGTCGGTGACGTCGTAGTACGAGACGCCGGGGCGCAGGCGGCGGGCCGCGTACGAGCGACTGGCGATGGCCTGCGCCTGGAGCGCGACGGCCGGCCAGCTCGACGGCATCTCGGCCGGCACCACGCCGCGCAGGTAGGTCTCCAGCGGTAGGTCATTGACGACAGTCGCGGTGGGCGCGGTCGCGGAGGTCGTGATCCGCAGCAGGTCGCGGTATTGGTCGTAGGACGACGGCTTCGACGCGAGCTGGAGCCGGCTGGTGCTCGTCGCGCCGCGGACGATCAGGCTGGCTGGCTTGGCCGCGTCGTACAGGAGCGTGCCATCCGGGGCGGCGACGCGGAGGCGCCAGGTCGTGGTCGAGCCGGTGCTCGTCGGGACGAGCCGCAGGACCGCGTCGATCGGGAAGATCCGGGCGATGCCGTCGATGGTCCATGCCGCTCGCCGGCCGTAGATGGTCAGCGGCGCGGTCGGGGTCGCCCTCCAGTCGAGCAGCACGCGAACCCGGATCCGGGTCGCCGCCGAGACCGTCCCGAGCGTCGCGCCCCTGTAGTAGTGGGCGAGGATCGCGGTCACGTCCTGACCGGCCAGCGCCCGGCCACGGGCCCCGTATTGCGACAGGCCGACGCCATGGCCGTAGCCACGCCCATAGACCGTGACGGTCGATCCGAGCACGGTCGGGCCGGCCGGTGGCGTCGGGGTCGGCGCCGGCGTCTGGAGCGTGATCGATCCACGACTCGCCGCGGTCGCGGTGGCGAAGCCGCCGGGCGGATCTGCCCCGAGGGCGCTCCCCGCCTCGCCGCCCAGGCTGCCGAGCATGCCGATGGCGAGCGCTGCGGCGACGGCGGCCATCAGCGCTGGACCGTGGCGCGGCGATCGGCCGGTCGAAGGCGTCGAACGAGTCGGAGGAGTCGGCGGCAACGGGTTCCTCGTGGCGGGGATGCCGAGGATGGCGGGTCGTCGCTCGCTCGACCATGACCTGACGGGACCATGACCAAAGTACCTGCACGGCACCTAACCCGATGCCGGGATGGCGGTCGGACGGGCGACCGGCGGGCTACCCTGTGGGCCATGAGTCTGCGCTGCTACCTTGGGCACGGCGCGAGCGGGACCGCCGCCAGTATGGCCCCGTTCGTCGACGGGCTGCGTGCACGAGGCGTCGCCGCCACCGCCATCGACCTGCCGAAGCGCCGCGCCGAGGATGCGCTGCCGGCCTTCCACCTTGTCGTTCCGTCGCGCGACGACGTAGCCGTCGGAGGGCACTCGTACGGCGGCCGCGTGGCGAGCCTGGCCGCAGCCGAACCGGACGCGCTCTACGCCGGTCTCGTCCTGTTCAGCTACCCGCTCCACCCGCCCGGTGCGCCGGAGCGGACGGACGCACGGATCGCGCACTGGCCCGACATCCGCTGCCCGGTCCTGCTTCTGTCGGGCGAGGCGGATCCGTTCGCGAAGATCGACCTTCTGCGCGCCGCCGTCCCGCAGCTTGCCCATGGCGAGCTCCACAGCTATCCACGGCTCGGACATACGCTCAAGCCGGTCCTCGACGACGCCCTGGATCGCGCGGCGGCGTTCCTGCGAGGGCTGCCCGTCCGCTGACGCCGACTGCCGCGCTCGCAGAGCGCTTGCCTCTCGATACCGGCCGCGGCGTCATGTCCGTCGCCCAGGTGTCTCGGGAGCACGGTTCGCCAGGCCGGAGCCATTCGATGTCGTCGGATGTCCCGATCGCAGATCCCCAAGCTTGCGTCCATGACCGTCCGACCGGCGATCAGGCCGAGGCTCGGCGCGCTCACGTGGCCGCGAGGGTGGCACGGATGGCCGGATGGTCTAGCGAGCCGCGATGACCTCGATCTCGACCCGGAAGTCCGCGGCCAGGGCCGTCACGCCCACCGTCGTCCTGGTCGGCGGCTCCGTCGGGAAGTAGGTTCGGTAGACGGCGTTCATCGCCGCGAACTCGGTGAAGTCGACCAGATAGACCGTGCACCGGACGACGTCGGCATAGTCCAGCCCGACGGTCCGCAGCAGCCGTCGGACGTTGTCGAGCATCGCCCGGGTCTCGGCTTCGATGCCGCCCGGGACCGCGCCATGACCGCCCGGCTCCTCGCCCACCTGGCCGGACAGGAAGACGAAGCCGTTCGCCTCGACCAGCCTGGAGAACGGATACGGGCCGGGCTCCAGGCCGGGCAGGTTCGGGACGGTCTTGGGCATCGGGGGTCCTCGCTGCGGTGGAGACGTAGCGTACTGGCCAGGGGCAGCCGACAGTGCTCTGCGAGGGCGGGCGCTCAGGCGTCTCCTTGCCAGGGAGCAACCATATTCATGGTACGCGATGACCGCCGACGTTCACGAGGCCCAGATGCGTCGGTCCGTGCTCCGCCCGCGGCGCATGACCAGCGCTGGGCCGTCCAGATCTCGGATCGCACGAGCCACGTTCGTAGGTGGCAAGAACCGCGCCGGTGGCGGCCGGGCCCCGCGCGGTGCAGGCCCGACACCCCCGAACGGCCCTACAGACGGCGCTCCGCCGCCTCGACCGCGCGCTCGCACCACAGCGCCAGATCGTCCGCCGCCGTCGCCCCCCATCCGAGCGACGCACCGGCCTCGGTATCGGCGCCCTTGCGCCAGCCGCGCAGCAGGAGGCCGACGATCCAGGCCAGGTCGCGTTGTGCGTCCCAATCGCCGATCGTCGGAGCGAGGCCGCGTGGCGGCAGGGTCAGGGGTTCGTTGGCGGCGCCACGGTCCGACCAGGCGGACCCGAGCACCAGTGGCTCATCGGCGGCCCGGAACGCGGACGTCCGGTAGCGCGCCAGCACCTCATCCGGCCCGATCGGGAAGACCGCCGAGTTGACCGCGAGCATCCAGCCGAGCTCGACCGCGACCGGCCCCAGCGTCATCAGCTGCCAGCCGATCAGCGCCACCCGGCCGTCGTCGAACAACGCCACGTTCGACAGCTTGAGGTCACCGTGCAAACCGGTCGCCGGCAGCGTCCCGAGCGCGGCGATGAGTGGCGACGGATCGGCCGCCAGCCCGGCCACCAGCGTGCGTGCCGAGGCCGGCGCCGCTCGGTCGAATGCGTCCCAGCCGGAAAGCAGCCGATCGCCGACCGCGAGACCCTCGGCCTGGTATCGCTCACCGGACGGCCGGGCCAGGAGCAGCAACCGTTCACGAAGGGGACACCAAGGCCAACCCCAGTCGAGCGAGGTCGGCCGATAGTCGGCCCAGCGCATCGCATGGAGCCGCGCTACTGCGTCGAGGACGCCGGCCAGTGTCGCTGGGCCGACGATCGGCGCTTGCCCCTGTCCCTCCCAGCCGATCAGTTCATCGGTCAGGTCCGGCATGAGGATCGCGACGCCAGGCCCATCGGAGGCGACGCCGAGGTACGGCGTCACCAGCGGTTCGACGAGTCGCAGGCTGTTGTTGGCGACGAAGCCTTCGCGCAGTGCGATATCCCGGGTCGAGCGCACGATCCAGTCCGACACCGGCGAGATCCGCTTGAGGACGAGACGGTCGGCTCCGCGCCGGAACGCGCTGAGCGTCGAACCGGACCAGCCGTTGGTGGACGGTCGCGTCTCCACGATGTCCCCCAGCCCATTCGCCTCGAGGAGCTGTCGGAGGGTGCGCGTCGCCTACGCCCTCGAGCGGTGGAGTGATCCGGCGGCGGTCGTGCCAGGGGGCATCGTTCGATGATACGAGCCGGTACCAGCCAGCGCCTACCCGTCTGCAGGACCATCGCCCACGATGCCCCGTGCACTGGTGGTTCGGAACATGCCGAGATACCCTGCCCCCACGATGGCCGTCATGCACAAACTGGTCGAGCAGCCCAAGAAGTAACCCCGGCTGGCCCAGTGGTCGCGCGACCACGGCCACCTCGCCGGCCGTGTTCCCCTGAGGCGCACATTCCCAAGATACGAGCGTGGCCGGGCGCGAAACGCTGCACGATCTGCATCGAATCGCCTCGCTCCACGCTCAGGTATCGAGGAACCGCGCCTGACAGGCGCCCTCGGCCGCGCCCTCGCCAGCGCCCTCGCGGCCGCGCCTGACAGGCGCCCTCGCCAGCGCCCTCGCCCGGGCCTGCGACCATGGCCGGCCCGGCGGCCGACCCGCCCTCAGGCGATCTCGAGGATCCGGTAGCGGCGTTCTCCGGCCGGCGTCTGGACCACCACGAAGTCGCCCATGTCGCGGCCGACCAGAGCGTGCCCGACGGGCGACGACGACGAGATGCGGCCGCGCTTCGGGTCGGATTCATCAGCGCCCACGATCGTGTAGGTGACCGTCTCGCCGTCGTCATCGAGGGTCACGACCGAACCGAGGCCGACGTGCGAGCCGGCCACCGGAGCGTCGACGATGACCGCCGAACGGAGTCGCGCCTCGATCGCCTGGACGCGACCTTCGAGGAATGACTGCTCCTCGCGGGCGGCGTGGTAGTCCGAGTTCTCCTTGAGGTCGCCGTGCTCCTTGGCCGTCCGGATCCGGGCGATGACCTGTGGGCGCTTGACCTGGGTCAGCTCGTCGAGCTCGGCCCGCAGGCGTTCCGCACCGTCGGCCGTGAGCGCCTCGGCGACCGGCACGACCGGCACGGCCGGCGCCGTCGGCACCGTCGCTGGTGCACCAGCGCCGCCTGCAGGGGTCGAACGCGCGGCTGGCGCAGCCCGCGGCGTGCGCGGCACGGTCGCCGGTCGCTTCGGCGCGGGTCGATGCCCATCGGCGCCCTCGGCGTCGCCGTCTGGCACCTGCACGACGAATGTCGGCGGTGCGGGCTGGACGGCGGTGGGATCGGCCAGGAGCGACCCGCTCAGACCGGTCGCCCTGCGCTCACCGGTCGACCGGCGCAGGTTCGCCCACGGCAGCACGACCTCCCCATCGGGGACGGCGCCGAGCTCCGCGGCGGGAATGGCTCCGGCGAACGCGCTGAACAGGGCGTCCTCGTATTCCTCGGTCGCGTCGGTCAGGGTCCACCACACACGCAGCCCATCAAGCGACCGGAGCGTCTTGAGCCAGTGTCCACCCGAATGCGGCCGCCGATCGCCGAGCTCGGTCCTGGCGATCGCCGCGACCCGCCGACCGATCGAGGCGTCCGTGGCACCGATATACAGGACCGTCTGCGACGGCAGCCAAAATGATGCCAGCCGCGAGGCCAACGCTCGCGACGTGGGTCGCTCGCCATCGAGTCGAAGCGTCTCGACCCGCTCGATCCACTTGCCGACGCGGGTCAGTTCGAGCGGCGCGTTCGCCAGGGGTGCCGGCAGCTCGATGACGAAGACGCCGGGACCCTGGGCCGGGATCGGGCGCCCCCAGACCGTCGGGCCATCGGCCATGAGACCGACCGAGCGGAGGAGCGAGGCGGCGTCAGGGGGTGGGGTCATCGTCCGATGGTACAGGTGACCGGCTCGCGCTATGGTGCGGGTCACATGTCCGTCACGTGCTCATGACTCGAAACCTTCGCGGGCCACTCCGGACCCTGGTCGTCGTCCTCGCCGTCGCTGGCCTGGGTGCCTGCCTGGCGGCGCCTCGCGTGGTCGCGCCCGACGCGCTGGGCGCGACCGCTCCAAGTACCCTCGCCCTGGCCGACGAAGCGCTGACGGGCGTCGCCGGAGCCGGTTCGGCAAAGCCGTCCGGCAGAGCGGACCCGACGCTCGGATCATCGACGCCCGCCTCGAGCCTGACCGCGACCGACCCGACCAAACCGGACCCCTCGGCGGCCGCGACGCTGCCACCACCGGCCATCCCCGCGCGCCAGACGTACGACCCGACCGGTGGGCGGAGGCTTGGGACCGCGAGTGCGACGCCGCTGAGCCGGGCGGCCCTCGACGCCCGGCTCGAGCGGTTCCGCGCGAAGCTCGGGCTGCCGGGGGTCTCCGCGGCCATCCTCTTCGCGGATGGCTCGATGTGGCGCGGCACGGCCGGTCTGGCCGATGTCGCCGATGCCCGCCGGGTGACCCCGGAGACCGCGTTCCCCGTCGCGAGCGTGTCAAAGACCTTCACAGCGGCACTCATCCTCAAGCTCGTCGAGGAGGGCCGCCTGCACCTGGACGTATCCGCGAAGACGTACCTGCCGACCCTCCCGATCGACCCGGCCATCACCGTCCGTCAGTTGCTCGATCACACCAGCGGCCTGCGCGACTTCTACTTCGGCCCAGGCGTTGACAAGTTGCTGCTCAGCCACCCGTCGCGCGTCTGGGACGCCGCCCGGTCGCTCAAGTACGTGGGTACGCCGTACGCCAAGCCGGGCACGTCATGGCACTACTCGAACACCAACTACCTGATCCTGGGCATGGTCGCCGAGCGGGTCGGCGGCGCGTCCCTGGCAACCCAGCTGGCGACCCGGTTCTTCGGCCCGCTCGCTCTCGACCACACCTTCTACCAGGCGGCGATGGCGCCAAAGGGACCCCTCGCCCACAGCTACCGCTTCGTCGGCACGAGCCCGAAGCTGCCGGCGATCGACCTGTCGGACGGGACCTCGATCGTGCCCTTCACCTCGGTCGTCACTGCGGCCGGCGGGGCGGGCTCGATCGCCACCACGGCGGACGACCTCGCCCGCTGGGCCAGGGCCCTGTACGGCGGCGAGGTCCTCGACGAGGCCACGCGCGCGATGATGGTCGGCGACGCCCAGCAGACCGCCCGGTTCCACCCCGGCATCCCGTACGGCCTCGGCGTCCAGACCGCGTCGGTCGACGGCCATCCGGCGCTCGGCCATTCGGGCCGGTTCCTGGGAGCCCGCGCGGTCGTGCGCTGGTTCCCCCGTGAGCACATCGCCATCGCCGTCCTGACCAACCAGAGCCGAAGCGACCCGAACGTCGTCCTGGCAGGCCTGCTCAAGGTCGCCCTCCTGGCGCAGACCGACTGCACCCAGTGCCCGGCGGTGCCCTGATCCGACCGAGCGGTGGTGCACGGGGGCACCGCAAAACGCCGCTGAAGGTACGAAGGAGCGCCCTTGTCCCGTACGGACGGGTCTTCCCGGCTCGCCGGGCACGTTCGACACTCCACGGACACCCAAGGGGGCAAGATGGCGATCCGTGTCGATGCCTACACGAACTGGGGGATGGCAAGCGGCACCCTCGCGCGACCGGGTGGTCTGCACGACCGGCTCGAGACAGATGGAGAACTGTCGCTGGACCGCGCTGCGTGGCAGGGTCTCGACGACCCGACCGCTCAGCCGGCGGGCTCGCTATCGATCCCGAGCGACGACATCCTCGTAGCGGTCGCCGACGACGACCCCGGGATCCCGGTCCATGCGGCGTGGCACCGGATCCACGTCGAAGCGGGTCCATACACCGTTGAGGGGGAGATGGCGACGCTGCCCGGGTTCGATCCCGGCCGGGCGCTGACTCGGCCATCGGGCGAGTTCCTGCTGGTGCGCGACGTGCGCCTGTCGGTCAGTGCCCGGCCGGAGGCCGGGGTATCACTCGGCGATCACGCCCTCATCAACCGCTATGCCGTCGAACGGATCCGCGCCGAGCTGATGCTCGGCTTCTTCTTTCCGGGTGCCACGGTCGACCCGATCGGGACGGCCGGTGGCCTCGCCTGACCACCGCGGCACCGACCGGGGCCTCTGCGCCGGTTCCCTGGTCCGCACCAGGGAGCCGGTCGGAGGGATCAGCCGCCGGCGCTCCCGGCACCCGCCCGTCGGCGGACCGGCTTGCGATGGGCATGGTGCTCCGGGCTGACCCGGGCATGACCGGCTCGCGCCCCCAGCGGTCGCGGTTCCGTATCGCGGTCCGGGATGAACCCATCTTCGACAGTCCACGGGATCGCCTGCTTGAGCATCCGCTGGACACTGCGCAGCAGGTCCGTCTCATCGATGCACACGAGCGAGATCGCCGCGCCGGTCGCGCCGGCCCGGCCGGTCCGCCCGATGCGGTGGATGTAGTCCTGCGGGTTCCACGGGAGCTCGAAGTTGACGACCGCGGGCAGGTCTTCGATGTCGAGCCCCCGGGCAGCGACGTCGGTCGCGACCAGGACACGGATCGAGCCGTTCTTGAAGCCCTCCAGCGCGCGGGTGCGGTCTGGCTGCGAACGGTCGGAATGGATCGCCACCGCGTCGAGACCTTCGCGGTCGAGCCGGTTCGCCAGCCGTGTCGCCGCCAGCTTCGTCCGGGTGAAGACGAGCACCTGACGCATGTCGTTCTTGCGGATCAGATGGGCGAGCAGGGCCTCCTTGCGGTCGCGATCGACCGGGTACACCAGCTGGCGGATGGCTTCGAGGGTGGTGTTCCGCGGCGCGACCTCGACCGTGGCCGGGTCGCGCAGGATGCCGCCCGACAGGCGCCGGATGTCGTCCGAGAAGGTCGCCGAGAACATCAGGTTCTGCCGCTTCGGCGGCAGCAGCGCGATGATCTTCTGGATGTCCGGCAGGAAGCCCATGTCGAGCATCCGGTCGGCCTCATCGAGGACGAGGATCTCGACCTGGCCGAGGTTCGCCACCTTCTGGCCGACGAGGTCGAGCAGTCGGCCGGGGGTCGCCACGAGGATCTCGATGCCGCCGCGCAGGGCCTTGATCTGGGGATCCATCGGAATCCCGCCATAAACGACGGTCGAGCGCAGCGGCACGGTCCGGCCGTAGGTCCGCACGCTCTCGTCGACTTGCATCGCAAGCTCACGGGTCGGCACGAGGATCAGGACCCTGACCGGATGGCGGGCAGGCGAGAAGCTCGTGTTGGCGTGAGCCCGCAGGCGGTCGAGGATCGGCAGCACGAAGGCCGCCGTCTTGCCGGTCCCGGTCTGCGCCGCCGCGAGCACGTCACGGCCCTCGAGGACGAGCGGGATGGCCGCTGATTGGACGGGCGTGGGGATCTCATACCCCTCCTCGGCGACCATGCGCACGAGGTCGGCCGACAGGCCGAGTGAATCGAAGGTCAAACGTTCGCTCCTGATATGTCCCCGCCGCGGGCACCGGTCAGGAGCGCGACGGCGGCTCCGTCGTCCGCGCGTCGATGGACGCGGCACGGGGACGGGCCGCCCGGAGCATAGCGGAAATGGCTACGATCGACGCCAAGACCATGGATGGGACCGCCGCCGCCACCCGCGCGCTCGATGTCATCGTCCGGGCGGGGGTGCCGCACCGGGTCCATGCGTACGCGTCGCCGGAGCCTCACGGCCGCGAACGCAACCGTCGCCCGAGCTATGGGGTCGACGCGGCTGAGGCCCTCGGCGTCGAGGCGGGACGGGTGTTCAAGACCCTTGCGGCCGTGGCCGACGGGCGGCTCGTGCTGGCGGTCATCCCGGTCGATCGCCAGCTCGACCTCAAGCGGCTGGCCGACGCGGTCGGAGCGCGGCGGGCCACGATGGCCGAGCCGTCCGCGGCGGAACGAGCGACCGGCTACGTCGTCGGCGCCATCAGCCCGCTCGGCACGCGACGACCGTTGCCGATCGTCGTCGACGAGGCTGCCCAGGCCCAGGTGACCATCTTCGTCTCGGCGGGACGTCGCGGTCTTCAGGTCGAGCTCGCACCCGCCGATCTGGTGCGTCTGGGCAATGCTCATTCGGCCCGCCTCACGAGGGACGTTGGTCAGGGATGACACGATCGTCACCCGGCTGGCATACTGACCACGCTCCCAGGCAAGCACCGTAGACAGGGCCAAACAGAAGAACGCCGCCCCCACGGCAGAAACCTGTCACCGCGTCGGGCCCCAGCCCGACCAGCCCCGGATCGTCTCGCCCGATCGAACTCCCTCGGCGTCGTCGCATCTCGACGCGCTGTCCGACCGCGACCTGACGGCGCCGATCCATGCCGAAGGCGGCATCACACCCACCGTCACCATGCGCTCACCGCGTGGTGTTCCGGCGGACAGGAGGCAAGGATCTTGCGAGTCCCGGACCACGGCGCCCAGCGGGCGTCCTCGAAGCGGCCCGTCCAGCTGGTCGCGCTCGCCATCGCCATCACCCTCGTGACCTTCGTCGGAATGACCAACCCCACCCCCGCGGCGGCAGCAGGGATGAAGGTGGTGGTCGTCGTCGGTCCAGTCGGGTCGAGTACTGCGAGCTACATCTACAACGCCAAGAAGTACGCGGCGCAGGCTCGCTCCTACGGCGCCACCGTGGTCGAGGTCTACAGCCCGAACGCGACCTGGACCCGGGTCAAGGCCGCGGCCCAGGGCGCGAACGTCCTCATCTACCTCGGCCACGGCAACGGCTCTCCCAGCCCCTATGGCGCGTTCTCGCGGTACACCAAGGACGGGTTCGGGCTCAATGCCTCTGCTGGGCACGGGAACTCCAATACCAAGTATTGGGGTGAGTACTACATCGCGAGCGGCATCAAGCTTGCGCCGAATGCGGTGGTCATCCTGAATCGCCTGTGCTACGCCTCGGGCAATTCCGAGTGGGGCGCCCCGAACCCGACCAATAGCGTTGCCAGGCAGCGGGTCGATAACTACGGTGCGGCCCTCCTCCGAACCGGCGCACGAGCCGTCTTCGCCGACGGCATCACCAGCGCGTCGTATGTCCTGTACGGGCTGTTCCGGACGACCCGCACGATCGCCCAGATCTTCGCCAGCTCCCCGAGCTTCGTCGGCTCGTACGACTTCAAGTTCGCGTCGACGAGGACCCCCGGCATGACGGCCTGGATGGCGCCCTCGTCGCCGGGCCGCTACTACCGCTCGGTGGTCGGCAACCTGAATCTCAGCGCCAAGTCGGTCCGCGCCTACTGATCGAGGCGCGCGTCCAACTCCTATCGGCACGCTTCGGCCCCGCTCGGGACATCGGTCCGGGACGGGGTCGTTCCATGTCCGGGCGGTGATGACGATGACCAGACCGATGGACGATGGCGAGACGATAAAGTGAAGTACTGCCTTGACAAAGTGTAATTGTGCTTGCTATAACGTGGTCAGCTACACAACAACAAGCAGCCACACGAAGGCACGACATGTTTGATCTCTCCGTCGCCCACATCACCCGCTCGGATCGCGAGCGCGAGTTGGCAGCCGATCTGGATCGCCGCCGGATGCTGAAAGATGCCGCCGGCGAGCGGCCGGCCGCCGAGACGGACCGCCCGGTCCGCGTCGAGAACGCCCGCTCGGCCAGCCGTATCACGGCCACCGGACGCTAGGACCCCCATGCCACATGACGTCATCTCGACCTGCCCCGTGTGCTCCAGCGAGCTGGCCGTCACGCGGCTTCGTTGCCAGAGCTGCGGGACGACCCTGGAGGGCGACTTCAGCGTCGGCCGGTTCGGCCGGCTCAACCGTGACCAGCTCACCCTCCTCGAGAGCTTCCTTCGTTCGCGCGGCAACCTGCGCGAGATGGAACGCGAGTTAGGCATCAGCTATCCGACGGTCCGGTCGCGAGTCGAGGCCCTCGTCCGAACCCTGGGCTTCGGCGCGCGCGCTGACGCCGACGACACCGACGAGACGACCACCGAACCGGCGGCGCCCGGCCGGACCCGCGAGGAGATCCTCGAGGCCGTGGCGCGTCACGAGATGAGTGCCGATGAGGCCGCCGCCGCCATCCGGGCGCTCGGGAGGACTGCGCGATGACGACCACGACCACAGGCTCGAGCCTTGAGCACCGCATCGGCCAGGACGGGATCGTGAAGCTTCGGATCCGACATGGCGAGATCCGCCTGCGCGGGATCGACGGTGAGCACGTCCGTGTCCGGGATCGCGGTGGCCACGACCTGGCTGCGCTGTTTTCGATCGAGCTCGGGGATGGCAGCGTGGCGCTGTCAACGGGCGGCGACGGCGACGGCGTCGAGCGTCACGGCCATGGGTCCTCGATCGACATCGAGGTGGACGTTCCGCGTCGCGTGACGCTGGTGGTCGAGACGTCGAGCGCGGAGATCGTTGCCGACGGGCTGCTGGGCGACCAGCGCTATCGGACGACGTCGGGTGAGATCACCCTGCGCGGCGTGAGCGGCGTGATCGCCATCGAGGCGGTCTCGGGCGACGTCGACATCGCCGCCACCGACGCCACGGACGTGTCCGTCCGGACCGTGTCCGGCGACGTCGAGATCCGCGCCGCCATGCTGCACTCGCTCCAGGCGACGACGACCAGTGGCGACCTCAAGGTGGCGGGTGATCTGGCCGGGCCCGGGCCATTCGCCATCGAGACCGTCAGCGGCGATGCTCTGCTGGCGCCGGCCGGCGACGTCCGGATCGAGATGACGTCGGTGTCCGGCGATCTCAGCTCGGACCTCGGGACTCGCACGGACCGCGGCCGAGGGCGCCGGACCGTGGTGGTCGGGACCGGCGGACCGTCACTGACCTATCGGTCGATGTCGGGCGACCTCCATGTCGTCCGGCCGATGCCGGTCCCGCCGCTGGTCGATGCCCGCCCGGTACCGCCCGAGCCCTCAGCCCCGCCCGCCCCGGCCGCGCCCGGCGACGCGCCGACCGATGGAGGGTCGGTCAAGCCCGTGGGGGCGGCCACGCGACCCGGTATCCAGAACGGCGCGATCGCCGCGGCCTACGAAGGCGCGCGTCTGCGCATCCTGCGGTCGCTCGAGCGCAGCGAGATCGACGTCGCCGAAGCGGGCCGGCGGTTCGAGGCGCTCGACGCCGGCGACCCGGTCGACACCGCGGATGCGGTCGATCCGACCAGCCAGACCACGCGCGTTCCGATCGTCGACTCGTCCGATGCCTGACGAGGCCCTCGACGGGGTCTTGCGGCTGATCGCCGCAGGCCGGCTGACGGCCGCCGAGGCCGCGCCCATCCTCGACGCCCTCGAGGCTCAGCCGGCCACCCAGGGCCCCGCCCCGGCGGCCGCCGAGCCGGGGCCGATCGATGGTCGGGCAAACGAGCGCGGCCGGGTGCTCCGCGTCCAGGTCACCGAGGCCGGCCGCACCGTCATCAACCTGCGCATCCCCCTGTCCCTCGGCCGGGCCGCCATCAGCCAGGTCCCCGGCCTGTCGGAGTCGACCTCGGACCGGATCCGGGAGGCGATCGAGGCCGGCGTCAAGGGCCCCATCCTCGAGGTGGACGACGCCGGCGACGGCGTCCGGATCTCGATCGAATGACCGGCGCGGACGCCGAGGCCGGTCCGCTCGGCCGGGTCGTCCGGGTCCCGTTGGTCGAGCCGCTGGCGAACCGCGACTTCCGGCTCGTCTGGCTCGGCGAGAGCGTGTCGCTGCTCGGCGACCAGTTCAACACGGTGGCTCTGGCGTGGCTCGTCCTCGGGCTGACCGGGTCGGGCTTCGCACTCGGCGCGATCCTCGTCGCCACGGCCATCCCGAGGGGCGCGTTCATGCTCCTCGGGGGCGTCCTCTCGGACCGCATCTCGCCGCGCGACCTGGCGCTCGCGTCCGATCTCCTCCGTGCGGTCCTGACCACGGTCGTGGCCGGCCTCGTGCTCGGGGCCCAGGTCCAGCTCTGGCACCTGGCGGTCGTCGGCATCGCCTTCGGCACGGTCGATGCCGTCTTCCTGCCGGCGATCAACACGCTCGTGCCGCGCCTCGTGCCGTCGGATCGGCTGGCCGCCGCCAATGCGGTCATGGCCGGGACCGCCCAGCTCGTCGGAACGGTCGGCCCGGCCGTGGCGGGCTTCGCCGTGGCGCTGACCGGGGTGGGGGCGGCCTTCGTCATCGATGCCGCGTCGTTCGTCGTCGCCGCAGCGGCCCTCTGGTTCGTACGATCGGGCGCCACCCCGGGGCGCCCGGAGGCGCCCGACCGCCAGACCGTCACAGACCCGTCCGCGGCCGGGACCGATGACGTTGCGGTGCCTTCGACGCCGGCCATGGCGAGACCCTCGGTCCGCGAGGCCCTCATCGACGGTGTTCGCGTCGTGCTCGGCGACCCGGTCATGCGCTCGATCGTCGTGCTGTCGACCGCCCTCAACCTCGCCTTCACGGGCCCGATGGTGGTCGGTCTGCCATGGCTCGTCTTCGTGCGGTTCGGTGGCGGCGCGGCGTCACTGGGGCTCCTCCTGGCGGCCTACGGAGCGGGCTCACTCGGTGGCGTCCTGCTGGCCGGCTCGCTGCCCCGGCCCCGACGCTTGGGCCCGATCGTGATGACCCTCGCCCTTGGCATGGGACTCGGCCTGGCGGCCATCGGCCTGGCGCCATCGATCGCCGTGGCGGGCGCGCTGCTGCTCGCCATCGGGGCGATGAACGGCTACGTCAACATCGTGGTCATCGCCTGGGTCCAGGGTCGGACGGATCCAGCGATGCTCGGGCGGACGATGAGCTTCCTGATGCTCGGGTCGGTCGTCGCCGCGCCGCTGTCGCTCGCGCTGGCGGCCATCGTCGTCGATCGCCACGCGACCGCGATGTTCCTGGTCGCCGGCCTGCTTGTGGTCGCCGCGACGCTGGTCGCGATCGCCAGCGGCCTGCCGCGCCTCATGCGGTAAGCCACGGATACGCCGGTGGTGTTCGGGCCGGGCTACCATGCGTCCATGACCAAGCCAACCTCGCTCCCATTCACTGGCGACGACGAGGCGGACCGCCTGCTGGCGGACGACCCGTTGGCCCTGCTGATCGGCTTCGCCCTCGACCAGCAGGTGACCGTCCAGAAGGCGTTCAGCGGCCCGGCCGATCTCAAGCGCCGGCTCGGCCACCTGGATGCGGCCCGGATCGCGGCGATGGAGCCGTCCGCGCTGGACGCGGTCTTTCGAGAACGCCCGGCCCTCCATCGCTTTCCCGGCTCGATGGCCGGCAAGGTCCAGGCACTGGCCGCCGCGATCGCGACGGACTACGGCAACGACGCCAGCCGGGTCTGGACGGATGCGGCCGATGGGCGCGACCTCGAGAAGCGACTGCTTGGGCTGCCGGGGATCGGGGAGATGAAGGCGAAGTCGATCATCGCCGTCCTCGGCAAGCGCTTCGGCGTCCGACCACCTGGCTACGACGAGGTCGCGCCGACCTGGCCGACCCTCGGCGACGTGGATTCCGCGGAAGCCCTGGCCGACTACCAGGCAGGCAAACGGGCGAAGAAGGCGGCCGCCCGGGCAGCGGCGGACTGATCCGGGGCGCACCAGTGCACCGATGCCGGCCCGACGCGGGCCCGAGCGCTAGACTGGCGGTCCGTGCCCGACCCCGCTGACCCAGCCACCCCGAAACGGCCGCCCCGACCTCGCCGATCGCGGAAGTTCGTGCTACCCGAGCACCATCACGACGAGCAGGCAGACGAGCGCGCGACCGAGCATATCGAGGCCTTCCTCGAAGGACCGGTCGCCACGCCGCGACGCCCGCCGGCCGTTGACGACCGCATCCGTCGACCGGTCGAGCTCGAGACGCGTCCGGACTGGATGAACGCGCTCCGCTATGAGGGTGCCCGCCACGTTCGGTACGGCCGGCCCGCGTCGGTCGTGCTGCTCGAGTTGCGAGGCGGCCGGCCCGGGCCTGACACGGACCGAGTCGCGCGTGCGCTCGCCGACGTCATCCGTGCCGAGGCCCGCGAGACCGATCGTGCGACCCGGGCCGGGGCATCGAGTTTCCGGTTGCTCCTTCCCGAGACCGGGGCACGGGCCGCGCGGACGCTGGTCGACCGGATCGACAGCGGCTACCGGGCCGGTATCGCGGCCGAACCAGCCGACGGGATCGCCCTGTGCATCGAGGTGGCGACCGCGTCTCGGACCGGCACGCTCGAGGATGCCCTCGAGGATGCCGAGCGTCGTCTCGCCGCGGCCGCCGCTGACCCGCTTCGTCGCTAGTCGACCAGCGTGGCGACCAGGTGCACCAATTCGGCGGCCGGGTCGTCGCACAGCCCGGCATGGACTTCGGATGACTGGATCATCGTGCTCGATGGCGCCACCAGCCAATGGAAGCGTGCCGCCTGACCCAGGCGCGCCATCGGCCCGGCCGCCGGGTCGCCGGCGGCGATCCGCTCGATCGCCTCGAGGTGCGGCCGGATGGTCGCCGGATCGAGGTCCGGGGCGAGCCCCGCCAGCCGTCTCATGTCCAGGGCGATGGTGGCCGCCAGGAACCGCCGCGGCCGGCACAGCAGGATGACCCCGACGTTGAGGCACTCGCCGCGCTCGATGCTCGGCAGGACCCGCACGATGGCGTACTGGAAGGCGTTACGCGGCGGTTCGGGCACGTTCCGCCTCCTCGACGAACGGGCGCGGCGGCGCGAGCCGCAACGACAGGTACCTCAGATATGCCTGACGCTGGGCGGCCGCATCGCCGATGACCGGATCGTCCGGCAACCACGCATCGGGGATGGCCGCCGCGAGGTCGGCCACCAGCGCCTGATCGATCTGCGACGCGAGCCGGACGTCGGCCGCCTGGATGGCCTCGGCGTAGGGCAGCAGGACGTGGTCGCGAATGCGCTCGAACGGACGTCGGGCATGCTCGTCCGGATCGCGCCAGGTGTGATGGATGTACAGCGCAGCACCATGGTCGATGAGCCATGGCCGGCCGTGCCAGACGAGCAGGTTCGGGTTCTGCGCCGACCGGTCCGGGTTGGTCACCAGCGCATCCAGCCACACGACGTCGGCCGCGAACACGGGATCGATGACGGTTCGCGCGGTCGCGACGGCCGGATTGAACGCGAGCGCGCCGGGCAGAAAATCCATCCCGAGGTTGCGCCCGGGGCTGGCCCGCACGAGGTCGTGGATCTCCTCGTCGGGCTCCGCGTCACCGAGCGCTGGATCGATGTCCACGCCGACGATGTCGGGGACCGGCAGGCCGATGGCCCGCGCCAGCTCGCCGGCCAGCCACTCGGCGACCAGCGCCCGTGGGCCTTGCCCGGCACCGCGGAACTTGACGACGTACAAGCCGTCGTCGTCGGCCTCGACGAGGCCGGGCAGCGACCCGCCCTCGCGCAGGGGCGTCACGTAGCGTGTCGCGATCACGGTCCGCATCACGCCACAGAGCGTAGCCGACTCCCGAGCGCCGACGACGTCCCGTGCAGGGGCGCACAGGTCGCACGGCGCCTCCGTCGGAACCGGTCTACCCTTCGCGGATGACGGACTACGACCAGCGCTCCCTCCTCAACGAACTCGAGCCCGAGGCGGGCCGCCTCTTCGACCGCCACGCCGCGGTCGCCCAGGAATGGTTCCCGCACGACTACATCCCGTACCGACTCGGGCGTGACTTCGACAAGGAGCCCTGGACGCCGGATCAGCCGCGCCTGACCGGGGTGGCCCAGACCGCCTTCGAGATCGGCCTGCTGACCGAGGACAACCTGCCGAGCTACCACCGTCTCATCCATGGCATGTTCGGCAACGGCGATGGGGCGTGGATCAACTGGGTCGGCCGCTGGACCGCGGAGGAGGGCCGTCACGCCATCGTGCTGCGCGACTACCTGACCGTCACCCGGAACATCGACCCGGTCATGCTCGAGCGCGGACGGATGGCACAGCTCCAACAGGGCTACGACCACGAATCGCCGGACACGCTCCGTGGCCTGGCCTACGTGACCTTCCAGGAGCTCGCGACACGGATCGCCCACCGCAACACCGGACGCTACTCGGACGACCCGGTGGCGGACCGGATCATGGTCCGGATCGCGGCTGACGAGAACCTGCACATGGTGTTCTACCGCGACATCCTCGCCGCCGCCCTCGTCCTCGAGCCGTCGGCGGCGGTCTGCGCGATCGTCGACGAGGTGCTCGCTTTCCAGATGCCAGGGGCGGGCATCGCCGGCTTCGTGCGCAAGGCCGCCCAGATCGCCAAGGCCGGGATCTACGACCTGCGCGTCCATCGCGACGAGGTACTGCTACCGATCATCCGCCACTGGCGGATCTTCGAGCTGACCAACCTGGACGCCACCGCCGAGGCCGCCCGGACGCGTCTCGCCGAACACCTCGACAAGCTCGATGCCGCGGCCAAGCGGTTCGAGGAGCGGCTCGCCAGCTCGAGCGTGCCGCGGATGACGATCGGCGGCTGATCCGGCACTGGCCAGGCGGCAGAATCGACGGTTGAGCAGGTATTCCTGACGGGTTCTAACAGGTATCGCTGATACGGTCCGGGGACGCGATCGAGTCGGTCGCGAATCGATCCCAGGCGGGATCTGCGATGACCTGGAGGTGTCTGCCATGACCCTGCTGGAGCTCCACCGGACGCTCGAGGCGGATCGCCAGGACCTGTCGGGTTTCGGTCAGATCGCGCCGCTGAACGTGTCGCATGCGCTAGGGTCGCCGCTCGTGTAGCCGGTCGAGAACCAGTGCTGGCGCTGGGCCGACGAGCCGTGCGTCCACGAGTCGGGGTTGACCTGGCCGCTGGTGGCTGCCTGGATCCGGTCGTCACCGACTGCCTTGGCCGCGTCGAGCGCATCGGCGATCTGGGCGTCGGTCAGTGGCTCGAGGAAGCCGGTGCTGGCGGCGTGGTTGGCCCAGACGCCGGCGAAGCAGTCGGCCTGGAGTTCGGTCCGGACCGACCTCCCTTCCGCGCCGGTGTCGTTGCCGCCCTGCTTGAGAGTGCCGAGGAGATCCTGGACGTGGTGGCCGTACTCGTGGGCGATGACATAGCCCTGGGCCAGCGAGCCGCCCTTGGCCCCAAACTTGGTACGCAGCTCGGCGAAGAAGTCGGCGTCGAGGTAGACCAGCGCATCCGGCGGGCAATAGAACGGCCCGGTCGCCGCGCTCGCGGTGCCGCAGCCGCTCTGCGTCGCGCCGGAGAAGAGGATCGTGTTGACCGGCTTGTACGTCTGGCCGGAGGCCTGGAACTCGCTCTTCCAGTAGGTCTGGACGCTGTTGACGTAGCCGAGGACGCGGCAGTCGTCGCGGGCATTGGCGTCGGCGCCGGTCTTGCAGTCGGTCGCGAGCTGCGAGCTGCCGGGGCCGGCCACGGCGCCCGGCTCGAGCAGGGGACCGAGGTCGTTGGGGTTGCCGCCGAGCAGCGTGTAGGCCAGCAGCAGGACGAGGCCGATCGCCCCGCCCCCACCGATGGCGACGCCACGGCCGCCCATCCCGCGGCGATCGGTGATCTGGCCAGGGTCGAGACTGGCATTCGGGTCGAAGGTCATGGTGTCCTCACACTGGGGCTGAGGCAGGGATGGTACGCACCATCCCATCGCGTCATCGTGGATGGCGTGCCCGGCGCCGTCGCAACGGCATTGCGGGCCGGGATCAATTGGGCAGGCCGCCGGTCGAGCTGCCACCGGGCATGCCTTGATCGCGCAGGAATCGCTCGATGTCCGAGATGAGGTCGTCGCCCGACGGCAGGCGCCGCTCGTCATACATCGTTTCGAGCCGCTCGACGTAGCTGCGGGTGGTCTCGTCGAGCCCGGTTGCCGTATCCAGCCGGGTCCGCAGTTCACGCGCCTCGTCGGCCAGCTCGCGGGCGGGGATGTCCGCCCCGAGGTGGGTGCCGATCGCCCGCAACAGCTGGACGGCCGCGGTGGCGTATGGGCCGGACACGTAGTGCGGGACCTGGGCGAAGTAGCCAAGGGCGGGGATCCCCGCTGCGGCGACCTCCAGCTCGATCGCGGACACAAGGGCGGATGGGACCCGCAGCGTGCCGGCCGGTCCGGCGATGACCTCACCGCGAAGGAGTCCGGGTGTCGCCTCGGTGCCGATGATCGGGACCGTGCGGGTATGCGGCACCGCGGCCGGGATCGCCCCGAGACTGATCCATTCGGTCACACCGAGACGCCCGACGAGGTCGATGACGTCCGCGATGAAGGCGCGCCAGCGATAGTCAGGCTCGGGACCGACCAGGACCAGGACGTCGCGCTCGTCGATCCGGGTCCGGCGCAGGGCGAGCTCTGGCCAGGTCAGCTCGGCCAGCCGCCCATCGACGATCTGGATCGGCGGCCGTCGGGCGCGATAGTCGAACAGCCTGTCGGCATCGAACCTCGCCACGACCTGGGCATCGTCCGCCAGGATCCCGAGTGCCGTGGTCGCCGCGGAACCGGCATCCACCCAGCCGTCGAACGCGGCCAGCAGCACCGGCGCGATGAGGTCGTGCGGGTCGTCGAGGGTATAGAGCGTCACCGACGAAGGATAGGCCGACATACCCGCCGAGTGGTCACGCGGCCGACCTCGGGTACACTGCCTCGACGCATCCCGTGTCGATGCGACGAAAGGACGGGTCCGTGGCGAGGCATTCCAAGTTCGAGCGCGAGCGCCGCACAGCGGAAACCGAGCGCGTGAAGCAGATCGAGGCCGCCTGGCTGGGCAGCCTGCCGACGGCTACCGCGAAGGCGTTCGCCGATTCCGTCGCCGTCGCCCGCGCGCGCGGCCCCGAAGAGAAGCGCCCCGACATGGCGCCCGGCACGGCGCCGCGCCCGCCGCGCCCCGGCCACGAGCCGAAGCCACCGAAGGATGAGCGTCCCCGCCGCCCCAGTCGCGACTAAGCGCCTGGTCCCAGGCCCGCCCGGTCAGGGGGCGGGCGACCTCGACGCGGCAGGCGCGGCCGATCCGCCTGGTGCGGCGGATGATGCGGGCGCTCCGGAGGCGCCCGGGTTCCCGATGGCGGCCAGCGCGGCTGCCACGACGGCCTCATCGCTCGTTTCGATGTCGTAGACCGCCCCGTCGCGCAAGTACAGGAACGACGCGTTGATGTCCGGGCCGAAGTCGCCCTTCGTGACGTCCTTGCCGGCGATCTTCACCGTCGAGACCTTCAAGTCCGTGCTGTCACCCTTCCAGGCCGCGAGCAGCGCATCACGGAGCATTGCCGGCTCGACGCCTGTGACCTTGTAGATGCCCATGGTGCCGGTGAACACCCCGGTCGGGTCATACGCCTGCGCGACTGTCAGGTCGGTCGACGTCTTCCCGGCCGTCTTCAGGAAGTCCGTCAACGATGGGTCCAGGGCGAGCCACGCATCGCCGTTCCAGCTCTGGACATCGAGCACCGCCCCGGACAGCTGGGTCGGGAGGAGCGCCTCGAGCGCTGGGGCGTCATGGGAATCGGGTGGGGCGCTCGGGTCGACGGCGCTCGGGTCGACGGCGTTCGGGTCGTCCGATGGGAGCGGCGTCGCCACGGTCGCCTGCGCCGCGGGACGGATGGCGATGACGGCCACGGTCGTCCAGCCGGCGGTCGCGACGAGGAGTGCGATGATCGCGATGACCTGCCAGACATTGGTGCCGGAGCCGGGCGCCGGATCGGGTCGCTGGTTGGGCTCGACCGGACCGGGTCGGACCGATCTTGATTGGACGCCTCGTTCGCGCACGATTCCTCCTGATCCCGAGCCCATCGACGCGTGACGGCCGCCGAGGCAGCATGCACCTCACTCGTGAGAGTCGCGTGAGAGGCACGTCGCCGCGGGCGTCGACCTCGCCGGCCTTCGGGTTCGTTACAGTTTACGGAACGGCTGGCCGAACGCCCGCAGCGGGTCCCTAGACTGACGCCGGCGCCATGACTCCCCCGATCATGACGATCCCCAGCACCCTCGCCGCGTCCTTGCCCGACCTGGGCTTGGACGGCCATCTGTTGCGCCTGCTGACGGGCGGTCTCGCGAGCCCGACGTCGCCGTTGCCCGGCCGATCGCCCGCGACCCTCTGGACGGTGGCTGACCGCGGACGTCAGTCGGCTACCGCCGGCCACCTCGTCGTCATCGGCGGATGACCGGGTAGCGCGTCCCAGTCAGCCCGGGTCGGGGCGAAGATGTCGATCAGACTCGCGCCGGTGGGGCCGGCGGTCACTTGGTGCGCCGTATCGGACGGGATGCGCCACATGCCACCGGCCTTGAGCTCCCGGGTCTCATCGCCGACGGTGAACATGACGCTGCCGGAGATGACGATGCCCATCTGCTCGTTCTCGTGACGGTGGCTGGGCACGAGCGAGTCCGGGGCGAGCTCGACGAGGGCGAGCGTGATCCGCTCGCCATCGAGACGACGGGCGCGGACGCTGTCACCCCATACGTCGAGGACGGGCAGGCTTCCGACATCGATCAGGTTGGTCATGGCATCTCCTCGTGTCGTCCGATGATAGGTTGCGGGCGCTGCAGCTCGCCGGGCGTCGCGATCGCGCGCGTTGCGGCCGCAGGCCGCGGGCCGTTGTGGACGCCGGCGGGCTGTCGCCCGGGTCACACGTCCGGCGGCAGATCCTCGCGCCGGAACCGCGACCGCGCCCCGACCGGCGTGGCACACAACCCGAAATCCGGCGGCAGGTCCGGCGTCACGCCATCGAACTGCGGCACCGGCCGCGGCGCGATCGCGCTCTCGAGGTCGAACGCCAGGCCGAGGAGCGTCGGCTCCGCCAGCCGATCGGCCGAGAACCAGACCCCACCGGGACGCCCGTCGTCCGTCACCCCGGTCGGCATCGACAGGCTTGGATAGCCAGCTACGGCGGCCGCCGACGAGTCGCCATAGGCCGGCGCCACGATGGCATCGAGCCCGCCATCGGCCAGGATTCGGTCGATCCCGCGCATGCGGGAGACCTCGAGACAGAGCGCGCGGGCCTCGCGGTACGAGGGATCGGCGAGCCCGGTCGTCGCTTCTGCGATGTCGAACAGTTCCTGTCCGAACCAGGCAAGCTCCTGGTCGCAGTGCTGGTCGTTGAACTCGATCAGGTCGGCCAGCGCCCGCATGGAGGTTCCTCGCAGACCATGGAGATAGGCTGCCAGGCTGACCTTGAACTCCGTGAACAGGACGGTCAGTTCGGCCTGCGCGATGACCTTGGTGTCGACCGGCTCGATCGGGTCGACAAGCGTCGCACCGAGCGAGCGCATCGTCTCGAACGCCCGCTCGGCAACGGCGTTGAGCCCGGCGTCGGCCGAGGCGTCGCCCGCGAACAGCCGCCGGTCGACGCCGATTCGCGCACCGCGAAGCGCGCCGCGCCGGAGCGACGACCGGTAGTCGCGCGGCAACCGCGCACCGGCAACGTCGCCGAACGGGGAGCGCAGGACTGTCAGCGCGATGGCGACATCGGTCACGCTGCGGGCCATCGGCCCGGCCGTGTCCTGACTGGGCGAGATCGGGATGATGCCAGCCTGGGCGACCAGGCCGACGGTCGGCTTCAACCCGACGATGGCGTTGCTCCCCGACGGGCAGACGATCGAGCCGTCGGTCTCTGTGCCGATCGCGATCGCGCTCAGGTTGGCGGCCGGCGCGACCGCCGAGCCGGAGCTCGACCCGCATGGATCCAAACGGAGGCCGTACGGGTTGCGGGTGAACCCGCCCCGTGCACTCCAGCCATTCAGATGGAGCCCGGCATCCTTGACGGCCGGCGGCACGAGGCCGCGAAAGTTGGCCCACTCCGACAGGTTGGCCTTGCCGAGGATGACCGCACCGGCGTCCCGCAGCCGCGCCACGACCCTGGCGTCGCGCGGCACCCGGCTGCCCACCAGTGCCAGCGAACCGGCGGTCGTCTCCATCGCGTCACGCGTCGCGATGTTGTCCTTGACCAGGACCGGGATCCCGTTGAGCGGCCCGAGCCGATGACCGGTCCGCCGGGCCTCGTCGCGGCGGGCGGCGATGGCCACGGCGTCGGGGTTCGTCTCGATGACCGCATGGAGCAGGGGATCGACCCGCTCGATCCGCCGGAGATACGCCTCGGTCAGCTCGACGCAGCTGAGCGCGCCCGAGGCCATCTGCCCCAGGAGCTCCGGGATCGTGGCCTCGAACCATGGCTCCCCCTCGTCCGGGTCCCGCCCTGGCGTCGTCGTCGTGTCGATGCCGTCATGGTAGCGAGCCGGGAATCGAACGACCCGGGCCGCACCTGCGACCCGGGTCATGTCTTCGGGGCCGGTGCGTCAGCGCGTGATGACGAACGGGTTCTGGAGCGGATGGCGCCCCGCGTGACCCACCCAGATCCGTCCGATCGGCAGGAGCTTCCCGGCGATCGACCCTTGGACCCGCAGCCGCGTGGCGCAGGCGGTCTTGATGTCGAGCCCGTCGATGTGGCCGTAGTTGGCGACGCGGTAGGTCAGCGTCTTCTTGTCGGCACTGAGCGTGAACCTGTCGCCCTTCTCGAACCGGACCGCCGCGACCGACATCGGCGCGTTGGCGACGATCTTGCCCGTGAACACCAGCCTGGCCGAGCGCACGTGGGTGAACCGGATGTGCCAACCCGTGCTCGAATGCCACAGGTAGTCGCCGGCGCGGGCCCCAGCCTTGTAGGTCACGGGCACGCCCTGGACGGCAGCTGGCCAGGGACCGGCGTCGCAGGTGGTCGTCGCCGCGAACGTCGCGGCCGGGATCAGGAGGGTGGCGCCCAGGACGGCAAGCCCGAGGAGGGGCGCCATGAGGCGTCGGGGACCTGGATGTCGCATGGATCGCTCCTTCGCGTGGGGGTCGGTGGCCCAACCATGCCCCGGCGCTGTGAAGAGCGTGTCAAGAGGGGTCCCGATCGGCCCGGGCCGATGGTCCCCGGGAATCGAACGACCCGGGTCGACTGACGGCCCGGGTCGGGGATCTATCGCTGGTTCGGCGGACCGTGGGCCGGTCCGCACCGAGAGGGATGTGCTAGAGCTTGGTCAGCCGCCGCGCTGGCTGCGGAAGCAGTCGCTGCAGTAGACGGGCTTGCCGCTCGTCGGGCGGAAGGGGACCGAGGCCTCCTTGCCGCAGGACGAGCACGTGGCGGTGAACATCTCGCGGGGTCCGCGATCGTATCCACCACCACCGCCGCCGCCACCGTAGCTGCCGGCGCCGCTCGAATAGCCGCCGCCGGAGCTGTAGCCGCCGCCGGAGCTGTACGAGCTGCCGCCACCTTCACTGTTGCGGGCAGCCTTGCGGCTGGCGCGACAGGACGGGCAGCGGCGCGGCTCGGTGAAGCCGCGCTGCGAGTAAAAATCCTGCTCGGACGCAGTGAACACGAATTCCTGTCCACAGTCCGCGCAGGTCAGATTCTTGTCGTTGTACACGAAAACGAAAACTCCTCTCGGTAGCCAACGCGATCCCGCCGTCTCGCGTCAGTCGTGAGAGGAGTCCGAGTGTGCGTCGTGCTACGTTCCTGACCACGGACGATTCCGCGGCCTTTGCACGACCTATGGTAGACGCACCAGACGGATCTGCATAGCCACGAAAATCGCAGACATTCAGGAGGCCATCGGCGATGTCCTTGATCGATGACTACCTCGCTCGGACGCCTCGGTCGCGGGCACTGTTCGAGCGTGCGACGGCGTCGTTGCCCGGCGGATCGACCCGCACGACCGTCTACACCGCACCCTACCCGCCGTACATCGAATCCGGCGCCGGCCTGAGCATCCGCGACGTCGACGGCAACACCTATCGCGACTTCCTCGGCAACTACACGTCGCTGATCCTCGGCCACGCGCATCCGGCCGTGGTGGCGGCGGTCGAGACCCAGGTCCGGCGCGGATCCGCGTTCGCGGCGCCGACTGAGACGGAGGTGGAGCTGGCCGAGGAGATCCGCCGTCGCATCCCCACGATCGAGCGGCTGCGCTTCACCAGCTCCGGGACGGAGGCGACGATGTTCGCCATGCGCGCCGCCCGGGCGTTCACGGGCCGGTCGCTCATCGCCACGTTCGACCACGCGTACCACGGCACGCACGACGGGGTCATGACCGGGACAGCCGGGGTGCCGGCCGTGCTGTCCGGTCTCGTCGCACAGCTCCCGTGGGGCGACCCGGCCGGCATCGAGGACGCGCTCCATGGCCGTGAGGGCGAGCTCGCGGCGATCATCATCGAGCCGGTCCAGGGGGCCGGCGGCGTTCGGGCGCCGGAGCCAGGGTTCCTGCCGTACCTGCGGGCGCTCGCCGATCGGCTCGGAGCGCTCCTGATCTTCGACGAGATCATCTCGTTCAGGGTGGCGCCCGGCGGCGCCCAGGAGCGGTTC
This sequence comes from Candidatus Limnocylindrales bacterium, assembly GCA_038248915.1. GTDB lineage: Bacteria > Chloroflexota > Limnocylindria > Limnocylindrales > CSP1-4 > SPCO01. The sequence goes on along the minus strand of JBBRXB010000006.1, from coordinate 30,153 downwards.
GGGGTTCGCCCCGACCTGACGACCCTGGGCAAGATCATCGGCGGCGGGTATCCGCTGGCGGCGTTCGGCGGGCGCGCGGACGTCATGGCGCTGTTCGATGCCCGCCGGTCCGGTGCGGTCAGCCATGGCGGGACGTTCAACGGCAACCCGGTCGCGGCGGCGGCCGGTCTGGCCACGCTTCGCGCACTGCCGCCCGAGACGTATCCGCGTCTCGACGACCTCGGCGAGAGGTTCTGCGCCGGCGTCGAATGCGCCATCGAGGCGGCCGGTGTCGACGCGCGTGTCGCGGTCGTCGGATCGCTGTTCCAGGTGTTCACCGGTCCCGCCGTGACGGCCTTCGCGACCGGGGTCGCGACCGGCCCCACCCTGTTCCTCGGCCTGCTCCTCGAGGGCTACTATCTCGCGCCTCGCGGGATGGGCGCGATCCCGGCCATCGCCACCGAGGCCGACGTCGACGCTCTGGCCGCCGCCATCGGGCGGGTCCTGGCCAGCGTGGGACCGGTGCGCGAGCCGGCGGGCGCGTGACGAAGCCTCGATTCGCTGACGCGCCGGCGGGAGGTATGGACGCCCCGCCGCCGATGGAGATCTCGGCCGTCACCGCCCGTCGCTACATCATGGGCCGGCAGGGCCTGTGGCCGGGCCGGCGCTGGCGCGGGCTCGATGGCACCCGGCAGGCGATGCGGGCGATGGAGGACCTCCAGCTCGATCCGCTGGTGGTCGTGGCTCGGGCCCACGACCTGATCCTCCACAGCCGGATCGTCGACTACCAGATCGATGACTGGGCGACGCTGACCTACGAGCATCGCGAGTTCTTCGAATGGGGCGGCTGGCTGGCGGTCCGCCCGATGGAGGAGCTGCCGTACTTCCGGGTCGTCATGCGTCGCGAGCGCGAGCACGGCCGATGGCGCGACCTCGAGCGCGACCACGGCGAGACCATCCACGAGATGCTGGCCCTGCTCCGCGAGCGCGGCGAGGTGACCAACCGCGACTTCGCGATGCCCGAACGAACGCGAGTCAACGACTACCGGGGCCGCAAGGACAGTGGCCTGGTGCTCCATTACCTATGGCGCGTCGGCGAGGTGATGGTCACGCGACGCCAGCGGTTCGAGCGGGTGTACGCGCTCACCGACGCGGTCGCGCCGGCCGCCGCACTGCGCGAGGTCGACCCCGAGGAGGCCGACGACATCCTGCTCCGCAAGAGGATCGCGGCCGATGGGCTGAGCCGGCAGACCCTCGGCGCGATGGGCGGCCTGCTGCGGCGGGAGGTCACCGCGGCCGAGCTGGCCGCTCGGCGCGCCCGCTGGTTGGCCGCCGGCGACGCCATCGAAGTGCGGGTCGAGGGCTGGCGGGCGACACAGCTGGCCGTCGGGTCCGATGCGCCGCTGCTGGCCGAGCTCGAGGATGGCGTGGTCCCCGGAGCCTGGCAGCCGATCGACACGACGACCGACGAGGAGGCCACCTTCGTCTCGCCGCTCGATCCCGTGAGCGCCCGCGGACGAGCCAGGCCCGTGTTCGGTTTCGACTACGTGTGGGAGGTCTACAAACCGGCGGAGCAGCGTCGGTTCGGGTACTACACGCTGCCGATCCTGTGGGGCGATCGCCTCGTCGGTCGGTTCGATCCGAAGCTGGACCGTTCGACCGACACGCTCGTCATCAACGGCCTGTGGCTGGAGGACCAGGGGCTCGGCCGCGATGCGGCGTTCGCCGAGGCGATGGCCCGCGGGATGGCCCGCTTCCGGACCTTCCTGGGAGCTCGCCGGCTGGACGTCAACGCCGTGCCGCGATCCGCCCTCCGGTCGCGGCTGAAGAGGGCGTAGAGTGGCCGCCAGGGCCCGGGAATATCGCGCCATTGCCGCGGAAGAAGGTCACGCATGATCGAGTTCGTTCGCTCGCGCCGGATGGCCGCGCCGCCGGAGCGCATCTGGCCGTTCGTCGACGACATCACCCAGTGGCCACGCTGGTTCACTGAGGCGGAACGCGGCGAGGTCCTGTCCGGCGCTGGCGTCGGGCGCCGGCAGCGGATGCATGGCCACGCGCGCGGCAAGGCGACACAGATCGATTCGGTCGTCGTTGCCTCCAGCCCGCCGACGCTGCTGCGCTGGCATCACGAGGCGGAGCGCGTCGACGGCAAGCCGGGCTCGGTGGTGTTCGCCAAGGACGCGACCGCGTCGGTCGAGATCGCGCCCGATGGCACCGGCTCCACCGTCACCTACCGCCTGCAGGCCGAGCCCGGGTCGCTGCGCAACACCGTCATGCTCCGGTTCCTGGCGCCGGGACCGATCGGCAAGTCGTTCGAGACGTCCCTCGCGACGCTGGCCGAGCTGGCCGAACCACCTGCCTGACCCGGATCGCACGGGTGGCCCTCCCGATCGCGCGCCGGGCGACGCGCGTCTCGCTACCGTTGGTCGGGGCATTCATGGTCGGCGCCATCGCATACGGCGGGCTGTACACGTTCCCGGCCATATCGATCGCCTTCGCCGATGAATTCGGCATCAGCCGGACCCTCGCGGTCACGCCGTGGACGATGTTCCTGCTCGTCACCGCCCTGGCCAGTCCGCTGCTGGGGCGCGCCTATGACGAGTTCGCCGACCGCGATCTGCTGACGGCCTCGATGGTCCTGCTCGCCGCCGGCTGGCTGGCCGTCTACCTGTCGCGAGATATCGCGCTGGTCATCCTGGCCTATGCCGCGTTCATGGCGATCGGGCTCCAACTCGCGTTCATCGGGACGTCCACCGCCATCGCGCGACGCTATGCCGGGATGTCCGGCCTGGCGCTCGGGATCGCCTATGCCGGACCTGGCATCGGGGTCGCCGTGGCGTTGCCGATCGCGGCCGGGTTGATCCAGACCGCCGGCTGGCGCGAGACGGCGCTGGTGTTCATGGCCTCGAGCCTCATCGGCGTCGTCTTCGTCTGGATGATGACCAGCGGGCCTGCGATCGTCGTCCCGCGAACCGACCGCGGCTTCGGCCCCGGCCCGGGCCGACCGCTCCCGACGCCCCGCTCCGGCAAGGGGGTAGGGGAGCCGCTCAGCGCCGGGCAGGCCCAGCTCCGCGCGGCCGAGGCCGGTGTCGCGGCCAGGGCGGCCGGCCTGCACGAGACGTCCGCGCCTGGGGCGGTCTCGGCCGCTCGCGAGATTCGTCCCGCCGGCAGCTCCGACCGGCCACGAAGCGTCCGGCGGACGATCCGCACCCGTCGGTTCTGGATCCTCTTCGCGGGTGCCGCGGCGATCGGCGTTGTTGACGAGGGCGTGCTGCAGGCGTTCATCCCGGGTGCCATCGATGCCGGGATCCGGGCGGAGGCCGCGGCCGTTGCGCTGGCGATCCAGTCGCTGGCCTACGTCGCGGGCCAGGTCGTCGGTGGCTGGCTGTCGGACCGGCTCGGCCGGCGCGTCGTCGGGCTCGTCGCCGCGGTGATGGTCGGTGGCGGCGTGATCGCTGCGATCGGTCTGGTCGCCGCCGATCCGGCCCTGGCGATCATCGGGCTGGCGATCCACGGGCTCGGGACCGGCGCCACGATCGCGGTCCGCTCGGCGGCCTTCGCCGACGTGTTCGGTGGCGCGAACTTCGGGACGATCTTCGGGCTGCTCGCGGTCGCCTACCCGATCGGCGGCACGCTGGCGGTCTACATCGGCGCCCTGGCCTACGACGCGACGGGCTCGTACGTCGCGCTCGTGCCCGTGGTCCTCGCCGCGCTCGTGCTGTGGGGGATGGCCTTGTGGGTCGCCGGTCCGCGACGATCAAGGTCGGCGGCGGCGACGGTCCGTTAGCCGCTCAGCGGCCGAGGACCTGGCGCTCAGGCGGTCTTGGGCGGCTTGAGCTGCGGCTCGAGCCGAGCCCACAGCGCTGGCTGCGGCATCGCGCCGACGATCCGATCGACGACCTGGCCATCGCGCAGGACGACCATCGTCGGGATGCTCTTGGCATCGAACCGGACGGCGAGCCGCTGGTTGCCGTCGACGTTGACCTTGACGACCTTGACCCGGCCGGCGTGCTCGCGAGCGAACGCGTCGAGCATCGGGCTGACGATCCGACATGGTCCGCACCATGGCGCCCAGAGGTCGATGACGACGGTCGGCGAGGCCTTGGCCTCCACCTCGAACGTGCGCTCGTTCGCGTCGACGACCCAGGGCAGCGGCTTGCCGCATGTCCCGCAATGTGGTGCACCGCGCTCGCTCGGCCCGATGCGGTTGGCGGCCCCGCAGGCGGGGCACTTGATGATCGAGATGGGACGCGATCCCGTCGCCGCACCGGATCGGTCGTCGGTCGTCATGGCTGGGGCCCAGGTAGCGAGGTGAGACGACAGCAAGCCTACTCCCCGGGCGCGCCGGTCCGACGGGCCAGCCCGACCAGCACGAGGCCGCACGCGAGGGCCAGGCCCGCGGCGCCGAGCATCGCTGCACCGAGCCCGAATCCGACCGACACGAAGCCCATGATCGGCGGGTACAGGATCGCGCCGATGACGGCGACCCCCGACAACAGCCCGCTGACCGCCGCGGACCGGGTCGGGTAGCGGTCGCCGGCCACGGCCATGATCAACGGGTAGACCGGGCCGAACGCGAAGCCGACGACGCCGAACAAGATGATCGAGGCCGCCAGCGACGGGACGAGCACCGCGGCGACCAGGGCCACCGAGGCGGTGAGCGCCGAGACCGCCGCGAACCGCGCATGATCGAACCGGTCGCCGAGCCGCGCGCTCACCAGCCGGCCGAGGGCGAGGCAACCCCAGAACAGGGCAAGCGCCGAGGTGGCCAGACCGACCGTGGCCGCTTCGAGGTAGCGGACCAGCCAGTTGGAGACACCGACTTCCGATGCCACGTAACAGGCGATCGCGACGGCCAGCGCGACGAGGGGCAGCGCGATCCCGAGGCGGACGGCAGGAACGCCCGGACCGTGCGCGTGCCGTCCGGACGGAAGCGCCACGAGCCCCAGCAGGACGGTGATCGGGAGCGCGACGATGGCGGTTCCAAGGACGACCGCCTGCCAGGCCACGCCGGCCTCGATCAGCCGCCCGACGACCAGCGGCGAGGCGAGCGCCCCAAGACTGAAGCACAGGTGGAGGAGATTGAGGGCACGGCCGCGATCGGTCGGATAGAGATCGAGGATGAGCCCGTTCATGCCACCGTCGATGGCGCCCCCGCCGAGACCGAACGGAACGGCGGCCGCGAGGAAGGCCGCCCATGACGGGAAGGTGCCCATCCCGGTCAGCCCGAGGGCGATCAGCACCACGGCGGCTGGCAGGACCACACGCCGGCCGACCCGCTCGGTCAGCAGGCCGCCGGCGAACGAGCCGCACACGTAGGCGGCCGAGTTGACGAAGAAGAAGATCCCGATGCCGGCATCGGTCTGGCCGAAGTCGTGCTCGATCGACCGGATGAGCGATGGCACCAGCAGGCCGCTCCAGCCGACCAGCATGAGCGCGGCGCAGCCGAGGACGGCGGCCAGGTCGACCCGCCGGTCCGTGGGCTGGGGGACGGGCATCGCCTGATGCTAGCGGGCGGCGGTGGGGCCCTGCCGGACGTGTATGGTCAGGCCATGGCGCAGCCGAGCGGCATCCTGTTCTTCGTCCACGGTGCGGACGCCACCTCCGAGGGCGTGGTGGACAACCTCGCCCGGCTCGAGGACCAGGTCAAGGCACGCGGTTGGGATGTCACGGTCGTCGCGCCAGAGTGGCGCCGCCGGTCCGACCTGCGGCTCGGGGACTGGAAGAAGGCGATCCACCGGCGCGGCCGGCCATCGCCGATGCCAGTGCCGATCCTGAAGGCCGGGCTGCGCAAGGACGTGGTCATGAAGATCGCCACGAACTACTTCGAAGACCGGCGGGAGGCCCTGTTCGACGCCCTCGGTCCCCAACTGATGTCGGACGTCATCGGCTATCACGCCCACCGTGCGTCGATCCAGCGGGTCCTGAAGGCCGAGCTGACGGCCGCGGCGAAGGCCGCCCGGGGCAAGCCGGTGCTGCCGGTCGCGCTGAGCCTGGGTGGCATCGCACTGGTCGATCTCCTGGCCGACTGGCCGGACGCGCCGGTCGAGGCGTGCGTCACGGTCGGCTCGCAGGCGCCGCTGCTGTACACGTTCGATGCCATCCCGTCGATGCCGTACGACGAGGCCGATCCACCGTTCCTGTCCGTGTCATGGCTCAACATCTACGACAGCCGCGATTTCCTGTCGTTCCTGGCCGAGCCGCTCTTCCGCCGCACGGACGGGCTGGCCAGTGTCGTGGACCTGCGTGTCCATTCGGGCGCGGACTTCCCGAAGTCGCACAGCGCGTACTGGGATCTCGATCCGGTGTGGGACGCGATCGCGACGGCGTTCACCTGGAAGCGGGTGGAGCCACTCACGGTCCGTGAGGCACGCCGGCTTGGCTTCGAAGCCCGCAAGGCACCGATGCCGAGGTCGGGCGGAGAGTAGGGTCGCGCAACGAGCGCGAAGAGGAGTGGTCGCGGCCGCCGAGCGCGATGCCCGGCGACCGCGATCCCTCAGCGGTGGAAGTCGGCGGCTGCCGAAAGCAGCACGGCGACGACGGCACCGAGGGTCATGGCCGCGTGCAAGGCCATCCGCGCACGCGGGAATCTCTGGACCTCCATCGGTCCACCTCCTGGTCGGCAGCCCGGCTACCTGCGTGAGGCCCGTGGCTTTGCGTCCCCGCCTCGCGACGGGTTTGCCATTGTCGATCGGTCTCCATCGGGGTCGACGTTGACCGACGGCAACACTCTAGGCCGCCCTCAGTGACGGGCGCCAGAGGCCTAGTCGGATGGGACATGACCGTACCTGTGCCGGTTGGATGGCTCGTCTTCGGCCCGCTTCTGGGCTGCCCTCAAGCGAGCTCGACACCGGCGGCGCGCGCGTCCTCCGCCATCGATTCGAGCGCTTCGTCCGTCCTGGCGGCGGCGCGGATGAGCCCCATCACGCGGCTGACGCCCGCCTCGCGGTAACCGGCCAGCAGGTCCGTCCGTGGGGCGCCGGTCGGAGCCGTCGCCTCCGACCAGACGTGAACGGAGACCGGCAGCGACGCCGGATCGCGCCCGATCTCCTCGCACCGGCTGGCGATGACCGGCAGCGCCTTGACCACTTCGGCCGGACTCAGCCCGTCGAGGTTCAGCTCATCGGCATGGCGTGCCGCCAGTCGCCAGGTCACGTTCGGGCCATTGCCACCGACGATGATCGGTACACGCGGCCGCTGGATCGGCTTCGGAACGTTGATCGCGTCGCGGACCGACGCGTACGGGCCCTCGTACGTCGCGTGCTGATGCCTGTCGCCAGCCAGCATCGCGGAGATCACGCCGAGGTCGTCGCCCAGACGAGCCAGTCGTTCGGCCGTCGCGGGGAACCCATAGCCGTAGGCAAGCCACTCGTCGCGCTTCCAGCCGGCGCCGATGCCGAGCTCCATCCGGCCGCCGCTGATCGTGTCCATGGTCGAGATCATCTTGGCCGTCACGGCCGGATTTCGGTAGGCCGTGCAGATGACGATGTGGCCGAGGCGCACACGCTCGGTCAACGCCGCCAGCGCGGACAGGGTCGTGAACGATTCGAACGTGATCTCGTCGCTCGGACGCGGGACCGTGTGGAAGTGATCGAACAGCCAGATCGATTCGAACCCGAGGCGGTCCGCCTGGCGCGCAACCTCCGTCGTCCGCCGCCACGCGTCGAGTGGATCCCAGCCGTCGTACTCGCCGACCCAGCCCTGGGGAACGACCGCACCGATCTTCATCAAGACACCTCCGTGTGCCGATTCTCCGGCATCCGGCGGATCGGAGTTGACATCCCGGCGCGACGTGGGATCGGTTGCAGGCGATCAAGCGCCGCTACGATCCGGGCAACCTGCCCCGGCTCAACCAGAACGCCTCGCCATCGGAGCCTGCCGCGGCCTGTGCACGTGCGTCGGTGGCCGAGTCGTGGCATGGTTGACGGCCGCCCCATCGCGACTTTCCAAGGAGGCTCCTGATGTTCAAGGACAGCCCGGTGATCTCGTCGTTCGCGGTCAACGACATCGACGAAGCACGCCGGTTCTACCGCGACACGCTCGGCCTCGATGTCCGGGACAGCGTCGAATCGGGGCTCCTCGAGATCCACGCCGGCGGCCGCCCGGCTGTCTTCATCTATCCGAAGCCGGACCATGAGCCTGCCGGGTTCACGGTGCTGAACCTCCCGGTCTCCGACATCGACGCCGCCGTCGACGCGCTGATCGCCGCTGGCGTGTCGATGGAGCACTATGACACCGAAGCCCTCCGGTCCGACGGCAAGGGCATCGCCCGCGGCGGCGAAGACCGAGGGCCGAGCATCGCGTGGTTCAAGGACCCGGCCGGCAACATCGTGTCCGTCCTGCAGTCCGACGGCAGCTAGGCCGCGCTCAGGCGACGGCCAGGCTGCCGATCAGCTCGCGGAGCTCCGCATCCAGCGGCGGGAGCGCCGCGCTCCGGATGTTGGCGACGGCGTGCTCCGGGCTGGCGGTCGCCGGGATCGTGACGGTCACGCGCGGATCGGCCAGGCACCAGCGCAGGAGCGCTTCCGGCCAGCCGGCCTGGCCGGCCTCCGCCAGCGCGGGCGGGAACGGCCGACGCAGCAGCCCGCCCTCGCCGAACGGGCGCATCGCGATGACGCCCAGTCCGAGGTCGGCCGCCAGCGGCAGGATTCGCGTGTCGGCCTCCCGTTCGCGCGGGTTGAGTGGGACCTGGATGACGTGGATCCGGCCGGTGCGCATGACCCGCTCGAGGACGTCGAAGGTGGATGGCTGGAAGGTCGTAACGCCTAGCCACGCGATGTTGCCGACGCCGCGCTCAAGCTCCATCCAGCCGAGGTGCTCGCGCCACGCCACGAGGTTGTGGACCTGCAGGAGCTCGACCCGACCACCGAACCAGCCGAGCTGGCGGGTGAAATGCCGGCGCCCGTCCGCGACTGAGCTGGTCCAGACCTTGGTCGCCACGAACGCGTCGCGCCGCCGATCGCGGAGGGCCACAGACAGGACGGCCTCGGCTCGGCCGTACATCGGAGAGGTGTCGACGACGCGAGTGCCGGCGTCGAACGCCGCGCCCACGGCCGCGTCGGCGACCGATTGCTGGGCCGGCGGAAGGTCGAGGACGCGCCACGTGCCGAGCCCGACGATCGGGACCTCAGGACCGTTGCGACCCAGCCGGCGCGTCTCCATCGGCACACCCTAGCGGTCCCGAAAGGGCCGGGTACGACCGGCAACGATGACGACAGGCTCTATGTGGCGGGCGGACCCACGGCCCCGGTCGGGGACGAGGCGATCGCCGCCCCGTCGTCCTCGGCACGGGCACGGGCGGCGGCCGCGTCCGTGGCGGTCACGCGCTTGACGACCCACTCCCAGAATTCGACCGCGGCGCGCTCGTACAGGAGGCCCATCTTCAGGGTCATCCCACGCCAGTGCTCGATGCTGCGAGTGATCTCGCCCGCCCGCGGGACGCGGCCCTCCAGCCACTCATCGGCGAGGTAGCCGGCCAGCTGCTCGCGATGGAGGGCCAGTTGCTCCTGCGCGATCGCCAGCGTCGCGGTCGTCGGTTCGAGGTCGGCGAAGAAGAGCTGGAGCAGGGCCAGGTCGCGCAGTTCGGTCGGCTGGCGGGCGGGCCGGCTGAGCCACGATCGGAGCGCCTGGCGACCGGGGTAGGTGATCGTGAACAGGCGCCGTCGGCGCCCCTCGAGCTCGCGCTCCTCGGTCAGCAGCCCGAGCTCGACGAGGCGGGCCGGTTCCTTGTACAGGAGCGCGTGCGGGAACGACCAGAAATGGCCGATCGTCCGGGCGACGTGACGCTTCAGCTCGTAGGGCGTGGACGGGCCTTCCCGCGCCAGCAGGCCCAGGACGAGATACGACGTCGGGGTCAACGTCGTGGCCAGATCATCCGGAAACTCGATTGACATCGTCCACAAGATACCATACGCTAGCGACGGTCTCACAGAAATGATTGCCAAGTCGGCGTTGTGGTCTGCGGGCCTCGGAAGGACTGCGTCCCTGTGGGAATCCTCGCCTGGATCGTTCTCGGCGCGCTCGCCGGATTCATCGCCAATCAGATCATGGGCACCCGTGAAGGGCTGATCATGATGATCGTGCTCGGCATCGTGGGCGCTCTCGTCGGCGGCTTCATCGCCGGGAAGGTCCTCAACGTCGCTGACGTCACCGGGCTCAACCCCGTGAGCCTCGTCGTCGCCGTGTTCGGCGCCGTCGTCGTCATCTTCGTGGCGCAGCGGCTCGGTGGCCGTAGCGGCCGAGGGATCAGCGCATGACCGTCGAGGAACGCAGCACGGTCGTGACGACCGGCGGACCGAGCGGCAACGAGACCGCCCGCCGCGTCGTCATCTTCATCTTCGGCATCGTGCAGGCGGTCATCGTCCTGCGCATCGTCTTCCTCCTGCTCGACGCTCGCGAGTCGAACGCGCTGGTGTCGGCGGTCCTGGACTTCAGCCAGATCTTCGTTGCCCCCTTCGAGGGCATCCTGCACACCAACGCCCTGACCTCCGGCGGCTCCATCCTGGATATCACGGCGATCGTCGCGCTGATCGGCTGGACGATCCTGGAGGTCCTGATCATCGCCGCCATCGGGATCTTCCGACGCTAACGCGCCTGACCGTCATCCATCGGGCGAGATCGAGGCTGGGCGGCGATGCCGCCGCCCGGCCCAGGATCTCCTCCCAGCCGCCTTCGAGTGAAGGTCGGCCCCATCACCCCACGAAGGAGTCGCTATGACGACCACCACACCGATCATCGAAGCCGGCCATGACGGGGTCGACAGCCTCGACGACACCACTCGATCGCCCGCGGGCCAGGTCCGTGACGCCGTCGGTGGCGTACTCGAGCACGTCCCCGAGCTGATCGAAAGCGCTCGCACCAGCGCGGGACAGGTCGCGGAGCGCGCACCCGAGGCCATCGAGCGCGCCCGTGTCGGCGCCCAGAAGACCACGGTCTCCCTGCAGGTCATGCCCGACACCACGCTGCGCATGCTGGCCGGTGTGTCAGTCGGCCTTGCGGCCGGGCTGGGCCTGGCGGGTGCCCCTCGCCTGATCATCCTCGCGGCGCTCGCGCCGGCCCTCCTCGTGGGCGGAGCCATCGCGACCCGTCCGGGCGCCACGGGCCTGCTCGCCCGCTGACGTTCGGAGCTCCGGGACCGGCCCGTCGCTGGTCCCGGGCGCTCGGCCGTTACGCGAGCTCGTAGTCGAGGTGATACGAGACGGTCGCTCCGCCGGGCGCCTCGAACCCACCGTCGCCGCGGATCCCCGCGAGCTCCCCCGTCCCGGAGCCGTCGATGACGCGCCAGGTCGCGGAAGACGTCTTGCCGTCGTGTTCCCCGGTCGCCTCGATGATGAACGAGCCGAGGTGGCCATCGACCGAGCCATCGATGCGCTGAAGCCCGACCATCTGTGCGCCGCCCGCCGGCAGGTAGCACATCAGCCATTCGATCGTGCCCTCGCCCTCGATCCCGCCGCTGAACCGCTGGCTGCCGTGGGCGTGCGTCAGGCGGACATCGCCATCGGCCTCATGATAGGTCTGCTCGCCCCCCGTCAGGACATCGAACGTCCCCTGTGCGGTGGCCATGCTGTGTCCTCCTGCCTGCGCGACGTGCTGTGACATCCCATGGTGGCAGAGCCGGGTTGCGCCGCGGCGCGTCGGAGCGGGCCGGACCGTTGCAGTCGTCGGGCGGTGCGGTCCCACCGACCTAGGGAGCCGATTCGACCGACGTGAGCAGCCGGACGGCGATGTCGACGGCCTCGCCATCGGATAGCCCTTGCAGGACCAGCGACCCCCACGTCCCGAAGTCGGCCAGGTGCCGAGCCACGGCGGTGAGCCGTCGACCGTGATCGTCCGGCGCGGCGAACCCGGCCACCAGGGCATCACCCAACTGCCGGTTCTCCTCACGGCGGGCGGCCTGGGTGGTCAGCGGCAGCGAGGTCGCGTCGCGGTAGATCGGATAGAGCTCGTCGCCGCGAGCGCGATACCAGGCGTACAGCTCCGTCAGGCCGAGACGCGTCCGCTCCTCGAAGCCGGGGATGGCCGGCCACCGGCTGGCGTCCGGCGGCGGATCCAGGGCGAGCCAGTGGGCGCGGCAGGCGATGAACAGGGCGTCGAGATCGGCGAAATGCCGGTAGACCGTCAGCCGCGTGACGCCGGCCCCCTCGGCCACGGCGGCGATCGAGGTCTGGCTAGGCCCGACGGTCGTGTGGAGGCGCACCGCGGCCTCGGTGATCCGAAGCCGGGTCTCATCGACCTGCTCCGCACGACGGTGCATCCGGTATGGGCGAGATTTCGTTGAACGCATGTGCTCACTCGATATTGACAGCCGGTCGCTGTATGTTCAGTATACAGCCCTGTTCTATCGAAATCGGTCTGGAGGTCCACGCATATGGCAACCCCAGCATCCATCGCGACCGGGGCCGCACTCAAGGTCGTTCGGCCCGGGGAGGGTCGGTCGGGCGGACTCGTGCCGGGCGTCGGCGTCGTGTTCAAGATCGATGGCGCCGACACGGGCGGGGCGCTGTCCATCGTCGAGCACCCGTTCGCGGTCGGCGCGCTCGTGCCGCCACATGTCCATACGCGTGAGGACGAGTACTCGGTCGTCCTCGAGGGCGAGATCGGGTTCCGGTCCGAGGATCGCGAGGTCGTGCTCGGTGCCGGGGGCTACATCATCAAACCACGCGGCGAGGTCCACGCGATGTGGAACGCGGGCAAGGTGCCCGCGCGGATGATCGAGATCATCTCGCCGGCCGGGTTCGAGGGGTTCTTCCGCGAGCTGACCGACATGACCGCCGTCGGCGCCCCGGATCCGGCCGACGTAGCCGCCCTCGGCGATCGGTACGGGCTGCCCTTCGCCCAGCCGGCCTGGCTGCCGGATGTCATCGCCCGCTACGGGCTGACCCCACTGCCGAGCCGCGGCGCCTAGCTGTCGTCCATCCGCACGAGGACGTACTGACGGATACGCGGGCGACCGGCCATGAACCGGACGACTCGGGGCATGTGCACGGCCCCCTCGCCTCCACGTTCGAGAACGGGACGCCCGGCAGGTGGGTCAGTGCCGGCCCGCTCCCGAATGACGTCCCGGCGATGCGGACCCCGTCGGCGGCCGCCGCGGTTGAAACATCGGTCCCTGCCGCAGCGTCGGCCTGTCTCACTAGGAGAGCCGATCGATCCATGGGTCGCCCGGTTGGATGACCTCGAGGGTCGCACGCAGCCAGTCGCGCGCGTCCGCGCCAAGCATCGGGAGGATCGTGTCGAAGTCGCGCTCGTCGCTTCGGACGTGGGATCTTGCCTTGTGGCTCAGGACGACCTCCGGCTGGAGATAGCGGATCCCGTCGGATGCCAGGAACGTCGCGGCATCGAGTGGCAGGCGGATGCGGTCGTCGCGCACGGAGATCCAGGTATCACCGTCGTGCGGATTCACCGCCAGGTCCATGATCCACGGGCTATCCCCGTCGTGCCTGACCCATAGCTGCCGGCAACCATCTAGGAGATCATCGGCCTGTCGAAGTGGCCGCAGCGTCCCGCTCAGGTTCGACCAGACGCACAGGTCGGGCGACAGATGGTTGACGACCGCGGGCAGGTCGGCCCGGAAGAACGAGACGTCGATGTCATCGTGGCGGCGCGGGCGCTGGGTGAACGCGTCGACCGCCCAGCCGCCGACGATCCACCAGCGCGCCGGGAGGTCCGTGAGGAGGCTCGCCACGCCTTCGGGGGTCAGGGGATCCCAACGCCCATACCAGCGGTAGAAGTCCTGATCCTCGGCGCTCATCGGGTTCGATGGCATGGTCGGTGTCAGGGTAGCGCGCCAGGCAGGTCAGGTCGCCAGCCAGACGCGGTACCGTTTCGGTGACGCCTGCCGTTGCAGAGACCGAAGGAAGGAAGCCGTGGACTGGACCCTTGAGGTCGTGCTGCTGCCCGTCAGCGACATCGATGCGGCGGTCGCGTTCGATCGCGACAAGGTCGGCTTCGAATGTCAGTCGCGTCGCGCGATCCTACCGCCCTGTGAGGTACGGTTCGACCGTGCTGCCGACCGTCACGATCCTGCGACATGCGGAGAAGGAGCTCGGGGGCGTGCCGCCATTGGGCATCGCCATGGATGGCACTCGTGATCCCGAGTCGCTGACGGTTCGTGGCTGGCAGCGCGCGGGTGCCCTTGTCGCGCTACTCTCGCCACGTCCGGGCAACTCGAACGCAGCCGTGGCCGCGACGCCGTCGCACCTCTTCGCCTCGCGCGTGGGCGAGACGACCAGTCAGAGCCGCCGACCACGCGAAACGCTCGAACCGCTGAGCGAGCACCTCCGCACCCCGATCGATGACCGATTCCTCAAGTCGGAGATCGATGGGCTGGTCGCCGCGCTGCGTGCCAGCGACGGGCCGATCGTGGTCGCCTGGGAACACAAGGTCATCCCGCTCATCGCGGCTGCGCTGACGGGCGACCCGGCGATGACGCCGACGACGTGGCCAGACGACCGGTTCGATGTCTGCTGGGTCTTCGAGCCCGACGAGACCGGGGCCCGCTACGGATTCCGGCAGGTGCCTCAGCTGCTGCTGGCCGGCGATCGCACCGAACCCATCTGATCCGCGCGCCGGTCAGCGGCCGGCCTTGCTGAAGGCGTCAGGCACGACGAACCCTGCCAGCGCCGGTTGTTCGCCGTCGGCCGGCGCGCCGCTCACGGGTCGGATTGGTCGCGGCGGTCGATCGTGGACCTCATGCTCACGGACCAGGCTCCTGACCCGGCTCTGGACGAGCTCAAGGACGTGTTTGGGCGCGCGACTGGCCGGATCTCCTGCTGAGCGCCGTCCGGCGCGGCTCGTCGCGACGATCGGGACGCATGCTGCATGATAGAACGGATGTGCTATATCTGACTGAACCGCCCGATGATCGTGATGGCCGGTGCGGCCAGGATGATCGTGAACATCGCCGGCAACGTGAAGAACAGCTGGGCGATGAACACGCCGAGCCGGCTCGAGGTCGCCCAGATCACGACGAAGGCGAGGACACCCCAGACGATGCCCGCCGCGAGAAGGACCATCCCGGCGGGCAGGCCGAACAGGGACGGCGGGTTCACATAGATCGGGTCGAGAAACGCGGGCGACACCACGGCCAGGGTGATGAGCACGACGAATGGCAGGCAGGCGATCAGGTAGCCGTAGCGATGATCGAAGGTCGGTGGTGGCGGGTCGATGCGGGTCATCCGGCGCTCCCTTCGATCGCAGCATTGTCGCCGACTCGGCCATCGCTCATGAACCATCGCTGGCAGCATCGGGCTATTCGGGCCACCATGGACACATGCCCGGTCAAGCCCAGCACCGGCCGATCGCCCGGCTTGTGCTGGCCACGTTCCTCGCCACGGCCCTCATCGCCGGTCGCCTTGCACTGCCGACGGCCGACGCGTCGGCCGTGTCGCGCTGGACGGGTGGCGTCGATCTGTATCGCTCGGGCGTCTTCACGACCCAGAAGACGTGGCTGTGGTGCACGGCGGCGGACGTCCAGATCATCCGCAACGTCGTCGACCGCACGATCGACCATTCCAGGGCGAACCAGCAGCGCTACTTCGACTACATGCGGGCCCATAACCGCTACCGGATCCCCGTGTCCGACGGCGTCGATCCGGGCGGTTGGACGGCTGGTCTCAGGCACTACGTCGACGGCCGGTACCAGCTGTACCAGAGCGGCAGCTTTGATTCAGCGCTCCGGTCCGCGGTGACGAACCTGCGCAAGACCAATCTGCCGGTCGCGATCACCGTCTCGCGCGGCAACCATGCCTGGGTGCTGACCGGCTTCACGGCCACTGCCGACCCGGCCAGGACGAGCAAGTTCACGGTCACCAGCGTCCGCGTCGTCGGGCCGCTGTGGGGCCTCCAGAGCCGGTCCTATGGCTACGACATGCAGCCGGACCGGAAGCTCACGCCGGCGCAGCTCGAGGGCTTCTTCACCCCGTGGCATTACGGCAAGGTGCGGATGGCGTGGGAAGGCAAGTGGGTCTCCGTCCAACCGGTGGCGACGATCGCGGTCAAGGCTCCGGCACCGAAACCGACGAAGGCGACACCCAAACCGACGCCGAAGGCGACCCCGAAGGCGACCCCGAAGGCGACGCCTGTCCCGAGTCCGACGTCTGCACCGACGGTCGAACCGTCATCCCCACCACCACCGTCGACTGATGGACTCGTGGGGTTCGCCGACCAGCCCACGACCAGCGCGGTCACCGAGCCGCTCCCTGCCGCCCCGCTCGCACCAACGAGCCAACCCGTGGATGCAACCCTGCCGCTCGTGCTGGGCCTTCTCCTCGCCGTGATGTTGGTGGTCACGGGTGGCGTCGCTTGGCGAGCCCGCCGCTGACGGATCAGACCGGGCACCTGCTGTCACGAACCTGTGTCCGTCGACCCGGCGCTTGTGACCCGACGCCCCGCCTGACTTGCGATCCGCAATCGACGGGAGTAGATTGTTGCGTATGCAACAGACCGAGCCGACCACCACGACCACCGCCACCACCGCCGACCAGATCAGCCGCTCGCTGGCCCATGGCCACACGATCGACATCACGACGACCGGGCGCCGCAGCCATCTGCCCCGCCGCCTCGAGATCGTCTTCCACAACATCGACGGCCGGATCATCATCACCGGCAGCCCGCGGGCGGATCATAAGCGCGCTTGGCTGCTCAACCTGGAGGCGGATCCGCACATGACGATCCACCTCAAGGACGCCGTCCGGGCCGACCTTCCGGCGACGGCCCGCGTCATCACCGACAACGTCGAGCGTCGCGCCATCGCCGGCTGGGTCGTGGCGAACGCCTGGCGGAACCAGGATCCGGCGGCCATGGTGGCCTACGCTCCGATGATCGAGGTCACGATCGTCGACCCGACGACCTGAAGCACAACGCGATCGGGGCCCCGTCCCTGGAGACGGAGCCCCGGTCAGCGTCCCGGCGGCCCCGCCGGGAGGAAGGGACCTACGGGCAGTGGATGGCGGGGTTCCAGGAAGCGAACACCCCGCTCGGGTTGGCTTCGTAGAGCCAGACGTGCAAGTCGTAATGGATCGGCATGCCCGGCGTATGGCCGAGCATCGGGCCGTTGAACGGATGACCGAAGACCGATGGACGGTCGTTGTCGGTCGTCAGGTCCTGATCGGCGTCGATCACCATGTATTCGACACCGACCAGGCGCTGGTCGCCTGAGCGGTCCGGCAGGAACAACAGGACCTCGGGCCGGAGCGGATCCACCGACGGGTCGCCGACGAGCGGCCCATTGACGTAGTGGATGCCCATCGTGCCCTCGGGCGAGGACTCGCACGGGCTGGCCGCGGCATAGCCGGCTGCCGTCGCCTGTGACATCGAGTGGAACCGGGCGAGCTTGGAGGCGACGGCCCGGAGCTCGGGCGAGAGTCGATCCCTCCCGGCCATCACCGTGCCGGCGCCGACGGCGATGACCGCGACGATGGCGATGAGGAGTGCGAGACGCTTCATGGATCCCTCCTGAGTGGTGTTGCTGACCCGGGCAGCGTCGCAGCGGCAAGCCGTCGTTGGCGTCTGGCAGATGCCCTATTCGGTGATGTGTTCCGGCCTCTATCGTTGTCCCGATGCACGGCGCGGCTGGCCTGCTCGGGCGGGCGACAGAGCTGGAGGCCCTGCGTGGTGCGTTGGATCGCGCCCGCGTCGGGCAGCCCTCGTTCGTCCTGCTGCTGGGCGAGCCGGGGATCGGCAAGACGAGCCTCCTCGCGGCGGTCGCCGAGGAAGCCGTCGATCTTGGGTTCCGACCGCTGGTCGGGACGGCGATCGAGTCCGGCACCGCCCTGCCGTTCTTGCCGCTCATGGCCATCCTGGCCGGCCTCACCGGTCCCGACGCCTCGACTGGTGCGCCCGGCATCACGCCGGACGCGGCGTCGGCGGCGCGCCTCGTCGAGGCGATCCACGACGCGATCGTCCGAGTCCCGACCGCCTTGCTGATCGACGACCTCCAGTGGGCCGACGCCTCGACCCTGACCGTGCTCGACTACCTCGCTCATCGGGCGCGCGATGTTCGGCTCGTGGTCGTGGTCGCGGCTCGGGATGAGCCGGCAGCGCTCGCTCGGCTGGCGATCGCCGATGGCCGGCGGTTCGAGCCGATCCACCTGCGTCGCCTCGACCGGCGCGACGTCGCCGGCCAGATCGAGCTCCTGACCGGCGAGGTACCGGCGCGTGAGATCGTCGACCGGATCCACCGCCGGTCCGACGGCAACCCGTTCTTCGTCGAGCAGCTCGTCGCCGTCGAGACGGCGTCCGAAGGTGACGGGACGGTTCCAGCGACGCTCCGACTTCTCGTCGAGCGTCGCCTGGCGCAACTCGCGGCGGCGCGACCCGTGCTCACGGCCCTCGCCATCATCGGTCGGGTGGCCGGACCGGACGAGATCGGCGCCGTCGCGGCGATGTCGCGAGCCGATGTCGACGCGGCGCTGGCCGAAGCCACGTCGGAGGGCGTGGTCGTCGTCGGGCCGGACGGATCCGATCTCCGCCATCCGATCTTCCGCGAGGTCATCCTCCACGCCGTCGAGCGCTCCGATCGCGCGCGGCTGCACAGGCGTGCCGCGCTGGAGATGGAAGCGACCGGCCGACCCGTGGCCGAGGTCGCCGCCCAGTGGTGGCAGACCGACGACCAGGCCCGATCATGGGCCGCCTCGCTCCTGGCGGCGGTCGCGGCCGAGCGGGCGTCGGCGTTCGCGGAGACCCGACTCCACCTCGAGCGCGCGATCGAGCGTTGGCCGGTCGCTGCCGCGGGCCGCAGCGATGCGATCCTGCGGGCTGCGCGAGCGGCCTGGATCGTGGGCGATGTGGTGCGTGCCCTCGAGCTGGTCCGCCACCTCCCCGGCGATGCCCGTGGATCCGTCGAGGCGCTCCTCGCCGAAGGCGCATATGCCTGGGATGCCGGCGACAGGGTCTCCGCGGCGGCCGTCTTCGAGCGTCTGAACGATCTGACGTCGGTCGCGACATCGCCGTCGGGCCGGGGCCGGGCTCTGTGGGGTCTGGGTCGGGCCAGGATCGCTGACGGCCGGTACGCCGAGGCGGCCGAGCTCGCCCGGGCCGCCGCCGGGTTCGCGAACGAGACCGGCGATCTCGTTGGGGCATCGGAGGCTTGGGCCCTGCACGCGATGAGCCATGCGTGGTCCGGCAGCTTCGATGGGTTGTCCGCCCTCGAGCGGGCGCTGGAGCTGGCGATCGCGTCTGGAGCGCCGTCGCCGGTCGGCCATGCCTACCAGTTCCTGGTCGACCTGGTCAGCCTCCAGGGCCACACCGACAGGGCGCTGGACCTCGCCCAGCGGGGGATCGACGCCTGCGACCGGCTGGGTCTCGCTGGCTCCCATGGGTCCGACCTGCGCGGCCGGGCCGCGATTAGCTGGATCGAGCTCGGCCACTGGCAAGCGGCCGATGCGATCCTCGAACCGGCCGATCCGCGGGCGTTCCCGTCACTCGCCCGCGGCTATCTCGCGCTGCGGCGCGGGGCGCTCGAGGCGGCGACCCTCGAGTTCGGGCATGCCGCTGTCGGTGGGTCGATCGGCGGACCCGGTGCCCTCGGCGGCTGGCTGGAACTCGGCCGAGCGGAGCTGGCGTGGGTGCGGAACGACCGTGTCGAGGCGCGACGGATCATCGAGTCGTTGCCGTCGGTCGGGGGTGTCTGGGGTCTCGACGTCCGGGCGCGGTCGGCATGGTGGCAGGCATGGATCGGGCCGGACCCGGCCCAGACGACGGCACGGGCCGCCGACGCGGGCCGGAACCCGGATCCGCTGCTGGCCGCGGCCCTCGTCGCCGGGGTCGTCGCATCGGATGGGACCGCGTCCGCTGCGCCCGACCGATGGGCCGCGAGCGCCGACGCCTGGGTCGCGGCCCATCGGCCGTTCGAGCGAGCGCTCGCCCGACTACGGGCGGCTGAGACCGGGTTCGCGGATGGCGATCGGGCGACGGCCCGCGTCGCGCTCCGCGACGCCGCGGAGACTGCCGCCGAGCTCGGAGCCGGGCCACTCCAGACGCTCGTCGACGATCTCGCCCGTCGAGCGCGGGTCGATGCCCTGCCGACCCGCCGGGCCGCGCCGGACCCGTCGAGCCTGACCGCGCGAGAGCTCGACGTCCTGGCCCTGCTCGCAGAAGGCTTGACCAACCCGCAGATCGCCGCGCGGCTGTTTCTCAGCAGGAAGACGGTCGGGATCCACGTCTCGCGAATCCTCGACAAGCTGAACGCCCATACGCGCGGCGAGGCGGTTGCCGCCGCCCGGCGACGTGGGCTGCTGGGCTGACCGCGGTCCGCATCACAGCATCGGCGGCCACCCGCATGGGACCACCCGGAAGTCGGGGCCCATCTGCGAGTCGACCTCCAGATCGAAGCCGGCCCGGTCGATGTAGAACGCCTTGGCGCGATCGACGTCGCTGACGGGCACCACCACGAGTTCGAGCGTGTAGTCCATGGGTCGAGCCTCCATGTCGCGACCGGCCGGCATGGCCGATCTGGTGGTGGAACGACGGGTCGTGGAGAAACGCATCGGTCGAGCGATGGTACGGCCCGAAGCCGAGGGTCACGCCATGCCTGGTCGCGTGGTCCGGGCGTAGCATCGACGGATGACGGACCTGACCGAACCTGACGAGCCGGCGGCGCGCACCAGGATCGAACGGCTTCGCTCCGGCGTCTCAGCCATCAGCGACCCGGTCGTCGAGCGAGTCGGACACGCCGTCGACGGCGTCGAGCGAACCCTGCACGAGTTCCCGGGCGCGCGTGTACGGCGGGTCCGACGGATGGCTTCAAGACCCTTGCCATTCCTCTTCGACGTCCATCCCGAGGCTCGCCTCGCTCGGTCGGTCGAGGCCGGCCTCAGCACGATCGACATCGCCGAGATCGCGGGCACCGCGGTCGGCGGGGGCGCACAGCGAGGCGGGGACTTCCTGCCGCTCCGGCGATTCCGTGGCAAGAACTGGCTGAATCGCTGGCAACGCCTCCGCAACGCCCATGACGGCCTGGCGGTCCTGCCGCCCATCGATGTGGAGAAGTACGACGGCAAGTACTGGGTGACCGACGGCCATAATCGGGTCGGGCTCGCGCTCTATGGGGGCCAGGTCGCGATCGATGCCAACGTCGTCGAGCTCGTCCCACCGAGCGGGCATCGAACGGAACCGATCGGGTCCCTCGCGCAGTCGGTGGCCGCCTCGCAGGCCCTTCGAACTGCAGCGAGCGGACGGCCGCCCAGCCACGCGCTGGCGCGGGAGGACGCGGTCGCGACGGACCCGCCGGACGACGGGGAATGACCCGCCGGCTGACGGTGATCTGGCCGGATCCCGGCCCGTTCGAGCGCAGGAACGGCGTCCCCATCCGGTTGCTGGCGGTGGCCGACGATGTCGACCAAGCCCTCGACCATGCCGTCAATCGGCGGGCGCTCGGACCGATCGATGCCATCGTCGGCTGCGGCGACCTCGAGCCCGGCTATCTCGGGTTCCTCGGTGACGCGTTCGGGGCTCCGGTCTCGTACGTCCGGGGCAACCACGATCGGGGCGGTCAGTGGGCGGAACGGACCGTGTCGGCTCCGGATCACCTGGCCAGTGGCCGGCTCGTCCAGGTCGGTGGCGTGATCGTCGCGCCGTTCGAATGGCCGGGCCTCGACGCCCAGCGCTCGCGACGCGATGAGTCGCGCGCCTGGCTGGACGCCGTTCGCGCGGCAGGTGCCCTGAGCCGGCTGCGCATCCGGGGCCGGCGATCGCCCGTGCTGATCGTCAGCCATGCCCCGCCGCGCGGGGTCGGCGACGCAGCGACCGATCCCTACCACGTCGGCTACGCCGGCTATCGTTGGCTGCTCGATCGGGTCCGGCCGCCGCTCTGGCTGCACGGCCACACCACGCCGGCGAGTGTCATGGACTGGCGTGCGACCCTCGGACGGACGGTCGTGGCCAACGTCACGGGATCCGTCCTCGTCGAGCTGATCGCGCCGGACCGGGCGGACTGAGGAGGTCTCCGTCATGCCAGCGACGTTCGAGGAGCGCGAACTGAGCCTCGTCCTGCTGGCGATGGAGCGAGCGATGGCCACGCGTGACCTCGACGCGCTGTCCGGCGGACTCGAGGCGGTGCTCGATGACGGGTTCGAGGAGTTCGGCGTCAGCGGACGGCGATGGTCTCGATCGGCGACGCTCGAGGCGCTGCGGGACGACGCACCGCAGGACGTCGAGATCGATGCCTTCGAGGTCGAGCTGATCGCGCCCGACATCGCCCTGGCGACCTATCGGCTCCGCCTCCCGGCGCCGGATCAGCCCAACGTCGGATCGCTCCGTACCTCGATCTGGATCCGGCGTGAGGGTCGGTGGCGGATCCGGTTTCACCAGGGGACCCGGACCGAGCTCTGAGCCACGCTGGTACCGTAGGCCGCTACCCGACCGAACGGAGCGACCGCCGGCCAGTCCATGCGTCAACGAACCGTCGCCGCCGCGCTCGTGCTCTTCGCCTTGGCCGTGGTCGCGCCATTGGCCGGCGTCGCCGTCGCGGACGCCAGCCGGCCCGTCATCCCACCGGCCGGACCGGTCGGGCCCGATCCCGCGGGCGAGATCGAGGCGATGCCCGCGGCGCCGTCGACGCCGGTTGCCATCTCGTCCGCCTTCTCCCCGCTGCCGCTGGTGGAGCTCGCGACAGGTTCGGCGCCCCGTCCGTTCCTGACCCGATACCGCACTGCTGCGGTCTCGGACGCCAAGGCCATGGCGGGGCTCGTGGAGCTGGCCAGCGACGAGTTCCGGATCGACGCCACCGGCCGTGCCGCCCTCGATGCCCTGCTGACCGCGCTCCTTGTCGAACCAGAAGCGCCACCCGAAGCCTCGGGGGGCACCGGTGACGAGGGCACGAACGTGTTCGATACGGCGGCGTTCCGGGCCATCGCGGAGCGGGCGAAGCCGGCGATCGTCGCGACCCCGGCCAATGCCACGGCCCTCAATGACCTCGCCGTGGCCACCTTCGCGGCCGGCATCCCGCGATCGGGTAGCGACGTCGCATCGACGGTCCATGGGCGTCCGCTCGCATCCGCCGGTCAGCTGGGCGTGGCGACGACGACGATCCTCGAGCTCGCGGCGGCATGGTTCCAGTCCGATCGGGCGGTGACCATCGACCGCGCCTACTTCACGAGCCTCTATCCCGAGGACGGACAACGACCGTCCGCGGCGCGCATCGCGCTCGGCGCCTATGTCGCCGACCATCCGAGTGACGTCACGGCACGATCCCTGCTGGCCTTCCTCGAACTTCGGGCCGATCCGGCCCACGGACTCGAAGCGGCGACGGGCGTCGCCAAGCCACTCATCGGCGACCCTTCGACCGAGGCCGCCGGACGGCTGATCGATGGCGACACGTTGATCCGGGCAGCCGAGGGCCAGGGGACCAAGAGCCCGTTCCTGACCCGCTCGATCCTGCTCCGCGCGTTGGCCGATTACGACCGCGCCATCGCGCTGTCCGGCGATCCCGTCGCATACGCCGGTCGGGCCGCGGCGTTGAACTTGCTCGGTCGACGGACGGACGCCGTGGCGGCGCAACGCGAGGCGGTCACCCTCGGCGTGCCCTCCGTGGTCCGGCAGCTCCATCTTGCGGAGCTCGAATCGTGCGTGGACGGTGAGGCCGGCTGGCTCGATGATGGACGCGCTGCGTTTGGCCTCGCGCGCGATGCGTCGACCGCGCTCCCGGGACTGACGTTCATGCTCGAGGGCGCGCTCGATCGCGGGTACGGCGGCTACTCGGTCGGGTCGGATGCCCTCGCGGTCGTCACATCGCTCCCGGTGCCGGCGACCGGCGGCGCCGCGATCGCGACGCTGGAGCCATTCCCGCGGCCGTTGTCGTGCATGAGCCGCGATGTGCTGGCTGACGGTGCGACCGACACGACGGCCACCGAGGCGTGGCACGCGGCCATCGCGACCGGTGATCGCACGACTGCTCGCACGGTCCTGGCAGCGTGGGATGCGACCATCCCGCCATCCGCGGACCCCGAGGACCCGACCGTGGACTTGCCATCGGCTCCGTTCTCGGCCATCACCGCGGTCCTCGATGGCGGGACGCTTGACCCCAACGGCGAGCCGCTTGACCTGACCCTGATGGACTTCGGGCGGCTGCCACCCGCCATCGAGGCCGATGTTTGTTCGACCCTCCTGGTCGCCGAGGGCCTGACCGGCGATGATGCGACCGAGCTGGTCATCTGCCAGACCGAGGCTGCGTATCGGCGTGGGGACGACGCCGCGGCGCTCGCCCTGATCGAGCCCGTGGTCGCGGGTGGCCCCGGGCTTCCGTCGAGTGGGTCATCGGCCCTCCCCTCTGGGCTGTTGAACGAGTTGACGGGCCAGCTCGACATCGCGCGCGAACGCTATCTCGTTGCGGCGAGCCGTTCGGATACCGCGATCGCGGGCCTGCAACGCCTGGGCGACCTCGACATCCGCGACGGCGATGGCGCCGCGGCGGTCGACCATTACGACCTGGCGCTCGCCACGGTCCAGACGCAGTCGATCGCCGATTCGGCCACCTTCGTCGACCTTCTGGACGCCGAGGCAGCCCGCCAGTACCTCGAGAACAACCGAGGCATCGCGTTGCTGATGACCGCCCGGGCCAAGCCGGATGCGCCACCCGATTGCGCCGCCTTCGAGGCCGCCTGCCGCCAGGCCGCGGACGCCTTCGACGCGGCGGCCGCCGTCGACCCGATGAACCCGATCTACGCGATGAACCAGGCCTGGGTGGCGCGACTGACCGGTGATGCTGCGCGCGCAACGGCCAAGCTGACCGAGGCGCTCGCGAACGGGACGCCCCTCGGCGGCCCGGTTCACAACGACCTGGCCGTGCTGGCCGCCAGGCGGGGCGATCTGGACGAGGCCGCGGCCCAGCTGCGAGCGGCGCTCGCCGCCGAGCCCGACTACGACCTCGCGTTGTGGAACCTCGGCGTGCTCGAGGCTCGACAGGCCGGGCCGGATCTCGTCGCCGGCCAGGCCCTGCTTGCCGACGCCACTCGGGTCAACAGCGATCTGCTCGGCAAGGAGCTGACGTTCGTGGCGGATGAGCGCGTCTATCGGATCGAGGTCAACGGCGTCGAGCTCCAGGTCGCGCGCGCACCCGGGACGGGCGCGGCCGTCGGCGCCGCCGCATTCGGGGCGATCGCGACGGTCGGGGCCATCGGCCAGCTCATCTCGGGTCTCGGTGGTGACCTCCAGGATGCGGCCGGGACCGTCACGGAGGAAGGCCTCGCTCGCGGCAGCCGACGGTTGCGCGGGCTCGGCCTCCGGCGGATGCGAGGGCCCGGCGGCGACACCGCCCGGCGATGGCCGTCCTGGCTGGCCTGGATCCCGGCGATCGCCGTCCTCGTGGTCACGACTGCCTGGACGGCGGCCTGGATCGCGCCCGACGCATTCGGCACCGCCGTGCTGCTCGGTCTGACCGCCGCGGCGCTGGCGATCGTGGTCCACGCCTGCGGCCACCTGGTCGTCGCCGGACGGTTGGGGGCTTCGCTCAAGCCGTCGGGCTGGGTCCCCGGGCTCGGCCTGGCCATCGTCGGGATGCCGTTCCACGTTCCGGCCGGGCCATTCCTCGCCGAAGACATCGTGACGGGCGATCCGGGCCGGGACTGGTGGGTGTCGATCGCCGGCGTGCTGGCCAACCTCGCGGCGGCGGGCATCGCGTTCGTCGTCTACCTCGGCGCCCCGATGCCGTTCCTCCGGATCCTGATCGCGACCAACCTGGCCGTCGCGGCCTTCGCCCTGATCCCCAGCCACCCGCTCGACGGCGACCGTCTGTCCTCGCGACCGATCGTCCTGGCGCTCCTCGGGCTGGGCGTCGCGGCCGCCTCGACCGCGATCGCCGTCGGCGCGATCTAGCTCGACGGACGCCGTCCTAGAAGACGTGCAGCTTGCCCAGCAGACCGAACGTGTCGTCGGCCGACTCGAGCAGGTCCTTGTTGTGCTTGATCATCCGGGTCCGCATGTAGACCCGCAGCCACTGCTGATAGATGAACGCCTCGTAGCGGTCGATCATCGCCTCGATCGTCAGGTTCACGTTGGCGATATGACCGGCCAGGAAAAATGCGCATTCGAAGCCCAGCGAGATCGACTGGAAGTAGGGTGATCCGATCGCCGAATCGCCAACCAGAAAGGCCGGCGTGACCGTCAGCGGATGGTCCGCGGCGGATCCGCGCCAGCGCCGGCTGGTCGCGTTCCACGCCCGGTACACGTCCAGGGGGATGCGCACGATCTCCAGCTCGCTGACAAGCTCGCCGTGGGTCTCCGACTTGATCTTGTCGATGAACCGGTCCATCGACTCCGCCACGTCCGGGGCGTTGGTCCGGAGCCACGGGCCATCGAATTGCGGCGGCATCGCGTCATACACCTCCCGGTTGATGCTGACGATCCCGGTGACATGCGTGACGTCGCCGTCGTAAAAGGTGCGATTGACGGACGGGATGAACTTGAACGCCGGATTCTCGACGTTCTTGTAGTACTTGCAGTACTCGTCGCAGGCGTAGTGCTCGCCGTACAGGAACGTGATGACCAGGGCGTATTCGAGTCGAAATCTCTGGGTGTTCTGACCGCGCACGATCTCACCGGAGGTCGGGACCAGGTGATCGCGCAACAGCGATCGGCTACCGGTGCAGTCCACCAGGATGTCGCCGGGCTCCAGCATGGCCCACACGTTCTCGACGGACACATCGCGTTCAGTGCGTCGGACGGTCGTCGACCCGCGCGCGTCGATCAGGTCGCTGAGTGACTGCTCGATGACCTTGAGCGGGACGAAGCCACGCGTCCATTCGCGCAGCAGGGCGGTCAGGTCCGGGGCGATGGTGCGACGGTAGGCAAGTCTCGTCTCGAGCTCGCGGGTATCGAAGATGGCCTCGACGCTCTCGCCATCGATCGCGTCCGCCTGGTAGCTCTCGATCGAGTCGGCGACGAGGTACGGCGCGAGCGAGACCATCCGGCCTCGGGTGTACTCGCCGCGCCGTTCGTACAGCTGGACCGGCGGCCCGTCGATCGTCTGGAGGAGGGCCGTGAGCAGCAGGCCGATCGGCCCGGCGCCGATGACCCGGACCGTTCCGGTCGGATGCGGGGTCTGCGTGGCTGGGGTTCCGGACGGCTCGAGCATGCGCCCTCTTCGGGCGCCGCGTCGTGGCGCCTCGGCCGAATACTAGGCGGTAGGAGCCCTGTTCGACGGCCAGACTCGCTGTCCACGGCCGCCGCGCCACCAGACAGCCAACGACCCGGCCACGCAGTGTGGTCGGGTCGATGGCTGTGCAGCCAGGTTCGTCAGTCGACGACCATGCCGAATGGCGCCGCGCCGCCCGGGATCGAGATCGGCGATCCGTCGATCTCGTGGATCGTCGTCCCGTCGACGGTGAAGGCGGAGACCTTCGCCGCGCCGGCGTCGACGACGTAGAGGAACCGACCGCCGGGCGAGACGGCCGCGTCAAACGGCGTGAGGCCGGTCGGGCTGTTGAGCCCGGTCGATCCAACGAGTGTCAGGGAGCCGTTGCCGGCGATGCTGTAGCGCGAGACCGAGCCGGACGCGGTGTTCACAGCGAACAACGCGTGACCGTCAGGCGAGATCGCGACCCAGCACGGCGCCGTCTGGTTGTCGGCGAATGGCGAACCGCTGATCGCGGTCAGGGCGCCGTCGTCACCGACGTGGTACGCCGAGACCGAGCCAGCGTTCGCGCCGTCGTGGGCATTCGAGACGAACAGCTGGTCGCCGTGGGTCGGCGAGAAGGCGCTCCCGAACGGCCCGATCTTCTGGGCCGGGAACGGTGAGCCGGACGCCGCCGTGAGCCGGCCATCGCGGCCGATCCGGAACGCGTCGAGGTATGACGGGCCGGCATTCGGGCCGACCCGGGTGCCAACGAGCCGGCGTCCATCGGGGCTGATCAGGACGTGACCGGGGAGCGCGTCGTCGGGCAGGGCGTACGTGGAGCCCGGGATCGGCGAGAGATGGCCGCCGCCGTTGAGCCGGAATCCCGTGTAGTTGCTGCCGCCGGCGCCGCCGTTCGCGACGTACACGAGGCCGTCATGGACGGCGATGCTCGTCGGCAGGCTGCCGTTGGCGTCCTGGACCTCGACGAGCTTGAGCGAGCCGTCATGCTTGATCCGGAGGACCGAGATCTCGTTGCTGCCTGGGTCGGTCGCGAGGAGGTACCGGCCGTGCGCGGTCTCCTGGAGGCCACCGGCGGAGCCGAACGGCGCGCCCGTGCCGGCCCCACCGGCGGCGAACGGCGAGCCAGGGATGGGCGTCAGCGAGCCGTCGCGATGGCGGTCGAAGCCGGCGATGGTGTTGTGCCCGGCACTGTTGTTGTTGACGTAGACGTGGCCGATGGTCGACGAGCCGGCGGCCAGCGCGGATCCGGCCGTGAGGCTTGCGATCAGCGCCGCGGTCGTGCCCGCGAGGCCGATCAGACGGGACAGACGATGCATCCGGGGATCCTCCACATGGGTGCCGAGCTGGTGCGTCGGCGATGCGTCGACCATCGCGAATCGCGGTGTCAGGGCTGTGAAGGTTCGTTGACGATCGTGTGACGCGGGGGCCTTGACATCGAGGAATCAAGCGTCTTGCTCGCGCCTCGACAACCGTGTCAGAACCCGAACGGTCGATACCATCGTCGCTCAGGAGGGCGGCACCCCACCGGAATCGGTGATGTCCCAATGGGTGTTGCGACACCCCTGGTCGAGCGTGGCGATCGTTCGGTCTCCCGACTTCGCGACGAGCATCCCCGGGAGGCACTGACGCGTGCCATCGAATGGCCCGTCGTAGTCCACCGAGTTCCCTGGCCGCACGGTCGCGACGTCGACGACCGTGGGCGGCCGTCCCGTGTCTCCGTAGGTCACATCCACCGTTCCCGGGCTCCGGTTGGTGATCACGACCGGACCCGGAACGTTCCGATCGGAGCCGCACCCTGCCAGGCCGATCAGACCCGCGAGCACGAACGCGCCAACCATCCTTGTCCGGCGAGGTTCGAGCACGGCCGTATCGTCGCTCAGGCGCCCGCGATCAATCGCGGGAGACGGTCATCGTCATCCTGGAGCCTCAGACCGCGGCCCTCTGAGCCACCGGCCGGCCTGGCATGACCCCGAGCTGACGCATGAGCGCCACGTCATCGCGCATGCCCCAGTGCTCGATGGCCTTGCCGTCCTTGAACCGCAGGATGTGGATGTAATCGAAGGCGACGACCCGACCGGTCGGCGCGATGACTGCTGGCGTAACGATCCCAGAAACAGGGAGGGGCGGGAGCGTGTGCTCCCGCCCGAATGCGAGGTACTAAGATGCGACGCTTCGTGCTTGTCGGGACGGTCGTCCTGCTGGTTTCGCTGTGGATGGCCGTCGTGGTCTCGCCCGCGAGAGGCCCACTAGTCCAGCACCCGCTCCCTGTCGGGTGGACGCCTTCGCCGCATCCCTAAGAGGACGAGTGGAGGGCGGTGTAACAGCCGACCTGCTCGCCCAGGCCCACCTGGCTCTGTGAGTAGGAGTAGTACCAAGGCAGTGCGTTACCATGCCCATGAGGTCGCCCGTCTGGCGTCCGTGATGCGTCGCCTGGACCACGACCGTGTCACCCTCCTTCGATCAGCTGATGGATCGCCCAGCGCTGATCGGAGAAGACGTGGGCCAGCCAGAACATCGTGCGCTGCACGCCCTCCATCCCGCCGGGTTCGTCCGGGCGCGCGCCGTGGGAGACTACGTTCTCGTCGGTCACCTGGGCCCGACCGACGACATCGCGGGCCGGGAAGATCTCTTCCAAGGTCCGCCGCGCGATCGACTTGAGATCCTCGGACATCGGTCCGCCTCCAGCCGCTACGATCGGTCACACCGGCTCGCTCGCGGTCTACGACATGCTCGTGACGACCCGAGGCTGGTCGGCGGACCGGTACCTGGCGTGGCTCACGGGCGTTCTGGTAGGCCAGCTCCTGCCCGAATAGACCCCGTGGAAGACACCGACACGACCCCCCGGTTGGCGGCAATCGAGCCGCGTCTCGCGCGTTCTAACAGTTCGGTACGAGCGTGACTGTTGTCGGTCCTCGGCGCCCGCGCGAGCGGCTTCGAAGGCTTTGTCTGTTCATGCGCCTAGCTTGAACAGCCCCCGAGATGTAGCGACACATGTCGGTCATCTCGGCCTCATCTTGCGCGCTCCGACGAGCGCTTGGTACGGGGTTCGGCCCTGGGTGAGCCGGCCGGTGTGGGCGCGCTCGAGATTGTAGAAGTCGAGGTAG